>NZ_LANI01000002.1 GCF_000982415.1 Kiloniella litopenaei
ATGCTCTATGGGATTTCATAGGGATTCCAATCTGCCTGTATGCTGTTAGTCTTGAACAAAACTGGTGTTTTAGCTTTCATTCATCTCGCCATCTGAATTTTGGCTTTGCCCCAAACAGTTTGTCGAAATAGCCCCGCAAAAAAGAGGCCCCGCCGTTCTCTGTACGAGATAAACAGGGCCTCTTTATATACACCCGATCAAACCGGGTTGCCTAAACCGTTAAAAACAGTCTTTAACCAAAAGCCTCGCTGAGGCTATTTCAGTTTCTTTTCGGTTTCCTTGATCACGCTGTCGAGAACCTGACGTTTTTTCATGGTGCTGACGGCTGATTTCAGGACCTTGATTGCGCCTTTGTCATCGCCCTTGTCTTCCAGTGCGGTGGCAAGTTGGTTGAGCATACCGAAATAGCGGATATGGCCCAGGGTATCTGCGGCGCTGTCGGGGTCGTCGATCAAGGCAGCGGTTTGTGCCTTTGCGCCCTGATCGATTTTGGCGTTGATGGATTTAATCTCCAGCTCGGCCTTGTCCTTTGCCCCGCTCAGCACCTTGAAGTCCCGCAGCATCGGGGCGCTCAGGGCCAGATTGGCGTGACGCGCCGCCGGGTTTTTGGCACAGCGGTTTGTCACATCGCGCAGCACATCATTGGCACTATCCAGCGACGGCGCCCCCGCAAAGGCAATGGTCCGGGCCACATCTTCGGTGAAGTAATCCGGGGCCAGTTTGCTTTCTTCGAGGGATGATGGCGGGTTCACATAAACCCGTAGCACGTTGGAGCTGATGATTTCATCATTCACATCAATCACGGCCTGAATGTTATAGAAGCCGGGTTCATCAATGGTCCAGCCATCGGTCGATGCACTCACCATGTGCGAGCCGTAAAGGGCCTGTCCCGGTTTCAGGTCGGTGGTGTGCTCATGGTGACAATGAGTGGAAAGAGACCGCCACTTGCGGGTTTTCCCCTCGCTACGTTGCACAAACAGCGTGATGTGACGCCCGTCTTCCAACAAATCTTCTTCGATTTCCACGGCCTGATCCGATACATTCTTGAGCTTGAGTTCAAGGGAAACAGGTTCCAGGAACTGATAGCTGTTGTCCGACTTGTTCGGTCTGATTTCCAGATCAAAGTTGCCGCTCTGCAAACTACTGTCCTGTTCCAGATTGTGGTTAGAGAACCAGTCTTCATTGCCCATCTGCACAAAACGGCGTGGCGCATGGCGCATATAGACCAGCTCTTCATCCATAAAACGGAACCGGAAGTCAGAGAAGAAGGCACTTTCCCCACCGGATACCCGGAAAGGGTAGCTCATAAAGGTACGCGCTTCATTGTTGTTAGTTAGTGGTATCCACGGATCACCGCCATTATAGCTGAGCGATTTCTGCCACGAATGCGCCAGATTAAAGGCATGGCCCATTTCATGGATTGCCGTCCAGAACACCATGCGCCGACGCCATGCCGCCGCATTGGGGTCACCCGCCGGGGCGTCCTGAATAAAGCTGTCGGTGAAAATCGCCGTGCCCTGTCGGTGATTGGCCCCGATATCATCAAACATGATCCCGCCAAGGCCGCGCCCGCGGTCATGGCGTTTGGCAAAGAGCACCCACATGGCCCATTTCGGCAGATTTGCAAAGCGCGACCAATAGGTCACCATGGCATTATGCATTTCTGCATCGCTCCACGTGCCGTTGGCCCCCGACCCGCTTGTGGGGATCACCGATCTGTTCGGCGACATGGAAACATCAAACCCGGCACGGCGATAGACCGTATCCATCGAGATATTTTCCGCAGGCAGGTTCGCCGGACGGTTCGGATGGGACCCGATATCATAGGTGGTTGTTGGAACATCGGCATTTGCAACGCGATCAACCTCGAACTCTACCTCGTCAAAATGCTGGCTTTCAAAGTTGAGGTTATAGACACGGCGTGTTCTGCCCGGCCCGATCAGTGTCAGTTTGAATGTACCATAACCAATCCCCCGACCACGGGCTGCTTCAAAGATAACACGATTTCCGGGGATCAGACTGTCGAGACCATCGCGATAGGTGATGTTCGCTTCGACCCGGCGGTGGTTCCACCCCAGACAGCGGTCTGATGTAACCTCGGCAATGGCATGGGCTGTCGAAAAGGGAAAGCGGCGATTGACCTCTATTGAAATGCGGTTTTGCGGGAAAAAGCGATCCACATCCAGACGAACCTTGATGTTGATCAGGGACAGCGGCACAAAGGGGCCAGCCGGACTGACGGGCCGTGCGGGCACCGAAGGCGTTGGCAGCGGCAAGGGACGACGTGGTATCGGGAACGGGCGTGGTGTTGGCCTGAACGGACTTGAATAGCTATAGGTACCACTCAAGGCTGAACAGAAATTAAGGGGGATTTGTGGCCCCGGAATACGACCTGGTATGCGACCTGGTATTCTGCCCGGTATTCTGCCCGGTATTCTGCCCGGAATACCCGGTATACCCGGAACACCCGGAACGGGACCGCCCGGCACAGGGGTCAGCGCAGCCGGATCTTCATCACCAAAGGCATCATCAAATGCTTCAAGATCATCGTGGCCCAAATCACCAGGATCGGCCGGATCGCTATAGATACCGGGGACATAATCGGGATGTTCCTCGTCCTGGATCAGAACCACTTCATCGGTAAAATCGTCTGTATCCAGTTTCGATTTTCCAGAGGCCTTTGTTTTATTGGAACTTTCTTTCGTTTTTACAGCCATTGTAAACTCCTTCCAAATTCTTCAATTTAAAAAGGAGGATCTGAAATCAACGTCACCCCGTTACAGCTTCCAATCTCTGTCGTTTGCATCACCAAAGTTTTGGATCACCACAGCTCTGGATCATCTGGCAAGCGTCCTGTTCCGGCTTGCCGATGACTGCATCGGGGATGGCACAAATCTGATTATCGAGCGTTTATTTTTTTTACCAGACTGGATCTGGCGCATAATGTCAGCATGTTCATACAGTACTGGCACCCCGTGTTTGCCTAACAGATTCCACCAGATACCTTGTTCCAGATACCGTGCTGATGAAATCCCGCAGATAACACAAATCAGCAGGCAAAACACAAATCAACAGGGATGCGAGATACTTTCTCTACCCCGATGTCTGGTCACAGACTTTATTTCCCCCGCCCGCAAGGGACAAGACAAACCGCCATATAACCGAACAACAAAATACCGGGGTGCAAGCCAAGAGAGAATAAAAAGTTACAGACCGACGCGTTTTCACTTTCTGTCAGAAACCTATCTCTATTCAGATACCTCTTGCTAAGTTGATGGCTTCCCAAATCCATCGAAGATAAGTAAACCATAGCTTGCGTTTCATGTGTTGTGAATAAACAGTGAATAAAGCGTCCCCCAGTTTATCCCAATCTTTTCATTAACAAAATCAACCAATCAAAAGCACTTGGTTTACCCGATTTTTTCCCCTATTTTTAATTACCTCGGGAATCATTATATCTATCCCCCATGACATATTGAGAATACAAGGAAACCGATGTGAGCGAACTCATCCTCTATACAAGCGAAGATGGAAGTACACGTTTAAATTTGCGAGTTGAGGAAGAGAGTGTATGGTTAACACAATTGGAAATTGCCGAGCTGTTTCAAACTAGTAAACAGAATGTTTCGCTTCACACAAAAAATATTTTTGAGGACGGAGAACTACGATCATCGGCAACTGTCAAGGATTCCTTGACAGTTCAAAAGGAAGGTACTCGACAGGTAAAACGCCGAACAGCATTGTACAACCTAGACCTGATTTTGGCCATTGGCTACCGCATACGATCTCCCCGTGGTGTACAGTTTCGCCAATGGGCGACAACAAACCTGAAAGAGTTTCTCGTCAAGGGCTTCGTCATGGATGACGAACGCTTAAAAACCCCCGGAGGTTGGGATTATTTCGACGAGCTTCTTACACGTATTCGCGATATACGGGCATCAGAAAAGCGATTTTATCAAAAGGTGCGCGACCTCTTTGCCCTGAGTTCCGATTATGGAATAAAAGCAGAAGAGACCAGTCTTTTCTTTGCAGAGGTCCAGAACAAACTACTCTATGCGGTAACTGGCTGTACTGCTGCGGAGCTTGTTGTCAACCGATCAGACCCGACGAAACTCAACATGGCCTTGACGAACTGGCAAGGAGAAAGGGTCCGTAAAAACGATGTCATTGTCGCTAAAAATTACTTGTCAGCAGACGAAATTGATACCTTAAACAGACTGGTTGTTATCTTTCTGGAACAAGCAGAATTACGGGCCAAACAGAGGCAAGACCTAACCCTTGAATACTGGCGTAGCAATGTTGACAAAATGCTTGAATTCAACGATCAGGCAATTTTGGATGGCGCAGGCTCTATCAGCCGTAAACAAATGGAATCTATTGCTCACGATAGATATGATAGCTTTGATCAAGAACGTAGAGCAGCAGAAGCAGAAGACGCTGATAAAGAGGATCTCAAGGTTATTGAACAACTGGAACAGAAGCTGAAAAATCGAAATTTAAATAATGAAAAATAACATAAAGCACTAAAAGTGACATAATCATACAGACAAATAATACTTTAACATTCCCAACAATCTCTCACGAACAACTATTCAACAGAGCCAAAGTAACTTTGCTGCCCTAATCCCTTCCGTCGCTCTGCCTCACTTCATTCTGCGGCCCTTCGCTTTGCCGGAAGGCCGCAGAGCCGATGACGACCATGAGGGCGAGCAGGACAAAGAGGCCAAAGGCAAAGCGCAGGGAAGAAATTTCGGCGATAAAACCGATCAGGGGCGGTCCCAATAACAGGCCGCCGTAGCTGAAGGTGGCGACCGAGGCAATGGCCACGCCGGGGCTGAGTTGTTTGCTGTTCGCCGCGCGGGAAAAGACCAGCGGAAAGACAATGGAATAGCCCACACCCATCAAGGCAAGGCCCAGATAAGTCATGAACAGACCGGATGCTGTGGCGGTGATCGAACTGCCTATCAGCGCTGCGCCCCCGCAAAACCGTAGGATGTTCACCGGACCAAAACGGATGATCAGGCGATCCCCCACAAAGCGCATGGCAACCATGGTGATGGAAAAGACCGTATAGCCAAGGGCGGCCTGTCCCTCGCCCACCTGGATGACAGAGGTCAGGAATACAGCCGACCAGTCTGCCATGGCTCCCTCGCCCACCGCACAGGAAAAGGCCACCAGTGCGACCACCAGTAATGCCCCCCGTGGCAGAGCAAGTCGCGGCCCTTTTTTCTTTGTCTCTGGTTCCTGTGCTGCCTTATCTTTTTGGGATGCGCCTTGATCCTTTTGTGTCTGCCAAATCTGTGGCAGGGATGAAAACCAGATCAAGGGAGATAGCATCACGGCAAAGGCAAAGAACTGATGGCCATAACTTATCTCGTCCCAGGCGGCGATTGCACCAAGCCCCGCCCCGATACCTGCACCCACAGAAAAAAAGGCATGAAAGCTGGACATAATAGAACGCCCGTAATCGCGTTCGACCTCTGCCGCCCAAGCGTTCATGGCAACGTCCATCGCCCCCAGTCCAGCCCCGAACAGAACCACGGCAACACACAGCATGGCAACTACCGGACTATAGCCAACCAGCGCCACAGCCAGACAACACACCATCGCACAGCTTAGCGTCACCCTTGCCGACCCAAAACGGTCAGACAGACCGCCCGCAACGGGAAAGGCTGCAATCGCCCCGCCAGACATCAGCAACAGCAACAACCCAAGATCCCCCGGTGAGAGATCAAACCCCTGCTTGATAGAGGGAATGCGTGCCGCCCACGACCCGTAGAGGGAACCGTTGAGGATAAACATCGCTGTGACCGCCCAACGGGGGGATCGCAGGCCCTGGAATTGATTATCGGGTGATTGCTTTTCGGGTGATTGCTTTTTTGGGGCTAACCTTTCTTTGGCCAATTTTTCTTGAGACTGGCCTTGTTGGGACTGGCCTTGTTGGAATTGATCCTGACCTTTCGATTTTTTGCCCACAGCGATTACGCTTTCGTCAGACATGGTGCACCTCTATTTCAAACGCATCGTAAACTGTGGTCATGTCGGGTGAGGCAGAGGTTATCAGAACATCCATATCCGCACAGGGAATAACCTGATGCGCCGATTTCTCATCAAGCTTGTCCGCCGGTGCCAGAACCACAACACGATCTGCATTTTCAGCCATGATCTGTTTCACAGCGGCTTCTTCCGGGTCATCTGCGGACAAGCCAAAATCAGGGTCCAATCCGCATGTGCCCAGCACCGCCATATCTGCCCGCGATCTGGACAGGGTTCGAATGGCCTCTGCCCCCGTGGCAATGCCCCCCAAAGGACGAAGAGTGCCCCCGACCAACAGGGTTTCGATGCGCTTTTCCAACAAGATTGATGCAATCAGGGGTGACGGCGTGATCACCAGCCCCCCGTAACCAACGGGAAGGTGCCGTGCAAAAAAGAGAACCGAGGTCCCACCGTCCAGAAACAGACTTGGGTGTTCACTTAACAGATCTTGAAAAACCACCTCGGCCTTTACCAGCCAATCCGGCACTTCTCTCAAACGATCAACCACAGGGGAAAGGGGCTTGGCCACGGGTATGGCGCCCCCCTTGACCCGTTTGAGAACTCCCTGTTTTTCCAGCGCAATAAAATCCCTGCGGATGGTATCAAGTGACACCGACAGTTCGTCGCTTATGCGGCGGGCCACAAGTGTTTTGCCAACCTCAAGCCGTTTAATCAAAAGTGCCTGTCGAGTGTCCGGGTTATTTAGATCAAGTGATTGCATTTAAAGAGCTGTCGAGAACAAAAGGATAAGTTTATGTCAACAAATACTGCATAAAACTGCATTAAAATGCAAAATATTGCAAATATTATTATAAAGTTCATTTTTTGACCGGAAATCATCAACTTACAGAAACCTATTGTTAATTTAATTCCCCGATAATGTGTTTAGGTCATAAGACCTGCCTGTGTCAGGTATCAGGCACTTGGTTTAGGAGCATATAATTAATAGGGCATCGAACAGCATGAAAGGGGGCAGCCCCGGCCAAAACATGCTTCAAATTCTCTACGCACAGGACAGCGTAGCCAATTGTGCTGCCATGAAAGAATTTCTGGAACAATCTGGCCCCGTACAACAGGAACTGGGACCCTGCGTTGTGACAACCGTTCATTCCGGGAAAGCTGCTCTTGAACACGCGGAACAACAGACCTTTGATGTCGTCATGGCAGATTGTCATCTGCCGGATATGTCCGGACTTGAAATAACACAAGACCTATTGGAACAGCACCCCGAATGCCCCGTTTTTCTGATGGTGAACAAGGGGGCGGAACACCTTGCGCTAGAGGCTATTTCACTTGAAGTAACGGATTATATCGTACTGGACGAAAACCGGACTTACTTCAAATTTGCGCCAATCCTGATCAAAAAACTTCTGGCCCGGGCAAAGGCCAGAAAAAACAGGATCAAAGCAGAACAAAAAATTAAAAAGACAAAAGAAAAGCTGGAGCAACGGGTAGAAAGGCGCACCCGGGAACTGGCAGCACAATCCTATCTTCTGGAACATTCCCTCAACGCCCTGAATCAGGGATTTATTGTCTGGGACCCGGATGATCGCCTGGTCATTTGCAACAGGCGCTTTCACGACCTTTTCGGCCTTCCCCCTGGAACATTAAAGCCGGGAATAACACTGTACGAATTATTGTTGTTTCTGGCGAAAGACGGATACTATGGCAAAGGTGATCCGGAAAAGCTGGCCCAAAAAAAACACGCGGAAATTATGGTCGAGCGCCAGCAAGAGAAAGAAGTTCGCGTTACAGAAAACAATCGCGTGCTGGAAATTTCGCAGTACCAGGATGATAATCTGGGGCGTATCGCCACCTTCACAGATATAACAGAGATCCATCACCGCGAACGCGAAGCCGCCATGCTACAAGAAGCGTTGAACAACTTCACCGACAGCGTCATTCTCTATGATCATGAAGAACGGGTCGTTTTCACCAATAAACAATATCACGAGACCTACCCGGCCTCACCTGCGCAGGATCAAATTGCCGGTCATACCATGGCCGAACTTCTGCAAAGCAGCCTGAACGCCGGGCAAATAAACCATCCCCTTGCCAAAACTGACCCGGATGCGTGGCTGGCGCAACGCCTGAAAGAACGCCGGGAAAACATGCATACCCAGGGCGAGACAGTTCACGCCAACGGGCGCAGCTACTTTTACAAGGTTAGCAAATCATCAAGCGGCGGCCACATTCATATTCAATCTGAAATAACAGAACAGAAAAAAGCAGAAGAAGCCCTGCGGATCAGTGAAGAGCGCCTACAGGCACAGGTCAATGAGTTCAGGGAAAACGAAGTCCGTATGGAAGCCCAGGCCGCTGATCTTGTTCTGCTGGCTGAAAACCTGTCCGAAGCCCATGACAAGCTGGCCCGCCTTAACGAACAAAAAGACAAGTTCTTTTCCATTATTGCCCATGATCTCAAAGGACCTTTTAACGCCTTACTTGGTTTTTCCAGCCTGCTTTCTGGTCAAGGTGAAACGCTAAGCCCCGAGAAAACAAAAGAATATGGCACCTTGGTTCACCAATCCGCGGAACAGGTATTCAAGCTTTTGGAAAACCTGTTGGAATGGTCGCTGTTACAAATGGGGCGCATGAAATACGAACCCGGCCCCGTCGAATTAAAAGACGTCATTCAGGCCAACAAAGTTCTTTTCACCACGGCCGCAGACAAAAAAGGCATTACTTTTATCTGTAACCCAACAGACTATATTGCCCTGGCGGATTACAATATGATCGATACGATCATCCGCAACCTGATCAATAATGCGATCAAGTTCACACCCGAAGGTGGAACCGTCACAATTGATACACGCAACAACGGTGACTTTATCGAACTGGAAGTATCCGATACCGGTATTGGCATTGCCCCTGACCAGGTTTCAAAGCTTTTCAGGTTGGATGAAAACATTTCCACCAAGGGAACAGATGGCGAAATAGGCACGGGACTTGGCCTACACCTTTGCAAGGACCTTATCGAACATCAGGGCGGGAAAATACATGTTTTAAGCGACAGAAAACAAGGCGCGACCTTTCGTATTACCCTTCCTGTCTACCCGGCTGAACTGCTTTCAGATCAATTGATCAAAAGATCGCCAAAGCGCCCCGCATAGCTCATCAGATACCTGATTTCTTGCCGCCATTCCTTACCTGTGATTTACCACTTGTGATCCATCACCTGTGTGATCCAGGGCAGTACCAAAGGGGATTCCTGAGAAAGCACCTTAAACAAAGAAAATCCCTATACCTAAAGCGCCTTCTGGTTTTCAATCTGACGCCAGAGCTTGCTTGCTTCCAAACCCAAGAGATTACAGAGCATGGCAAACTCCTTTTGCTCTCGCGGATCAACCTCACGATCTGCACAGATAATCAGATGCGCCACCCGCAACAGGGTTCGGGACCGTTTGTATTTCCCTTCGAAAACTTTGATTTTTTTATAAAGCTCGGCTTTGGCCCCCTCTGTTCCGCTTTTGAGCAGATAGATATAATCATCCAGAATTTCAATCGCCCGGACGGGATCAAAGGTTTTCAGTGCTTCAATGTTATCAATGGCATAGTCGATGGAATAGCGTTCCTCGATAGAAATTTCCCCGTCCGAATAAGCCGTGATGGCACAAACAGCCATTGCCGCATGCAGGAAATCCTTGTTTTGATAGCGACGTACTTCGGTAACAAGCTTTTCCAATAACAAGCTGGACATTTGCCTGATCCCCCTCTTTTTCGAATGTTTCACATTACCCAGTATTACCCTTTACCCAATATTATAGGTAGGACCTGTTATCTCTAACTTCCAGTAAGCAAACAATAAAACAAGTTTTTTATTCCTATGATTTTGGACGCAGGAATAATACACTTTCTTTTGTACCCGTCGTATTATTGCCCCAAAAATACATAATTCTTCTGTATCAGTGATGTTTTTTCATCGTTGCAATTTACGATTTCACGGCAAATACTGCGTTCGTTTTTTTAAGGGAAAACATTACGTCGACAGCAATCGAATTCAGGGCGGTTTTATGGGCATTATTCACGCAACAAAGAACACGACAAAGGCTTTCTTTCGCACCTATCTCCTTGTTACAGGACTGGTTACGGGGCTAATAGCGGGCCTGGGCTTTACGACGCAAAGCGCCCTTGCCGACGGCAAGATTGATCCGGCACTCTGGAAATTAACCGATGAAGACAGTGTTGTGTGGCTATTCGGCACGGTTCATGCCCAAGACCCCGATCTTCAATGGCGTACAGAAAAAATAAAACAGGCCTTTGCCAGCGCCGACAGCTTTTATATGGAAGCCCCGGTTGCGGATGCAACACCGGAAACAATGGTCCCTCTGCTCCAGAAATATGCCTTCAACACATCCGGTACCCCCTTTTACGAACAACTTACCCCAGATGATCGGGCAAACTTTGTACGCGCCCTGAATTCTTTGGGTATTCCAGAAGAAGCCATGAAGAACTTCGACAATCTGCGCCCCTGGTTTACCGCGGTCACGCTGGCGGGGGTTCAAATGCAAGCAGAGGGTCTGAACCCCGAGGCAGGTGTGGATAAAGCCCTCTGGGAAGAAGCCAAAGCTGCGGGGAAAGAACTGGGCTATCTGGAAACGTTGGAACAACAGCTCCGAATTTTCGGCAACATGACACCCCAAGAAGATATGGCCATGTTCAACAGCTCCATGGTCCAGATGGTCGAAGATACCGACATGCTGGATCAACTGTTTACCTATTGGAAAACAGGCCAGATCGAAAAGCTTGCGACGCTGATGAATGCCTCTTTCGACGGACAGGATCGCATCAAAACCGCCTTGCTGGATGACCGCAACGCCGACTGGTCGGAAAAAATCGAAGACATCATGCGCGGATCAGGCACCGTCTTCATCGCCGTCGGCGCCGGTCACCTCGGCGGTGACCAGTCGCTGCAATGGTATCTGGAACGCCTGGGGTACGAGGTGGTCAGGCAGTGAGGAATACTTGGTCAGGGATGCTCAAGGGGTAAGAAATACAACTTGAAAAAGCCTTGACCATTTAACACCCCTGATAATTTTGTGCGATACAGTTTTGTATCAACTTCGCGGCAGTTTCTTTTTCTTCTGTGGACAGGTCTTCATCTAAACTCTGCATATTCTGCGCGGCTTTGGCATGGCCATTTTCAGCAGCAAAGAAAAACCACATCTTCGCGCGCAGCAGGTCCTTTTCTACCCCGTCTCCTTTGTAGTACATCACCGCCAGATTTCGTTGTGAATAGGAATTTCCCTGTGCCGCGGATTGCTTGAACCAGTCCAAAGCCTTGGCATAGTTTTTGGGCATTCCACGGCCTTGCAAGGCTAGACGCCCCAAATTCGCTTGCGCCAAGGCAGATCCCTGTCGGGCTGCAAGGCTAAACCATTGAATAGCCTCATCAACTTTGAAAAGATCCCGTGAGTTTTCAATAAAGAAGATACCCAGGTTCACCTGCGCTTCCATATTGCCCTGCTTGGCAGAACGGGTTAGCCAGATAATCCCCTCTTTGAGGTCCTGATCAACCCCTTTGCCTTGTATATAAAGCATGCCAAGGGCTGCTTGAGAATAGTGATCCCCCTTGTTTGCGCCTGCGCGATATAACTTGGCCGCAGCAACGTAATCCTGTCCCATACCTTCGCCATGCTCATACATTTTGCCAAGATTGAACTGGGCATCGGTATAGCCCTGTTCAGCCGCTTTGCTGTACCATTCGAAAGCTTGCTTGTAATCCCTTGGCTTGCCCTGCCCCTGATAGGACAACACGCCCAGGTTAAACTGCGCGACTTTATCACCTTTTTCTGCCAACTCTGTTAGTACTTCTGCCGCTTGGGTATATTCCCCTTTCTGAAAAAGGGTCGTCCAAAGCTGATCGTCCCGCGAAGGGGTGTTATTGTTTGAACTCGATAATGTCGGGGATTTTTCTGCCTCGGCCATTCCCTTTAGGTCCCAACTGGCTTCCTCTATCCCTTGTTCCGCAGCACGTTGGTACCACTTTTGCGCCAGCGCCAAATCCTGTTTCGTTTCATACCCGATGTAATAGAGTTCGGCCAAACTGTTCTGGGCCGCCGCGAAGTCTTTCTCTGCAGCCAGCGTCATATAGTCAATGGCTTTTGCCACATCCTTTTGTACACCGTCCCCCTTTTGATAGAGAGAACCAAGAAGAAATTGAGCGATATCATCCCCCTGTTCCGCAGATGGTAAAAACCATTCCGCAGCTTTTGCAGGGTCAGCGTCAACAACCTAGCCCTTCAGATAAAAAATCCCCATCTGACGTTGGGATGCCATATGCCCCTGGTCTGCTGCACGTCTGAACCATTTGAACGCTTTCCGGTCATCCCCCGGGTCGGCACGCCAGTTGAGATATAAGACGGCGAGATAATATTGCACCTTGGCATCACCAGCTTCTGCCAATGGGGTCCACTCTTCAATCGCTGTAGCATAGTCTTGACGTTTTGCCGCTTCCCCGCCTTTGTTGAAATCAGCTGCCCATAGTGAGGACGCATAGAAAAAACATAACAGCGACAGAAGATATTTCATGAAAAAGTGCGCCCCCAAAGCGTTAGAAAAACAGCAGATATCAAAGAGAATTAAAGCATTGAATAAAAACAGGAACAGAAGGTAGGCATATGACGCTTAAAGAATAATGTATCCCATCATGGTTATGCAACTATAGATCAACAAAATTTCACACCCTATTCACTCGGCAATAATCACCAGAACAGTTTGGGCTTCTTCCAATCCCTGATCGGCGGCCATTTTGTACCACTTGCGGGCCGTGTCCATATTTTCTTCAACGCCAGAGCCAAAGTGATACATCATCCCCAGCATCATCTGGGCCTGTGCTTCGCCGTTCACTGCGGATTTTGTCAGCCATTGGTGTGATAGTTCATCATCGGGGGCAACACCCTGCCCTTCCTTGTACATAACGCCAAGATAATACTGCGCCGTGGCGTTTCCCTGTTCGGCAAGCGGCGTTAATTCTGTCAACGCAGCGGGATAATCCCCCCGGATCAATGCGGTCTTCCCTTTATCCAGATCAGCAGCTTGAACAAGATTTCCAAAAAGAAAGCTATAAAGAAAAAAAGCACGAACAATAAACTGTTTCATTTAGAACCCCGCATGAAAAAAAAATTATCACCTATAAGACAAATACACCCGCTATCTGTCCTGACTTTAATGAATTAAACATCAGTAAACGCCGTGTGCTCGGCTAAAAAATCAAAAAAACGCGAATGTGCATCCCGCCTCGGGCACGATAGGTCAGTAATGTTTTTACAACAAAAAGCAGCCTTTAAATTTGCGTTGTCGGCACTCTGTGACCCTTTTATTTGCTTTTTGCAATTGTGCTTTTGTCAGTTGTTTCGCAAGAAGATCCTTGTAAACCAGGGCTTCTTCAACACCCTCTTCGTCTGCCAGAGAGAACCATATATAAGCCATGTCATGATCCCGATTGACACCGCTATGGCCGTGATAATAAGCCAAGCCTAATTGATACATCCCAGTCGGGTTACCATTTTTAGCCGCTTCACTATACCAACGTACGGCGATTTTATCGCTCTGTGGTACATCGTTTCCAGTGCTATAGATATGCCCCAGATTAACTTGCGAATGACTATTTCCCGCCTTGGCTTCCTTGTGGTAAATCTTCAGGGCTGTTTGACGGTCCACACCCCCCGCACTTCCGGTGAAATAAATATACGCAAGATTATGTCCAGCACGGCTCACGCCGTTCTTGTATGCGGCCTTGAACCATTTTACAGCAGCTTTGGGATTCTTGTTTACACCCAACCCACGATCAAACATTTCCCCCATATAATACTGGGCATAGGGAACGCCCTTTTCTGCGAGCGGATATAAAAATTCCAGCGCAAGGGAAAAATCGCCATCCAAATAGGCATTAGCGCCCACTAAAAAATCATCCTTGTCGTCTTCCCAAACGCGATCAGATGATTCCCGCGCCTTTTCATCCGGAAACTCGACAGCAATGGTGCCTCCAGAAGAAGAAGAAACAACCTTACGATTATTCCCAGCTGTCTGTTTTGCGTCAGCATTTTGCGCCTTTAGTCTGGCCAGTGGTTTCCTTGCCTGTTCATCCCCCTCATCAATGGCGCGCTGATACCATAGTTTTGCATTATCAATCTCACCGATTTTTTCATAAACACGCCCAAGCCCCAGATAAGCCGGGGTAAAACCTTTATCAGCCGCTAACAGATACCATTTAAGAGCATCTTCATCACTTTGGGCCAGCCCGGCATCACCCTTTTCATAGAACTCTGCCAAGGTAGCCTGAGATGCATCATTATTATTTTTTGCCCCGCGGCGGGCATGATATAACGCCAAGGTATCACTTTGTTCTCCGCCAACACCACTCTCATAAAGAAGCGCGAGCCGACTATCGGCATCGAAATTGCCCCGTTCAGAAGCACGCAAAAACCATTTTCTGGCTAAGACAAGGTCACGTTCCACCCCGTGGGCCAAACCATACATTTCACCCAGGTAAAACTGGGCCTCACCATCCCCCAATTCGGCAAGCTTATAAAACTCCTTAAGAGCGACGGCATATTCGCCATCAAGATAGGCGCTGAGCGCCTTGTCAAAATCTTGAGCGAAACTAGACTGGACAAAACTTGGCACAGCCAAAAAAACAATCGTCACCCACGATATAATGATCCGCATTCCAAAATTCTTTTTGACATGTTTCATTGCCTGCTTGCCCTCAAACAAAGATGTAAACAATACCCGCAAAGTATCAATCATTCGCAATTTTGGTAATTTTGATTGATACAGGTGCGCGCTATATTCTCCATAACTGCCAGAATGCTTTCAGAGAAATATTCTTTTGATTTATCAACGGCTGACTTTGAAGATTCGTCGCCTCGAATAGTCGCGATATGTAACCACATCCACCCCTCTTCATCCCGTGGATCAAGCGATATAAGGGCAAGACCTAATAGAGATTGAGCCTCAAGCCTTCCTTGTTTAGCCGCAAGCCTGAACCATTTCACTGCCTTTCCCATGCCTTTTTTGCCCTTGTCTTTCTTTTCAAGAACAAGCCCCATGATCTGTTGCCCCTTGGCATCTCCCTGAACAGCAGATTTCAGTGCCCAGTCTTGCGCCTTTTCAAGATCTTCGGGTGTTTCACTCCCAACCATATAGTAAAAAGCAACTTGGGCCTGCGCTTTGGAGTAACCTGACGTTGCGGAACGCTTAAAAAGATAAAAGGCCTGTTTAATGTCCCGCTCGACCCCTAATCCTCTGTAATACATATCCCCCATAAGATACAAAGCTTGGGGATTATTTGCCTCGACGAAAGGGTGCAGTATCTCAAATGCTTTACCATAGTCACCCGCAGCATAGAGTTCCTTATACTTTTCCATGGACGAGGCAAGAGATCCAGAGGACGACGAAGACGGTAAAGTGCTCTTGTCTTGCCTCTCAGTGATCGGGGCTTCCTTGGCAAGCTGTTTGGGAACCGGACGCGCAGGAATGTTATCAGGCTTTCTTTTGGGTTTGGGAATACTGGACAAAACTGCCCTCAGTTCTTCCAGTTTTACCTCTGCTTCTTGATCCCCGGCCTTTGCAGCCAATGCGTAAAAGTGCTGGGCACGCGCAAGATTCTTCCCCCCCAAGTCACCATTTTCATGCATCTGCCCGAGTGAGGTATAAGCCCCGATTTCCCCCAACTCCCCGGCTTTTTCATAGTATTCTGCCGCTTTTTTTAAATCTTTGGACACCCCCAGACCGTAATGATAGTGCATGGCTAAACCAACGTGAGCCCTGGGATCTTTCTGAGCGACCGCAGATTTATTAAGTTCATAGGCTTTTTCAAAATCCCGTGCGACGCCCTTCGCGGCCATATAGTGCGACGCCAGTAAAGTCAGAGCAGCGCCATCGCCCGTTTCTGCGGCACGAGAAGCCCACTTGAACGCTTCGTCATAATCTGGCGGACTTTTTTTGGCATAGATTTTTGATATCATGATTTGGGCTTCCAGATCACCTGCTTCTGCCAGGGGCAAGCCGGCCAATAAAGCGGCGCCATAGTCACCTGAATCTACAGCAAGAATCATGAACTTATAGATGCTCTCTTTTTCATCATCACTGAACGTCTGTCCCGGATCTGGATTTTCTTGCTGAACAGGATTATCAACCTTCTCGACGTCTGACTTCGCGTCAGCTTTTTTGCTCTTTACTCTCTCAGGAGATCTCTGCGGAGATTGAACCTGAGCATCTTGCAACCGTTCCATTGCTTCCATGGCAAGCCAATAGTCCTGATCCGCAGATTTCTGGTACCATTTACGGGCCTGATCCAGATCTTTTTCCACCAAAAATCCATGCTCATACCAGTACCCCAACTGGAACTGGGCATATTCGGATCCCTGTTGTGCATAATGGATTGTCAGCTCTTTAGCTTTTTTATCGCTTTTGGGTACGCCCTTTCCGTAGTGATGCGCAGAAATAATTTCGGCAACAGCGCGGTTTACCCCTTGATCTGCTGCACGCTTATACCAGTGATATACCTGTTGTAACTCTTTATCCCCAAATGAATAGACAGCCAAATCACTTGCATATTGTACCTGAGCCGGGGCATAGCCGCTCTCTGCAGCCTCTTGAAGCCATAATTGAACTTGATCGAAATGTTCAGTGTCAAACCACTTAAAATACTTTCTTTGTAATTCTAGTTGAGCAGGCGCATAGCCTTTTGATGCCAGACGAAACCATATATCTTTGGCTGTCGCTTGATGATTTTTTTCGTAAGCATCAACACCTCTGTAATATTCCCTGTAATAATCTTCCACCTCCAAAGTTTCAGAGGCCAAAGGGTCCATAATTAAATCGGGAAACGTTCCAGAAATCCGAACCAAAGCAGCCTTGGCCAAATCATTTTCGTTATCGACTGCATGGCGAAACCATCTAACAGCTTGAGAGATATCTAGCGGCGTCCCTTCACCATTTTCATAGAGCGTTGCCAATAAATATTGAGCTTCACCATTTTCTTGCTCTGCAGCAAGATAGGCCCATTTAAAAGCAGCTTTCAGATCTTTGTTTTCATCATCCTTGTAGTAATATTCGGCAAGTTTGAACTGAGCACGATGAAATCCCGCCTTGGCAGACTTTTTAAACCACTTGAAAGCTTGATCTTGATTATCAGGAATATCAGTTCTGTTAAGATATAATTCCCCTAAATCGTTCCCAGCAAAATCAACGCCAAGATCAAAAGCCTTTTTGTACCAGAAAACAGCCTTATCAAAATCTTGCGGTACAGATTTCCCTTTACTGTAAAGCTCTCCCAAAAGATGCATTGCAATAGCTTTATCGGTATTATCCCGAGCACCTTTTTCAAAGTACTCTATCGCCAACGCAATATCTTGTGGCCTATCCTCCCCTTTCAGATAGGCATAACCAAGATCAACCAAAGCATCACTATCACCTAACTGTACCAGATGATCAGCATTGTTGAAATCTTCCTCCATTTCAGTTACGCGCAAAAATTTCTCAACCTCAAATACCTTGTGTCCTGTGGCATCATCGACAAAGGAACCATAGCCTTCGAAAAACGGCCCCCCAGACAGCGAAAAAGTCAGTCGAGATCTTGCTTTCGAGTGTCCTTGATCAGCTGCTTTTCGATACCAGTAGATGCTTTTATTTTTTTCATACTCAACACCAAAACTGTTTTCGATGATAAACCCGAGCAAGTACTGTGCCTCGGCATGGCCTTGTTCGGCTGCTTTTCTAATCCATGCCAGCCCCTTTTTCTCGTCTCCTTCAACGTCCAGAGCTTTCCGATAAATTTCCCCGACCATATACTGTGCTTCGGCATTTCCCTTTATCGCATGGGGAAGAAGGATTTTCAGGGCCTGTTCATAAAGCTCATTTTTGAAAGCTTGCCTTCCATCCACCAAAGATCCCGCCATTTCACCGCTTGTTAATTCGGGGGGCATCACTTCGGGGGCCGCCGTTTTGTTAGGACCTGTTTCCAGATCATTTTCAGAAAGCGATTGTTGATTGACCAGTTCTTGCGTGTCGGATGACAGATCGGTGTTTTCTTCGTCTGATGCGTTCCTTTCATCAAACAGAGACACCAGCATGTCCAAAATGCCCCCGGTAGATTCCTTATCTGAAGTAGATTCCTTATCTGAATCTGTCTCGGTTACTGTTTCAGTTGCTTCTTCCGGGTTTAGATCTGGCTGGTTATCATCCAGATCATGATCATTCTTGCCCTTAGAATTTGGCGTATCCCCAGAATTTGGCGTATCCCCAGAATTTGTCGCATCCTGGGCCGTTCCACTATCCCCTTGGCCGAGCTTCTGGTTAATAATCTCGGACAATTTGACCAAGGACTTTCGATGTCCCTGATCTGCAGCAAGTCGATACCACTTCAGGGCCATATCCGGGTCTTTGGCAACACCCAGCCCCTGTTCATAAATCTGGCCCAAAATATACTGGGCTTTGTCGTATCCGTCTTCGGCAACCGGGGTCAGTGCCTCGCGCGCGACAATATAATCCCCCTGTTCAAAAGCTTCAAAACCATCCGGCTTTTCGGTGAATGACAAAAATACGCCAAGACCGACAAGCGCAACAAACAAGGGCAAAAGTAAAAAGCGGATCATGGACTAACCTGTGGAACAAAAAGAAATTATGACAAAGGAAAACACTCAACACCGCATCAGGGTTTTCCCCAGACACTTTTCGACAAGGGCATCTGCCTGTTTTATCTGATCCGGTGACATCTGTTGTCTGACAGACAGCAACGCAGGGGGCACCGATGATGATCCAACAGACGATGATCCAGATGAAGCATTGTTAGACCTGTTCTTCAAACTATGGGCAACAGATAGCCACATATAGGCTTTCACCAGATCCCTGGGCATCCCCTCGCCCCGTGCATACATTTGCGCCAGGCTGATCTGGGCATCCGTTTCCTGTTGCTCGGCGGCAAAGGTGAAATACCTGTGGGCCAGTTTATAATCCTGTGGCACCAGCTCCCCGGCATGATAGATATTGGCAAGCTTGTTCTGGGCAAAAGGAACGCTCTGTTTTGCGGCCCGTCGATATAGTTTGAAAGCTCTTTCCGGGTTAAGCGGCACACCGTTCCCGGTTTCGTAAAGATAAGCCAGTGCGGCTTCGCTGCGCGCATCATGACCATCGACAGCCCTTTGCAGCCATTTAACCGCTTTGGGCAAAGCGTCGTCTTTTGGACTGTTCAGATACATTCGGGCCAGACTGCCCTGTGCCGAAACATCCCCCTGATCCGCCGCCATGCCATACCACAACAATGCCCGGTCAAAATCTTCGTCCCCCCAATCCCCGTATTCATAGGCACGCCCAAGCCTGTTCTGGCTTTCGACATTGCCCAACTCAGCAGCACGGGTGAACCACCTTTCGGCCTCGCCGTAATCCTGTGTTACGCCCTGTCCCTTTTCGTACATCAGGGCGACATTGAACATGGCAATCAGGTTCTTTTTCTCTGTTCCGTCCTGGGCAAATGGCAGATAATTATCCATCGCGGTTTCATAATCACCGATGTCATATGCCTGTGCAGCCTCGTCCAAACTCGGCCCCCAATGATAGGACCAATAGGTGTGAAGCGCCGGGCCAAGCCCTGCCGCAAGAACAACAAGCCCACCGACAATAATGAGAAACCGTTTCATTTTAGTCCTTTTCAAATATGCGCAAACAAGCAAGCAACCTCGCGAATGCACAAGAGCATCAGGAACAAGAGAAGAACAAAACAGGCAAAGATATGATAAAATAAGACATTAGCCCCTCCCCCAGAGATCACGAATAATAACGTGACGGTGACTAGTTTTGCAACCAAGGATACAGATAATTTATTTTCTTGTTTCCCCATCCTCTTGTCTGGTTTCATACTGTTTCGAACTGAAAAAACCGAAAAACCACAGCCCGTTCCACATCAAAGACAAGGATCACAGCCGTCAATGCAGGGGGAAATTGATCAGCTTTTAGTGTTATCGTCTGCCGTTAATGCCATGGCGTTAGAGGTGGTGAGCACAAGCCCATTGCCCAAAAAACTGCCCGCAGCACAGGCCAAACGGCTTCGCTATGCAGACGACCTGACCTTTGTGGATCTCTACGAAAAAAGCGATAATTCTCTCAAAGAACAGATCCGTTTCACCAAACTTTCCGACTGGTTAGATGATCTGCGCCATAGAAAGGTTTCGGCGGCATGGCTGGTCCGGCAACCTCGAGAACAGACTGATACCGACACAACAAACACAGATGGCTACCACCCTCCCGAACATATGCAGATGGCTTTTGCCGGGGGGACAAAATCATGGTCCCTGATCACGTCTGGCCCCGGCTTTACCGAAGAATGGAAAACGGATTGGCAGCTGAACGGCAAGGGTAAACACGATCCAAATAAACACGCCCCGGATAAACACAACAGGGGTCAAGAAAAACAGGAACCACCTGTTTGGCAAGTTCGATATGGCTGCATCAGAAAAACCGATCGGGAAACACCCCGGCCAGCGGTAAATCTTGCGCAGGAAACCGTCCGACTGGAAAAGATACTACAAGAGATTGCAATACTGGCCGGACGGTTGGGCTATGACAACTGGCCCGCCGTTTTTGCCAAAGCACTTGATGCACTGGTGGGAAAGCCCGGCACCTCCTTACACCCGAACCTGAGGCCGCCCTACTATGCAGCCTATCCCAAAGAAGCTCATCGTTTACTGGCAGCAGCCTATAATGGCTGGGTCTTTGGCGGTATGGGGTCCTGGAATGATGTTGTTTTTTCCACCCTCGAAGATCAGGCCACTTATGACCGCCTGACCCCCGAACTTTATCAAGCCATCTGCCATGCCATCGTTGGCATCAGTTGCAGCTTTCGGAAACAATAATGTATTCGCAGACGAACACGGCATTACATCATTCATAACAAAAAAGATAAACTCCACCTTAACGAACAAACTTATTAAAGTGCAGATCATTATTTTCTTTTTGAGCTTTCAATTGATTTCCACAGCTCAATCATTTTTTGCAATATCTCAGGATTCTCAATCATTTCTTCAAGAAAAGCGACCTGATCACGACATCTCTTGGGTATTTTACCAACTATCGGTCCAAAGCCGTCTTCCTGTGGGGTAAAATACTCATGACACCATGGTAAAATGGCAGTTTCATAGAGATGAAACATTGTCTGCTGGGGTAACCCTGCATCATCCATATCAGAGGAATTACACACATAAAAGCAATAGGGCCTGTTTTTCTCCGTTCTTGACGTACCATAACAAACTTCAACATAAACTTCGTCTGTCTCAGGGTCACGAAGAACATCCCTGACAATACAAGGCCTGTTTTTAGGCCCAGGAACAGTATCTGGCAAATACGGAAACCAGCACCACAGTACATCCCATGGCACCGGCAAATTTTCATTAAAAGGGTAGAAGGTATAAGCTGTCACAAATTACTCGATTATTACCAAGCCTTTTTATCAGCAATGGATACGAGTCTTTTCTTCACGTCATCAGAAACAACCTTAGATAAAGCATCTAATTGCTGATAAGTGAGTTCGTCGCTATAATCCGCATGTGGTGGAGTGCGACGCTTGGTGGCATACGCGCTACCATTTTCTTCTTTAGTCAATGCACTCATTAAATTTTTACCCTATATTTTGTTCAACTGAATAGTAACTTGTATATTCTTAATTAAGGACTAAATTTCTCACCAGCCCTCAGCTACTTATCAACAGGCTATTAAATTCGGGTTATGTCTTCTCTACACATTTGTGCACGTAGTCAATGTATTTTCAATATTGACAGACAAATTAACATCACAAAAGCATTCTAAATTTCATCATAAACTCAAAATATATAATAAATATCAGATAATTAGAAAAAATTTGAAGCTTTAAATTTTTGCCAATAAATTTTACTATTATGCATTGACAGCAATTTAAACACTTTAAATTCACGATTCGACCCCGTAAATAAATTAACCATTACGATAAATACAAAACTTAGTATATTCTTTTGGCTATCCCCCCTCCCGTTCTTTAACCCGCCATTGATCCAGTTGGTCCAGACATTCGGCAAGGGGGATGGTTTGAACCCTCGGCATCTGTTGGTCTTTGCACAGGAAACGAAGCGACTGGGTGACCACGGCGGGCAAGCCGCGCAGGTAACGGTGGTAAAGGGCGCGCAATTCCGCTTCTTCATCGCTCATTTCTGCACCATAGCCTTTGGCCCCGCCGGAAAAGGGTTCATAGCGGGCAACCCCTTCGGAATGGTAGAGAAATTCGTAAAGTTCCATCAGCCAAAAGCCATTATCCCGGCGGCGTTCTGCGCGGCGGTCCCGACTGTCCTTGGGGCCAAGAACACCACGATCATAGAGCTGTTCCAGCAAACTAAGGGCACCACCCCTGTTGCTTTGCTCTATTGCGCCTATAGATACCGTACCTGTATTCTCCTCAACCTGATTTTGTTGATCCTGATTAAACCGGATATGTCCTTCTTCGGCAGTATGATGTGCTGGTGATCGTTCTGACTTTGCTGTTTTCATTGATTTTCCCATATCCAAAATCATCCCTTTGACTGTTGTTTTTACGGTCCGGTGTCAGAGGCTGTTCGCTGTGACTATTCTCTTGATCTTCTTCATCTTTCTTTTGGCTAATCAGCCTTGTCCCCGCTTTGACGAGCCTGTGTTAAGCCCCCAAGAAAGAAACCCAGGGCTTCCGGTCCTTCATTGTTTCGCCGCTCTCTCTCATTCCGTGCGGGGATCAGGTTGTCCCGGGCCTTCAAGTTCCGTAACAAGCGCTGTCGCAGGTCCTGTAACGGCGTCAACAGAGCTTCCAGCGTCCCCCAGTCGGGCCACCACTTTTGCCGCCCGGCGTCCTGCAAAGCCTGTAGCACACAGTCCGCGGGAAAGCGTGTCAGTTCATCCGCATAGACCTCTAGCTGAAGTTCCAGTGACGCCGCATCCATATTCCGGCTGTTGGTTTTGACCTTGAGCTTGAGCAGTTCACGCATGATCTCTACCCGTGACAAAGGCGCCAGCGACAAGGACAAAATACGTGCGACTTCATTCTGCTGTTCCCGCGTCATGGATTTTGGAAAGGCCACTTCTTCCAGCCTGCTCTTCGCCCCCTCGCCCGCAGGAAAAACCGTCCTGTATTTCAGCCCGACCGAGGACCCGAGCACCGATTTCACCGAGGTTAAAACCGCCCGGTCGTTGTCCACCACCCGCTGTCCCCGACGAATGGCTTCGGCCAGTCGATTGGCTGCCAGATGAATTCTTTTTGACCGGATAGCTATTGGCTGATCCATTTCCGGTCTGGATACGCAAGATCCAGTTTTGCCAGGTCCGGTGCCAATCGATTTTACAGGCTCTGCGTCCGCCAAGACTGGTCCAGTAGTTTCGGAATTTAAGGGCCTCTGTGGCAATGTCTTGTTCCTCTAGTCCACGGGTGCGGGCAAAGTCCTGATCCCGCCCATCCGGCACCCAATCCGTATCAAGGCGACAGGCGCGCCTTTGTTTCCCTGATTGCTCTTTCCGGGATTGCTTTTCGAAATCCACATCCTGATCATGAGGGGACTTCACTCCCTTGGGAGTTAAGGGGAGAGTCTGGCCTCTGGCTTCTGGACTCTGGGGTTTATCGCCCCCCTTATCCGCGTGAATATCATCTGTAATATCCGCCTTGTTATCCCCCCCTATATCAGCCTTATTATCTGGGGCCTTATGCCCTTGTCGTATCCTAGGCTTAACCTGTGGCGTCTTTTTCCTTTTAGGAGAAGAACTTGGGTCAGAAATCAAAGCAGCACCTTCGCCAGCTGAGTTTTTTTCCGTAACCGTTTTCCCTGTGATAAGGGACGGGTTGCCCCCTTTGCGCCCGTTGCTGCGGGCCACAGAAGACTTTTTCAAATCACGCAGCATCCGTCGCGAATACAATCGACCTTTGCGATCCCGGCTGAAAACCCCGGCCTCTTCCAGCTCACCCAGTAACGCGGTGACTTCTTCAGGCGTTGATCCAGACAGGGACGCAAGGGCAGACGTCGTGACGTTGCTGCCGTTGATCTCTAAATATCCCCCGGCCTCGTGCATGATACAAATCATCTCTAACCACAGCCCCCGCGCCGCAAGGGAACAGAGCTTCAACCCCACATCTGCCCGCCAGTCCGTCGGAAAAAAACTTGAACCACGGCAGTTTACTCATGGATAAACCTCCTTCTCTGTCTGCCAGAGACTAAGCATTAATACAGCCACCCGGAACTTGACAGAACCAGCTATCTTGCTCAGTCTTCGAACACACGCAATAAGGGAGAGATCGTGATTAAGAAGTTTATTACCGCGTTTATTTTTATACTGCTTGGCACCGGATATTCGAACGCATTTCCAACCCACGGCGACCTTATTTACGACGCCTGTAAAAATGGAAAACAGGTCGGTAAACGCGTCTATCTTGAAGGTGAGTTGCTGACAACACCCGATAACCTTTTGGCTGCAAAAAAAGGCATTTATTGTGCTGGCTATATCATGGCCGCAGAAGATGATCTTAGAGAAAAAGAAGCAGTTTGCTTGCCTCCTCGTAGCAGTAAAGTTTCTATTAATGCGGTGATCGATTACTTCGAAAAGCATCCAGAGTTGAAGAAAAAGAACGCTCGAATTGCCGTGGATGCTGCGATTAAAGCTAAGTTCCCTTGCCCTTGACCATAAGCCAAGAAAACACCTGAGATGAATCTTATAATTTCCGTCATAACCGCATCTGGCATTTTGCTTTCTGGGACGACCTTTGGAACTATCGACAATAAAACGCCATTCCCGCGCCCCAATACTGGTGGTGCCCTCTATGCCCAGTGCAGTCCACCTGCAGAAACACCCAAAGCCGAATATGGCGGCCTTTATTGCGGTGGTTATATAATGGCTATTCACGATAGCCTCAAAGAGCGGGTTGATTTTTGCACCTATGGCGATCCGACCAGCTATTTTGTTGATCAGGTTATGGATTATCTTAAGGCCCATCTTGAAGAATGGTCTCAGAGTGCTCCCCCCCTGATACGCAAAGTATTGATTATGGAAAATGACTGCTAGTTTCAGCATAATTTCCGCCTGAAGATTATCGCGCATCAATAAAGTCCCGTCGTTAGGTCGGACAGGCCGGAACCGTCTGTGTCGCCTTCGGGGGTATAGGGGTTGTCCTGGTCCTGCCAGTCCGGGGTCAACTTGCAGTCACCACAAATCCGCATGCCGATCCATTCGCTTTTAAAGGTCTTTTGACAGGAAAGGCATTTGCGTTCTTTCGCTGTGCTTTGGCTACCACCTTGACTATCGGGGCGGGAATGCTGGCTGGTCTTGCGGGCATAGCGCTTGACCCGTTCCACACGCGCGGGATCAACCCGCAAAATCACATAACGATCGCGATGCGGGCCAAGGCATTGGATCACCCCTTTTGCCACCAGTTCCTGTATATGTTTGGGAAAGGAGTTCACCTTTGCCATACCGCTGTTTGTTTTCAGGACGTTATAGGGCAGCTCCTGCCCCGGGGCATCGGCCAATGCCTTGAACACGGCATAGGGCGTGGGCGTTAGCTGGATTTTCGCGTCTTGCGACTTTATCCCGATAGTTTGGGCAGGTGAAAATCCGATAGAACAATCGGGCTGCAAGTCTTCGGCGGGTGTATATTTCATTTATAGATCAATCCCTTATTTCTAATTTTTTTCTGGATGTCTTCTGGATGTCTTCGGGGTGTCTTCTGGGTGTCTTCTGGGGGGAGGGAGCTTGCTCAGAACACTCCCTTAACCCTGAACCGATTGGTCCTGAGGAAAGGTGCTTTCCGTCTTTTCCGTCTGAACCACGGGACGTCTTGGCAAAAGAGACAGGCTCAAGGCCCGACGTGACAACGTGGCGCTTGCGCAAATCCCCTTCTTGAAGCCCTGAATTATCAAAGCGGGGGGGCAGCACAGATGGTAAATGTATTAAATCCCCCATCCTTTGAACTTGTTGGCGGTAAAAATCCTGCCAATCATTCCGGCGTATCATTCATCCCCCTCTTCGATCATCAGCGACCTCAAGCAAGCATCCGTGAACACTTTTTATTGCAAAGTGCGAAAAACCATATAAATTGTTCATGATTTGTTCTTATTTTCATATAAAAGTTTCCTTTTTGGAAACTTATGTGGCAACAAATTTAGCGGGTTCAAGCGAGACAGAAGACCGAAAAGATGGACACAATAGATACAGCGATAACTGTCTGATAGTAATTGCTTCTGAATGCGGTGAAATCGTTAGTATAAGTTCAGTTTCTGCTTGACTTGATGTGAAAAATGTATCCATAGTGGAAACCGAAGTCAAGAAAAATGTATCCATTTTGTAAACTTTATTTTGTCGATTCTGGATACTTATGAATTGACACGAACGAAACAAGACCGGTCAAAACAGACCGATGCACAAGAACAGAGTGCTTTTTGATTTGGTAATGTGACAGATAGTGTGTGCGGTAGTTTATGAAATATACCAACGGGATAAAATCGTCAGGCTGATGATATGGAAAACAGAATTAAGGAAATACGCACAGAAAAGGGAATGACCCTGCAACAGGTTGCGGACAAGGCCGGAACGACCAAGGCACAGGTGATGAAGCTGGAAAAGGGTGATCGGCGCTTGACCGACGTCTGGATGGTCCGCCTCTCCATCGCCATGTCCTGTGACCCAAAGGAGTTGCTCAACACCAATCGCAGCACCCGCCAGTCTATTGATACCAACAAATCTGATGATGCTGATGGAACAGGCCGTTTTGATGACGATGTTTCAGGGCGTAAACCTGCCGGAACGACTTCTCCCCCCCCTGCTCGTCCTCTTGCCCCGGCATCTGGCTGTGAGCCAGTGGCTGAAATTGCCGTACGGGGGGGCATGGGTGGCGGTGGTGAAGCCGGGGTATCCTATAGCGACGATGGACAGGGTGGCGTTGCCATTGCCGATGATGTCAAAGGCAACTGGTTCCTGCCCACGGAATACCTGCGATCTGAACTAAGCGTCAGCCCCGTCGCCGCGCGCATTATCGAAGTACAGGGGGATTCCATGACCCCGACACTGGTATCCGGCGACCGCGTGATGATTGATACCAACGACCAGCGCCCGACCCCACCGGGTATCTTTGCCCTCTGGGATGGCTTTGGCGTTGTGGTCAAACGACTGGAACTGATCCCCAATTCCGACCCGCCCCTGCTGCGGATCAGTTCAGACAATGCCAATCACAAGGAATACAAACGCACCATCGAAGAGGTAAACATCATCGGCCGCGTCGTCTGGTACGGCCGCCGGATGTAGTGGCCAGAGGAAAAACGATCAACGAAGACACACCCAAAAAAAGAAACAATACAAAAATAACTATGAGCCGCAAAATCCACTTACGCCACCTGAAAGAAACATCTTATAGATCAAGAAAAGCCTTCTGAAACTATGCAAAATAATAGGATATACTTCATGCACGCCAAACTAACACTTGCCGAGCGTATATGTAGCAGTTTTTGGTTTGGCATCGTCGCCCTAATATCATTATCTTCAGCCCTCGCCAGCATTGGGTTCCTGATGGCTACTCCCGCCAGGGTTCTTGCATCTTTTTTCTTCGGGGGCTGCTGTGCTGTTTTTTTTGTTCCCGCCGCGATTTTGAACCCAAACGAATTTTCGACAAATCGCGCACTAGCGACCGGGGCTTTAACCACTTTCTGTTCGGCAATCCTCATTGCTATAGCTATAGGAATCCTCTCTGAGAATAGTAAAGTCTGGTATAGCAACGACCCGGGCAAAATCCTGTTAGAGGACATAAAAGTTACACTGATTCTCATACTTTCAGGCTCTATACTTTCCATACCCTTCAGTGTGATTGGTGTAGCTGCTGCATCTCTCTTTTTTCACATGGTAACCAAACGTCGAAAAAAGCTAGCCCCGGAAATAGATCCGGATGTGTTTGAGTGATCCCGACTAATGACACGAACTCACAAGTTTCAAACAAATCACAATCGAAACCCTCTCTTTATTCCCATGGGGCTATTCCTATAATTACCGTGCAAGTAATATGACCGCCGGGTATGCCATACCTTATAAGATAGAGGCCGTATTCATGAAGTCACCATCTTGAAGGAGGTAATTTCTGCTAGACGGCAACTATGACGTTTAATAAAGTCGCTTAATTATTATAATAAAAAACAATCCTCTATCACCTTCCCCAAATGGGGGATGTTTCTTTGTAACCTAGGTATACACTTGAACAATAGAATACTCTTTTTAGCGAAAATAACTGCTTACCATCCTGACGATTAGAAAAACCACATATGTCTTACAAAGTTTTCCGCCTGATTATTGGCCTCTATTGGGGACTTGCCAGTTATTATTTTATTTTGTTTGTCCTGGACTTCGGGATCGACAGCCTGTACCCACAGCGATCCTTTGACGATGTTATTGGTATCCGCCAACTTTCGTCTTTCCTGATCGCATTTACGGTGGGGTATTTTGCCCTGCCCCGCTTTTTGAATGATCAGCAAGGCGCCAGACGCCGGGCCTTTATGGGGGGCATGCTTTGCTTTGCCCTGACAATGTTTCTGATCAATACCGTTGTGATATTGACCAGTGACTATGACAAGATCCAGTTTTTCGGTCAGGAACCTTCTGATCTGTTAAAAGTGCTTTTCCATCTGTCAGGTGCTTTGATTTCATCTGCTATTGTCTCGCCATTTGGCGGTCTTTTTGCCCTTATAGCTTTAAGGGTTCTTCCAACACCGACAACCGGGGCAACACCAACAACCGGGGCAACACCGACAACGGGGCCAACATCTAAGCAACCGGACAGAGATCAACCTTTAAGCCAGAGCAACCAATCAAAAATCAACTGAGCTGAAATCACACACCATGAACCCCAAATTCACACTTGCAGAACGCGTTTGCAGTGGTTTTTATTTCGGTATTGTTGCCGCCCTTTCACTATCGATTATTTTCGCAGACATTCGCCTTCTAACCCCAATTTTCCTGGGTGGCCTCTGTAGCGGATTTTTCATTCCCGCCGCCATTTTAAACCCCACGGAATATAAGACCCTGCGCGCCATAGGGGCCGGATCATTGACCACTCTCTGTGCCGCTCTGATTACGGGGCTTTTGATGGGTGTTTTTTACGAAAGCGGCCTAAAGCTTACCAATTTCAGCAACTACAGCTACGCAAAGCTTGTAGAACAGGTAAAAATGACATTTTTTTTCATGGGTTTTGGCGCAATCTTTGCCATTCCCTATAGCCTGATCGGGTCTATCGCCGCGATAGCTCTCTCCCACGTCCTCACCAACCGCCGAAAAAAGTACGCCCCCGAAATAGAACCAAGCGTTTTTGAGTAGCGATAGGAACTTTTCAGATCTGATACTTTGTTCAGCCTAGGATTCTAAGGATAAAATTATTGCCCGGTAATGATCAAAAGGCTCTGGTTCATGACACAGGTACATCGTGCATCTTTGCATCCTTCGCCCACTTCACGACCCGCTTCTACACAATCTGTGCTTCCCTCGGCAAAACTGGAACTGACCTATCCTTACCTTTGCGGGCAACGGGTTGCCGCCGAGTTTGATGCCCGTGTTGCTGTCGGTCTCGAAGACAACGTTCTCTTGATTGGTGAAATTGAACTCTATGGCTTTGACGCCAATAATCAGGGGGCCTATGAAGTTTGTGCCGACCCGTCCCTTTGCAATCTGATCCGGCGTTATATTGAAGCATCGGTAACAGAGCGGGATCGAGCCTATGAAGTTTTAGGTCATCACAAAGTGGCCGATAAAACACAGCCTTTCCGGTTGCCTGATATCCCCGCCAGATCACGGGAACCCCAATCCCCCGCGCGATCCCCAAAGCAGGATTTTAGGTCTTTTGTTAATGCCTATGCCAGCAGCTTTGTTGTTCCACCAAATGATACACCTTGATGCCTGGATTAATACCCGGTACATAATCGGTACAAATCTTTACGCGAAACTGTATTCTTACAGGATCAACACTGCCCCCAAATACCTATATCATAAGACAAAATTAAGATTTTCTTGATACGATCAGAAGATGAAAAAGTTCGGTACCATCGCCCTTGTTTCCACATTTCTTTGCAGCTGTATTATAAATTTTTCAATTATAGTTCAAGCACATGCACAGGATGGCAAAGCTGATTCCGCGCGCTCTCTGCATTTGGTAACCGAAGAATACCCCCCTTTGAATATGAGCAGAGATGGTCTTATTACCGGACTGGCAACCGAGTTAATCCGTCTTGCCGCCCATGAAAACAATATTAAACTAAAAATTGAAATGATGCCGTGGAAACGGGCTTATCATATCGCCAAAAACCGTCCCACTGTTTGTATCTATTCAACATGGCGCACTGCGGAACGCGAAGACCATTTCACCTGGATTGGCCCGTTGGCAAAGGATGCCTGGTCCTTTTATGCACCCAAAGATGCTTATATCAAAATCTCTTCACTGAAAGACACCTATCGCTATCGTGTTGGCGGTATTGACGGTTGGGCCTTTACCCAATACTTGCAACAAAATGAACATCCACATCTTGATTTAATCGCCGTCGAAGACGAAACGAACGCCCGGAAATTACAGACAAGTCGCATTGATCTTTGGGCAACCGGTCGGATTTCAGGCCAGCAAATTATCAAGGACCAAAAAATATCCAACTTTGAAGAAGTCTTTGCGGTCCGTGAAATCGGCTTGTGGCTGGCTTGTAACCCCCAAACAAACCCCGATATTATTCACGACCTGCAAAAAACACTGGATAAATTTGAACAGAACGGCACTGCACAAAAAGTCAGGGCCACGTTCCAGTTTAATTAAAACCCTATCCCCTTACCAAGATACAATTTTAGCTGGCAATTTATTTTTTTTAATACTTTTTTTACACACCACAACATACAATAGTATGCGAACCTCTGCTGTGGCCCTTAAAAATCTAGCCGCCTCAGTTCGATTTCATAGCTAGTAATGAAGCATACACCCTGAACAACAACAGGGTGAAGGAGACACCATGAAGCTAAGTTTTTTCACAAACCTTGGCATACGATTTCAAATCTTGGCGATTTGTATTCTTTCCCTTGTGGGTTTTATCGCCGTAGGTAGCGTCTTTCTGATCAGTAATCAGGTCAGAAACGGATATATTTCCAACCAGGATAAAGCACGTCATGTTCTGGAACTGGAAGAAAACCTGGATAAAAAGCTTTTGAACGCACGTCGCCGTGAAAAAGATTTTCTGTTGCGTCTGGATAAAAAATATGTCGGCCAACACGCAGAAGTTATGACGGAAATAAACCAATATCTGAGTGAGCTGGAAGTTCTATCCCACACGCCAGAATTCACAGGATATGTCAACGATCTGAAAAATCTGTCTGCGAACTATGAAGCACAATTCAAAACAGTTGTTCACGATCTAGAGGAAATCGGACTGAATGAAACCGAAGGCCTTCGTGGTGAGCTTCGCGGTGCCGTACACAATGTCGAAGAACGTCTGAAAAACCTGTATAATTCCGAATTAACAGTGCTGATGCTAATGATGCGTCGGCACGAAAAAGATTTCCTCTTGCGGAATGATCCAAAATATATTGGCCGTATTGGGGAACGTATCGATGAATTTAGAACAGAAATGAGAGCATCTGGTATCACCAGCAACGATGCCAAGGAAATCACAGACCTTCTGGGCAAGTATCAAGCCGCTTTCAACAAGCTTGCAGATTTGAAACTTACCTTGGAAAAGGATCAAAAGAAACTGAGTACCGTCTATGCCGAAGGTATTCCAGCGCTCTACAAAATGGAAGAAGCTGCCAACGCTGATTATGAAATGGCCAAGGAACAGACAAAGGCCAACGCCGAGATGACAATCCTGGTCATGGCGTCGGTTATCCTGATCACGGCAATTATTGTATTCGCCATTGGCTGGTGGATCAGTACTCTTCTATCCCGTCCGATCCAGGGGCTGACCTCTGTCATGGAAGATTTGACAAATGGCAACCGCGATATTGATGTACCCAACACTGATTCAACCAACGAACTGGGCAAGATGGCAAATGCCGTTCTTTTCTTTAAAGATCAATTGATCGAAAACGAACGTTTGAACCAGGAACAACAGGCCGCTCAGGAAGAACAACTGCGAAAGGCAGAAACCCTGCGTGATTTGATTGCCAACTTCGATAGCGAAGTCACCAATGTCATATCCCAGGTTGACCAAGCCATTGACACCATGTCAAAAACGGCCCCGACCATGCGCCAGGCCGCAAGTGAAGTCAAAGGCAAATGTGATATTTCTGCGCAGTCCGCAACCCGTGCAACAGAAAACGTACAAACGGTTGCCACGGCATCCGAAGAGCTTTCGGCCTCTATCAAGGAAATCGGTCGACAGGTTGAACAGTCCACCGACGTCACACAAGAAGCTGTTCAGCAAGCTGATACAACACGCAATATTATGTCAGAGCTGGCAGAATCAACCACGAAAATTGGTGAAGTCGTCGGTCTGATTACCGATATTGCGGAACAGACCAACCTGTTGGCCCTGAACGCCACGATTGAAGCCGCCCGAGCAGGTGAAGCGGGCAAAGGCTTTGCCGTGGTCGCCAGCGAGGTGAAAAACCTGTCCAACCAGACGTCGAAAGCAACAGACGAAATTGCGCTACAGATCAATGGCGTACAGGCCGCATCCATGCAGGCTGCCGAGGCGATTACAGGTATCACAACAACGATCCAGCGTGTGCATGAAATTGCATCGGCTATTGCCGCCGCAGTCCAGGAACAGGCCGCGGCAACATCGGAAATTGCACGATCTGTCGAAGAAACCGCGGGCATTGCCCAATCCATGCGTCAAGATCTGACCGAAACGTCTGATACAGCCCAGAACACTGAACAGGCAGCGGGTAATATGCTGTCCACTGCTGATGATCTGACAAATCAGTCAAATGTTCTCAGCACGTCCATTCAGACGTTCCTCGGCAATATTCGTTCCGCTTGATAGAAAATTTGGTGGATGAGGCCGCATTTGTCTTTGGCCCCGCTCACCAGACAACTTAAAAAGCAGGACCCTTTTAATCAGTCTTGAAATCAGAAACAGGTCAGTCCGTTGTCGGGCTGACCTGTATTTTATGGGCATCTGGTGTCCCAGAAAAAGTGACGAATTGCGACCCCGCGCCCCCTTGTTCTGATTTCCGTCCAGGACACTCCCTTATTTCTTTGGTGGCGAAAATCCTCTAAGAATTTGGCCTTTAATTGCTCTGGTTTCTAATTACTCTGGTCTTTAATTACTGTGGCCCTTTATTCACCAATTTCTTGAACCTTGCTGTCAAACCATGTCGGGTAATCGTCAATGACCTGCCCCGGTTTAAGCTGCTCCAGTTGCGTCAATGCTTCTTGTCGAATACGTTCCCGTTCAGCGTGGTAATAATCGCGTCGCACGGGGCTAATATAACGATCGGGCACACCCTTGTTCAGCTTGTCATAGAGACGCTGTACACCCGGGGGAATCATGGAAATATTTCGGTTGATATCAACCTGCGCCACGGCCAAGGCCTGACGTATTTTTTCAACGGGCAAACCGGTTATCCGTTCCAGCGAATTCAACTGTGCCTCAATGGTGCGCACCATTAGTTCGGCACGCCAATCCACCCGTTTTTGCAACAGATCATCAAAATAAGCAACGGTGCTCATTTTCGCAGATACCAGCCAGGAACTTTCAACAATAAGCTCTTTTTCATCACCCGCGGCCCCGACAACCGACCTGGCTTCGTCCGATGACAGGTAAACCCCGTTATTCAGCCCCGGCCCCTCATATCGGGTCAAGAGCTTGTCCCAACTGACCTGTTTGGGCACTGTAATGCTCCAGCTTTTTTCACCAGGTTTGTTTGGAATACCCAAATCAAGCTCTACGCCATAGCGTTGATCGGGGACCTCTTGATCACGCAGGATCAGCTTGAGCTTCACATCGTACAGTGCCAGCTTTGACCAGCTTTCTTCGGACAACTCACTTAATCGCGCCCGCCCGCCGGGCACTGGCGGAAGCGGTAAAAAAGCATTGGACAAGATATTCCAGATCACCTGTCCCTGAACGATGGCCTGTGCCCCGCCGTTCTCTATCCGCCATCGATAGGTGTAATCAATGCTTGGCAAAAAGCCGTTCTGCTTAGTCTTTTCCAGATCGGTCTGTGCACTGTCCCAACGCAGGGTATTGAACGACAAAAACTGGTGATCGCCTTCACCGCGACCAAATATATCGGCGCGGGCAACAGATCCCGTCACGCCCATGGCTGTTATGCTAATAATACCAGAGACTATGGCCGATTGTAACAAGCCACGCCTTAATACCCCGACACACAGCTTATTAAAGGGGAAACCCATCCATAAATCGTTCAATTTTCCAGCCATGTGTCAACCTCCTTTACAAAAAGGTTTACCCGCTGCAACCGGCTATAGTTCAATTCGTTTGGCTGTAATTGAACCGCCCCCGTCTTCAGGGGCAACTGACTTTCTTCGGCAAGTTGGAAATAGCCTTCGATCAAGTAACCAGATGCCAGGGGCAGGACAAGTTTTTCCGCTTCGACAAAGCTCCGGACCTGTGGAACATAATGTGCACCGGAACTAAGCAGGGCAAAAGCAACACCACCGTATAAGGCATAGCGGAACCGATAGCGACTGAACAGGGCGCAAACAAAAACGGCGATCAACACAACACCCGACAGGATAGAAATGTTAACCCACTCCTGCCAGGCCATGGCTGGCGTCAACAGCGGGGAAACCAATGCCAACGCAGGCAGGGTAATATAAACCGCCAGGACAATGAGGCCACTGACAAATCCCAGAAAACCCCCGCCGGACCTTTCGTCAACATCGCTGTCCCAGACATAGGGCGACGGGTCCCGCTTGTCATACGTTCCCTTATCGTCCAAATTTGGATCATCTAAATTTGGGTCATCATGCAGATTTGGTGATTTGCCTTGTAAATTACCCGCCCGATCCTTTTGGCGACTTTTGGTCCCCTGATCCGTCACAGGTTTTGTCCGACCATCCAGGGGCGAAAAATCATCCAGATTAATGCCCCCTTGTTCCATGCCAATATCGGCCGTCCCCTGTTTGACTTCAGGTTTTTTGTCTTGTGCCTCTAAATCTCGCGCTTCTGCATCATTAGAAAACGTTTCTGTTGCCTCTTCAGCCGCGGGGGATGTTCTTGGTCTGGTCAGCTTTTCCAGCAATGGTTGTTCGGCAAACAGGGGCTTTTCGACCAACAGAATAACATCTTCGTCTTCCTGATCCCGCTCGCTCAGATAGCTGTCCAACGAAACATCGGATGAATCATCCGACGAATTTTCATCCGCGTCCTTCTTTTGTGACACGCCTTTCAAAGCATCGGGATCATTAGGCTCCCCGTCGTGCAGCATTTGATGATCCCCGATTTGATAATCACCGGTATCAGTTTTCGGAACAGATTGATCAGACGTCGTGGCAGCGGACGATTTTTCAGCAAGAATTCTTCTGACGGCCTCGTCAAAATTTGCAGTTTCAATCAAAAGGGATCGTTCATCCAGCGGGGGATCTTTTTTACGAAGGCTATTAACAAAAACTTGCCGTGCCCGAAGCAGATAATCGACCAGATCATCCGTTTCCATATCATGTAATGACGGCAAGCCCTCTTTTAAAACTCTGACTTTTTCTTCTGGCAACCTCTACTCCGGCCCGTTTTTGCACACTTTTCACAAACAAAGCAGCTTTCCGAATTTACCCCGGAAACCCTGTCACCCTTTGGCTGATCCCAAGGTTTCCTGGCTGACTTTCGGTATCTACCCCCATAGATAAAGTCAGTCTAATCGGATTTTGCCCCCATACGCCGTCTATTGTTTGCACCATCTTCTTGAAACATAGGTTTTCTTGTCATGCATCTTAACCCTGTTCCCACAAAAAGGGAGATCTTTTTCATTTTTCTTGATCTCCCCCTTATTCCCGAATTTTTGTCCCGCCATTCACACAGGCAACACTCACACGGAAATACTCACACGGGAATACTGCGGGTTTTATCCAGACACCGTCGCTCAAAATGATCAGCCTGATAGGGCATGACAAGCTCTGGCTTGTCTTCTGCGTAGATAACGTCCAGATGATCATGGGGAAAAGCTTCCCAATAGCTTTTCTGACCAATCTGCTTGGCAAAACTGGTCTCGATTGTTTCCCCCTGATGTTCAAATCGCAACAGCACATAGAACCCGCGGCCCATCCGGGATTTGGTCCCCATGACCTTGGCCTTTGCCACCCGCCCATGGCTATAAACATGAACCATATTTCCAACCATTTCGATCAGGGTCCACCAGATATACAGCGCAATCAGGGTTCCAAAGATCACCGGAATGGTCAGATCAGGGTTAAATGAAAAACCATTCGCAGGGCTAAAGACAACCGCCCCCATCACCCATAAAATCACCCCGGCAACAACAAGGGCCAAAAAGCTGTAAAAAAGATAACGCAAAAAATAATAAGAAACAGCATCAGGCCTGATATGACCCGCAGCTTTCAGCTCTCGATAAAAGGGTAAAAAATCCCGCGCCCCGATTTTCAGGAATAGTTCAAATAAAGCTGTCATGAAAAATCTTGGAAGAACCTTGGATGATGAAAACAAACACAGGCGACAGTCTGCCTTTCCCTGCTGCCGATGGCAAAGGTATTATCGCCGTTTGATACGTTTTGTCTAGCGTACATCAACGAAGCTGATGGTATGAACGCTGCCCCTATCCAACGCCGAACTATATACAATGCAGCAGGTAATTAACTAATTAGTAGCAAAGGCAAAATAATATCAAGATCAGTTAAGGCACAAACACTGATATCCCTGTAAAGGCAGGTACTTATGACAATGAAACCGGGCGCGTATTACATTCAGTCCGAACTTGATCAAAAGAAGGATCCCAAAGATCAGACCTTTAAGAGAATTGATAGCTTTTCAGATAGCTTTTCTGGCCGACGGACAGGACCTCTAAGCAGAAAACAGCTTGTGAAAACAAGCAAGAGCACTGATTTCCTCGCACACAAAAGATTATAAATCTTTCCTTCGTGCCTGCTCCACCCCCCCCGATTACAGATGCACTTTATATGCATCCTTTTTTCTTCTCTACTTTAGAGAATATCAGGGTCAACCTTACAAAGATTCAAAAATCATTCCAGTACTGACGTTATATCCAGCGGCGGACTTTTTGACAGTATGCCTCGTACGCCGGGCCAAATTTCTTGCGCATGATCTTTTCTTCAAAGGTAATATACCAGCGATCGGTAATCACCAGAAACAGAACCGCAAGGGCAAAAGAACTATAGGCCCCGCCCAGTAACAGGGCAAACCCAAGCAAAGCAGTTACAAACCCCAGATACATTGGATTTCTGGACCATCTAAACACCCCCTCTGTCACCAGCACATCCGGCTGGCCAAAGGTCATGATGTTGGTACGCTTTCTTTTGAATAAGCGACTGCCGGAAAAGGCCAGAGCCAAACCACCCGCGATAAACGGAATTGCCAAAAGGTTATAGCCATCCGGAATGGTGTGTGGGCTTCCCTGTTGCCAACACAACACTGCCATAAGGATGATAAAAATGAGAAACAGAACCGGGGGCAACAATTTTTTCATAACATCACTCTGGTAAAAGAAGCCATCACACAAAGATATTCCAGGGCAACAAGAACAGCTTCGTGAACAAACAAGTTGGCGACCTTTTACCCAAGACCAACACTTGCTGCCTTAACATATGTTAAGTCCCAAAGCCCCCCCCCAGGAAAAGCAGCATAAAGGTAGATGGGCCCTTTAAGTCATGGCCATTTCGCGACGAATACGGGATAGAGTGACATCTGTAATGCCCAGATACATGGCCACATGTCGCAACGGGATCAAATCGCTGTCTGCCCCAAATTCAGCAAGGAAACCTTCGTATCTCTGCCGTGCCGACAACATTAGGAAATCAGCTTCCCGGCGTTCTTTTTTGAGTACAAGGTTTTCATAAAGGCGGCGAACAAACGTTGCCCAGTTTTTGTTTTCTTCAGAAAGTCGGATCAAATCACCATAGTTAATGACCATGACGTCACAGGGGGTAATTGCCTGTGTGTAGAATGGGCTCTGTTCACCATTTACCACGCTTGAAATACTGGCAAAGGCCCCACCCGCCTTGACCAGCGACTTGTTTCGCTCGCGACCTTCACTATCAATATAAAAGTAACGACCAATACCTTTAGTTAAAAAATACACACCTTCGGGCCTATCCCCCGCCGAAAAGATGATCTCGTCAGCTTGGTAAGATCGATCTAGAAACAAGGCCTTAGCTTTCGCCCATTCGCCTGAAGATATAGGAGAGAGTTTTTGAATCGTTTGCAAAAATAAAGACATGCAAAAGATGTAAAAACTAATTTAACCGCAAACAAGTCCTAAATAAACTCGCAAAAAAACAACACTCAATGATTGGCGAAAAAAACAGCAGATAACCCTGTTTAAGATGTTTCATCATCCGTCAGGCGTTTCATCATGCGGTCATAGGCACCGCTTTCCCGGTATTCTTTCAGTCCCTTGTTGAACCGGGCCACAAGTTCTGCACTGCCTTTCAGGGCTTTGGGAAACAGAACATAGCTCAGATTATTCAATATTGCCTTGGGGTGGTGGGTAATCTGTGCGCGTTCCTCGGGCGAGAAATCCCGGGACAGGGCATAATAACCAACGGACATTTCCTGGGGGTAAATCTGAACACGATCAACCAACAATTTCTGGAAATTCACCTTGTCATTTGCCCCCCGATCCATAATCAGGGTGCCATCAGCCAAAGCCGCATCCAGTTCAGGGCCATAGCTGTATTTAATCCCGCCGCCAAGTCGATAGGGTTTCAGATCGTCCATTTTCGCCCAGTCGAATGGCTTGTCCTTGCGATGAAAGAATACGAACTGTTCTTTGAGAACCGGATCACTATAGATAAACTCTTCTTCCCGTTCGCTTTTGTGCATCCAGACACCCATGGCCTGAAATTGTCCTATAGCTGCTTCGTGATAGCCCCTGCCCCACGGTAAGAAAGTCAGTTCGGCTTCAATACCTTGCGAGGCAAAAATCTCGACAATCATTTCAGCAATAACGCCTTTGCCCTCTATTTCCTGAGATAAAAAAGGCGGCCATTCACCGACTGTCACGGTAATTTTTTCATCTGCCGCCAGTGCCGTGACAGGCAGAGATAGCGACGTAACAGTTGCAATGGTCATGGCGCAAAGTACAGACAAATACCTGAGGCCGCGACACAAGCCTTTTAAAGTGCTTTCCATCTTACGATCAGCCCTTTTCTTTCTGTGCCACTATACTATAGCAGAAAAAAGGATATTTTTCTCGGTTTTTAGTTTTGGGGAACTTTTCAAGAGAAACCCAAGGTGGGAAGAACCGTTTTTTTAATCATCATTAGAATGACCAAGCCCAGAATTCTTCCCAACACTTAATCTCCATTTTCAAGGACCGCCCCCATTTAACATTAAGTAACTCTGTTTCATGAGGGTCATCTTTTCGGCCCTCGATTTTCAGCCCTCGATTTTCAACAGGGGCAAAACCACTTACGCCGACGAAATCGCCTGATTAGATCGCGCCGAAACAGGTCATAAAAGACCTAGGCCTGAACAAAGCCGTCCCATCTGGACATATAGGTGATGAATTTCTCGCTTAGGCCTTCTTGTTCAAGGTGCCCTTTGCTCACCGGTAATTTCGCCGGGGTAAAATCACCATTTTTTGCCAACTGTTCCGGGAAATCGTGGTGTAATATCGCGGCACGTCCAATCAGAACAAAGTCAGCACCGGCATCAAGACAGTATTCCACATCCGGCTGTGTCATGATTTTACCCGCAACACCCAGTTTCACCGTTCCGCGATCAAGCTCGGTAAAGTACGAAATCAATGGACGTCCCTTATAGGCGTCATCTTCGGGTTCCTTGCGGACATCCCACAAAGACATATCCAGAAAATCAATTTCGCCCGCAGCAAAGATATCTTTTGCCACCTGAATTACCTCACCCAGATCCATATCAAAACGTTCCGGTGACAGGCGCAAGCTGACATTAAAATCAGCCCCACAACGCTGTCGAATGCCCTTGATGATTTCCTGAATGGGACGCATCCGGTTTTCAAGGCTGCCGCCAAACCTGTCATCTCGTTGATTGATTGTCGGGCTTAAAAATTGAGCCAGAATATAGCCATGCGCCCCGTGGATCTCGACACCGTCAAAGCCCGCCTTTTCAGACCGTTCTGCCGCAGCAATAAAGTCTTCAATTAGCTGTTCAACCTCGTCCGTGCTCAGGGCACGCGCGCCATGCTCGTCATTATCTGACGCACAGACCGGACTAGTCCTGATCAGATCAGCGGGTGATCGCATTCCGGCGTGGTGAAGCTGTACGATGGCCAGACTGCCCTCGTCCTTGATGGCCTTTGCCAGACGACTCAAACCTGGCAAGTGATCATCAGAAAACACCCCCAACTGTCCGGGAAAACCCTGTCCATTCGCCTGAACATGGGCAGCACAGGTCATGGTCAGGCCAAAGCCGCCCTTGGCACGCATGGTTAACCAGTGAAACTCTTCATCAGAAAGTGTTCCATCCGCATGGCTTTGCGTGTTGGTCATGGGGGCCAGCATAAATCGGTTTTTCATGGCCGGACCACGGGTAAAGGAGAGAGGCTCAAATAACTTTTGCATGATCAAATTCTTGTCGGATGTTTATGAGATAGAGATCACATATAGGGTTGTTACAAAATTCTTGAAGGGGCGGGTAAACATCTGTTTCACTGCGCCCTGCCCCTTCAGACCTTCGAATAGCTTAATGGCCTAGGCCTTTAACGCGTCGAGCAACAAGCGAGCTGTGGAATCAGACGACCCCGGATTTTGACCCGTTACGATATGCCCGTCACGAATAGAATAATCAGCCCAATCGTTCGCAGACTTGAAAATTGCCCCCGCTTTTACCAGTTCTTGTTCTACAGAAAAGGGAACGATTTCTGTCGCACCTGCGGCGGCTTCTTCACTATCTGTAAAGCCAGTTATTTCCCGCCCCTCGACAATTGGGGCATCATTTGCATCAGTTGCTTTTATCAAGGCGGTAACGCCATGGCACACTGTGCCGATCGGCCTTTGATCCGCATTGAAAGAACGCAACAGGGCCAGCGAATGCACATCATCGGTCAAATCGTATAGTGGCCCATGACCGCCGGGATAAAAGACCGCATCAAATCCATCAGCCTTGATGGAACTCAATGGTTTTGTATTTGCCAACAGATCCTGTGCCTCGCTGTCATCAGTAAAACGGCGCGTATCATCACTTTGGAAATCATCCCCCAGACTTGCCGGATCAACAGGGGGTTGCCCACCCAAGGGCGAAGCTAAAGTAATGTCAGCTCCGGCTTCCTTGAAACGATAATAAGGGGCCGCCAGCTCTTCCAGCCAAAGCCCTGTCTTTCTGCCGCTAGAACCAAAATCTTCGTGAGAGGTAACAATCATCAATATATTCATAACCAAGTCCTTATTTTATCTTGCATAAACAAAATTATCGCTGTGTCTGAATACAAAGTAATTCGCTCTACCCAAAAAGATAATACATCTGAAAATAAACATATTGTTTAAAAATATTAGACAATATGTTTCTATCGACTTAGGAAGGGTACAGAGACAGGAAAGTCGAATAATGGACGATCTACGCGGTATGATAACCTTTGCACGTGTGGTTGAAAGCGGCAGCTTTGCAGCCGCCGCACGCAAACTTGATCTGGGGCGGGCAGCGGTCAGCCATCAAATCAAACTGCTCGAAGAACGCCTTGGGGCAAGATTGTTGCACCGAAGCACCCGCAGTCTGAGTCTGACCAGTGCCGGAGAAGATTATTATCAAACGTGTAAGTTAATCAGCGAAGAAGCCGAAGCCGCAACCCGCCGTATCCAGAACCTCAGTGATCAACCTGTTGGCCGTATTTCCCTGACCTGCTCCACCAACTTTGGGCTGAAACGCATTGTTCCCCTGCTCAGCCAGTTTCGCCAAAACTATCCGGGGATTGAGCTGGATGTAGAACTGACAGATGAAATCACCAATCTGATACAGGGGGGATACGATATCGCCATCCGTTCCGGCCCGCTGGATGATTCCGACATGATGTCAAAAAAAATCTGTAGTACCGTGCGCCGTATCTGTGCCGCCCCTAAGTATTTGCAGAACAGATCAAAGCCAGAGACACCCGAAGATCTGGCCGCGCATGACTGGGTAACCTATAGCAGGCATTCCGGTCTTATCACGCTAAGAAAAGATGATCGGCGTTATACAGTCAGAATCAAAGGTCCGGTTCACACCAACAATGCGGGGGCGCGGTTAGAATTTATCTTACAGAGTCACGGCTTGGGACTTTTGCCGGAACACGACATCAACGATCAACCCGCAGGGACCTTGGAAATTCTCTTGCCGGATTACAATATTCCAACCCTTGATCTCTTTGCCGTCTATCCACGCGGTGCTGCATCCAGCCTCAAGGTTCGTATGTTGATTGACTTTCTGGCTGAAAAACTTTCAGCGCAACAGAAAGCCCCACATAGTTTTAGTAGATATCAAACCTGAAGTTATAAAAACAAGACGGAACTGTTCCCTCGCAGCCGATAATGATCCAGCTGACAACAGCTCCGCCTTCCCCCCCTCAATAATCCGTCCAAAAACCTTATCAAAAGAGGATCAAACTTTTGTGCCCCGGTTTTCAGGTGAACCTTCAAACAAAAAGCAGTCAGGCCAACTAAAATAATCGGCCAAAGAAAATTAATCAGGACTTGCAAGTATCCGCATCAATAGTGATTTCGGTCAAGGCAGCACCCGCTGTATCAGTATAGTTATAAACATAGGAAGCGCCTGCACTGTAGAGCTTGCTAAAAGGCTCCTTGCCACACATGGTCGCCATCAGGTTCTTTTTGACTTCTGCCGTAAAGACGTCCAGATCAGTTTCATCTTTTTTAACGTCAACTTTATAGTTGTATACCAACACAGATCCCTCGGTGGATACAGCCTCCAGGGTCGTTAGCTCATCAACTTGCATCGGCAGGTTTTTATTGAGCTGCGCAGCAGCTTCTTGCAGTGCCTTTTCAATTTTCCCGGAACTGAACATTGCATTCATTGCAAAATATCCGATAACACCACCGACACACAGAACGGCAAAAATCATGAGTTTTTTCATAACATTCTCTTTAATCATCTTTAATGATAACCAACTGGGTAACACCACAGGTGCGATAAAGCGTCGTTGATACTTCAGATATGCAGCAAACGGAGCCAACAGCGATGTCGTAACCAAGGTTATTTCCGGGCGAATAATGAAATCTATTAACGGCGGTGCCATCCCCCATTTAGGGTATCCGGAAAAAGATATCTGACTTTGGTAATGTTAGGGACAATACCGGGGATAATACCGGGGACGATATTAGGAAAAACGAAAGTATCGTCTTGAAGCGCCCAAAAACGGTTCCCATATATCGGGCCTATGTTTTCAGGGAAAATTCTGGAACATTTTTCGTGTCACACACGTTACAATCATATCGGCAATAGGCCAGCAACAAGCCAGCAATAAGAAAGACGATCTCACACGATTAGCTACTCCCCACAAAAAACGATGTTTTTATTGAACACTTCAATTCTTCAAAACGTAAAAAATTCAAAGAAATCTTGATTTCACAAGATAGACAGCGCATTCTTTTTTAAAAATGTCAAAAATAAAGAACAGCGAGTCTTGCACAGAATTTAGAGATTCTTGCATAGAATATTTTGCAAAGGTCGTGTTTTCTTTGCAAAGAGCAATGGGACCACCTAGAAATAATTAAACACAAAAAAATACGTCACACCAGGTACATCAAACCTGGAACGACACACCAGAGATGATACAGATGGATCTAGAAACACATGCGCTATGAATCCCCTCAAACCGTTGAAGCGGCATCCGCCTTACTTGCAGGCGAAGAAGGTCTGGCCCGCGTCTTGGCGGGCGGTACTGATCTTTTGGTACAAATGCGTTCAGGCATGGTAGAGCCTGATTTGATTGTCGATGTAAAGAACATCCCCGCTATGACATCTATCACCGAAGAAAATGGTGGCTACCGTATCGGTGCGGCCGTCCCATCGGCAGAGATGAATGAACACAAAGGCCTCTGCGCCCTTTGGCCCGGTGTTATGGAAGGTGCTGACCTGATCGGATCAACACAGGTTCAGGGCCGTGCCACCATGGTTGGTAACCTTTGTAACTGTGGCCCCGCTGCGGATAGTGTGCCGGGCATGGTTGCGGCCAATGCGATCGCAACGATCGTTGGCCCCAATGGCCGCCGTGAGGTTCCGGTAATTGATATTCCTGTCGCCCCCGGTAAATCCACCCTTGCCAAAGGCGAGCTGGTCGAAAGCGTCTTCCTGCCTGCCCGTCCCAAGCGTGCGGGTGATGCCTATCTGCGCTTTATTCCGCGCACAGAAATGGACATTGCCGTGGTCGGTGTTGGCGTCAGTCTGGAACTGGATGATGATGGTGTTTGCACCCATGCCCGCGTGGGTCTGGGTGCTGTTGCGATCAAGGTTCTGTTGGTCGAAGAAGCCGCTCAGGCGCTGATCGGCACCAAGGTTGATGAGGCTGCGCTAGAGAAGATGGCAGCCGCCACCTCTGCGGCCTGTAAGCCGATCAACGACAAGCGCGGCACCATCGAGTTCCGCACCAAGGTTGCCGGTGTACTGGCAACCCGCGCCGCAAAGATTGCTCTTGAAAGAGCCAACGCAAGGGCCTCTAACGGGGGAGAGAAATAACAATGTCTGGAATTCATGTTTCCACCACTATCAATGGCGATGCTGTTGAATACGTCTGTGATGTCGAAGAAACCCTGCTTGATGTCCTTCGTGATAAGCTTGGCATGACGGGATCAAAAGAAGGCTGTGCCTCTGGCGATTGCGGTGCCTGTTCTGTGACGGTTGACGGTCGCCTGACCTGTTCCTGTCTGATGCTGGGCGCAGAGGCACAGGGCCGTGAAATCGGCACGATCGAGGGCGTTGCCAAGGGTACAGAACTGCACCCAGTACAGCAAAAAATTCTCGACAATGCCGCCTTGCAATGCGGGGTCTGCACGCCGGGTTTTGTTGTAGCCGCAAAGGCCCTTTTGGAAAAGAACCCCGACCCGACCGAGACCGAAGTTCGCTATTGGCTCGCCGGGAACCTGTGCCGCTGCACAGGCTATGACAAGATCATTCGCGCGGTCATGGACGCCGCCGCAGAAATGAGAGGGAATTGATATGGCTCGAAATCCTGATGCAGACAACACACCCGTAAAAAAAGAAATCGAGAGCCCAAGCGCAAAGTTTGACGCTGAGAAAGCATCTTCCTTCAAGGTTGTCGGCACACGCCCAGCGCGCCCGGACGGGATGGACAAGGTCACAGGCCGCGCACGCTTTGGCGCCGATATGGTTATGCCTGGTCAACTGGTCGGCCTGATCCTGCGCAGCCCACACCCGCACGCTGTCATCAAAAGCATCGACAGTTCAGCCGCCGAAGCCCTGTCCGGTGTAAAGGCCGTTGTCACCCGCGATGACTTTGCGCCCAACGATGATCACGCTGATGTTCTCTATAACATCATGGCGCGTGAAAAGGCCCTCTACGAAGGTCATGCCGTCGCCGCCGTTGCCGCGACCAGCCGTGCCATCGCCCGCAAGGCGCTCAAGCTCATCAAGGTTGACTATGACATCCTGCCCCACGTTACAGACGTGGACGAAGCCATGTCACCCGACGCCCCTGTGCTTCACGACAGCATCATCACCAAAGGTGTCAGCCCAACGCCGACAAAGCCATCCAACGTGGTTGCCCGTAGCGAGTTTGGCCACGGCGATATCGACGCTGGCTTTGCACAAGCAGATGAAATCATCGAACGCAGCTTTAAAACCGCTGCAACGCATCAGGGCTATATCGAACCCCATGCCTGTGTCGCCAACGTCGGCGCCGATGGCATGAGCGAGCTTTGGTGCTGTACCCAGGGTCACTTCCACGTCCGTCAGGTCTGTGCTTCTCTGCTGGGCATTGATGTTTCCCGCCTGCGTGTCACGGCCTCTGAAATCGGCGGTGGTTTTGGCGGCAAGACAACGGTCTTTATTGAACCCGTTGCCCTTGCCCTGTCCCGCAAGGCTGGACGTCCGGTAAAGATCGCCATGACACGTGACGAAGTGTTCAAAGCTTCTGGCCCAACCGCAAGTTCCAGCATGAACGTGAAGATTGGTGTCACCAAAGATGGCCGCATTACCGCTGGATACGGTGAATTCCGCTATCAGGGCGGTGCCTTTGCCGGTGCCCCCGCTGACTTTGGTGCCATGTCTGCCTTTGCCTGTTATGCATTGGATAACGTCAAGACCGAAGCCTATGATGTGGTCACCAACCGCCCTAAGGGCGCAGCATACCGTGCCCCCGGCGCACCAATGTCGGTCTATGCAGTTGAAAGTGTAATCGACGAACTGGCCGCACGCATTGGCATGGACCCCATTGATCTGCGCCTCAAGAACGCCGCCAAGGAAGGTGCCAGAAGCTCATACGGGCCAAAATTCGGATCATGCGGTCTTGTCGAAACACTGGAAGCAGCCAAAGCCCATCCACATTACAGCGCACCGCTTGGCCCTAATCAAGGACGTGGCGTGGCAAGTGGTTTCTGGTTCAACTTTGGCGGCGAGACCTGTTCAAACCTCAACATCAATGCCGATGGTACCGTGACCATTGCCGTGGGAACGCCCGACATTGGTGGGTCCCGTGCGTCCATGTGCATTATGGCCGCCGAAGAACTCGGCATTCCCTATGACAGGGTACGTGCCATTGTCGCCGATACCTCTGCCCTTGGCTACAACGATACAACCGAGGGCAGCCGTGTGACCTTCTCTAGTGGTATGGCGGTGATCAAGGCATCGCAACAGGCCATTACCGAAATGTGCAAACGCGCGGCCCTGATGTGGGATATTCCCGCCGAAGCCGTCACATGGGAAGATGGCTATGCCAAACCTTCCGGCCCCAATGCCGGGGATTTTGAGCCACTTTCCCTCGCCGAAATCGCGGCCACAGCGGGCAAGACTGGCGGCCCCATTGCCGGACATCATGAATATAACGCCGATGGTGCCGGGGTCAGCTTTGGCACTCATATTGTGGATACAGAGGTTGATCCGGAAACGGGCAAGGTGGATATCATTCGCTATACGGTTATTCAGGATGCAGGCAAAGCCATTCATCCGGATTACGTCGAAGGGCAGTTCCAGGGCGGTGCCGCGCAGGGTATCGGCTGGGCGCTCAACGAAGAATACATCTATGGCGATGATGGCAAGCTGCAAAACGCGGGTTTCCTGGATTACCGTATGCCTGTGGCATCCGATCTGCCCATGATCGACACGGTTATTGTCGAGGTTCCCAACCCCGGCCATCCTTATGGTGTTCGCGGTGTTGGCGAAACCGGGATCGTGCCGCCGCTGGCCGCCATTGCCAACGGTGTCTCTGCCGCCGCGGGTGTGCGCATGACCGAGCTGCCCATGTCACCGCCACGGGTGCTCAAAGCCATAGACACCGCCAAGATTGCTGCTGAATAGGGGCGATTGTCCCTGTTCAGTTGGCCTAAAAAAAAATCAAGCGACCCCTGATCAATAAAGGGGTCGCTTGGCACTTTAAAACTCTGGAGATATAAATTCAGGGATATGTAAGCTCAGGACAGAGTAAATATGGTTCAAGTCACCCTTTCCGGAACAATCCAACAGGCCGCTGGCGGCATATCGACACTTGAAATAGAAGCAAAGAATATTCGCCAGTTGTTAAACGCTCTGGAAAAGCAGTGCCCTGCCCTGAAACCCGAACTGGAAAAAGGCGGCATTGCGGTTGCCATCAACGGAACCATCTACCGCGACGACTGGTTCCAACCCATCCCCGAAGACAGCGAAGTATTTCTGATACCGAGGCTGGCGGGTGGTTAGTTGGCCGGTGGGTAATTGGCTAGTCGGTAGATGGCGGCCAATCATATTTTTGCCAACACGCACATACGCGATTTCAAACTTATGATCTACAGATCATAAAGCAGTAATATGATCCATAGATCATAAAAAATTTACACCTAATAATTTAATCTCAAAGATAACCAGTGCGTATGGTACGCGATTGGAAACGGACATACAAAACAAACACTGGTTGCTAGACACCAGCATCGAAAAACACCCCCAGATCATTATAATCCGGGGGTGTTTTTTTTAAATGCCGATGTTAATCGGTTTAGCCAGCGTTAGACAGTACCAAAGATGGTTACTGTCAAATCATCTTCGACGTAAAGCTTGACATCTTCACCGCCAGCACCAGTACCGACATATTCGTTAAAGGTTACACCGTCGATTGTGCCGCCAGAACCAGTGATGGAATTACCCGTGGCTGTCCAGGCGATTTCGGTATCACCATTACCACCCGGAACACTGTTCCCGGCTTCCAGGTGAACACCATCTTTCGCGCCATCGCCCATAATATACAGAATGTTGTTATCATCTGTAATGTCGATAACATCCTCGACAGACAACATACCCGTCGAAGTTTGCCACAACTCTGGAGCGAAGACACCAAAGTCTTCATAGCCAGTACTGCCATTGGTCAAATCAATGACTTCGATATTGCGGATCAAACCATTGCCCGCACCATCATTGGGTTGTAGATCAACATTAACACCATTTTGTGCGCCGACAGGATCAATCCAGATGGATTGATTACCAGCACCAGCACCCGGTATCACCAAGGTATCAAAACCGTCACCACCGTCAATCAAGGTACCCGGCACAAAATCAAAGCTTTCATCCGTGCCTGGCGGTGGGGGTGCTGTCACTGCCGTTACATTGATATCCAGTGTCGCCGTAGAGGTATCACCATCTGCATCGGTAATCTCATAGGTAAAGCTGTCCACCAGATCAACGTCGGTCACATTTGCTTTTGCTTCGTAGGTATAGGACCCATCTTCGCTGAGCGTCAGGGTACCGTAAGCTGTTTCAATTGGTGCGCCCAATGCCACTGGTGTGCCATCCCCGGCAACAACGCCGGTTACAACCGCACCATCAGCCCCAAGATGATCGTTAACAAGAACACCGCCAGCCGCAAGGACGGTCAGGGTTTCACCCTCATCCACATCACCGCTGTCAACAACAGCAAGCGGACTGTCATCATTTAGGTCAAGCCAGATATGTCCGTTTGCAATATCTCCATCATTATCGGTGACTTGATAGTTTATACGGAATTGAGCGTTGTTTTCATCTATTCCACTGACATGATGCAAAGGAGCTAGTTGTGTGATTGTATACGCACCTGATGTTGTATCACTCAGAGTAATCTTGAATATATTGACGTAGCTACCATCGCCTTCGATATCTTGGGCAAGAGTGATCTCCGTAGGACTAAAATAAATCCCAAGAGAGGGCGTAGCCCCACCTCCGCCAGCCATACCAGCCAGAACAATGCTTTGAATACCATCAGCACCAGCATCGAAATCAAGTGTTCCGGTCAAGTTTTCGCTATCAGGATCAGCATCGCCAACACCACCGGCATGACCACCCGCAAGGGCATCGTCATCCAGTTTAATGCGTGCATTATTGGCATTGTTCACCGTTGGCACAGCATCTTTAACCGTAATGTTCAAGGTTGCAGTGGAAACATCACCGTCCGCATCCTTGATTTCATAGGTAAAGGTATCAACAACATCGTCGCTGATCATGTCAGATTTGGCTTCGTAGGTGTAGGACCCATCGGCATTCATGGTCAGGAAGCCGTAATCTGTTTCAATCGGTGTGCCCAATGCCACTGGCGTACCAGTCCCGGCAACAATACCAGAGACAACCGCACCATCAGCCCCCTGTTCGTCATTAGAAAGAACACCATCAACCGCCGCAACATCAAGGGTGCCAGCTTCGGTCACTTCACCGTTGTCATCAACAGCAAGCGGACTGTCATCATCTACATTGATTGAAATTGATCCGGATGCACTGTCCCCGTCTTTATCAACCACTTCATAGGTGACGGTGAAATCTGTGTTATTCTCGTCCAGACCCGCTGTATGGGCAACCGCCGCAAGCTGCGTGACCGTATAGGCACCCGATGTTTTATCAGTCAGGTTCACACGGAAAACGTCTGTTGATACGCCATTGATAACCTGACTGACGGTCAGAACAGTACCATCGTTGGACAAAACAGAAGAGAACCCGGCGCCGGATGGCAAGCTGACCCCGGTCAAGAGAACACTTTCAACACCATCGGCACCCGCCGCAAAGTTCAAGGTTCCGGTCAGGTTAGCAGTATCGGGATCTACATCACCTGTACCACCCGCATGACCACCCGCAAGGGCATCATCGTCCAGCTGAACCAAGGCGTTCAGATTGCTATCAACAACTGGCTCACTGTCTTCGATATAGATGCTGAGGGTTTCTTCGTCTTCATCACCGTCGCCATCACGGACTTTAAAGCCAAAATCAAGCGTCAGTGGATCCGTTGTGTTGCTACCGTCTGTTGACTGATCAGGGTGATCCACTGGCCCGTGCAGGGTAACAGTATATTCGCCAGTTTCGGGATCAACTTTCAGCGTCACGATATCAGTTGCGCCACCGTCGATTGTTCCCACAAGAACAAGATTGCCCGCGCTATCAGTACCAACGGTACCAAAATCAACATCCTTGCCACCAGATTTCAGAACGGCCCCATCCGGGTTACCGTCTTCACTGTCTTCCCAGCCTTCGAACCAAAGATCAACAACGGCAATACCATCCGCATTGTGATCAATATCAAGCGTACCGGACACAGAATCATTTGTATTATCGTTGTCCAGAAGGTTTGCTTCGCTGATATCTTCTGACGCATAGGTATCGTGCGCATCAGCTTCGTCATCTTCGATAACAACAACAAGGTTTGCGGTGTCTGTGTCACCATCGTTGTCTGTAATCGTATATCTGAACTGAAGACTGAGTGGGTCTTTGTCATTCGCATCGTCTTCCAGACTTAGGTCCGGATGATCAATGCCTTTGGTGACATCCACAGTGTACGCGCCTGATGTCGGATTAATGGTCACGGTAACAACGGGTGTTGTACCCCCATTACCATCAGGAACAGTCCCAACCATAACCAACTGACCACCAACCATCTCAGCAGGACCAAAGGTAACGTCCTCGCCACCGGATGTCAGTGTTGTGCCATTGGGATTGTTGTCTTCGGTATCTGACCAGCGGATAAATTCAACATCCGTAATCGCGCCACCATCAGCACCAAAATCAACATCCAGTGTGCCATCAACCGCCGCACCACCGTGCAGGATATCGTGCTCAGACGCCCAGGAACTTTTGTGTGTTCTGTATTCGCTATCCGCATCTGGTCCGTCGTCCTTGACACGTACAGAGAAATCTTTCGATGCCGTATCGCCATCACCATCTGTAACTGTCGCAGTAAAGGTCAGTTTAAGCTGATCACGGGATCCAACCTGCTGGTCACCATTCTGATCAGGGTGATCAATCGGGCCAAGCAACGTTGCTTTGAAAGATCCGGAATCTTCATCCAGTGTCACCTTGATGATTTCGTCATCACCTGCTTTACCAATCAGCGTCAGCTTGCCATTGATCACCACGGCAGAACCAAAGACAACCGGAACACCATTTGACGTCAGGTTACCATCAAAACCCGGTGCAACAGCATCACCAGCCGTGCCATCAGGATCTGTCACAGATTTCAGCTCAAGCCCTGTAAACTTGCCACCATCAACACCGAAATCAGCAAAAATTCGGCCAGAGACACTGTCTTTATGATCGCCCCTGGTCAGATCAGATTCTTTAAGATCATCATTGTTGTTACGAATATAGCCGATGCTTGGGCCATCATCCTGAATGGTAATGGCCAGATTTGCGTATTCGCTGGCATCACCTTCATCATCAATCGCACGAATTTGCAGGTTAAGCGCCGCCGTAACTTCATCGTGGGAATCAGGGTTCGGGTTCTTAACTGACTGGAACTGTACAAATGATGCTGTCAGGCTGCTGCTCTCGCCCGCAGATGGTTGTTCAAGATGAACAGCAAAAACCGCATCGCCATCTTCCGTCAGACCCCAAACGATATTCGGGTTTGCAGGGTCTGTATGCAGGAAGATTGCTTCACCCGCAGTTGTCTGCAAGACGCTTGGCGTACTTCCGTCATAAGACTGGAATTCAAAACTTTCTTGCCCAACATTATTATCATCAACGGTTGAATCTGTCGCCGCATCCCCTGTGTTCGGCCCGTCAGAGAAGAAATTAACCGAAATCTCATTTTCAGCAAAGCCAAGTAACCCCGGGACGGAATCAACTTCATCAAAATGAAAACCACTTGAAGCAATCGCGATACCAGCAGAACTTTCAATCCACCAGACATCATTTGCATCCCCCTGAGGGAACGGGCTTTCATCGTGAACCAGTGTTGCGTCCTGTACCTCCGGTACATCTTCTTGAATATCAACAACCACAGCATCCACCGTTGTGGACACATCATTGAGATCAGTCAGATCAGCACCACTAAGATCGGTTTCAGTTGCCGTTGCTGTAACAGTAATTTCAGCCGGACCGTCTTCGTTTTCGGAACCATCGTTCAGACGCTGTGACGTCCAATCCAGCGGATCAAAGGTAAAGTCAATGGTTACACTACCGTCACCAACGATACCATCCGGCGTATCTGTTACCGGATCAATGCCGTTCAGTCTGTCAACATAGTCTGTGATATCGAACGTATAGGTTACAAAACCACCTGATTCTTCGGATGTGACAGTGACCAGACCAGCATGCTCACCAAAAGTTTCTTCCAGATCCAGAACCCAGTCAGCCGGAACCCCTTCAAGCTTGACTTCGTGAGTTTCTGACCCATCCGCGAAATCATCAAAAGTCAAAGAAACAGGTATCGTCGTCAGTTCTGGCGTTTCTTCGTCCTGACTGATCAGGTTACCTTCAATTGATAGGTTTTCGAGAATAAGCGAAGGATTGACAGCGGTATCATCTTCGTTAAAGACAGCAATACCAATTTCTACGTCACCACCTTCAGCAAAGGTATAGGTAAAGACACCATCTTCAGAACCCGATACTGATTGCCCCAGAACATGGATTTCGCCATTTATAACGATAAAAGCAGTGTCATTATATTCAGTACCTTCGCCGCCTTCGCCACCAGAACCTTCTCGGTCAATAAAGTTGAAATCAAAAGTAAGTGTCTGCCCTGCTTGAACAGTCAGAACAGATTTAACAGCAGATCCATTTCCGTCTTCAAAGTTTTCAACTTCTTCGTCGCCATTATCTGCCGCGGTATTTAAATCTTCTATACTTACGCCCAGGAAATCAGCAACGGCTGGTCCATCATTTGAAGTAGAAGAAGTCGATAACCCTGGGCCGTTTTCGCCACCTTCACCACCATCGTCACTAGGACTTAGTTCAGTATCGGTGCCTCCATTTACAGATGAAGTTCCAGAGCTCTGGAACACAGTCCAGTTATCAAGATTGGAAAAATCATCATTATAAATGACGCCAGTCTCTACCGGACTGCCCTTTTCATCCGCATTCAAACCCAGATCAGGTTTATCCGCAGCAGCATCAATAATGGCTGTGCCAGATGCGGTGATAGAGGCTGTTTCGCCGCTATCGGGGTCAGAAATGTTCGCTGTGATGGTAACCGGAATGTCCGCGTCGCTATGTTCATCACCTTTTAGATAAACTTCGTCTAGGTCAGTGCCGAGGATATTGATCGGTAGTGTACCAACTTCTTCACCCGGCACAGAGCTGAAAACGATGTTTTCAGGGGCAAAGCCACCAACGTAAAGTGTCACACCAACAGGTAGGGACGTAATATCAATAGAATCAACAACCTCGTTGTCCGCGGGGACAAAGGTAAAAGCGATTTGCATCGGTGATTCTGTCTCGTCATCAAGATGCTGGTTTGCCTGCCAGTCTTCAAAGCCACCAACAAAGGCACCATTGACATCCGCACCATCAACGACGGTTGTTGCAAAGGTAAAGCTAAAAGTACCTTCGGCAGGATCAGGATTATCCGCTGCAAGAGCCGCAGCTGCAAGTTCTGTCAGTGTTCCACCAATCGTCCCCTGTGCATTCAGGCCGTCGATTGTTTCACCAAAATCATCGCTATAGGTGCTGCCGCCACCACCTTGGGGTCCAGCGCCCGCACCAGCGGCAGTCTCAAGGGTTTCACCCTCAACAAGGGCCTGTGCCTGACCGATCAAAAGTCCGGCAGGAAGTTCAATACCACCAATAACAAGAACAGGGGCATCTTCTCCTTGCGCATCTTCAACAAGGTTCTGGAAAACGATGCGGCTGTCGGCGCTACCGTCACCGTTACTGTCAAAGGTCAGAACAAAGTCGTTGCCTTCCAGTACCGGGGTTGCTGCCGTCGCATCAAAGTTCAGGGTTGCGGTCTGCCCTCTTTCCAATGAAATCGTTTTGGTTTCACCACCTGTGGGTGCCGTGATCTCAACTGCTGAAGCTGCCTGACCGACCAGAAGGTCTTGCCCTTCTTCGCCCGAAACGTTTTTATCGCCTGTAGTTGTAAAACTTTCAGTCATATGTAGAACCCCTGTTTTGAATTTCGGCACACAGATTACCCAGGAAACCGGCGACCTGCCCTTTGCGAGACTTATCAAGTATTGGGTCTAAGCATACAGAAGAAAAGATAAATAACAACTAACATTACGCAACAAACTACATCAATATGTATGATTCTTATATTGCTTTTTATTTTTATTTTACTGCAATTTGACCGTGATTTTATTGGTTTTCTCATAATCCCTTTGAATGATCAGATTCCAAAAGGCTTCCGCCACAGGACCAAAGGGATGATTTGTGGTGCGCGAAATATAGGTTTCGATTTCCACAGGACCAAAATCGGATGAACTGAGAGGCACCAGATCACCAGAAGCCAGTTCATCACCGATCATATGCAGGGGAACACGCCCCCATCCCAAACCGGAAAGAATGATCTGTTTTTTGGTCAGAAAGTCGTTCACTCGCCACGGCACACTGGTTTCCAAAATACCGTACTTTCGCTCATCCCTGTTGCGGCTACGGTCCGTGACCACAACCTGGGTCGCCCCGTGCAAATCTTCCTTTGTTAATTCCGACGCATCTTTTTGTTCTCGGGAACATCCGGATACAACAGGAATCAAACTGACCGGGCACAGCTTTTCATAGCGGGTCATTTCAATTTTATCGAACATTTCGCCCCCGGCGACCATGGCAATATCCGCTTCTTTGTCTTCCAGAATTTCCAAAGGGGCCGAAAAGTTTTCAACAAAAAGGGTCAAGCGGGTTGATGGATATTGATCCCGTATAATACGAAGCGCCCGCAAAACTTCCTGAATGTCGAAAACTTCAGAAACAACAATTCGAAGCTCTGCCTCTACCCCTTGCGCATAATGCTGGGCCAGATCGCTCAAATCCCGTGCCTGAGAGAGAACAGTCCGCGCTTTTTGCACCAGAACCTTGCCGTGATCCGTCAGCAAAGGGCGATACCCCTCCCGCTCAAAAATTTCCACCCTCAGCTCTTCTTCCAGATTTTTTATCGCAATAGAAATCGCAGACTGACTTTTGTGCAGGGCTTCTGATGCAGCGCGAAAGCCGCCGTGGTCAACCACACTCACCAGCGCACGTAACTGTTCCAGGGTCATCTCACAACTCGATCTATTTTACATATCAATTCAATATAATATTTATACTTTTTTAAATCATGTTTCATCCGATATTTCAAGCACACACCACGGATGACCCAAGGCTTCATAGCAAACCGAAAGGTCATAAAAAGCTGAAAGAGGAATGACATGCTCAACACATCAGAAAATTATGGCGGGATCGCCCGGTTATTCCATTGGGTGATTGCCGTGGCTGTCACAGGGCTTTTTGGACTGGGCCTTTATATGGTCGAGCTAAGTTACTACGAACCTGCCTATAAAACCTATCCTGCCCTGCACAAATCCATTGGCATTCTAGTGGCAATACTCATGGTGCTGCGCCTGATCTGGCGGTTGATCAATATAACCCCGCAACCGCTTTCGATTGCACCCAGGTCCAGCCGGGAAGCCAACAAACAAAAGCTGGAACACGCAGCAGCTTCACTGGTTCATTTTCTGCTCTACGCCCTGCCTTTTGCACTTTTTCTGTCCGGGTATTTGATCTCAACAGCTGACGGACGGCCTATCTTTGTTTTTGATGCCATCCGGGTTCCGGCAATCTTCCCACCAAGCAAAGGTCTGGAAGACACCGCCGGATTGGTTCACGAAATCATCGCATGGTCGCTGGCGGGCTTTGTTGTCCTGCACGCCCTTGCCGCTTTGAAACATCATTTCATCAACAAAGATCGCACCCTGCTACGCATGCTTTTGGGCCCAGCGCCCGAGAACAAAAACAAAAACGAAAAACAGAATACCCGAAAACAGAAACTCAGGAATTCTGAACAGGCTGAAGCCCCCTTTGATCTGGGATCAGCCCCATAACCAACAACAGAGCCTCCCCCTCTGCACACGTTTTTTTCACCAACCAAACAGATGTTTAACCAACTACATGGGAAAATAAATCAATGTTAAAATCCAAGATCAAATCGACACTTGCCGCTTCTCTTCTGGCTTTTGGCGTCTCTTTTGGGATCTCTGGCGGCTTCGTCGCAACGGCAAACACAGCACAGGCCGAAACCTATCAACTGGATACACAGGGTGCCCATGCATCTATCCAGTTTAAAATCAGTCACCTTGGCTATTCATGGATACTGGCACGCTTTAACAAATTTGAAGGCCAGTTCGAGTTTGATGAAAACAAGCCCGAAGCATCTTCCATTTCCATCACCGTTGATACAGCCAGCCTTGATTCCAACCATGCTGAGCGTGATAAACACCTGCGAAGCGCAGATTTTTTTGATGTTTCCAAGTTCCCCACAGCGACCTTCGTCAGTACAGGACTAAAACCTGTTAACGACACCAAAGCTGTCCTGAGCGGAGATCTAACCATCAAGGGTGTAACCAAGCCAATCACGATGGATGTAAACTGGATTGGCGGCGGCGATGATCCATGGGGCTATGTCCGTCAGGGTTTTGAAGGTTCGGTTGTTATTCCCGTGGGCGATTACGGCATGATGGACATGGGCCCAAGTGCACAGGAAGTCGAAATCCTTGTCTTCTTCGAAGGTGTGCGTCCGAAGGGTTAAAACACTTCGTTGATATTCAACAAGGTACTTACAAATTATAAAATAGGAGAGGAAGCAACAGCTTCCTCTCCTATTTGTCTTAACAACATTGTCTTTACCCTATGGCAGAAGGAACCTATCTTCGTTTTCTAAATTCAAATGCTGTCGTAAATCGTTGTAAACTTGGTGTAAGAAGCAACTGCCCCGCCCCCTAAATCAAATAAATTTAAAGAATGCACAGGATTAAAAAGCATCAAAGACCAGAGGAAACCATTAATGCCCCCTCAATCTAACACACGCCCAAAGATAAGAACCCGCCTTACCGACTTGCTTGGTATAGAGCATCCCATTCTTTGTGGCGGGTTGATGCACTTGGCTGATGCAAATTATGTTGCCGCCGTGGTCAATGCCGGGGCCATGGGGTTTATCTCTGCGTTAACCTTTCCCGATCCCAAACAGCTTGGGGATGAAATTCAGAAATGTCGGGATCTGTCCGGCGGCAAGCCCTTTGGGGTCAATCTCTATATTTCTCCCAGACAGGATGCCAATGACCGTCTGGAAAAACTATTGACGGTGGTCCGGAATGAACAGGTTGCCGTGGTCGAAACTGCGGGCGGCAATCCCGGACCTATTATTCCCTATATGAAAGAAGCCGGGATCAAGGTTATTCATAAAGTCCCCGCCGTCCGCTTTGCGCTTTCTGCCGAGCGCGCGGGCGTTGATGCCATCAGCCTGGTCGGGGCTGAATGTGGCGGACACCCCGGTTACATGATGATCGGGTCCATGGTACAGGCCGCTGACGCGCCACAAAAACTGTCTGTCCCCGTTATTCTGGGTGGCGGCATTGGGCACGGCAGCCAATTGACCGCCGCTCTTGCCATGGGCTGCGATGGTATCTTGATGGGAACCCGTATGCTGGTTTCCAGTGAACTTCAAGCCCACAGAGACTATAAGCAACGCGTGGTCGAAGGCACAGGACTGGACAGCATTGTTGTGCAAAGCAAATTGAAAAACCACCATCGGGTTCTGGATAATAAAACCGCACGGGCCGTTCTCGCGCTGGAAAATGAAGGTCGGGAAAACTACGAAGATTACGCGCACCTGCTTAGCGGTCAACTCGCGCAAGAGGCCTATGCATCAGGCAATACAGATCAGGGATTACTCGATTATGGGCAAAGTGCCTGCTTTGCCCATGCCATCGAACCGGTCGAGACAATCATCACACAGTTTATGGAACAGGCTCATACGGCCATAGAACAGGTTGAAAACCTTTCCAGAAGATCGATAAGTTCTTAATCCCGCTTGATCATCGGCTGGTAGAAATAGGGAAAACCTTCATCGTCTCTGTTGATAATCAGGCTACCGCAAACGTCCCACCCTTCATTGAGTAATGAAGTTACCTTATCGTTGAGATCTTCGCGACTGTGCTCCAGAACGAGTTCATATTTCTTCATCTGAAATTCGCTTCCCTTTTCCGAATTGGTTATCCGATTTACATCCAGCATGAACCAGAAAGATTAAAAGGTTCTGAAAATTTTTATGAAGCCATTTTCTGAACCTTAAGAACATATCAGCTTTGGGGGACTTCCACTTCTTTTTTGATAATCCCGTTCAACTTTTCCAACAAACCGGACGAAATACTATTCTTGCCAAACATTATATGAACAGGGCCCAAATCAACTTTGACATTATTATGGGGCACAATTTGTCCCTGTAAGCCATCGGCCTCGATCCGCGCTTTGCCCGTTTCCTTGTCGACCAGAAAGCCATCAACCCGATCACTGATCAGCATTTGGAAATTTTCACCGCCGATTGCCTGAAAAACACGACTTTTGAATTTTGGGTCTTCGATTAGTTTCAGATATTCATCGCCATAATAGGCGTTCCGGGATACCCCCAAGCGAAACTGAGTGCCAATAATATCCTTTAGACTCGTGAAATGGTCAAAATCATGCTGATTAGACCGCATGAATAGCCATACCGTTTCGTTCCGATAGGGCGAACTGAACTTGGCGTATTTGCTTCGTTCGTCCGTCTTGGACATACCAAGCAGAACATCCAGACGCCCCTCTTCCATCGCTTTTAACAGCCGCGCCCAGGGTTTTGATACAAATTTCAGATCACAGCCCAACGCGCCCAAATACTTTCTTGCTGCCTGAATATCCACTCCCACAGGTTGGCTACTGTCATTATCTTTGCCAACCATCTGGTACGGTGGCCAGTCAATCCAACCGACCGTCAGCTCCCCGCAACTTTTATCTTTCTGTCCTGTTATGGTTTCTGCTCGCACAGGCGTGGCAAGGATCAGACCAACCCCCATCAGGACACCAAGCACGGAGCCCAAGCCACGTTTTAACCCCCTGTTCATTCTGCGTTCCTCCTCTCACAAAGAAATTCGGCAATTCCTTTGAAAGATTATTTACCAACCAATATTTTTACTAACTTTCAATAACTAAAATACCACAAGCATTGTTCACACAAAGAGGTTGAACGGCCTGGTTCATAACCAAACACCCGCGTTACACGCTGCCCCCAAATAAAACCTATGTCGCGACATTAATAATATAAATTATGACCTTATAGGCTTTATAAGTTAAAAAAACTGTTAACCGAGCTTCCTGTTTCTTGAAACTTTAATGACAACTATCTGACAAATAATACCCTGTCTTTCTTGTCATCAACTTAGTCAGATTGATGCAAACCTGGTAATAAAACAAAAACAGTTCTTATTATTTACTCAATCATTCTACTCATTATTCGAATTTATTTGAAGTATCTAATTTATCTTCCTCTGCTACTTAAATATAAGTATTCTTTTTAAGTAAAGAGTGCCCCGGTGTTAATGAGGACCTCTATGTTAATAAAAACTCCATGTTAATTAAGAATCTCTGTGTTAAGACAGAAAGTTCTACAGAAGTAATGTGACGCACGACAAAGCATCTGAACGCGACATTGCCTCCTTTGCCTAGCTCTGAAAGCTGGCCAAGACTATTGAAAAGCCACAGAGTGTGATCGGATAAACAAAAGTGCTAGAAATAGGACGAGATCTGGAAATCAGCATAAATCACCCCGCGATCAAAGGTTTTCTGAACCTTTGCGATCAAGCACGGGGGAAGCGACAGATGTCCCTTGACCTGATCCAAAGCCGCCCTTTTGTCCCTTATTGGTCAACACTGATCGTCAACCGCTGGCACGAAGACAAACAAGATTTTCTCTATAGTTTCTGGGGCTCAAAACTGTCCAGCATATACGGTATGGACCTAACCGGGAAATACATCCTGCGCGGAGAGTTCAAATCAACAGAAAAGGTGTTCTGGAACGCCCATAAAGACGTTATCACAGACCTGAATCCCGTCTATCTGAACACCAGCATTCATTGGCTAAATAAAGAACATCAAAGTTTTAATGCCGTCATCATCCCCATGGAACGTAACGATAAAATTACAGAAACTATCGCCTACATCGCCTTTGATAACTAGATTATGATATCTGGTTTTTGATATCTGTTTTTTGTAAAACAGACAAAAATCTTACCAAAGCTCACTATGCATTTGGCAAGAAGCCGCGATACATTCTTTGAGTGCCTTGATTGTTTCTTCGCCCCCCGCACCATCTGTCTGTCCGAAATAGTACCCGTTTTCCTTGAGCCAGATTTGATCCATTTCGATGCGGTCTTGCCCGCCAATTTCCTGAGCTTTCAAATAGGCATCCAGGGCTTTATCCCCCTGTCCATCTTCCACATAGGCCGCCGCCAATGTATCCCAGATTTCATAATCATCGGGGTTCACATCCAATGCCCTCTGGGCAAAGGTAATGGCCTCGGCCCCTCTTCGTTCTGCCTTGTCCGGATTAACCGCCAAAAGCCACGCCAGCGAATTCAGCCCATAGGCATCATCAGGGTCAAGACGAACAGCTGCCCTGTAATCCAGAATTGCCAGATCTACCTGTTTTTTGTCTGTAAAAAGACCTGCGCGATAAAAATAGGCTTCTGCATTGTTCGGATCAATGGCAATGGCCTGATTATAATCATCCATAGCCAGACCATTATAATTGCGTAAGCTATGGGCATAGGCCCGGTCCAGATAATTAGATACCCGCTTGGGGTCATGGGCAATCGCCTGGGTCAAATCTGCAACAGCAAGATCGTAATCTTCCCCGTCAATATAAGCCATTCCCCGCAACCGATAGACAATCCCGTACCCCTTGTCAGGCAATTGACCAGACTGGATAAGCCAGCCACATGCCTCGATCCGCAAAGCAACAGAGGCATCAGGGTTATTACAATGCCTTGATTGCGTTTGAAAATTTTGGGCATGCGTCAACTGGGGAAAGAAAAAAGAAATCGCAAAGAGCGCACAAACGTAAAGAGAAAGTGATCGAAATATCATTATTCTTTTTATCCTAGACCCAACTAACCCGGTCACACTACAATCAAAAGATGTAATTTATAGGCTGTGACGTGAATTGCAAACCCTTAGGAGATGCAAGGTGGACACCATAAACGAAATACTAATCGCCTTAACCACCCTCATTCTCGCTGGTTCGGTTATTGTCGTTCTAATCATCGGGCACCTCAATCGCAAAGGCGGCAAAGACGGCGAAACCCGGGGGATTGGCTGGCAGTTTATTCGCTATACGGTGCTGAGCATCGCCCTGCCTATTGTTGCCATTTTAGCCCTCAACAACACGTTGGAAGGTGAAGCCGCGACCATTATAGCCGGGGCGCTGGGCTATGCTTTTGGCAAAAAGGATGATAGCTGACAAAATTCAGTGCATGACCCAGCATTAATTTCCAATAGTTTGTCACCATCGAATATTCGCCCCACTTCCCCTTTTTTCCTCTTATTTCAGAGACCACTCTCATGATACAAACAAGTAACCTTACAAACGCAGCATATAAACAGATTGAAATAGAGGAATGGGATCAGGCAGCAGCCGCCTGGCATAAATGGATACCCATCATAAACGCGTTTGTCAGCGTTGCCACAGACATCATGCTGGATCAGGCAGGTGTAGAGACAGGTAATCAAGTTCTGGATATCACCGCGGGTGATGGCAGCCAGTCGATAATGGCCGCGGAACGTGTCGGCAAAACTGGCTCTGTCCTTGCCACCGACATATCACCGGCCTTTGTCAAACTTGCGCGGCATATCGCACGAACACAAGGGGTCACCAACATGACCGCAGAGGTTATGGACGCCGAAAACCTTGCCCTGCAAGACAACAGCTTTGATGCCGCAATATCTCGTTTGGGCATGATGTTCCTGCCCGATCCTCTCAGGGGGGTACAGGAAATCCATCGTGTCCTGAAGCCTGCGGGGGCCTTTGCCGCCATTGTTTATACCACGCCGGATAAAACACCCTTTTTTACCCAGTCCCCACAAATCATTCGTGAACAACTGAACTTGCCAGAACCGCCAACAAAAGAAGCACCAACACATACATCCCCGGCGCCACAAGCCCACCAACCCGGCCCCTTTGCCTTGGGAACGCCAGACTTCTTTGCCGATCTCTTTGCACAGGCCGGCTTTGTCAATATTGAACAGGAAATCATAGAGGCCCCCCTTCGGTTCGACACAACCGAAGACTTTATTCAATGGCGTCGTGACGTTGCAATCTCTCACAAAACAATGCTGGCCGGACAAGACACAGAAACCCAGGAAAGAATTTGGCAGGAAATCACCAAGGCCATGCGCCAATACGAAACCAGCGACGGCTTTGAAACCCCCACCGAACTCCTGATCTGTTCCGGGCAAAAGCCGGGAAACTCCTGATCTGTTTTTATTCTAATTTATTCAGAGAACATTTTTTCAAGCATGACACATAGCCTAAACTTCAAACAACGGTTGTTTCTAGTGCTCTTAACAGTCTTGGTAGGAAGTCATATAGAGATATTTGAATTTGAAATTCACTTTCACCTAAGGCAAATCATTGAAATAAAATACTATTACGAATCAGTGGCTATAAATATAGATCGCTTTGCTATTGAATTTTTGATTCAACTCACTGCCGCTATTCTGTTAGGTACAACAGTAATCCCGAGATGGATGAAAAACACCATTTTCTCAAAATGGGATCGTGTTCTGCTTAGTTTATTTCTGTTTATCCCTATTGCGATTTTCTGTGATCAGGCCTTCATAGGTCGCTTTATCCCTGGCTCAATCTACTTAAGTGACTTAACCACTGGCCTCTACTTCACACCGCTTTTTCTTATCATTGGCCTGTATATCCTGCCCAAATTTATCACGCTGACTGAATACAATCCTGCAAAAGCCTTTAAAGGGGGCCTTTTGGCGTGCTTACTATGTCTTCCCTTTGTTTGGCTTTATGACACACTGTTCAATCACTTCCCCTTCTACCTTTCGGCTTACAGTGATTGGTTACAAACCAAACCGGAAGAAAATCACATATATTACTTTATCGGATATCTAATAGGTCACTACAGTACTTTTGAAACCTATATCGGCTCTGCAGGCCTGATATGGCAGTGTATCTGGTTTATCGCCAGCGGCGTCTGCGCTTGGTTTGCCTACTTTGTCATTTACCAAAACAACTTGAAAAGCTGGCGGGAGGAAGCGACTGTTTTTGAGTAAATACCCGCCGCATTGTCTCTCCGCAAGAAACGAAAACCCCCGCGCCTTTGAGCCGGGGGTTTTCGTTACGCCTATCCTTTAAGATAAAGCGTCCAGATATTTATACAGCTTATAGAACCTATTCCAGAGACAGATCTCTTTCTACATTCCTTACTGGGTCTGCATACTATACTGGGTCTGCCTACTATACTGGGTCTGCCTACTATACTGGGGGCTGCATTCCTTACTGGGGAATGATGTCACGAACCAGACGTGGGTCCAGATCGTTCAGGATCTTTGCAATACGACGTTCCCGACGTTTTGCTTTATAAGCAATAATCGCGTCTGAAACAGCGGTTTTAACAAAAGCGACGATGCCTTCTTTAGCGAAGGAAACGGGTTGTGCAACATTTACTGACACATGTGCCATAGTCTTAATCCTAATCAAAGGGCCCGGTCCCGTAAATCCCGACAGCCAAGTTGTTTCTACTGATTCCTAGGTACGCTCAGTTGATCAAATCGACAATTGAAATTTATTCATTCTGGCTATGCATTTTCAGCATGGAAGTCCCCCTACAAGCCCCTCTCAGCAAGGGTTTTGTCGCGATTAAGACAAATCAATGTCGCATATAATCCTTGCCCCTGATTTGCCTCATTTTTGAAAATATTTTACGTCTGAAAAAGTTTTATTTCGGACAGTTTTTTGTGTCGTAAACAGCACACAAATGCCGCTATTTTGATACTCGATCTTTCTGCCTGTCCTTTTGGCATCATATCACAGAACATTTTCTATCCATCACGATCGATGAACGAACCGAGTCTTGTTAAAAACAATACCTGTCGGGGCATAATCCATGGTTTTTGATCCCCCGCTTGCCCCACGCTAGTGGTCAAAAACAAGCGACATAAAAACGACATAAAGAAGCGACAAACAGTTGAAAATCTATTTATATTCATCGCTATTTTAGAGTACCATCACGAGAATTGTGGATTTAGGTCATGTGCGATATACAAACAGGACCGAAATTAAAGTTTAAGTGGTGGGGATAAATGACACTTGAGAACGTAACAGCCAACGAAGGCCTGGGAAGAAAAATACTCGCAAGAACATCCTGGCCCGTGCTTCTTACGCTTTGCATCTGTACCACGGCCTATGGCTTTGCCATTGATCGCCCTGTCATCGTTTTCAACCTGACCTATCTTGGCTTGGCCATTGCTCTCTTTTTACTGGAACGCAAAATGCCGTTCGAGAAAACCTGGCTGGAAAACGACGGACAGACCTTTGCCAACATCGCCCACACCCTGACCAGCAAAGGCCTTGTCCAGGGCCTGGTCACCTTTAGCGGTGTCATCGGCATTACCGCCTATGTAACGCCTCTACAGGGCGAAGGTTATGGCATCTGGCCACGCGACTGGCCACTTGCCATTCAGGTAATCATGACGCTGGTTGCAGCTGAATTCGGTCTCTATTGGGCGCACAGAATTTCCCACGAATGGAAACCACTGTGGAAATTCCACGCCATCCACCATTCCGTCACCAGACTGTGGATCGTCAATACCGGGCGGTTCCATTTTATTGATTCCCTGTTGTCCATCGTACTGGGCATCAGCATCCCCCTCGCGCTGGGTGCGCCACTGGAAGCAATCACATGGCTATCGGCCATAACCGCCTATATCGGCATGCTGACACATTGCAACGTGGATATGCGTTTCGGGCTGCTTTCCATGATCTTCAACACCCCCGGTCTGCACCGCTGGCACCACAGTAAAAAAATCGTCGAAGGCAACAGAAACTACGGCGAAAACCTGATGGTATGGGATATGGTTTTTGGCACCTGGATCAACCCGGACCGTCGCCCCCCGGCCAAGATTGGCATCACCGAAGAAATGCCGCCAAGCTTTCCCGCCCAACTGGTCTGGCCCTTTAAAGAAATCAAGGAACTGGATCATGAAGGTTGGACAACGCTGATCTCGGAAGAAAATACCAAGCCGAAAGTTTAGAGTTTGAAACCGACAGCAGCACAAAGAAAAACAGAGCCTGATCAAACAAAATAGGGTATGTTTGAATTTCAGGGATAATGACTTAGATAACAAACGGGTAGCAGGCTTCTTATATGCGCATTCTCTATGTAGAAGATGATCAGGAAGTCCTGAGCTATATCAGCAATGGCCTCAAGCAAGAGGGGCATAATCTGGATACGGCGGACAATGGCAAAGACGGGCTGTTTTTGGCAACGACCGAAAACTACGATGTCATTATCGTTGATCGCATGCTGCCAGAGTTAGATGGCCTGACCATTATCAGAACATTACGGGGGACTGATAACCATACCCCCGTTCTCATTCTCAGCGCCCTTGGCGAAGTCGATGATCGGGTAAAGGGACTTAGATCGGGCGGCGATGACTATCTGGTCAAACCCTTTGCCTTTGCCGAACTTCTGGCCCGTATAGAGGTTCTTGCCAAACGAAACGGACCACAAGGCACCCCGCAAGATACGCGGTTAAGCGCACAGGATCTCGAAGTTGATCTGCTCTCGCGCAAGGTCAAACGCAGTGGACGGGCCATTGAGCTACAGTCACGCGAATTTCGTCTGTTGGAATACTTGCTAAAGCACAAGGGGCAGGTTGTGACCCGAACCATGCTGCTGGAAAATGTTTGGGATTATCATTTCGACCCCCAGACAAATGTGATCGACGTGCATATCAGCCGTCTAAGAGGTAAGGTCGATAAAGATTTTGACGTTTCACTGATAAAGACGATACGTGGTGCCGGATATATCATCGAAGACACCCCATAGACCCTACGCCCGAAGCTCTAGCTTTCAGATGGCTGTTCTGTTTCTGCTGCTTTGCGGAACGGCTGTTATCATACTTGGCTATTTTAGTTACTATTTCAGTCGGGGGCACTTTGTCCAACGTACCGAAGCCATCATTGACACCGACCTGCATTATGTATCGCAATGGCAAGATCCCGCCCGCATTGCCAAGGCGCTGAACAGGCCCGATCGGGTTTATCTTTTGCTGTCACCGGATGAAAAAAAGATTATTGGCAATCTGGATGAATTACCGGAAACAGTTTCCCTTTTGGCCGAAGGTACTCTGACCTTTTCAGTCACGCCCCCTGCCGAAGCAAAATCACCCGTATCAAATTCCCCAGATATAAAGACCCCTGATATAAATACCCCCGATATAAATCCTTCTGATACAGAAAAAGATTACGCCGCGAAGATATACACCTATCCCAATAAAAATCGTTTGTTGATCGGCGTCGATATCACGTCGGTGACAAATGATTATAAATTGATGCAATGGCTAAGCTTTCTCAGTATCGGCTTTATGGTACTCGTCATTGTCACCAGCTATCTGATCAGCCGTTTTGTTGTATCCAACACCAACCGCATTGCCCTGACCGCAAAGCAGATCATGGAAACCGGCGACCTTTCCCAACGGATTGAGTTGACGTCCCGCTGGGATGATCTTAGCTACATGGCGGGGATCATCAATGATCTGCTTGATCGTATCCAGCTGTTGATGCGGGGTATCCGACAGGTTTCTGACAACATTGCCCATGACCTGCGTACACCCTTGACCCGCCTGCATCACAATCTGGAAGATTTGCGATCACAAGATCATATCACTCAAAACCAACAGGCCTATGAAACCGTTGACAAGCTGGTCAATGAAACCGACCAGATGCAAAGAACCTTTAACGCTCTGCTCCGCATTTCGCGGATTGAAGCGGGCAAACAGCACTCTGCTTTTGAGCCAATGGATCTGGGTGAACTGTTACAGGACGTTATTGAGCTCTATGAACCTCTTCTGGAAGAAAAGGCCATCACCCTGGAACAAGATGTCCAAAACATCACTTTGCGGGGTGACAGGAACTTACTGTTCCAGGCCTTTGGAAACCTTATGGACAACGCGGCGAAGTTCACCCCGACCAAGGGTTGGATCAGGCTCAGCCTGCGTAAACAGGAAACCGGGATCATTTTTGTCATTGAAGATAGCGGCCCCGGCGTTCCCCCGACCGATCTTAGGAAAATATTCGAACGCTTCTATCGCACAGAAAGCAGCCGACACACCCCCGGCAGTGGGTTGGGATTGAGCTTGGTTGGCGCAGTCATCGACCTGCACAAAGGACAAATATCAGCCGAAAACGGTGAAAAGGGCCTGCGTCTGACCATACGTTTTTCATAGTTTAAAACGGTACAATCAAAAGAGAAACCAACGGAGAAAACAAATCATTTTCTTTCATTACCATTTTGTAATGTTCAGGACAGCAAGAGGTAAGACGCCATAGCCGATTGTAATCGCATGAAAATAGCAATCATTGGCTCAGGTATTTCCGGTTTGGGCGCAGCATATCTGTTGCATCCCCATCATAACATCACCGTTTATGAAAAAGGAAACTATCTGGGGGGACATAGCCGGACAATCGACATCTCTCCCAAAGGGACGCAAACACCTGTGGATACAGGGTTTATTGTTTTCAACCACCGGAACTATTATCACCTGACCCGGCTGTTCAAGCACCTGAACGTTCCCACCATCGAAAGCGACATGTCTTTCGGGGCCAGCATTCAGGACGGTTGGCTGGAATATGGCAGCAAAGGCATGTTCGCCCAAAAGCGTAACCTGTTGCGCCCCAGATACTGGAAAATGATCCGGGATATTCTCAGTTTTAACAAAAAAGCCCTGCCCTATCTCGAGAAAAACAAAGATGCCACCCTGGAAGAGTGCCTGAATGACCTGAAACTCGGGGACTGGTTCAAACGTTATTACCTACAGGCCATGGGCGCAGCGATCTGGAGCTGTTCGGTTGAAACCATTCTGAAGTTTCCGGCGCGTACCTTTATTCGCTTCTTCGACAATCATGGCCTGTTAAGCGTTAATCAACATCCCCAGTGGTATACGGTAAAGGGGGGAAGCCGCGAATACGTGCAACGAATAAGCGCAAGCTTTCACGATCACATAAGGCTGAATTGTGGTGTTGTTTCTGTCAAAAGAAAAAACGGAAAGGTCGAAGTACTGGACGACAAGGACAATACAGAAACCTATGATCAGATTGTTTTTGCCTGTCATGCTGATCAGGCCCTGAAAATGCTCGACACCCCGTCAAAAGACGAAGAACGCATTCTTGGAAACTTCACCTACCAGAAAAATCTGGTTGTCGTTCATGGGGACACCAGCTTTATGCCCCGCAAAAAAGGATCATGGGCCAGTTGGGTTTATCTATCAGAACAACAGGAAGACAAAAGCGAAAGTGTCTCCCTCAGCTACTGGATGAATAATCTTCAGGATATTGGTCACGATGCCCCAGTCATCATCACCCTAAACCCCGGCAGACAGCCCGCCGGGCACCTGATTTATGATGTTAATGAATTCGAGCACCCGGTTTTTACAAAAGATGCAGTCGATGCCCAGGAACAGATCAGTGCTATACAGGGCAAAGACAATTTGTGGTTCTGTGGGGCCTATCAACAATATGGTTTTCACGAAGATGCCTTGGCCAGCGCCGTCAGGGTTGCGCAAAAAATTGGAGTGTCCATTCCATGGGAATAGCGCCCAAACTTCTAAACGCCCCAAAACTCTTGAACGCAAAAGTTTTTCACAAACGCCTGTCCCCAAAGGTGAACAGTTTCACCTATGGCATTTATTACTACTGCCTGCCACTCTCTCAACTCTCCCCCGTAAACGGCAAGCCGCGCAATAGCGATCTGGAATTTCCCATAAACAAAAAAGGACTGGTCAGCTTTTATCAAAAAGATCACGGCAAGAAGGATGGAAGCTGCCTGACCACATGGGCCAGAGAACTGCTTGAGCGATTTGATGTAACACAGGCAGATGGTGAAATTATACTTGTCGCCATGCCCCGTGTTCTTGGGTACGTTTTTAACCCTGTAAGCTTCTGGCTTTGCCTTGACCGGAATGAAAAACTCCGCGCCGTTATCTGCGAAGTTAATAACACCTTTGGCGAAACCCACTGCTATCTATGCAAACACGACGATGGCCGCGCCATTGAAGCAAACGATACGCTACAAACAGAAAAGCTGTTCCATGTTTCCCCCTTTATTGAACGCGAAGGTCATTACGACTTTCGCTTTAATGTCAAAGAAGATCACTTTGCCGTCTGTATCGATCTCTTTAACTCCAATGGTGAAAAAACACTGGTAACGTCCTTGGCTGGCAAGCTGTCCCCCCTGACCAAAGCTGCTGTAACCGCAGCGTTCTGGAAACATCCGCTGGTGACCTTCAAGGCTATTTACCTTATCCACTGGCAAGCGCTGAGGCTGATATTAAAAGGCATAAAACATCTGACGAAGCCCGAACAAAAGTCAGAAAAATTCAGTGCGACCCGCAACCTTACCAAAAGTTAATGTCCGCGTAATCCAGGGGTTATTTTCATCCTTGTATTCTGAAAGCATCACAGAAAACAATCTGTTCTCAACACCCACAAACAAATAACGAAACCCAACGAGGCCTGATAAAAAATGTTTGGACTAAAAGCGTCATCACAACTGTTTAAAAGTCTTGATAGTCTTCAATATGGTTCTCTCGCCCTGACCACACCTGATGGCCAGATTCGTGTTTTTGAGGGCAAGCAACCTGGCATCAAAGCCAAGATGGAAATGCACGACTGGCGCGTGATTACGAATTTGGCCGCACGCGGGGACGTGGGTTTCGCCGAAGATTATCGTCAGGGACATTGGGAAACAAACAATCTGCCCAATCTCATCGCCTTGGGGCTACAAAATGATCAGGCATTCAGACGCTTCGTTTTTGGCAGCCGTCTCTTCCAAACCTTTTCCCGACTGACCTATCTTTTCCGCATTAATACCCTACAGGGCAGCAAACGAAATATTCATGCCCATTACGATCTGGGGAATGAGTTCTACAAGCTTTGGCTTGATCCAACCATGACCTATTCTTCGGGGCTGTACCTGAACGAAACAGATAATTTAGAACAGGCACAGAACAACAAATACGACCGCCTGTTAAACAAGTTGGATCAAAAATCCGGGTCACTTCTGGAAATTGGTTGCGGTTGGGGTGGTTTTGCAGAACGCGCCGCCAACCGCGGGGATTTCGACATAAAGGGCATCACCCTGTCAAACGAACAACATCACTATGCCAGCGCCCGCCTGGGTCCCCGGGCCAAAATCGCGCTAGAGGATTATCGGCATCAAGATGGTAAATTTGATCATATTGTTTCCATTGAAATGTTCGAAGCCGTTGGCGAACGCTATTGGTCCACCTATTTTGACAAGGTTAAATCCCTGCTAAGTCCCACCGGCAAGGCTATGATCCAGACCATCACAATCGACGATAGCCGCTTCGAAAGATATCGCCGCGGTGGCGATGTTATCCGCAGCTATATTTTCCCCGGCGGTATGCTCCCCAGTCCCAGCAAATTCAGACAAGAAGCAGCCAAATCAGGTCTCGTCGTCAACGAAGAATTCCACTTTGGTCAGGATTACGCCCGCACACTCGAAGAATGGTTGCATCGCTTTGATAGCCAGCGGAACAATATCAAGGCACAGGGCTTTGACGACAGTTTTATTCGTCTGTGGCGCTTTTATCTGGCGGCCTGTATCGCAGGTTTTTCAACCGGACGCACCAGCGTCATGCACGCAGAGCTATGCCATGCGTAAAAGGTACATTGCCCCATTCGCCCTGTTCCGAAATATAAAGTTCGCCATCGGTCTCATTCTATCACTGGTACTGGCAAGCCACCTTGCCATGTCATCCCCCGCCACAGGCAACGAGCTGGTTGCAAAGCATGTTCCCTCTGCACAGGCTGTTGGCAAGGGCAGATTATCGATCCTGTTTTGGGACGTTTATGACGCTGTACTACTGGCCCCCAATGGTCAATGGAATATCGCCCCTCCCTTTGCGCTTAGTTTGACCTATCTGCGCGACATTAATGGTCGGGATATCGCCGACAAGTCCGCAGAAGAAATTCGCAATCTCGGCTTGGATGATGAAGTCAAGCTCGCGGCCTGGCACAACCAGATGCTCAATATTTTTCCTGACGTTAAAGAAGGCACCAACCTGACGGGGATCTATGCTGAAAATGGCGAAAGCATCTTTTTTCACAAAGACAAAGAGATCGGACGGATAAGCGACCCTGATTTCGGGCGTTACTTTTTCGATATCTGGCTTAACCCCAAAACCAGTGCACCGCAATTACGCGCAAAGCTGTTGGGACAGTCATGACCGACAACACGACCATATCCAGAAAAAGCCTGTTCCAGTACAGCTTTCTGGCAATTCCATTGGCTTTTGCCGGATTGCCGCTCTATATCCATGTGCCGGATTTCTATGCGACCACATTGGGGCTTTCTTTGTCCGGTATCGGTATTGTCATCATTCTGGTCCGGGTTTTCGACGCGGTTCAGGACCCGATGATCGGTGTGTTTTGTGATCTTTATAACGACAAACGTCCCCTGATCATATTTATTGCCAGCCTTATGATGGCTCTTGGCTTCTTTTTGCTCTTTCACCCACAAGAAAGTTTGGGGTTAGCAGGCTTGGCAATCAGTCTGGTTCTCGCAACAACAGCCTATAGCATGATGACCATCAACCTCAATGCATTGGGCAGCACATGGAGCCAGGATGGCGTACAAAAAAACCGCATTACATCCTGGCGTGAAGCGTTTGGATTAATCGGGTTGATTATTGCCGCCGTTCTGCCGGGGATTATCACCTTTGATCAATATTCCTATGTGCTGATCCTCTTTCTTGTGCTCGGTTTTACCATTTTTATGCTCTGGAACAAAAAGCACAAAAAGTATGACGCGCTTATAAATCTGCGTAACAAAAACAACAAAGACACAATAAAGCTGCACGAACTGTTACTGCCATCCAACAAATGGTTCTTCGGTATCTATTTTATCAGTACGCTCGCCTCTGCAATCCCCGCGGTTCTTATGGTTTTCTTCACACGGGATCTGTTGGGCGCCGAACAATACACGGGTGCTTTTTTGCTGATTTATTTTCTGTCTGGTGCTTGCGGCATGTCCGTCTGGTTAACCATCGCTAAACGATCGTCAAAACTTATTTCCTGGGCACTCGCAATGCTGCTTGCGGCGACAACCTTTGTCTGGGCCTTTTTCCTGCAACCCGATGACGTCTGGCAATACGCGCTCATCTGCGTTCTGTCCGGTATTGCACTTGGGGGTGAACTCTCCCTGCCCCCGGCCATTCTCTCTGAATTGATTGATGCACAGGATAAAACAAGAAATACATCGTTTTTGTTTTCCATCCTGGCATTTCTGTCCAAAACAGCCCTCGCTTTGGGAAGCGGCATTGCCTTCCTGATCTTGGGCGTCACATCTTTTTCACCCGCAACACAAAATGATAGCGAGGCACTTTTGGCCCTCAGTTTCACCTATGCCCTTGCCCCCTGCATTATCAAAGTATGTGCGGCTTTGGGGCTTCTTTCCTGGCTTCGAAAATTAAAACAAAGGAACGATCATGCGTATTCTTCTGGTTATAACTCTTCTTTTGGGGGGCAGCATGATGCTTAGCGGTTGTTCCGGTCCTTCGCTCAAACACTATGAGAACTCTGAACCGACAATGGATTTACAGGAATACTTTACAGGCCCGATAAAGGCGTGGGGCTTGGTTCAAAACCGAAAAGGCGAAGTTGTCAGACGCTTTGATGTTGTCATGAACGGCACATGGGATGGCGACACAGGTACGCTTGAAGAAACCTTTGCCTATTACGACGGCGAAACCCAGGACAGAACCTGGACTATCAAGCGTCTCGCCCCGGGAAAGTACGAAGGGACTGCCGCCGATATATTGGGAAAAGCGGATGGTCAGGTAAACGGCAGTGCCATGCGCTGGGCCTATCAAATGGATCTTCCCGTTGGCGATACCAGCTATAAAATTACTTTTGACGACTGGATGTTTCGTATGAATGACGGCATTCTTATCAACCGATCCTATCTCAAGAAGTTTGGATTTACGGTTGGTGAACTGACGCTCTTTATGCAAAAGCAGGACGGATGATTAAAAGCTTCAAAGGGGCACATATCTGGATTTTAGGGGCCAGCAGCGGCATTGGGCTGGCGCTTGCGCGCGAGCTTTCAGACGCGGGGGCTATTCTTGCCCTCTCGTCGCGCCGACGCCCGGAATTGAATGATATTAACGAAGCATTGGGCGGACAGCATCTTGTTGTCCCCTGTGATGTCAGTATCCCCGCATCCCTTAAAGAAGCTTCGGACAAAATAGCACAATCCTTTGCCAGACTTGATAGCGCGATCTATATGGCGGGTTATTATAACCCGACCAGGTTTGAAGACATTGAAGTTGAAGAATTGCGCAAAACAATAGACATCAACCTGACGGGTGCTTTTGTTTTCAGCCACCATGTTCTCGCGATCTTGCAAAAGCAGTCAGCCGGACAAATAGCCCTCTGTGCCAGTGTCGCGGGTTTCAGAGGACTGCCAAACGGCCAACCCTATAGTGCAACAAAAGCCGCCATGATCAATCTGGCCGAAAGCCTGCGTGCAGAAAACAAAATACCGGCGATCGATATTAAAGTCATCAATCCGGGTTTTGTCCGAACCCCCATGACAGACAAAAACCCGTTCAAAATGCCGATGATTATTGAACCCGAAGATGCAGCCAAAGCCATTGCCGTTGGCTTGCAAACCAAAGCGTTTGAAATTCATTTCCCCAAAAAGTTCACGTACTTTCTGAAACTTTTGCGAATACTACCTAGCTGGGTTTATTTTCAGATAATGAAAAAGCAATAAAGCCCCATATCTTTTTATCCGTATAAAACACAACGATCCATCCGGTAGGCCGTTCAACCTTAATTTAGAAACCTGAAATAATAGAGCCAACCTTCGCCTGTTATAGCTCTTTTCGCCTGAGTTCACCCAGTTATATTTCTTGTATTTCTTATGTTTTTTATATTTTTTTGGACCTGATGCCATCAGTCCTTAAAGTCAGAAACCCCGGCCCCAATATCAATAAAATCACGACGGACAATTGTTATATTTTCCAAACGGGCATTATCGGGAAAATGTTCTTCCCCCAGAGGTTTTATCTCATTGCTTTGACACAGAACAATTGGGTTTGGGCTCATGTCATTTTCCAGTGGCAGCATGAACACTTCCAAAAACATTTTGCGACCCGTCGACATACCGTGATTTGAAACCACCCGCATACCGCAAGGCTGCTGAACAACAGAGAAAAAAGACTGGCTTGCCTTTTCCTTGCGTTCATCCGCCACATAATTCAGATAATTTTCCCCAGTTGGATCAAACCCCATGCGTTCTCGTACCGCCGTGCCTGCAAGTCGAAAGCGGATAAAATCCTTGGCCACCATCTCGTAGATAATAAGGCTGGGAAGTATTTGCGGCACTTTTTCCGGAAAAAAAGCGCTTCGTAGCGGCAGAACCCCCTCACGTGGAAGGCTCAACCAATGATCAAACAAAGCCTGGCTTCTGGGGTGATAAAGCTCAATAATTGTCCAAACTCCACACTGTCAGATTCATCTGTTGGGGCATCAATATGTGCTTTGCCTAACTTCTACATGCTTCATTGCATATACTAGCATTCATTTTGTCAAAAAATACATACAAATTATTATATTAAAAAGCTTTGATTTCAATAAACTAAATAAAAAAAATCAGCCCGCTTTCGCCATAGAAAGCGTCTGTTTAAGTATCATGGGAACACACTTATCAAGGCGGTGTTTCCTGCTTCATCTTTCCCATTAATTTCAGTAAGCTGCACTTAGCAATCAATAACGGTATTTTCCCAGAACCTCTGTCAGGTTCTTTTCTACAAGTTCTACAAACCAAGAGTTCCCGATGCCTGTTTATCTTATTCGCCATGGACAATCCGAATTTAACGCTGTTGCCCGGGATGGCATTGATCCATTAATATATGACGCACCTTTGACCGCGCTGGGACGATCACAGGCCGATCAGGCACGTAAAAATATTGCTGGGTTGAATATACAGCACGTTATCTGCTCGCCCCTGACCCGTGCAGTTCAAACGGCATTACGTATCTTTGGGGATGATGTCCCCATTACCATCGATGCAGGTCACAGGGAAATGGTCTGCAACAGCTGTGATGTCGGTCGCCACCCCCATATACTATCCCGCGACTTCCCAAACCTCAGCTTTGATCATCTGGATGATCACTGGTGGCATAAAGGTCCGGAAAACGCCCATGGTGTTCCCCATGAACCGGAAGACATTTTTACCAGACGCATCGAAGATTTCGTCGCCCGCCTAGAAGCCGCTGCACAGGAAACCACCACAACAGCGCCTTTTGCCACACGCCCCCTCGCCATTGTTGGCCATGGGCTATTTTTTCAAGGGCTGGTTGGGCGGTTGATGGATAATTGTGAAATCGTCCGATACAAATAGCCCTCTCAACCGGGTAGAGAAAATTGCTCAATCACGGGGGATGTCTCACACAGGGTATGTATCAATGCCTGTTGCATCAGTGACTTTGACCTGTCAGGCCAGTTAGCAATTATCCTTGATCAGGCCCTAATAAGGTTGAAATCTCTTCTTTGAAGTCCGCGACGGTTGCCATCAACCAATTGCGGAATATTTCCACATGGGTTTGCCCGACTTTGCCCGCCTCGGTGACGAGGTAATGCGCCCCAATGGGCAAGGGGGCAACATCCACAGCGGGAACCAGACTGCCCAAATGCAGCTCATTTGAAATATAGGCCAGATTAGCCAAGGCAATGCCATGCCCTGCGACAGCGGCCTGAATAGCAGTATCATCGTGTTCGAATTTAAGTGCCCGATCCAAAGCAAGCTCAACATCACCAGATTTCATTGCCCAACTGCGCCAATCCCGCCCCGTGGGCTCATTAAAAATCACCCGATGATTTTTCAAATCCTGCAACGGGAATGCTTTTTCGTGGTGAAAATTCCCTGGTGAATTTTTTTCAAGATACCCCGGTGCACAAACGGGCAAAAGCCATTCAAGCATAATCAGCTCACCATTTTCGGGTACAGAACTTGTTTTGTCCGCCGGGTCACCAAGCTGATAGATAATCGACGTATCAAAGCGGCGGCTTTGCGATGTACCCGGCGAGGTAACTGTTTGCAGACTGATCGGAATATTAGGGTGTTGAGCTTCAAACCCTGATAATCGGGGCATCAACCATCGAATGGCAAAAGAGGTGGTTACAGAAAGCGTAAAGTTCGAAACACCACCCAGAATTTCATCACTTACCGCCGCAATCTGAAACAATGCCTGATCCGTAACCTCAAAGAGCTTTCGACCTTCGTCACTTAGCTGAACCCCCCGATGCAAACGCAGAAATAACGCGCATCCCAAATATTCCTCTAGCACTTTTATTTGGCGACTTATGGCCCCCTCGGTCACACATAGTTCCCGTGCTGCCTCTTTAAAGCTCATATGCGTTGCCGCAGCATTAAAATGTCTGAGTGCAGTCATTGGGGGTAATTTCATCATAGCTGCGATTGATCCAATCAATAGGGAAAAACAATTGGCATTCATTGTTCAAGACGAAACATATCACTTGATATTATGTAAAGCCAAATTGATTTTAAATCGTTTGAGCAAATAAACAGATAGCTTATTTTATGTGTTAGAAAATCGTCGTACACTGAAAATATAGCAAGAAAGATTAGCCACGATGCCCATGAACATTGAAAAGGTTTTTGCCGACACTCCGGGTAAAAAAAGCTGTATTCACCTCAATAACTGTGGATCATCCCTGATGCCACAGTCTGTATTACAAAGCCAGATCGATCATCTTGAACTGGAAGCTGCAATCGGGGGATACGAAGCCGCCAATAAAAGACACGATGCCATCGAAGCCGTCTATGATTCTGTCGCTCGCTTGATAAATTGTCATCGTGATGAAGTTGCCGTTGTCGAAAACGCAACCGTGGGCTGGGCCATGGCTTTTTATGCCATTCCCTTTCAGGCTGGTGACCGTATCTTGACCGTAGAGGCAGAATACGCATCGAACTACGTGGCTTATTTACAGATTGCCAAAGAAAAAAATGTTTCCGTAGAGGTAATCCCCAGCGACGAAAACGGTGTGGTTTCCCTTGAAACACTCGAAGACATGATTGACGAGCGCGTCCGGGTCATTTCCGTCACCCATGTTCCAACAAATTCCGGGCTGGTAAACCCGGTCGAAGAGATCGGGAAGATTGCCCGCAAACACAATATTCTCTATGTGGTTGATGCTTGCCAATCCGCAGGGCAAATGCCGCTGGATGTCGAAAAAATTCAATGCGATGTTCTCTCGGCCACCGCCCGTAAATTCCTGCGGGGTCCCCGCGGTGTCGGCTTCGTTTATGTCAGATCATCCGTGATTGAACAGCTGCATCCCCCCATGATTGATCTGCTCTCTGCAACTTGGGTCAGCGAGAACGAATATGTCTTAAGATCAGATGCCCGACGTTTCGAAAACTGGGAAAACAACTATGCCGCAAAGCTCGGCATGGGGGCATGTATCGACTATGCACTGGAAATCGGACTGGATAATATTCAAGCCAGAATCAATGAATTGGCTGATTATCTGCGCAATAGCTTGCGGAAAATCAAGGGCGTCAAACTCCACACCCTTAACCCCAACCAATGCGGTATTGTTACCTTTTCCATCGCTGGGGTCGAGTCTGCGGATGCTGTTCAGACCATCCTGCAACAGGGTGTGAATGTCAGCACGTCATCCCCCGCCAGCACTTTGTTGGATGCAACAAAAAACAATCTGCCTGTTCTGGTGCGTTCTTCGGTACACTATTACAACGACCATCAAGAGATTGATAAATTTATCAATATTGTGCGCAACATCGCGAACTCTTGATAATCCAGCGGTCAAAGGACCTATGAACTGATAAATCCAACCGTCTAATTGCTCAATCTGCTTGCTGTTTAATCTTTGACATGACCGCGTCACCAGTCTGCCGCGTCACCATCAAAGGTGAAACCCGCCCGTCAAAAGAACTAAACAGCAAGCGATTTTCTCATTATATCTTTAGAATTTATAGCCTATCCTGTACTTTGTTTGTAAAATTACATGGTGATGAGGCTCTATGTTTTTATCCGCACAATCGGATCTGACAGAACTGGAAAAATACCCCAGACTGCGACAAAGTTGGCAATGGTATTCTGATCTTTGCGCAAAGTTGGGGCGGATTCCCGCGCGGCAAGATATCAACCCGGCTGATATTAAATTTGCGTTGGGGTACGAATTACTTGTCGAAATTAACCGCGAGAGCAAAAATCCGCGGGTGCGTCTGATCGGCGTTGTTACCGAAGAGTTCTTCAAACTGGCCAACGGTCGTCATGCGGGCAAAGACTATGACACCTTTCTGACCGAAGAAAGCCAAATAGCTGCGTCTGAAAAACTTACGGAATCCTTGGACCAGGGACAGCCTATTTTTGGCACAGCAACCTATACCCGCAAAGATGGACGCCGCTTCGGCTACGTCAGAATAATTTTTCCCCTTCAGTCACAAAATGACGAGCCGGAAATGGTCTTCCTCATTTTTCAGGACTTTACCGAAAACGAAGACCGCGAAATCGGCGCTCAAAAGGAAGAGGCTATGAAACGCTGGTCTTAAGTTAATCAATAAAAATACGCAATTATTTGATAATGAGCCGCTTGGCTATATCCTGTTTAGGATTGATGTAATATTCTGATACCTGTTTATAATAATCACACCGTGGTGGCACGACATGTTCATTTCCGCCCAATCGGATTTATCAGTACTCGAGGAATATCCCCGCCTGCTGCAAAGCTGGCATTGGTATTCCGGGCTTTGTGAAAAGCTTGGTCGATTACCATCCAGAAAAGATATTAACCCGGTTGATATCAAATTTGCGCTGGGCTACGAAATGCTGATCGAAACGGATCGCGAACACATGAATCCCAGGGTAAGGCTAATCGGCACAGTTACCGAAGAATTCACAGGCCTCCCGCATAGCGCAACCGGCAAGACCTACGACGCCTTTCTGTCAGAAGAAAGCCGCATAAAGGCCTGTAATTATCTTATAACTGCCCTTGATCGGGGACAGCCGCTTTTTGGCATCGCAAAGTATGCGCGAACAAATGGACAGACCTTTAGTTTCGCAAGAATAATATATCCGCTCTACACCCTGGAAAACGAGCCTGAAATGACTTTTGCCGTTCTTGAAAAGTTTAAAGAAAATGACAACAGGGAAGCTGGCGCTCAAAAGGAAGAATCCATGAAGCGCTGGCTTTAACCTCTTGGTAAAACGCACACAATAAATTCTTTCCGAATGAACAGTTTGGTCATATTCTGTTTAGGATTTATGTCATATCCTGATACCTGTTTATAAATAACGACACCGTGGTGACACGACATGTTCATTTCCGCACAATCGGATTTGTCAGAACTGGAACAATACCCCCGCTTGCTCAAAAGCTGGCACTGGTATTCCGGACTTAGTGAAAAGCTGGGCCACCTTCCGACCCGTCAGGACATTAACCCTGCCGATATCAAGTTTGCGCTGGGGTATGAAATGCTGGTCGAAAACGACCGCGAGAACAAGAATCCACGCGTACGTCTGGTCGGGATCGTTGCCGAAGAATTTATGGACCTGCCTGTCAGTGGTACAGGTAAAACCTATGACACCTTTCTCGATGACCAAAGCAGAATTAACGCCTGTGAACAGGTAACATTGGCACTGGATAAGGGACAGCCCCTATTCGGAACAATGACCTGCACCCGCAAGGATGGACGCTCTTTTGGTTATGCACGCATTATCTGTCCGCTTCAAAAGCTGAACAATGAACCGGAAATGGTTTTTATCACCTTTCAGTCATTTATCGAAAACGAAGGCCCCCAATCAGGCGCACAAAAAGAAGAAGCTGTGAAACGCTGGTTATAGGCCCACCTTTCAATTTAACAATCTAATTATCAAAAAATAAGAAACAATCATTATAGTTTTTTGCATATTATCATTTGGCAAAAAAGGCGCATATTAGTCATCAAGGGCAACCACTCTATTACGAGTAACCAAGAGGACCAAGTCGATGAAACCCATCGTAACTGCCAAAGATTTTGATTTTACAGCCGCTGACATCGAACACCACATTCGTGAAGCGCACCGTCTGCGCTCTGAAGCAATCGGTGGTGCTGTTGTTCGTGCTTTCGCCACAGCATTCAAATCCACAAAGGATTTTCTCGGCCGCATGAGCTACCACAAAGTGAAACACGCTTAAAACATTAGGCTGGAACCTGTGTTCCAAAAAGCCGGATAGTGCTAACCCCACGGTGTATGGTTTTCATCCGAAAGGAAACGATACGCATATTATCCGGGCAGATTGAACACAGTGATCAGCTAAAATGCCCAAGCAAAGAAAGAGGATGTCATTTCGGCATCCTTTTTTTGTGTTAAAACCTCTTACAGCCTCAAGAATATCCCATCACCTCAAATTCATGAGCTCAAAAATTCATGAGCGCAAATTCATGAGCCCGAATTTATGAGCACACTCTGCTTTGCAGATCATATACTCCATAATTCCGAAAGCACCCGGCAATATCACAGATGAATATTGCACCCCGTCTGTGACTTGCTATTCTTCCCCCTATTAAAACAACAACAATTCATTCTCTAAAAGCGGTCCTTTCCCGATGCCACAAACTGCGCTCTTTTCAGAACAGACAGAACAGGTCATTGATCTGGCGACATGGCCACGGCAAAGCCAGTATGCCATGTTCAAAGACTTTGCTGCGCCGCATTTCAGCATAACAACACGTATTGATGTTACAGCAATCATGACAGCAAAGCAGCGCAATGGTGCCTCGCCCTTTAATGCTATGCTCTTTTGTATCATGCGGGCCTTCAATACCGTGCCTGAACTCCGAACCCGCTTGCGCAACACTGACGGGCGACAAACCGTTATTGAACACAATATCGTTCACCCCTCGGTCACGGTCCCCATTGAAAATGACCGCTTTGCCTTTTGTGAAATTCCCTATGCCTGTGAATGGTCAACTTTCAATTCAAACTGTGAAAGCGCAATTACAGAGGCAAAATCACAGACAGAGCTGGACGAAAAAACCATCGATACTGATTTTTGGGTTTTCATGTCTTGCATTCCCTGGCTGGATTTCACAGATATGCAACACCCCCTAAAAGGGCCAGACGACTGTATCCCCCGCCTTGCATGGGGAAAGTTTGTGCCGCACGTCACCCCGCAAAATCAAGATGGGTGGGAGGTTGCGGTAAACCTTACCGCCCATCATGCCTTGGTCGATGGTATCCACATGGCAAAGTTCTTTCAGCATTTACAAGAAAATTGCCATCGCTTTTCATAACCAATCCCCAAAAAAATTCCCGCATAATAATTCCCGTATAATAATTGCCTTCATAACTCGGCTTAAAATCCGATCCAGCACCACGGAATAAAATGATATTCAATCACGTACAGATAAAAGTAAAAGACCTTAAAACCAGTAAACTTTTCTATGATCGCGTCATGTCTGCCCTGGGTTATGATCAGGTGCTGGACATTCCCGATATTGTCATTGGCTATGGCACCAGTGTTCACGACATGTTTGAAATACGCCAAGCAGACCAAGATGCCCCCTTATCCCATGCGGTTCATATATCCTTTAACGCCGATACAACCAAAAGCGTTGATGACTTTTATCACCTTGCTCTTGAAAATGGTGGGACCTGTCATGGTAAGCCTGGCCCCCGCCCGGAATATGAAGATGGCTATTATGCCGCTTTTGTTCTGGACCCGGATGGTCACAACATCGAAGCCGTTTACGCCGAACAGCGTGAATAGCTTTTACCCGCGCAGCATTTCCTGTTTAGGGCTGACGCCATAACGTCGGGTAAAGGCGCGCGATAAAGCCGCCGAACTGGAAAAGCCAATTCGTCCGGCAATGGTTTTTAATGGTATACCCTTTGCCAATTCAGTGCGTGCCAGTGTCAATCGCCAGTTCGAAAGATACTGGCCGGGCGTTACCCCCACAAGCCTGCGAAAAGAATTGGCAAAGTGTGTTCTTGACATTGCGGAAATTTCGGCCAGATCCTCTAGATTGAAATTACGATCCGGACTTTCGTGCATGGCAATAATCGCCAAGGAAATATTGGGGTCTGCCAAACCAGCCAGCAACCCAACCTCTGTCTGTCCTGCCTCGATCAAATGCCGTAACAGACGTATCACCACAATTTCACAAAGACGGTCAATCACGGCACGCCCGCCACACCGGGGGGCGTCGGCTTCTTCCAGCAAAATATCCGTAACCGCCTTCAGGGGCGCAGATTGGTCCAACCTGACAACAACCAGATCGGGCAAGGCCAAAGCGATTGGATTGGCTTCACCGCCTGTGTCGACAACCGCACACACAAACCCCGCAACCTGTGCAGTCGCCGCAGATTTCTGCCCCCTATCCTCCTGAACCGAATCAACTACATCACGGGGCTTGATCTTAAAATCACCCGGGACGCCACGCGGATAAAACACGAGCAAAGGAACATCCGGCGCTAACAGATCAAAATCTGGTGCAGATGATGCTATTTGCCCACTGTGAACCACAAAGAAATTTGCTGACCCGACACTTTGCCCCCTATTGCAAATATCGGTAACTTTTTGTTCCAAATTCTCACCAGCTTTATCACCAGATAATGCGCCAGAGTTATGATCAACGTAATGCTTACCGGGTGCTGCAAAATCAAAATTCCCCCCGCTATCATTTCGCAATGGTCGATTATTTTGGCTACCAACCTGATCAATAGCACCCCCACACCCAAGTCTCTGTACACGAGCACGAATATGAAACCGCTGTATAAGGGCAGATAAACGATCAGCTTTTTTAAAGGGTTTTTCCAAAACAAGTCCTCGGCGCACAGAACAACATGCCAGTACACTACAATAATTTTGTACTATGGATCAACTTATTTGCACAAAAAGAAACCAATAGTTCACTATATTAAATATCAAGGGCGATAAGCCAGCCCAATTATTTATGTAACAACCCACAGATGACCCGGAAGGTACCCCCCGTTATGCTGATGCCCCGTCAGAAAACTCCGAACCTCTCACTGCCAACACTTGGTGGTGGAACGTTTGACCTCAGCACTGATGGTGCCGAGCGTTATACACTGGTGACTTTTTACCGCGGTCTCCACTGTCCGATCTGTGCCAACTATCTCAAAGAGCTAGAGCGTCTGACACCTGAATTTGCAGAGCGCGGTGTAAAGACCATTGCTATCAGTTCAGACGGAAAAGATCGCACAGAAGAAATGGCGGCAAAAATCGACGCCAAAAACTTGCGTTTTGCCTATGACCTGCCCCTGTCTGTCGCCAAGGAATGGGGCCTGTATATCTCCACATCCCGTGGCAAGACCTCTATCGGCATCGAAGAACCCGCTCTCTTCTCTGAACCGGGGGTTTTCCTCGTGACGCCCGAACAAACACTCTATTACGCCTCTGTCCAGACAATGCCATTTGTTCGTCCGGTCTTCAAAGAAATGATTGGCGCACTGGATTTCGTTATTGCAAACGATTACCCGGGCCGTGGCGAATACACCGGCGAAGTGTAGGAACAAGATTAAGCGGCGTTACTGTTTCTCAGGCCGCTTTTCGCCAGTCAAGACATACTCCATTCCCGGGGTCGTGTTTTGGAAGCATTGCGACCTGAACGCGAACGACAACCCCAGGATAAAAGCCCCCGGCCAACCACACACACAAGCAGGTCGGGGGCTTTTTCTTTCCCAAGACCATGATGTTTGCCTTTGGCAGGATCCGAAACTTAATCCACCATCAGGACTGTTCGGGTGATTACATCGCCATCTTCGTCAAAATCGAATTCGTGCTGAAAACCGAATTTGGAAAGGATGTGCAAAGAGGCGGTATTTTTCTTTTGCGCAAAGGCATAGATCTGTTTCATGCCCAGCGCCTTGATTCCGAAATCCAATACAGTCGCCGCCGCCTCTGTCGCCAGACCACCGCCCCAGAATTCAGGTAACAGGCCATAGGATAGTTCAACCTTGTCATCGGTTTCGTTTTCTTCCCGCAAGCCACATTCCCCCATAAAGGTTCCGCTATCGCGATCAAAAACAGCCCAGAGACCAAAACCACGACGTTGCCAATGATCGGTAATAATTGCCAACTGGCTATCACTCCCCTGTCGGCTTTGCGTGCCAATTTTGCGAATTGCCATCACATCCTTGTTGCCATAAAGGCGAAACAAAAGGTCGCCGTCTTCTACAGTAAAGGGGCGCAGAAACAATCGTTCACTCGTTAAGGTTTTCGAAATCGGGCAACTCGTCTCTGAAGTGTGGCACAAAGATTGATCTGGGGCTTGATCCAGGGACTGATCTGGGGTTTTAGAAGGCATTCAATGCGACCTGAACGGGATAAAGAATTGAACACAAAAGATAGCAGAAACCATTAAAAATCATACGGTCTATTTTAAAGACCATACGGATTATTATTAATACCATGCACCACTAACAATAATCCAAAAAGCCAAGAGAGAATCGTAGCCCATTGATTTTACTTCGTTTTTAAAAACGCCGTAGCAGCGCCCCTCAGCTTCACCAGCCCCCGTAAAATCCGTAACACATCGTTATTTGCAAAAAAAAGCACTGTAAATCAGCAAGACACGACAGGTCTATTCTGCAGCAACGCTTTCATCCCGACGGAACATTTCAAGCAGCAGATTGATCCGGTGATCTCCGTTGAATTCCGGACGATGAACCAATGCAATTTTGATCTCTGCATTGTCGCCTTTCAGTGGAAAGACCGCCGCTCTGTTTTCCAGCTCGAAACTCTCGACAATCGACCGTGGTAAAACAGAGGCGCAAAGGCCAGCCTTGATGCAAGCAAGAATGCCATCCAGTGTCGAGATTTCCATCATCTTGGGCGCAGTAAGATTTTGCGCGCGATACCAGTCAATTGCAAAGTTGCGATAGCCACAGCCTTCCTGAATTAAGACCATTATAGGTAATTCCAGCGCCTGTTCTAACCGCGTCAATCCCTGTGGCGCAATATAAACCAGGGGTTCAGTGAAAAGCATATGCGTCGTCAAGCTATCCTGATCCGTACTGCGCTTGCGACGGTCAACCACAACGGCAGCATCCAAACGGCACTCGTCCACCGCCCTATTGAGAAAACCGGAAACACCCGTATCCACAGAAATCTCTGCATCGGGATGAAAACGTCGATATTCCGTGATAAAGCGTGGCAGCAAATGAGATGCCTGGGTATCCACAAAGCCCATTCGTATATGGCCGGCATCACCCGGGTTCACCGCGCCCTTTGCCGCACGTTCCAGCGTCAACATGGCATTGGCATATTCCAACAGCTTTTCCGCCTCGTGCGTTGGTACCAGACGTCGATGCGCCCGCAGAAACAGGGAAACGCCAAGCTCATTTTCCAGCTTGCGAATACGGGCCGTGACATTGGGTTGTACTGTGTTCAGATTTTCAGCCGCAGCCGTCACACTTCCCAAATCCATCACCAGCTTAAACGTGCGTAATGCCGAGAGGTCCATTAGCTCAATCCTGTTCAACAAACAATTCACATCATTATTTTTTATTTATAAATAAAAATAAACTATTTTTTTTGATTTAAATTCTGCGATTAACTTTCCTTGTTCATTTCCGGCCAAATAGTCCGCCACAGCTATCTGTCAGTCAATTCGGAACGAACAAGAAAAGTTTTTATCAGGAGCCCACAATGACCTTTGAAATCTGGATCGCCTTTGTTTTGGCCGCGAGTGCAAATATCCTCGCCCCCGGTCCGGCAATCGTTCTTGCAATCAGAAACGGCCTTTCATTAGGTATGGGCAAAACGATCTATTCAACCCTGGGCAATGTTGTGGCGATTGGTTGTGTTGGCCTCGCGGTTACACTTGGTCTCGGGGCAATTATAACCACAGAGCCAAGAATACTTTCTGTTTTGCGGGTTCTGGGGGGCAGCTACCTACTCTGGCTTGCTTATCAGAACTGGCAGAGGGGCATGATCTCGCTGGACAATCTTACCAAAGATGATAGGGGCGGAAAAGTCACGACAGTCAATGCAGGGGCCGACACCAATTGCATTGCCTCTTCTTTCCCATCGTCCCTTGAAGCTCATCAAGATCCGGGATCTGCCCCTTATCTTTTCCGGCAATCTTTACTTGTCGGCCTGACAAACCCAAAAATGATCATCTTCCTGCTTGCCCTCTTTCCACTCTTTCTCAACACACAGGCCGCAGCAACACCACAGCTATTGCTTATGACAGCAACCTTTATGGGGTTGTCCTTTTTATCCCTCAGTGCCTTTGCCTATACCGCCGTAAAACTGTCACGGCTGATCCAAAGACCGGCGACAGTGACCTTTATCAACAAGCTCATTGCCCTCATCTTTTGTGGGTTTGGGGGCAGCTTGATCTATTTTGGCCTGACAACATTGTGACACCACCCGCTATCGTGCCAGTTACATTCACGGCACATCAGGCTTTAACTTGAAACGCCCCGATCTTAATGTTTGCTTGATGAAAATTATGCGCCCGCGTACAGTTTACTGGCGTACACAGCTAACCAGAACACAGCTAACCAGAACACAGGGACAGAGCACAGAGACAGGGGGCATTCACCTTTATCGACCCCCAAAAAGCTCGGAAAAGTTCTGGAACCAAAGGGGCAAAGATGTCGGCAAACTTAAGAACGAACAAAACACCCCGCTACAGACACAATCTGCCGCAACTCAAGGGCGGGCTTTTCCTGACCGATGCGGGACAGGAAACAGACTTGATCTTTAACAAAGGCATTCCAATCAAGGCCTTTGCTGCCCACACTCTGTTACCTGACGAACGTGGTCGTGCCGCCCTGACAAACTATTACAACGGTTTTCTGGCTCTGGCTCGACAGACCAACACAGGCTTCATTCTGGATGGCCAGACATGGAAAGCACATCCCCATTGGGCAAATGATCTGGGACAGACGATTGACGAGATCAAGGCCGCGAACCAGTCATCAATCGATTACACCGCACAAATCCGGGATGCTTGGGATAACGGCCAACACCCCATCGTCCTAAATGCTGCACTTGGGCCGCGCGGTGATGCCTATGCACCGGATTATCAGATAACAACCAATGAAGCCGAAGACTATCACGCACAGCAAATCAGTTGGCTGGCCGCCACCCAGGTGGACATGATTTCAGCCATGACCTTTACCCAATCCGAAGAAGCCATCGGGGCGATACGTGCTGCGCACAAAGAAAACATGCCCATTGCAGTTTCCTTTACGGTCGAAACAGACGGCTTGCTGCCCAGCGGACAATCCCTGGCCGACGCCATTGATCAGGTTGATCGGGAAACCAGTTCTCAGGCGATTTACTTTATGATCAACTGTGCGCACCCGGACCACTTTCCGGATCAACTGTCAGACAACAACCTCCAGGATCAAAAGTGGGCGCAAAGAATTAAAGGCATCCGCTGTAATGCATCGCGGATGAGCCACGAAGAGCTGGATAATTGTGAAGCACTGGACGCAGGAAACCCAATCGAGTTGGGACAGCAATACAAAGAAATCTATTCAAAAATGCCGTGGTTGAACATTTTTGGCGGATGTTGCGGATCTGACCTGCGCCACGTGACTGAAATTGCGCGTGCGATCCTTTCGCCCCAAAACCGGTGATTAAAATCGCCCCGAATAACCGACCTCATAAAACCAGCCAGCGGTAGAAATAATTGATGCTCGCTTTTGGTATTGGACTAAAGCCCAGTCCCCAATATTAAGCCGAACAGATCGCCGAACAGATCAAGGTATCAGGTATCGGTTTTAGGCATCAGTTAAAGATGGATAGATCAAATCCTGAACGCTATCCAATCCGGCACCAATATCAATAAACTGCCTGGAATAAATACGCAGATAATCCCGCTTTTCAGAACCTTCATCTGGTAATCGTTTTTCACAATCCAGTTCATTTTTCTGAAACAGGATCAGTGGATTACCATCATTACTGTTGAGCAAAGGAAGGCCGACAGTTTCCAAACAGACGCTCAGGCCACTTTTCATAACCTGTTCGACAACGCCAACGATACCACAGGGCTGATTAACAACGGACCACAATGCTTGTAAAGCCTGTATCTTCCGTTCCTGTCCAACAAGATCCAGATAGTTGCTCCCTTCACAAGCCTCGCCAAACTTTTCACTCAAATTTGATCCCAAAAGACGAATTTTTATATAATCATCTGAAATCATTTCATAGATCATGAAATTAGGGAGCAAAGACGGTATCTGTTCAGGTCGAAAGCTATCCCGGGACGGTGCAAAGCCATCACGCGGTAAATCGAGCCAATATCTATAAAACTCTGCAGATTTCGGATGTTTAAAATCCATGAAGAGTCACAGCCTTTATTATTCTTTAACCACAAGCAAAGCAGCCTTCGGACCCAACGATTAATTTTCTGACTTAAGCACTAAAAAAATAAGAGAAGAAAACAAATTAGATAAGCGTGAAAACTACCAGTACTGATCATGCCTGTGATAATTGATATTAATCAAGGATTATCTTCCTGATTTTCAGATTGCAGTAAAATAAACCAAAATAAATAACTCACCATGATATAAAATTACACAAAATAGATAAAATTCAACGTTAAATTACCAAGAAAAATCGACACAAAGCCCTTGTAAATGAATGATAAATCACCTGACTGTAATGCGAATCAATCTCTCAATTCGGGAATACCCATCCCAAGATCAAAATAGGACCGTTCCACAACCCGGATATACTTTAACAAACTGTCATCATCATTCACCAAATCTTGCTGACTTTTCTCTCGCGGTTCATCATTATCTTTATGAACTTCATTACTCTGGAAAAAAAGAACAGGGTATTTACCCTCATCATTTGAGACAGGCAAACCAAGGGCTTCGATATAAGCCAGGCGGCCTGAAACCAATTCCTGTTCCAACAACGCATACATACCACAGCTATTTTCCACCTGTGCCCACAAAGCCGCCGAGGCACTGAATTTTCGATGATCTTCGACCATATCCAGATAATTGGTTCCTGTGCGCCGTCCGCCAAAGCGTTCTTCGACAGTCGATCCCATAAGCCGGATACGGATCAGATCATGCGAGACCAATTCATAAACAATCATCGTGGCAAGTAAATTGGGGATTTGTTCCGGTTTAAGGTGCTTTTTTTCCGGTAACACCCCTGTTTTTGGCAACTGACACCAATAGTCATAAAAGGCCTGACTTTTGGAATGTCTGAATTTAATCAATGCCTTCATCCCTTTCCGGGCGCCACGTTCTATTCTTCACACGCTTTGCCTAACGCAACCAACAAAACGTTAATATAGAAACACAAAACAAATGGTTAATAAAGTGTTAACGCAGCATCACCTGATATTACCTCTTATGATCGAAAACGTTGAATATCAACACACTTGGGCAGATCCAGCACACTGAAAATACGATGTTGAATTAGACTGATAATAGAATATACATAGTCTCTGGGCATACGGGGCTCTGGGCTTGCGGGTCTCGGGCTTGCAGGTCTTCAGAATTTCTGGATAAATTTTCTCGCAAGGCATTACATCCGCACCCTTGAAGACGATTCAAACACGATAAAACAAACAGGTTATAATTCGCCAATGAGACCATCTTTACGACAAAAAATAATCGACGTCTGTGATCTGAAGATGGACAGGAAAGGCGAGACAGTCGGTCTGTCTTTCTACGCTTTTTTTGCCAACAAAAACGACGATCCTGACCTTTTGATGGAAGCAGCAACCTGGTGGATCAAAACCCACCAACTGGATCATTTTGAAAAAGCAAAAAAGATCAAGGATATGGTTATAAATGGTAAATAGAAATTCAGGACCAGATTATTTGACGTAAATCAGGGAAATCCCCGTTCCACCTGTTAAGCTACGAGAAGAAATTGTTCGCGTATACACAGTAACATTTATAGCATGGGGGCTTGTTTGCTGTGATAACACGATTACAAAATACGTCAGGCTGATTACATGAAACTGGAACACGATCATTCGTCCGAAGCCATACGAGAACGCTTTGCCAAGGGACACAAGGCAAGTTACCTACAGGACTGGGTGTATGGCAGCATTGATGGTGCTGTGACCACCTTTGCGGTTGTGTCTGGTGTTATCGGGGCACAGCTGTCCGTGCGCGTCATTCTTATACTTGGGGTTGCCAACTTACTGGCAGACGGTTTTTCCATGGCCGCGGGCAACTATAGCGCAACCAAATCAGAACTGGATGACACCGAACGCTTACGTGAAATAGAGCGCAAACACATCAAACAAGTTCCAGAGGGAGAACGGGAAGAAATTCGACAAATTCTGTCCGCGAAAGGGCTAAGCGGATCAACATTGGAAGAGGCCACAGAGGCAATAACATCCAACGAAGAATTGTGGATAAACACAATGATCACCGAAGAATATGGTGTTTCTCCAACACCACGAAACCCCTTAAAGTCTGCTCTATCAACCTTTGGGGCTTTCTTTGTCGCGGGTTCGATCCCCTTGCTGCCCTTTATTCTGGACCTTCAAAATGCCTTTTCATTGGCCTGTGGCATGACCGCCTTGGCATTCTTCGCAACAGGCATGATCAAAAGCCGCTGGTCCTTAGCCCCTTGGTGGCGATCCGGCAGTGAAACCCTGTTAATTGGCGGGTTGGCTGCACTTGTTTCCTATGGTGTTGGTTATCTTCTACGCGATATCGTCGGCTGAACCTCATAGGAATACCCATCTGAAAGCCAACCGAAATTTGACCTGGACAAAAAACAACCGTTCAGGGTAAATCCCCAAAACGCGCCAGAAAGCGTGCAAAGACACTGGTCAAAGTTTCTCAATTTCTTCCATCGTGCGGCCCGGCTTGCTTTTATAAGTTGGCAGGTTCCATCCGTAATACAGCGCCCCACCACGAACGACAAAGGCAACCAGAAAGCCAAGGATTGAGCCAACGACATTCTCTAACCCCGCATGATAGGAAAGCACCCAGGCGACAGAACCAAACAACGCAGCAGTCACATAGATTTCCCGTCTCATCAGGACGGACTGCTCCCCGGAAATAATATCTCGTAAAACCCCACCAAATGTTGCGGTCAATATCCCCGTTACAACAGCAATCGATGACGACCCGGTGGCAAGAAAACCGATTTCTGCCCCCTTCACCGAAAAGACCGCCATCCCAATAGCATCCAGCCACAACAACACCTTGTATCGGGATTCAAATCTGTGTGCAGTGAAAAAGACCAACGCGCCTGTGCCTGCACAAATCAAAAGATAGGCATGTTCCCGTACCCAGAAAACGGGTGTCTGACCCAAAATTGCGTCGCGAAAAGTTCCCCCGCCAATGCCCGTTACCGCCGCAAGAAATATAAACGCGATAAAATCAAGCTGTTTCCGCGAAGCCGCCAAAGCACCCGTTGCTGCAAACACCGCAACCCCGGCATAATCAAGCCATTGAACAATTTCCACCTTCGCCCCCTCACTTTATTGTAAAAACAATTCAAGCCCTACCCATCTTGGTAACATATAAGCCTATCCGGGTAACATATAATCAAAATGAAAAGCAGAATTATTAACGAAAGCAGGGCCATTAAAAGGCATGATGCTATCCGGCACCTCCCCCTTAGTCGATAAATGTTGGGGCCCCTTTGCCCAGATCGATCATTTGCCTGTCCACCACCAGAATAAGTTCCAAACGCTCATTGGATTTGAATTCAAATGGCTTTAAATCTTCAATTTCATTGCTTTGATAGACGATTATCGGATTGGGTTCACTGCCATCCAAGGTAGGAATATCGTTGCGAAGCGGAAAACCGATTGATTCAACGCTAACATTACGTCCGCTGGATAATGCGTGTTCCAGGACGGCACAGATACCGCAAGGATGCTGCGCCATGAGCCAGAAAGCATCTGATGCCACCTGTCTACGATCATCGGCAACATAATCCAGATAGTTTGCGCCAGTCATATCATGGCCAAAGCGTTCATTAATTGCGGTGCCCTGCAAACGAATTTTGATATTGTCCCGGGAAATCAGCTCGTAAATAATGATATTCGGCAATAATGATGGGATATCTTCTGGGCGAAAGGAGCTCCGGTTTGGCATATCAAACCCTTCTGCCCTTTCTAAACCCTGCCAATAATCATAAAACTGGCGATTTCGGGCATTTCTTATTTTCACTGAACCTCACCTAATGCCCCGGCGAATGTGGCACCGGGTTTCAATTCTTTCTCCAGCCGACCCTGATTACCCCCGTCATCAGACAAACGCAGCCTACAGATATTTTACAAAAGCTTACAGCAATTTTTTATACTGATTTTGTGACAGGATCTTAATTCAAGAATTTATCACAGCACAAAAACACTAACGACAGGGTGCATAGCATTAAACCAATACAATCATGCGGACACACATCGGGACTTGCTTTCTTTCTTGACCTTGTTTCAAAGGGGTGGTTTTATGTTTTCACATTTCACATAAAGCAACTGTGTGACTGCATCTGTTTTTGCAGCTCACCCAGATAAACGACCGGATATCACTATCAGAACCTCGGTACGCAGTTTTATTCAGTTTCCAGAGAACGATGGATAAAGCTTTATCAGGTTCGGATAACCGGCCAGAACCTAAAACACATAAACCCTTTCCAGCACCTTGTTTTTCAGGGTGATGTCTGGACCTTGCTTCGTCCGTCGCAGTGGATTTCCCATGCCGAGGCCACGGATGATTATTATTTTAAGAGCAGTTCCTGCTTTCACGGGGAACCAATCCGGATCAAAAAGATCAGGATAGGATCTCCACAGAACAGCTGCGCCGATAACGAAGTTCAATTTCGATATTGGTAACATTCATTATTGGTAACGAGACCATAAGACAGAAACAAAGAAAAATGCTCTGAAAACAGGGTGAGATAACGGAGAATTCGAATGTTGACACTATTTCACGCACCGGGTGCTTGTTCTTTGGCCTCTTGCATCGCCCTGGAAGAAACAGATGCAGAGTTCGAAATCAAAACAGTATCCTTTGCGGATGGTGAACAGCATAAAGCAGATTACCTGCGGCTTAACCCCAAAGGGCGCGTCCCTGCGCTGGTCGTAAATGACGGGACAGTGGCTGCACATTCCAAGGACGCCACAAGTTCACAAGGCACCAAAGGTGTCCTGACCGAAACACCGGCGATCCTTTTTTATCTGGCACAACAGTTTCCCCAGGCTAATCTGGCCCCTCTTGGCGATAATTTTGCCCTCGCCCAAATGCAATCGTTCAACAGCTTTCTCTGTTCAACTGTTCACGTCGCCCATGCCCACAAGCTACGTGGCGCACGCTGGGCAAACAAAGAAAGCTCTTATGAAGACATGCGCGCCAAGGTGCCTGAAAACATGTCAACACTCTTTACCATGATAGAAGAAACCTATCTTGGTCAGCCATGGGTATTGGGCGAACAGTACAGCATCTGCGACGCCTATCTCTATACCATCGCGCGTTGGCTGGAAGGTGACGGTGTCGATATCACCGCCTTTCCCCGTGTCAATGCGCATTTCAAACGTATGGAAGACCGCCCTGCTGTACAACGAGCCCTGAGGCACTAGCCCGGCTTGGGACCTGATGACGGCACTCATTGATTTTGCTGCCTCAGGTCTTAAACGACAAAGATAGAAACTGTTATGAATAAAAGTCCTTTAAAACTACCCGAGTTTGTCATTCTTTTTGCCCTGATCACCTCCATTACGGCCCTCAGCATTGATGCCATGCTGCCTGCCCTGCCCCAAATCAGTGCAGACCTCGCCATTTCTGATCCGCTAGATAGTCAGTTGATTATCTCGCTCTTCATTTTCGGGATGGTCTTTGGTGAACTTTTTATCGGTCCTGTCTCTGATGCGATCGGACGCAAAGGGGCAATATTGCTAGGGGTCGGGATCTATGTCGGTGGTACGCTTGTTGCCATGACCGCATCCAGTTTCGAGATTTTGATCCTGGGACGAATTATTCAGGGTGTTGGCGCGTCAGGCCCCAAGATCGCAACCCGTGCCCTGATCCGTGACCAATACGAAGGTGAATCCATGGCCCGGATTATGTCTTTTATTATGGTGATCTTTATCATGATTCCTATGATCGCCCCGGCCTTTGGTCAAATGGTTCTGGCCGTTGCCGAATGGCGATATATCTTTTTCTCTTTTCTGGTGCTTTCCGTTTCAACCGGGCTTTGGCTGATCATCCGTCAACCAGAAACCCTGGCGCGGGAAAACCGGATACCACTTTCACCAAAAAAGTTGATGCATTCCACAAGCCGCATTCTAAAGCATGGCAAAGTCATGTGCTATTCCGTCTCTGGCGGTATGATTTTCGGGGCTTTGCTGGTCTATGTCAGCACATCCCAATCAATTTTCGAGGATCTTTATGGCGTGGTTGATAACTTTCCGCTTTATTTTGCGGTTCTCGCCTCTGCCGTTGCCCTGTCTTCGTTGATCAATTCACAGCTTGTCATGCGGTTTGGTATGCACAGAATGGTTGTTGTTGCCCTCAGCGCCCTGATTTTCTTTACCGGAACCCTCTTTTTCTTTGCCTTGCCCCATGATGGTATCCCACCCTTTACGATCTTTATGATCAATGGCTTTCTGATTTTTCTCTCGGTCGGTATTCTCTTTGGAAACATCAATGCCATGGCAATGCAATCTTTGGGAAAGATGGCGGGATTGGGTGCATCGGTTATTGCTTCTATTTCCAGCCTTGTAGCCGTCGCCGTTTCGGTTTCGGCAGGGCGGCTCTATGACGGAACTGTGATGCACATGGTCTTTGCCTTGTGTTTCTGCGGGGTAACAGCACTGATTTTGGTCTTGATAGCCAAACGGAGTAAGGCAGGAATTTTACTTCCGGCTTGATATTCTATATTTCCGGCTTATATGACGAAAATAAGTAATAATTTAGCTTTCCCTCCTTCGACAAAGAAGATACCTAGGGCTAAATTATCTCATTAAGTATGGGCCCGCATTATTCTGGCCCTGCTTAACGGGGTCCATCATATCCCCCTTAATGATGGACCCCACCCTTTCACTTGAAATTATCGGTAAAATCAAGAACAACTGCGCGCCCCCCTGATTTCACGTACTTGTTACACGCACTTGTCACACGTACTTGTCACACTCACTGGCCACACGCACAGGTTTATGAAAAATTAATATTATTTTCCTATGGTTATTGTCGTGGATGCCACCCCAAAAAATATCCACTCAGAACGCTGTCGATTACGTATCAATTTTCAGGAACGATCGTGCCCCACATGGCAGAGGATGTGATATGCTTGGTCTCTCAAAAAAGAATACCCCCACCGATTATCAGCCGAAAAACTGTAAATTCAACAAGGCAGAAATGAACCTGATCCTATCTGCTTTAAATCGATCCCAAGCAGTCATTCAATTTGAACCTGATGGCACGATCATCACTGCCAATAAAAATTTTCTGGCGGCTATGGGATATACGCTGGAAGAAATCAAGGGCAAGCATCACAGCATGTTTGTCGAAGAAGAATACAAGAACTCCCAAGAATATCGGGATTTTTGGAAAAATCTTGGAAAAGGAGAATTCCAGTCCGCCGAATACAAACGTCTTGGAAAAGGTGGTAAGGAAATATGGATACAGGCATCCTATAACCCCATGATGAACGCATCGGGAAAAGTCGTAAAGGTTGTTAAATATGCAACAGACATAACGGCACAGACCATACAAAATGCTGATTATCAAGGTCAGATAGATGCAATTGGCAAATCGCAAGCCGTCATATCCTTTCATCTTGATGGCACTATTATCGACGCAAATCAGAATTTCCTCGACGCTGTAGGATATAAACTTGATGAAATTCAGGGGCAACATCACAGCATATTTGTCGAACCCGAATACAAAGAATCAAAAGAATATGCTGATTTTTGGAACAGGTTACGGAATGGCGAATTCCAAACCGCTGAATACAAACGTTTCGGCAAAGGCGGAAAAGAAATATGGATACAAGCAACCTACAACCCGATTTTTGCCCCCGATGGGAAACCCTTTAAAGTTGTCAAGTTTGCCACTGATATCACCCAGCAGGTAATCAACCGGGAAAAAGCAACAAAGGTTAGTGAAATTGTTGATGAAAACCTGGGAAACATTCTGCAAACTGTTGTTGCTGTGAATAATCAATCCTCTTCAGCTGCTCAGGCATCAAATGAAACATTGCAGATGGTTGAATCAATCGCTTCGGCATCCGAAGAATTCCAAGCTTCAGTTGCGGAAATCGCCCGAAGCATGACAGCTTCGCAAGATGATGTCAGAAAAGCCATAGAAGAAGCCCATATAGCAGATGATCTGACCAACAAATTGACCGAGCAAGCCCTGTCAATGGATAGCGTTGTCAGCGTTATTCAGGATGTTGCCGGGCAAATCAATCTACTTGCCCTAAATGCAACGATTGAATCTGCACGGGCCGGAGAAGCCGGAAAAGGCTTCGCAGTTGTGGCATCAGAAGTCAAAGCACTCGCAAACCAGGTTGGAAGCGCGACAGAAAAAATATCCTCAGAGATTAGCAGCATGCAATCAATTTGCAGCAGCGTCGTAGAAAATTTAACCAGTATCAGAGGCGCCGTTGAATCCGTCGAAGGAAGTGTTACCTCAGTATCAGGGGCGATAGAGGAACAAACTGCTGCATCAGGTGAAATATCAGCAAACATTCAAACCGCAGCAACCGCTGTGAATTCAGTAAATAACAATCTGGACAGTATCAGTAGCGCGGTTCAAACCGTCGAAAATAATGTCTCTGCAGTATCCACAGCCATCGCGGAACAATCAGCATCAATTTAACGGATGACGGCACCGAAACTGACTGATTTCTTGCCTGAATACCCGACAAATTAACGATGCACGACCAAAGGAAGAACGGGAACAATGGCCACAAGTCTCTGACTTTAGAGACCAGATCATGCTGCTATAAAAATGTCATTGGACAAATAAATTCAACGACTGATTTAAGCTAAGAAAATGACTAAACTCTTGGGGAAAATATGAAATTTCCAAGCAAAGATTCAATAAAATTTAACCTTTGATGATTACCAATCAACGGGCCGAACAACCTGGTCAAAGATATCTTCTCCCATTGATATTTTTGACCATTAAATGACTGCTCTCTGAGATGACATTGCAGAGAGTTTGAAAGGATTTATGCGTATGTTCTCGTTTGGTAAAAACGCCCGATTAACAGCGGACCAACCAAAAAGCTATAAACTAAACAAGATTGAAATGACGTTGATTTTGAATGCCCTGAATAAATCGCAGGCAGTCATTCAATTCGAAGTCGATGGCACTATTATCACTGCAAACCGCAATTTTCTGGCCGCTATGGGCTATTCGCTCGACGAAATAAAGGGCAAGCATCACAGTCTTTTTGTCGAGACGGCTTATAAAAACTCTGCTGAATACAAACAGTTTTGGGCGAGCTTGCAAAAGGGAGAATTTCAATCTGCCGAGTACAAACGGATCACTAAAAGCGGCAAACCCATCTGGATACAGGCATCATACAACCCGATAATTGATTCCTCGGGCAAGGTTACAAAGGTCATCAAATACGCAACCGATATCACTCAACAGACATTGCAAAATGCTGATTTCATAGGCCAGATTAAAGCCGTAAACAAATCACAGGCGGTTATTTCCTTTCATCTGGACGGCACCATCATTGATGCCAACGAGAATTTCCTTAAAACGGTGGGTTATGATCTGCACGAAATTCAGGGTCAGCACCACCGAATGTTTGTAGAGGAAGAATATAAAAACTCCCATGAATATGAACAGTTCTGGGCCTCTTTAAAACGTGGGGAATTCCAATCCGCCGAATACAAACGTATTGGCAAAGGTGGCAAGGAAATCTGGATACAGGCGACCTATAACCCGATTTTTGACCCGGATGGCAATCCCTTCAAGGTTGTGAAGTTTGCCACAGACATCACCCAACAGATTACCGATCGGCAAGAAGCAGCCAGGGTAGGTCAGCTTGTTGATGATAATCTGGGAAAAATACTTGAAGCAGTCGGTAACGCCAATAACCAATCATCCGCTGCCAGTTCTGCCTCTACGAATACCTTACAAACCGTTCAATCCGTAGCATCTGCATCCGAAGAGTTTCAGGCATCTGCCAGCGAAATCGCCCGCAGCATGAACACATCACGCAATGATGTGAAAAAGGCAATTGACGAGGCAACAAATGCGGATCAGCTGACGCAAAAACTGACTGAGCAAGCTCTGTCCATGAACAGCGTGGTAAGTGCTATTCAAGACATTGCCGGGCAAATCAATCTACTTGCCCTGAACGCTACCATTGAATCTGCCCGCGCAGGTGAAGCAGGCAAGGGTTTTGCCGTTGTCGCATCCGAAGTGAAAGCACTGGCCAATCAGGTTGGCACCGCCACCGAACAGATTTCATCCGAAATCATTGGCATGCAATCTGTCTGTGATAACGTTGTTGAAAACCTTAACAGCATCAAAGATGCCGTAGAATCAGTCGAGGGCAGTGTCACCGCCGTATCCGGCGCTGTTGAACAGCAAACATCTGCATCCAGCGAGATTGCCGCCAGTATGCAATCCGCCGCAACAGAGGTCAGCGAAATCACCGACAACCTGGCGTCAATCACCAATGCCGTTGATAATGCCCATAACTTTGCCCGCGAAGGCACCGACCTATACCGAAGCCTGAATAAACAGGCACTTTAAAACCTCAAGCATTCAAACAACAAGGGCCGGGGAATTCCGTAAGAAATTCACTGGCCCTTGTTGCTTTTGATCATAAGGCACACTTCTAAGAGCTAACAGCCATAAAGACCGTCTTTCGGAAAACGCCCGGCACCCTGTCGATCAGGGTCAAGGGGCGCAAAATATCCTTTCGCCTGTCTGAGGGCCTCAATTGCTGTTGCCTGAGCCAAAAGCTCATCAACCGGACTTGTTGCAATACTGGCCTTATAGGCAGCTGCAACAGCACGGGTAATGGTCGGCGCAGCAACAGAAGTTCCATCCAATGTGACTGAGACACCGGATTTGACGCCCGATGCCCGCACCCCCCTGAAAACAGGACTGCGATCGCTTTCCGCAGAAACCAAAGGCGTCTTCGCCTGTTCAGGCAAAGCTGTCTCTGTTGTCTGATATCCGCTATAAATCGCGGCACGCCCGGTTGCTTCGACATGGCTTGCAACAACAATCGGTGTTGTACCTGTTGCCAGACCATTGGATGATCCATCCCGCTTTACGATGGAATGGTTATCGTGCACCTGTAGCTTCCCTTGATGATCATAAAGCTCATAGGCCCTGTCATCAAAATAGGACTGCCGCCCCAAAGCTGGATAGCCAAAAGGCGATGCGTCGCGCTGGATACGGGCATGGATAGGTTCAGATAATGCCTTGTCTGATTTTTTGATAACCCGAACGGTCCACAAACCATTGGCAACGGGTTTCAAAGGACCGGGATGAAGCGCTGTATCTGCCCGTACATCTGGCACCTCTGTTGGCGCAAGAACCAGCATAAAACGACCACGCGCATCCTCTTCTGACAAAGGTGTATGCTTGTCATAGGACAACCGTGCGATGGCCTTTGCCCCCCGGGTCAGAACAACCGCGCTATTCACAACCGCTGTTAGCTTTTGTGCGGGAATTGCCTCTGTTGTTGGCGGGATGACCTCGATCTCAATATCCCCGTCATCATACCCAGCCTTTGGCATCCATATTTCAAGATAGCTGGACGTTCTGTCATTGGGTTGCACCCGCCACGGCAGATCGCAATACCCCTTATCTGTATCGGCGCAATTATCAGCCTTAAAATCGTCATCTGTTATTACCGCATGGGATCGTTCCAGATGATGATTTCCCGAGGGCAACACCACGGACGTCGGTGCAACACGGTCATTTCTGGCGGTGACAATTTCATCAATCGCCTTTTCCAGCAACGATGTGCCATCATGTGGCCCGCCAAAAATGCCATAGCTGAAATTAATCACCACGGGCAGGTTCGGCGCGATACGATCAGCCCGATCAAGGATATAGTGCACCCCGGCCAGAATAAAACTGTCCAGCCCCATGCCAGACGTGTCCCAGGTCACAGCGGCTGGCACCTGTACCGTGATGATGCGATCTTCTTCCAATTGACTGGATGACGTATTGTCATAATCAGCCCCGGCCGCCAGATCCAGCACATGCGTACCGTGTGCTGCTTTGCCATCCAGTGAGTTTGGCATCACCTTGCGGCTATCCACCAGCCCCAACGCCCGATAAAGCGCGGCCTCGTTTGTTGCGCCCAGTGCATCTGTGTATTGGGCAAGAGCACTGTCAATACCGGCCTTGGTATATTCACGGCCAAAAGCGACATTGGAACCAGAACCAGCCCCCAATTGGGCATCACCATCCTGCACCCATGCAAAATCAATCCGGGTGCTGCCGGGTGCTGACTGGAACCTGCGATTGGCAATGGCAATACCATCATCTATCACCCCCACCACAACCTTTGCAGGCGAAGATGAAGCACAGGATGAATTCGCTGAGACTTGGGGAGTAGCCTCGGGCACATAGCTCTGGTTTACACTTGCCGCGCGCAGGGGAATACCAATCCGTCGTTTAATCCCCGAGCTTTCGGTGTTAGAATGGTCAAAGCCAGAAGACCTCTCCCGACCAACAGTACTTTCCCGCAGAACAAAGGGGCGAAAGCTGGGCTGTTCCCCATCTGGCCGATAAAGCACGGGATAAATGGCATCGGGATTTTCATCGCCTGCAACAAAATTTTCCGACGCTTCTGTTCCGCTATAACAATGCGTTTCATTCGGTGGACCAAAGGGAAAGCCATAGCCCGCCCCTGTATCCAGCAACCAGTCTTCATAGGGGTCAACGGCCTTGATGCCATCGTCCTGCCAGTGATAGGGATCAGCCATTGTTGCCTCCTGCAGCAGGGGCTTCCTCCCACTCGCTTTTGGCCTTGAGCCACAACCAACGGAACAGGTTATCCGGCTCTCCATGAACCTCGGACGTGCCCCACTTCACAACCGGATCACTATCCCCATCACCCAATGCAATGACAGATTTATCAAAATCGCCCGTGGCGTTGTTGCCGATAAATTCAACTGCATCAATATCACCACTTTCCCCGCTGGCAAGCTGTAACAGATAATGCCCAAGCGTCGTCCCCAACGCCGCCCCGGCCGTACTGTCCGCGGGGAAATGCACCCCGGCAACAGTCCGGTTCACCGCAATACGTTCCGCAACAGAAAGCAATAATTCCTTGATCGAAGGACTTTGTTGAAACGACATAATCGTATCATCCAGCAAGGCCCCAAAGACGGTTGCAACCGTGAAAGCTTCGGTGGAATGACCGCTTGGCAAGGTCCCGTGCCCCGGTGTTGGAATAATCGGCTGTATCTGTGCCGAATAGATATCCGGACGGCGACACGCCAAAGAGTGTTTGGTGCGAAGGACAACATGCGATGCAAGTTGTTGAACAAGGCTAATGAGTTGGAGTGTATGGCTATGAGTAACAGCGTTCAAAGGCACAACTGAGGTAAAAAATTCTGTCGGATATCCAACCTGAGCCAAAATTTCAGCCGCGCGCTCGGATCGTTGATCTGCATAGTTTCGTACATATTCTAACTGTGAACGAAATACCTCTTCACTTGGACGTGATAACTTGGCTAGCTTCGAATAGGAAGGATGCGGCGCATGATCCAACCCACCGTGTGGATGATCATGCTGAAACCAGATTGAAACAGCCCCTTCATCAGCGTCCCCTTTAAAAGACAAGCGAGAGAGCAAGTCAGTTAAAATGGTTGAAGCCCGAACACGAGGAGACCATCGAGCAAGATTATCTGCCTGATCAGCAATAATATGAGGAGGTTCAACACCCGGTTCAGGTAAATTCCAAGGATCACGGATAGCATCTGAAGATGTTAAATGTGCTGTTGTGTCAACTCCGCTGACCCCACTAACTCCACTAACTCCGCTGACCCCGCTAACTCCGCTGACCCCACTAACTCCACTAACTCCACTGACTCCGCTAACTCCACTGACCCCAGAATTAATTGACATAATAAACTTCCTTTCGCCGACTTTGTGGTCGCGTTTCACCACTAATTTTCACTTATAAATTTGAACAGTAATCACAGCTCAGGTACGCCTGATGCTTTAAGTGCCTTTGCCCATTCCTGCCCGGTACCAAAAGCAGCAGCTGGATGCTTTTTTAAATAACCAGAAATTGTCAGATGGGGTTCTAATTTCATTAATTCTGCCGCAGTACATTTTGCTTCTTTTTGCTGACCTAAAGAATGCTGTGCTACAATTTTTGCTCTTAGTGTAGAAGTATGACTTTTGTTAGCTTTTAGCGATAACTCAGCTAAGCTAAGCGCTTCTTGATACTGTCCGTTTGACAATAAAGCGGTAGAATGAAGAGCATCAAAATAATATTTATAAGGATCCAGTGGCGATAAAGAACGCGCACGCTCTGTAAAAGAGACAGCCTTATCGCCTTCATCCATAAAAGCATGTAGAGTTCCCTTGAGTAACCACGCCAAAGCATCATTTGGGTTAAGCTCAACAGCGCGATCAAAGCGGCTAAAAGCTGTATCAAATTGCTTTAAGAGATTATTCTGGACCAATCCGTCAACAGCTAGAGAAAACGAATTATCCGGGTCCAAATCCAGAGCTTTAGCGGTACAATCGCTTGCAATTTGACTATCTTTTTTAAGATCGTTACTCCACCCCTGCTGGACGGACAACACATACCACTTTCCCAGCCAAGCGTAGAGAGACGCATGATTGGGTGATTTGCGGATAATTTCTTCGATTAACGGTCTGGCTTTGGCAAAACTTGCAAGTTTTAACCTGTGCATCAAGGCAACACCGGAAACCAGCAATGCGTGGCTCGCCACTTCTGGTAGGGGTTTACTTGTCGCCAGTTCAATAGAGGTCGATAGAATGGACTGTCCAATCTGGCGGGAAATATCAGCAACAATTTCCTGCCCACCATTCAGAAAATCTGACATCCGCGCAGAAAACTGACGCGACCAGATAATCCGCCCACTTTCCGCATCCAGAAAATCGGCATCCAGATGAAAGTGTTCCCCCGACAAACGGTAGCTGCCGTGGATAACATATTCCACATTCAACGCGCGCCGAACATCCGCCAGATTTAAAAGGCGCATGTTGAGATTACGACAGGATAGATGGGAAATAACGTCGATTAACTGTGATCTTGAAAGTGCACGTGAGACTTCCTCGGCCAGCATATCGCCCAGCACATTTTCACCGTCCCGCTTGAAACTTTGTAAAAAGGGAAGAACTGCAACAGCCGGCAAGATTCCTGTTTTATCCGATGGATTAAAAAATTCCAGTGTAGAACTTAGTTGAGGGCGGTTGCTTCGTTGTTCATTTACCCACGAAGTAAAACCACCTTCGGCGATCTCTATACCCTCTAGAAATTCGCCTTCAGCTGGCGTGCCCACAAGCTCGACAACATTCTCATTAAGAGCAATATTGTCATGACAGACGTCAAACAGGGTTTCAAAGTCAGCACCAATAGCGCGTTTTAGATCACTCAGCCCCCGACGCAGGCTTGCCCGCCCCAACTCTGCGCCCGACAAAGACCACAGCTTATCCTGTAACCAGGAACGGGTCCGCGTCATATCCGGCGCCATTGCCAACAGCGCAATCATTGCCCGCAATTTTGTACTGCGCACATTAAGCTTGGCACCATCAGACCATTCTGCGCTAAAGGTACCGTAAAGTCGCAGTTTAAGTGTTTTTTCTGCCGGGTTATTTTGCATTTTTATACCCAGAGCCTATCCCTTTATCAGAAGCATCAGAACAATGCCCCTAAATTACCCTTTTAAGTTCACAGAGATTACCACCTGTAGAGAAAGTTAAAAAACCTTTTACGTTTTTTTCACGCTTTTTGGACGCTACCTGAACTCGCAACTGCTTCATAATACACTATATAAAAAATTCAATTTTAGATTGGCGGATACCAGCTTGACCAAAAATCAACATAGCCTTTGCCCTTAGGAACACAACAACAAAAAACAAAAAAATGCATTCATAGCAAAGACTTGAAGCCATAAGAATAGGAAAAATCTGTGACCGGCCGTAATAAACCGACCCCACAATTAGTACCAGAGCAGGACTCCCTCAAACCACGAGACCTCAGTGATTTTTGCCAGAAATGGAATGACCTGAAAATACACGCAAGCGATGAACAACTGGAAGCCGCCAAACTGTCGCCTGAAAGCCGAGAGGTTATTTCCTGGCTCACCATCCTTGCCGACAAAGTTTGCCACACCGAAGACTTTTAAGCGGTTCACCCGCCATTACATCTAAGTTTTGGGACGATAAATCGTAATATTATTGGCTGTTAAAAGGTTTATTGAAAACTTCAAGATGACTGGTGCTTAACCTAGCGTTCACGCCAGAAAGAATAGAGGCCGGTGGCAATCAACAGGCTACAGCCGATCAAGGTTGCGGCATCCGGTGGTTCGTTGAAGACAAAATAGCCAACCAACAGCGCCCAGACCATCACCGTATAGCGGAAGGGCGCAACAAAAGCGACCTCGCCCACGCGCATGGCCCGGATCAGGGTGATATGAACCAGCATAATGAAAACAGCGGCCCCCATCAAAAGCCCGACGGTATCACCCGTGACCTCTTTCCATTCCATGGTCGGTAATAACAAGGCACACACCAGCGTCACAGAAACCATTGTCACAAAGGCCACGAATAAAGACGGCAGACCCGATGATATCTTACGCGTCGCCAGATCGCGCAAGGCAACAGACAACATTGATGCCAGCGCCCATAGGGAATAAACGCTGAACCCGTCTGTTCCCGGCTGAACAATTATCAGGACGCCGACAAAGCCCAGTGCAATACCGCCATACCGCCGCCAGCCGACGGTTTCCCCCAAAAAGACCGCCGCCCCCAGTGTCACCACCAGCGGCAAAGCCTGAAGGATCGCCGTCACATTGGCTACGGGCATATTAAACAGGGCCATAAAGTAGCAAAGCGATGCGCCAATTTCACCAATCACGCGGATAATCAACACCTTGGCATCCTGCCCACTGAGCGAGACAAATAGTTCGTTGCGATACCAGGCAAAGCCCCCCAGAACCAGTGCCGCACAACATCCACGAAGGAAAATCGCCTGAAAGAGGGTCAGATCAAAAGACACAAGCTTCATCAACGTCACATTGCCAATAAAAGCTGCCATACCAAGTGACATTAACAAAGCCCCGCGCAAGTTTCCCTTTGCCCCGCGCTCACCATCATCGCTGGTTTCAGCTATCGCGGCATCAAGGGCCATTGTCTCGGCGACGCACTTCTTCCCGGTTATTGTTCCGGCTTTCTTTGCAAACGTGCCCTCATCACCCGATGTTCTTTGGTGGGCTTGATCTCTTTGGTTGGTTTGATCTGGTCCCTTGTTTGGCTCGGTCAATAAACTGTTCCCACCTGTACCTTTATCGATTGATCATTTCTTCGGCCTTTTCCAGATCTTTGATCTTTTCCGGCCAGATGGTTTCATCTGTTCCATCGTTTGACGAATTGATGGCATGCTCTTTTTCTGCCCGTTTTTTCAGCTTGTTTTCACGATAGAAGGTATAAACACCCGTAATGACCAGAATAATACTGCCAACAATCGTCCAGAAATCAGGTATATCCCCAAAAACGACAATCCCGAGCAGGATAGCCCACAGCAAAATTGTATAGCGGAAAGGCGAAACAAAAGAGGTTTCCCCCCGTCGCATAGCCACAATCACACTAAGATACCCAACCATAACGAAACAGCCTGCACCGATCAGATATCCCACGGATATTAGCTGAACCGGTTGCCACCCAGATGTCGGCAGTAAAATCCCCGCCGTCAGGGTTAAAAAGACAGAGGTTAACAAAGCGACGTAAATCGAGGGAACAGCATTAGAAACCTTTTTCGTCGCGAGATCCCGCAACACAATAAAGACAACCGCAGCCAAAGCCCAGAAAGAATAGGCGTTAAAGCCCTCTGCCCCCGGCCGGACAATAATCAGAACCCCGATAAAGCCCACAGCAATCGCCGAGTAACGTCGCCACCCCACAGCTTCGCCCAGAAAAAGCGCCGCACCCAAAGTAACGGCCAATGGCAAAGCCTGTAGAATAGCCGTCGAATTGGCAATCGGCATATTAAACAAAGCCGTCAGATAACAAAGCGTGGCCCCGACTTCGCCAAAAATGCGAAAGGCCAGTATTTTTCTATCGGCCACAGAAACGGTGCGAAACAATGCCTTTGTACGCCAGGCAATCGCCCCCAAAAACAGTGTCGTGAAAATGCCACGTAGAAAAATTGTCTGAAACAAAGACAGATCGGCAGAGGCCAATTTCATCAAGGCATCATTGAAAACAAACGCCGCCTGGCTCAACACCATAAAGGCTGCCCCCTTAAAGTTCTCACGCGGATCAACCGCCGAGCCTTCGACCTGCGCAGACGCACCACTGTTCCCAGAAATATCACTCTTTGGGGTCATTGACCTGTTCCAGTTTTGATAAGCATCCAACCATAGAGCAAGGTTTAGATTTTAATTGCAAGCAAGATTGTAGAAAATATTCATTTTAACACAGAATAGAAATGTTATTGAAAGATCCATCCCAGATTTTCATATAAAAGTTTTCTCTCTAAGTCAGCGGCAGCAAAAGGCGTAACATGACAGAATACCTCTGCAAGACTTGTGGAACCCAGTACCCTGACCAAAATCCGGACCCTGAACTTCCGCCATCGCACTGCCCCATCTGCGAAGATGAACGCCAATACGTACCGGAAACGGGGCAACAGTGGATCACGTCATCTGAATTAAAAGCCCAGCACAAAATCAAACGCACGGAACATGGCCCCGGCTTATATAGTTTTGAGATTGTCCCACGCGCAGCTATTGGGCAACGCGCCTTTTTCATACAGACACCCTATGGCAATATTCTTTGGGATTGCCTTGCTATTCTTGATCAATCAACAATTGACTGGATCAAGAACAAGGGGGGATTGGCCGCAATCGCAATTTCGCATCCGCATTACTATACAGCGATGGGAGATTGGAGCGATGCGTTCGATCAGGCAGAGATATACCTGCATCACGATGACGCAAAATGGGTACAGAAATGGCATCCGGCTGTCCACCATTGGACGGGTAACAACATCAAGCTCAACACAGATATAACCCTGATAAAATGCGGTGGCCATTTCGAGGGCGGCACGGTTCTTCACTGGCAACAGGGCAAGGGGTTTCTTTTCACCGGGGATATCATGCAGATTGTTGCAGATCGCAAATACGTCAGCTTCATGCGAAGTTATCCAAACTATATTCCCTTACCTGCGACAAAGGTAAAGGAGATCGGAAATTCTGTTGCTGATTATGATTTTGATACGGTACACGGGGCCTTTGCAGGGCGAACAATCAGCAACAATGGCAAGCAAGCTGTAGAACGATCGGTTACGCGCTATATCAATGCCTTGCAGGCCAGTTAGTCCTCGTCTTTACCATTCATCCAATAATAGCCCCCTCCCAATACGGGTGATCACCGCCAATTTTTTCGGTCAGAAAGTCAATAAAAACCCTGACCTTGGCGGGCAGATGACGGCGTTCGGGAAAAACCGCATAGATTGTCTGGCTCGGTAATTTATATTCAGACAACAACGGCACCAAGCGGCCCGCGGCAATATCAGCGCTGGCGATAAAGGTTGGTAATCGCGCAATGCCAACCCCCGCAACCAATGCTGTGTAGAGCGCTTCGGAATTGTTTACCTGATAATTGCCAGTCACCTCCAGATTGATGAATTCACTACTATCTTGCGTCTCAAACCGCCAGTTGTGAATGGTGCTGGCATAGGCATATTGCAAACAGTTATGCCCCAACAAATCATCAGGGTGCATTGGGGACCCATGCTTATCCAGATAGCTGGGTGCAGCACATAGGACATTGTGACAAGGTGCCAGCTTGCGCGCGATCAAGGCGCTATCTTCCAACGACCGAACCCTGATTGCCAGATCAAAACCGCCCTGTACCATATCAACCACGCGGTCATCCATAACCATATCGACCCCGACACCGGGATAGGTAGCCAGAAATTCGGGGATGAGCGGTGCGATGTGTAAACGGCCAAAAGACATCGGCGTATTGATACGCAATCGCCCCTGAGGCGCCCCCTGTAACTGGGCAACAGCATCCTCTGCATTCTGTGCTGCCGCCAGCGATTGAACCGCATGAATGAAATACTGCTCCCCCGCTTCGCTCAGGCTTAGTTTACGTGTGCTTCGATGCAGTAATTGCACACCTAGATCAGCCTCAAGCTGTGAAATGCGTTTACTGACTGCTGACTTTGTGACCCCAATTTTCCGGGCAGCAGCGGCAAAGCTTCCCTCCTCCACAACAGCAACAAACACGGGTATTGCATTCATATGTTCCATAAACACCCTGCCACAAATATCGTCAACTTTTACTCACCAATAAGTTTCCCAATATACCCATTATAAACCAGAGAGAAACTTATTATTTTAAATTCAGAAACAACAACACTTGGTTGTGATTGACAAGACGAACAATTAGCCAAGTTAAATCAAAAGCTTGAGGAAGAAGGAGAGCCCCATGGTGCGCTTTGAACACGCAAATTTGGTTGTAACTGATTTGAAAGCAACTCTGGACTTTATTCAAACGGCCTTTCCCAAATGGATCGTACGCGGCCAAGGGGAAATGAAATGGAAGGGCAAGCCACGCCGCTGGTTACATGTCGGCGATGACACGACATACATTACCCTGAACGATAATGGCGAAGGAGAAAATCGCGAGCTTGCCGGTCACAAACCCGGGCTGGCCCATTTGGGTTTCGAAGTCGATGACGTCGATGGCATCATCGAACGCCTGCAAAACAAGGGATTTGAAATTGACATTCTGGGGGGCGACCATCCGTTTCGCAAGACGGTATATTTTGTTGATCCCGAAGGTTTCCAGTTCGAATTCATTCAGTATTACAGCAATGATCCTGCTGAACGAAATCTCTATGACACACCTTGATTGAGAGCCGCATGGGATTGATCCCTTAACGTCCCCCAATTCACCCTGCGTCAACAGGGTTAATACCTGCCCCTAACCACCCCTGTATGAAAAGAGAAGAACATGACAAAACCTGCTTATAAAACACCTTTGTCCGCCACAAAGATCAATGCATCAGAAGCCACAAGTTTTATTACCGACTTGTATCAGGCTGTGGATGAAAAAAGCACATCGAAACTTGGTGTGTTCTTGGCTGATGATCTTCGTTTTCAACTTGGAAACTTTGATGCTGTCATAGGGAAGGAAGCCGTTCTGGAAGCCAACGAGAACTTCTTTCAGATTATCGATAGCATGGCCCACAGAATTGATGGCATATGGACACAGGATGACCATATCATTTGTAAAGGCGAAGTCCATTACAAGCGCCTGGACCAAAGTGAACTCACCCTTCCCTTTGCAACGATTTTCCGTATCAAATCCGGACTTATTCAGGATTATCAGGTTTATGTCGATGTAACGCCGCTTTAATTCTTTGTCAGAACATCATCGTTCATTCGTTTGAACAACCATTTGTTTATAGCTATTCGCTACTTAGGTGAATATTTATATGGAGAGCCCGCTTAACTATCTGGCTCTTCATTGTATCACCTGAATTCTATCTCGATTTTTTTATTCCATAACTGGCGCTAATTTCAGGACGGTATACAGAAATCAAACGCCATATATCTTGGGAAATTTTGCTATTATTCTTAAAAAACCCATGACCTATCATCAAATAATAGGCTTTTTGTTCTATAATTGGCTCAAGCTTAATAATATTCTTAAATCTATTCGATTTAGCCTCCAGCAAGAAATCACCCACTTGTTCCAATGTAACGACGGCTTCAACGCGCCCGTGTTTCAGCATATCAAAAAGCTGTTCAGTATTCGCATGCTCAGATACCTTCACACCAGTACGAGCCAATCTGGGAACAATCGAATAACCAAGAGGCACACCTACTAATTTTCCCTTAATATCAGACAGCTTACCATTCCATATAAAGGGGTGATCACTCATTCTGAAGATAGAATAGCTTTTCATAGCTAATCTTGCGTTTAAATCCAAAGCCCCGTTTTTTTGAGGATAACGTCCTATTCTTTTACGTTCGGCCAGAAAAGACACCCCCATCACCCCATCAACCCGGCCCTGTTCTAGTAGCTTCAGACACCGTTTCCATGGGCGTCTTACAGGAGACAACTTAAGTCCTAGATCAGAAGAAACCTTATGAAGTATTTCCATATAAACCCCTTGATTATGAGAGGGTACTTCAATACCAGTACCGTTATAGTATGGAGGCTGTTCTTGATCCTCATAACAAATCTTAAAATCCAATGAACTTGCATAAGGTATGTTTTGAAATAGAAAAAAACAAAAAAACGAAATAAAAAGATAAAATCTCATCACTACACACTAAAGACAAAAAAATCATCAGAAAAATAAATAACAAAACTTAATTTAAAAAACATTAAGGTTATACAACACACACAAAACACAAATAACTTTAAAAACAAAACAATTATTATTAAAATTTTACACACTTTACTTTCAATACAACACACAACTTGCATTGTATAATGCTTAACCTTCCCCTTGTTGATCTATAGTATTTTCATTCCTTATCTGATAGCATAAATACAGTACCTTTAAGCGGGGGGCAGAAAGGGGGCTGAAATGAACTGTAAAATTACTTTGGCGTTTATTGCCAAATTGATCATTACGACAAGTCTTCTTATCAGTCTGTTTAAAACCACTGCCTCGGCCAAAGAACCTCCCTTTGTATTATGTGCTGAAAACCAGAGCTATCCGCCCTATTTCATGGGGGATCAAAGCACCTTTCCCGTGAAAAACCCTGGTATCCTTGTTGAGATTATCGACGCATCGCTAAAACAAAACGGATTTAAAGCCGAATTTATCCGGCGACCATGGAAACGCTGTCTCAAGCTTATTGAACAGAACAAGGTTGATGGCATTTTTGCTTCTATCCATCTGAAAGAACGCGAAATTATTGGGCGGTATCCCTATTTGCCCGTCCGGATAAGTATCAGCAACAAGCCAGACCCCAAACGTCGTCTTCGCCGCGTTACCTATAGCCTGTTCAAAAAGATAGGGAGTGATTTTGATTGGGACGGCACAAGTTTCAGCAACATAAAACAATCCATTGGTGCTCCGATCGGTTATGTGGTTGTTAAAAAGCTAAAAGACGACCACAACATAACCGCAAATACCCGTCATCTGCCCGCCAAAGGCTTGGCCCATGTCGCAGAAAGTCATCTGGATGCCTATATTGTCGAAAGCAGTATTGGCAATAGTCTTGTCAGAAAACACGGGCTAGCTGATAAATTAATCGAAATAGAACAGCCCTTTGCCAGTTATGACTGGTATATGATGATCAGCCATCAGTTCTATAATAGAGACCCGGAAATGGCAGATAAAATCTGGACCACACTAGGCCAAGTAAGAGAACAGAAAATTCCACCGTTGATCCAGCATTACAACAAACTGCCTTAACGCCAAACCAATAGCGTTTTATTTATCATTTATAAGTGCACAGTTTTATAAGCTCACGGTGTTGCCCTGATGAACAGGCCCACAGGTAAAGTCATGAATCCTTGCAGACAAGTGCCTGTTTGGTATCCGCATCTATCAGATCGCGAAATGCGCGGGTGATATGGTCAAAATCGGTCTGCTTTCTGCCATAGGTCAAATTAAACGCGTAATCAAAATCATGCGCGTTTTCACCCTGCAGATGCTGTAACATGGTCTCAAGCTTATCCAAGGCCTTTGCCAGTTGCGCCTCTGCTGATCCACCCTGTTCATAATCGTCCCACAAGGCCATAATTTTGTTCTTTGACCCTTCAGGCAAGACAGAAGTCAGTTCGTCCAGATCGCGACGCTCCTGTTGATTTTTGTCGTGTTCGGCAGTTTGCTCGACCGCGGGGATATCACCGTTAATAACTTCCCCCAAATCATGAACAATACATATTTTTATAAGCTTGAGGATATCCAGATCCGGGTATTCATCTTCCAGCAACATTGCCATAAGACAAAGCCGCCAGGTGTGTTCCGCTGTGCTTTCCCTGCGTCCCGATGCCGTAAACCCGCTGCGTAAAGTCGATTTCAAGGGCTCCGTCGCACGTAAAAAATTCAACAGGTCGACAATATCATTTTTGTTCATCGAAAGTTTTTCCACCAAGAACGATGACGTAACAACAAAATAAATTCAACTTTTAAGTGTAAACATCATACCCACTATTCAGGCCGCTTAAAAGCCTTTCGCGCTTCTTCTACTTTTTCCCGTATTGCACACCCTTCGACATGATCGTTAATCAACCCCATTGCCTGCATCAGTGCAAACATGGTCGTTGGCCCAACAAACTTCCACCCCAGTTTTTTGAGATCTTTGGACAACCTAATCGATGCCGCCGATGTCGTGAGGGTCTGAGGGGCTGCAAGCTCGTCTTCGCGTGCTTCATACCGCCAGATAAAAGCAGCCAGTGATCCTTCGCGCTTTACAAGTTCCTGTGCCCGTTTGGCATTATTAATCGTGGCTTCTATCTTGCCCCGGTGGCGAATAATCCCCGGATCCAGTAATAGTCGATCCCGGTCTGCGTCGGTGAACTGCGCAACCTTGTCATAATCAAAATGATGAAACGCAGCGCGAAAATTCTCGCGCTTGGCCAATATGGTGCGCCAGCTTAACCCAGACTGAAACCCTTCCAGACAGATTTTTTCAAATAGCTTGTGGTCATCCCCAACGGGAAAACCCCATTCGTTATCATGATAGTCAATAAACTCTGGGGCCGTGTCACTCCAACGGCAACGATGCTTTCCATCAGGCCCAAGGGTTGTTTCGCTCATAGCTTTCTCCTCAAGCCAACAGAAAACTTAATCTGTCATCGGCTTTTGCCGGGTCAATTTCCAATATTTCTGCACTGACAATATTCTCAACAACAAAGGGATCGTCCTTGACCCGTTTGTCCAGTTCTTCCAGCGAACTATTATGGGCAAGAACTACTCCACCGGCCCCAGGCTTTAAACTGCCCACCATCAAGAAAACATCATCATCAAAACCCTGTTTGATCCAGGCTTTGTGTCCATTCATAAACTGACCTGCCTTGGCCTTTTCGGCTGAAAACTTTAGCAATACGATAAACATTATTCTTCCATTTCTTTAAACATCACTATTTTTCGGTACTGAGGTCAATTACCCTTTAGACAGGTGCATACCCGTCCACCCATTCACACATCTGGGTGACTTCCTGATCAATGAATTTGGCATCATGAAAAGCACTGGCCAGCGTGGCAACGCCCTGGGACCTTGCCAACAAATGCATGGCACGTTCATCTGCATCGTCCTCTTGGCATCCGATCTGGATAAACTGTTCTTGCAACCAACAACGGAATAGCGTGAACAGGGCATTTGCTTCGGCTCGCGATGCATGATTTAGCTTGGCCAGTTCCGTCGTCAGGGTTCCCACCGGACACCCATAGTTCAGAATTTTATCCCTATTCGTTATCAATATGCGGATAAAACATTTAATCCGATCTTGAGGGGAAGTCCCGCCCTGTTCCCACTGTGACAGCATCTTGCGGGTTTTATCCAAGCGCGCACTGATCACAGCATCAAGAATTTCATCCTTGGTCTTGAAGTGATAATAAAAATTTCCGCGTGAGATCTTTACGTCATCTGCAATATGGGCAAAAGACGTATGCTCATACCCCTGCTGATAAAATAGCTGGTCCGCAGCCTCTATAATATGATCGCGTGTTTTCTGTTTTTTCATATTAACAAGCCCATGAAAACATCAAGAACAGATGGAATATAGTGACCATTCCTTCACCATAAACAAAAATTAGGACAGTCGCCCTATTTTTTTAGGACACTTGTCCCATCCTGTCAAACAGATTGACCAACACAAAGAAATGATTTTCAAAATAAGTTTTACGTATACGTTATAATATGCAAATGTAAGCTCAATAACGCCCGCAAAAAAATCAAAAAAACACACGTTATTCTGATTCAGGTAAATTGGGTAGGTATGAAAGAAGTAAAATCATTGAACGATAACAAAACACCAAAAGACATTGATAATGCGATGCTAGAATTGGAAAAAGCATATCTTCAGATTTCAGAAAACCTGAAGATGGATCCGAAAAACAAACAGGTTTACGAGAGAAGTATCGCAGCTATTCAGGATGCTAAAAATATAATCGAAAAAATGAAAGATCATTATGGCGTCGCCAGATATTACCCCAAAGAACAGGACTGACGCCAAGGACAGATTAACCCCAGTAATAATGCTCCCCAAGAATAAACAGCCCCTGAGAACAGGGAAACGCTGAGAACTGGCTAACCCAGAAACAAATCTAAACAACACAGCCATATTGTATCTGCTTTTATCTCCGCTGCGTCTGGGTATCCCAAACCTCGTCCTAATAAATGTGCAAAAATCAATAAATCCATAAAAAGAAAAAAAATCTGTCACACATTGCTTTCTTTTGCTGTCTAACTAAGTAGAACAACAAAATGAGACATTGGTGAAATGCACAAGACGTTAGAACAACTGGTTTCAACTGCTCAGGCAGGGGATCAGCCAGCTTTGAGAGAGCTGATACAAGAAATACAGGATCAAATCCATCATTTGGCCATGCGCATGCTGGTCAATCCAGAGGACGCAAAAGAGGCAACACAGGAAATTCTTATCCTGGTGGTCACCAAGCTTTCTACCTTCCAAGGGAAAAGTGCTTTTAGGACATGGGTTTATCGTGTTGCCGCCAACTATCTGATCAATGCAAAAAAGATCCGTGACAAAGAACTTGGCTTGACCTTTGACATCTTCAAACAAGACCTGGAAACGGGTCTTGCCCCCGACGTTTTATCGCCAGGTTCCTCGCTATCCGACCAAACAACAGGCGAAGACAAGATCTGGCTCAACGAATTGCGCGTTTCCTGTACCATGGCCATGCTTCTTTGCCTGGACCTGAAACATCGCCTTGCCTATGTTCTTGGTGACATTTTGGATTTTCCGCAATCAGAAGCCGCAGAAATACTGGACCTCAGTCCCGCAAACTATCGAAAACGCCTGTCCCGCGCCCGCAGCGACGTTGTTGACTTTACCTCCCGTAATTGCGGAATTGCCAACAGCAGAGCAAAATGCAGCTGTCCGCGGCGTCTGCCCGCCGCACGCAAAATGGGGCGTATCCCTGAAAAAGGATCGGGAATATCCCCGGCCTTTGCTCTTCAGGATGCACCTGACTACATCGCGGTTATCAACGATGTAAAGGCACTGGAAAAAGAATTGCAAACCATCAAATTGCAGCGCGCCACGCCGACCTTTTCCTGTCCCCGTGACGTTGCAACCCGACTTGCCACCATTCTCACCCCGAAATTTGCACAGGGTCCGACACCAGGCAAACAAACACACGACCCATTCCATTAACAACCAGACTTAATTAACACCTCAACGTTTCAGGAGTAGCCCATGTTGAAGAAACCCTTTCTTCCGACAGCCTGTTCGCATGCCCAATTCCCAAAGCTGCTTTCGATAGTAGCTCTGTGCCTGAGCTTGCTTTCTTTCCCGCTTTTTGCGGCATCACCAAACCAACCAAAAGGATCAAAACCGATGACAACACTTAATACCTCTGATCAAGATGTAACGACACAAAAACAGAATGTTCTTTCACTCATTCAAAAAATGACATCAAACTTTGAACAGGGAAACCTGGACATCGTCATGTCCACCTATGAAAAAGACGCCGCGATCATGTTTGAACCGGGTACAGCTGTGACGGATGCGGAAGTATCGAAACAGATTTTTGCCGAATTCAAGTCGCTCAATCCCGAATTTTCCTATAGCGGTCACGAGGTCATTGTTACAGGTGATATTGCCTTACACATCGCCCCATGGACCATGCATGGCCAAACCCCAGACGGGCAGGATATTACCGAAACCGGGTTATCTGTCGCGGTCCTGCGCCAACAAGCGGATGGTGGCTGGAAAATGGTCATCGACAATCCCCATGGAAGCTATCTGTTGAATAACTAGTGACATAGGCCGGATCTATTCCAAAGGTCCGGCTTATATCTTTGCCTTTGGCCTTGGGGCACTTGAATTTAGGTCGAAAATATTTGGTCTAAATCATATTTTGAGACTATTTTTACATTATTATACTCAGAGGGGGACGATACTAAGGGGGCGTTCACAGGATTTTTTTACATCACGTTCAAGACGTCGCGCCCTTATATTTACGCAAGATTGCTTCTATCACCCCTTTGTTGTGTAAACTCTTCACACCGGCCACAATCTTTTCCACAATCTCTGGCGTTATATTTTTGGATTTATGAGATACCTGAACCCAAGCAGAACTGTAACTCAAAAAGAATTCTTCCCCTAAAATATCGGGTGATTGCTTTTGTTCGTGCAAATAGTAACTGATGGATATTTCGGGTCCAGCGACCAAATCAACCCGATCTGCCAAAAGCTGGCTAACCGCAGAGGAAAAACCCCTGACATAAACTTTTTTCAACCGATGATCATCATCAAACTTGTCATAATACCTTGTTCCGGCCGGGACAGAGATTGTGTATCCCAAAAGGTCACTGTACCACAGCAAATCTATGCCCGATTTACCGACAACAATATTTCGCAGGGTATAAATCCGGGCTTTGGATGACGCTACTGTTTCGCTTTTTGCTGAACGAAAGAAAATTGCCAAGTCGCTATCGCCCGTTTCAAGCTCATAGTACATACGCTTGTAGGGAACGACCTTTTTCTCAAAGGAAAGTCCAGTTTCCTGTTCAATTTCAGCCAGTATTTCGGGAATAATGCCAACAATGTTGCCTTCGTCATCACGCCCTCCAAAGGGCGGAAGATCAAAAACACTTACCTGTAATGGTGCAGCAAAGCTCACCTCGCCCCACAGCAACAGCAAGATGCTACACATCAAAAGACAAAATGATTTAAAACTCAAAGCGTTAATGTGACATTTCTTTCTTTAGAACAAGATCAAGCCAAACCACACTTTATTACCACTATAAGTGTTAATACTTCACAGAGTATTAACTCAACAAAAAACTATCCCCGCATTACGAAAGACCCTAGCACTCTGTAGCCCAGAATTCCCGCTACCATCGCGATCAAAAACAGATAGATTTCGGTCGATCCGATCAAAAGCCCGGTAAGGGCGGGTCCTGGGCAAAGGCCCGTAATACCCCAACCAATACCGAAGAACACCGCACCAAAGACAAGTTTTTTATCAATATCCAGCGTTTTTGGCAGTTTAAAATCTGTAGAAAATAACGGGCGTTCTTTGGATAATACCAGCCTGTAACCAATCCCCGTTGTTAAAAGCGCAGCCCCCATAACAAGTATCAGGCTTGGGTCCCAATTTCCCGACACATCCAGAAATGCCAATATTTTGGCCGGGTTAATCATCTGCGACACCACCAAACCAAGGCCAAAAATTAGCCCGGCGATCCCAGAGATCAAAACAACTAAAGTTTGTTTCATAATTTAATCCAAAATCAACAAGCTAATAATCAACCGCCCAGAACGTGACGGAATAAGAAAACAGTAACACCCGCTGTCACCATAAAAATCAACGTGGCGGTGATAGAACGAAGGGATAAACGCGAAATACCACAAACCCCGTGACCACTGGTACAGCCGCTACCCAATTGGGTACCAACACCCACCAACAGCCCCCCGATAATGAGCAACGGGGTCGAGGTAGAAAAGGTTATCTCAAGATTTTCATCCCGGAATAAACCATACAAAAGCGGCGAAAGAACCAGACCAGCCACAAACGCGATCCGCCACGGAATATCCCCTGTTTTAGAGGAAAAACACCCCCCCAAAATGCCACTAATCCCCGCAATACGGCCATTAAACAGCATAAGAATAACCGCGGCACTACCGATCAGCCCCCCCCCAATCAATGCTGATACAGGTGTAAAATTTTCCATAACACTCCCCTGTCTGGACAGATAAAACTAGGGAATCGCGGTAAAAGCCCTTTAGCTATCATTTTGTTTTATAGACACCCGACACCCACTAATTCGATGCCCTAAAATGACCTAAACACATACAAAATCACATGAGCATTCGAACATGTATATAGATAGGCAAGTTCAGCAATCCATCAGATTATTCTATCAGGGAGAACAAAATCGACACAATGATATTGATCAAGAAATCTTTTTCTTAAGTTGTGTTAGTGATCCTGTTTTTTCAGGGTCTTTCAAAGGTACGGTTCGCTCTTTTGGGAAGATAACACTGACAATAGTTCCTTCCCCAAACTTGCTTTCCAAAATAAAACGGGCTTGATGCAGGTTACATAAGTCATTCACAATAGAAAGCCCCAGGCCAATCCCATCATTTACGCGACTTAAACTAGATTCAACCTGCCCAAACCGTGTCACAACTTCCGGGATTCTGCTTTCTTCAATACCTATGCCCGTGTCCTCTACCTTAATGACAATTTCTTGCTTCGCCGCACCGCTAATAAAAACCCGGACAACGCCGCCATCCTTATTAAATTTTATCGCATTCGAAACCAAATTTGATAAAATCTGTTTAACCCGTACTTTATCAGCATAGAGAAGAGGTAAATCAGGGGAAATTTCGGAAATTAACTGTAGTTTTTTTCTGTTTGCAGAAAAAGATAACATAGAAAAAACGTCATTTAAGACATGACTCAATCTGATAGGCTCTTCGTACAAGATAATATCTTTTGTCTCTATTTGGGAAACATCCAGAATGTTGTTAATGAGCCCCAATAAATGCGAACCTGATTTATAGATATCCTCGATATATTCACGATATTTAACATTACCCAAAGATCCAAAAACTTCTGACTGCATCATTTGGGAAAACCCGATAATTGCATTCAAAGGTGTTCTTAGTTCATGGCTCATGTTTGCGAGGAATGCACTCTTTGATGAATCTGCAATCTCTGCCTTTTCTTTAGCTGAAACCAGCTCTTTTGTTCGCTCGACAACACGATCTTCCAAAAAGCGATTAAAATTCTCCAGCTCTTCTGTTTTTTCTTGAACCAGCTTTTCCAGTTTTTTCTCACGTTTTAGATTATGCGCACATCTTATCCAATGAATGGCATAAATAAGCCCCGCGACAAAAAGACCAAAAAATACTTTTGCAACGACAGTATCCCACCACGGCGGGGTGATAATAACAGCCAATGACGTGCCTTGATCATTCCAGACCCCGTCATTATTCGCTGCCTTAACCTTGAACACATAATCACCGGGATCTAGGTTTCTGTATCGGGCTCGTCGATCATCACTCCCCACGACATTCCAGTCTTGATCAACCCCTTCTAGCATGTATTTAAATTGATTTTTCTCAGGCGCACTAAAATCCAATGCCGTAAATTTAAAAGCAACATCCCGCTGTTCATGCGATAATTGTATTTCCGTCAAAAAGCTGATTTTTTCAGGAAAAATTCCTTCATTCGAAACAGAGACAGGTTTTTGAAAGAGTTCCAAGTCAGTAATTTCAACCTTGGGAACTCTGTTATTTTTATAATAGTACTCTGGGTTAAAGATATTCAGACCTTTAGTTCCGCCAAAATAGAGAGTTCCGTCTTTGGATTTAAGGTGACTAAACCGATTAAACTCCCACCCCTGAAGTCCGTCAGAAACACCAAAATTCTCAACCCTTTTTGTTTTTGGGTCAAACTTGCTTAGGCCTTTTCGAGTGCCTAACCAGAACCTCCCCTTATCATCCACTTCTATCCCTGTGATAAAGTTATCTGGCAGACCTTGTTTCACCCCATAGACCTCTTTTCTATGAGTCTCTGGATCATACCCAACCAACCCCTCGGAAGTTGCAAACCATAACACCCCGTCATCCGTTTCACTGACGGCATAAATGTCATTCTGTATGTTCAAATTAACTGAACTTACTTGCATCTTGGCTGGGTCAAACATCTCTAGCCCGTCATGCCCCCCAACCCACAAACGTCCTTTTTTATCCTTGTGTTGCAGATTAATATGCCGATTTTTTAGGTTGAAAGATGCTTTGTCATTATCAAGGCTATGATCGGTGAATGCCTCAATAACCGGATCAAAACGCTGCAATCCCTTATCCCAGACGCTGAGCCATAAAACACCTTGATCATCTATGCGAATATCAAAAATATTATTACCTGAAAGACCACCTTTATTCAGACCGTCACTTTTATAGTGAATAAAGCTTTCATGAACCGGATCGTATTTATTAAGCCCCCCGCCCCATGTGCCAAACCATAGAATACCATCGTTACTTTCGGCTATACTGATAACAGAATTACTACTTAAACTATTGCGATTATCCGGATTGTGTTTCAAATGGCGAAATGACTGGCTTTCGGGATCAAAAATACTTATCCCGCCACCATCTGTCGCGATCCAGATCAGACCATTTTTATCTTCGTGTATATCCAGAAGGTTATCAAAGGCAGGTCCTTTTTCAGGTGCGGTAGGCTTCGATTGATAAATCTGAAACTTAAGATCATGTATACTAAAACGGCACACTCCACTATTGAAAACACTTAGCCATAACGCTCCGTTCATGTCTTCTTTGATATCAAAGATAGCACCATTGGGAATCAGGTTGCGCCCAGTACCAGACTGATAGTGTTCAAAATTGTCAGTTGCAGGAACATACTTATTCACCCCCGCTTTATCAGTACCAATCCAGATATTTCCCTGACTATCCTCAAACACAGACCATACATCATTTGTCGCAATCGATTTGGGATCGAATTTTGAATATTGGTAATGGGCCCAGCTATTTATTTCAGGATCCAAAACAACAACACCTTCTGCTGTCGCAAGCCAGAGTTTGCCTTTGGAATCTAATAGAAGGTCCCGTACATAATTACCTGAAACACCAATAAGAGAATTTCTCAAAGAGAAATGAGAAAACTCCCCTGTCGCAATATTAAAATGTTCCAGACCTTTATCTGTCGCCAGCCATAAATCATTGTTTTGTCCGTTAACAATACGATGAATTGTATTACTAACAATCGAATTTCCATTGGCAGGTTCATTAATAAAAACCTGAAGCAATTCACCTGTCTCAGGGTTGATTTTCCGCAAACCAAATCCGACACCTCCAATCCAAAGCAGCCCTGAACGGTCTTGATGAATTGTATAGATGCTATTTTGACTGGAAACGTCAAAATTCTGAAAAACTTCTTTTTTATGATCATATCGGCTAAGTTTGCGTGACCCGACCCAGATGCGTCCCTCTCGATCTGTCATTGTGCTCCGCGCAAGCGTGCCGCCCAAACTGTTTGGGTTTCCAGTATCGTGGGTAAAAACCTTAAAATCATAGCCATCATAACGGTTTAAGCCATTTGAACTGGCAATCCACAAATAACCGTCATGATCAAAGGTTTTCTCTGACACTAAACTCGAAGACAGACCTTCCCCTACGGAAAAGCATCTTAAATTGGATTGACCGCTCGCAGAATGGGTTGCATTGGAAATACTACCGCCCAAACAAACAAAGAAACACCCAAGAGAACAAAGCCCTTTGAACCAACTCATATAAACAAGACTTCCCCCGCCAAACCACTTGAAACTAAAGCAGTTCAGTTATTTATCTTAACATTACGCCTTTATTATTACGTACTTTTATAAAGTACTTTTTCACCTGTTAGGTGCATAATGAACAGAGGAGGTAAGTAAAAGGTTAATTTCAACGAACGGTAATATTTATTTCAACTATCTATATCTTTTTTGGCTTATTTAACAAAAAACAGGCCCACAGCAATGAAACTGCGGGCCTGATCTACACCGAACTACAGAAAAACTAATCCCCCAGAACGGTGCCTTCACGACGGGTGTCTGCGCCACCGACAAGCTCGCCATTAAGGATCTGGATCGCGTGAAGGCCGGAATTCAGATCACGCACATTGATCTCGTGCCCCTTGGCTTCTAACGCCGGGATCATGGCAACGGCATCTGTCCCCTCTTCCACATCTGTCGCGCCATTACGGTTAACCACGTGTGGCTGGCTGATCGCAACTTGCGGGTCCATGCCAAAGTCCAGAATACCAATGATGGATTGTGCCACATAGTTGATAATCCGCGATCCGCCCGGTGATCCGATTGCAAGCACAGGCTTGCCATCTTTCAAAACAATCGTCGGCGCCATAGATGATCTTGGGCGTTTACCCCCTTCGACACGGTTGGCAATCGGCTTGCCGTCCTTTTCCGGTGCGCGAGAGAAATCAGTCAATTCATTATTCAACAAGAAGCCGTTGCTCATAACCCGAGACCCGAAACCTGTTTCAATGGTTGTGGTCATGGAAATGACGTTGCCCTCGGCGTCCACAATAGAAAAGTGACTGGTTCCCGGACGTTCCAGTTGTGTATCTGGCGCATATATACTTGCTTCTTTCCACGGCGGCGTGCCCGCCTCTGCCTTGCCCATAGTTTTTGCCGGATCAATCAAAGCAGCACGTTCTTTCAGATAGTTCTGGTCCAACAACCCTTCGGGCATCTTCACAAAGTCACTGTCTGCCATATAAAGCCCGCGATCAGCATAGGCCAGCTTGGCAGCCTCCAGATAAAGGTGGGTACTCTCGGCACCCGGCCCCATCGCCGGAAGATCATAGTTGGACAGAACGGAAAGAATTTGCCCGACAGTCAGCGCGCCGGACGAAGGTGGCCCCATACCGCAAACTTCATATCCCCGATAGGGTGCACAGGTCGGCTTACGTTCCACAACTTCATAAGCCTTCATATCTTCCAATGTCAGAATGCCACCATTTTCTTCGGTCTTTACGGCCTCGACAATGTCTTTGGCAATCTGTCCTTCATAGAAAACCTTAGAGCCTTCTTTCTGGATCATCGCAAGTGCAGCCGCAAATTCAGGGTTACGTAGCAGGGTTCCCTCTTTCAACGGCGCACCATTCTTGTCAAAGAAATAAGCCCGCGTATGCGGCATAGCTTCCAGCTTGCGCTTGCCAGTTGCGTTGGCAATGGAATTGGCCATGCGGTGGGAAACCTGAAAGCCACCCTGTGCCAAGGCACGGGCCGGTTCAATCAATTCAGCCCAATCCTGATTACCATAACGCTGGTGCACCGTTTCAATCAGTTTTAGCGTTCCCGGCACCCCGACCGATCTGCCACCGACAACCGCGTCGAACCAGCCAACAGGCTGCCCGTCAGTCCCCAACCAATAGTCCGGCGTTGCTGCCATTGGTGCTTTTTCACGCCCGTCAAAGGTCGTCAGGCTTTTGTTTTTGGCATCCCAATAAACCATAAAGGCACCGCCCCCAATGCCCGAGCTTTGTGGTTCAACTAGGTTGAGCATCAACTGTACGGCAACGGCGGCATCCGCCGCTGTCCCACCGCGTTCCAGCACTTCATAACCAGCCTGGGTCGCAATCGGATTGGCAGATGCCACCATAAATTTTTTGGATTTAACCGCCTGCTTTTCAACAATGGCATGGGTTGCCTCTGGCTGAACCGCTTCCTGGGCCATCACCGGACTTGCGAGAGAATAAAATGGTAACGTGGTCGCGAAAGCCAACGCGACCCTTTTCGGACTAATCGACATAAATTTCTTCCCTGTGATCATATTTGTTTTCTGTAACAAACAGGTCTTGTGCAAAACCAATAGTGTAATTTTATTTATGCGCTTAAAGGCCAGCATCAAGTCTGTGAGAAAAGGGTAACATCAACAAACCACTATTAGTGCCAGTTAACACCCTGTTTTCACATCAGATAACAGTAACTTCTTTGTACTGCGCTCAACACCTTAACAATTGGCCTTACAAACCCATAGGTTGTTTTAAAGCATAGCGTGCTTTTATTTCCTATGGCAACGCCGCCAATATTTTATCACCCAGTATTTTATCATAAGAAAATTTTATACGAGCCAAAGTCCGGAAAAATCTCACAAGAAAAACCAGCTAAAATAGCAGAAGAAAATCCCCCCGAAAAGAAAGGTAACTTGTTCAGTTGAACCCGCTTGAGGCTTTTATCACAGAGATAGAAGAGGAAGGATTTAAAGACCTAGATGTATTATACAATTTACAAACTGACATCCCGATATGTTGTAAAACTAGTTATTCATCAAATTATTTTTCATTTCTAAGATAATACAACCTTAAGAATTAAGCCCTGTATTGAGTTGTTTTTTTTGAAAGTTCAAATAATCCTAGTTTATATAACGCTTTTTCAACCGCCTCTGTTGCCGTAGACACATCACAAGAAAATACTTCTCCTATTGGAGCAAGCCTATCAAGGTAATCTTCTAAATATTGATGTGAAAGTAACTCGACCTGCTCGGCAGCCTTTGTATAATAGGCAAAACGAAACTTCCAAAACCCTGGTAGGGGAGAATAATGACGATATTTATTAATACGCTTTTCAAGAGTATTGATCATTCTCGTTACTGATCCTTTTTCACTCCCGTTAAGCTCAGGCAAACGACCCATGAGACTATTTTTGTAAGAAACAGCATGCTCAATATCTTTCTCAAGTGGAAGCTTATTTCCACCGGCACAACTCTTCCCACTTACTATATGGCTAGGTAAAAGCCCCATAAAATTTACCAAGCGACCGCCGCAGATTTGACATGTGACTTTTCTTTCCTGCCATATATCATTCACATCATTGAGCCGATCTTCTACTTTACTTATAGTCATCCCTATCTTTACACGCTTAGCTTCGCTATTCTCAAGAATATATACAGCGCCATTTAAATAGCGAAACTCAGTCAAATTACTCATTCCTCTTTGATTTACCTTAAGTTACTTTACAACTATTAACTACAGACTTGAACAAAAACATACCTTATCTTTTTTTCTTTTCTTCATCTCAAAAGCACACCTTCCAAACTTCCAGATCTTAGGGGCCAGACTCACGAACGTCATGGCTTTCGCCCGTATGTTTTTTATCGGCGTAATTTTTTCCAGTGTTACTTTTGCCAGTTTATTTTTGCCAGTTTATTTTTGCCCGTAATATTTTTGTCTGCGATATCTTAGTGGGCATGTTGATTGCTGCGACGCCAACCACAGCGGCTAGGATTCCTATCGCCACGATAAAGGAAATCTCTTCCCCCAGAAAAATCACCCCAAGCATAACCCCAAAACCAGCGCGTAAATATGCCTGACTGGCAACGCCCAGTGAGCCAAGAGTTTTGATCAACCTGAAATAAATCAAAAGTGCAACCCCGGTACAAAAAATCGACAAGACGGCCAAAGCCCCCATTGCCTGAACAGACGGTGTTAACGTCCAAGGCCGATCAACAATCAAACTGACAGGCACCAGAACAACCGTCGCCCAAAGCATTGTCCCCGTGGCAATGACCGAGGAACTAAGATGCGTAAATCGTTTGCCATAAATTGCGGCACAGCCATAAAGAAAGGCGCCCCCAACGGCACAGACTTGCCCCAGAACTTCCTTTCCCAGACCATTCAAAGCATCTACACCAACGATGAAGACCACCCCCAAGAGACCAAGTGTTGCACCAAATAACTTGAGGCCCGTTATCGTTTCATGGCGCGTGAAAAGCAGTGTAATAAAAAAAACAAAAATCGGGGATGTTGAATTAAGCACGCTGGCCAGTGCGCTATCCACATACTGTTGCCCCCATGCCAGAATAGTCCATGCGGCAATAGAACTCAGAACCGATTGAACAAAGAGCATACGCCAGCTTCGTCCATCCCTCGGCAATGGTTCCCGTTTCAACGCAATGACAATCACCAGTAAAATGGCTGCCCCACCGACACGTACAGCAACCAAAGTCAGGGGCGGAATTTCTGTGACCGCCACCTTGGCGAACAAATAAGATGATCCCCATAACAATGCCAACAGGCACAGAAATCCCAATTCAATAAAAAGAACAGGTTGCTTTTGTTTCACCACGTTAATCGACCTTTATTTTATTCAGCAACAACATAGTTGCATTCCATAAGAATAAGGAAGAATAGATGATTTCGCCACACAATGCTTCGCTACGGAACGAACAATAAACCCCTAACACCCCCCCAAGAACGTTAATAAACACCCCTACAGGCAACGACACCTAACCCTGTTAGTAAAAAAGTCGCATTTTCTTCTTCTTTGAGTTATGGTTACCAAATTGTTACCAAAAAACTGGCAACAAACGATCTACGGATCCAAAAGCAAAAACACTAAGCAGGGGGGCTTCGCAGTAGTGTTCTTAGCCCCGAACTAAACAGTAAAAACCAGAGGGGAATTGTATGTCCGCTACATTGATTGTAGGGCTTGACGGCACAGAGTCCGGTAACCGTGCCCTCGCCTATGCTAAGAAATTAGCCAGCCTTATTGGCAACTGTGAATTGCTTGTGGTCTATGTCATTGAATGGTCACCCTATTCATTCCAGACTGCCGAAGAAAACTCTCAACGACACAAACGGCGCGAAGAAGAAATTTCAATGGCCATGGAAAGAGTCATTGAACCTGCTGTTGCATCGCTAAAGGCCGATGGCCTCAATGCACGTGGCATTGTGCGTCATGGTGACGTTGCAGAGTTGATCGACGCTGTCGCCGTAGAAGAAAAAGCGGAACAGATTATTGTCGCGCGGTCATCCGAAGGTGGCTTTGTAAAGCGGGTATTTGGCACAGCAACGGCCAACCTTGTAATGCACGCAAGTGTTCCCGTCACAGTGGTCGGATAAGGAGAGCAATCATGAATAAGATTTTTAAAATTCTCATGCCTGTGCTCGCCTTGCTGAGCATAACAACAACCGCTCTCGCCCAAGATGGCGGGGGACTTGACGCAACCATTAACCAAGGCTTTGCCGCCGCAACAGGATGGTTTGTCAATTTCATCTTTGCCCCCTTCCCCGGGACCAGTTTCCCCTGGATTGTTATGTGGCTCGTTATCGCAGCCTCTGTTTTCACGCTCTATTTCGCCTTTATTCAGTTTCGTCTTTTCGGACACGCAATCTCGCTGGTCAAAGGTGACTATTCTGACCCGAATGATGCGGGTGAAGTCAGTCACTTTCAGGCGCTGGCAACTGCTTTGTCCGGGACTGTCGGACTGGGTAACATCGCGGGTGTTGCCGTTGCGATCGGCATTGGTGGCCCCGGTGCAACCTTTTGGATGATTCTTGCTGGCCTTTTGGGGATGGCATCTAAATTTACCGAATGTACCCTGGGCGTTAAATACAGAAACGAATACGAAGATGGCACCGTTTCAGGTGGCCCCATGTATTACATTTCCAAGGGTTTCACAGAACGTGGTTTACCCGGCGGCAAGTTCCTGGCCGTTCTGTTTGCCGTGTTCTGTATTTTGGGCGCTTTGGGCGGTGGAAACATGTTCCAGGCCAATCAGGCACATGCGCAAATCGCGGGTATTCTTGGTGACTATCCCGGCTGGATCACTGGTTTGATTTTTGCCGGTGTTGTTTTTGCGGTGATCGTCGGTGGTATCAAATCAATTGCCAATGTTACGGAAAAGGTTGTTCCTTTCATGGGCATTCTCTACGTAGCGGCAGCCTTGGTGATCCTGATCATGAACGCCGGGCAAATCGCCTGGGCCTTTGGTCAGATTTTCGAAGGTGCTTTCACGGGTCTGGGCGTTGCCGGTGGTCTGGTCGGTGCATTGATTCAGGGCTTCAAGCGGGCTGCTTTCTCAAACGAAGCCGGTGTTGGCTCTGCTGCGATTGCGCACTCTGCCGTACGAACAAAAGAGCCAGTGACAGAGGGCGTGGTTTCTCTGTTGGAACCTTTCATCGATACAGTTGTTATCTGTACAATGACGGCCCTTGTCATCATCATTACCGGACAACTTACGATCAATCCTGAAACAGGGAACTACATTGTAGAAGGTGGTTCAATCGTGACAGCAACGGGTGCATCCGGCGTTGCCCTGACATCTGCGGCCTTTGCCTCTGCCTTTGACTGGTTCCCATATGTTCTGGCCATTGCCGTTATTCTTTTCGCTTTTTCCACCATGCTTTCCTGGTCCTACTATGGCCTGAAAGCCTGGACGTTCCTGTTCGGGGAAGGAAAAGGCGCAGAGCTAACCTTTAAAATTATCTTCTGTATCTTTGTAGTTATCGGTGCTGCGGCCAGCCTTGGCCCCGTGATCGATTTCTCTGATGCAGCGATATTTGCCATGGCCGTGGTAAACATCACCGGTCTTTACTTCCTGATGCCAATCGTCAAACGGGAACTGAATAGTTACCTGAGCCGATTAAAATCTGGGGAAATCAAAAAATTCTCTGGTCAAGAAAGCAAAAGCGCTGCTGAATAAAAAGCAGGGAAATTGAACCAGAACTTTAAAAGCGGGCGACACAACAGTCGCCCGCTTTTTCTTACTAACAACGTGTCTGAACATAACAAGGCATATTATTTTCAACCATCAAAACAAAATAGCTATACACATCCTTATCTTTGCACTACGCAGTGATAATTAGAATTTTATTCAGAGAAACTTTCTTGACCATCAATAACCTGTTAAAATGATAGCGGACTGCATGGCTATGAAGACAAAAAAACGAAAGATCATTGAAATCGGGTGGCGTGAATATGTCAGCCTGCCAGAATTTCAAATAGAGCACGTAAAGGCCAAGATAGATTCAGGCGCAAGAACATCTGCACTACACGCCGAAGAAATCACCCCTTTTGATCAAGACGGGATCAGTTTTGTTTCTTTTCTCATACCCTTTATAGGCTGTGAAAAAGGAATGCGATGTTCTGCAAAAATTGTTGATCGACGTCCGATAAAAAACACGGGTGGCGTTGCTGAGGAACGCTACATTGTCAAAACCCCGCTGATCTTGGGAAACGAACACTGGCCCGTCGAAGTTTCCCTGACCAGTCGACAGTCCATGCGGTTTCCCCTCATCATCGGGCGTACTGCGATCAGGGAAAAAGGCTTTCTGCTAAACCCCGGCCGTTCTTATCTGTCAGGGCGCCCCGGTTACATATCACCCCAACCGGAATAAGACGACAGAGAATCATTTCATCTGGCACCAGCCTCAAAAAGACACCCTAAATCCATATCATATTAATGGAGAGAAACTATGAAAATTGCGATGTTGGCACGGAATGCCAACCTCTATACGCACCAGCGCTTGAAATCAGCAGCTGAAGAACGCGGACACGAGCTGGATATCATCAATACCCTGCGGTGTTACATGAATATCGCATCCCGCCGCCCCGAAGTTTATTACAATGGCGAAAAGCTAACGGGTTATGATGCTGTTATTCCCCGTATTGGTGCCTCGGTAACCTATTACGGTACCGCAGTTCTCAGACAGTTTGAAATGATGGGTGTCTTTCCCCTGAATGAATCCGTTGCCATCGGACGATCACGGGACAAACTGCGTTCCATGCAGCTTTTGGCCCGTGATGGCATTGGCCTCCCCGTGACAACATTTGCCCACGACCCCAAACAGACAGATGAAGTTCTCAAGCTTGCAGGCGGCGCCCCTCTGGTGATCAAACTTCTGGAAGGAACCCAGGGCATCGGTGTTGTTCTGGCAGATAGTGATAGATCCGCGACCTCTGTCATCGAAGCATTCCGGGGCGTAAAAGTGAACATTCTCGTCCAGGAATTTATCAAGGAAGCCGGGGGAACCGATATTCGTGCGCTGGTCGTTGGCGGCAAAGTGGTGGCCGCCATGCAACGTACCGGGGCCGAAGGTGACTTTAGGTCCAACCTCCACCGAGGTGGCAGTGCAAAACCAATTAAGATTTCTCCGGAAGAGCGTTCCACGGCCATTCGCGCAGCAAAAGCCATGGGCCTCAATGTCTGTGGCGTTGACATGTTGCGTGCCAACCACGGTCCAGTTGTGATGGAAGTCAACTCGTCCCCGGGTCTTGAGGGTGTTGAAAAGGCAACAGGTATTGATATCGCCGGTAAAATTATCGAGTTTCTGGAAAAGAAAGCCAAGCCCGGGAAAACCAAGACCAAGGGTAAGGGATAACCGGGGGTAAGGGAAAAATGTCTGTTCGTCCTGCTTTTCAACTGGGAAAGTACAAAATCGAGGCTGGAACCCGGCAAACCGTGGATCTGCCTGTCAGTACTCTCTCGGATCACACGCCAGTTTCCATGTCCGTCCATGTAATCCACGGCAAGAAACCGGGGCCGACGCTGTTTGTCAGCGCCGCCATACACGGTGACGAGGTTATCGGCGTCGAAGTCGTCAGGCGCCTGCTTCGTACTACAGGCTTAAATAAACTGCGGGGAACTCTGCTGGCGATACCCATCGTCAATTCTTTTGGTTTTATGAACCATTCCCGATACTTGCCGGACAGACGCGATTTAAACAGATCTTTTCCGGGTTCATCCAAAGGATCATTGGCCGCGCGCCTTGCAGATATTTTCATGAACGAAATTGTTGCTCATTCTGATGTCGGTATAGATCTCCATTCCGCCTCATTCCATCGAACCAACCTGCCCCAGATCCGCCTGACGCCTTCAAAGCCGGAAACCATGGCATTGGCCAAAGCCTTTGCTGCGCCCCTTATTCTAACATCAAAAATCCGCCCGAACTCTCTGCGACAAGCGGCACAGGAAAAAGGTGTTGATATTTTGGTTTATGAGGCTGGTGAAGGCTTGCGGTTCGACGAAATGGCCGCGCGTGTTGGAACTGCCGGTATTATTCGGGTCATGCGCCATTTGGAAATGCTCCCCGCGAAAAGCTCTGCCAAGGCAAGGGTCGACCCGATCATATCATCATCCAGTTCATGGGTACGCAGCCCCGCGGGCGGTTTGTTACGTATGTTCAAAAGCACAGGTGAAGAAGTCAAAAAAGGTGACATACTGGGGATGGTTTCCGATCCGTTCGGTGAAATAGAAACCGAAGTTATTGCAGATGTCGAAGGGTTGATTATTGGTCGGACAAACCTGCCCGTTATCAATGAAGGTGACGGTCTGGTCCACATTGCAAAGGTCAACCGCAAAATCGACACCACCGCAACCATCGACAGCATGACAACCCAATTAGAACAAGACCCCTTGTTCGACGAGGATGAAATTATCTAAGGATTCTTAGGCTTGATCCCGTATGACGGTCAATTGATCAGTACCTTTAACGCGACATCCTGTGTTATCACAAGATACTTTTTGCCCTTTGGCATTTGTAATACCTGCCGATATTTCAGGAAAAACAATCCATCCGGTTCGCCACACTTTTGTGATCTGCTCAAAGAACCCCTGAGTCAGGGGGAAAGCGGCAAAATCTGTGTCGAACAAACCCCCGGTTAGCTCTAAATTCTGAACCAAAGTACAAATCACCATTGCATCCCCTTTGAAAGAGGCGCAAGCTAAAGAAAATTTCAACCCGGCATCTGCCGTCGGGTTTTGTCTGTGCAGTTCATCCCCGCAGACCATTTTGTTCATATGCCCACACTGGCGCCTGTACCGGTTCTTGCCATTCTCTGATCAGAACCATCCTTGCCAAGACCCTTGCTTTGCCGGAATCTTAATTCCCTCTGGCAGCTAAAGATCTGACATTGCTCATCTTAACAGGACGTCACCAGCCCTGTCCTGTACGGAACAGGCCCTCTATCACGCGTTATAGAGGTGGGAAAATAAAGGATTTTGTCACGATGCAGTTCGTTCCAGAACGCATAACAACATACTGGCTGGAAGACCTTCTTCCTGAATTTTCAGGACGGTGGAATTCTATACCGGGCAATGTGCGCGGGGCCATTCTCGTTATCCTTGCCACGCTGAGCGGCTCTGTCATGGGCGCAATGATCAAGGTTGTGGGGCAACGCGTCCCCGTATTTGAAATCCTCTTTATTCGTCAGCTTTTTGCCCTGTTAATGGTCGCCCCAATTATCATCAAATCAGGGACCTCGGCCTTAAAGACCACTGTTTGGAAACTTTATCTTGTACGCGGGGCCTTTTCTTTTATCGCCATGAGCGCAGGCTTTACCGCCGTCGTTTATATGCCCCTGGCCGAAGTCACCGCCATTGGCTTTGTCCGAACCCTTTTCACCACATTACTTGCAATTGTTTTCCTGCGCGAAGTTGTAGGTATTCGCCGCTGGTCGGTAACAATTATTGGTTTTATCGGCGTGCTGGTGATTATTCGCCCCGACACAGGCGAATTTAACATTTATGCCATTCTGGCGGTGATCTCGGCCTTTTTTGTTGCCGCTATTATGATTATCCTGCGCAAGGTGTCACAGATCGACAAGCCATCAACCATCATGGTTTACCAGTCCCTCCTTGTAACACTTTTTATGGCTGGCCCTGCGTGGTGGTATTGGACAACACCCACCCTGAGCGAAGTCTTGCTGATTATCCTGATCGCCCTGTTACTGTCTGCCATGCAATGGTTTTACATACAGGCCTATCGCGTGGCAGAGGCCGTGACAGTCGCACAGGTCGAATACGTACGCCTTCTCTTCGCCACCGGGATCGGCATTCTCTTTTTCGCAGAGATCCCCACCCTCTGGACCCTGCTGGGCGCCAGCATCATCGTTGGCTCAACCTTCTACACCGTCCACCGTTCCGCCGTACGCAAAAAAGAACGCGAAGCAAAAGAGGAAAGTTGAAGCAAACAGAAAATTCCTTTCACTATTTTGTAACGGGCGCGCTATTGGTGCCTTGCTTATGGTGCTTTGAATGCAGGGATTAATTTTTTGATAGTTATGTTTAAGACACATTGTGATAAACATAGCTAAGCTTATGATACACTTATCAAACACCTGCCAAGGCATGAGATAGCGACATGAATGAACATATCCTGATATCTTACGATTTTGACGGCAAGGGTGGTGGCAAAGAGGTACTTGATACTGATGTCATCAGCCAGAAGTTACGGGATGACAAACTTGCGTGGATACATCTGGATTTAAACCACCCCGATACACAGCCCTGGCTGGAAAAAGAGATCGCCTATCTAGACCCCTTTATTGTCGATAGCCTCACCGCCGAAGAAACCCGCCCCCGGATTACAGAAATCGACGAAGGGGCACTGGTAATTTTACGCGGGGTCAACCTGCATGAAAATGCCGACCCGACCGACATGATCTCTATCCGTTTATGGATTGATGCCCACCGCATCATCAGTGTCCAAAAAAGACAGCTTAAAGCAGTTCAGGACATCCAAGAAAAAATCAAACACGGCAAAGGCCCCAAAAGTGCCGGACAGTTTATTTCTCTTTTAATCGCACGTCTGTCAGAACGCATGGAACCAATCCTGATTGATCTGGACGAACAGGTTGATAATCTGGAAGAGGTCATCATGGAAAAGGCTGATAAATCCTTGCGTGAAACCGTCGTTAATATTCGCAAACAGATCATCATGCTTCGACGCTATATCTCTCCGCAACGCGATGCCATTCTTCAACTGCGCGGGTCGGATCTTGGCTGGCTCAGTAACGAAGACAAACGCCGGGTACAGGAAAGTTATAACCACGTTACACGTTTTGTCGAAGACCTCGATGCTCTGCGTGAAAGGGCACAGGTTATCAAGGACGAGCTTATCAACAGCCTGTCAGATAAGTTGAATAAAAACATGTATACCCTGTCCGTTATCGCGGCGATCTTTATGCCGCTGGGCTTTTTAACCGGACTATTGGGAATAAATGTCGGGGGGATACCCGGCGGCGGAGACGAAAACGCCTTTTGGCTGTTCAGTGGACTTTTGATTTTAATCGTCTCTATACAGATTTACATATTCAAGAAGCTTAAATGGTTTTGATGAAACCCCGGGCTAAGCACCATTATCAGCCTTATGATTGCACCCAGCTAACTAAGCTTGCCAGCAACTGTTTTTAAAGTCTTTTGAAAAAGAAAACTATAAAGCACTGGAATTACACCACCATAGATAATAATATACCCTTATCGTTCAATCCTGATAAGAGGCTGCCGCGTGGGTTACAAACTGGATTTTAAGAACCTGGAATGCTGTATAGTAGATGATGAGCCCTTTATCCAACGCATCGTAAAATCTATTCTAACGTCTTTAGGCGTGCGGGATATCCGCATGGCTGGCGATGGTGCCGGTGGGTACAAATTACTAAAAAGAAAACCCGCAGACCTTATTTTCATCGACTGGACGATGAAACCTATCTCGGGCATAGATCTTGTCAAAAAAATCCGTTCCTCTGACGATCAGAACATTGCCAATATACCGATTATTATGCTGACAGCACATTCGGAACGCGAATACGTAGAGCAAGCAGTTCAGGCGGGTGCGAACGACTATCTGGTTAAACCCGTATCACCAAAACTCTTGCGCCAACGTATCGAAGGAATCTTCAAAAACCGACTGCCCTTAAGCGAAGAAACCAGACGCACGAAACCCAAACCCCTAAAGGCAAAACCGGAAGAAACAGAAGAAGACGATTTCTTTGAAATCTCTGTAAAAGAAGAATAGATAGCTGTCTGAATAAAACTTGGTCTCACGATGGCCAGACTTGCTATTTTTCAGAACACTATTCAGACCGGACATAATTCGGGCCTATATCTGTCGCCAAGACCTATATCTCTCACCAAGAAATGAGTGAAAAACGACCAGAGAGAAATAAACTCCCTGGTCGTTTATTATAAGCAACAAGTATTACCCCTGTGACAAGTACACCTGTTTAACTCTATTCTACCATGCCAAGGGATTTCAGGAATTCGTGTTCCGTCATGCGGGGGTGATCACCTGCAAAGTTGTATCCGGCTGGCTTACTGTCGATATAGATTTCATTGGCAAGTGAAAAGCCGTCATTTTTATCAAAGGCCCCCGCCCATACAACTGTCATGCTGCCGTCGCGCAAGCGATAGAAAAGGTGTGTTCCGCAGTTCTGGCAAAATCCCCGCTCAGCCCAATCTGAAGATACATATGACTTTACATTATCTTCATTTTCAAATTCCATGCCCTCAACATGAATAGCCATGGTTGGACCACCCGACCATTTACGACAAGTTCCGCAATGACACACCCCGTGGTCACCACCAACACCCGTTGCCGTAAACTTCACTGCCCCACACAAACACCCCCCGGTCTTTGTTTGACGGTCATCATTCTGGGCTTGCCCATTATCATGTGTTGCATCTGACATAATTTTCCCCTTCTGGTTCACATAACGGCCGTTCTTTTTTGGCTAGGCGCCGACCACAACAACAGCCTTCATAATATATGACGAATATAAACACCCCCTACTGACAACATTATGTCAGTAGGTTTCTTATCCTTAAAATTTACCAGATATCTGCCCAGAGTATCCCCAAAAACATGTGAACCAGAAACATGTGTTTCAGAGATATATGTTCCAGAAATATATGTTTCGGCAGCTATAACAACTATGGGGGTTAGAAACTGCGAAACTCTCGCCCAAAAACCACAAACTTAAACAATATGTCCCCAAAAACAGCCACAACTTCCATAGATATCTAACCGATTCCACACATAGCTAACAAAAAAACGACACCATAATGTGGAATTAATGGCATTGCATACAATATAAATCACCTGACAACGCCACAAATATCACATTTGAATCAATTAACTAAAAAACACAGCCCACACCCTATAAGAGCATAGCTTCTTTTCACGTTTTTTTCACTCCACATTAATATGAAAAAAGTGTTCAATACACCCACGCAAGCAACTGATCCCGATTTTTGAAGCGCTCGCACTGCGCACCATCTATTTCAGAAATCGGGATTTGCTTTTCCGCTGAAATGCTATTCTTTAACTGCCCCAGTTTATGGTGCGGGCTATTCTGTGATCTTTTTTCCAATCGATCTTTTTTTACTGCTTTTTTATTCTGTATAGCCGGGGTCAGACAAACCCAAGCCAACGCCCCCTTCAATTTTGCGCCTTGCTGTATGCTCTTACAGAGCTTATCAGCAAAGCATCCAACGGGCCTTCAAACAGAAAATCCTTAGATGCCTTCAGCGTGATATTTTTTTCACGTTCTTTTCACTCACACCTTTCCGAGCAATTAGGTTTAAATACTCATGCAAGCAACTTCCCCCGGATTGACAATGCGTTTTATTGCACCACGCCTGTTAGTTCGGGGGTCGTATTAGGTTATATATTCAACCTTTTTATCCCTGGCTTTGTTTGCACATACTTTGTTGCTCGCTGATATAGCAACTTTTTCAGTACACCACCGATATTATTGATCGGTACACCCTGTATTGCCTTACCCAGCCGGCATTTATGTGCCAGCCTTTTTGGCTCTTGTTGATTTTGTTAGGGGGACAATTTCAACAGGAGTCATTTTTTTATCTGTTTTCTTGGTTTTCCCGCCCTGACATCCTTGTCACGACATGAACCCCGACATATACGAAGAAAATTCATCCCTAATTCATAGGTATTAAAATCATAGGCACAAAAAAAGCCCGGAACAAAAACTGTCGCGGGCTTTTTTGAAATATAAAGCGATTAGAAACTAAGCCGCAGCCATCCGTTTTTGAATTTGGTGTGCATCTTCTTCCAGACCGATTTTCCAATAGGCCGATACATATGTATCTTCCTTTGGTATCCCCCGTTCTTGATACAGATGGGTACGCAGTTCTTTCACGACACCGGACTCTCCGGCAACAAAAACACTGGGATAACCGGGGCGCCAGCGCATTTTGCGGATGAAATCACTTTGCTGATAACTTCTTTGCGCAGGATTAGCGTGAACCAGCCAATGGATATCAATACCCGCGGGTGCATCAATCTCTTGTTTATCTTCTTCGGATGTTACTTCGAAAACGGCCGTTCCAACAGCATCTTTTGGCAACGCTTCCAGCGCCGCCGCCGCCGCGGGTATTGCCGTCATATCCGCCGCAAGCAAAAACCAGTCTGCATCCAGATAGGTCATCTTCTTGGGACCTGGCCCAAAAAGGCCGATATAGTCCCCCGGCAAAGCAGCCTGTGCCCAATTACTCGCGGGGCCACCATCGCCGTGGATCACAAAATCAATGTCCAATTCGTTTTCCTCTACCCGATGCTGACGAACGGTATAGGTCCGCATTACCGGGCGCTGGCCATCAACAATCCGAGAAACAAATTCAGCCGGGTCGATATCCCCTTGCGGGATCAAAACTTTTACATGTGCCCCTTCCTGATCTTCGGGAAAGCCCTGTAGTCCGACGCCACCAAGTGTTACACGCAACATATGCGGCGTCAGCTGTTCCTTTCGAACAACAGTCAAAATTCTTGGTGGTTTACGCTTACTCATTTAATCCCCCATTCAGCAAGGTGACTATACCCATCAATTTGTTCATTGACTGCCAGTAACGGTAAAAGTCTTTTAACGGTAAAAGTCTTTGCGAGCCCTTTTACGCCATTACCAGCGCGGGTATATCTACAGGGAATATAAGACGTAATTATGACAATGCAATGCGAATCATTCTTAATTAGAAAATTTTTCTAATAACAAATTGTTTTTTAATGGAAATTTATTTTATTATATTTAGAAGTTTTACATAGAGAGAAGCACTCTATTCAACAGAGCAGCCAAAAAATAACCCCGAGATCACGGACCAGGTCAAGATATTTTCGCCCCATGGCTGTAATACATTCCAAGTTTACCGCGCTTGCCATACCAGATAGCGCCCCCAAAAAGCCGCTTGACATCCAACATATTTCTGGCTGATTTCGGGATGACTTTGATGCTTACTTTCCCGTGACAGGAAATTAAATCCTACAGGCGTTTATACATATAGGTTGTGGGATCAAACCTTGTTTTATCATGCGCATCCCGACAAAAATCCGGGATAACACCCGCGATTTCATACCCCAATTGACGATAAAGTGGTTCGGCATTATCCCCCGTGCGCGTATCCAGCGTAAGCAGGCTTTTTCCCCGCATTCTTGCCTGGGTTTCCAGTTCTGCCATTAATGCCTTGGCAATACCGCGTTTTCTAAACAGAGGTGATACCAACAGCTTGGAAACATCTGCCCGGTGGCTTTGATTTGGCATCGTACTGCAACATAGCTGGACCGTACCAATAACCTGTTCCCCCACAATATAAACCATCAAAAGAGTCTGACAGGACACAACCCCGGGGCGAACATGATTGCGCCAGAACTGCAAACTGTCCTCTTTTGAAAAAGGCAATACAAACCCGACACTGGCACCATCCAGAACACAGGCGTGCAGCAAATCCGCAAGCTCCCCAATTCGGGCATCAAAACCTGTGCTATCAAGACACAGAATTACTTCTCTATTTTTCATACTTTTATATACCATTCAAAAGATATCATTCGCTTATTGCCCTAACTGATTACCCAACTGATTACCCAACTGATTACCCAACTGATTACAGGGCCAACTGATTAATGGGCCAACAACCAATCATCCGTTAATCCGGTAACAAAACGGCACCTACAAAATGACAAGTGTATAGAAAGCCCCCTTTTTATGATGGGCGCGAAACCGATTTGGCCCTTGTAACTTATATCGCAGACAATCCCCCTGTCGCAGGACATAAGACTGCCCGTTCACAGTCATCTCAAGCTCGCCTTCTCTCAGCACAAGGTGATGCTCCAAAGCCCTTTGGGGTGCGTTATCTTTTGGGACAGCGGGATAGTCAATTTCAGTTCCAGGCTGCAACCGACATTCAAGTACTTCACACCCCAAGCTCGCCGAGGGTGGTGAGACAGAGCGGCGCTCAAAGCCCGTATCCTTATCATTCCAAAGCGTCTGATCATCCCGCCGAACCAACGGAAGAAAATCATCCTCAACCATAATCATCAAACGCGACATGGTCATGCCATAGGCGGCACACAACCGCCCCAATACAGCGGTCGTAGGGCTAACGTCCCCCTTTTCCATACGCGACAGCGTTGCGCGACTGACATTACTCTGATCTGCAAGCTGATCCAAAGACCACCCCTTCTCAACGCGCAATGTCTTTAAACGTGCGGCTAGAACTTTGTCCTTTTGCCTTTCTATACCTTCTCTCATGTAAGAGAATTATTCCCAAAAAAGAGAAACGTCAAGACTTCAGAGGAAAACAGACACACCTGTTTTATACAGTAGATTTAACCCTCAAGCGGAAACTCTGATATACTCACACCAAGATCGAACCTGAACCCTTTCAAGGTGCCATAACAAGACACAGATTTCAGGTCTTCCAAAGGAGAAAAGAGAAAGACACAACGCAATCCCAATACCTTTCCACAACAGGATTAATTGAAAAAAACAAATGATCCCCTCACCACGCCCCCTTTTCGCCCTCTGTTTTGTCCTGCATTTCATTCTGCTGTCCGGTGTCCTTTTGTTTATTTCCCCCACAGCCATTGCAGGCAGTTACGAAGACGGCATAGCGGCTTATCGCGCCGGTAAATACAATCAGGCGATAGAACTTCTGACCAAAGCTGGCGAGGACGGACATGCAAAGGCCCAATATTATCTCAGCGTCCTTTACGAGGGTGGTTCAGGAATAGACAAGGATATGCAGGCCTCTCTCAAATGGCTTCAGCGTGCAGCAGAGGGTGGCATGGTCGAAGCACAACGTAACCTGGGGGCTTTTTATCACGATGACATAGATAATCCCGACGACGACCTTGATCAGGCGATTTATTGGTATCAACGCGCCGCAAGTCAGGGCGATTTAACCGGGCAATTAAGATTGGGTATTTTGCTGGATCGGGAAAAGAATACCACGCACTATCATCGCGAAGCCATTCGCTGGTACTTGCTGGCTGCCCGACAAGGCGTCGCCCAGGCGCAATACAATTTGGGCATGATGCACAGCCTCGGCCGAGGAACCCCCGTCAACCCTGACAAGGCCCTGGACTGGTTCTTCAAGGCCGCAAAGCAACGATATACCAATGCCATGATTACCATCGGCGAACAGTATCTATCGGGCAAAGGGGTCGATGTGTCGCTTGTTGAGGCCTATAAATGGTTTCACCTTGCCGATATAAACGGGCACGAAACCGCCGCAAAAAGGATGAAAGAAATTGCCACGGAACTGACCAGCGAAGAAATCAGACAGGCCGAACACTTGGCCGGTGTATGGCTGTCAGAAAACTAAATCCAGATGGTTCCGGGTTATAGCAACATCAGGCTGCCACCGCTTTACGACTGACCATGTACATAAAGATCCTTGCGATAAACAAAGATCATTTGCCACGTAGTTTCATTTCAAAACTGGTGCGGTCGCGTTGAATTTCTTCCAGTACATCCCGCTTGGCGTTTTCCCGGTCGTCGTGTTTGCCGCTCCAGATAATCAGCTCAATTAATATCGGGGCAAGGTCATAGCCTTTGTCCGTGAGGTTATAGACAAAGCTGCGGCGGTTTTCGGGGTCTCTTTTTTTCTCGACAATGCCATTGCTCTCAAGGTGCTTGAGTCGATCAATGAGGATATTGGTCGCGATTCCCTCCTCGGCCTGCAAAAACTCACTATAAGTTCGTTTGCCCCCCAGCATGATTTCGCGGATGACCAGCAAAGTCCAGCGATCCCCAAAGGTATCAAGCCCGAATGCCACGGGACATCCGGAACTGCGTATCTTGTTTTCAGTCTTCATTTCAGCATCGTAAAAAAATAACTTGCTTTATGCAATACGTAACGCTAACAATTTACGTATTGCAATTTGCAAGCTAATATGGAGTATAACAAAATGCCAATCACACTTACCCTTACAAAAGGGGTTCTACCCGCTGGACAGGAAGCAGAAGCCATTTCAAAAATCACCGAATCTTTCCTTAGACATCACGGTCTGGGCGGAAACACGGTCATGACACCGAATGTAACTGCACATGTTGTCTTTGTTGAAAAAGGACACTCCTTTGCAGGCGGGAAGCCAGTCGATGGAGCATGGGTCGAAACCAGAACGCCGTCTTTCGCCCTCGCCGATCATGAGGTGCAAACCGCCTTCTTCGGCGAAGCAACACAAATTCTGCATGATCTTTCCGGCGGAACCCTCTCCAAGGACCGGATCTGGTCAAACGGCGTCCACGCCGTTGACGGCACCTGGAACATGGACGGTATCGCCATGAGCAATAACGCTCTGGGCGAAGCAATCTCGGCAGGTTAAGGGCCGGGGCCCCTAAACCAGCCCCAAGCTGAACAGGTGTGACAGGGCAGTCCCTGTCCTGTCACACCCCTGTTTCATCCCTGTCCCTTACCCAAAGACGTCAACTCAACGGGCCAACAAAAGCGGGCAACAAAAAAGAAACTTTCGCCAGGAAGATATAAGGAAGATATCATGCAAACCTACTCAGCATCGCCCCCAAAAACGGGCCTCTTACCGACAACTATTCTGCACACCATGATCCGCGTTCGCGATCTTGACAGATCGGTCGCCTTTTACCGCGACGCCCTCGGCATGACCGAATTCAGGCGCGAAGACTATCCCGAAGGGCAATTCACCCTGTCGTTCATGGGCTATAGCAAAGCCACAACAATCGAACTGACATACAACTACGCCCCTGTCGAATACACGCACGGTTCCGGCTTTGGCCACATCGCGCTTGCCGTGTCCAATATCAATGCCGCCTGTGAACGCCTGACCTCCATGGGCGTAGAAATCAGCCGCCAGCCCGGCCCCATGACCTATCGTGCCAGCAATGGCAACCGAGATGTCATCGCCTTCATTTCAGATCCTGACGGCTACCAGATTGAACTCATAGAAGACAGCAGAGGCTAAATCCTCCGCCACAGGAAAACCAACTTATCTCTTCAGACACCAAGGAGTACGCCATGCCATTCGTTCGCATCCATCACCCCTCAGGAAACGATCCGCTTTACCCCACCGCCCTCAGCAAAGGGGTACACCGCGCATTGGTCGATGTCTTTGGCATTCCACAGGATGACTATTTTCAGGCTCTCACATCGCACAACGCTGGCACTGAACTGATAGGCCCCGCAGAGTTTATGGGCATCACACACTCGGACGATCTCGTCATTATCCAGATCACCTGTGCCGAAGGCAGAACAACCGAACAGAAAAAAGCACTTTACGAAGCCATTGCTGAAAACGTCAGTAATGATGCCGGGGTCCCGAGAGACGACGTGATCATTAATCTGGTCGAAACCAAACGGGAAAACTGGTCATTTGGCAATGGCCATGCGCCCTTTGCCTGACGTAAAATTTCAAGAACAGAAACCACTTGAACAAACACGACCTTTTACCAAGATGACAGACAGAGGCTGACAACAGCAATGAGTAATAGAGGCAGTATCTGAACGGATAAGAAAGGCCTTGGCTGTTGCCGCTTATACCAAAGGCAGGTCGCGGGAAGAGATCAGGGAAACATTTGGCATATCAAGTCAATCAATAACAAATCTATTACGAAACAGCTCTCGCCCAACAAAAGACCTGACACGATAACAAGTGGTCAACTAACGCTTGTTTTGCCCAATGTTATCGGTGCGCATTTTAAACACCTTGCCGCCGCGGATAACCGTGCGGTCCTGCCCACGGCGCGAGGTAACAGACAAACGCTGTCGCCAGTTTGCAACGGTTTGCGGGGATGTTCCAACCTGCCTCGCGATTTCACGATCAGACCAGTTTGTTCGCTCTGGGTCGGTCAGGTAGGCGGTTATTGCTTCCCGTTTTTGAGCATTGGTCAGCCTGGGTTCATCACCGGCTTCGCGCAACAGACGGGTTTCTAACGCCTCTACCCGTGCCTGCAAGGCCGCAATTTCATCATCGCGACTTTCGATCAGACCTTGCGCCCAACTCCCCCACTGTTCCATTTGGGCGACACTTTGGCGCAAACTCTCTTGCAGGGTCTCGAATTGCCCTTTTGATTTGGTCAAATCGCCCCTTTTGTTACCACTTGTTTTTGCTGACGCAGATCCGCCATCTTTTCCTTTGGAAGCCATTGTTCTGATCTATACGCCTTGTTTAAGCTTCCGCTCGCAGGCCCATCGCCCGCTCCAATGCGTTAAGTTCGGTTTCGTCGTTTCCCACTTCTGAAACCACTGCCATCACCTGATGACGATCTTCCAGTTTCGCCCAACGGTATTCCTTTCCGATAGACCTGTCTTTACCACCAACAAACTGAAAAGCTGTCTGTTCGACCGTATCTGTCACCCTTCTGGATGATCGCACTCTGGTGACATCATCACTGCGGGCGCCCCCCTTACGACGATCAATTCTGGAAGAACGAACCTGCTGTGGAGATCGCTGGCTTGTACCCGCAGTCTCTTTCATCCGTTGACGCAACGAAGCCTTTGGACCAACACCTGTTTCCTTTTCAAAAGCTTGATATTGCGCCAATTGCGCCGTCAACTTTTCAACCTCTTCCTTTCGGTTCAAGGCCTCTTCCATCTGCACGGCATGAGCTTTGCGCAGTCCGGTCAATTCCCCCTCCTGAGCATGACGCCTTGCCTGCTCGTTCTGGATAATTGCGGATTTTTCTTCCACCGACTGACGTAATGCGGCGACCTGCAGCTCATGCCGCGCAAGGGACCATCGTAGAGATTCAAGTTCCTGCTCCAGCCTTTGCACCCGGGTTGTATCAACCTCTTGTACAGGTTCTTGAGCAGCCCCTTGAGAACTGGAGATCCCCACCTTTAGCTCTCGAAAGCTAATATCTGCACCAGCGAGCATATGTTTTGCTCGTCCCAGAGCGGCAAGAGCCTCTCCTTCGACGGCTGAGTCCAGCAAAGCCAAAACCTTCTCAAACCGATGCAAATCCAGTTGCGATCTCTTCACGATGTCCCCCTGCAGAGCGTTTGTACACTCATCTATATAATTTATTAGATGATATTATTTATTATCATTTAATTAATCAACTATAAAATTTGATAGATGAGCAAAAAAAGCAACAAGATCAATATGCAACAACTGAGAACTCACCGAAATTCCTTTGAAACCCCTTTGAAATCCTAACGAGATGCGCATAAGAAAATTTGATCAGGAAATTATATCCGGGGAAAAAATCACCCGGAATTTCACCCGGAATTTCACCGGAAAAATCACGGGACTGATCAGGGATTTTTTTTATAAAAGACAATAAATCGAGAAAACCCGCCCCAAATAACTGTCCACTCATGCAAAATTGGACAGTTAAGTAAGGTCAGTTATATTTGGGCTTTTATATTTGGGCTTTTGACATTCTGATCCGTCATTTTTTAACCGAAACCCAACAGGGTCTTGGATAGATATTAATCAGACGTGTCGTCAAAACATCTCTGTATTGTCCTGTGTGTCTGATGGTTTGGAAGGTTGAATCAGGTCAGGATAAAGCACGTCGAGGGGCCGTAATTAGCCACATAAGGTGGTAGCCGGGCTGATTTTTTGGGGATGAGTCACAGGGAATGAGCCACAGGGGATAGGCAGCATCAATTCCGCCCAATTCAATTTTATTGCCGTCGTACCTATTCAGTAAGCCGTCGTTATTCTACGGGAACCAGAAGGGTTCGTTCCTCTTCGGGTACAGGCTGTTCATAACAATCCACATTGGCAAGGGAACGATAGCAATAGGTCGTTGGCTGGGGTTTTGAAACAACAACCACTTCTTCTTTCTGAAATACATTTTGCCCGCACCCGGATAGCGTCACGATCACCAACAGAGTAAAAAAGGATTGAACAATACGCATCATAAGTTCCCTTGTTTTCATAAAATAACCTGCCCTGATTATCCCTTACAAGAACCACGCCAGTTTACGCCATCCGCAGCCAAAGACAAAAAATGGTAACAATACCCCTGTTTCATTTTGCTAAAATACACACTAACCATTTGAATAGTAACCATAAAATATGACGATAAATAACTTATTAACCCTTTAATGCCATTATTCCTATAGTCGTAAAACAAACGGACCTTTTCGTCCCAGCAGGCATAAACACGGGGTGCCATCGGCAAAAAACACCAGAATGGTTCTGGTATTGCCCGATACACAAGATACGTCCCGAACCAGTCTGCGTGGATTAACTGGCTCGCAGAAGCCTTTGTTAAATTGAGGTGCCAATGATTGATGAAGATGAAGAGTTTGAGCATATAGAAAGCTCTCTTGATGATCTGAGCCACGCGGAATTTTTGATGATCTATCGCGAGGCCGGAAATAATCTTCTTTTTGCCAAGCGCCAGCAATGGCAGGCCCTTGCCTATCTCAGCCTGGCTTTTGTTGCGATATATTTTCTGGCAAAGGCCAATGCCTATGATGCCAAGTTCATCAACTACCTGATTGCCAGCTCTCTTATCCTTACCGTATTCGCGGTTGCATCTGAAATTTTTCTCCAGTTTTGGCAAATCAACGAAAAACGTAAAATTCGTGAGATATCGAAACATCTGTCAACGTCAACCCAACGGGTGCGCGCCCTCAAATCCCGGGGGGAATCAAACGCACACCGCTACACCATGCTTTTTATGCTTATGGCCTATATCCTGATGGCACAGATTGCGCTTTTACGCGTGTTGTGGAACATGGCGAATTGATCGCTCCTTTTCCCATTCCATTTCCCAACCGCCAAGGCCCGCCTGTACCCCCCAAGAACTGCCCTCAACAAGGAATTCAAACCCTTGAAAGCAGAGAGATTAAATGCCTTCATCGCCGATCATATTATAATAAAGCACATAAAATCATGAATGAATTTTTTCTTCTTGAGATTTAGGTATAGCGACTAAGTATGAATTTATTGCGTCTTCAAGTTTTTCACGTTCACCACTTCCTGTTGTAGAAAACCGCAACAACCGAATGCCTAACTTCTTAAATACAGTATTTTTACATTCGTCCCGCTCTGACTGTTTATCGTTAAGATCATGATATTGATATCCATCGACTTCAATAGCTAAGAACGGTATTTTGTCGAGTTTGTTATACAACAATAAATCCACATGACTGTGGGGATGTAATACAAACTCTTTTTCACGATCGGTAAATTTACTGAAATCTTTTACTAATAAGTTAAGTGAATAATTTATCTTATACGCGAATGAGCTATATCGCTCATCACTCAAAATACCCTCAAGTAAAGCTATCATTAAATTTTCAGAAGTGAACTTGGAGATTTTCTTAACTCTTTTGGAGAAATCTTTCAAAACATCTGAATAGTCAGCATACAGACAATCAAAAATGGAAACCGTTTTGCTCTCAAAAACACTATCTGACACCGATTGATATTCAATATGCCGGATCAAGTCGCCAATATTAGATCCCTGCTCTTTAAAGATATTACCTGATGTGACCACAATAAATTGTCGCTTAGCGCGTGACACCGCCACATTAAGTAAATTGGGATCATCGACAAATTTATTAAGACTATTCGATACGGTACTAAGAATAATCGTATCCTTTTCTCTCCCCTGATACTTATAAACAGTATCGATTTGCACCTTATTAGCTGAAAAATTTTGCCTCGCTCTATCTGCTTGTGCACGATAAGGTGTGGCAATTCCAATGAGATCCGGCCTTTTTTGACTTAATTCAGAATTAAGTATTTCATTTTCGATAACATCTAATTCTCTTTGATTAAAAAGACTTTTATCGTCACTGGGTTTACGTGCATGATTACCGGGGGCTGTTTTAAATACCTTAAACGGTTCACCAACTGCTTCCGTCATGATCACGAGTTGGCCGCCGTAAAATTTTTGATTACAAAAATCAATAATCTTGGGATGGCAACGATAATGCTCTTTAAGTAGCGTTAGAGGTACAGAACCACTAAATACAGTATTTAGTGAAGATAAAAGGTTATGATACAGATAACTATACCCAGGCTGAACATCAAATACCCGGTCAATATCTTCATTAACTAATTCCGCCGGGATATGAGGTAACTGTTTCAAGTCCCCTACAGCTACAATATTTTTAGCACAGGACATAGCTAAAAAGCCTGAAACCAAATCCACTTGTGAAGCTTCATCAACAATCAAATAATCAAATATTTCGTGCGGAGATTTATTATTAATAATAGAATCCGTTGTACTCAGTACAACAGGAAATCGTTCTAAAAACTTGGGGAACACGTTCTTGTACGAGTTAACATGAAATTGTTTTTTGCCACCATTTTCTTTGTAGTACCTTGAAATATATCCTTTGAATATTCGAAGAGAGAGCTCTTTATATTCTGTTAGCAATGAATCAAAATTCTGCCTATCAAGTGAAGCTTTCAAAAACTGCTTTTGGCGACTTAACTCTTCTGTTTTTTGAAAATAATATCTTCCAATAATTCCTTTTATAAGATCATCATTAATATTTTCTAAGTCTTTGAATTTAAATATTCTGTATTTATAAAACCAGCTTAACTTAACAAGCCAACTTAAAGATTTATTCTGAGAACAATATTCCAACTCTGCCAAAAATTTTAACAAATCTGATATTAACCATTTATTTGCAAAAGACCATTTGCGAAGGTCAACCGATTTAACACCAAAGTGCCGCTTAAAGTGTTGCCGTTCTACCGAAAGCTTTTCTATCGCCTCTTGAACAAAGGCTAATTTGTTTTTATCACGAAGTAACTGACTTAACTGGCTATCCAAAAAGTTAAGCCTTGCCTTAAATTTTAAATTACTTTTGTCATCTAACGCCCAACTAGAAACATCGGGGATTGTACAATCAGTTGCAAAAAATTCATCTTGCAAATCCTTGTTTCCAAGCTTGGCTGTAATAAAATCAATGTCTTCGTTTTGCAATTTCTCATAGATATTTGCCGTTGCAGAATTATTTCCGGCAACAATTGCAACAGTCTTATCCTGAACAAATAAATTCGCGATAATATTCAAAATGGTTTGCGTTTTACCGGTACCTGGCGGCCCTTGAATTAAGCTAACCTGATTTTCAAGCGCATTAATAATTGCCTGACGCTGGGATAAATTAACTCCAAAAGGAAAAATGGGTGCTTCTTTTTGCTCGTAACTAAAAATTCCAGATTTATCGATAAATTTTTTAGCAACAGAATCTTTTCTGATAAATTCAAGCTTTTTATTATAATATATACTTAAGTGACGACTCTGGCTCTTAATAAGATCAGCTATATAGCGATAATATTCAACAAGACATTTTGTTTTATTCTCTTCCGAAACATTAATAATAATTTGAATGTTGTCGAATAGGTGATGATACGAATTACCATTACGAAACAAAACAATATACGGCCCAAATTTAAGCGCTGAATCCCACCGTTCGTAGTTACCATTCTCCATGCGAATAACAGATTGGCTAACATCGATTATTTTGGGTTTTTTGAAATATTGAACCTTGTCTTTGCCATAGGTATAGGATTTATTGTTTTTAAAGGTTATTATATATTTTTCTGAGCCTAAAACAGGTTTTTTGATCTTAATTATATCTTTTGTTTTATTTTCAAATTTCCCGTTTTTTTGCTTGGTCAATATAAGCGCTTGTTTCTCATTCATAACCCCTCCTAGCACCAAATGCGGTTCGTTCAGTCTAGGCCAGACTGAACAATGATAAAGCTCCAATTCATTACTTCAAATTACAAAGCCCCCCTGAATAGAAATTTCATAATTTGACCAAAAAATAAAATTTAGGGATACAAATACCCTATAAAAGTGTAAACTCTGATACTGAGACAGAATTATCCGCAAAGCAACGGAGTGTATCACTTGAAGCTATTGCCCCTGGTTCTACTCTTTTCTATCGTGCCGGCCATGGTGATGGCTGCACCCCTAAAGCTGGCTTTCCCAGAACATTACGCCCCGCTTGTCTGGACCGAAAATGGCAAGATGAAAGGTGCAGCCATTGATCTTCTGAACATCATATTCAGAAATAAGCTAGATGTGGAAACCCAGTACAATGGCTACCCTTGGTCCCGGGCACAGATAAATGTCGAAAAAGGGATAGCAGACGCTTTTGTCACCACCCCTACGCCCGAAAGGCTAACCTACACAACCTGTAGCACCGAACCTGTTTTCGATATCGACATCGTCATCTACACCTATTTAAATCACCCCAGACGCGATGAAATCCTGGCGGTCAGCACACCCCGTGATTTGCTAAAATTCATTCTGGTGGATTACAGGGGAAACGGCTGGCTCAAGAGCAGGTTGCCAGATGCCCGTGTTGTGTGGACCGACACTCTGGAGCAAACCTACAAACTACTGGCCAACAAACGTGCAGACATCATTGTTCGGGACACTGTCAATTTTGACTATCATGCTCGTGATCATCGCTACACAGATCGCATAGAGAAAACATCTGTGGTGGTCGATACGATCAATATCCACCTTTGCATTAACAAGACCTCGGAATATACCTCTATCTTGCCCGATTTTGACAGGGTCGTACGAGAGCTACGCAAAGAAGGTGTCATTGAATCGATTGTTAAAGATTATACCCATCCTTCAATCGCCCTGAACTAAAACCAGCGCACTTTGCCCAAAGCGGAATAATTTCCGAGCTAAATACTTCTCCAGAAGTATGTGCCCCAAAAGAACATTCCTTAACAAAATATCCCCTGATACAGAATAGTAAGGCCACCGCTTAGCCAAGGCACCTTATCAAGTTATGTACTCAAGGACTGAAAAGAAAGCTCGGCAGCCTTTCAAAGCAGGATGATCAAGCCAGGCATTAAAGCCCCAGACATTAAAGCCAGGGACAATCAGACGGTAGCAATCAAGATTTAGTCCCGTGTCTCTAAAACGGAAACGTAGCTCGCCACACCAGCGCCCCCCATATTGTAAATGCCACCCAGTTTAGGATTATCCACCTGTATTTCAGCAGGCGCAGTTCCGCTTAACTGCATTGCCGTCAGAACATGCATGGACACACCCGTCGCCCCCACCGGATGCCCTTTTGCTTTCAGACCACCAGAAAGATTTATAGGAAGCTTGCCATCGGGATAGACCCACCCCTCTTCCAGCGCGCGGTATCCCTGCCCGGGTGGGGTAAGACCCATTGCTTCGTATTCAATCAGCTCGGCAATGGTGAAACAGTCATGCGTTTCAACAAAAGACAAATCATCCAGTGTCACATTTGCACGCTGTAACGCCTGTTGCCAAGCCTTGGTGCACCCTTCGAAATGGATAATATCCCGTTTACTCATGGGTAAAAAATCACTGACATGAGACACGGATTTAAAACGCACTGCATTGGCCATTCCCTTGGCCGTTTCTTCGTCTGCGAGTACAATTGCGGCTGCCCCGTCAGATACCAACGAACAATCGGTCCGCTTTAAATTCCCAACAACCGTCGGGTTTTTATCAGACAGTGTTCGGCAAAAATCATAACCAAGGTCCTTTCGGATCTGGGCCAAAGGATTATGCACACCATTTGCATGGTTCTTTGCCGCAATCCGGGCCAAGGCATCAGATTGATTGCCGTATTTCTGGTAATATAGATCACAAATCCGGGCGAATACCCCGGCAAAGCCCCCTTTAATATCGCTTTCTTCCTTGAGATAAGCAGCCTTGAGCAAGGTATCCCCGATCTCCGGCCCTGAAAGCGCGGTCATTTTCTCTACACCGACAACCAAGACCAATCGCGCCTGACCAGATTCAATGGCCCGCAAGCCATGGTGGATCGCGGCCGATCCCGTAGCACAGGCATTTTCCACCCGCACAGCGGGTTTGAATCGCAGGTCGTTATCAGCCTGTAAAATCAAAGACGCCGGAAATCCCTGGGGCGAGAAACCTTCATTAAAGGTCCCCAGTACAACTTCATCAACATCCGATGCAGACAGATCGCTATGTGCCAATGCGTCCTGCGTCACCTTTACCACAAGACTTTCCACATCTTCTTCCGGATGTTTGCCAAAAGGCGTGTGCGCCCAGCCGACGATACAAGCTGACATAGCGTGCTCCTGTTATTCATTATTATAGCGAATGACAAATATAACCGGGGGCCTGTGCGGTAAATTATCTGTCACCTGTTTGGTGTGTAGATAATTACCCTAACATACCTCAGATTGATGCCAACATATTTTTTGCTGCATTGCAGCATTCGCGTTGACATAAGGAAAACGGAAATTAAGCTTTTCTTATCAAACTTATATCATAGTGACACTTATATCATAGTGACAGGGCAAGATCTTATGCGCAGTTATCTGATGCGGATCTTGCCCAGCAGATTATGTTTTTTTGTGATGTTTAAATCCTGGGAATTCATGACAAAGCAATCGGAACAGGGACACAGGACGGTTGATATCCTTGCTTCTGAGCGGGGTCACGATACGCAGAATTATAGCGCAAGTCATTCTGAGTGCTTTGCTATTTTCAACAAAGCAGGCCTTTTGATTACCTATAGCACGAACCTTCAGCAAGTACTCCATTTACCAGATGATGTGGTTGCGCCGAACCTCCCCCTTGCAGAGTTGATGAATCATCTTGTCTTAGATACCGACAAGCACACGAACCAAAAGCAACAAACACCTCATGATAATAAAACATCTGTGCACAATGCATTTAAAGACATTGAAAAAGGCACCATCAAAAGATGTGATCTGATTAATCCGGTAAAGCAACAAATGACCGTTGAGTGCCACCATTTGCATGATGGCTCCATTCTCTACACCTTTAAAATAACTCCCCCCCTTCCCTACACACGTGATGAAACCTACGAGATTACAGAACAGGTTTTCTCTGCACTCGAAGACATCAGCGTCGGCTTTATTCTTTACGACAAGCATGGGAAGTTTGTCTTTTGCAATGCACGTCACCGAGAGCTTTATCCAGAAGTTGCGCACATGTTTCGCCCCGGAACCTCTCGGCAAGATATACTTGATGCCTATTGGGATAAGGTCGGTGATAAAGTTTCTCAAATGCAAAAAGGGGCAAAATGGAATCAAAACAGTCTTTCCCCCCGTGGAGACAAAGAACGACAGCTGCCAAACGGACACTGGATCCAAATAAGTGAAAAAAAGGGAAAGGCAGGGGGAATTATTGCCGTCCGCACCGAAATCACAGAATTGAAAGCCCATCAATCAGCCTTGTTCAAAGTCAATGAACGTCTGCTGGAACAGGCTCAAGAGTTAGAGATTGCTTCGGAAGCAGCCAAACGGGCAACCGAGGCAAAATCCAACTTCCTCGCAACCATGAGCCACGAAATTCGCACACCGTTAAACGGTGTCATCGGAATGGCACAGCTATTAAGGGATTCAGATCTCAATAGTGATCAGAATACACAGCTGGACACCATTATTACATCAGGACAAAGTCTGCTGGAAATCATCAATGACATCCTGGACATGAGCAAGATCGAAACGGGCAATATTGAATTAGAAGAGACAACTTTCAACTTGCACGAAACCGTTGAGGTCGTGACCGCGCCTCTTCTTTCCCTTGCACAAGACAATGGCCTTTATCTAAAAACAAACCTTGATGAGAACTGCCCAAAGTACATCAAGACAGACAGTACAAAATTACGTCAAATTCTAACAAATCTGCTAAGTAACGCGATCAAATTCACCCTTAGCGGCGGCGTCAACCTGTCGATAAAGAAGCTTGCACCTGATGATCCGCGATGTTGTGACTTCATAAAAAAACAAGGGCAGAATTTAGACACGCAAGGTTTCTTGAATATCAACATAAAAGATACAGGAACTGGCATTGCCGAAGATAGGATTGAGACTATTTTCCAATCCTTTACACAAGCAGACAATACCATTACACGCAAATTCGGTGGCACAGGGCTAGGTCTGGCTATTGTAAAAAACCTCACCGAAATTATGGGCGGAGAAATAAAAGCAACCAGTAAACTGAATTTCGGCAGTGAATTTGAAATCATTCTTCCACTCAATCCCCCCGATCATGAAGAAATTGCCGCTTTGGAAGAACAGCATGTAGAACAGAGCGAGGCAAATTGCCCTGCTTTGGATATTCTGGTGGCAGAGGACAACATTGTTAATGCCACAATCGCGAAAGCATTTCTTGAAAAATTTGGCCATCGGCCCACGATTGTAATGAACGGACAACAGGCTGTCGAAGCTATTGCTAAAACCAGTTTTGACCTGGTCTTCATGGATATTCATATGCCCAAAATGGATGGTATGGAAGCAACCACCATAATACGCAGCGGTGACAACCAGCCCAATATACCCATCATCGGTCTAACAGCAGAAGCATTTAAAGAGCGCCACGCGCATTTTAAAGAAATTGGTATGAACGACGTTCTGTCAAAACCCTTTACTAAACAACAACTAAAGGGCACTATTATTAAATACATGGGCACAATTAACCAACAAAGGAAAGCTGACCCGTCCCAACCTTCACGGTTTTCATCAAATATGAATGAAGCTGTATTAGAAGAAGAGCTCGCAACAAAGGTATCGCCGAAGATGACAAATTTACCCGATGAAACTGGTATGCCAATTGGCTCTGACGAAGAATACGAGCTGATGAAATCGCAAATTGGTGACGAGGTTATTGTTGAATTGATCGGTATGGCTCCGGATACAATCAATACCCAGCTTGATAAAATCAAAGAAGGCTTGTCATCCGGTGATAATGACGTGATCTATCAGGCGGCTCATACGCTAAAGGGTTCAGCCAGTTCCATGTTTGCCCCGCGATTGGCAGAGAACGCAAGAATAATGGAACAGCATTCCAAAGACATGACTGCTGCTGGCGATTATCTACCCGTTATTCTACAAACCGCAGAAGAAACAATTTCCTGGTGGAACAGCAAGTTAAACTAGGAAATACAGCTGCATAACAACAATTCATCATCTCTGTATTTTTCCAAATCCCGCATTTTACGATCAACAGAGCAGAATCTTCACTTAAGACTGTAGGTTAGTGCTCTTCTGGCATCCCGGTGTATTCTATCCCTTTATCAGTGATATTTCTGAGCTCAACCGTTTTTTTCAAGATATCCACTGGCCATCAAGATGTTGGGACAAGCAGGGATAAAATCGGGACGAAGAAGCGATGATCGGCCCTGACATCCTTGATACCCTTGATATAGGACCGATCCCTAAAAACATGACCTTTAGAATATAACTGTTACTGTTACGCGATTAGTGCATCTGCCCCTTGGAAATGGCCCCTGTCGAAAACCCCGTTAGCGCCCCTCGACCTTGCCCATGTTGTCGTTCTTCGGGAAAGACTTCATTCAAAACACTGCCCAAATGCCTGGCTTTGACTAGTAATGCGTCTAACCCCGACCAGTACCCAGCCCTGTCCAGAGTCAATCGACCGGCCGTTTCCATCGCCAAAGTGTTTCCGGTCCTTGCGGCCTGAACCAACCACAGGGCATTTAGCTCGGTCACGCAAACCTGTTGCCGACAAACTTCGCAACAGGAAACAATAAACTCAAAGGCTGTCTTGCGTTCATGTCGAATTGTGCCAATGTACGAAGCCGTAGCATTTACAACCCACGCCCCATCATAAGGGCCAAGCTCCTTTTCCCCCAGAACAAAGGCTTTTTCCCACGCATGGGAATCAGGATCAGCATAGGATTGGCAATAGTAACGCAACAAATCCAGCACCAATAACTCTGATGGTTCAAATCGATAATTTTTCAGGGGATAGCTTTTCGATAATCGTGACCAATTTTCATGGCCGGGTGTTTTTGAACAGGTCATTCTCTTCACTTTCCAGCCTGTTTATTCGCTGCTGAGAACAAAGCCTATTATCTTCACTTTGTTCTGATGCAACAATCAGACCTTATGTTTCAAAATGTCCTGACGTTTTAATTGCGATCCATTCTTATGTGGAAGCCACGGGATTATTGAAAATCCCTTGCCGAAGGTCAAGCGTTACCATTGAAATTAATTGATACCCCTGTTCTCATTAAGATAAATTTCCCTGATATAATATAATATTAACGATTGCGGGGTAAAAATGCAGGATCGTAAATATATAGATATCGTAAATATATAGCTTCAGTGGGTTTTGGTCTGATTGGTTGAACAAGATTGCTATCACAAAATGGTTGTCGGAAAAATGGTACATGCAAGAAATCCATTTTTTCTGATGTAAAAGCATAAAATTCAAACCGGATACAGGCCCGTTATAGGTTTAGGTTGTTACAAAAAACGAAAACAATAATGGCATTGCCCGGAAGAATGCCGCACAGAAAATTATATCCCTGTAATCCATGGGATCTACAATCCAAAACAGGGGACTGGGTTGCTTATGGCTGATCTTGTCTCGCATGAATGGCAACATCTATGTGCAACTGCACTGCCCATCCCTGTACTCTATGTTGATGATGACGCCGACTTTGTCGAAGAGGTAAAACAAACTTTAAAACCTCTGGGGTATAAACTGACCTCTGCCCCCACAGCCCATGATGCACTTGATTTACAAAATATATCACCTGCATTCCTCGTCATTATCAATCACACACTTCCCGATGGTTCAGGCCTTGATCTTGTCAAAACGCTGCTTGCGGGAAATCCACAGCTTCAAACCGTTTTTATCACGTCTCAGGCCACAGAAGCCAAAGCAGCCGAAGCCCTGCGGGCTGGCGTCACCTGTTATATAAACAAAGACCCAAAATCCATTTTCTTTGACGTCCTGCCAGCTATTCTGGAACGCGCATTGTTGCGCGCCGAAACAGCAAAAACACAACAAAATCTGGAAACAGAAATCAAACAATCACAGCTCCGTTTGTCACAGGCCGTAACGATGGCTGAATTGGGGTTCTGGGAATGGGATGAAACCAGAAACACGGCCCTTTACTACTCGCCAGAGCTTTTAAAAATTTATGAAATGGACGCCAGTCAAATTGATCTGGGGTCCTGGACAGCAAACAAGGACTTAAAACACCTCCACCCGGACGATTTTGAAAATTATCGATATAAATCGCACTTTCACGATGGCACAGCAGATCGATTTGATGTCGAATTCAGGATAATAAAAAATAACGGATCAATCGCTCATCTACGTGAAATTGGACAGGCAATTAAAAATGATGAGGGCAAAATAATTCGGTCTTATGGGACGGTACAGGACATCACCAGAACAAAGAACACGGAACAAACTCTGCAACTTGCCCTGAGCGAAGCAGAAAAAGCGAATACGGCCAAGTCATCATTCCTGGCAACCATGAGCCACGAATTGCGCACCCCTCTAAACGCCATATTGGGCTTTAGCGAAATTTTGACCGAAGAACATTTTGGGCCTCTGGGTTCAGATAAATATAAAAATTATGCCAAAGACATTCATCACTCTGGCAGCCATCTTTTAAACTTGATCAGTAACATTCTGGAAGTTTCATCAGCAGAGGCCGGACAGTTAGAATTGGAAAAAGAAAGCCTGTCCCTTTGTCGGGTCGTCCAGGAATGTTACGAGGAAGCAGGCCCTCTTTTTGCGAAGGCGGCGTTACAGACAAAGCTGGAAATACCGAACAAGGCACTATCAGTAGAAGCAGACGCAAGAGCGCTCAGACAGATCTTGTTTAACCTCTTCACCAACGCAGTTAAATTCACCCCGGCAAATGGTTCTCTTGCCGTTGAATTGAACAAAGTGACACTTGTGCCATCCGATACCCCCCCGACAAAAACAAACAATGACCAGATTAGTGAACAAACGAATAATGATTTTGGTAATAACAACAAAATGGTCCGGCGCAGTCATGCCCGTATTAGCGTCACCGACACAGGCATAGGGATGACACCCAGGGATCTTTCCAAAATTCAACAGCCCTTTGCCAGAACGAATATTAACCCGCACTTATCCCAGGAAGGAATGGGATTGGGCCTGACAATTGTAAAATCGCTGATTGAAGCACATAACGGAACTATGGAAATACAAAGCAGCCCTGGCGAAGGAACAACTGTACAGGTTTTCTTGCCGCTGCAATAACTTTAGCAAATAATATCAGTCAGCTAGAACATACTCAAAAAATTCCACATGACCACGAAATTGCAACAAATTAACAATTAATAGTATAAATTCTTCAAAAAATACCTTACCCTGTTGGTAAAAGAGCGCCCCAAATAAAAAGGGGTGCCATATGTCTTCAGGGAAAAAAGAATGGCGAACAATTCAGAGGGAATCAATCCAACCAATCAAAACGAGAGCCAATCGATTGGGGATAATTCCGCCGTAAAAAAAAGAAATCCAAACTGGCCTGATGTTTATCAGATTACCCCAACAATCATTCCGAAAATACTCCGTGCGGGCATATCAGACTTTTTAAATTCGATAACATATGGCCTGTTTTTTGGTGGTATCTACGCCGTTGGGGGGTGGATACTGATCCTTCTTTTACTGGAACTGGAACTCCCTTATCTGGTTTATCCCCTTGCAATCGGGTTTGCCCTGATTGCCCCCTTTGTCGCCAGCGGGTTTTATTTTATAAGTCATCAATTGGAAGAAAAACAACCGCTCAGCTGGGGCCGTGCATTCGGGGTTGTGGCATCAATGTTCAACCGCGATCTAGGGTGGATGGCCCTGGTCACAGGTTTTTCTCTCTTCATCTGGCTGGACATGGCCGCCTTTATCACGCTTAGCTTCTTCGGGTTCAAACTTTTCAGCATGGCCGAACTTCTCGATATGATACTCACGACAGAAAAAGGGTTATTGTTTCTGTTTGTCGGGCACGTGGTCGGGGCCATTATTGCTTTAATTGTGTTTTCCTTTTCTGCTGTTTCCTTTCCGATGCTCTATCATAGAGACATTGACTTTGTGACCGCGATGGTCACGTCCGTTCGATTGGTGAAAAACAACCCGAAAACAATGATATTGTGGTGTATTACCATCGCTGCACTTACTTTACTATCCATAGTAGTCGGCCTTATGGGATTGTTTGTCACCCTGCCGGTTCTGGGTCATGCAACCTGGCACCTCTATAAACGTGCGGTTGGACCCAGCCCATTAAGCCACCCCAATACAAAGGCTCTCTGAATAAAAATCGCCCTTTTCTCTCCCTTTTGATAATTCAACAATGGCGAACCATTGATATTGGCGGCATATAACATTCGGGAATCACCTCGAACGTAATGCCCCCATACTTAAGTTCCGCAAACAGGCCTGTATTTATCTATCCGACATCTATTGATCTGGGGAATCTGTATTAATGGACTAATGTTTTACAGAAAAAAACCTGTTAAATAATTCAACTTTAACACTGCGTTAATTGCAACTGACTAAACTTTTAAGGATGAGGGGTAGTGTGGTGAACCTGAAACCCGCACAGAAAACAAAGGAAAATATTCTTAAAAGCTCTATCTATGTGTAATTTTTGTGTATAATCATACACCTGAGAATATCAACTCCTTTCCCTGCATAACGCATGTAGGGTTCAGATTTTGGGACAAAATTTAACATGGCACTTGCTGGATCAGACCAACGCCTTCACAAAGAGCTTGATAAATTAATTCTCTATGTTGAACGCTTTCGTCAAGAACTGGCCGATACCACGCGTAAAAAGGGCGAAAGAACCGACTTTGAAAACGTTTCGGACCAACTGGATGCTCTTATCAGGAACACAGAAGAAGCCTCAAACGGTATTCTAAAATCATCCGAAGATATTCTGGATGTTGTTGAAAAGCTACGCGGGGAAAATAGTGAAGAAGACCGCAACGCACTTTGTGATCAGATTGTCACCCATGCAACGAATAACCTAGAGGCCTGTAGCTTTCAGGATATAACCGGACAGCGTGTCACCAAAATTTTGCGATCTATTCAATTCGTACAGGATCGCGTTAATGCGATGGCCGAAATTTATGGAAGGTCAACGATCCATACACTGGGTATGGAAATTTCTGCGAATGAGGCACCAGAAGAAGAAGTCGCTATGGATGGGCCGGCAATAGAGGCCGAAGAAGCAATCTCACAGGATGAAATTGACGCCCTGTTTGATTAACTCTGAATTTTCTCGACAAACCCAGAAGATAAAGCCCGAAGATCCCGCCGGAAGATAGTCGCTGAATTCCCCTGGGTAATCCCCAATTATCTGGGTAATCCCGAATTATCCGCAAAAAACTTATAGCCCAAAGAACCTTGAAACAAGAAAGAACCTTGGAACAAGAGATCCTCCCAGAACAATAGCTAACCTTTGTCTATGGTCAGCTATTGTCCCGAGTTATCCGCAATTCAGCGTAAAACCAAGTTCAGAAGGTTACCATTAACCGACCACATCAAATGGTGAGCATACCAAAATCATTGTGGCTCACTCTGCCGCAACCTTGTCCTGTGTCTTGAGCTCAAAATCGCTGGCATCATGACGTTCATGCAGCTGGCTATCCAGATCACCCCAAGTACGGTTTACTTTTCTGCCACGTTGCACAGCTTCACGCTTGTCGATCTGTTTGGCCCAACGCAGCACGTTTTTGTAGCTTTCAGCTTCTAGGAATTCAGCAGCATCGTAGCTTCTGTTCATCACTAATGACCCGTACCATGACCAAATGGCAATATCAGCGATGGAATATTCATCGCCTGCCATGTATTCATTATCGTTCAGGTGTCGATCCAAAACATCAAGCTGACGCTTAACTTCCATGGTAAAACGGTCAATGCAGTATTCTATCTTGAAAGGTGCATAGGCATAAAAATGCCCAAATCCGCCACCAAGATACGGTGCACTTCCCATTTGCCAGAAAAGCCATGACAAACATTCTGTACGTTTTGCTGGATCTTTCGGTAATAACGCGTCAAATTTTTCTGCCAAATAAAGCAAGATAGCGCCTGATTCAAAAACCCGTGTAGGTGTTTCGGTCGTAGTATCAAGCAACGCAGGAATTTTAGAATTAGGGTTAACATCCACAAATCCGCTGGAAAACTGATCACCATCGCCAATCTTGATCAAATAGGCGTCGTATTCAGCCCCTGTATGCCCCATGCTTAACAGTTCTTCCAACATGATCGTCACTTTGATCCCATTTGGCGTTGCCAGGGAATAAAGCTGCAAAGGATGTTTTCCAACTGGCAAGGCTTTGTCGTGGGTCGACCCGGCAATCGGGCGGTTGATACTGGCCCATTCACCGCCATTTTTGCTATCCCACTTCCATACTTTTGGTGGGGTATAGTCTGCGGGATGGTTCTCGGGATTAGTCGCAGAATTGCTCATTGAATTTCCTTACCAGATTTTTATTACTAATAATTATAACCCATGGGAAAGGGCACTGACGATGGTATGATCAAAGCATATAATTGATTGCCCCCTAAGTCAGGGCGCAAACTAGCTGCTTAAATGTTTCCAAACCACTTAGCGACTGTTTCTTCTTTTTCAAGAACCCCCGCTTGCGATAATACCATAAGACAAGAAAACTGTACGTTGGGTAATGGAAAATTATACTTGTATCAACATTATATTGGGATCAACAAAAGACTTCCCAGAACAAAAGAACTCCGGAACAGAATGGTGCCAGAACAGAGCACGGCTCTTCCAGACAATTTCATCAGCATTCTCACCTTTTTGCATAACAGTACTTAACGCTTTTATCGTCTTGTTAAATACGCTAGATCAATATCGGCATATAAAATAAAGCTGAACATGATATTGTGGGACAAGGCACAGCAAAGGCCCTTACATCTCGCGCCCCAATTAGCCGTAATATCCTAAGGACCCGTTTTGAAACTCTTTATCTCTGATCTCGACTTCACCCTTTTGGATACTGTTGGTGACTTACCCAGAAGCTCGGCTCTGCGCCTGAACAGACTAATAGATACGGGTGTGCACTTTACCATCGCGACAGCACGGGCAACCCCATCAATAAAGCACTTGATGGAAGGCGTGAACCTAAGGCTACCGATCATAGAACTCAACGGGGCGATTATAAGGGACCTCAACACAGATCACATTCTTGACCACAAAGGTCTGGGTCTGAACGATGCCAGCAAGGCCTTTGATTGTTTCCAGGAAGTTGGACTAACACCTTTTGTGTCAGGGCTGAAAGGGGACGCGACACCTCTCTATTTTCCTGAATTGAAGAACAAAGGCATGCAGTGGTTTCACGATGAAAAAATCATCCGCCAAGACCCTCGATTGTCCGAATTGCCCGCCAATTTGTTCGCCCATCCTCTAGTTACCGATCCTACCAATAGTTCTCTGGCCTTGCCACACGGTGCGGCTCAGACAACAGGGGCAAACCCTTTTTTAGATGATGTTCTTTGTTTTGTTTACCTCGGCACAAAAAAAGAAATCTTCACAATTAAAAATTTGATTGAAGAAAAATTACCTCACCTGCTGATTACGCTTTACCCCAATCACTATATCGGCGGTTGGGAAATCGTTATTTCAGCAGCCCAAGCCAATAAAGGTTTCGCGATAAAATCTCTGTTGGGGCACATAGAACAACATCACAACTTGCTGATTAAAGAAACCACCGCTTTTGGGGACAGCTCGAACGATCTGGAAATGTTGCGTAGCGTCACCACACCGATCGCTGTTGCCAACGCCACGACAGAGATCAAAGCCCATGCCCACGAAATCATTGGGCATCACAGCGAAGAAGCCGTGCTCAGCTACATAGAAGCATTATATACCTAGGCACCGTCTTTTTAACCTCTACCTCCTTTTTAGGCCTTATTCCTCAAGCAAATCCGGATATAATTCTGAACCCAACCAATTCGGGGGCTCTCTCCTCGATTTTTAAAGCCTTCATCATGTCAGACAACACAATCAAAGAATGCAATCAAAATTGTGGTACGATTCTATTTTCAAGATCTGCTCATCACGATGACCTGTCTTCCCTTTTCAGCTTGAAAAAACAGGCCTTTGGGGCAGAATCTTTAACCTTTTATTAGCCATAAAGTCACCATTTTGTGATAGCGACACAGCCATAGCGAACATTAAATCCGGCCTTAACAACCAAAAAAATAAATAAATTCAATAGCTTTCAAAGCAATCCCACGAGAAACATACCCCACCTCTATCCCGCAGAAAATGTCGGTTTTGTGACATGCACTTTCTGCATATCGGCGTTGTAGGAATGCCACTCGTAAAAATAAATCACTGGGACTATATCTTTGGCTATCGGACGAACACGATAATTCGCGAAGCGTCTAAACTTTATTTACCTACTGTTTAGGAGTTAGAACAATGGCAACAGTAACATTCACAGAAACACTTCCTGTAAACCCAACTGCAACTTATGCAGAACGCATTGGTTTTGCCCTTGGTAACCTTTTTGTTTCCGCGTTTGACGCCATTGAAAATTACAAGCTTCGCCGGGAAACACTTATCGCGCTTGAAAACTGCAGTGATGCAACTCTTGAAGACATCGGTCTGGCACGTTGCGATATCGCCGGTATCGTTTCCAAGATCTAATAGATCAAGCCGACCGTGTTCATAGAAAGTTCGCGTTTTAAACGAACCTCCCATCGTTTTTGATGCTTGTAGCTTTCTCGATAAAAAGACCCCAAAGATTTGATCTTTGGGGTCTTTTTTACGCAGTTCAACCGCCTCTGTTCCCGCCAGACGGTAAAATAACTCTCCTGTTTCACGACTTTTCTCAACCAAGGTAATACCAGACAAATAATCCTTTAGATCAAGCGGATCAAAATCCCCGCGAGCGGGCATTTTTCGACCGTGTTTGCGTGAACAATACTCTTGATAGAAAGCTGCAATTTTCGGATCGCATTGGTCCAAAAAGCTTTCATCATAAATCTTGTTCCGTGGATGCTTTATCTCAAACATAAAGGTTGTTTCCAGCTCACAGATAAAAGAGGATATAAGGGATTATCGCCTTCAATTATTATTCTTTTGTAAAAATACAGCCATAAAATCAAGGTTCATAAAAGAAGGTGGAACAAACAAAAAGCCAGGGGATAAATAAGGACGAGGAAATAAAAACCCCAAAAAAACAATAAAGTTATAAATTGCTATTGGTCACAAAAGCTATTTCCCAACAGATAGGAGCAGACGCCATATTTCTATTTGTTTTGGTCGTACTGTTGCACGGAATATAACAAAATCATATTAACGTCAGTATCGTTATTCGAAAGTGGCAGAAACAAGGTTTCATCATGAATGATTTTACTGGATTTCTCTGCTTCATTGGTATGATCATAAAGGAACGTTTTATATTCTTTTACATACCTGTAATTCTCTTCGGCCTCTTCAGCCAATTCCCCATAGAATTCTTCGCGTATGCTTTTTCCAGTCGGGTCTTTTCCCCGTATTTCCACCTCTTTTGTACCGACAAGACGATAGATAAAGTCATTCGTTTCTGGCTTCACATCAACCAAGGTAATACTGGGCAAATATTCTTTCATTTCCAATGGATCAAAGTCAGAACGGGACGGCATTGATCGCCCTTGTTTTTTAGCACAATAAAAATCAAAAAAAGCGCGAATGTTTACATGACAAACGTCAAGAAAAGACTCATCATAAATCTTGTCGGTCTTATGCTTGAGTTCCATCATTACTCCTGATTATTCATTTCTTGTTATTCACTAAGTTTTATTTTCTGACTTTTGCTGTTTCCACTCTTTTAACCTCATTTTACCATTTCGGCTAGACAACTCTACTAGGGATCAGCAGAAAAACATAGACAGGCGCAAGTGCCCTTACCCGGTTCACTTTCGATTTCCAGAGTACCACCATGTAATTCCATAAAGGATCGAACCAACGGCAAACCAAGTCCTGTGCCGTTCTCTGTATTGGTGGAAACATCACCAACTTGGTGGAATGGAAGCATCGCCAGACCCAAATCGGCCTTATTCATTCCAACCCCGGTGTCTTTGACCCCGATAATTTTCCTATTTTTATCATCTTGTTTAAAAAACAGTTCGATATCGCCGCCTTCCGGGGTATATTTACAGGCGTTAGACAGCAAGTTGACAATCATTTGCTTTGTCATCCTTGAATCAGCAAAGATCGTTGCATCCTCTTTCTCGGTTTTTATACTAATCGTTACCCCTCGTGTGACTGCCAAGCCCTTCATCAAACGAGCACTTTCCTCAACAATATCAGCCACACAGATCTTTTCTCTATCCAGATCCATCTTGCCTGCTTCTACTTTTGCAAGATCAAGGATATCATTGATGATGGCCAAGAGATGCTGACCACTTTCGTGTATCAGGGTCGGGTATTCTTCGTACCGTTCATTGCCAATTGCCCCGAAAATCTTTTCGGTCATCATAGATGAAAACCCGATAATTGCATTCAAGGGCGTTCGCAATTCATGGCTCATCATAGCCAGAAATTCACTTTTACTTCTGTTTGCCTGCTCGGCCAGGACTTGCGCCTTTAAAGCATCGGCATGTGATTTTTTCATGGCTTTTGCAACGGTCGCAAGCTGTTCGTTTGCCTGGGACATTTCATCCCGGAATTGCTTTTCAACCGTTATATCGCGCCGCAGATTAACGAACCCAACCCCGGGAATTCGCATCTCACTCACCATATGCCAACCGACGCCGGTGTTTTGTTCAAAAGGGCCATCAGGCGGGTTATGCAAACGTTTCAAGCGTTTTTCAAGATATGCTTCGGGATCAGAAACACTAAGGGGATCAGTAATAACACCCGGGGCCTTCATGGTCAGCTTGACGACATCAAGATAGTGTTTCCCGACCATTTCTTCCAACGGCGGCATGTAGGAAAAAATCTGACGATATGCTTTGTTAAAATACATCAAACGATCGTCAATATCATAGACGATCATAGCATCGGGCATATGTTCAACTGCCAACCTTAATAATGCCCCGATCTTTAGCAACTTTTGGTCGTGCGACACTGGGGACAAGGTCACGATTTGCTGTGCACAACCACCGATTTCAAGACGACCAGACGATACATGACAGAAAATAGACTGTCCATTTGCATGCCGCAAAGTAACTTCGTCCTTAGCCACACACCAAGGGTTAATCACTTTTCTGTTACTGCTATCTTTTTCGTTAGAAATACGGGATGTATCAGAAGGGCAAGGGGAAACATCTATTAATTCATCAGGGGTTAATGCCTGTAACTCATCACGGGTATACCCCAGCATTTCCAGAGCGCGAGAGTTTGCATCAAGAAAAGACAAACAGTCATCTGAAAGCACCAGAATAGCAGCTTCCAGCCTGTCTGACTGATTTGTTTCTGCAATCCCCCCCAAATCAGGTCCCTTGATTTCTACTGACATCCCCTAAACCTACTCACCTTTTGCCAGCATTTGACATTACATTCCTTAACTTCGGAACGAAACACAAACGACATATCTTGTCCATACAACTTGTTGTGAAGCAAATCTAACACAAAACAACCTAAACAACTCTTAATCTCAACGATAAGAAGTATCAGAGTTTGATTTTGGTATTTCGCATAGCTTGCCCGCCCCCCCAGAAATCCGGCACATCCCACCACAAGGTTGATACTCAAAGCGTTTCCAAAAAATAAATTTAAGTAATAATTTCAATGGAAACAAACAAATCACTCACAACACACAATTAGGTAAAAGAAAAATTTAATCTTTTCCCCCTAGGCTTTGATATCAACGGAATAAATGCAGATCAATGGCAATAACATGACCAGGTTTTCAATGTTCTATACAACATTTTCACGACATAAATCCTTTCCTTTTTCGGGGCGATTACTTCGTGCAACGTTTTTTTTGTTGATAACAATTTTCTTTTTCCCCGCTTTTGCAAAGGCATCTGTTCCGGAAAGCAAAGATCCTATCAGGATTATTTTGAACAACTGGACCAGCCAGATTGTTATGGCAAAAATTTATGGGAAAATCCTTGAAGCAAAAGGCTATGAAGTTGAATACAAGGAACTAACGACCAAAGATCAATGGGCCAGACTTCACCGCGGCCTTGAACACGTTCAGGTTGAAGTGTGGGAAGGCACCATGGCCGAAGATCTAGAACGGGTAAGAGCCAAAGGACAAATAGTCGAGGTCAGTGATCATGATGCGAAAACACGCGAAGAATGGTGGTATCCCAGCTACGTTGAAGAACTTTGTCCCGGATTACCAGATTGGAAAGCCCTGAAGAAATGTGCATCACTGTTTTCAGATAGCACAACAGCTCCCCGTGGAAGGTATGTTGCGGGACCTTGGGAAAAGCCAGAAAAAGCGCGGATAAGGGCACTTGAAATGGACTTCACAGTGCGTCCTGTTAAACAGGCTGACGACCTATGGGTTGAACTGGAAAAATCCTATCAAAAGAAAGAACCGATTGTGCTTTTTAACTGGAGCCCCAACTGGGTTGAAGACCGGTTCGAAGGCAAATTCATTGAATTCCCCAATTATAGCGCAGAGTGTGAAACGAACCCCGCCTGGGGCGTTAACTCTGAACGTATCCACGATTGTGGGAACCCAAAAGATGGCTGGCTCAAGAAAGTTGCTTGGGTGAAAATGGAACAGACTTGGCCTTGTGCCTATGGTGTCCTCAGCGACATGAACTTTACAAATGCCATGATTAGCAAGGTTTCGGCCCTGGTAGATGCCGATGGTATGACCTATGACCAGGCAGCGGATCGCTGGTTAAAAGAAAATCATTCATTACAGAATTCATGGGGTCAGCATAGTTGTGGGAAATAACCGGAACCTCGTGACGACATCAGAATCTTTCACCAGTAAATGCATTGTATTTTGAGCAGATAACGTGAGCGCAAAAGACCTACAGCCCCCAAAGGTTCAAAAACGACTTGCGACCAAGGTCGCCAGATCAGTCATTCTTGTCGCCCTTGTTATTGGATTGATGATGAGCACTATCGTCGCCTATCTGGATCTGCAAGAAACGAACGACAGTTTCAGAAAAACGGTCGAACAGGTCATAAAAACTGCACACGAGCCAGCAGCAAGGTCGGCCTATAACGTCAATGATGAATTGGCGGGCGAAGTTGCAAACGGTCTTATGGAATATGATTCCTTGATATCAGTGACAATTCTGGATGACCTGCATAATACACTGACCAGTCGATCCCGTGTCCTGGAAACCTCGCCCCATCGCTGGATAGCCGACGAGGGATTTGGCGGGTTACAATCTTTTGAAATAGAACTGCGCACCATTGATGATCCCGAAGTAAAGGCCGGCTATCTTCAGGTCATTGCCGATCCCATAGGTGTCGCAGAAGAATTTGTGCAACGGGTCACACTCGAAGCCTTGGTGATTATCCTGCAGAGCTTAATAATCGCAGGGATATTCTCGCTGATCTTTTATCGCCTTTTAATCGGCCCACTGCAAAATATCTCTCATGCGCTTGCGACAACTGATCCAGATAATCCCCTGCAATCACAACTGAATGTTCCCAAGACAAATCAGGGCGATGAGCTTTATGTTCTGGCGGAATCAGGGAACCGCCTTTTACAGTCAATCGCAAAGCGTACCCAGGAACGCGATACGGCCGAGGCAGACCTTAGAAAAGCTGCCCAAACTTTGGAACAACGTATCGTAGACAGAACTGTAGAGTTGGCCAAACAATTTGAAGCCGCAAAAGCTGCCAGCAAAGCCAAGCAAGAATTTCTTGCTTCCATGAGTCACGAAATACGCACCCCTATGGCAGGCGTACTCGGCTTGGCCGACATGTTACTGGATGACGATATAACGCCAGATACACGCGAAAAAGTAGAAAAGATGAAAGAGACAACTCAATCGTTGCTCGTTATCATCAATGACATACTTGATCTATCAAAAATTGATTCAGGTAAGCTCAAGCTGGAAAATATAGATTATCGGTTACGGCATGAGCTATATAAAGCAATAGAAGTGGTAGAACAGTCAGCACAACAAAAATCACTGAAACTGAATATTCAGATTGATGATGATATTCCAAATAATTTACATGGTGATCCCAATCGACTGCGACAGGTTCTAATCAACCTGTTGGGAAATGCGATTAAGTTTACAGAAAAAGGCCACGTTACCCTTTCCGCCCAACAAACAGTTCACGAAAATGACAATCGGTTTCTGATTATTAGCGTTACAGATACCGGTATTGGCATCCCTAAAGACCGCCTCAAAGATATCTTTGATGAATTTACCCAGGCTGACGCGTCGATTTCACGACGATACGCAGGAACGGGTTTGGGGCTCGCGATTTCAAAACGCTTGGTCGATATCTTGGACGGAAGCATTTCAGTATCATCCGAAGAAAACAAAGGTACTGTTTTTACCGTCAAACTTCCCCTTAAAAAATCTGACGATACCGCAGCACCCCCGGCAGAGAAAAAAGTTGCGGCCCTATACGAAGCTCAACGCAGTCTGTCTATCTTGGCCGTTGATGATAATCCTCTCAATTTACGCATTGTCTCAGTCCTAATGGCTAAATATGGCCATGTTGTCAGACAAGCAGATACCGGGAAAAAAGCGATCGACATTCTATCTGATCCAGCACTTGCCCCTGTCCCGGACCTTATTCTTATGGATATTCGTATGCCGGAAATGAGCGGCCCCGAGGCAACAGAAATCATTCGGGGTTTTGACAACAATATTGCCAACGTTCCCATTATCGCCCTGACAGCGGACGTTGTTGAAGAACATGTAAAAGAATTTATGGATGCAGGCATGAACGGATTTGTTGCCAAACCCATAAATCCGGGTGTACTTCTTGAAGAAATCAACAACGTTATGCTGGAAAAAATTCACGAACCAGTCGTTGAAAAAGAACAAAGTGCATGAACAGGTATTAACCGTGCCTTAATCACAGCGCCCTAGGATATGCTATATGGTTATCAGGTGCTTTTATATGTCGATCCTTATACGGGTTATTATCGTCTTTACCCTTCTAATGCTGTTGCTGGGGGCAACAACCGTTACGCTTGGATTTATATATAACCAATCAACAAAATTAACCCAACAAGAGACACAGCGACTAAACGCTTTGAAACTCGCCGATAGATTACGCCAGTCATCTGATGATTTAACACGCATGGCACGAAGTTATGCTGCGACAGGTGACCAACGATTTGAACAATACTTTAACGATATTCTGGATATTCGAAACGGACTAAAACCAAGGCCCGAGAATTACAACAGTATCTATTGGGATTTCCTGATTGCCGGAACCTCGGACAATAGTTCTCCAAAACCAGCCATTTCGTTGTTATCACTCATCGAAGCCCTTGGGGTTAGCGATAAAGAACTCGCTTTTCTCGAAGAGGCCAAATCAAATTCTGATGACTTGGTGTTTTTAGAACGCAAAGCCTTTGCTGCCCTTAAGGGTCTGTTCACAGACGAAAACGGAAACCTCACCCGAAAGGGACCTCCCGATCAACAGCTTGCCATAGACATCCTGTTCAGTGCTGACTATCACGATGCCAAGGCTAAAATTATGCTGCCGATTAAGAACTTCGGTTTGGAAATAGACAGGCGAACAGCCAACGAAGTTGCAGTGATAGAACAAAGAATTAATTTTTTGACTTTTCTCGCAGCAATCCTTGATCTTTCAACCATTTCCTTTGTCCTTTTAAGTTTTTTTCATCTGCGGGACAGGCTTATCAACCCTATTCTTTACCTTGCGGATGTAAGTAATGAAATTAGATCCGGCAATCTTGATATAAGACTGCAAGATACACATACCGACGAAATCGGCCAGCTTGTTGTTAGCTTCAATGCAATGCTTGAAACGATCCAAGAAACCCTTTCCTCCTTACACGACGAGATAGCAACCCGCCGGGAACTTTCCGAACGGCTTGATAATAATAACGATAACCTGCTTCGGGCACAGCGAGTTGCAAAAATGGGACACTGGTTTTGGGACTTGACCACGGGCTATGAAGAATGGTCTGAAAACCTGCCGAATATTTATGGCCTGCCAAGGGATGCAAAACCGGGATACGATACCTTTATCGCCTGTGTCCACCCGGATGACAGAGAACGGGTTGAAAAGATACAGGCAGAAAACCTTGAAAAAGGAACCAAATTTTCACTTGGCTATCGCGTGGTTCACCAAAATGGGGAAGTACACCATGTCATCAGCCATAACGACCTGAACTGTGACCCGTCAGGCAAGGTTCTTCAGGCCACAGGTCTGGTACAGGATGTAACAGACCTGAAACACGCAGAGGAAAAACTGGAACAGTCAAAAAAAGAGGTTGAAGAACTCAACCGCAATCTGGAAAACAAAATAAAACAGCGAACCAAAGCATTAGAAAAAGCAAAGAACGAGGCAGAAACCGCCAATTCTGCAAAATCTGACTTTCTGGCGACTATGAGCCACGAAATCCGGACACCTTTGAATGGTATGATCGGCATGGCGCAACTGTTAAAAAACACACCGCTCAATTCTGATCAGGAACACAAAATTTCGACCCTGATTTCATCCAGTCAAAGCCTGTTGGAAATTATCAATGACGTTCTGGATATGAGTAAAATCGAAAGTGGTGCGCTGGAACTTGAACATAGAATTTTTGATCTGACAGAAATGCTTACCCCCCTAGAGGCCACCTTTGGCTCACTTGCCAGTGAAAGGGGCATCAAGTTTGTCACTGACATCGAGCTACACAACCAGAAACTGATTTTGAGTGATCAGACGCGATTGCGCCAGGTACTGAACAACTTGCTAAGCAATGCATTTAAATTCACATCTGAGGGGCAAATCAGCCTGTCAGTCTTGATGAGTGATCGTCCCCAACAGGGCAACAAAACATCTGCTCAGTCCCGTGACAATGCTCCCAGGTTGATGTCCAACCTGCAAATTCGGATCGAGGATACAGGAATTGGTATCGCCCCAGACAGACTTGACAGTATTTTTGATGCCTTTAGTCAAGCGGACAACACCATAACCCGTAAATTTGGCGGAACAGGTTTAGGCCTTAGCATCACACAAAACCTGATCACACTAATGCAAGGCAATATCAAGGTGAACAGCACCGAAGGCAAGGGTACAACTTTTACCATAGACCTGCCAGTTGCCTTACCTGACGAAGAAGAGAAAAAAGACTTTAGCAATCAGCAAAACCGCCCGCAGGCTGTTGATCTCGGGCGACTATCTGTTTTGTTGGCCGAAGACAATCCCGTCAATGCCATGATCGCAAAAGCCTTTCTTGCCAAGTTCGGGCACGATACCATCCGGGCCGAAAACGGCGAAGAAGCCGTTAAGCTTTTTGCCGAAAATGACATTGACCTCATTCTAATGGACGTGCACATGCCTGTTATGAGCGGCATTATCGCAACTGAACAAATCAGAGCCACGCAAAAGGGCGCAAACATACCTATTATCGGCCTGACAGCCGAAGCCTTCACAGACCGTCACGAAGTCTTTCGCAAAGCAGGCATGAACGATGTTCTGACCAAACCCTTCAAAGAAGAACAGCTGAAAGCCTTGATTGAAGAGATCTATCTGTCATCTCTTGATTCCCCCCAAATAGCATCTGCATAAGCCGGATTGTCCTATCCGCCTAAACTGAATATATTTACGCAGCTATAAACAAGAGCTGACCAAACATGCAGGATCAAGCCCCCAAAGATCATTATCATGATCCCCTTCTTACCCGTCTCTACGATCTCCAGAATCCCTGGGGACCGGATTGTGATTTCTTTCTGGGTCTTACAAAAAGAGATTCAGGGGTACAAAAAGATTTAAGGGCACAAAGAGATGCGGGGACGCAAAGGGAAACAAGCCCCCAAAGAATACTTGATGTCGGATGTGGCACAGGGCTATTGACCGTTGCCTTTGCAGAACAAGGACACGATATAACCGGGATTGATCCCGCTTTGGATATGCTTGCCATAGCTGAAACCCGACCATTCGGTGACAAGGTTTCCTGGGTTCAGTCAGATGCAGCCACGTTCAAATCTGACCTGCGTTATGATCTTATTATTCTCAGTGGTCACGCTTTCCAGGTTTTCCTGACCGATCAGGCAACCCATGACGCCCTGTCCAACCTAAAGTCCCTTCTTGCGCCGGATGGCAGAATTGCATTTGATACCCGCAACCCCCAAATAAAATCATGGGAAAACTGGACACCCGCAAAAACAAAAGAAACCTTTGTTCTTCCCGTAATCGGTTCCCAAAACCGCGTAACAAGTCACCAAAATAAAGACAACGGCCAATCGCTAGAGATCGAAGTCTGGCATGATCTCGGTAAAGTTGAAAAGTATGGCGACGGTAAAATAGTCCAGTACTTTACCCTCTATCAAACAAAAGAGGATGGATCGGAAAGGGTTCCTTTGGAACACCCATCGACAGGCCCGGTCAAAACCGAAGCACAAATCAGATTTTTGAGCGATAGAGAACTTGCCGCACATATGGAAAAAGCGGGGCTTTCGCTGGAACATCTATACGGCGATTGGGATAGAACCCCCTTTGAAAAGGACAGCAAGGAAATGATCGTGGTCGCTCGTTCAAGGCCATGATAGCGATCAGAAAAAAGCCCATAGCAAATAAATGCTATGGGCAACCATATTCATATAAATGACCTTTAGGCCATGAACGGGATTATTGCTTCGCCCATTTCCAATAAAGTTCCCGCGCCAGTTTGCTTACCGGACCAATAGGATATTCCACGTCCTCAAACTTGACCACCGGGGTGATTTTCGAAATGTTACCGCTCATAAAGACCTCGTCTGCACCTTCGAAATCCTCGAAAGACAGGGTGGTTTCAATAACCTCGCGGCCCGCTTCACGTAACAGACCAATAACACGCTGACGGGTAATGCCGTTCAAAAAAGTACCATTTGGTATGGGTGTGTAGATTACATCATCCTTGACCATAAATACGTTAGAAGTTCCGGTTTCGGCTACATTCCCCAAAGCATCTGCCACAAGCGCATTGTTATAACCGCGGGCCTGTGCTTCGCGGATCATCCGGCCATTATTTGGGTAGAGACAGGCTGCCTTGGCATTTACAGGTGCCATTGACACCATCGGGCGCACAAATTTTGTCCGGCAAAGTGTTTGTGTATAGCTGCTCGGTGCCATGGGAAACTGTTCCAGGCAAAGACAAAACTCGGTAGAGTTTTCATCGGGAACAACCGTCCCTGCACCCCCTTCTTTCGACCAGTACATGGGGCGAATATAAACTGCAGCATCATCAGCAAACTTTTTCAAACCTTCCATGGTCAGGTCAATAAGCTGCTGGGTCGTCATGGTTGGTTTCAGGCCCATAACTTCGGCAGAGGCATTCACGCGCGCGGAATGAAGATCCAGATCGGGGACAACACCTTCGAAAGATCGCGCACCATCAAAGACGAGCGACCCAAGCCAGGTACCGTGATCCGCTGCCCCCATAATCGGTAAATTACCTTCGTGCCATTCACCTTGGAAATATGTCCAGATTACTTCACCGATAGCCATCCCGCTGCCTTCTCTGTTTTTTTAAATAGGGTTGTGAAATTTTATACAATAGCTTTATTCGGCCCTAAGCAATTCTTCAAGCCTAGTTTATCTAATACCATACAAAAAAATTTTCTAATCCGAAGAGATTACCTGGTTTCGAGAAAGCAAACGAAAAATATCATGTGGCAATCTGCTACAGCCCAAGTGATAATTTCAGGACAATGCAATCAGTATTGCAAGGGCAGGCTAACATAAACCGTTGTGCCCGCACCATAAACACTTTCGATGCGAAGGTCGCCCCCTTGTGCAATAGCCAGCTTTCTGGAAAGGCTCAACCCCAATCCAACGCCCTCGTGCGCACGGGTCATACTATCAGCAACCTGATTAAAAGGCTCCATGACCCGTTCCAGATTTTCTTCGCTAATACCAATGCCATTATCGCTGACCACAAAATCGATATACTCATCCCCATTACGCTCTGCAGAAAGCGTTACCTTGCCTTTTGACGGGGTAAATTTGATGGCGTTTGTCAACAAGTTGGAAATGATCTGCTTCACATGCTGTTTATCTGCATAGGTATAATAGTCACCATCCGGCTCTATTATTTCATAGGCAACATCTTTGTCATTTGCCCGGCTTTTAATCAGCTGAATACAACAGCCCATCAATTTCTTAACTGGCAAAACTTCAGGTTCTGGAGATATTTTTCCCTCTTCAATCAAAGAGATATCCAGAATATCATTAATGATATCCAGAAGAAAACGGGCAGATGTCTGAATATCCCCTGCATAGGTTTTATACCTGTCCACCCCCAGCGGGCCGAAGAGTTCCCGTTCCAGTATTTCCGAATAGCCAATAACCGCATTCAACGGTGTTCTTAGCTCGTGGCTCATATTGGCAAGGAATTGGTTCTTGGCATGGTTAGCAGCTTCGGCACGGTTTTTCTGTTCTATTAACTCAAAGCGCGCGTTATGAGTTTCAATTGCCCCGCGACAGCTCAAGGCCAGAGACTGAATAAAATTCAGTTCGATTTCGGTCGGCCTACGCGTTGTTTTGTAATAAATTGCAAAGGTGCCATAGGTGACCCCTTTTGTACTAACAATTGGATGCGACCAACATGCATGGTAGTCAGTGGTTCGAATTACATCCAGATAATCAACCCAATTCGGATGGTTATATATATCTTCGACAACAACAAGTTCCTGTCTTTTTGCCGCCGCACCGCAAGAACCAACAAATTCCCCTATTTCAACGCCGTTTATCAACCCCGCATATTCTGATGGTATGGAAGGCCCTGAAAAATTGCGAAGATACTGCTCGTTTTCCAAGAACATGATGGCGCAATTCATATGCGGAAAGATTGTCTCAATATTCCTGATCAACTGATCAAAGTTTTCCTTTAGCGGAACCCCTTTGGTCACATTCACCAACATTTCATTGTAGGCAATCATGGTCTGTTCACGGGTTTTTACCGGGGTGATATCAACACTAACCCCAAGGTAATAAAGGTTAGGATCATCTTTAAGTTCCAAAGGGCAGAGAGACAGGTCTTCCCAGTAATAAGCCCCAGATCGATCCATACAACACAATTCACCCGTCCAGGTTTCCCCGGCACGAAGTAATGCCCACATTTCATCATAGAAAGAATCAGGATGATATTCAGACCTAAGATTTAATACAGACATTCCCTCTAGCTCATCAATGCTAAAGCCGGACAGGTCTGCAAGCTTTTGATTTGAATACTTTAAAATGCCATCATCAGACAGAATATAAACAAGCGCATGATTGTCTATTAACCGAACCAGTTCCTTCGCAGGGCCATCGGTAAAATCATTAAAAATCGGAGGTTGATCCATCAAGTCACCCCTTTGAAGAGGTTAAAGTTCTCAATATTATCTCGCGCTCTACATAGAATTATACACAAGTAATAAGGGATTTTCTAGCAACAAGAATCCTCATCCCACTGCTAGACTATCACCATAAACTTAATTGAACTTAAAGGACCAACCCCGGTCTTTGAATTTAGTAGTTTCCTGCTTTACTTCTACGGCAACAGAACAGTTGACCCGGTTGTCTTTCGTGTTTCCAGTTGATCATGGGCACTGGCAACGTCCGACAAGTTAAATTTTTGGTTGATACTGATCTTTATTTTCCCGGATGAAATCATGACAAACAATTCATCCGCAGCAGATTGCAAGTACCCCGGTTCTGCCGTGAAATGAAACAATACCGGGCGTGTAACCGTATAGGACCCAGCCGCCAGATCAGACAGTTTAAAATCAAGTGCGGGCCCGGATGACTGGCCAAAACTGACCAAAGAGCCGAAAGTCTTCAGACACTGTAACGATCCGGGATAGGTATCCTGGCCAATACTGTCATAGACAGCATCGACCCCTTGCCCACCGGTGATTTCTTTAATCCGTTCAACAAAGTCCTCGGACTTGTAATCAATCATTTCGCTATAGCCATGATCGGCTGCAAGAGTACATTTTTCGGCCCCACCAGCCGTTCCATAGGCCGTCACCCCCTTCGCAGCCAGCCACTGCCCGGCGATCAGGCCAACGCCGCCAGCCGCCGCATGGAAAAGAACTTTTTTGCCCGCCTCGGCAACGTAGCTTCGGTGCAAAAGATAATGCGCCGTCAATCCCTTGAGCATGGATGCAGCCGCAACTTCGTCCGAAATACTATCGGGCAATTTAACCAGATGTTTGGCATCAATGGCACGGTGTGACACATAGGCCCCGTTTGGAATGGTATAGGCCACACGCTCACCAACCGCAAAACCGGACACACCATCGCCAACGGCCTCAACCACGCCTGCGGCTTCACTGCCGAGAACAAGGTCTTTATCAACGGGCCACGGATAAAGTCCGGTGCGAAAATAGGTATCAATAAAGTTCACCCCGATGGCCGTGTGGCGGACAAGAACCTCTCCCGCTGCTGGTGTTGGTTGCGCAACCTCCACCTGTTCCAGAACATCACTACCGCCCTGTTGGCGCGCAACTATTGCATAGGTCATCTTTATCTTCCGGGTTTAGAAATTATTGAAACTATTCGTTCTAGATACGGCGCGCGTCCTAAAGTTTCAATCTTTTCGTCAACAAAAACCAGAACGGAATCTGGAACAAGGCTGTCGATAGAAAGATATTACTCTTCCAGCAAAAATTCTGGATCGGTTGGTAATTGCAGGGCGATCGCCAGCTGATTGGTTTTTGATGCCAGCGCCACAATCTTGAGAACCTCGGCATGCTGCGCAGGGGTCATGCCCTTTGCCTTGGCCCCGGCCGTATGGGAATGCACACAATAGTTACAGTTATTGACGATGGACACCGCAAGATACAGCATTTCCTTGGTCAGCGGATCAAGATCAGACGGTGTTGCCATCACGGCCTTGACCTCGGCCCATGTGCGTTCCAGTAGATCCGCATCAAAGGCCAGATAGCGCCAGATATTATTAATAAAATCGGTTTGACGCGTCGCGCGGATATCATCAAAAACGGCTTTTACCCGGGGATTACTTTCCAAATTTTCCGGCGGCAAAACAGTGGACATAAGTTACTCCTGAAATGGCTGAGCAGTTCAAATTTTCGAACAGGATAGTAACTCTTCACCTACACCACCAGCCCTAAAACCGGACACCAAAACTGACGGCACCAAAGACGGCGGGGTCGTCTTGTCCTTCGAATTCCTTGGTGCGGTACACCATGGTATAGCTGACGCGATATTGATCATAGGTCAGTGCCAAACCCCCGTTGATATCGGCAACGAAGTGGTGCTTGTCGACGGAATGGGAATTGCTAAAGGTATTGCCATCCAGAAAAATATTCCGTGCGACAGCGCGTCCCTCTACACCGCCAAAGAGGTACCAGCTCCACCCGTCATCGGGGGTATCAAAATATCCCGTACCGGGAAGCCCCGGTTTGACACGCAGCGGACCGTCCTGCCAGACATCCTTTTCCGGGGTCAGGCGAAAGTTAATCCCCACATCGGCAAAGGTATGCACATTACCCAGTGTCGCCCCATAATATGGCGAAGCCGCCAGACTTAACCCGGCTGCGTCCACCGACCAATAGTTTGGAAACCGTCTTTGCCACCCCAAAGAAACTGCGGGTTCATGGTTAAGCTGATTTGACCAGCCGCGGGGGGTCGGGCTACTGGGTGTGACATGGGTGTGGACAAACTTTTGGGCCTGTTCCCCCAACGCAGCGGGGCCAACGACACCAAGAGAAGCCTCTATTTCATCCAGATGGTTATCTGTAACCGTCACCAGACCAATTGACCCGTACAGATGCGCCGCCCATGGTCGGTCATTGGGGTCCTGTTCACGCTGTCGAATGTTGCGGGGGGTATAGATATTCTGCCCCAGAGAATAAAACACGCTGGATGTTTCATTAATACCAAAGGTCGGAATAACCCGATCCAGCGTATAGGCGATATCTGGCAAGTCGGCATTCACATCCAGATAGCCCAAACGAACACCGCTGGTATAGTTTTTGTCGGTACCAGCCGCCCCAAGGGAATCATTTTCGATAACCAGCGAAATGTACTGGTCTTCTTTTTTGGACGCAACGCGACCCGTTAACTGCTCTTGAAAGGTCACATCTGTGTTTTGTGGCGGTTCAGCGTCCTGCGCAAGTAATGGCGAGCCACTGCAAATGAGTGCCGCCGATACAACCCCACAAAAGAGCCCAGAAAAAGACGATGTAGCTTTCAAACCGGGATATCCCCCAAACAATTATTTAGTACAACGATCTATCGCGCATTATCCCTACAAAGAGATCATGGCGGAAAAATGTCATCACCACTTTCTAACAGATAACTAGGCTAACAGATAACCAGGCTAACAGTTAACCAGAAAGAGATAAAATCTCCCTTAGTTGAAGCAACGATATTTATCAATTTTCGATAAACCTGATTTCTCCATTCCCGAACACTTGACCCTGGGTATTCAAAAAAATAAATGCTGTTTCCAGAAGCTATTCTAAAGCGTTCAACAAACAGGCATCCAGTCTGTTGTTCAAATCGGCACAGTTCAAATCGGCAAAGTCGAAACTTTGAAAGGCCCCCAGGAAAGAACTTGATAGATCAAAAACATAATTCGGTGAACAAGGGTTCAAGAACCCGTGCAAACCAGAGCTTTGAAAACAGGTAACGAAATCTTTCTCGCCCAATGCAATCATCACATCCTGAACAGAAAAGTGTGTTTCTTCCTTTGGAAAAACGAGTGACACCGGACATTCCGGATTGATCGACAGATAATGCCGGATCTGACTGGGATAAAATCCCACAAAGTGCTGAACTCTCTTCGCCAAATCAGGGTGATCCAACATGCGCCAGACTGTTGAGGCCCCAACACTGAAGCCCAAAAGAAACAATGGCCCCACAGTTTCACGGAATGTTTTTTGTAACAACGACAGATAACCATCATGCCCGCACACACGTATAAAAAAATCATAGGCATGCTGTTCATCGTCAAAGACAGGTTGCTGTCCATCATAAGGATCAAGTGTTGTCACGGATATTCCCTGCTCGAGAAAGGTTGCCTCAAGCTTGGTGGTAAAAGACGTACGCCCATAAATTTCGGGCAAGATGATAACTTGCAAAGGCTTTAATATCCGAACACCGAACCAAACGGGGATACTGCTTTTAGATATTCAGGAACAGCAATATCCCTGCACAAAGGTAAAAACCAATTCACCCGAAATCAGAACCCCGAAATCAGAACATTGCAAAAATACGGGATGGTCCGCCCGTACCACCGCGATGTTTTGGCGCCCCGACGACCAATGTCGCACCACTTTCCGGAACTTTGTCCAGATTGGCAAGACATTCAATGCCCCAACGGTTGGTTGGTAACCACGCGTAGTGTGTCGCAAAGTCCGGGGATTGCCCGTAATCCAGTGACAGACTGTCCGCTGCCAATCCAACTGCGTTTGTTTCCAGCAACATCTGCGCGGCTTCTACGTGAAAGCCGGGGAAGTGCATTTTTTCATCGCTGCCAACGTTACGGAACTTGTCGCTATCGGTAAATTTATCCCAGCCTGAATTCATGGCAACACAGGCCCGATCCGGAATGGGGCCGTTTTTGGATACCCATGCCTTGATATCATCGGGGGTTACCTGTGCATCCGCATTTGCGGCTGCTTTTTCCTTGATATCAATGACACACAAGGGAACCACCAGATTATCCACGGGAATTTCAGTAACCGACTGACCATTTTCAGAAAAATGAAGTGGAGCATCCAGATGCGTGCCCGTGTGCTCATTCACTTTCAATTCAAGCAGATTGAATTTGTGTTCGGCATAGTTAAACTTTTGCTCTTTAAAAAAGCCTTGCGCCCCGAAATAGGTCGGAAAATCTTCATGCAGCTCATGTGTCATGTCTTCGACTTTACTGGCCCCCGCCGCCATTACAGGTGTCGGAGCGCCTATAGAAGCAGCGCCACCGACAATACCGACCGCCGCGGTAGCCGCAGTTTTCCGAAACAAATCACGACGGGATAACATCTTTTCTTTGACGGCTTCGATAACACATGCATCACACATGGAACTTCCTCCCAGATTTATCAGTTTTAAATACGCTTAAAATGATCTTTAGAAACTATTTCCAAACACAGGTTCGGAATTGATCATAAGGGAATGTAAAGGCCAGACACGAAAGCCAATACAAGCAACGACGGGATTAACGTTTTGACAACCGACTTTAACATCAACAATCAAAAGTATAAAGGCCGGGTCTTGTTTCGCCCTGCATAAAACAATCAATCACATGGTGATAAAAAGAAATAATCACAATGCGGTGAAAAGCCCAAAACCATTATTCCCAAAACAATTATTGATGGATTTAAAGCTGTTGGTTTTCTCAGCTCTCTTTTGTTTTATCTTCAAGCTGTTGTGTAAAAATATCACTGCTGTTCAACAGGCTTTCTTCTAACGCTGCTACGGCTTCGTTAATATCGGTAAGGTGCTTTTTTGCAGCAACCTGTGGCGACAGGGCAGAGGAAAAAAACACCATGTTGATCGATGCCACAACCTGCCCCCGGTAGAAAACAGGTCGGGCGATTGATGATATACCCGCGGCCGTTTCATCAATACTTTGTGCATAGCCACGTTCCCTGGTAATTCGGACCAGATTGTCAACATGGGTCTGGTCATTGGCCACACGATCCCCCGGATCGTCTGATGCCCTTAAAATTCGAAGGATAGATGCTCTGGTTTTTTCATTCGAGAAGCAGAAAAAAGCACGCCCCAAAGATGACGACAGAACGGGCCACCGGACCCCAACCATAGAACGATGATTTGAAAGGGGGCTGAATTTGTGCGTTGTCTCACGTATTAGCATTCCCTTGCCATCAAACGCAGCCAGATCGGTCGGCCAGACAACTTTTTTAAGCAACTGCCCCAACACAGGTGCACCAAGCTGTGTTACCCAATCGCGGTGATCATAACCTTCGCTGAGGGATTTAACCCCCATCGTTAAATGCCAAAGTGATGAAGACAAGGCGCCTGATTGCACAAAACCATCCCGTTCCAGCGTTTCCAGCAAACGATAGACTGTGGTCCGGTTTAGCCCACTCAATCGGGACAGCTCCTGAACAGGCAAAGGTCCCTCTCTATTTAAAATTTGCAAAAGAGACAATCCCCGAGAAAGCGCCCTCACAGGTTTGTAAACATCACGATCCATTCGAAAACTTTCCTTTATCATGCCCCCGGTATCATGCCCTGATATCATGACTTAGGCCTGATCTGGTTTTCAGGTGAAATATCAAAATCAACCAATGTTCGCATAGTGAACATTTTTTAGCATTTAATTGTGAAAAAAACAAAACCCTTTAAAACAACAGACAAGAAGATCACGTTGTCCCGTTTTATCAGGAACGCAGGAAATTTCTGTTAGTACCGGATACAGTTTATAGTTCCTGATCAAAAGATCAGGACTATTCACACCAAAAGCATAAGAGGTGTTAAGATCTGTCGCCGAACCAGATTTTGGCACTGTTGAAAATGCTTAGGGCCCTTCCCCGCTGTATCTGTTACGGCGACGTGATCTTCCAAAACCAATATCCACCAAAAAAAACAAGATGAACTGCACTTTAGGTATCGGAGCTTGCTTGTGTTAACCCTTGACGTCATCGCACTTTTTTTCCCACTGTGCATTCTGCTGGCCTTAACACCGGGGCCGGATAATATTTTTGTGCTGACCCAGGCTGCATTGAATGGAAAGTTGGCCGGTATTCTGGTCGTATTGGGGCTTTGTACCGGGGTGTTGGTTCACACATCAGCCGTTGCCTTGGGCGTTGCGGCCATCTTCAAGGCCTCGCCAGCTGCGTTCAACGCCCTGAAGATCATCGGGGCGCTCTATCTGCTTTATCTTGCCTGGGGGGCCTTGCGCGCCAAGACCGAGACCATAACGGTTGACCAGCAAAGCCAAAGCGGGGCGCAAAAAATCGGGTACGCAAAGCTTTACCAGCGGGGCATTATTATGAACGTGACCAACCCAAAGGTTTCGATTTTTTTCCTGTCCTTCTTGCCCCAGTTTGCCGACCCAACCCGCGGCAGCATGTCATTACAAATGATCCAACTGGGCGGTTTCTTTATTCTTTCTACTATTCTGGTTTTTGGGGGTATTGCCCTGTTGGCAGGGGCTGTTGGTGAATATTTACAACGATCACCCCGGGCACAAACCGTCATGAACAAGACAGCCGGCATTGTCTTTATCGCTCTGGCGGCCAAGCTGGCCACGATCCAGCAATAATATCTTAATCCAACAAGCCTATTCCCCCTGTTTGCGCCTATAGCCCTGATTATTTTTTGTAATCCTCTAGGCTTGATCCAAATCAAGTTCGAACAAAACAAAATAAGGTAGCTTGTTAAAAATCAGGGCTAAATTATGCCCTGTAACAAACGATATTCAGTGCCAGAATATATCCGAAAAAGGAGAACGATCGGCATGTCGCAACATACGTTTACATCAAAAGAGAACCAGTTTCACTCTCCTTTTCTGGAATTGGCCGCAGAAAAAAAAAAGTTCTCTTACCGCTTAGCCGTATAGAAACCTTCCCCCCGGGGGCCGCGATTGTAACGTTTGGCGAAAAGGCCGAAAACTTTTATGTTATTGAAGACGGATATGTCCGGCTTGTGCTGAATTCCACCTGTGGCGGAAAAAAATCAACTATTGATGTGCTCGGCCCTGGCAGTGCTTTTGGCGAAGAATCAGTTACAAAATCAGCGTTGAACAATTTCACCTGTATCGCACTCGACGAGGTCGAAACACGTGTTATTCCCGGCGACGTTCTCAGGCGAATTTTACTCGAAGATCCGGTTCTTCTTTTTCGTATGATGGGTAGTATATCCCTTAACATGCATTCTTTGATGACTCAGATTGCCGATCTGAAGATGCGTTCAACAGCAGAACGGTTAAGCATGTTCTTGCTGGGACTTTCGGGAAAAGATACAGGTGACGACATAATAAGACTTCCCTATGACAAACGCGTTATTGCTGATAAACTCGGTATGTCACCGGAAACCCTGTCTCGCACTTTTGCAAAGTTAAAAAAAATAGGCGTTAAGACACAACCAGGTAACAAGGTTATGATATCAGATATCGAAACACTTGCAGATTATTGCGGCTATTCTTTTGTCTGACCCCCAAATGCCAGAACACAATACTTCAAGGTTTAACACTGCAAAAAGCAGAGGCTCATAACATGAAACACTTTCCAATCGGGGATACCGAGCTTCAAACCCTGAATAACGTCGCGATTTTCTCTCAGCTGCCCCCAGCGCTGTTACAGGGGCTGTTTGAAAATGCCTCTGGCACTTTCTACGAAAGCCAAACTGACCTTTTTATGGCTGGGGACCCGGCCGACGGATTTTATATCCTTTTGTCCGGCGAAGTTCATCTGACAATTCTGACTGCAGATGGTGCACAAAGCCTTGTACGAATTGTTGAACCCGGCGAAAGCTTTGCCGAAGCTGCGATGCTTGGCCTTGGAGAGTTCCCGATCAATGGGACTGCCATGTCAAAATCTGCCATCGTCAAGGTCTCCAAATCCGCATTCGAGAAAAAAATTTCCAGTGATCCCGAAGCGTCTTTGCATCTGTTAAGCGCCCTGATTAAGCGACAACAATTTCTGATCAGCGAAATAAAAATACTCAAAAGCCTTTCCCCCTGTCAGCGGGTTGCATCGAAACTGTTGTCCCTGTACGAAAGCCAGCAATGGAAAGGGTCAGGCAGCTTGCCACGATGCAAGCAAACCATGGCCAGTAACGTCGGGATAGATCCCGCAAGTTTTTCACGGGTTCTACGGCGGCTGGAAGACGCAGGAATTGTTTGTGAGGGACAAGAGGTCATCATCACCGACCCCGAAAAACTACGCCAATACTGTGCCGGATTTGGCTATGTGTTTGATGACAACAAGCTTTTGATGTCCGCTTAATCACAGGAACTTTCTGCAATGAATAACGAAATACCTTTGAATGATGAAGACGAAAACTGTCACGTTCTCAGGGTCGAAAACTTGATCGCAGAGGGCCAGATACCAGTTGACGTCGTCACCCACATTCTTTTTGAAACAGACAACAAAGCATGGGTCGCCCTGCATTCAAATTTTGATCCAATACCCTTGCGGTTAAAGCTGACCAAACTAGGATGCATTATCAACAAACAAGATACCACTGATGGATGGTTATTCCATATCCACCGCGATGTCACCTTAGCTGAAAACAAAAAGCCCGTGCCATCTGCCAAGGCATCTTTTCGATTTCAAGACGGTATCATAACCATTGATGTCAGGTCTTTTGATTACCCCAATGATTTACTGGAAGTTTTACGGTTTATGGACACGTCCCTAGATAGCGATTGTTTCAGCGTCGAGATAAAACGTTTTACACATAAATTCCAGGAAGTACTGGCACAACGCGGATGGAGCTGCGTTTCAAAATCAAGTCATTGCGATGAACGCGGCGACTTTTGGGTCTTGGTACTCGAAGAAAAATAGTCACGGCCTCACGACGCTGCTCTTGTAAGCAGCGACGCGACTACACCCCTTGTTCCATAACAAGGCGAAAACCAACATTGTTTGGGGGGGAACCTACGGAACATCCACCAATCTTGGGATCACGGATCAATTCAGACTGATAGGATCTGTGTTCCCCTTGCATAATACGGACACCACCACAGGTTTCACTGCGTTCTTTTGATGTTGTCAGGTCGCTATAGTCAGTGCTCCAGCACGTTTGTGTCCATTCCCAGACATTACCCTTTAGATCAACCAGACCATATTGGTTGGTTCCATACCCCCCAACAACTTTGGTTTTACTAGATTTGGGGCGATTGCTAAAGGTGACATAATCTGCGGCCCAAGCCAGCCGGGGATCGTCAAAAAGCTTTTCCGCTGGACTTATGACATCACGGGAAAAATAGTTCCATTCTGATTCCAGCGGTAACCGAAAAGGAAACCCTGTCTTGTTAGAAATCCAATGCACAAATTCTTCCACATCAAAGTAACTGACTTGTGTGACGGGATGTTGCGGGGTTTCGTTTTCACGCATCCTGGGTTGATAACTGCACCCGCCATCATCATAACAAGCTTGCCAATGCGCAATTGTGATTTCTGAATAGGTTACAAAGATTGTCTTTGTTTCTGTGTAACCAGATGTGGCATTTGGCTCTAATTCAATCCGGACCAATCTGGGGTGATAGATCGGGTTTTCACTCAAAACAGTATCCAGTCGGGCCTTTTCATCATGACGCCCTTTCAAGGCAAGCGCACCACCACCAACAACCAGACCAAGTAACAAAGTTGCCATGATATGTTTACTGTTTATCATTACATCACCCCATATTTAACCGGGTAAAATCAGAGCCAAGCCACTCCTGGCGAACATTGCCTACCTATACAGTTTCACCGCCCTTATTGATTTGCTTCATCAAATCATCGTTCCATTCGCCCTCTACAACCATATGGGCAACGGCACCAAGTTCAGTTGCTTCAATCAGGTTGTGATTGACATAGGCATAAACGCCTGGCTGTTCGAACTCATAATGAAACACCCCGGCAGATCCACCACGGATGATCGCGGTTTCATGGCCACGTCCAGGCACATCATCAAATGACCCAGCTTCCCAGGAATAGTTCCAATGCCCCCCGATTAAATGCGGACGGCAGTCTCTGTTTGCCTGGGAATGAACAAAGAGAACCTTTTCACCGACTTTGGCCGTCATCGCGCCCTCGCCTGTCAATGCGCCGACCCTGCCGTTAAAGACCTCGTGTGTGGGGATCAGGCCACGGGCAAGTTCCATGACTTCAGAGAAATCTTCACCAGCTTCGGTAAACTTCATATAGTTACCGTTTTCATCTTTTGGCACATAGAAATCCTGTTCCCCGATGTAATACATCTTGTCATAGGTAATCGGATTGCCGCGACCATCGGTTAGTCCGTCACGTGGTAAAACAACAACCGCGCCATTCATTCCCTTGATCACGTGGTACGGGATCATGGATCCACCCGGTGCACAGTGATAAACAAAAGCACCCGGTTTTGTTGCTTTCCAACGCAAGACAGCGGTCTCGCCCGGTAATACATGTGTCAGACCACCACCGCCGAGCGCACCTGTTGCTGAATGGAAATCAACATTATGCTCCATTGCATTGGTCTCGGGATTTTCCATTGTGACTTCGACATAATCCCCTTCGTGAACAACAATAAGCGGTCCGGGGACACTACCGTTAAAGGTCAACGCAATTGTCTCGGCCTCGTCATCAAGCTTCCAAGGCATTTCTTCGACAGTTAAAGTAACTTCAACCACCTTGGGGCCGCCTTTGGCAACCGGATCGTGCTCTGGCGCAAAGGGGGGAGCGACCATTTTCTGTTTCACACGAGGCAACTTCGCAATTTCTGCTTCGCTTAGGGATGGGAAAGCTTTTTTACCTGTATGAGTAGCAGTGCTCGCAACCTGCTCATGTTTCAATTCCGGTTGTGTACCAGTCGCAGAAGCGTTGGCTTGGCCAGCGAGTGTGATCGCGCCCAAGGCTGCACCCGTTGATGCCAACGTTGTTCCGCGTAAAAAGCTGCGACGATCCATTGTTCTATCGTTATTGTTTTCCATGATCTTGCTCCTTGATAAGGTCCCGATCTCCGTCAGAACCCTTGTGACCCCTAGATTTACAGGAAGGGATAGGCCTCTTTCATGAGCCGTCCTAATATCAACTCACGCTTAAGGATTAATTCAAAATTCCTATCAGTGATTTGACTTTGAGCAAGAGACTGAAAATCACTCTTCCCCCACCCAAAACACAATAGATAAAACATTGTTTTTAAATGAATAAATCGCACTTGGCACATTTTGTCGCAGCTTAAGAATTATCGTTTCCACGACTTGATTCGCTTATGAAACGGGTAAAAACGACAATTGGTAAATACCCAAATAAAACAATATCCGGTCCGTCACTTGACCATCGTCAAATCTAAAGATGCGCCTTGAATGTATCTATAAAACAGGTGGAAAGGTTAATGGCATTCCGTCGTTGTCTTTCGCATCCGTCTAGCAAGTTGGGAGATCCATTATGAATGAGCGCTTATCAATCAGCGCCGCCCGAAATATCTTCTACGGAGGGACTATCTTCTTTGCCGTGATCTTTATAGGTCTCGTCATTGATACTGTTTACTACGCAACTGATGCAGAGACATCAAATGCGGCAGAAATCAACGAACAAGTCGCCCTCGGTAAGGAAGTATGGGAACGGCATTCCTGTATTAACTGTCACAGTCTTCTTGGCGAAGGCGCATACTTTGCACCGGAACTCGGAAATGTTTGGGCCCGCCGCGGAGGCGAAGAAGATCCCGAAGGTGCCGCCGATTACATCAAAGAATGGATGAAGGCACAGCCAACTGGCATCGAGGGCCGTCGCCAGATGCCAAACTTTAATCTTAATGAAGAAGAGTTGGACGCACTGGTCGAATTCTTCAGGTGGACCAACGGGATCGATACCCAGGACTGGCCACCAAATGAAGAAGGGTGAGCCGAGGGGACAATCTTATGAAATATCAAACTCAAAAAGTTGCACTTTATTATTTTGTTGGTGCACTCGTTCTATTCCTTGCCCAGGTAACTTTCGGGGCTTTGGCAGGGGCCGTGTATGTGTGGCCTAACCTATTGGCGGACACACTTCCCTTTAACGTCATCCGAATGATCCATACCAACAGTCTGATTGTCTGGCTGTTGATGGGTTTTATGGGGGCGGCCTATTATCTGGTGCCCGAAGAAGCAGAAACAGAAATCTACAGTCCCTTCTTGGCGAAGTTACAATTCTGGCTCTTTCTAGGCGGTGGTGCAGCGGCTATCGTAGGTTACATCTTCGGGGTTCACGGTGGACGTGAATTTCTGGAACAGCCGCTCTGGATCAAGCTTGCCATCGTTGGCGTGATGCTGATCTTCCTCTTTAACCTTAGCATGACTGTCCTCAAGGGTCGGAAAACAGCTGTCTCTATGATTCTTGTCATTGGTTTGTGGATGGTTGCTCTTCTCTTCCTCTTTGCCTTTTACAATCCAGTCAATCTCGTCCTCGACAAGGTATTCTGGTGGTGGGTTGTCCATCTCTGGGTTGAAGGTGTCTGGGAATTGATTATGGCCTCTATCCTTGCCTTCTTGATGATCAAGATGACAGGTGTGGATCGTGAAATTGTCGAAAAGTGGCTCTATCTTATCGTCAGTCTGGCGCTCTTTACCGGATTACTTGGTACAGGTCACCACTATTACTGGATCGGTGCGCCCGGCTATTGGCAGTGGATCGGTTCTGTTTTCTCAACGCTCGAAGTTGCGCCCTTCTTTGCCATGGTTCTCTTTACCTTCTATATGGTCTGGAAAGGTGGCAGAAAGCATCCAAACCACGCGGCTATTCTCTGGGCTCTTGGCTGTTCAGTGTTTGCTTTCTTTGGTGCCGGTGTCTGGGGTTTCCTCCACACACTCGCCAACGTGAACTACTACACCCACGGGACCCAGGTTACCGCCGCCCATGGTCACCTCGCCTTCTATGGTGCCTATGTCATGGTCAATCTGGCGATCATCACCTATGCCCTGCCGAAGCTTCTGGGACGGGAACCTTACAACCAGACACTTAATATGTGGGGTTTCTGGATTTGTTCTTCCGGGGTGGCTTTCATGACCTTTACCCTGACCTTTGCCGGGGTGATCCAGTCTCACGTTCAGCGTTTTCTGGGCGAAGCCTATATGGATGTTCAGGACCAGATGATGTTCTTCTATCAACTGCGTCTCGGGTCTGGTCTGGTCGTTGTCATCGGTGCATTCATTATTGTGTATTCCCTTCTTGTTCCAGGAAAAGAAACACAGCGTGTAAATGCCACAGCACAACAACCTGCTGAATAAAAGCTGTTGTTATGGCGATTGGGGTTTGTTTTTCAAACCCCAATCAGCCCCTTTAACCAAGTAGCTATTCGTTATTTAATTTTTTAAAACAGGTGTTAGTTATGGCACAGTCACAACCTTATTACGAACCAACAGCAAACGAGTGCCTGCTTTTCGAACAGGCTTTTAAAAACAAGCTTCCCCTGTTGCTCAAAGGGCCAACAGGATGCGGCAAGACACGTTTTGTCAGCCACATGGCCCATCAGATCGGTGTGCCGCTTCACACCGTTTCCTGTCATGATGATCTTTCTGCCTCTGACCTGACCGGGCGCTACCTTCTCAAGGGCGGCGATACGGTCTGGACCGACGGTCCTTTGACCAAAGCGGTTCGGGAAGGTGGAATCTGTTATCTTGATGAAGTGGTCGAAGCCCGCAAGGACGTTGCTGTTGTTCTTCATCCTTTGACCGATGATCGGCGCTTACTTCCGTTGGAACGTACGGGCGAATTATTGGAAGCACCAGATGATTTCATGTTGGTTGTGTCTTATAACCCCGGCTACCAGAATATGATGAAAAGTCTGAAACCCAGCACACGACAACGTTTTATCGCCGCCGAGTTTGACTTTCCCGATGCCCAGACTGAAACGCGTATTGTCGCAACAGAAAGCGGCCTTGATCCGGATCGTACCATGGGCCTTGTCAGGTTGGCACGCAAGTTAAGGGACATGAAGGGGCAAGATCTGGAAGAAGGTGTTTCCACACGTCTTCTGGTCTATTGCGCCACATTAATTCAGGCTGGGTTAGGGTATGACGAAGCCATTCGTCACGCCATGATCGAACCGTTGACCGACGAATACGACGTCAAACAGGGACTGGAAGAAGTCGTTCGGGTCAGCTTCGGATAACCCCTTTCAACAGATAATTTCAAGCGGTTAAAGTAAAAGCAGGAAGTCACACCATGGGTATAATGGAACTGATAGAGGTAGAAGAGTTTGTTGGCCGACAATGGCACAAACTTATTGCCAATGCAGAAAGCTATCCTGCTTTTGCGGATCAGGCAGTGGTTCTGGATGACGTCAAGGTTTTGCTCAGTGTCTTCTTTCGGGCTTTAGGCGGGGAAAATGCCATAGAAATCGCCGCCAGCGGCACCGAAAAATCCAATCACCGCCTTTCCCTGCGCCAAAAGCTGGGCATCGACATCGAAAAGCTTGCCCGCCCGACCCTTGACGGGCGGACCATGATGCTACCTGATCAAATTGCCCTGTTTCCACAAAAATCACTGAACCGGGATCTCTATCTCTGGCTGGCTGCTTTCTTTTCCCGGCATCAAAATGAAAAGCCCATTGATGTCGCTAATCCCTTACTCGCCGATATCCTTTTCATTCGTCAGTCTTATCAGGTTTCCCTGTTTCTTCTTCATGAACTACCCGGCTTACAAAAAGTCTATGGATCTCTTTGTGACAATTTACTGGATTTGCGCCCCGCACGGGATTACCTCCCCGATCAGGAACAAGCCCTGGAAGATGTCATCCTTCATTTGTTAGCTCAAAATCCAGAAGATCAGGCACCTGCTTTTTCTGACCGTGCAAAGCTGTACCTTGCAATTATTCAATGTCCATCCTTGGAAAATATCGACCTTAGTGGCTTTGAACAGGCAAAACAGAACTATCAACCTTTCCTGCCCGTTCCCTTGTGGGGGGAAATCATCCCGACAGCCAGAACAAACGGCTCTTCTGATACAGAAGGCGGTGGCGGTGCCAACAAACAATCACGGGATAAAAAAAAACGCCGGGCCGAACGTCAGGAAATGGACCAGACGAAAAAGGGAGACGGCTTCTTTGTTAGTGTTTACGACAAGCTAATGGCTGTATCTGACGTCATTAATCTAGACAGAAACATCAAAGAAGACGAAGAAGAAGACGCGCTGGAAACAGCCGATGACATTGATCGGATCACCCTCAGCAACCCGGAAGAAAAGGTTGCAACCCAGATCAAAATGGATCTGGATTTACCAGCAAACGAGCTAGATGAGAGCCGGGTAGAATCAAAACGAGCTGTTCATGAATGGCACTATCGCAAAAATACATTTCTGCCAAATTACTGCGCCATTACAATCCGCGAGGCATCAGACGAAAATACAGAATGGAAATTGGGTAAGGAAGCTGGGAAGCGTATTCGTCTTGTTCGGCGGCAATTTGAAGCCTTCAGAAATGATCGCAAGCTCCTGCGGGCACAGCCCGAAGGCAGTGACCTTGATATCGAGGCTCTGGTTCGGGCACAGGGGGATTTAAAAGCTAGCGGGATCTGTTCTGATCGAATTTACCTCAATACCCGAAAGATTGATCGGGATATTGCCGTTTCTATATTGATGGATGTTTCTCTCTCCACTGATAGCTGGCTGGATGATCGCCGGGTGATTGATGTTGAAAAAGAGTCGCTCGCTATTCTGGCTAATGGTCTGGACGCTGCGGGGGATGATCTGTCCATCCACACCTTTACATCCCGCAAGCGTCATTATGTTCGCCTGGATCGGGTCAAGGGTTTTGATGAACCCTTGAATGAGAAAGTCATGCAACGCATTGGTGCCCTGAAACCCGGATACTACACCCGTATCGGTGCCGCGATCCGGGTTATGGCCGAAGAACTGGATATCAGACCCAACAGACAAAAGCTCCTGTTAATCCTGACTGACGGCAAACCAAATGATGTGGATCATTACGAAGGCCGCTATGGAATTGAAGATGCCAGAAAGGCAGTACAGGAATGCCGCCGGAAAGGCATCACAGTCTTTGGTGTCACCATTGATCAAGAAGCCAAAGACTATTTTCCAACAATCTTTGGCCGTGGTGCCTATCACATCGTCGGTAACGCCGCCCGGCTTTCCCAGGCATTGCCCAAAATTTACAGACAGTTGGTAGATGCAGCGCATTAACATCAAAAGTTCATAAAATCCGAAACAAAAAATCAAAATAAAGCTAGAAAAGACAATCCATTAACTTTATTTCATCATTCAGGTGCTACTTTTACGCTGGTTTCTTGAATATGGAAGATTTTATGGCTGCCTCTTTGCCATCGTTACAACGCTTTGCACGGCTAAATAGTAATTCTGACAAAACCGAAGTCAGCGAAGTTGTCGCCGCGGTTATTGAAGACCTGCGCGTAACAGTTAAAAATACCGTTGATCCCTCTGCGGCCCGCAGATCCATTACAGATCTTCTGGATTTTTTAAACAGCCTAAAATCCACCGTCCATCCCGGGCGTGTCGAACTGGCACAATCAATATCGCAAAAAATGATACCCGAGCTCTATCAAAAAGATGAGCCAGCTGAATACGATAATTATGAATATCTGCGTGCAGAATATTTACTGGTTAATCACATCAGCAATAAAATAGCCGACAACCTGTCGTTAATTCGCGGCGAAATTTCTGCCCATCCCGGCTTTAGAAAAGGGCGACGAGAGTTCCCTGTCCATCCCTTGTGTATCTATGCCAACCTCTATGCATCGGGTATCAGAGATCTGATTACCAAGCTGATCACGCAGCGGTTTCGAAACAAGAAAATCCAAACCACCATCTATGAGCCGTTGACCCGCGATGTCATTGGTGTTGGCAAAAATCATGAAACCTTTTTCGAAGATAATGTGATCTATATTGATGAACAGGTCACAAAGCTTTTGGACTGGGGAATTGCAGCAGAACAGAGTATGGCCGCAAAAAAAATCGAAAGCTCTGACCCATCAAACAGTTCCGACAAAGATTTCACCCCCGAAGAACTATTGGTTCAGGAAGTACGTGACAAACTTAAAGTCCATTCTGAAATTAACGAATATTTTTTACCGCAAACAGCCGGATTTATCCTGATAAAACAGCTCTACACACTGAACAAAGGTCGTTTTCTGCACGCAGCAAAAGAAATTCAGAATGCCACCAAGTATGGCAATGATCACAGCCAAACTGTCTTGCAGATTGATCAGATCGTCAATGAAACAGAAGAACTGGAATTTGATATAATTGCCTTGTCTGCCCATGCTGTTGGTGATGAACAGAGCTTACTTTCTTACAAGGCATTACAAGACATTTGTATAGGATCAGCCCGCACCCGTGAAGCAATGCTCGAAGCACGACCCTTGATTGCCGCCGAACTGGGCCGCCAGCCGATCCACATGGCAAAGCTAATTATAGCGGAAACTCAGAAAAAAGTTGGTAACATACAAAAAATAAACGAGATGCTGGAAAATTTCCGTGAAATGATCCGCCGCCTGAACCAGAAAAGGTTTGAGCCGGAAATCACGACCTGCGCCAGTATGATGTTGTCATACAAAAGCCTGAAACCCATCGTTAAATGGCTACAAAACGAAGGCGCCGAAGAAGGTACCTTCTTCCTCCGCGCGCAACAGGTTCAGGTAAACCTCAAGAAAAAATGGAATATGGTCTAGGAACAGTTACCATTTAGGAACAGTTACCATTTCTGGCGTTCGAAATTCTATTTTAGAACGCCAGGTTCGTTCCTTACAGCCCGGAAAAGACCCGAAAAAGACAGTGATCGTATCTCTTCCGGACTAAAAGTTTCCTGGATAAACAACTGCTATAATTCTATTGTCACGATATCACTGAAGCGGCTCAAAACTGGCGGTAAAGTGGCGCAGCATTTTTGGCTCCTGGGTAATACGGTAACCCGGCAAGCTATCTTTGATGGCAGACAGCTCTTCAAAAACCTCGACCATATAGTCCGCGTGTGATTGTGTATAAACCCGCCGCGGGATTGCCAGACGCACCAGATCCATGGCCGCGGGCTTTTCCGATCCGTCCGGTGCACGTCCAAACATCACCGTGCCGATTTCGCATCCCCTGATACCACCCAGTTCATAAAGCGCACAGGCAACAGCCTGTCCGGGATATTGCAACGGTGCAATATGGGATAACCAGCGCCGGGCATCAACAAAGACCGCATGTCCACCCGCAGGTTTTACCACAGGCACACCCAATGCATCCAATCGCTCACCAATATATTCGTTGGTGCGGATACGATAGCGTAAATAGTTCTCGTCAACGATCTCGGTCAGCCCCTGTGCAATGGCATCCAGATCTCGTCCTGCAAGACCGCCATAGGTAGGGAAACCTTCGGTCATGATCAAACGCGCTCGACATTTCTCTGCCAACTCATCATCGTTAAGCGCAAGCCAGCCACCGATGTTGGCAAAAGCATCCTTCTTTGCTGACATGGTCATACCATCCGCCAGCGCAAAACAATCCCGGACAATTTCCTTGATGGTCCGATCACCTTGTCCCGCTTCACGCTGTTGAATAAACCAGGCATTTTCGGCAAAGCGACAGCCATCAATGATAAAGGGTTTGCCAAAACGTTTGGCCAGTGCCGCAGTCCCGCGAATATTTTCCAGTGACACAGGTTGTCCACCCCCGGCGTTATTGGTGATGGTCAGCATCACGCACGGTACCTTATCACCATATTCACCCAGATAGCTTTCCAGTTTATCCAGATCCATATTGCCCTTAAAGGGATGGATCAACGCCGGGTCTTTGCCCTCTTCAATGACAAGGTCAGTGGCCTCGGCCCCGCTGTTTTCAATGTTTCCCCGTGTGGTATCAAAGTGGGTATTGGATGGAATGTACTTCCCCTCGCCCCCCAAAATAGAGAACAGGATAGCTTCGGCAGCACGCCCCTGGTGCGTCGGAATAATGTGTTTGAAATCCATCAAATCCCGCACCGCAGCTTCAAACCGATAAAACGATGGAGACCCCGCATAGCATTCGTCCCCGGCCATTAAGGCTGACCACTGTTGTGCTGACATGGCCGACGTACCACTGTCGGTCAACAAGTCAATCAACACATCATCAGAATGTAGCTTGAAAAGATTATAGTCTGCCCGCTTCAAGAGATCCCGCCGCTCTTGTGGCGTAGTCATGCGAATGGGTTCAACAGATTTAATACGAAAAGGTTCAATTATGGTCTTCATCAAAAGGGTTCTCCGCTTTCGCCCCTTTTAGATGCCTTACTCCATTAAAGAAGGTAAAGACCGTATTCCAATCGGGGCAAAGCGCCGCGGTTGCCTGCTGCTCATCAGCCTGCCGCGCTCAGCGCCCAAATTCATACCCAATAAAATTAGCGAGTTCGCAAAACCCTTGCAAGGGGGAAGTCATATTTAAATCAGGTTTTATTGCCCCCAAAAATCCGTACATCCAGATACAAAACACTAAAATATAATCAAAACATCAGAATATTACGTGGCGACATCATAATTAATTCTCCGACAGAGAGGGCCCAGAACGCGATGTCGGGCTGATCTGATCTGGCGCTGTTTGTATTGTTCGTGCGATGCTTCGCCATTGCGATTGGCTTGATAGCTTTCTTCGTCCTGGATCTGGATTTCATAGGGAAAATAAAAACGGCGCGGGCTTCCATCTGCGTCCCTCAGCTTAATCCGCTGGCGACAGGTAAACTGCAGGGCACGATAGCTGTCACCACTAAAGACATTATCGCTCATACGTCCCACTTCTTTTGGGTATTGCATTTCCTGCAAATCCGCACTGACCTGTGCCAGATCCTCTATACCTTTCCAGCGTTCTTCGACCCAATCCACATCTATCAAACTGTTACGGGAACGGGATGGTTTGATATTGGCGAACATCACGACATTCTGGTTCCGCAGATAACAAAGGACACGCAAGGCATCCAGCGGATAGCGGGTCACCATCCGAATACCGATCCAGTCAAAAATATCCGCAGCTACATTTTCAGCCTTGTGCAACAGCTTGAGCACCGCTGACTTGCGGGATTTGGACGCACGACTTTCATAGGAAACAAGCTCGATATCCCCAATAAAGATGCCATTGGATGTATAGCGAATATGCTGTTCAAAACGGCTGAAAATCTGATCTTGAATTTGCCCGTGATAATTTTCATTAAAAAAGGATCCACAGTGGGCATAGGTGTGCATCACACGTAACAGGGCACAGCTCCACCGTGACCGCGGGGTTGCCTCAGGCTCAGATACCCACATAAGCAAATGCAGGATATTTTCCTGATTACGTACTTCCGGCAAGATTTCCTCGCCATCTTTCAGCAAAATATCTTCGATAAAATCGATCGCTTCCAGACGAATAGATTCAATTTCCTGGCGATCTTCCAGTTGATTGTAATCATAACCGTAACATTCCAGAAAGGCCTCAGCCTCTTCCAAAGATGTGACCTGTAAACGCGGGGAATCAATAATAGACTGACCATTCAGCACCGTCTTTAACGATGCGCCAGCCCATAGTTTTAGCTCTTCGTTCATTAAATCAGTATTTCCCATTTGTATCTTACCCCAATATCAAACCGGGTAAGGACGGGTGGGGCAAAACAAACTGACGATACAGGCAAGCTAGTATTCAAAATACAGATGCTTACATGCGGATATGCTCTAGCCAGTACTCTGGCAAATGAAAGCTAAATAATGATTAAGTTTGCCTGTCAGAATAAAACCATCTTGCAAGATTTCCTCGAAATGATTTCCTTCAACTGCCCCGCCAATGAAGAGGCATAAGATTAAACGTCCGGTTATGACCTTTGACATATCTGTTAATCTATCTGGTTTAGAAGAAACTTTCTTCAAGCAAGGTTCGGATCAAAACTCTGTGAGCAATCCCGCCAGAAATCGAACAATCAAATTTTCAAAGATTAAAGATAGAGAGGCTGGCTATCTAAAGGCCGACTACCTAAAGGCTGGCCCATGTACCCACGCCACCAAGGCATAGCGTGTCCCCTTTGTCACCGGGCGCACCTGATGTTGAAGAAAGCTAGAGAAAATTACAGCCGTTCCCTGATCTTTCGGAGCTGACCAGTTCTTGCCCTCGTTATCAACGCTCAGTTCTCCGCCATTGTAGCTTGCGCCATGGCTCAACTGGATCGAAATAGACAACTTGCGGCTAACCGTTGAACCAGAGGCACCAATATCCATATGCGCACCATAATGTCCCGCAGGTGCCTTGGGGTCTTCGGGGGCATCATATCTGATCAGCTGGAGCCCCTCTTTAAAGTCTTCCAGATCAAACTGAAACCAATCCTGATTGACCCGAGACACCAGCCCGGCAAGTTTTTTAAAAAGCCATGATGTTTCATTGGTATCATCCAGCCACAAATAGCTGCATTCACGAAGCGAGCTTTTGACCCCGCCCGCCAGCTTGGCATCAGCCACATCGGGTGAGCCTTCAAACAGATCAATCAGCTGCTGACACTCCCCGGGGGACAGTACTTTTTCCCTCACACAGGGACGGGTCATCTTCATGGTAACGGTAGCTCACAATTTAAAATATGCACAATCCAGTTGTGGGTATTTTGGCTATAAAATACAAGAGAAAAATTTTAAAAAACAATTGTATATTTTAACTGCTCCGTGCATTCTCTATAAAAAAATAACGATCTATTTCAGGGTTCTAGGCTAAATCTGTAACAACTTATAATTATAAAATACAAAGTAGTTTCAAATATAAGAATATAAAAATAATAACGACGGAAAGCGATTGTGGCAGACTTGTGATATGCTGCACGCGTTAACGACACATTAGTATTTTTCGCCTCAATATGATGTCGTCAGGGGAGTCATAATGAAAAAAATAGAACGGCGAACGTTTTTGAAAGGGGCTGCCGCCCTTTCAGCTGGTGGTATCGTACTCAAAGGTATCACCGACAGCGGTTTCAGTTACGCACAGGAAGTCCTCAACAGTACATCACCGCTGGGCATTTCCGACGATCTGCGCAACCCACCGGAATTACGATCTGTGGACGGTCAACTCCGCGCAGAGATCTATATGAGCTATAACAAGGTTGAACTGCCCAGTGGCACGGCGCTGTTGCGGAATTTGAATAACAGCCTGCCCGGCCCCACCTTGCGGATTGATCCCGGTGATACTCTCGAGCTCGCGTTTGAAAATCGCATGCCGGAAAACACCCCGGATCAGCCCACCGAAGTGAACATTCCAAATCACTTCAACACCACAAACATGCACTACCACGGCTTTCATGTCAGCCCAAAGGGCAACAGTGATAACGTCTATCTGAACATCGAGCCGGGGCAAAAGTTTAACTATGTGGTCGAAGTTCCCGATGACCATCCGGCGGGCAGTTACTGGTACCACCCCCACCGCCACGGATCTGTATCGGCACAGGTTGCATCCGGTGCCGCAGGCATGGCCGTGATCACGGGTACACTGGATGACGTGCCGGAAATTAAAGAAGCCGTGGAACGCGTTCTGGTTATTCAGGCGCCGATCCCCGGTGTTGATGGCATACTGGATGCCGAAGACCCGATCTGGCCACTTGATGCAGAACGCGACTTTCTGGTCAATGGCGAATACAAGCCCCGAATTTATATCCGCGAGGGCGAAGTCCAGCGCTGGCGCATTCTGCACGCAGGTGATGCCCAGTTCTTCCCCTTCAAGATCGACGGTTTGGAAATTTACGAAATAGGCCGCGATGGCAACCCTTTGCCCAAGGCTCAGCGCCGGGAAGAAATTCACCTTGCCCCCGGCAATCGTGTTGATGTCCTGGTCAAGGGTGTAAAACCAGGTGCCTACCTACTGCGCCGTCCATTTTTTGATCAGGGGAAAGCATCTTTGCCCCCTGTGCATCTCGCCAATATCTTTGTCATCCCCAAAGATGACCCACGTGTTCCGGTGGGTATTCCTTTTGGCCGGGCTATTCCACAAGGCGACCTGCCTAAAAACCGGATATTGACAGATATAACAGACGACGAACTGACAGGGCATCGCAAGATTGTTCTGGGCGTCGAAGATGTAAAGGGCTTCTTCCACGATACGCTCTTTACCATCAACGGCGAACCATTTGATCCCAAGCGTGACGATGTGGTTTCCAAGGTTGGCGCCGTCGAGGAATGGACCCTGATCAATACAACACCTTTCCCGCACCCGATCCACATCCATGTGAACCCTTTTCAGGTTCGATCCATCAATGGTGTCCCTGATCCTGATAAACCGTGGATGGATACCATAGGTGTCCCTGCCGCAGGGTCTGTGACCTTTCGAACCCGTTTTCTGGATTTCTCGGGCCGCTATGTCATGCATTGTCATATTCTCCCCCACGAGGATACGGGCATGATGATTAATGTGAATATCGAAGCTTAGACCCGCGCAACGAACTGGATTACTGAATATGACGAAATTATCCACAATTTACGCCACCAGTGCCCTTTTGGTTGGTGGCATATTCCTTGGAAACAATGCAATAGCAGATACAGCTGCGTCCTCTCCCACACCGAACCCGATCCCGGCATCAGGCTCGCAATGCCTTTCCTGTCACGGAGAGGATGGTCGCCCGGCACTGGCTGATGTGCCCATCATCGCCGGGCAACAACCGATCTATCTGGCAAATGCCCTGCGCCATTACAAAAACGGACAGCGCACAGGCGGCCAAGCCCTCGTGATGCAGGAAATGGTCAAAGACCTCACCGATAAAGATATTGAAGAACTCGCAAAATGGTTTGGAGAACAGAAATGAGAAAGTTCCTATTAAACACAGTTGCCGTAGCAACACTTGTTACTCTGTCTCTGACCGGTATCGTACAGGCTGACAGTACTGCCAAGGTCGATAACAACATCTATCTGACCTCACCCGAGGGAGAGCAGCTGTTCCGTGATGCCGAAATTTCAACGGATTATCTGAAGCTGGCGAGCTATCTGGAAAGCGAACATATTCTGACCTTCTGTGGTCCGGCGTCTATCGCCGGGGTCATGAATTCACTGGATATTGAGCGCCCGCAACCGCCAGAGCTTTACCCTTGGCCGCTTTTTACCCAGGTATCAATCTTCACCCCGGAAAACCAGAAGGTGAAATCCTATGCCATGGTCGAGCACGAAGGTCTGGAATTGCCACAACTGGCCCAGTTCTTCATCAATCTGGGAGCGAAAGCAGAATTTAAACACGCGGATGATTTCGATGAAAACTGGCTGCGTGAAACCATTACCAAAACCCTTGCAGATCCTAACAAGCGCTTTGTAGCAAACTATTCGCGAAAGCCAATCGGACAAATCGGTGGCGGCCATATCTCTCCTGTCGCAGCTTATGATGCCGATACGGACCGCGTTCTGGTTCTGGATGTCGCCCGTTACAAATACCCCCCTGTTTGGCTCACCATTGCAGAGCTATACGGTGCGATGATGGACAAGGATTCCACATCAAACAGAGCCCGTGGTGCCGTCATCGTTAGCCAATAGATCCACCGGATCGCCAAGAGCCGTATAAAAAAACAAAGCCTTTATAGAGGCCGTCAGGAGAATTGAAGATGAAACTAAGCAGACGCTCTTTGCTTGCCTCTGCTGCGCTGATCCCCTTGGCAGGACAGGCACAGGCCTTGAGCCTGGGGTCGGGTTCGCGGGTATTTAGCGAAGCAGTTCGCCAGATCGGTGGTGTGGTTGATATCCCCAATCACATGGTCCGTGCGGTCGAGACCGAGTTCCTGACCGTCTATGGACAGGATGCCATGAACACCTTTATTCAGCTGGTTGACGGACGCTCGATTACCGAGGCCCTGACAGATGCCAGCGATGATTTCAAAGACCAAACAAAGCTGATTGCCCGGGTTCTCTATACAGGGGAAATCACCCGCACAGACGAGAAAGGCAACAGCACGACAACTGTCCCTTACTACCCCTGGTCACTGGCCTGGTCATCCCTTGCCTTTGCCAAGGCCCCGGGTATTTGCGGCGGCCCCAAGTTCGGGCACTGGACGCACGGCCCCCTTAAAGGGAGAGAGATGTAATGGCTGACGAAAATAAAATGAATGCCGATGTCGTTATCATCGGGGCTGGCATGGCCGGGGCACACCTTGCCAGATCTCTACGCGAAAAAGATATCGATGTCCTGATTTTGGAAGCCGGGGACAGACGTCCACGTGGCGATTTCCTCAAGGTTTTCTATGAAAACCCGGTCAAGGGGCCTCAGGCTCCCTACCCAAGTATTCCTTCTGCCCCCCACCCGGAAGACAACAAGTACGCAGACTTTTATGTACAAGACAAAGATACGTTGAAAGAAAACCTCTTTATCGGGGCCTATTTGCGTATTTTTGGCGGTACAACGTGGCATTGGACAGGTTTTGCAGACCGCTTGCGTCCGGCAGATTTCCGCATGAAGAGCCTCTATGGTGTGGCCGAAGACTGGCCCATTGACTATGAGCTTCTGGAACCATTCTATGAAATCGCAGAGAAACGCTGGGGAGTAGCTGGTGACCCGAACCACGTCTGGGGTGCACCGCGAAAGACACCTTATCAGATGCCGCCAATCCCCGAGACCTATCTGGATAAACAGGTCACCAAAGCTCTGACCAAGATGGGACTGCACTCGGCGATCTTCTCTCATGCCCGTAATTCGGTTATCTATGACAATCGTCCGGTTTGCTGTGGGAACAATACCTGTGTGCCAATCTGCCCTATCGGAGCCAAATACGATGCCTCTGTTGATGCACAGAAGGCCGAGGAAGAAGGTGCACGGGTCGAGGTAAACGCCCTTGTGACCTTTATGGAAGTTGATAAAAACCAGAAGATCACCCGTGTCAAAGTCCAAAAACCGGATGGATCAACCTTCTGGGTTGGCGGCAAGGCCTTTGCGCTTTGTGGTCATGCCATTGAAAACCCCAGACTTCTTCTCAACTCCAAACAGGAAACAGCAAGTAAAGGCGTTGCAAATTCGTCTGATTCTGTCGGGCGTTATCTTCTGACACAGGCCAATCAGGATACCACCGGTTTCACCCCGGACCCTGTCTTCCCCTATCGTGGACCGCAGCAGACATCGGGTCTGGTCGAACGCCGGGATGGTGAATTCCGAAGCAAAATGGCCGCCATCGGAACGTCCTTTATGAACAACGGCTGGTCTGGGAACAGCGATGCCATCAACATGGCGCACGATCTTATTGACCAGGGTGTTGTCGGGGCAGAGCTTTCAAAACAGATTAACGAGAAAGTTTCCCGTCACTTGCGTCTCAATTCCTCGGCAGAGGTCTTGCCGGATCGAAATAATCGGCTGGAACTTTCCGACCAAATGGACACCGCTGGCATCCCCAAACCCAAGATTACCTTCAAGATGGATGACTATACCAAACAGGGCCTCAAGGTCGGTCTGGACATAAATCTGGAAGTTTTCAAGAATATGGGCGCGACAGAGGTCAAACACAACGACCCTTACCTGTCCAATGCCATTATCGGCGGCACGACACGTATGGGGGCCGATATCAAAACCTCTGTCGTCAATGCCGATCTGGTTGCACACGATCACGACAACCTTTACATCATCGGATCCAGCAGTCATGTGACAACCCCGGTTAACGCCCCGTCTTTGACCATTGCAGCCCTTGCCATTCGTGCAGCGGGACACATGGAAAAGAAACTGGCCGAAATGCCATAATGACCCTCGTGATTAATAAAAAACAATTGCTGGACAAGTCTGGTACTTGCTCAATGAACAAGGTTTAAACTCAATGAACAAGCTATTTGGCGTTGTCAGTCTGGCAATTCTCTCTTTTGTCTTCCTCGGAAACGCATTGAAATCGGTTGTTACCTCTACCGTTTTTGTTTCCGAGGGCGAGTTTGCAAGTTTCCTGAATATCTCTGTCGACAAAACCCAGATTTTGGTCGAGTTGTTGATCGGCAGCTCTGTCATGGCATTGGCCGTTGCCCCTTTCTTACTTACCCGTCAACGGGCACACAAAATCGCATCAATCTCTGCCTTGGTGGCCGCGGGATGTTACGCCGCACTCGGCCTGACCATGACCGTGGGCCCCGCACTTTTTGTGCGTGAGTTGATGGTTATCATCACCTTTGCCCTTGGTGGGTTCTTTATTTCCTTCTTTGCCCCCATCGCACAGCTAGCCATTAATGATGTAGAGAATGAACGCGAACGGGTTTTTCTGACCACTGTCTGGACATCTGCGCAACCCGTCGCCTTTTTGATTACGCCCCAACTGGTAAAATACGTCGCTCTGGATATTGGCACCGGGAATTACTTCCTGATCTTTGCGATCTTTCCCCTATTCTACCTTTTTCTGACCCGTACGGTGTTGAAGACACCGTCCGCTCCATCGACAGGTGGGGAAACGTTATCAAGTGAAAAGATAGACTGGCAGACCATTGGCTTTATCATCATAACTATCGCGGCCTTTGAAGCCTGGACCTTATCCAACTCTCTGTCGGGTGTGATCTCTGCCACCAGCCTTTCCTTTATGGGCGCTTTCTTTGTTATCGCCTTGATTGCCGGGTTTTATCTAAAGAAAAAGCGGCAGGAAGAAATACTTAAAAATGGAAATATAGAAACCGTAAAAAAGGGTCTTCCACCCACAGCAACTTTCCTGCTGATTGGCCTTTTTATTTTAGAAGTACCCTCCACGGGGTTCTTTGATGGCGCGTATCTTATTCGACACCTCTGCGCCCCGAGCCTGATCGAGGATCGTGCTTCTTTAGGCGCGGCGTCCCAGATTGCAGCTGTCGCGCTCGGTGGTGCTCTTTTTGTGCGCTGGCCACGTTTAATGCCCCTGTTGTTACTCTCGGGAATTCTGCTCTTGCTCATCGGGTCACTCGGTTTTATTCGCTACCCCGATCTGCCCGTCGATGCATCCTTTTTCTACACTTCGAAAATGGTTGCCCAGGCTGGCATGGGACTGGTCACCACTGTTATCGTCGGCGTGGTGATGGCTGAATGCCGCGGTAATCCCGTTATGGCCCTACTGCCTGCATTGGTCATTATGTTCGGGACAGAGTTCGGGTTGGAGATCCTTGAAATCGTGTATCAGGGTGCCAAGCTTTATGGCCTTCAGGAAGTCGAAGCCTATCGCGTTATCTTCTACGCACAGATCATTGCCATCCTGATCGCCTTGATCCCCTGTATCGAAGGGCTCTATCTAAAACACAAACAGGTACGCAGAGCAGCACATGAGCAAAACTGATTTACCAATTCTGGAACAACGCCGGATAGAGGCAAATATCATCAAGCCCATATATGATGAAATGGTTGCCGAAGTCGGGGTTGAGCGGGCAAAGGCAATTTTAAAGAATGCCATTGTCAAGAATGCGATCTCGCACGGCAAAGCCTATGCAGAAGCCCAAGAGAATGCCACGACACAAACCACGTCGCTTCTGAGCTTTCATGCGCTTCTCCCCCAATGGATGGCCAATGGCGCACTGGAAATTGATATTCTGCAAGAAAACGAGAAACATGTGGATTACAACGTAACGCGCTGTCGTTTTGCAGAAATGTACAGAGAAATGGGACTGGGCGAGATTGGTCACATTCTGTCCTGTAGCCGGGATGGAACCTTTTGCACAGGCTATGACCCCAAAATTAAGTTAGCGCGTACCCAAACCATTATGGAAGGCGCAAGCCATTGCGATTTTCGCTATCGCTACTGCCCAGATCATGAAAAAGATAACGATTAAAACAGATAAAAATCAGGGGCCACCGGAGCCAACACACCTTCAATAATCAAGGCCTCGGCCCAATAAACAGCCCCCCGGTCAGATAAAAATAGCCCCCCAAATAAAATAACCCCTGAAGCGATAGGTCCCGCACGGGTTTCCTTTGCTTCAGGGGCTTTATTTATCAGCGATGTAAAAAATAGTCCGCGTGCTGTTATCCCAATACATCCAGACTATCTGAATCCAACAATGACTTGATTGCATCCAGTTCAGACGTACCACCACTGAGCAGGTTCACGTTATCCAGTTCGATTGTAACGCTATCGCCACCCGGTAGCGCACCATTGCTATCAACGGTAATGGTTGTATCCGAACCATTGGTTGACACATTCAGATAATCATCCAGCGCAGCAGCCAGTTCAGAATTATCGCTTGCAGCTGCCAATGATCCATCATCGGTCAATAGTTCGCTAAGATCCAGAACATCACCCTGTCCGACATTAAAGCCGACAATGGTATCTGTATCGCCAGCATCTGCGCCAGAGAACTGATAGGTGTCTGCGCCTGATCCACCGTTCAGCGTGTCATCGCCCGCACCACCAATCAAAAGGTCATCACCGCTTTCGCCAGAAAGAATATCGTTACCAATACCACCGATCAGCGTATCATCGCCGTCGCCTGTCCACATTCTGTCGTTCCCAGCACCACCATCAACGGTGTCATTACCAGACCCATTGTAACGATCATCAAAGGTATCATTGCCACCCCCAAGGGAAACTTCGTTATCCGCGGCACTACCATAGACATAATCACCAAAATTTGTCGCGATCAGGTTATCAACACCTTCGAGGCTGTCATCACTGACCAGTTCTTTAGACAGTCCGACTTTACCTTTGATTTCAGCATTATTGGCACCGCCCGAAGGAGCATTGGCACCACCAACGGGGCCACCGTCATAATCCAGAAATGCCTGAATACCCGCAGTTGCTGTTGAATAGTCAGCATTGGCACCATCGACCGTCAAACTTAAGGTGCTGGATGTTGTATCCCCGTCACCATCGGTAACTTCATAGGTAAAGACATCCGTTCCCGCACCCTGTTCTTCGGTTGTAAAGCTGACCTGACGCACAAAGTAATCAGATGAATCACCCTTTCTGCTTCCTCCATCAGCATAGTCAATCGCATCAAACACCAGATATTGGAACTTTACGCCCCCGGTATCGATTGTCGCGGTGCCCACATTACTGCCGTTATAATCAATTGTCGGATCATTCAGAATGCCGGACGCAACTTTGTTGCCATCGGAATCATAGGCTGTCCATTGCCCCTGTTCGCCCTTACTCTCTGTTTTGTAGAGGTTCGAAACCTTGACAGTGGCAGAGGTCGCATCAGCCTGTAGGTCAATAACCAGCTTTTCACTCTGCCCGGTTTCCGCGTCATGGTTGATCTGCTTTGGTGCAGGCGATCCGCCCGACACGCCAATACCACGGCTGCTGAATGTTACATTTGCACCTGTGTTCGCCAAGGCGTCAAAGTCTGGGGTATCGGTCATGCCATAGGCATAGAGCTTGACATCACCCCAATCACTGCTGCGGCCACCCGTACCGGAACGGCCAACAGAAAAATCACCACCAGCCTGATACCCTGTCGCCGTATAGGTGTATGCCCCATCCGCAGAAATCTGCAAGGTACCGTTTGCGCCAACAATCTCTGTCACACCGTCCGGGGCAACTGCATGCTCTTTACCTTCAAAGGTAACAGATGTAACCGAACCGCCGTCCGCTCCAACACCGTCGTTATCAAGCACATTGCCGGTCACAGTGGTATTTGTACCTGTACCCGCCAAGGTTTCGCTATCGGCAACAGCAACGGGAACATCATCTTCGATTGTAACCGTAACCGCCGTTTCAAGGACAACCTCGTCACCATCGGTATCAAAAGCCTTGAACGCACCGGAAATATCCAGATCAAGTGACTGACCGTCATCATTGGCAGGGTCGTTTGGTGTATGATCAATCTGATCTTTAAGGACAAAGTTAAAATCATCACCGTCTTTGGTCAGCTCAAAAACAACACGTTCCCCGTCACCAGACCCGGCAACACCCTGAACGGCAATAACGGTACCTGAACCATCTGTAATAACTTTATAGCTTACGGCTTCGCCCTGGGACGTTACGCCAACCGGACCAGCGATATCTTCGTTGAAATCAAATCCACCCAGACCATCGGTTCCGGCATCTACCGTTGTCGCCAAGGCTTCAGAGGTAATGGTAATCTCTGTTGTCTGATCCTGACCGGATTCAGCATTGGCCCCTTTCAGGGCATCTTCATGTACCTCGACATTAACAGGCGCCGCACCATTGTTCACCGGCACACCGTTCAGTTCAGCCAGGGTTTCTTCGTCGCCATCGTCCAGCAGGTTAAAATTAAGCTCTGTGCGTCCCAGTGTATCTTGCGCATCCAACAGATCGACAAGATTACCCGTTTCATCATCATACTGGCTACCGCCGCCACCTTGCGGACCAGCACCTGCACCCGCCGCTGTTTCCAGGGTTTCCCCTGCGCTCAATGCCTGTGCCTGACCGATCAAAAGACCCGCGGACAGTTCAACACCACCGATAATGAGAACGGGCGCATCAGCGCCCTGGGATGCATCAACCAGGTTTTCAAAAACAATCCGACTGTCGGATGAACCATCGCCATTATTATCAAAGGTCAAAACAAAGTTATTGCCTTCAATAACCGGGGTGGCACCCGAAGCATCAAAGTTGAGGTTGGCTGTCTGCCCCTTACCAAGCGCAATCGTCGATGTCTCGCCCTCATTCGGGGCAGTCACATCGATGACAGTTGCCGCCTGTCCAACGAGCTGCTCTTGCCCGCTTTCACCAGAGACACCATCAGTAGATTGGTTCGAGATCACATCGCTTGCAACTTGGGTCAACACATTCACCATCAACTAAATTTATATCCACAGCCCTTGTCCTCAGTAGCCCGGCAAAGCAGGCACAGAAACAAAAGCTTTTTTGCACACATATACCTTAACTGAAATGGCAAGTTTTAAGTAGAAAAATATCCTAAAAAACTACATCAATACGTATGATATATTCGTAACAATTATGCTATTTTTATCTTTAATTTTATATAGTTATGAAAAAACGGCATATAGATAAAATTAGATATAAATACGATTAAAATATTCATTAAAAATCATTTAAATTTATAACAAATTGACCTTTAATTTTGATGTGTTTTTTTTGAACTAAATAAGGATAAAATCTCTCAACTACCTACCCATTTTGGGCTTCGTGCTGGCACCTTATTTGGCTTTAAACAACTGGCTCCTTATCAAGCATCTTTTTAAAATAGCATTGTGTAACAGGATAAAACAAAAGGGCGCTCTTTATATCAAAGAGCGCCCTTTTCATTTCTCAATAAAGATTGAGTTTATCAATCAATAACGATCTGAGTCGCAGGATCATTAACCAGATCATCGATGCTATCAATGGTCGAAGATGACCCTAGCCCCTGGAATGTAATCGATGCGCCATTGTGGAAGTTCACAACAACATCATTACCATCACCATTGTTGACAATACCAGAAACCATCGCATTCAGATCATCAAGATCCAAGCCAGCTGCACCAGTATCAACGACGTCACTGAAGTGAAGGATATCTTGGCTGCTTTCAAAGTCAGTAATGGTATCATCACCATCCCCAGCCCCTGCGAGCGAGAATACAAAAGTATCTTTACCACCCGTCAGAACAGCTGAGCCATCAACGTCACCTTCGACAACAAAATCACCAGTCATGACATCATCACCGGCACCGCCGATAAGGGTGTCATCACCACCTGTAAGCACGCTGTTACCGCCATAGACATCATCAGATATTTTCATATCCCCAATGAGAACGTCGTTATCAGCACCGCCTTCCAGTTGATCATTACCACCAGTTAAAGTCTGCGGACCAGTTTCAACGTTATCACGAATCTCGAAATCACCAATAAGCTCATCTTCGCCCGTGCCACCAATCAGCGTATCATCACCACCGACAAGGGTATGGCTGCCATACCTTTCAATATCATCATCGTTACGGACATCGCCGACGATTTCATCGTTTCCGGCACCACCATCAAGATAATCGTCGCCACCTGTGATCGTCACGCTACCACCCGAAGAAGACGAATCAGCGCCGATATCATCTTCGACATAGACATCACCGATTAGAGTATCATTATCGGCACCACCGTAGATGCGGTCCATACCACCAGTCAGGTTGGAATTTTCCAAATCCCTAGTGTTCTCTAGAACGGCAAAATCACCAACGGCAAAATCGTTACCAGCATGACCATGAATGACATCATCACCACCCGTAGCTGTCAGGCCAGACAAATGACCCGAAGTCTGGGCGAAGTCACCAACCAGAACATCATTGCCACCATTACCCAGTAGCGTATCGTTCCCATAGCCACCGATCAGAGTATCGTCTCCATCACCACCGATGAGAATTTCATCCGCATCAGTGCCAGTGACAGTATCGCCTTCCTGTACTTTGACAGAAACATTGGCGTCATTACTATCAATACCGTCAGCAGCCGTGTAATCAAAGCTACCTTCCGTAGCCGGCGTAACAATTGCCGTACTGTCGATTGATAGTTCAACCTCGTAATTGTCCGCACGATCGCGATCTCTTCCAATCGGTGCATTGTCTTCAACTCTGACAAAGACCTCGATCTGACCACCGGAAGTGTTTTCATAACTACCCGTTGTGAAATCTGGATCCAGCTCAACACCTGATGAGGAATAGAGTTTAAAGCCAGGGTTACCTTCTGAAGAAAGCACACTAAGAGACAGAATTTCACCGGCAAGAAGCGTTACTTTGAAAGCATCAGCATCCTTACGTACAGTATTGTAAGTACCGAAGATACCATAGTCATCATAATCACGCGCCGATTTCAGTTTTCCTTCGAAGCGGATTTTATGAACGATATCATTCCCAACGGAATTATCCTGTGCCCATTCTGTACGTGGTAGATCCACCGCGAGTGCACCAAAACCATTATTATTCACCCCAGAAACCCAGTCACCAATGAACCAGTTATAATCATAACCATCACCAGATCCTTCAGAAATCGTTTTCAAGGAACCAGAGCCAAAGCCAAGTGAAGATACATCGCCACCTTCTAGTGTGAAGGTAACAACCTCATTCCCCGCATCATGAGCAACAGTACCGTCAACCGGGTTGCTGACACCATCGACAGTCAAGGCATCGCCTTCAGCGTCCGTATCGTTCTGGAGCAATGCCCAATCCGGGATATCAATTTCACCCTGGACATTTGTCAGAACAATATCATCAACGGCAACAGGTGCATCGTTAGAGCCTGTCACAACAATTGTTGCCGTTGCGCTTGCGGATGCACCACTGTCATCACTCATTGTGTAATCAACAACAACAGTCGCGGTTTCACCTTCGGCAAGGTAATCAAACGCTGTACCCGGCTCAAAGAAAAGCTCATTACCGACAACAGTTACGTCAGCAGGAGTAGCCCCCTGATCCGCAGGCAGGCCAGATGCAAAGCTGACAGAATCTAGGCTGAATGTTGACGGGTTATCACCGTTATCAACATCTGTATCATTTGCCAGAACATCAACGGTAAGCGTTGCATTTTCATCGGTCGTAAGAGACCCATCAGGCCACCCCGGCCCTCTTATGGCAACCAGGTTGCTAATTGTCAGACTTTCATCGCCACCAGTGATATCACCAGAGAACTTGATTTCAATCCCACCATCATCTTTGGTCACAACATCAAAGCTGTAGCTGTTTGTCCCCTTATCATGAGTGACAAGAACTTCAACACCATTGATCTCAACGGTGAAGGTATCCTGATTACCACCAAAAGGATCCCAGCTTCCACCAGTTTCAGCATCAAAAGTGATGGTTACCTGACGACCAGCGTTCTGAGCACCAAAGCTAACGCCTAATGTTTTCTCGGAATCGGCCTTTGTCAGCTCAAAATCAGGAACCGTCCCAGTAATCGGAACACCCGCGGGAAGAACACCGTCATCAACAGCAACTGGTGCATCATTTGTACCAGTGATCTTGATTTTCAACTCAGCAGTATCACTGTCACCATCGGCATCTTCCATACGATAGGTAAAGGTATCGTAAACGGTTTCACCATCGGCCAGGGCCTGAACGTTCGCCGCACCATTGTTAAGTGTATAGGTGTAGCTACCATCAGAATTGATCGTCACAGACCCGTAAGTGCCAACCATTTCTGATGTTGTTGTAACAACGGCACCATCAGCACCCTGATCATCATTGGTCAGAACATTACCAACAGCAACCAGATCGCTATCTTCCTGAACCGCATCGGCGGCATTGGTATCATCAACAGCTTTCACACCATCATCTGTGATGTGGAATTTCAGGGTCGCTGTATCTGTATCACCATCGGCGTCGGTTATAACGATCTCGAAATGTGGCTCCAGTTCATCGCTAATCCCTGTGCGATTTGCATCAGGGTGATCAACGGCTTCATGAAGAACAATTTCATAATATCCATTATTATCAACCTTCAGTGTGATAACCGGAATTTCCGAACCATTAGGTCCGATCGCGGCAACACCGGTAAGAACCATGAAGTCACCATCAGCAACAGGATCACCGAACTCAATATCCTTGCCACCAGACGTGAACGGTACTTTTGCGCCGCCCGCATAGTCTGGATCTTTGACAAACTTGAGGTCTGTAATTTCAATTGATCCAGCACCATCAGCACCATAAAAACCGCTAAAGTAACCCGTTACTTTATCTGAACCGTTGCTGTGAAGATCACTCTCACGAAGGTGATTTGCTGTCTCGTTATCAAGGCCGGGTCCATCATCATCAATATTCACACGAATATTTGCTGTCGCCGTATCACCGTCACCATCCGTCACAGTATAGAACAGCGTATTCAGGTTGATGTCTTCGTCATGAGACCCTGTATTTGGGTGCTCAATGCCACGATACTGAGCAAAATACAAATCTGCACTTTCAGAAGATGTCGAATGCGACATATAGGCCACAAAAACAATTTCGCCGCTATCCAAACGTCCAACAACCGTATTTTCATCTTCGCTGTAAAGCTTGATGTCCTGATCTGTCGCAGCATCCTTTAAACCTGATAGCTCACCGTTGTAAGCGTTACCGTCTGCGTTTGTCAGATCAACTTTTCCACCAATTTTGTCTTTACCAAAATCAAAAGAAAGGCTCTCTTTAGCAATGGAAAGAGGATATCCATCAACAAGATCAGGGAAATCGCTTGGCGTATCACTGACAAAGATTTCATCTGTATTACCCTGTACACCAGGTGTTTCATCAGTATAGATCGCATCAGCCTGAGCAGAAGGACCATCATCGTCAATGTTGATCGTGGCAACCGCAGAAGCGGTGTCACCGTCACCATCGGTCAATGTTACAGTGAAGCCAAGCGCCAGCAGATCATCATGATCCGCAGGTGTAGAACCATCCTGATCGTGATCAAGTTGGCGATACTGGGTGAATTCGTATTTACCGTTTGTGGTATCAAATACGAAGGTATAAACCGCATCACCGCCTGTGGTCTCAGCTTCAATTGTGATAAAGCGACCATCCCCAGAAGTCGACGTTGATGTCGTCACTGTTTCTGTTGCTGATGTCACACCAGTAGGTGCTTCAACGCTAAAGCTGTGACCAACCACGTCGGTACCAACATCAAATGTCATCTGACCAACGGCAACACCACATCCATCAACCGGGTCGGCACCTGTGACATTAACGATAAGGTTTACATCGTTATAATCGCCATCGCCTTTTGGATTACGCAGGTCTTCCCAGTTCTGGTTACCGGGATAACCGTTATCAATAACGTGCGTAGAACCATCCGGGTTCAACCCAGAGTTAGAGAAGTAAGCAGGTTCCTGACTGCCTGAAAGCGCGTCAGCCCCTTTATAGGCAACCCACTTGCCGCCTTCAAATTTGAAGGTAACATCATCGCCAGCCGCAAGGCCTGTATTCTGATTGTCGCCATTCGGGATCAGGAAGATACCAACAGTCGCACCCTCGGGGTAATCAGCTTTGTTAAAAGTGATAGAGGTCGAAGTCAGATCATGCGCATCCGGTTGAATGATTTCGCCACCAATTGGATTACCATCAGCATCGGACACATAGTAACCAATTGTGTTGTGATACCCGGCAGAATCCTGACCCGCATTGGCAACATCAATTGTTACAGTTTCATCAGCACCAAACAGGCTATAAGTACCATAAAGCGCATCGCTTTCATCCATAGTCGCTGACGAAGCTTCAATCGAAGGACCATCATCTTCAACTGTAATTGTCGCAGTAGCGGGATCACTCACGTCACCTTCGCCATCAATTGCGACATAATCCAGAGTAAAGGACAATGCATCATCATGCTCGCCAGCAGAATTATCGCCATCGATACTATGATTAATCTGCTGATACTGAACAAAAGTCATTGTCGCAGTACCGGAAGATGTTGTTGGCTGTTCAAGATGTACAGAGAAAACAGCATTGCCTTCATCATCCAGACCCCAAACGATATTAGGGTTAGTATCATCACGGGTCAGGAAGATTGGACTAGAATTCTCGTCGCCTTCCCCACCAGCTGTCATCCCCGGAACTTCAAAGCTGTCATAATCGGCAAAATGCAGCTTTTCCGTACCAACATCAGACGCATCGGTTGGTGTTGTTGGCCCATCAGTTTTAAAATCAAATGCAACTTCAGCTTCTGCCTGACCAATAACAGAACCATGTACACCAACAGTGCTTGCAACCAATGCAGCAGCAACAGCCGCATTCAATGTGGCAACATCACCTGATCCGGCATCAACACCTTTGGTTTCATCATGTGTAAAGGTCACGCCCTGAACTTCAGGAATGTCTTCAATAATCCGGATTGTATGACTGCCATCCGTTTCTGCACGGTTGTTCAGGTCAGTTAATTCGTCACCAGAAAGATTAACCTCTTCTGCTATTGCTTTCAGGCCAATTGTCACATCACCATCATCGTGAGAAGAACCATCGCTCCAGCGTGAAGACGTCCAGTCCTGAGGGTTAAAGGTCAGGTCAATATCAACCAGACCACCTACATCATCCAGATCAGTTACATCAATTGTAATGCTATAAGTCGTGTTCAACCCGATATCGCCGGGGTTTTGCCCATCTGCAAGACCATCAACTGTAAAATCATACCCAAAAGTCGGGATCCAGTCAGATGGAATACCGCTTAGCACAATGGTATGAACTTCAGAACCATCAGTATAGTCACCAAAGGTAACGTTTACTGGTACAGTAACTTCGGCCTGTTCGTCATAAACATTATTTTCAGGCTCGGAAGCGCCATTACCAGCATCAAGGATGTTCGCCAGCAAATTAGAGCTATCAGAGGTCAGTACATGGACTTCACCAACGCCCAAATAATCAACCAGTGCCTGATATTCTGATACAACATTTGAAGTCGCCATAAAGACAGGGATAATACCTGAGGCCTCAATTGCTGCCTTTAACTGTGCCAGAGACGGATAATCTTCATCCAGATCGGCCGTCAGATCACCATCACCATCGTTAGCACCAAGACCAGAGGCATCACCTGCTTCGTGGAACGAGTTGTCGGTTGTCAAAACGACATATTTCGACGCCCCACTACGGAATCCAAGATCACTTGCGTTCTGCGCCAAGTTCAAAAGCGCTTCGATTTGACCTTCAGGCCCATCATTACCGCCCGTAGCACTAAAACCATCAACCGCGCTTTGAACAGCGGCCAGATCATCCGTTACATTCTCGGCATTCTGGAACACATAATCCGAAGGATCGCCATAAGGATCAAGCGGTTTATCTTTGAAGCTTCCCACACCAAGGCGAACATCGGCAGAGAATTCCCCGCCATCAATTTTACCAATTAGGCCCGACATTGCAGTTCGCACATTGGCAAGGTCGTTACTGAAAGACCCGGTCAGATCTTGTAATAGATACATATCAACAAGACCATCACCATTCAGACCGCCGTCGTCATTAAAGACAGGTTTATCAGCCGCTGCATCGACAACAGCAACTGCGGTCGCAGGGATAGAAGCACTTTCACCGGAATCAGGATCAGAAATATTCGCCGTTGCATTGACGGTGATATCCGCATCTGAATCAGCCGGTGGCAAGATAAAGACACTGTCAAAGTCTTCTGGCAACACAGTTACAGGGAAAGGACCTGCGAAGATATCCGCATCATCTGTCCCACCGATATAAAGTGTTACACCTTCGGGTAGAGCTTCAATAACGACGGAATCAAGCGTTTCATTATCAGCAGGGGTAAAGTTGAACTCGACCTGCATCGGGAATTCTTCCTGATCCCCCAGATGCTGGTTTGGCTGCCAATCTTCAAAACCGCCAGAGAAAGATCCGGAAACATATGTTTCGCCGCCTTCACCACCATCATCTGGAATGTCTGTTGTAACGGTCAGGAACGAAAGATCAAAAGTACCTTCGGCCGGGTCAGTAATCTCATCACCATTGGCCAGCAGGCCAAACTCAAGGCCAGTCCCGCCAAGCGCCTGTTGCGCCTGGAGCAGATCGATAATGTCACCCAGATTTTCGTCATAGGTGCTACCGCCACCACCTTGGGGTCCAGCGCCTGCACCAGCGGCAGTTTCAAGGGTTTCACCCTCAACAAGGGCCTGTGCCTGACCAATCAAAAGTCCGGCAGGAAGTTCAATACCACCGATAACAAGAACAGGGGCATCTTCGCCCTGGGCATCTTCAACAAGGTTCTGGAAAACGATGCGGCTATCGGCGCTACCGTCACCGTTACTGTCAAAGGTCAGAACAAAGTCGTTCCCTTCCAGTACCGGGGTTGCTGCCGTTGCATCAAAATTCAGGTTCGCTGTCTGACCTCTTTCCAGAGAAACAGTCTTGGTTTCTCCACCTGTTGGTGCTGTAATTTCAACAACAGAAGCAGCCTGACCAACAAGAAGGTCTTGCCCTTCTTCGCCTGAAACGTTTTCGTCGCCTGTATTCGTGAAACTTTCAGTCATAATATTTAGGACCCCTTATCCTAGTTTTGACAAACAGACTGTCAGATTTTTGATCTGTTCAGTCTGTTATAAACAAAAAATTGTTAAAATTTATTGGCAACAACTATACAGATTAGGAAAGTAATCGCAATCGCGTTTACGCCAAAAACTACATTATTATGTATGATCTTTTGGTTATGAGAAAGTTTTTGAACTTTTACACCCTATGATTCCCATGCATCCTTTTTATTCGACAACTCTGAAGCGAACTTGCCATCACTGGCTGTAGGGCGCATGATTATCAGGATAACAACCATCGCCAGGGGAAAGCATAAACCGTGCGTACCATCGATTACTATTACTCCACGCGCTCAAACTACACCTATCTGGGTGCGGCACGCTTGAATGCCTTGGCAAAAAAGTATGGCTTTAAAATTGTGCACCGCCCGATCATTCTCTCTAAAACAATGCCTGCAATAGGCGGCCTCCCCTTTGATGAACGTCCAACAATGTTACGTAACTATGCCATGAATGATGCCCTCCGCTGGGCGAGGTATCTTGACATTCCTCTCCAGCGCGAACCCATCCATCACGATGGCCCGGTAGAGTTACCTTCTGGAATTGTTATCGCTGCCCAACGAGCGAAAGAACGCGGGGAAAATGGCGATCTCGATTTACTCAGCCTCAAGGTTGTGGAAGCTCTCTGGCGAGATGATCGCGACATTGCGGACCAGCAAGTTATTACCGAACTGTGCGAAGCCGCAGACTTTAGTAACCTGCAAAGCCTTGTTAACGAAGCACTTTCACCCGCAGTGCAGGCCGAGTTGGATCGCAATTGCAGAGAAGCCGTTATGCGAGGCGTCATTGGCGCCCCTACCTACTTTGTTAATGGCGAGAACTTTTACGGACAGGATCGTTTGGATTTCGTCGAACGTGCCCTGAGCGAACATATACAGCCTGAGTGAACACATACATAAACCCAAAAGCTAATAAGGAAATAACGGGTACTTAGCTGTGCGGCAATAAACTGAGAGAGAAACTCACGGAAAAGAATACCCACCGTAACAACCAACCAGAACAGCAGAGCTGTTGATAGTCCGTTCATTGTCCACGAAAGTGTTTAGGCTGGGTCCTCGAAAGTGTTAAGGCTGGCGCCGGATTGAATGCCAACAAATTCAGCTAGCTCAATTACACACCTCTGGTTCAATTACGTCACCCCGATTTTAATCCCACGATTTTTATCCCCCGTTTTTTATCCCCGCCTTTAATCCGGGGTCTCTAACCGTCGGCTCCAATCTTCAACTTCCAGACGCGACAAACGCTTTTGCGCCAGCACTTTCCAGTTCTCAGCCAATTCGCCCAAGGATGCGAGAGACTGTAAATCTCTCCGATTAAGAGTATCCACATAAAGAACCTTTTGAATACGGGCTAAATTCCAATCAGGTTGAGGACGCTCAATTAAAGTAAGTTTATCCCCTTGATTAACAACGCCATTCTCAATGACACGATAGTACCACCCCGTTCGCCCCGATTTTTGGACACTCGCAGCCATTTTAGGGTAAGAGAAGCGTACGTTCAGTTTCCAACAAGGTTGACGTCCCTGAGAAACCTGAATAACGGCTGTACCAAATAGGAAAACATCCCCGATGCAAATATCTTGCTCTTGCAAACCTGTTGTCGAGATATTTTCCCCAAACCCGCCAACCTTGAGTGCGTCAGCATTGATGTTGGGAAATTCATCAGACCATGTCTTATAATGTTCTTGTGCATAGTGATGTAATGCCTTTTCCGGGCCACCGTGATGTCGTGGATCGGCCTGTTCATCATCCACAAAACCCAGTTTTGTTACTTTCAAAGGGCCGGATACAAGATTTTTTGCTATTGCGCTAGGCTGTCCCTTTGGTCCAAACGGAACAGATTTCCCGATCAAAAGGCTCTCGATGACATAACTTGAGCTTGAGCTTGGGTTTAGGGTAGCACTTGATTCGGAGCTTTGAGTGGTCATAAACAGGGTCTCAATTTGGGAACAGAACGAAAGACTTTATCAAGCTAACGGCAAGCCTTGGGGACAGCAAGATCAAACAAAGGCTTGAATTAATTCCAAGCCCTTGTTTCAAAAACATGCATCAAATTCGCCCCCAAGATCCCGATGCCTCCCTATCCCAGGGATCACACACCGCAAGAACCAAAGGGATCAGGATCACGCGTTTTGCGCGGGTTCAGTATCCGTAAACCGAACAGGCTTACCCTGTGGATCGCCAATCAGTTCACCGTCTTTCATCACAACCATACCACGGATAATTGTCGCCATTGGCCAGCCCTTAACGGTCACACCTTCAAAAGGTGACCATCCACATTTATAGGCCAGCCAATCTTTGCTGATGGTTTCTTCCTTGTTCATATCAACAATGGTAAAATCAGCATCAAAACCACAGGCAATACGCCCCTTACCCGCAATATTATAGATACGCGCCGGACCGGATGATGTCAGATCAACCAGACGTTCCAGAGAAAGATTGCCCTTGTTCACATGGTCCAGCATCAACGGCATCAACGTCTGCACCCCCGGCATACCGGATGGTGACGCAGGATATGGCTTCTGCTTTTCTTCCAATGTATGGGGTGCATGGTCCGACCCCAGCACGTCAACGATCCCTGTACGGATCCCTTCCCACAGACCAAGACGATGTTCTTCGTCCCGAATTGGCGGGTTCATCTGGGCAAAGGTGCCAAGTTTCTCGTAACAGCCCGGTGCGCTCAGGGTCAGGTGCTGCGGCGTTGTTTCAACCGTCACCAGATCCTTGTTCGCCGCAAGGATTGGCATCTCATCCTTGCTGGTTATATGCAGCACATGAACACGGCGGCCGGTTTGACGGGCAAGGCGACAGATCCGGGTTGTCGCCAGTACAGCCGCTTCCGGGTCTCTCCAGACCGGGTGCATGGTTGGATCTGCCCCATCACGTACCAATGAAAAACGCTCTCTGAGACGGTTTTCATCTTCGGCATGGACAGGACAACGGCGGGTTCCGTTTTTTAGAACATCGACCAACAGCCCCTCTTCTTCCACCAAAAGACTTCCGGTAGAAGAGCCCATGAAGATCTTGATCCCGGCACAGCCCGGAAGTTTTTCCAATTCGCCCAGTTCATCCACATTCTCTTCCGCAGCCCCGATAAAGAAAGCATGGTCAGTCCAGGCTCTGTTTTCACAGCGGGATAGTTTATCTGCAAGCTCGACGGGACCAAGAGTATTGGGATTTGTATTTGGCATTTCAAAGATGGCAACAATGCCACCCAATGCCGCCGCAGCAGTCCCACAGGCCAGATCTTCCTTGTGCTCTAATCCCGGTTCACGAAAATGAACCTGAGTATCAATGGCCCCGGGCAGAACATGTTGCCCTGTCGCATCATATTCCTCTTTTGACGTTGCGCTCTCTAGATTACCAAGAGCAACAATGCGCCCGCCCTTCACACCAACATCAATTTTTTCGGTTCCGTTCGGGGTAACAACATCACCGCCCTTAATGATCAGGTCGTAGCTTTCGCTCATGAAGCAATCCTTTTTTCTTGCGCTAATAATTTCTCAAAGAGATCGATGTAATTTTGCACACATGCCTCTTCGGTGTAATCTTTTCTATAGGTTTCAAAGCCAGCTGCGGTAAGGCGCTCGGCCAAACCCTCTTCATCCATAACCCGGGAAATTGCCGCGGCCATTCCCCTGTGGTCATCAACAGGTACCATAAGTGCGTCGTGATTGTCAGTTGCCATCTCTTCCGGTCCGGCTGTCCGCGTCGTCACCAATGGTGTTTTTGTTGCCCAAGCCTCAATCATAACCGATCCAAAGGGCTCAAACCGCGAAGGGAAAACGCAAATATCAGCCGCCGCCAATAAAGCTCCGCGATCATTACGCCAACCCAAAAACCGAACCCGACCCTGTACACCAAGTTCCTTTGCCAATGCTTCCAGCTCTTCGCGCAAAGGTCCTTCACCTGCAATCCACACATAAGGGCGAGCCTCTATTTTCGCTGCACGCAACAAGGTATCAAAAGCTTTATTTTCATGTAATCGTCCCAGAGACAGCAAAACAGTCGCATCATCGGGTGTATTCAAATCAGCTCTGGAAACCGGGGCGGCATCAACCTCGACAGAGGCAAAGTTCGGAACGTGATGTGATCGCTCTGCGGGCCATCCGACTGATATCAAATAATCCACAATATCCTTGGTGTTACCAATCAGATGATCACAGTTTTTATAATTCTTGAGCTTGTAATATCCGCCCAAACGGGCAAGGTGTAAAAAATCACCTTTGGGGCACAGGGACGTGGCCCTGTTCATAAAGGTCATTACCACATCAGGTTTAAATTCCTTTACTTTCTGCTTTAGTCCTTTTTTCGTCTTAAAATCAAAGAGCTTGCCAAAGGGAAGAACCAACGTTTCAATACCTGCGCCCTTAAACAGGCTAACGCGGTTATCGTTCTGGCGGAGAGCAGTATGGGTTTCAATACCTGCACGATGCAAGGCAAGTGTTATATGCGTATAAAAGGTTTCCGCACCTCCTTCACCCCCGGCACCCAATACCAATAGAACCTTCACCTTGTGATCTCTCCCCGCTTAAATCCACCAGCCCCATTAATCATAACGGCCGCGCCCTGGCATTCAGAATGATGTCTACAGAAAATAAGATTAAACTGCCTACTGTTTAACGGAATTCTTTCTAAAAACAAACAGTAACCCAACCCAAAACCAGAAATAATAGACCACATTACTTTAAAAGAATATTTGTGACCAAATTGCGGCCTATCCAGAAATATATATTCCCCTGGTACGATATAAGTTAAGCTAGGGCACTATATGGTTTTCATATTGCTTTTTTCAGATTACATCCTTCATTCTGAAAATATGTTATTGTTGATTGAATATTTTTATAGTTCCCGGGAAAATTGGTTACGCCAGAAAAGGTAAACTCAACCGCCATAAAGGTATCCAGTAATGATTATGTATCTTTGCCAGTTTTTAATCTGAAGTAATTCAAGCAGGTAGAAGCGTGACAATTGAACGCCCCGAAATGACAACAGAAGATCCAGACCTTGTCGCCAATGATGATACAACAGGCGACGGAGAGAGCTTACATACGCCCGGCCCCCCAAAGCGCGTGTTGGTTATCAAGCTCTCTGCGTTTGGCGACTTCATTCTCTCTATCAGATCATTTCAGGCAATCAGGGCACATCACCCCGGTGCCGATATTACACTGTTAACGACAAAGCCCTATGTTTCCCTGGCCAAAGCCAGTGGTTGTTTTAACACTGTATTGATGGACAGTAAGCCGAAAATCTACGAAATTCCGTCCATCTTGAAACTGCGCAAAACATTGCGTTCTTTCAAGTTTGACCGCGTTTATGATCTGCAACGGAACGAACGCACCGGGTTTTATTACAAACTGTTTCCAGCAAACAAGCCTGAGTGGGTTGGTAACGTTCGTGGGTGTTCTCACTATTACGAAAAGCCTGACAATGGCGTTTTCCACATTGCCGTTCGAGAAAAAGAACAACTGAAAACGGCTGGCATTACAGATGTCAGACTGCCGGATTTGTCTTTTATCAAAGCTGATATCGAAGATCTTGCACTTCCCAGATCTTACGCCTTGCTTGTGCCCGGCGGTGCCCCACATCGTCCGGAAAAACGATGGCCTGTCACGCGCTTTGCCGAACTTGCAGATCACATGACACACCTCGGGATTACACCTGTTCTTATCGGCACAGAAGCAGAGCGAGTTGAATGTGATCAAATCAAACAATTCTGTTCTGCAGCCCTCAATCTTTGCGGGAAAACCAGTCTGGAGCAAATAGGTGTCATTGCCAGAAAGGCACAGTTTGCAGTGGGAAACGATACAGGTCCCATGCACTTGATTTCTGCGGCGGGTTGCCCCGTTATCGTCCTGTTCTCAAATGCTTCTGACCCAAATAAGATTTGCCCCATTGGCCCAGAGGTAGAAATCATACAAGTGGATGATCTACAGAACCTTGAGCTAGAAAAAGTTGCCGCGGCCTTGCCTGCTGCAAACACAGATTAAGCTTTTGCAAATCTCGAAGCACAAAACAGAACTAAAAAAACCATAGTAAAATATAGGGGCAAAATAATAGCTGTAAAATATAGTCAGGAAGATATCACAAAAACTGAGTGTTCAATGACTTACGGCTTTAAACGATCCGCTTCGTAACGTGCCTTGATGTGGGAAACCATTGGGTAAAGCGCAGCAAAGGTCGCGATCAGAAAACCGTATCCACCTTCCCGATACCCTTTTCGCCCAATAAAACACCGCCAAAAACGGCTTATAATACGGCGCGCGTTGTGGGGCATCGTCCCGATATCACCGCTATCCAGCAGATCCTTTGCCCTTGCCGTTGTATAGGAATCAAAACGTCTGATCATATCGGATATATTATCATCCACATAGTGAACCAGTCTGTTTTGTAATTTGTGCCCTCGACGGGCGCCATCTTTCCAGTGAAGCTTTGGATGAACACGTTCTTTTCCCCAACGCTTTACACCTTTTCGGCAGAGACGGGAAACCGATCCAGTACCAAATTGCGCGCCCCAGCCATATCGAACACGATTTTTACCAATATAATTATCAACGGGCAGAAGATAATAATCAGCATCAGCATGCGCTACAGTCATACAAATTTCTTTTGCCAAAGCGGGTAAAATACGCTCATCCGCATCTAATTCGAGTATCCATTCACCACGACAAGCATCATTACCGACATTTCGTCGGTCCCCTTCTATCGGCCATCCACCTTCGACGATACGATCAGTATATTCCAACACAATTGATTTTGACCCATCTGTACAACGATCAAGAACGACGACAATTTCGTCGCAAAATTTGATTCCTTCCAGACAATCACGAATACGCTCTTCTTCGTTGTGTATCACAACCAAGGCTGATAATTGAATTTCCCTGTCATTGTCCTGTGATGCATTCATCTCTATCGGCATGATTTTTTCCAGTTAACAACCAAGATCAATCTAGATCTCCGTCTCGTTATTTTGTCCTCGGTTACACAGCTCCTGTGCAGCAGAAACAACAGTCTCCACAGCAAGGGATTTCATGTAGCTCTCAACCCCGTGACTGTAATCATAATTCGGATGGCTTACTATTTCTCGATAACTTTCAGGTGTACGAATACAGGCACAGTCTGCCCCCCAGGGGTGATAACGCCATTCGGGGCTAGGTCCAAATAATCCCAGAGTTTTAACCCCTGCCGCAGCAGCAAGATGCATCAGACCGGAATCATTCCCAACAAACAGATCACAGCGTCTTAAACAAGCCGCAGCCGTAACCAAATCATGGCCGATCAGGTCTATAACTTTTTCGGAAGGTAAAGACGACAACACAGATTTTATTTGTTCTCGCTCATGAGGGGCTGCCAAGACCATCAGTCGTGCACCGGGAAGGACGCCCTCTGCCCCGGTAAGAGCATCGATCAATCCGATGAATTTTTCCACAGGCCACTGCTTCCCGCTCCAGTTCGCAGCGGGGCCTACGGCAAGAACTTTCGATCCCTCTGGGACCAATTCCGCAGCTTTTTGATTATGTGTCTCATCGGTCCAAACCACTGGAGATGGCGGCTCAACACTATTGAGAACTTTGGACAGCTCCACTATACGATGAACCTTGTCATCCTTGGCAGAATTAACCAACCTGCGCCCGGTCCATAGGAAATAACTAATACCGGTTCCCCGCATATCAACGACAACATCCCAGCGTTTTTTCACACAACGCGTCCACAACTTTAGCCAATGTGCGTGGTATTTTTGCTTTTTTATGACGATGATTTCTTCCAATCCGGGTACAGCTTCATATAAAGAAGCAGATGCCTGTCCAACAGCAACTGTTACCTTTGCGCCGGGGTATTGGTCCAACATCGCCTGTAAAACACCGTTAGACAAAACGGCATCGCCAATTCGGTTGGCCGTGATAAAAAGAATTCTCAACGCAGTTGTTCCACCATTGGGCAGTTGTCCCACCATTGGGATGATTAAATCGGGTGTAGATGATTTATAGCAAGCTTACTCTTTCATCAACACTTCTAACACCTTATATATCACAAGACACATTTCAGGACAGGGAACAGTCCTGACAAAAGACCCAGATGCTGTGTTGATCTGATATTGCTTAAAGAGACTGAATAAAAATGAGTAACATCGCTGCCATTAAACTTGACCACCGTACCATCCTGAAACTGGATGGCGAGGACCTTGTCCCTTTCCTTCAGGCGGTCGTTACTCAAGACATCGGGCGGGTGTCCCCAACAAAATCAGTCTGGTCCGCGTTATTAACGCCACAGGGCAAATTTTTGCATGATTTTTTTGTAGCATCATCCCCCGAAGGCGGGTTTTTGCTTGATTGTGAAAAAGAACGCGCCGCGGATCTGTTACGCCGTTTGAAGCTGTATAAAATGCGTTCAAAAGCGACATTGGAACAGACAGATAACCGCTATAGCATTCTTGCTCTTCAAGGACAGAATTTAGATCAAAAATTTGGTATCCCACTAGAAAAAGGCGCCAGTAAAGCGATTGCTAACGGCTGTATTTACATCGACCCACGCCACCCGGCTATGGGTGCTAGGGCGATTATCCCGACTGATAAACTGTCAGATTTTCTGAAAGAAAATGCACTTTCGGAAAGCACACTTGCCGATTATGACCAGATCAGGGTCGCGCTGGGGATCCCCGATGGTAGCCGTGATCTGGAGGTTGAAAAATCAATTCTGTTGGAAAATGGTTTTAATGAACTAGATGCCATTGACTGGGACAAAGGATGCTACATCGGACAAGAACTTACAGCCCGAACCAAGTATCGCGCCCTTATCAAAAAACGCCTTCTGCCTGTAAAATTGACTGGTTCAATACCTGAAGCAGGTTCAGACATAACCAACTCGGGCAAAAATGTTGGTATTCTTCGGTCTGTGTACGGTAACCTCGGTCTGGCAACACTAAAAATAGATGCCATTGGTTCTGACCAGTTACTTTGCAACGGAACAAATGTGACGCCCTTGCTTCCAGATTGGATAGAAATCGACGCATGAATAAGCTTGATCAAAAATTCGAGCAAAAGATCGTTAAAGATGACGATTCTTCTTCTCTGATTGATTTGATAAAGTCATGTTATGAAGAATACGCAGATCGCGGCATTGTATTTGATATCCAAGAAGAGCCGGATCTTTTAAAACCTGCGTCTTACTTTAAACTTCATAACGGTCATCTTTTTGGAGTTAGCACCACAATAGATCCAGAAAGATTAATAGCAGTTTGCGGTTTCATACAATCAAATCCTGATTATTTGAAAGTTCATTCTATGGAATTGAAGAAACTTTATGTTTGCTCTGACTATCGGGGATGTGGCCTTGCACAACACCTTGTGAAAGAAGTTATTCAGGAAGCTCATATAAGAAAGGTCTCTGAACTCTTGCTTTGGACTGACACACGATTTACCAAAGCTCATCAATTGTACAACAAGCTCGGTTTTATAAAACAGAAAACGACCCGAAAATTATCAGATAAAAGTAATACAGAAGAGTTCTGCTATCGCTTGACTATTTAATAAACGAACAATCTCAATGCCCCGAAGCACTTGAGACCAAATTAAGTATCAACACGCCACCAAGGATCATACCAATGCCGATGACACCTGCCAGATCCATTTTTTCTCCATAGATAACCATACCCAAACCTGCGGTAAGGACAATTCCAGCCCCGGACCACACTGCATAGGTCACACCAATGGAAAGTTGACGAGTGACAATGGACAACAGATATACGGCAATTAAATAGCCGACGATAGAAACAGTTGTCGGTAAAGGCTTTGTGAAACCATCAGCAGCTTTTAAAGAGAGCGTCGCGATAACCTCGCTTGCAATGGCAATAGCCAAGATCAGATAAACTGACATAAATTTCGCCTTGAAAATAAAGAAAATGACCGGGGGAAACAAAGAATCCAGAATTGATGCTTCTTTGGATATTTAGCCACAAAACCGCCTAAAGAACTAGCTTGTTTGTGGCACTTCAATCCAGTTTTCCAAAAAAGCTCGTAGGTTCATAATATCAGGCCACCCCGCAGCGACATCAATCTTCATTTGGCGCGCCCGATCCAGATCGTGATCAGGCAAGGCACGATAACTAAAGATTGCGGCTTTTCCCGCCGGCGCCCCCAAATCTTTTAACCAATCAAGCTTATAGAGCATTGAACTGGACGGACCCGAGGGGTGGGATTTGGGATTGAAATATCCTGTTTTACATTCAACGAGGTAAAGCCTGTTGTTACAAAGAAATGCAATATCAATTTCATTTCTGGAGCCTGTCGGTGATTCGATATTCAAACCACTGGCGATATCCCCAATTTGTACGGGATAATTCTGTTCTGCCCAATCATCTTTCAGCTGATTTATAACGCCATACCCATACAGTTCGAACCACCCGCCTCTCATGAATCTGGCCGCTTCATTCCCCCTGAAAACCAGATGCTGTTTTTTCCATTCCACCAGTCCGGTTTCACGAAAACAATCAACCATCTTCATAAAATCGGGGTTTTTCGTCAACTTATGTGAAACAGGACCAGCCCGATAAAGTCCCTTGCTTTCTTTTGCCCGGCTCATATATCCGTTTAACGCCCCAATTACCGGCGAAAATTTCTTTATATTGCCGGCCATTTTTGCGCCCAGTTGCATCTGTTGTTTGTCAAGCGCATGTCGCACAGGTTTTGGGGCAATAACTTTAAATCCATTCCCTGATAAAACATCTTCAAGCAAGGCATTATCAGGGATATCAGAAGGCGCACCGTCCCCCCCATTTAACCAGACAATCCGGTCATTTCGGGTATCAACCAAAAAGGCAGGTAAATGGTTTCGCATGAAGACCGCAACAGCCGCCATGCTCAATGCTTTTCCTCCGCCAGACGCGTTTAGAACAACAGATCGTTTTTCTTGTGGAGACAGGGTTTCAAAAACAATTGAGATCTGCCCAATCAGGTATGAAATATCAACGGGGTCAACACCTTCATCAATCGTATGGATATCCACAACAATCTCGTGTCCGGTCAATGTTTCCTTTAGATATCTGGCCTGATCAAGATGGCGGTGGTCACATAACAACAAAACCCTTTTTGGGGGAAAGAAATCACTGTTCCCGATATCAGCAAGAGCCGGGTTCAGGTTTGGTAAACTGGTATCCGATACCAGACAAATATGGACAGGCCCCGTACTGCTGTCGGTCATGCACGTAATGCAAAATTTAATTTTGTCCCCACCACAGCCAATAAATCAAAGGGCGAAACCCCATCCAACTGCTCAGGAAGCAACCCGTTGTTTTGAATAAACGCAACCCCCTTGCACCCGAAATTATCCTTCAAACCATCAAAAAGCCATTCTTGCGCTTGTGTTTCCCGCCTTTTAGACAGCTCTCCCGTCGTTGACATCCATGTATTGTGTTCGTCAAGCAGAGCTATAAATTTCTGAATATCCCCAGAATTACTTGATGATAATGATAAAACTTTCACATCCCATTTATCTGTACGCGGCACCGTCAGGGATAATGCCCCACGTAAATCGGCCTTGGCTCGTTCAGCCGCTTTGCCCAAATCAGCTTTTGTTACCAGTGCAATATCGGGAATTTCTGCAATACCTGCTTTCATGAATTGTAACGCATCCCCCGAACCGGGCTGAACACAAAACACGATGCTATCGGCGACACTTGAAACATCCGTTTCCGATTGACCAACCCCGACCGTTTCAATCAGCACAATATCAAACACAGCTCGCATCAACACCATCGCAGCAACGGTATGATCGGACAAACCACCCAACCTTTGCCGTGCGGCCATTGATCGTACAAAAACGCCCTGATCATCAGGATCCGTAGAAAACCGAACCCGATCCCCCAAAAAAGCCCCACCGGACTTTTTGGACGATGGATCAATTGCAATCACCCCCACAGTACGATTAGCTTTGCGATAACACGAAATCATTTCGGACAATAAGGTGGATTTTCCCACCCCTGGAGGTCCAGTAATACCAATCACCTGGGCCCGGGGTTGAGCATAACATTCACTTAACAGTGGCAACATCATCTCATATGACTGCTCTAAAGCTGAAAGTGCGCGAGAAAAAGCCAACTTACCGCCGCCACGCAAAGTCATCAGATCGGGTATCACGTACTCTTTCATGACCTAATTTGCCCCTTGCTCCAGACCATCAAAACATGATGCTAGCAAAACCATTAAGAGTGAGCATTAAATAACTACCCCTTTTGCTTAATTCATTATAAATTTCTAGAATAATAAGATGCCTCAAGAAAATAACCGCAAAAGAAGGCCAGGGATGACAGAAGAACAAGGGATAGAATATGGTGACGAGGGTAACCTTGCAAAGAGGGTAGCCGACTTACTTCGGGTCGATATTGCAACAGTTAACAATGATAATAATACATCCTCAAAGCCACTTTTCAGCGCGAAAGACTTTTCTGTCTTTGACCATCTGCATTCCAGGGGCCGCGCAGCAACTCAAGAACTGAGTGAATATCTGTCAGCCCACCCTGGCTCTGAACTTCTTGATATTGGCTGTGGCATCGGTGGCCCAGCGCGCTTCATCGCTGAACGATTTGTATGCAAGGTACATGGCATTGATCTGACAAAAGATTTTTGCGAAACCGCAGTGCTGTTGAACCGTTTGTGTGGACTAGATAAACGTATTCAGATCACCCATGGCGATGCTTGTGATATGCCCTATGACGACAATCATTTTGATACCGTTTGGACCCAACACACATCCATGAATATCGCGGACAAGAACGCGTTTTATTCTGAAATCAAACGGGTTCTCAAGCCCGGTGGAACTTTTTTATTTCACGACATATTTTCAAACGACGCCTTACAAACAGACGAAGAACGCCAAATACACCTGCCTGTTCCATGGGCAAGCCGTCCAGAGCACAATCACCTCGTCCCCGGGGAAGTTATTCGAGATATCTTGAAAGATCTGGGGTTTCACCGAGAAATCTGGACAGATGTGACCGCTGAAACACACCTGTGGTTCCATAACTACAATGGTGCAAACAACGGCCAAAACACATTGTCAAAAGATCTGAACCCCACACTTTTTATCGGCAGAGATTTCCCCGAACGCGCCAAGAATTTGAAAAAAAATCTGGCATTAAACAAAATCTCTATCATACAGGGCGTTTTCAGAAAGGGTTGATTACAAACATTCTACCTAAGCCAATAGTAACACCCAAGATAACCATCAAGACGTAACGAAGAGATTGATGTTTCTGTGATTGAAAATTTCCCCTTACGAAAAACCAAGGAAAAGATACAAAAATGCTAACCCCCTTCCACATTGCCGTTCCCGTACGCGACATTAACGAAGCCAGAGAGTTTTATGGCTCAAAAATGGGTTTTTCCGAAGGTCGTAGCAGCGACAAATGGATCGATTACAATATGTTCGGTCATCAATTCGTTGTTCATCTGGACGAAACACTGGGCAAGGATGGTTCAGTCGGGCAAATTCGAAATGCCGTTGATGGTCATGGCGTCCCCGTTCCACACTGTGGCGTTGTTCTACAGATGCAAGACTGGCAAGCCCTTGCCGATCGCATGCGTGAAATCATCGATGACTTTATTATCGAACCCTATATCCGCTTCGAAGGTGAAGCCGGAGAACAGGGCACCATGTTCTTTACCGATCCTTCTGGAAACGCACTGGAATTCAAAGGCTTCAAGAATATTGAAAAAGAACTCTTTGCCACTTAAGGCACAGTTTCTCACAGTAAAAGAACAGATTTCTCATAAAAAGGGCCGCACAAATGCGGCCCTTTCTTCCTTGCTTTCGGACGGAACCATCGGGGAATAGAAATACCCGAAAGCGCAGAATAGATTATAGCATCTAAAAATAATAACTAAGGCGGACCTGTAGATGGTCATCTCGACGAACATCATATTGAAGTTCTTTATCCGTCAAACCATCAGTAATCCGTAACTCCGCTTCAATTGTCCATCTGTCACTCAGACGACGATCAGCTTCGATAGAAAAGCTGCGCGCATGGCTTAGACGATCAATAATCACCCCCGCCAGGAAATCAGTGTCTTCAACATCGTTAAGGGTTATACGCGCACCAACAAAAATATCATCATCCAGCACAGTACCCGGTGCTTCGTCTTCATCCCTTCCGTCATAATGATATTCTGCCAGTAAACCTAAATCCCCGGAATCCCCAATGATCCCAAAAAAGGTATATTCAACACCACCGGAAAAGGCGACAAAGTCATCCCCCTGTCCGCGACGATAAATCCCCTCGCCTTTCCAGAGCCATTCATCAAAAGTGGCCTGAACATCAATTGAGCTCTGATTAATGATATCGTAAAAAGGGACAAGCTTTGGCTGGCCATTACGATCAGATCGCACAACGAACCTTGGTTCACGGCTGGTCCCATAGAAATGAGCAAGGCCAAGATCCCAATCACCCAGGACTGTTGAATAGCGTAGCGCAAAATCCGGATGGAATTCTTCCATGTCAGATTCATATTCTGCACTATCCGTATCAACGGTTATAGAAGACCGAAGCCTGCCTTTGCGTCCCGGGAAAGTTCGTTCACGAAAATAGGGCATCGCAAAGATATTGAAATCACCCCAATCATTCTGGATCCCCAGATTGACCATAGGTTGACCCAGCTTGTCTTCGCCATCAACATCTTCGACAGCATCAGTCTGATTGATTATATCGACCAGGTGTCGAGATTCTGTTACACCCCAAAAAACTTTATCAAAACCAACCTTTAGATCCCACCCATCATCAATATGTTGATATTTTAGCTCTCGAATATCCCCATGACGACGTTCGTCATCTTGCGCATCAAGTCGCAGGAAGGGTTTAAAATCAATACGATCATCCCCATCATTCCATTCCACCAGAAATTCGGGTTCCAGAACAACGGATGGGTTCAAATGCTGATCCCTCTGTCCGCTATGCAAAGCTGAATCAGGAAATACCCTGAGGTCCAAACTCGCCGAACCAGAGTATTCCCAGTAGAATTCACTTTCGTCTTCCTCAGACACGTCCTGTGCATTTGCCTTGCTGGCAGATACAGCGGAAATAATAGATGCCCCCAATGCGACGGCCCCGGTTACAATAACCAGGGCTGTCAACTTGACCAGCTTCACTTTTGTAAAAAGTATGAAACGCGATCTCATCTCTGAACTTTCTTATCTCACACGCTTGAGTGTATTCTTGGTAAGCTCGCTATCTTTGAGACCCTTTTGGAATTCTATCTTTGAGAAAACCAAACGTGTCTTTTTGCCTGTCTGATGGTTTTCCATATACATGTCATATGGACGCCAGTATTTATCCAGATGTTGTTTGAAATCTGACGACGTCAGGGTTTTAAGCAGCTCCCCTTTACGATCATAGTAATCAATTTTCTGCTGACGATATTCGGACAGATCGTACCAGGTGATCATCTTGGTATAACCAGAATTCTCATAGGTGGGAATCTGCTCAACAACAGCACACTGTAACTCGCCACAAGGCTCATCACGCAGCCATTTATAGGTATATTTCTTCAACTCCTGCGCAGACAAATCTTCATACGCAAATTCCGATCCCAAAAAAGGCCCAGATTTGTTTTTTGAAGAAATACGTTTCACACGCTTCACAGCAGGCAAATACATCCATTGATCATCTGGATCAAAGATCTTGGCAAAGCTGAGGAAAGCAGTTCCCTTGACGTCCCGTGGTTTATCAAAAATTGTCAAACTTTTATCACCAACGTCATGCCCCGGAACTTCCAGCGTTTTTTGACGCATTTCACGGATAGATTTATCACCATGACGGTTTTCCAGCTGCATTTCCATATAGGATTCAGTATCGCCAAATCCCCAATCACGACGATCCCACTCTTCGGCGATTGCCGTCCCCTTTGCAACAGCCTCTGTATCATCAGCCAGTGCAGCGCCCGAAAGCGCTGTACCGGAAGTGAAAGCCACAAGTGAAAGCGAGAAAATGGTCGATAGTAATTTTTTACTCATTATAAAAACTCCAACTTCTTATTCTGCAGGCGCAGCAGGTGCTGTGCTGGCGGCTGTTGCCTTTTCGCCGTCAAACAACATCAACAATGGCGGTAACAGTAGGAAATCAATGAACAATGCCAATGCAATTGTTATAGCCGTCAGCAAGCCCATGTCTGCATTCACCGAGAAGGTCGACAGAGACAGAATGGCAAACCCGGCAACCAGTACAGCCGTTGTAATCCACAGTGCACTTCCCACGGTTTTGAAGCCATAACGCACCGCATCGGCCGATGTTTCACCCCGTTCTTTACGGGCACGGTTGTATTTGCTGAGGAAGTGAACAGTCGCATCAACGATCAATCCCAGTGAGGTCGCGGCAATAACAGACACCGCCAAGCCGACCTGGCCAACAAACAGTCCCCAGACACCAAAGGCCATGATGGCAGGTACCATATTCGGGATAAGACTGATCAGCCCCAGTTTCACGCTGCGTAAAGCAAAGACCAGAGATAAGGATATCAAGACAAAGGCCAACGCCGTACCGCTCAACATTGATTTGATATTACGATCAGCAAGGTGGGCAAACATCACTGATGCACCAGACCCGTCAGCTTCCATATACCCCGGAGCATTATCCCGCAGCCACTGGGTTGATTCCAACGCTATTTCACGCATGTCATTGGATGAAACATTATCCAGTGTCACGGTCATACGTGATGCAGATTTGTCGATGTTGATCTGGCTGTTAAGGTCCAAACCATAAGGCAGGGACATTTCGTACAATAACAAATATTGGGCCGCCAGATCGCGTTCTTCCGGCAGTTTGTACCAACGTTCATCATCACCATGCATGGATTTGTTCAGGCGCTTTAGAATGTCCGTGATTGAATTTACATGCACGACTTCTGGTTTGGTTCGCAACCAGTTTGCGAAATCTTCCAGATGTGCCAAGTAAACAGGACTGGAAACGCCACCTGATTCTTCGGCATTGATTGAAAATTCAACCTGATAGACACCGGTCAGATTATCGCGTGTAAAGTCACTATCAACGCGGAAAGGAACGGTCGTATCAAAGTATTCGATAAAACGGTCATCAAGCTCGATCTTTGAAATGAATGATGACGTACCGACCACGATGAGCCCCATACCTAACAACAGCTTTGTTCTGTGACCGATAACAAACTCGCCCAGACGTTCCATCACAGATGATTTCCCTGTGGCCACAGGCTTAACCCGAACGGGCATCACCGCAATAAAAGCCGGCAGGAAGGCAATAGAAATTAACCAGGCCGCGATAACACCGATAGCTGCGATATTCCCAAGGTCATGAAAGGGAGGGGCTTCGGAAAAGTTTAAACTCAAAAAACCGATTACCGTTGTCAAAGACGTCAGGAAAACGGGCTGCATATTCACCCGCAAGCTTTCAATAATGGCATCTCGTTTTGCTGTGCCATGTCGCATTTCATGGAACATAGTCACCAGAATATGAACACAGTCAGCAATGGCGATCGTTAAAATAATTGTCGGGGCCATTGCTGATGGTGGCGTCATTTTGATACCCGCAAATCCCGCAGCCCCCATGGCAACCATTGTTGAGAAAATAGTGACCAACAACGTTCCCAAAGTACCTGTAAAGGAGCGCAGGAAAGTAACCAGAAAAATAATGATCACAAGGAACATCAAAGGCGTAAGGGTGCTCATGTCTGCCATGGATGCAGCCGGGAAAGCGTTACTCAACGGCGCCAGACCGGTAATTGCAACCTCTAGTTCCGGATTAGCCGCTTCTATATTCGCGGCCATGTTTTCGGCATACTTAACGGCCTGATCAAGTGCAACCGCATCATCCGGCGGCAGTTGCAACGTAATTTGCACGCCCGTTGTTGTGCTGTCTTCGGAAATTATGCGCTTTGCCAAGGCTGGTTCGCTTAATGCGATTTGCTCAATCCGGTCCAACCCGGCTTGGCTTAATCCGCCTGTTTCTTCCACAAGATCTGCAACCGTTAAATCGTCTTCGACCGCTTCGGTGTGCTGAAAGTTTGTGATGGAATCAACGCGGATGGAATAAGGGATTTGCCAGGATTCTTCGGTCAGATCCTGGACCACTTCCAACCATTGTGTTGTAAAGACCTTGCCATTATTTGGCTTAAGAACAAAAAGAATATTATCTGTTTTAGTATAGATATCCTGCAAACTTTCGAATGCATTCAATTGGGGGTTATCGTCGCCAAAAAAGACGCGGTAATCACTTGTAAAGGAAAGAAAACGTCCACCCGATGCGACACCCAGTGTCGCCAAAATTGTGACCAGGAGGACGAGCCAGCGCCAACGAATTATGCCTTTTGCATAACTGACTGACAGGCGGTCCATAAAATTGCTCATTTGCCAAGCTCCGAATAGATATCGCTTCCTTCAGGGCAAGTCACGGTTCGTGTAATTTTAGACCGGAGAATAACCTCTCAAAACCACATGCATTTCATTGAATCCAAAATAAATCCAATAAAGAAGCCGCTTTTGCTTTGGAAATCGGACGTTTTTCCGGTATTACCTTACTTGAAACATGGACATCACTGAAGTAAACTAGTCGGTGTAGTTTACTTATTTATAATTCAATGTAAACTACACGGTGTAGTTTATTTGGAGTCGAATTTGGCAAAAGATAATTGTATCCTAGGCGGACTGGGGCGTAGAGCCTCTAAAAAAGAAATAAAAACGGATCAAGACTCGGTTCAAAACCCATCTGTTTGGGACCGGGACCAATGTCTGTTTGCTTCTCTTGGTCAAAAATTGAGCCGTTCGGAAAAGAAAAGAAACGACATTCGAAACGCCGCCAGCGAGATTTTTATCACCCAGGGGTTCGAAGCGGCGAGCATGGACAAAATCGCTGCCCTTGCCGGGGTTTCCAAACGAACAGTCTATAGCCATTTTGGATCAAAAGAAGAACTGTTCGCCCACGTTATTACGAACTTTTGTGACCTGAAACGCGAAGAGCTCGATGTCAAACCAGACCACGAACTCCCCTTGAAAGAATGTCTTGTAAAGCTTGGAACAAAGTTCCTCCATATGCTTCACTATCACGGCAGCGTTTCATTGTTCCGCATTTTGATTTCACAGGCAGAAACAGACCCGTCTCATGGTATAGAGTTCATGAATACGGGTCCAAAAATCTCGCGGGAACTACTTGCCACATATTTGGAAGAGAAAATCGCCGCCGGAGAAATTGCTGTTGATGACCCACTAGAAGCAGCACAGAGTTTTTATTCCATGCTTTTTGGCGCGCGCTATTTAACCTGTCTTGTGACTGGTGCCCCCCCACCCTCGCCCGAAGAAATCGACACGATTGTGGATAGCACGGTAGAACGTTTTATATACGGATTAAAAGTTACCAAAGAACCATAAGAATAACAGGTTACCCCATAGAAACTGGATCAATTATAACGTCCATGATTTTCTACGCTGACCACATAAACCATTTATTCCGGCTCTGGTAATAACACCAAGCAAAGCTTTTGGCAAAGAACGGAACGTTTCCTAACCGGGCAGTAACAAAATCATCACTGCCAGGCCGGATACCCCGCAACTGGAACGGGACTTCACAATAGAAATCCAATCGTCTATTGTATATTTTCATTTCTGATCATGGCCTTGATATAGCACATTGAATAACGGGCATATCTTAGCAAGTGTGATTAATTAAAAAGATACGCCGGACCTTTCCCTACCCAAACACTGTAAAATCTGATCAACCGACACGATTTAACCCATTTTTGTATCGCTTCTAACCGTAAGCTAAACTTGTTGAAGAGCTATACAAAAAGAGAAATATTGATGAAAAAAAGAAACCCTAAGAAAATACAAAAGTGGCTCGCCAAGTATCCCTCGTTAAATGAGCTTCGTACAGAATTTCCTGAACAATGGATCGCCGTCCAGCAAGCTATTTCCCAGGCCGCACAAGATCGGGATGTCACAACACTCCAACAAGGGATGATTCCCCAAAAAAAGGCCTCTAAAGAACTGCCCCCAGAATTAGAGAACTATATCTGCCAACGCATGTTTCAGCTTGTCGTAAAGAACCAGGGTTTGTCAGACGTTACAGGTGTTAAACATGGAAAGGTCAGCTTTAACTGGTTCAACGGTTATATCATCCAAAAGCTATTGTTTCTTGATGACCTGGAAAGAAAACCCGCCTCCCTTTTCTGGTTCCGTTTGTTTTGGCCTCTTATCTGGCAAAAAAACTACCTGATGCCTTTGGTTGAGCCCAAAGGAATTTACTGTTTCTATTCACGCGCCTTTATTGACGAGCTTGTTAAGATTATCGGCTCTCAGTCCTGTCTTGAAATAGCAGCAGGAGACGGAACTCTTTCTGGTTTTTTGCAAGATCAGGGCGTCAGAATAACAGCAACAGACAATCGCAGTTGGGATCACAGTATCGAATACCCGAAATCCGTAATTAATATGGATGCAAAAAAAGCGCTTAAAACCTACAATCCAGAAGTTGTTATTTGTTCGTGGCCTCCAGCGAACAACAACTTTGAGGCAGACGTTTTTAAAACAAATACTGTAAACACCTATATTGTTATTGGGTCTCAGTTAAAATCAGCTTCGGGTAACTGGAATAGCTACAAGGATCAGAACCTGTTCAGCTTTGAAGAGGACAAACATTTAAGTAGCTTGATTATCCCCCCCGAATTAAGTTCCGCTGTCTATATTTTTAGGCGCAAAGCAAAATAAATCGGCAGTTGTGAACACGATCCAAGCACCCAAGAGGTAAAGCAACAGGCCCTGAACGGGCCTGTGCCTATGTTGTGAACATTTGTCTATGCAGCGAATGTTTCCCGCAATCAACATACATCTCAATCGATATTAACCTCAGTTGATATCAAAGGTGATACCCTGTGCCAACGGCAATTCACGTGAATAGTTCACCGTATTGGTTTGACGTCGCATATAGGCTTTCCAAGCGTCGGAACCACTTTCGCGGCCACCGCCCGTTTCTTTTTCACCACCAAAAGCACCGCCGATTTCAGCACCACTTGGGCCGATATTAACATTTGCGATACCGCAATCAGACCCAACATCTGAAAGGAACTGTTCAGCCTCGCGCACATCGGTTGTGAAGGCACAGGATGACAAGCCTTGAGGAACATCATTCTGCATCTCTATTGCCGCATCAAAATCATCATATTTCATGACATATAGAATGGGGGCAAAGGTCTCCGTTTTGACCACGTCATGCTGTTCTGGCATTTCAACAACTGCCGGACGTGCATAAAACCCATTGGGGAAAGCCTCTTCCTGCTCTCGATCACCGCCATGTACAACACCGCCAGATTTTTTTGCCGCCGCCAGAGCACTTTGCATGTTGTCAAAAGATCCCTGATCAATCAACGGGCCGACCAGGGTTCCCTGGGCTAGTGGATCACCGACGCTCACAGTTTCATAAGCAGCAATAACGCGGGGAACAAGCTGATCATAAATGTCTTTGTGCACAATTAGACGGCGCAGCGATGTACAGCGTTGTCCCGCCGTTCCCACAGCAGAGAAAAGAATAGCACGTACAGCCATATCCAGATCTGCGCTAGGCGAGACAATCATCGCATTGTTCCCCCCAAGCTCCAGAATGGAACGCCCAAAACGTGCGGCGACTTTCGGCCCGACCTGACGCCCCATTGCTGTACTGCCCGTTGCAGAAACAATGGGAACATCTTCACTACTGACCAAAACATCACCGACATCGCGACCACCAACAATCACATGATGCAAATCCTGCGGGGCATCATCGCCAAAACGTTCAACCGCCCGTTCAAATATCTTTTGACATGCCAAGGCTGTCAGGGGCGTTTTTTCGGACGGCTTCCAGATAACAGAATTCCCGCACACAAGTGCAAGGGCTGTGTTCCAGGACCAGACAGCAACCGGAAAGTTAAAGGCTGAAATGACGCCGCACACACCGACAGGGTGCCAGGTTTCGCGCATATGATGTCCCGGTCTTTCCGACGCAATTGTCAAACCATAGAGCTGGCGGGAAAGGCCAACAGCAAAGTCACAGATATCTATCATCTCTTGAACTTCGCCCAGACCCTCTTCGTAGATTTTACCACATTCCAGTGTCACCAACCGACCCAGATCTTCTTTGGATGCCCGCAATTCCTCGCCCAATAATCGCACCAGTTCTCCCCTGCGTGGCGCAGGGACTTGGCGCCAGCTCTTGAACGCAGCCTTAGAGGACGCGATAACTTGATCAACCTTATCAGCCGGAATTTCCTGAACCATCCCGATTTCTGCGCCATCAATTGGCGACGTAACCCGAAGACTACCACCAGATGTCATTTCCTTTGTCAGCCCCAGACGTTCCAGAATATCTGAATAACTCATACCAGTCTCCACCACATGAACAGCTTAAATAAATAATGAAATTGTATATTTTCTAAAATATTAAATTAATCATATCAGAAAGTGGTGCAATAGAGGAATAATTCTAACCCTATAACAAAAACTCATGAAGTAGAGCGCAATCGAAAAACTTTAGGGGTATCAAGGAATTCAAGGACAACCAACTTTATCTATATGATTTTTAATCATATATTTCTAACCACACGCTCTACTTTTGATATAAATATTTATTTAAAAAATTAGCTTTTTTGTATAGTTTATGAAAGGATACGTGAAAGCTGCTTACCAAGTATTGTCCTTCTTTTCCTGCCAATCAAATCCCATCCCAAAACATCACAGGTATCCACTTGAAGACTTCAGGCAAACATTCAGATACTTCAGTACCATTAACGAATAATATTGGTGTAAATGCCCCTTCAAGCAATACAGGTGAAGCCGAAGAAAAATACTCAACACCCTTTTTATACAGTGCTGATAATCCCCCCGCCCCTAAACCACCACGGGTCGAATGCTATCTGGATCGGGAAAACCATATCCGGCATATGGTTTATATCGGGACATTACATCATGAACAACTTGTCCCTGAAGTTGTTGAAATCTGGAAAAGCATCGAACATCTGGAACGATATAATAACCTTATTGACCTACGGTTCCACAAAGGCGATGTCGGCTGGCATACAGTGAAAGAAATAGGAAACCAATGGGATATCTTTTTCAATGGCAATGCGCCACGTATTCGCACCGCCTTTATTTCTCGTGACTTTACCTTCAATCTTTTGATCAAAGCGATGCAAGCGCTCGCCCCTGAACATACCTTTCAGGTCTTTAAGACGAAACAACAAGCCCTGGACTGGCTATCAAAGGCACCGCCCGAGCAATGAAAAACAAGCACAATTCTGCCTACCGTTTCATGGCTTGTTGGACAGAGAATTATGCCCTCAGTTCTCTGTAGTGATATTACCTGTATAGATACAAGTAGCCTTGCTTGATAAATACCGGTCCTTACGCGGACAAACGGGCATCCACATACAAAGTGTCACGACTGGTGCGCTCTAGGTTTGTGTGCACACGATAGGTATCATCAATCTCCTGACGTGACAAAACATCTTCGGGCTTGCCATCTGCCAAGACTTTTCCCTCTTTAATAAGCACCAGTCGATCACAGAATTGCGCCGCCAAATTCAAATCATGAAGCGCAGCAATGACAATCATATTCTTGTCTTGCATAAAGGAGCGGATTGTCGAAAGAATTGAAAGCTGATGGTGCAGGTCCAACGCCGAAGTCGGTTCATCCAAAAGCACAAGCCTTGGCTCCCTAACCAGTGTCTGTGCAACAGACACCATTTGGGCCTGACCTCCACTGAGGTTTGAGATCCCGCGATCGGCAAGATGCGATAGATCCAAGGCTTGCAAGACAGAAGACACCTGTTGCAGGTCACTGTCTTTCACCCGCCATCCCGTCGTCTGTTTCAAAGCCAGCAAGACACATTCAAACACCGTAAGAACAGCGTTACAGCCATAGGATTGCGGCATATAGGCCACCACTTTGGAACGTTGTCCCCGGCTGGCACGTCTTAAGTCCCGACCGTCTAGTGTAATTTCGCCCTCTGTTGTCTTTACAGCCCCGGCAATAGATTTGAAAAGGGTCGATTTACCTGATGCATTCGGGCCAATAAGGCCGACGAATTCCCCGCCAGATACTGTTGAGACAGAAACATCCTTCAAAATCTGTTTGTTACCATACCCGGCACAAAGCCCCGAGATTTCAAGCGTCATGATAAGCGTTCCTTTCGGGTACTGAGGATAAGAGAGATAAACACGGGAACACCAATCAGGGCCGTAATAATGCCAATCGGATAGATAATACCGGGTGTAATCATCTTGCTTATGATAGATGTCAAAGAAAGTGTCAGTGCCCCCACCAAGGCAGACAGGGGAATAAAAAAGCGCTGGTCTTCGCCAACAATCAGGCGGGCAATATGGGGACCGACCAAACCAACAAAACCGACCGTCCCGACGAAGGCAACCGCTGTTGCCGCAAGAAGAGAGATCACAATCAACATCTCTACACGCAATCGAGCGACATCAATGCCCAGACTGATAGCCGTATCATCCCCCATTCGCAAGGCCGTCAACTGCCATGTACGATAAAAGCTATAGGGCAGCGCAAAGCATAACAAGATCGCACCCAAAGATATCTTTTCCCAGCTCGCCCGTGATAAGGAACCCATCATCCAGAATACAATACGGGCTAGCTCATCTTCAGAAGCCATATATTGCATCATGGCAAGGGCTGCGTTAAAGGCAAAAAAGATGGCAATTCCGAATAGTATCATCGTTTCGGTTCCCACCCCCTTTATACGGGTAGCAACCAGAATGAAGATGCATGTCATCAAGGCAAAAACAAAGGCATTGAATGTTACCAGCAAAGGCCCAAGATTAGGGACAATGCTCCAGCCAACAACAATGGCGAGCGCAGCACCAAACGACGCCGCAGATGACACCCCCAGTGTAAAGGGTTCAGCCAAAGGATTATTTAAAACCGTTTGCATCTGCGCACCCGCAAGCGCCAAAATGGCCCCCACAAGTACCGCCGTAAGCGCAATCGGCAAACGATAATCCCAGATAATGACCTCTAGCTTTATGCCATGTGCCTTGGCATCCCACAGGGTTTCAAAAACCACAGAAAGAGGAAAGTCCCCCGGCCCATTGGCAACGTCAAAGATAAAGCTGACAAAAAGCAAAAGAGTAACACCAAGCAAAATGAGATAACGTTGCCGAAGTTGACGTCGATACCCCAATTGAACAGGCACATCGGCGATAGAATTAGCAACAGTATTCACCTGTTCCGTATAACTGATTTGTTCTGTTGTCCCCGCCTTGTCAGCACTTTCAACCTTATCTGCACCAAAGGACATTACTGGTCTTTCTGTATATATTCTGAAATTAAAACGTGATCAGTAGAAAAAGCAAAATACCCGCGAGATGTGCCCCCTGAACATCAGGACGGACAACAACCTCGCGGGCTTCATTTCAGGTGTTACTGTGTTGCTGGTAATGAGCCCCAGAACACACCGCTATAGTCAATCGGGAGAAACTTGTCGTGTAACTCGACAAAGGTCGCTTCCGGATCGAGATCCGCAAATTTCTCTGGATAGAACCATTTGGCAAAAGTTTGTAACGCCACGAAATGATAAGGGCTGTTATAGAACTGGTGATAAATTGAATGGAACCGCCCGGACTTAACCGCTTTTAGCTCGCTCCAACCCTTACGACCTGCCAGGGCAACCAATCTTTGATTAACTGCGTCCTTATCAGCTTCATAGCCAAACAGAACCGCCATGGTGCCTGGTTGAGCTTTGGACCAGTTTGCTCCGGTTCCCAAAATCACATCGGGATCATCGGTAAAAATAACCTCTGGATTAACTTTACCACGAAGGCCCGGGAATTTTTTAGTTCCCCAATTCAAGCCCCCAGCAAGGTCGACTAGGCGACCAAGGTTGGCACTACCGTAGGTGCTACAGCATTTGTCAGGATTATAACCAGCAGCATTTTCGATAAAGACAACGGGCTTGTCTTCGTCTTTGATTGCTTCAACACGTGAAAACACAGTCATCATGTTTTTCAAATAATAATCGACGAATTCATCAGCATTATCCCGTTCGTCAAAAATACGTCCCAGAATTTGTAAACTAGGAACAGTATGCTGTGTTGGACGTTGACGGAAATCGAGGAAGACAACGGGAATACCAGCTTTATCAAGCTTATCCAGAATACCGCTTTCCTGTGCCTTTAAAAGGTTGCCCAAGTTCAGGAAGACAACATCAGTATCCAGTGAAATCACCGTTTCAAGACTATATTCAGCGGCATAGGGACTGCCCAGATTTTCAATTTTCTCTACTTCGGGAAAGCGTGCTTTATATTTTTGATAAGCATCAGGATCGTAATTGATCAGGTCATCTTTCCAGCCAACCACACGTTTGAAAGGATTTTCGCGGTCCAGAACAGCGATGGAATAAATCATACGCCCTTCGCCAAGAACAACCTTTTCTGGGTTCTTTTCTACTTCGACAGTACGTCCAGCAATATCCGTAATCGTTACCTTGTCAGCCAAAGCGGCATGCGGGACCACAGCAAGACCGACGGTCATAGCCAAAGTTGCAGCAAAACCGGTTGCCGCAGCTTTTAAATTTGTCATTTTCATTTGATTTCCTCCAACGGGGTCAAATTCCGTATTCAGTGACGGGGAAAAATAGGAATAATTTTTCAACCCAGAGCATCGAATGAAGGCAGAATACTTAAAATAAATGAGAATGCAAATGATTCGCATTTATTTATTTTCTTAAGAAAAAACAATTGGCAAAAAAGTCGGATAATGGCTAATCAAATATCGTATTTTGCCTATATCCAACGACATTTCAGCCTGATACTGTGCTGTCCAATCTCTCTTTTCCGGATCACCCCGTCATGAATACAAATAAGAAACCACTTTGGTTAATACTCGCGCCTGTTGCCTTTACAATATTGTGGGCGGGTGGCTATGGCATTGCCAAGGTCGGATTGCAATACGCCGAACCAATGACGTTGCTTTCCATGCGCTTTTCAACAGTGGTGATTTTACTATTTCCTTTTTTCCTTATCTTTAGGCCTGCCCTGCCCAAGCACCCGAAAGAATGGGGGCATCTGGTTGTTGTCGGCGTGCTGGTCCAGGCAGTCTATTTCGGTTTTTGCTGGTGGGCTTTCAGGTCCGGTGTATCGGCTGGTGTATTGGCAATCTTTATGTCATTACAACCCATACTCGTCGCCATACTGGCGCCCAAACTGGCACAGGAAAAGGTTAGTTGGCTGCGTTGGCTTGGGTTGTTGCTTGGTCTGACGGGCGTTTTCATTGTTATTATTGCCCGATCAGATATTGAGCCACCAACCCTGATCGGTGTCAGTTTCAGCGTTATGGGGCTTTTGGGTATCACCAGTGGTGTTCTTTATGAAAAGCGTTTTGGTGGCGGCCATCATCCGATCGTTGCCAACATGGTTCAATACGCTGCTGGATTTGCCGTGGTTGCCCCTATTGCCCTGATCTTTGAAACGATGGAAGTCACCTGGACAATGGAATTTTTTGCCGCCCTTGCTTATTTGGCAATCGGCAATTCAATTCTGGCGATCAGCTTGCTCCTTGCGATGATCCGCGCTGGTGAAGTATCGCGCGTATCCTCATTAATGTTTCTTGTCCCCCCACTTGCGGCCTTGTTTGGTTGGGTATTGCTTGGCGAAGAAATGCCATTGTTTGCCTGGGTCGGAATGGCCGTGGCTGCAATCGGGGTCTTGATCGTATCAAAAAACAAGACAGTGTAACTTGACCCGTCTTTAATTCGATTTGGTGCGTACATACTTGAAAGCATCAATATAGAGCTTATCAAGTTCGCCGCTTTTACGAAGTGCCTCTATTTCTTTATTGAGGGCGGGTGCCAAATCGGCATGACGTTTATGTAGATAGTGAAATAAAGATACTATTTTAAGTGCGGGGCCATGTGTTCTGATATTCCGGTTAGGAAAGTTCTTTAGAACCTCAAGCCCGCCAATTAGGTCAGTTGCAATAACAACATCCACATTTCCGGCATCCAGTTGTTCAAACAACTCGCCGACTGAATTAAACATTTTTGGGTTTAGCCCTTGCGTCATTTCTTCTGAAATAAGGACCCCCTTTTCAATTCCTATCCTCTTTTCTTTCCAACTATCCATGGTTGGCAAAAAATCAGCATCATGGTTCGTATAAACACGAAACCGCAGATCAACATGGGGGAAAGACAGTTGAACAAGGTTTGGATAGTCCGATGCCAATCCCGGCCGACGCATATTCTCCGCATCTGTTACGCCGGCATTTGCCTTTTCCAGTGATTCTCGCCCCTGATAATCGGCAAAGGAAATCTGATATCCGATCCGTGCGTATATTTTCTCGAGAACATAAGAAATGGCAAGATCACCATCCCCATGGCCCAAGCGGGAAATGACAAGTTTCTTTTCTTCGTCAGCCAGAGCACTGGTATGAAAAAAGCAAACAGCAAGGACCGACAGACAAAAGGACCGAAAACTTTGCGCCATATTACTCTTCCCGCTTTCAAACTGTTTGAGCCTGACTTTGTTCGGCGCACCTTAACGGCAATGCCGCGCCCCGATACCCGAATAAATCAAACATGCGTTCGAACAATCTAGCCAAGAGATATTAATAGATCATTATCCGCGTGCGGTTAAGTTCTGTTACTTTTTTGAGGATCAAACAAATATAGCAAACCAAATCATACCCAATTTTAGATTGTGGGTGGCGATCTGTCCGAATGAAGCTAACTAGTCGCTCGTCTTGGTTTTAGAACGAAGAACTTGAAATCCTTCTACATAGAGTTTTTCCAGACCACCATGTTTACGAAGCCGTGCTATTTCCTTGTTAAGCAAGGGCACAAGGGCCTCATGACGCTTATGAAGATAATGATACAGAGAAATTGTTTTCAGGATGGCTCCGTGAGTTTTTATTTGTTCGCCCTGATGATGCAGAAAAACTTCCAAACCACCAATTAGGTCTGTTGCAATGGCAACATCAATCTGACCGAGGTTTAATTCTTCAAAAAGTTCACCAACAGAATCATACGCAACAGTGTTTAAATCCTTTGTCATTTCTTCTGAGACAATGACCCCTTTTACAATACCAATTTTCGTTTTTTTCCAACTGTCAGTCTCTGGCAAAAAAACATTGTTGCCTTTGATATAGATACGAAAGTTGATATCAACATGCGGTTGGGACAGCTGGATCAAATTAGGATAAATACGTTCCAATCCGGCCCGGCGCATGTTCTCACCATCGGTTTCACCCGCGTTTGCTTTTTCGACAGATTTTTTACCGGGGTAATCCACAAAAGCTATTTCATAGCCAACCTGCTTGTAGATTTGTTCTAACACATAGGAAACAACTTTATCACCATCGGCATTTTTGAAACGTGAAATAAGCAGCTTGTTCTCTGCGGCAAAAGCTGCATCTGAACATAACACCACCCATAAAAAGCACATAGAAACAATGTGTTTCGATCCTAAGGCTATGTATTTTCTTGTCCAAAACAGTACAAATCAATGGCCCCTGGATATCGATAGTTTAATTCGCCAAAGTCGTTATTCTCAATATGTTTGCTACACAACTATAAAAGCCCCTCCTCTACGCCGATTGCGTCTGACGTACGTCCTTTAAAAAATTCTCCACAGCCTCTTGAACCGTTTGAGTATTATCAGACACAATGTTAACAGCTGTGACAACTTTACCAGCTTCTTCACGCGTTTTATTCGCGGCAGTACTAACCTGTTGTATATTGTTGTTAACTTCGGCTGTTCCACCAGAAGCTTGTTCAATATTACGGGCTATTTCCTGGGTTGCAGCGCCTTGTTGTTCAACAGCCGAGGCAATCGCGGTTGAAACTTCTTTGACATTGCTGACGATAGCCGCAATCTCGCTGATACCATCAACTGCCGTTGTAGAAGCGTTTTGAATAGAAGCAATCTGATCTGTTATCTGTTCTGTCGCTTTTGCTGTTTGAGATGCCAGATTTTTCACCTCTCCAGCAACAACGGCAAAGCCTTTGCCAGCCTCTCCCGCACGGGCCGCTTCAATGGTCGCATTTAATGCCAACAAATTGGTTTGTTCAGCAATTGATGTGATTAAATCCAGAACTTTACTAATTTCCTCAGTCGCGACCGCAAGTTGCTTAATATTATCTTCGGTCTTATTAGCTTTCGCAGAAGCATCATCGGCGATCTCAACCGATCCTTGTACCTGTCGATTAATTTCAGAAATTGAAGCATTTAGCTCTTCTGCTGCTGCAGACACTGTCGATACATTGGTCGACGCATCCCCCGCCGAAGTCGCCACAGATTTAGCGAAGCGTCCCGTCTCATCGGATAGCTCACCAAGACTAGACGCAGTTGAACGCATATTCTCGATTTCAGATCCCATTGATTTAATCGCAATACCAATGACGTCATCAAAGTCTTTAATTAATTCATCATTTTTGGCGGCCAGTTCAATCTGTCTTGCTTGCCTATCCTGTTCAGCAGCAGCTAATTGTTCCGATTTAATCATACTTTCGCGAAACAGCACAACTGCTTCTGTGATATTACCGATCTCATCCTTACGAACGGCCTCTGGAATATCAAACTCGCGTTCGCCCTTCATAAGCCTGTGCATAATATTAACAATCGCTGTCAAAGGACGTAGTGAGCGACGTAAATACCAATAAATACTGAACACTAATACCGTTATCATTACAATAAGAACGGCGAGCATTATTTGTCGAATAATTAGCGCTTCAGCGTATGTTTCGGTCACATCAGAAAACGTAACCCATGTGCCTGCTAATGTTCCATCAACAAAACTCAGAGGACGATAAATAACCTCATAGGTAAAATCATCCAGAGAAATTATTTCTGTACCAGTTTGTTTTTTAATATCCAGCTTGTTAACTGCTTGCTCCCATATGCCTTGCGTTGTTTGACTGTAAAGAGATCCATCAGTTTTCAAGAAAATACTGTCGATTAGAGTATCCGTTTTTAATTCGCTAAAAACACTATTTATGTTTTTTTGCAAGATGCCAATACCAATAGGCTTCCCTCGTAAGCTCACCCCACTGGCAACAGAAACATATAGCTGTCCAGATTTATCTTGATCCAGGCCCCTTACAATTTTCCCCGTCTCAATAGCTTCATTTACCAAAAGTGATGCTGTTTGTTGGCCAATGAAACTTTCACCCTGAGAAGAATACCGAAGAATACCGTCCATATCCGTAATTTGAAGACCATCTACTAATCCCCCCGCACTAAAAGCAGTAAATGTCGTCTCTACTGATTCCGGCACTTTATCCCACTGCTTTTTGGAAAGAGCTTTTTTTAACTCTTTATTACGGGCAAGCTTTGGTAAAGCTTCGGCCATTGCCTGTTCGCGGACCGCTTTTGTCTTGTTAAGCAACAAGTTTTGAGACGACATGGCAACATCATCGTACCGTTTTTCAGATGCAGAAAGCGCAATGTACCCTGCCCCCAACATAACAAGCACAACAGATAACATAGCCGCAATAGCAGCAATCAAGACCCTGACGCGCAACAACATACTTATACCCCCGACAAATCATTTACTCATACACGTGAAGAGGTGAGTCGCCTCACCTCTTACATATTCAGATTTATTCAACAGGGTTACCCGCAGCCTTCCATGCAGGAAAGCCATCCCGGTAATAGTAAACATTTGAAAAACCCCACTCGACAGCTTTTGCTGCGGCTTGGGAAGAACGCAAACATTTTTCGCCGTTGCAGTAAATAACAACTTTAGCGTCTTTTTCCACTTCAGCTGTCAGGGTTTCATCACTAAAAACTTTTTTAAGTTCAATATGAATTGCATCCGGCACACGACCAGCTTCCCAATCAGAATCTTTCCTTACATCAACAAAATAAACGCCTTCATCAAAAAGGGCTTTCGCCTCAGCAGTGTTAACCGTTGTTGCACCAGAAACATCTGTCGGAGATACCTCGTCTGCCGATACCGACGTTGTAAGAAAAATTGAAAAAACGATTGTTAAAATACGAGAAACATATTTCATTTTAATCTCCAAATTGATCACACACACTCAATCGAGCACAAGCACTTAACCAAGTGCAGCAAACGGCACTTGGAAATAATCCAGATTATTTTCTATGAAACATTATTATTTTGATGATTATCTATTCAGACCAGAACAGACCGTACTTTTCTTTATACACCAGTAACCACGACAACAGTTACAACACAAAAATAATTACTCAGCTCCATATCCTAACTCTGGACCTAAATTACTTATAAGTTGTTTTTCTTTCTAACTCGTTAACTGATGCAATAGCTAAATCAGGGTGCCAATGTTATCTTTTTTATCCACATTAATCTGCACCTAATCAGGTTTTCTTTCGTAATTTAAACCAATGCAATTACGAAAATGTCGTAGGTATATACTCAAAGAAATGTAAAAAAATCACCTATAACGTGTATAAAACCAAGAGCAACCTGGTGATTACATGAAAAAGAAAAGAGAAAATTAATCCTCTTAATAAAAACTATATTTACATCGGCGCTTTAAGTCAGAATAAGAACGCTAAACAACATAGCTATATTGAGCCTTTTATCCCCTAAAATCTCAAACTTATTACAGGACGGGACATCCACCCAAACAAAAAGGGCGGCCACAGCCACCCTTTTCTAACTGCTTTTCTATAAGCAATATTATTATTTTTTAATCGCCGCCTGTGCTGCGGCAAGACGGGCGATTGGCACGCGGAACGGTGAACAGGAAACGTAGTTCAATCCGACCTGCTGACAGAAGTTGATGGATGCCGGATCACCGCCGTGTTCACCACAGATACCAAGCTTGATATCTCCGCGGGTCTTGCGACCACGTTCTGCTGCGATTTCAACCAGCTCACCCACACCTTCCTGGTCAAGAGAAATGAAAGGATCCTGTTCGATGATGCCATTGCGCTCGTAAGCACCAAGGAAGTTCCCCGCATCATCGCGCGACAGACCAAAGGTTGTTTGCGTCAGGTCATTGGTTCCGAAAGAGAAAAACTCGGCTTCTTCCGCAATATCCCCGGCACGTAACGCGGCACGCGGTAGCTCGATCATCGTCCCCACAAGGTACGTCATCTCAACACCTTCCGCAGCCATTACCTCTTTGGCAACGCGGTCAACCAAAGCCTTAAGGATCTCAAGCTCTTTCTTCATACCAACCAGCGGGATCATCACCTCTGGCTCAACTGTCTGACCTTCGGTCTTTGAAACCTGCGCTGCGGCTTCAAAAATAGCACGGGCCTGCATTTCATAAATTTCCGGATAGGAAATCCCCAAACGACAACCACGGTGCCCCAGCATCGGGTTGGTTTCAGACATCTTTGCAGCACGGGCGTGCAGCTTTTCAATCGGCACACCAGCCGCATCGGCCACGTCCTGCATTTCTTCCTCGCCGTGCGGCAGAAATTCATGCAGTGGTGGATCAAGCAAACGAATTGTTACCGGAAGTCCTGCCATAATCTTGAAGATCTCAACAAAGTCTTCACGCTGCATCGGCAGAATTTTATCCAGTGCTTTACGACGCCCGGCCTCATCATCCGACAGAATCATTTCACGCACAGCAACAATACGATCCGCATCAAAGAACATGTGCTCGGTACGACAAAGACCAATACCCTCTGCGCCAAAGCTACGCGCAGTACGGCAATCATTCGGCGTCTCGGCGTTGGTACGTACCTTCATAGACCGGATACTGTCTGCCCATTCCATCAGGGTCGAAAAGTTGCCAGACATTTCAGGCTGGATCGTCGGAATTTCCCCCGACATTACCTCACCATTACTGCCGTCGATGGTGATAATATCCCCGGCTTTCAGGGTTTCACCGCGAACGATCATGGTTTCGTTTTTGTAATCCATCCGCAGATCACCCGCACCGGATACACAGGGGCGGCCCATGCCGCGCGCAACCACAGCCGCGTGAGACGTCATCCCGCCACGAGAGGTCAGAATACCTTTGGCTGCGTGCATCCCGTGAATATCTTCCGGTGATGTTTCTGTACGACAAAGAATAACGTCCTTACCGGACTGCGCCATCTTCTCGGCCTCATCCGCAGAGAAAACAATCTGCCCGGATGCCGCACCAGGTGATGCCGGCAAGCCGTGACCGATAACATTACGTTCGGCTTTGGGGTCAAGTGTCGGGTGCAATAGCTGATCAAGGGCAGCAGGTTCAACACGGCCAACCGCCTCTTCTTTTGTGATCAAGCCCTCGTCAACCATATCCACGGCGATCTGAAGCGCCGCAGCCGTTGTGCGCTTCCCGGCACGGGTTTGCAGCATAAAGAGCTTGTTGGACTGAACGGTAAATTCAATGTCCTGCATATCGCGATAGTGCTTTTCCAGAATATGGCGCACTTCATCAAGCTGCTTGAATACCTCTGGCATTGTCTCTTCCATGGATGGAAGGTCAGAGTTCTGCTCTTCTTTGCCTTTGATGGTCAGGTTCTGTGGTGTGCGGATACCGGCAACCACATCTTCGCCCTGTGCGTTGATCAGGTATTCACCATAAAAAGCATTCTCACCAGTGGACGGGTTACGGGTAAAGGCAACCCCTGTGGAACAGTCATCACCCATGTTACCAAAGACCATGGCCTGTACGTTAACCGCTGTTCCCCATGCCGCGGGAATATCGTTCAGTTTACGATAGGTGGTCGCCCGGGCGTTCATCCAGGAACCGAATACAGCAGATACCGCGCCCCAAAGCTGTTCTTTTGGATCTTGCGGGAAAGGTTTGCCGTATTCTTCTTCGACAATCTTCTTGTACTGGACAATAATACCTTTCCAGTCTTCAGCAGAAAGTTCTGTATCCAGGATCAGGCCGTTATCTTCCTTGTGAAGTTCCAGAACTTCTTCGAAGAAGTGGTGATCAACTTCGAGAACAACATCACTGTACATCTGGATAAAGCGGCGATAGCTGTCATAGGCAAAGCGTTCATCACCCGATACCTTGGCCAGACCTTCGACAGTAATGTCGTTGAGGCCAAGGTTAAGGACAGTGTCCATCATCCCCGGCATGGACGCACGGGCACCGGAACGAACAGAGACAAGCAGAGGGTTCGCGTTGTCACCGAACTTTACGCCGACGATATCTTCTATCTGGCCAAGGGCTTCATCAACCTGACCGGAAAGATCATCCGGATAGTTTCGATCATTATCATAATAGGCCGTACAGACTTCGGTAGAGATGGTAAAACCGGGCGGGACTGGAAGCCCCAGCGATGACATCTCGGCAAGGTTCGCGCCCTTGCCGCCGAGGAGTTCCTTCATGTCGGCTTTGCCGTCAGCCTTGCCATTCCCGAAACTGTAGACCCATTTGGTCATGTTCTCATCTATCCTTCTATTCGTGAGAAGTCCGCAACCTGCCCCAGGATCACACCAATCCGAGATAGCAAGCACAGACGGTTTTTTCGTAAGGCCGGATCATCGTCGTTCACCGTTACCTTATCAAAAAACGCATCCATCGGTGGTCGAAGTCCGGCAAGTGCCGCCATCGCCCCGGTGAAATCTTCACGTTCCAGTGCCTTTGTGGCTTCCTGGGAAGCTCCTTCCAGAGCTTCGTGCAACGCCTGTTCTTCAGACTGTTGCAACAACACAGTATCGACTGTCGCATCGAATACCGTTTTATCTTTTTTCTCTTCGATCCGAACGATGTTCGCCGCCCGACGATAAGCGGCCAGAAGGTTGGCCCCGTCATCGGTTTTCAGCAATCCGGCAAGTGCATCAACACGGGCCAGCAAACGAACCAGATCGTCTTCGTCCCCAAGGGCAAAGACAGCCGTAATCAGATCGTGACGGACCCCTTTATCCTTCAAGGCGACCTTGAGGCGATCAGCAATAAAGGACATGAGGGTATCAGTGATACCATTCACATTGTCTTTAAAAGCAGAATCGAAGAACGTAATGCCAGCTCCCATATGGGGATCTTGACCTAATGGCTTTGCAGCACTAGCCCCGGTCTTTTGATAAGCTATACAAGCTTCTGAGATCTGCTGCCTCAAATTAATCTGCAAGCCATTTTCAGTAATTAGTCGAATAATGCTCAATGCCGCACGGCGCAGAGCAAAGGGATCTTTGGACCCGGTTGGCAGTTCATCAATACCGAAGAAACCAACCAAGGTATCCAGCTTGTCAGCCAAGGCCACAGCAACGGAAACCGGTGCTGATGGACAGGCGTCAGAAGGGCCAAGCGGTGAATAGTGTTCGGCGATAGCTTCTGCCACTTCCGGGGCTTCACCATCATGTAAGGCATAGTAACGGCCCATGATACCCTGTAGTTCAGGAAACTCATAGACCATGCCAGTGCTCAGATCAGCCTTGGCGAGCTCTGCGGCTCTGCGTGCCTGTTTAGCATCACAGCCCACCTGTTCTGATAGAGCTTCAGCAAGATCCTGTACACGGGAAATCTTTTCAGCCAGTGTTCCAAGCTTGGCCTGGAAAACGATAGAAGATAGCCCTTCTACACGACTTTCCAGTTTGTCTTTTTTATCCTGATCCCAGAAGAACTCGGCATCTGAAAGACGGGATGCCAAAACGCGTTCGTTACCTGCAATAATCGTCTTGCCTTCGTCTGTCGCTTCGGTGTTTGCCGCAAAGACAAACCGATTAGCCAACTTGCCGTCCCCATCAAGGACAGAGAAATACTTCTGGTGCTCTTTCATAGAAGTCGAAAGGACTTCGTGTGGCACCGTCATAAAGCGATCAGCAATACGCCCCATCAACAAAACAGGCCATTCCACCAGCCCCGTGACTTCATTCAAAAGTCCCTGATCATCTTTCAGGCTTAGTCCCTCGGCAGTACACAGCGCCTTGGCCTGGGTCTCGATCAGATCACGGCGTTCGTTTTCATCCACAAGAACCTTGGCAAGGCGCAGCTTATGCAGGTAATCATCCAGGTTTTTAACTTCGAACCAATCTGGTGCCAGAAAACGATGACCACGGGTTTTGTTACCAAAGTCCAGCGTCTGATTGCCAAAATCAAATGATCCCTTGAGGGTTTCACCCTTGAAAACAGCCAAAATGGAATGTAGCGGGCGGACCCAGCGGAAAGAGTTCTTGGACCACTTCATGGACTTGGGCCATGGGAAGACCTTGATGGTCTCTACAACAATCTCGGAAAGAACCTCGGTGGTGTTTCGTCCCTTGATTTCATTGACCACAAAGTAGAAATCGCCCTTGGGCGTATTTCTGACTTCGGCCTGATCAATCGACGTCAGGCTGTTGGCCTTCATAAAACCTTCGAGTGCCTTTTCATGCGCACCGACCTTGGGGCCTTTTTTCTCTTCGCTGACATCAGGCTGTTTTTCGGGCAAGCCATCAACGACCAGTGCCAAACGACGCGGTGTCACAAAAGAGCGCGCGTCAACATAGGCAAGACCGGCCGATTTTAGCTGATCGCATACAATTTTCTTAAGATCAGCCGCTGCCTTTACCTGCATGCGCGCCGGGATTTCTTCGGAATGAAGTTCAAGTAGAAATTCAGACATATCCTTAAACCTCTTCCAACTGGGTTTTATTCCAGGCTTCACAACACGCTTTTGCAAGATCCCGCACACGCCCGATATAGGCCTGGCGTTCGGTCACGGAAATAACCCCGCGTGCATCCAACAGGTTAAAGAGGTGGCTGGCCTTAAGACATTGGTCATAGGCTGGCAAGGGCAACAGGTTACCTTTGGCTTTACCGTTCTTCTCGGCATTGGCTTCGCCAAACTTCAAGATCCGGGCACACTCGGCCTCAGCTTCCTTAAAGTGATCAAAAAGCTCATCTGTCGACGCAACTTCAAAATTATAGGTCGAAAATTCGACTTCGTTCTGATGGAAAACATCGCCATAGGTTTTACCGCCTTCTTCGGCGGGAACCCCGTCCCAATCAAGGTCGTATACATTTTCAACGCCCTGAACATACATGAACAGGCGCTCAAGACCATAGGTGAGTTCCAGAGGAACCGGATTACATTCAATGCCACCAACCTGTTGGAAATAGGTAAACTGGCTGACTTCCATGCCATCACACCACACTTCCCAACCAAGACCCCAGGCACCCAGCGTCGGGCTTTCCCAGTCATCTTCAACAAAACGAAGATCATGTTTGGATGAATCAATGCCAATGGCATCCAATGAACCCAGATATAGTTCCTGCGAGTTTGCAGGGGATGGTTTCATAATCACCTGAAACTGGTAATAGTGCTGCAGACGATTTGGGTTATCCCCATAACGACCATCGGTGGGACGCCGACATGGCTGTACATAGGCTGCGCGCCACGTATCTGGCCCCAAAGACCGAAGGGTTGTTGCCGGATGGAATGTTCCCGCCCCAACTTCCACGTCATAGGGCTGAAGAATAACGCAGCCCTGACGCGCCCAATAATCCTGAAGCTTAAGAATGAGGCGTTGCACACACCTTTCAGGGTCAACAATGACCTTGGTCTTGGGTGCGACAGACGGTGTAACGTCGGACTTTTTTGCGTCAGACTTCTGAACGTCAGACTGGGACATATTGCTATTTGTCATTTTGCTGCAGTGCGAAATTTGAATGAACTTATAATGACCAGCATTTGGAATCAACAGCCACAATGCCGGAGTCGAGATATTTTTTGTCGCTTCTAGCCGTTGCCCCCGCAAGAGCATTTACTCTTGGCTGGAATATAGGCCTTGCACGCCGGACACTGAACCATATCCAGTGATCCGTTATCATCTTGATTTCCTTGATTTTGGCTAGGTGTATGCCCGCCGTTTCTCTTCGTGCCATTCCCACGGGATTGCTCTCGCCGACCAGCAGCTTTGAAAAACAGATAAACCCCGGCAATAACCAACCCGAGTATTAGCAACTTACCTATAGAGGGTATTCCGAACATACTATCCTAACCATACCGCGTATTGCGGTCTTTCTTGTCATGGGAATCCGAAAGCTTACTATTCCGAATTCCCTTCTTTGCTTCGGGCTATTTACAGTCCCAACAACCTATAGACCGTAACGGTCCCAGTGCGCGCGTTCTTCAACAGCCGCCATCATACCACCAGCAATATCAGCTGCATTCACGCCACCCAGGCCAGCTAATCCGGCACCTTTCATAAGCGCATCGCCGCCGCCGAGGCCCAACACACCTTTTAACCAGCTTTTTTTACCTTCCACCTTGATCAACTTCACCTTGTCACCATACTCAAAGCGCATGATCTGGTGCATTGATCCCAGACCGTCAATCAGGCCGTATTCTTTGGCTGTCACACCCGTCCAGAACTCACCGGAGAAAATCTCTTTTTCATCGGCTTTGAGCTTGCCAGTCCGGCGTCCACGAACCCAATCCATAAAGTTTTCATGGATTTGGGTCAGAATACCCTTGAGGCGTTTGACGTCTTTTGGATTTTCTTTTTCAAAGGGATCAAGTGTTGATTTCAGGTCACCCGCCGTACGAACACGCCGTTCGATCCCATACTTCTTGATCAACTCGGGAAAACCAAAGCCAGACGAGATCACGCCAATTGATCCAATCACAGATGATTCCATGGCGTAGATTTCATCCGCAGCGCAAGCAAGCCAATAACCACCGGATGCAGCCACATCCTCGCAGAAGGCCCAAACCTTAACTTCATGTTTATCCGCAAGATCCCGGATCATTCGACCAATCAAATCAGATTGAACAGGTGACCCGCCCGGGGAATTGATCGACAGCGCCACAGCCTTGATATCATCCATCTTGAAAGCTTCCGTCAACTGATCTTCAACAGAAGCAAGTGTAAGACCGGATCGCATTGGCCCTGCGGCCCCGATCACACCATTCAATGAAACCACGGCAACCTTTGCAGGTGGATTGCGAAAACGTTCGACAGGTAGTTTAGCTAACAGCTTTTTCAGCTTCATAATGCGCCTTGTTAAAATTGTTCCAAAAACTTGTAACTGTTGAAAAGAAATCCCACAACCATGAACAGCCCGACTTTATGGACCAAAAGCAAAAAATCTTTTCGCATCCTAAAGTGGGAGCGCCAGCCCCCTTCGTAAAGCCCCATCGATAATATCGGTATAAGAGCCATCTGTTTCATGCAGTTTATGCCCGGCTGTTATCATCATAGGCTTTGATATGCCTCGACGGGCGCGTACAATCACACGCTTGGCTGGTTGTCCTTCATAAGGCCACAAGGGACACACTTCAATTGCCCCGGCTTTTTTTTCTCTAAAAACTGACAGAATTTCATCCAGACGGTCCGCCCGATGAATAATGGTTACCGCGCCTTTGTGCTTGACCAACTTTAGCGCCGCCAACATCCAGTCACGCAAAGTCGCTTCGCCTTCGTGATTGGCAAGCAATTTAATCGGATCAGGCGAACCGTGCGATGTTCCCTTGGGCATAAAGGGCGGATTGCACATAACCTGATCAAATGATCCTAAAGGCAACTCTTCTGGCAAATGTAACAGATCACCATTAACCAAAGACCAGCGCTCTTCCAACTTATTTGCCCGTTTATTCTTTTGTGCAATTTGAAACAGTACGGCCTGCAGTTCCAGCCCTGTGACCTTAGCAGTTTGTTCACGCCCCATTAAACAAAGGCCCGCGGTACCAACACCACTGCCCAAATCCAGGATTTTCTCTCCGGGTTTCACATCAACAGTCGCCGCCAAAAGAACCGCATCAATACCCGCGCGATATCCCTTCGCAGGTTGGAAAACTGTTACCTTACCACCAATAAATTCATCTTCGGTCAGGGGTAACTCACTAAGAAGATCTTGGGAAAGGTTGGTCATCAGGCGCCTTCCTCTATCTCGCCCGCATCACTAAGGACACGGCGCGCACACAGTGCGTCTTCTTCCAGAACCATAACTCTCCGCTGGATAGCTCCGATCGATCCTTCGATAATCGAAGCATGCTGATCAAGCACGACACATTCTATTCCCGCATCAGACAGCAAGGCCTCTAACCAGGAAAGTTTGACAATATCGTTGGTTCGATAAATTTCGATCACACCCGTCAGTCCGCTTAGACCCTGTTCACCCAAAACCCGGTACTTTTCACAATACATACTTAACAGCAATAATTGTGACAGATTATTCACCGCAGGAAACTATCGCTCTAACAAGCCCTCGGCAAGGGAAGATCACCTATGATCTTCGGCATGCTTTAAGTTCCCCTCAAGAAGATGCTTCTTTTTGTGAATTTCTGTGCCCAGAAAATCCATACAAGCCCGAATGCGCCCAACCTTGCGTAAAGCCGGGTGGGTTAAAAGCCAGAGCTCATTATCAAATCCCTCTAATGGCGCTTTCAGGGCCAACAAGGTCGGATCAATAGCCGCCATAAAACAAGGAAGAATGGCAATACCACCGCCATTACGCACCGCATCGGCAACTGCCAACAGGCTGTTGTATCTGGTTTTCACCTGTCCATAGAGATTATTATTCTGTAACCACTTATAAATCCTTAGATGAGCCAGGCTTTCATCTGGCCCGATCCAGTTTATTTCCCGTAACTTGTCCAGGTTATCAATTTCTTTGGCTCCGTCGAGCAGATATTGATGATCCTGAACCCGTCCATAAATACCGACCCGGATATCAGCCAGCTTTCGCCCAACCATATTATCCGGGCTTATTTTACTGGGTCGGATCGCAATCTCTGCTTCGCGCTTGTTCAGGTTAACCAGTTCATTGGAACATCCAATTTCCAGTTCAATATCGGGATATGCCTGTTGCAGATCGGCAAAGATGGGGGAAAGAAAATTGATCAATAATGTGTCCGTGGTCGTTATTCGAACCAAGCCACGGGGTTGCAGCTCTTGCCCCAGAATTTGACGTTCCAGCACCACCAGGTCCTGATCAAATTGTTCAATCCGGCGGGTTAATGCTTCGCCCGCAGTCGTTAAAACGTACCCGTCCCTGTTCCGTTCGAACAACTTGGCCTCTAGCCTTTCTTCGATATGGTTTATATGGCGAAAAACAGTTGCATGGCTAATCCCCAATTGACGTGCAGCCCCTGAAAGTGACCCGGCCTGTGCCACGGCCAAAACCGTTCTTAAATCACGCCAATACTCGCCCTGTTCATTCATGCAAAGATAGTTTTCATTTTCGACTAATTGAACCACACAAATGAACAAATTAAATCATAACAAGCGCAAGGACAATTGCCTTCTATTTTATAATACCAATGGATCGTCAACCACGGGTGCTTCTGGTCCAATGAAATCCTTCCCCGTGACAGGAGAAAATGATGACAAACAACGAAAAAAATAAATTCAACAATGGTCAAATCGATCTGGTCAGTTTTGCTCTTTGTCCCTATGTACAGCGGGCAATCATCATTCTGGATGAAAAAAAGATCCCTCACAATCGCACCTACATTGACCTTTCCGACAAACCTGATTGGTTCAAAGCAATCTCTCCGCTTGGCAAGGTGCCACTTTTGCAGACAGAACAAGGGGTTTTATTTGAATCAGCTGTCATCGGTGAATATCTGGACGAAGTCACGACAGGATCACTACACCCCACCGACCCCTTTGAAAAAGCCAGACACCGATCATGGATTGAATTTGGATCAACAATCCTTGCCTCTATTGCGGGGCTTTACAGCGCCCCGGACGCAAAAACCTTTCGGGAAAAACGCGCTGTCATTATCGGTAAATTCGAACAGCTTGAGGCACAATTGGGGGATACAGACTTTTTTGCCTCGAACGATTTTCAATTCATTGATGCCGTGTATGGTCCAATATTTCGTTACTTTGATACTTTTGAGCTTTTTATCTCTGACAACTTTTTCCCAAGTACGCCGCGGGTAAAGAAATATCGTGCCACATTATCCCGGCGCCCCTCGGTGATCCAGGCCGTTCCAGAAAATTACCAGTCACGTCTAATCGACTTTCTGATCAAAAAAGATTCCTATCTTTCACAGAAAATCGAACAAAAGGCAGCCTGAAAGATTTCCCGATTAAAACAGCTGATACCAAAAGACATCCGGGCCCAAAGACCCCGGAACCAAAAACGAGCACCAAAAACGGGAACCCAAAACAGGAATCAGGAATATACCGATCAGCCAAAAGCAGAGAACAACTACACGGGTAATTACGCATGGGAAGGCAGGCACCGGTAATCAGAACAATTATGCGGTTGCTTCATGAACTATTTCAACACCACCAATATATGTCCTGCGTATAACAGATGCGCCGAGCGTGAGAAATTTTTTCTGTTTCTTATGGTCACACCCTTATAAAAATACCGTTATCCGGTTTACTCCCCCAGCGGGTTCCTATAAGAACGACCTATCGGGAATAACAGTCCGAAAGTCACCAAAGGTTGACCTGATGGACACAGGGAATATTTAGGGGAAGAACGTGGCCATTGCTGCGGATGTAAAGTCAGATCAGAAAGGCTCGAATACCGGGTCTCCAAACGGTATGGAAGTCCTCATGGATCTCGTATCCGATGACTTGCAGGCTGTGAATGCCTTGATCATGAAACACATGCAATCCAACGTGGTTCTCATTCCGCAATTGGCTGGCCATTTGATTGCTGCTGGCGGCAAAAGATTGCGCCCCCTGTTAACCCTGGCCTCTTCCAGACTATGTGGTTATCAGGGTGACCGTCATTATGGTCTGGCCGCCTGTATTGAATTCATTCACACGGCAACGCTTTTGCACGACGATGTGGTGGATGAAAGTGATCTACGCCGCGGACGTGATACGGCAAACGCCATTTTTGGTAACAAGCCAAGCGTCCTCGTCGGTGACTTTCTTTTCAGCCGTGCTTTCCAGTTAATGTCTCGCGACAGCTCTCTCGAAGTTATTCGCATTCTCTCTGATGCTTCTGCGATAATTGCCGAAGGCGAAGTGCAGCAGTTGATGACCACAAACGATCTGGAAACAGATCGTGACGCCTATCTCGAAGTTATCAGTGGCAAGACAGCCGTTCTTTTCGCGGCATCCTGTCAGCTGGGTGCCGTGGTTGCAGAACGTCCAAAAGCAGAAGAACAGGCATTGGAAAATTATGGGCAGTATCTCGGTATTGCTTTCCAGCTTGTTGATGACATTCTTGATTATTCAGCCAAACAAGCCGCGTTGGGCAAAACAGTCGGGGATGATTTCCGCGAAGGGAAAATGACCCTGCCAATCATTTTGGCCTATGAGAAAGCCAACGATGAAGAGAAGGCTTTCTGGAAACGCGTCATTGAAAAGCTTGATCAGAATGATGACGATCTTGATACTGCTATTGCCTTGCTCAACAAGTACAATGCACTTGAAGACAGCATGGCAACAGCGCGTGACTATGTTGAAAAAGCTATTGCAGAGCTAGAGATCTTCCCGGATAGCCCTGAAAAGTCAGCTCTTATCGGCGCAGTACAGTTCTCGATTGCCCGAGAATTCTAGGATTTGAATTCTAGGATTTACAGGATCACATTGAAGCTGGGATCTTATTGAAAACTGTTTGGGCTTTGTTGTATTCATACCGAAATCTGGGCATTCAAGGCCCACACCAATCAGCACTTGCACATTAAATCACTTCCCCCCGAATAGTATTCGTTCGCACATCGGAAGGCTGCGGGTTGATGCTTTTTATTGCCATACAAAAACAGAGCCTATACTTTAATACCTCATTTTGATTGATCGGACCCTTTCCAGACGTTTACCCGATCAAAAACAAGCAGCTAGATCGCAGTGTTTGTTTTATCTGTATAAGGTAAAAATTTATGACGCTTGAATTTTTGTTAACCTCTATTGTAATCATTTTAATTCCTGGCACCGGGGTTTTATATACCATTGCGACAGGTCTGGCCGCCGGGCGCACCGCCAGCATCGCGGCTGCTTTCGGCTGTACATTGGGCATTATCCCCGCGCTCGCAGCTGCTGTTTTTGGTCTCGCGGCCATCCTCCACACAAGTGCGCTCTTGTTTCAGGCCGTTAAATTCGCTGGCGTGGCCTATCTGCTTTATCTTGCATACCAAACATTTAAGGATAATGGCCCGGTTTCTTTGGAACAAAATGATCGCTTACCTGTCAGTGCGAAAAAAATTATCTCTACTGGCGCTCTAATTAATGCACTAAACCCGAAGCTTTCTATTTTCTTCCTCGCTTTCTTGCCCCAGTTTGTAGAGGCAAAATCAGCGACATGGATGATGGATACTTTTGTATTAGGTCTGGCCTTCATGGTCATGACTTTTATCGTCTTTATCGGGTACGGGGTCTTCGCTGCATTCATAGGCAATTTTGCCCTGAAAAGTGAACGTTTCATGCGCTGGTTCCGCAGAACAACAGCCGCGGCCTTTGCCGGTTTTGGTTTCAGACTGGCCTTTAGCGACAATAGCTAACCACCATTTTCCGAGGCCATAAGCCGGATGGCATCTTAGCAAGAGTGGTTAAGATCTGTTAACACTCTATCAATCAGGATGATTTATGCTGCTCTGCGTGAGTGTTCGGCCAAATAAAGCGAGGCCAAGGGGAGTAGTGCGGTTCGAAAGAGCATGAATAAATTCAAAACCACAAAGGCGGTTAGCCGCTTAAGCATCATACTTGCCATTTTGGTTCCGCTGGTTTTCATCGGCGTTGTCATGTTGAAAAACCAGAAGATCCCGGCTGGCTTTGAAATTATAAAGTTTGGCGGCATCATGCTTGCCATTGCCATCGCCGTATGGATTTCTGTGCGAATTACAGCCCTGCTTGCAACCATTCTTGGCGATTGGCTTGATGGCATGCTGTCAAAGGTCCTGGGGAACAAAAAAACCGACAAGGATGAGAACGAAAGCACAGCAGGCAATCACGCCGGCAAAGTCATTGATGCTGAAATAGTGGACGAAGAAACCGCTGATGGAGTTTGGCGAAACGGTGATACAGGTGGTAAGGCAGAGCCAGATTGGGCCAAGGCAACCATGGACCCACATGCCGCGCTTTCATCAAACCAACAGTCGCTGCCAAAGCAAAAACGCGTTCTGGCCCCACCGTCAAAAACCACAAAGACCATTATGGTTGTGATTGCCTTTGTTGTGATCTTTGGATTAATAAGCAATCTTTTTGATGATGAATGGCTGACCCTGTTGGCACCTATTCCCGGCCTGTGGGCTATTATCAGCTTATGGCGGATCTGGGACCCCAAAAAGGTGGATACCCCTCCCCAGAACTAATGCCCCCTTACTCTCCCGAACTGGTTTACCATCTCTCTTTCGGGACATTACTCGTACTTGTAGCGTACATAACATACAGGTCACTGACGTTATCTACGTGGGGTTCATTTTATTCATCCGGGCTTCCCAAAGACCATTAGGAATATACGATCGCCAATCCTTGGCTGGATTAGAAAAACTAATCATTCAAAATAGTTTTTATCGGCTTGCCAGATTTCACAATCCCTTTAAAGTCGCAAAAGGTCTGGACATAGTTCAAGTATAACGAAGCAAGACCCAAAGAAGTATCCAACACAATTCCTCTATAACAGGACACCCTATGTTTCTCGTTGAAATTGCGGCCCTCTCTGCTGCTACTTGTTGGGCCATTGGCAGTATTGTATCCGTGATGCCCGTCGAGCGCCTTGGAACCATCGGGTTTAATCGTGTTCGCATGATTATTGTCTTTGCCATGCTTGGCAGTTACGTCACTGTTTTCGGGGGCTGGGAAACAATTCAAAAAGACCAGATTGCCGAAATAATGCTATCTGGTTTTATTGGTATCTTACTGGGTGATACCGCTCTTTTTGCCACAATGAACAGGCTTGGCCCCCGTCGTACAGCCATTCTCTTTTCGACAAATGCCCCCATGAGCACGCTATTGGGTTGGATCTTTCTGGATGAAGCCCTCCCCCCCATGGCACTTTTTGGCACCATCCTTGTTATTGGCGGGGTTATTCTTGCCATTGTTTATGGAAAACGCCGTGATCAACTTCACAAATGGGAAGCGGTCAAAGGTCCCTTGATTGTTGGGGTTGGCATCGGTTTGATCGCTGCACTGGGTCAATCTGTCGGTTCACTGATTGCAAAGCCGGTGATGGCATCCGGGGCAGACCCCTTTGCGGTTTCCGCCATGCGGGTCGGCATTACCGCCATTGGTCTGATCATCCTCTGCTCTGCCCCTGTTCAGGCTTTTAAGCTCAAAACCAAGCTTGATAGCCAGATCATTACCCACATTGTTGTATCTGGCTTTCTGGGTATGTTTGTCGGAATGACATTAATCCTTTATGCGCTGGCACGCGGGGATGTCGGTATTGTTGCGACCTTGTCCGCCACAACCCCGGTTATCATGCTACCCCTGATGTGGTTTAGAACCAAAGAACGTCCGGCAATTGGGGCCTGGATTGGCGCAATGATTGTTGTTCTCGGGACAGGCTTAATCTTTCTGGGATAGACGATTCCCCTACGCTAAGGTAGAATAAAACAAGACTAATTTAGCGAAAAGATATTTTTAATCTTTTCGGCATACGCTTGTATTCCTGACCTCATATGAACCGGGAAGACAGATGAATATAATAAAAAAAGCGGGGTTCCGTATCGGGCACAGATTAATCGCATTGATTATCTTTGCCTCACTGGGCCTACTTATCGTCGGTGGCGTTTCTCTTAGCAGTTTACGAAGCGATCTGTTTCAACAAAAACAGACCGAACTGAAACACATCATAGAAGCAGCCATCAGTTTGTCCGACGGCTACTATAAACGTGCGCAAGACGGCCAGATGTCGGAAGAAGAAGCCAAAAAAGCTGCCTTAACGGCCATCAACGGTATCCGCTATGGCGATGGCGATTATCTCTGGGTTAATGATAAAGACTCTGTGATGATCATGCACCCGATCAAGCCCGCATTGGAAGGCAAGGATCTCAGCAAACTGGAAGATAAAAACGGCAAGCTTATCTTTCCTGCCTTCGTCAATACTGTAAATAATTCAGAAACAGGTGGTGGTTTTGTTGATTACCTCTGGCCCAAGCCTGGATCTGAAAACCCCGTTGAAAAATTGTCTTATGTTCAGAAGTATACCAACTGGGGCTGGATTATCGGCACAGGCGTTTATATGGACGACTTTGATGCGGCGCTGTTAGAGCGCACTCAGCTTCTTATTGGTATCATGCTGGCCATATTGGCCGTTACCATTGTCATTTCTGTTGCAGTCACCCGCAGCATAACATCACCCTTGGGTAAAATGACCCAGGCTATGATGGACCTTGCCCACGGTAAAACGGATGCCGAGGTTCCACAGCCAAAATTCAATGACGAAATCAAAGACATGGCATCTGCGATGGAGGTCTTTCACGCCAACGCTGTTGAACGTGAACGCTTGCAAACGGAACAGGAAGAACAACAACGCCGTGCCAATGATGAAAAACAGGCTATGTTGGCCGAACTTGCCAGTAACTTTGAACAGTCCGTTGGTGCCCTGACCCAACAGGTTGCAAACAGTGCCGTTCAATCCAGTGCCGGCGCACAGGAAATGGCGGCAATTGCCGGTGAAACCAGTAGCGAAGCAAGTGCCATTGTCGAGGTCTGTCACGTGGCCTCAAAAAGCGTTAATGCCGTTACCAATGCTTCGCAACTGTTAACCAACTCTATTGAAGAAATTGACACACGGGTACGCGAGTCTTCCACGGTCGCAACCGAAGCTGTTAGCCAGATCAAGAAGACAAATGAAGAGGTCGAGGGCCTTTCAGAAGCTGCCCGGAAAATTGGCGATGTGGTTGGTTTGATTTCCGACATTGCAGAACAAACAAACCTGCTGGCCCTGAACGCCACTATTGAGGCCGCCCGCGCAGGCGAAGCAGGCAAAGGCTTTGCCGTTGTGGCGTCCGAGGTAAAATCCCTGGCGACACAGACTGCAAAAGCAACCGAGGAAATTTCTGAACAGATCACCTCTATGCAATCAGCCACAGGAACTGCTGTTGGTGCAATCAAGGGTATTCAAGATATTATTACCAAAATCGATGAAATATCTGGTACAATATCCGAAGCAGTCGAACGCCAGAACCAAGCGACGCAGGATATTGCCCAAAATGTGCAAGAAGCGTCATACAGCACAGGGCAGGTTACAGATACCGTTGATCGCGTTCGAAGCACTGCCGAAAATGCGAATGCTGCGGCTCAGGCTGTGGAAGGTATGATTACCCAAATGACCGATAACGCAGACCAGTTAGGTAAAGAAGTAGAAGCCTTTTTAAGCAAGGTTAGGGTCGCTTGATCTCCATCCCCTAACTTTTGTTTAATGGACAGGCCCCGATAAATCCCCCCATCGGGGCCTGTTCTTTTTATTCCAGTATCACTTTTCTTTTTTTATACGCTTTTGTTGCCGTACTTCTATTTTCTTGTACGACAAGATCCATCAATGTTCCCGAACATGAAAGTTCCACATTAACACCCCGCATTAACGCCCCATTGATCTGTTTGCTGACATATGCGCAACAAAATCCTGTCCCCCCAACAGCCCGACCAAATGCGGCACCATCAGAACAATTACAATCAATGCTGCAAACTGTATTGCGGTTGGCGAAACCCAACGAATTGTGCCCGGAACCCTTGGCCTTTTTGCCCACCAACCCGCAAGTAATATCACCACGAGACCTGTGAACATTATGATAAGGGTCAGGAATAAATCAGGTCCGGGCATATTAATATCTTTGAACGGCGTTAAACTCTACCCGTTCGATTTATTCCCCCTGTCACAGTTTTACAAGACCTCGGCAGTCAAAGAACAATGAATGCCCTTAAAATCTGTGAAAAAACCACGAGAAACAAGAAGAACCAGAAAACCCATAAGGCATGCGACTTGGATTTGGATTTTGAATAGATAATGTGTCAATTAAGGAAATGAAGCACATAAAATAAGCGGCCTGTTTACAAGGCCGCTTATTGCTACAAACGTTCGAACACGATACGAAGTGATATATCTTTTTGACTAACTTAAACTCTCTACGAGCGAAAGTCCTTACGAGTCAGTCCTTACTGGCTTCAATTTTCCTTACTGGCCGTATAACTCAGGCCGAGTATTGCTGAAGTTTCGTGACCAGATACTCCACTTCGTTTGGACTTAGCTCTTCGTCAGGCAGCTCAAACACAGTCAGCAAACGTTCCAACAGGCGGCTGGCAAAGACTTCACGATCATTCCCCTCACCACTGTATTCCATTTCCCGATAAAGCCGTATAGCCGCCTTCACAAAAGGGAAATACGCCATCAACATGCCAGCTTTTTTATAAAGGGACTTAAGGCCGAGTTGTCCTTCGTCATGGATAAGTGCCTGCGCATTGGTCAGGGTAATACCCGCCAGCTCTGCCATTGCCGTTTCAAAGAACATCATATCACCGGAACAAAGGGCGCGTAGCACCAATGATGGTGTTAGCTTTCCGCCTTTGTGAAGCTGTTTGACCAGCTTTTCCAATTCTTCCTGACTTGATCCTTCTTTCAAAAGGGATACCGTCGCACGTTCACGAACCTGAAGAATAAGGTTAGACGCCTGATCATAATCCAGTTCATGTCGACTAACGATATAGTGCCTCAGGCGATCCGAAAGGGAATTCATCAAACGCTCAGAAACAGAAGCTGGCAATGAGGGACGCCTGGAAAGAGAGCCCGCAACGATCTCGCTTTCTTTATATTCGTTCATCACCCGGCCATAACCCTGTTCGGTTATCGTTGCCCCTTCGTTTGCAACCAGTTTTGCAACGGCATTTTCATTCCCGGTGTCAATCACAGCGTCTGAAACAGCCTCGGACACACTGGGGCGTAAAGCAATAGCTTCCTGTTTCGCTGCGCTTTCTGACTTTAGAATGTTAATCAAATCTTCGTCTGAAAAAACATCCGAAAACTTCAACACAGGCAGCGAGACGGATTCAACATCTGCAGCCATGGCAAGCGCTACATCTTTCGGAAGATCATCAGCAACCTTGAGAGAGTTGGCCAAGGCTTCCCGAACAACAATTTCGGCATCTTTAACCAAAGCCCGGAAAATATCTTCCGCAACCGCTTTTTCTTCATCGGTAAATTCTTTCGCTTCAAAGTGTGAAGCAACTTTAACTGTGGTCTCTGCCCTCACCTCTGGCGAGGAATCTGCCAATAATTTAGCTACATCTTGTTGCGTAAGACTCATGGTTCTCCAGCTTCTTTCAAACCGTTGGTTACTCATCCGGCATGGATTCATAACATTTCAAGGAACATTATGGTCACAGCCAGTTAATTCATGCTTAATAAAAAAATAAAATACTGTGATTTTTTTATATACCCGCAACAAAATAAAAACCTGTCATTACGAGATTTAATTATTATTAATCAATACCTTACAACCTAATTACCAAAAAAAAAGCATCGTGTTATAAAAATCGAGAAAGTATTTATATAAAAAAATGCATTAAAACGAAGTCGGTAATGCACCGTTCCAATCGGGCAATCCATAAGACTTCATAATCTCTGGAATGCGCCCGGCCTGGACCAATTCCCCCATCTTTTGGTCAAAATATTCCATCGCCTTTAACACAAATTCCCTTTTTTCAAGATCCGGGGTAAAGGCCATATAGACATTGGCTTTAGAGACACAGCCAGCAGATACAATCTTATCTGCATAACCCTCTTTTCGAAGCGCATATATTGTGGAGTTATAAGTAAAAAGAAAGCTGTTTAAACGTCCGCCATCAACCATGCGAAAGCTTAATGGCAAGTATCGGGGGCCATAGGTTAAAAAGTGAAAGCCTTCTTTATTTTCAGCAATATAATCGTTAAGTTCTTCAATTGATGTATCGTGTGCAATACCTATCATTTGTCCCTTTAAAGAGGCTTTCCCCTGATAGGTCCACGCAGCCCCACGTGATGTGAAAAAGCACATCTTTTGCGCCCCGACCTCTTCCTTTGGATACAAAAGATCCGGGGCTTCGGCACGCGCAGGTGATAACAGGGCGTGCACTTCTCCGGTCCGTGTCATGTGAATTGATCTTGACCAAGGATAGGTCACCACCTCTAGATCAAATGGACTATCTGCGAAAATTTCTTTTACAGTGTCCATGATATACCCCTCTTGCTCGCCCTCTGGACACAGCTGTGGGCACCAGTCAATAGACGCAACCACCAACTTTTCAGTACCACCATCGGCAAAGACATCATCGGAATAAAGACCGACGACACCTGTGAAAAGTATAAGCGCCAAAAAGGGTTTGATGATTGGCAAAGATTTGAAAAATGACAGAACAGGCATCAGTAAAAATATCCCCTAAATGAGGACAAAAACCAACTCTCGTAAGAAAATAACAAGAAGCTCATCAACCATATCATAATACTATAATAACAGATAATAATGGCGATAGGAAATTATCCTGATTTTCGGAAACCAGGCAAACCAGAATTTTAAAATAGCAAAATTCAGGGATAAAAATTTATCCCGACATCTTCACCCCAAGGTCTTCACCCCAACATAAACACATCATACCGCGTTGATTTGCCCATCAACTGGTGGGAAGGTTTCTTGATATTTGGCAAGGGATCTCCCTTGGCTGGCCATTTCAAAACAACACGTTTTTTTGCAACCTCCAAGGCCACTTTAACCAGATCTTCGGCATCTGGATCAGCCCCGACAAACTGACGAAGCACACGCATCTCTTTTTTTACCAACGCCTTGGTTTTACGTGGCGGGTGCATTGGATCGACAACAATAACATCGGCCGATAGCTCTGGCAGCAACTCTTTTGCATCCCCAAAAAGCAACGTCATTCTGGAAACAATATCGGCAACCTGTCCCCCTGCACAGCTTGCACGTTCCAGCCCTTCGCGCAACATCCCGTGAACATCGGCAGAGCGTTCTATCAAGGTAACTTCTGCCCCCAATGAAGCCAAAAGAAAGGCGTCACGTCCAAATCCGGCTGTCGCATCTATAACAGTGGGTGTTCGGCCTTTGGTAAAGCCTGCTGCTTTGGGAAGGGCTTGTCCTCTGCCACCACCAAATTTCAAACGATGCCCGACCGCGCCCCCGGTAAAATCACAAATCAAATGATCCTTGGACAAGGATTGGTCCTCAGTTTTGTTCGGCCCGTTTCTATCCTGCCCGTTTTTATCCTGGCCGTTTTCGTCCTGAGTATCTTTAGAGTAGCGCTTCATTACCATCCTTCGAGAACCATTGGCTTTGAAAACCAACGGCTTTGAGAACCAACGACCTTCGAGGACCAGCGAGGTGCAGTCGAGGCGAGATTAGAGAGTTGATCAAGGATATCTCTCTAAACCATCAAATCATAGGGGTAAAGCCATAACGGTCACCATCCTTGCCCCTCTGGATATCGCAAATTTTCACCAGAACAGTACAAAGATTATCAATTTTTAAAGGCAGGGTTATTCGGTTGCCCTCTTGGCAATTGCTTCGAATATATCGTCCAGTTCTTTTGCCATAGCATCCAGATCAGCAGAGTTATAGGGTGCAAAGACAGCGGTTGGTTTACGATAGGTCAGAACAGATGTGCCATCACCGCTTTCTGTCAGGTAAAATCGGATCGGTGCTTCTATTCCCGCGGGTACTGACGCCGTCAACATACGTCTGGCAAAATCATTTCGGTATACACCAACAACCATGTTTCCCGGAATAGTAATCCCCGCGTTGGCTGCACCAGCAGATGCACTCGCACGGGTGACAAGCCCCATTTTGTTTTCTTTGATAGAAGCCTTTAAATCATCAGCAAGAGCTTTGAATGATTTTTCTGTTTTCACAACAACCATTCCTTCATAGGGATAGCCCTGATCCGCCTGCACCTCTGACATCACACCAGACACAAACAAAGACGACGAAACAACACTTCCGAACAAAAACACTGTTAATAAAGGGAGTGATTTCAATAAAAGTCCGATTAAACTGTAACGCCGTCTGATCATATGATTTCTCCTGCCTTAAAAACTAAGAATTTAAAACACTGAATAAGCCTGAAAAAAATAAGTGAATATTTAAGTAGGAAGCCCGACACACCGTCACAAGATATTTGTTTCCGATAGCTGCTATTTACGCGACATGGCCGCCCATATATGCTTGATAGCACCATAAGTGTGATTGTATGACAACACGCCTCACCACTTCGTGATGAACGAATACGCTGTTTTCCCTCCAATCCTCTGGCACCAACCATCTGGCACCAGCCAACGGGATGACTGGTTTACAGAGTGAAATGGCAGTTTTTCTACAAAATCAGGAAAAGTCTTTATTGCAGAATCATTGCAAGTCCGGTCCAAGTTCTGCATAAACATCAGTGTCATTTATAGGGCAGAGATCACAACAGCTATCTACGCCCAAATAATACCAGCAAATAAGGGACAATAGAGACAATGAGCATCAATCTAAAAGATCACATCCGGGAAGTACCTGACTATCCAAAACCCGGTATTCTTTTTTATGATATCTCTACTCTGTTAGCCCACGCAGAAGCCTGGCATGAAACCATAGAACAACTGGCTCTTGTCATAGAAAAAGAAAAACCCGATGTTCTCGCCGGCATTGAATCCCGTGGTTTCCTTCTCGCGGCACCGCTGGCAATGCGTCTGGGCATGGGTTTTATGATGATCCGCAAGAAAGGAAAATTGCCGGGCAAAACCATTCCCTATACTTATGACCTGGAATATGGCACCGACACCATCGAAATACAGGAAGACGCGATCAAACCCGGCCAGCGCGTTGTCATGCTTGATGATCTACTGGCCACTGGCGGAACAATGGAAGCCGCCGTTGCCCTGATGAAACAGGCAGGCGCCGACGTCAGACGCATTGCCTGTATTATTGAACTGAACTTTCTCAAAGGCCGGGAAAAGCTTGGCGACATTCCTGTCACGTCTCTTATCCAGTATGACGACTAAATAATACTCGGGAAAGCCTTAAACTCTTTCCAATGGCTTGTGTGGTAGCGGGGGCAGTTCAACAATAATTCTGTCCCCGGCCTGAACAATCCCACCTTCGAGGACCACCGCCATAACACCCGCTTTACGAACAAGATTGTTATTTTCATCCCGCTCAAGCACAGCCTGTGTTAACCCGGCCTGATAATCATCAAGCTGCTTACAGGGGTTGCGAAGCCCCGTCACCCAAATTACAGCCTCTGTTCCCAAACGCAAAATTGTTCCCACAGGTAATTTCAGCAAATCAATCCCCTGTGTCGTAATGTTTTCCCCCATAACGCCCGGCCCGACCTTAAAACCAGCAGCAAGTAACTCTGCATGCAATTCTGAATGAATCAAATGCACCTGGCGCAAATTCGGGGTACTCGGGCCCTTTGCCACACGTGAACGATGCTTAACCGTCACCCCACAGTGGGCATCGCCTTTTATCCCCTGTCCTGCGATCAATTCCAAAACATCCGTGGTCTGCTTCGAAAACCTGTGCTCAGAACACAAACTGGTGGCAATAACCGTAGGCTTGGTCAAAGACATAATAATCCTCTTTTATTCAGATAGCTAAAAGGCGGAACAGATCTTGATCAAAAAGGGGAAAGGCTTTGCTGTTCATCTTCCGTAGAACAAAAGCTTTCAGCAAAGGCGAGAAGTTCCAGATCTGATCCATGAGGTCCCATTAAGGAAAGACCAAGTGGACAGCCATCAACGGTTGCCAATGGCATCGTAATCTGGGGATTTCCCGCTAAACCAGACGCAGAAGTCAGCGAAAGAATTTTCGATCTGTGCGCATTCAAGACATCAGGATCTTCATTAATTCGGGGGGCGATGCCGGGGGCAGAGGGTAAACACACAATGCTCTTGTTTGGTATCAGAGCTTTCATTCTTGCTTTGAACAAGGCTCTTTTTTCAAGGGCATCGCTTGCCTGTTCATCCGTAATGGTTTTTCGCCAATCCATACGCTGTTGAATTTCCGGTCCCATTTTCGGCTTCACCCGATCAAGCCAAGCACCGTGGGTATCCATGACTTCACGCCCCTGTGCAATCTGGAAAAGAGTAGCCAGCCCCTGTAGTCCCTGCGATGCCTGAGCATCAAAGCCAATTGCATGATAGTTTTCAGGATTCAAAGTAATATATTCTGCCTTGCCTAGTCGTTGTTCAAGACGTTCCAAATGCGGTTTCAGCGCAGCACGAGACTTTTCATCCAGCATGTCAAAGGCATCAACAGCCACCAGAAGCTTCTCTGGCATTGCCTCCTGATCGGCTTTGGCATCCATCAACACCTCGCCGACGAGATTAAGTAACCAGGCATCGCGGGCAAACCAGCCCACGGTATCAAAACTGTCCGCAAGAGGAAGAACGCCTTCTTTACTTATCCGGTCATGGGTCGGGCGCAGGCCAAACAAACCGCAATAGCTGCCCGGGATGCGAATAGATCCCCCCGTATCTGACCCCAACGCAAAATCAACTAAACCACCAGCCACCGCCGAAGCTGAACCGCTGGATGATCCACCGGGAATGCGACCGGGCGCTTCGGGATTGGCCGGGGTGCCATAGTGATAGTTTTGCCCATCAAGGCTGCTGGCAAATTCATCTGTAATGGTCTTGCCAATGATCATCGCCCCGGCATCCAGCAGCTTTTGCACAACGGCAGCATGCTTCTTCGAAGGTCTGCGGCGGCTTTGCCAGTCTGGATTGCCGTAGCCCGTTACATAGCCCTCGAGGTCATAGATATCCTTGACCGCAAAACCAAAACCCTTCAAAGGCCCCTTCTCGGCCCCTTCAAAGGTCATATTGCCACCGGGAACAAAAGCACCAAGGCTATCAAACATTCCAACCGTTCCTTTTATACTCAATCTCTGCTTAAATGAGTTACCTATGAAAGAACGATACTGCAAGCCACGTCTGTTCGAATGTTCTAATAATAGCCAGAGCCAAGTGTTTTATATCTGTTTGGAATCTTCGTTTTCTTCAGGTGCCGGGTTTTCGTCCAAATCTTCCCAGTCGTCCTTTTGTTTCCGACGAATAATAATATCGCCGTTTTCGGTAATAACGGGCATTTCGTATTGCGGGATGGAATCAATGACAAGGCTGAGAGATTTCATCATCAGCTCAAGGCTTTCACGCGCCAACTCGCCGGGATTTTCTTCGTCCTGTGCCCAGCTTTGTTGCGTTAATGCAGCTGAAAGCGCAAGGCCACTTAAAACGGCCAGGCTCAGAGAAAACTTTCTAAGTTTCACTTTAAAATTAGCGCCCCGAAAATAAGTATCCGGCTTTTGAATTTTCTGTGTCACAAGACCGTCCTCTTTGTGCTGTGTCATCTTGGATCAAGACCTGCATCACAAGCAGGGTACAACCCACAAATCTGTATATCACCTATATAACCATATAATTCTGGCGAAAGTCTGGCAGTATTGGGATTTATACTTAGCAATTGCTGTTCAAGCTGTTGGACGCTTGCTTAATCCAGAACCTTTTTCAACTCTGCATCCAGCCGGACAATATCGTCATCCATCTTGCCCAGAATTTCCGTTCGCGCTTCTTTCGCCACTAAAGCCATATTTTTAATTGCTTTTTTTGCCAGCGCATTTGATTGAGTTTGTTGAAAGAGAACCGTTTTATTCTGTTCAACTGCACTGTAAAAACGACGAATAGACGTCAGTGTTTCTGGGGCAAGCTCAAAGGTTGTCGATGAATTCCGCATCGTCAGCCAAATAACATCTTCCAGTTTATAACTCTCGCGCGGGGCAAAGCGGCTGTCGTGCCATAACATTGGGCCATCTTTATAAGAAATAACCCATTGTTCTACCTTGGTAATATTATCAGAAACTTCTGCACGAAGCGATATTTCCAGATTTCGTGCATCTGACAGTCTTTGATAGCGATCAAAGTTAACCGCAATTTCAAACCCTGCAAAACTTGCCAGATACACCCCCAGCATCGTGGACAAAAGAATAACGGCCTGTGTGAACCAAAATTCCAGATTAGGCTTACCACCAATACTCAAAAAACGAAACGGCTTTACAATCGCCCGGCCAGAAATAAAACGCATAAAACAATAACCTAACTACAGCACTGGATTAACAAGCGCTGTCTATAAACCCTTCGCGGAAAGTTTATGCAACCATCACAAAAAACCGCGCCATAAAAAACAACACCATAAAAAAGGGTGCCTATAGCACCCTTTTGTTTCATATAAGAAAAACAATCTTATGCAGGCTTGTTACCCGTCACACTAGGCTTGGCGGCCTCGCCTTCACTCGCCTTATCATTTTCATTATTGGAACTATTACTGCTGTTGCGGCTGCTTTTTGTAATATAAGCGCGCGCGCAGTGTTCTGCACAATAAGGCTTACCGGGCACAGCTGGCGCACCACAGAAATGGAAATCAGCATCCCCGGGATCGCCAAAAGGCCAAAGACACTTTGGTCCCCGACGTTTTTCCATTGCCCCACTGAACAGCTTGCGATCAGCGGCATCCATGCTCGCTTTACGACGCGCTTTAGCAGGCAGAGAAGCAGCCTTGATTTCAGCGGCCGTTGGCTGTTGTGTAGCAGGAGCAGCCGCAGGTCTTGGTGCAGCAACACGCGCAGCCGGGGCAACAGGTGCTTTTGGTTTCGGCGGAACAGGTGCAGCTACGGGTTTGGCAGCAACCGGTGCAGCAGGTTTTGCCGCAGGTTTTGGTGCCGCAGGTGCTGCTGGCTTTGCTGCTTTTGGCGCTGCTTTTTTAGCCGGAGCCTCTTTTTTGGTACCGTCGCTTTTTGCGCTTCGTTTGATAGGCGAAGGCCGCGCAGCCAGTTTCATCCGGTGCGCTTTACCAACCACAGCGTTTTTGGAAACGCCCAGCATTTTTCCTATTTGTGAAGCACTATGGCCTTCTGCCCATAGTTTTTTCAGAAGCTCGATACGCTCTTCCGTCCAGTTCATCTAGACTGCCTTAAAGTGTAAATTAAAATCAAATATGAAGCGAAAACCAAGACACTTGTTAGCATACTCAGCTACCGCGAATGACGGGCTACCTTATAGATTTAGGCAACCTGAGTCGAGTCTCTGATTTGAAATATCTTTCGATAAATCGCCGATAACACCAAATTTTGGGTAAATTCTCTCAAACTTCCCACATTAATTGATGTCGTTATCTCTTAACGCTTCAAACGGTGTGAGGAGCTAAACATCTAAGCCGATATTGTCAATAAAAGAGTTCTACACTCCCCATGTATCACCCCCCCCCAAAAACGTTGGATAAAAATCAACGAACACAGCACCAGGCTATCAAAGTTTATGACACCTATTCATCAGAAACTGAGGCAGCCTCAAAAGGAGTATCCATTTCTTCGGCTTGAAGGGGTGGTTCCTCACCAGAAACTTTGTCTTCAAGCGTATCGAGCAAAAGCTTACGAACAAGCCCGGTCTGTTTTTGGCCACTGTCTTTTTGAAATTTTTTCACAGCTGCCGATGTCTTCGGCCCTGTTTTACCATCCGCACTACCTTCCAGATAGCCCAGGGCAATCAATAGCTCTTGCGCTTCTTTAATCTGTGCTTCCGGTAGCTCCAGCGTCGAAAAGTAACGGGCGATGGTGACATGCCCAGCCTGTTCAGCCATATACTCGGCTGTTTCGCCAACAGTATCTTCCTGTTCAATATCAGCGCCGGATTTGACCATAAATTCGACCAATGGTTTATTTCCAGCAACAGACGCAGCCATTAAAGCCGTCATCCCCAGAGGATCAGCAATATTCAGATCAGCACCAGCCTCAATCAAAGTCGTGGATGTAACCCGATGGTTATTCAACGCGGCAAGCATCAAAGCGGTCCAGCCGTCTTTATCCCTTTTGTTAAGGTCAAATCCAGCTTCAATCATTTCCTTGATTGTCTTAACGGTACCTTTTTCCGCCGCTTTAAACCAACGCAGGGCCTTTTTTTCTTCGGCGGTCAACTCTGTGACTTCCGGTCCGTTCCTCACATCAATCGGTTCCCAACTCGCAACCAGTTTTTGGGCCAGTGTCAGTTCTTCTTTAGAAAAATCTTCGACAAGATCCTGTTGCTCTTTAGCAGCAACTTTTATCTGCTGTTGCGCCGCTAGGGTAAAATAAAGCGAGGCAACAACCTTGTCTTTGTTGGTTCCCTTACCCTCGCGATAAAGACGCGCGAGTTCAAGCTGTGAGTTTGCTTCACCCTGGTCAGCACTGGTGTGCCAATACCTAAAAGCAGTTGAATAGTCTCCAGCATCAAAGGCTTTCTTTCCCTCTGCAAAATCAGCAAAGGCAGCTTTTGAATTTATCCCCCCCAGGATAATTGCAAAGAGCAACATAAAGAAAAACGTACCGATAAACGACAAACGGCCGAAAATTGGCTTTCGCATAAACAACACCGTGATATATTCCGCAAACAACATCCCTGTAACAGGGATAATACCGGGATCCCCCAACTCAGGTCGCACTTTATCCCGAAAAGTTAGCTACAACTTATGGCCCAAATTTCAATGGCCCACGGGATAATCGGGCCTATATAGTACAAAAGTACATGGTAAGTATATAACCAAACACTTCTATTTTTTACACAGGAATTGAGTTCAAAGCAACCATGCGAACAAACAAATGGATCATCAGCGGCTTTGCCCTAGCCGTCACCTTTATCGCCGTCGTATCACTCTCATTATTTTTTTTATTTCCCTCCTTATTTCTTGGGGAAAAACCCGCCTTTGATCAGCGGCAATTTATCCGAGCTGCTGTCGGAAATTATGGCTCGTTGAAAGACAAGGGGATTGGACAGGTCGAAATTCTTTCTGACCGTGAAGTACGGTTCCTCATTACCGGGGCATCAGAAGACAATGCCCTTTCACAAGAAGCACTGGACAGTAACCTGAAAAGCTTTTGTTCTCTTTTACTTGAGGAAGTCGCGAAAAGCCCGACAGAAGTAGCACCAGAAACAGAATTTACACTTAGCTACCACCATCGCCAAATTGCTGCCATAAGCGGTGTCTATAGCTGTAAAAATGTTTCAAGCTGATAAAAACAGACAAAAATTGTCTTCACCCATCGGTGTCTTTGATTCCGGATCAGGCGGCCTAACTGTTTTACACGCACTAGAGGCCGCCTTGCCAACCCATGATTTTCTCTATTTTGGGGATCATCAGCGGGCACCTTATGGGGATAAAGCAGGCCCGGATGTTTATGAAATGACACGACAGGCAGTGCAATTCCTGTTTGATCAGGGGTGCAACCTCGTCATTCTTGCCTGTAATACCGCATCTGCCATTGCCTTGCGTAAACTGCAACAGGAATGGTTGCCCTCTTATGCCCCGAACAAACGCATACTCGGTGTGCTTGTGCCCATGGTGGAAACCATCACTGACCGCCCCTGGATAAGATGGGAACAGCATCCACAACAATATCTGCAAGGAACTGTGGGTATCTTTGCCACAGAAGCGACAGTAAAAAGTAAAACCTATCTCGTAGAGATTGGTAAACGTGCACCGCAGCTCGATGTTATCCAACAAGCCTGCCCGGAACTGGTCCCCGCGCTTGAGGCAAAAAAAGGTTCTTCAACAACAGATCTATTGGTCGAGGGTTATGTCAGCCAGCTAGTTAAAGAAAACAACAAAGTCCCCAACTGGATTATGTTGGGCTGTACTCATTATCCTCTACTCAGAAATGCTTTTGAAAAAGCGGCATCAAAGGTTATCGGCAACATTATGGGCCAAGGCGTTCCCATTCTCTGCCAGCCCTCAATCTGTGCTGATAGCTTAAAAGATTATTTAACAAGACATCCCGGTTTAATTGTGCCCCCACCTGAACAACGGGGGACGACACGCTATTTTACTTCTGGCTGTACAGAACATGTTGAGAAAACAACGGCTATTTTTAATAGCCTTCACCCGGACGGTTCGACAGGTAAGACCACCTGGATCAAACAGGATATTTCTGGATACTAATCATGGGAAATGGCACCTGTACTTATCAATCATACGTGTTGAATAGATACCTCATGGCGCATACCCCATGCGCAAGTTACCCCACTGCTGTCCCTTAACCATAATGGGCGTGCTCAAATCTTTCATCAGAACAAATTTGCCACCACCCATATCGCGCAGATAGCTTTGTAACAAATAATCTTTGGTATTTGCCCCGGCAGAGGCCCCTGTTCTGTCTGTGAAAATCCGTCTGTTTCGACAGTTACCCGCATTCCAGACTGGGTCATCAGGTTTTTGCGGATTATTATAGATCAGGTTGTGCGTCGGCAGGTAACCATTCACATCAACCGCCGCACAAAAAGCAACCTTGTCATGAAAATCAAGCACAGGCTCTTGAGCGTCGGGAAGAACGCGATCAGTAAAGTTCAGATACTTTGTTGTATGCTGTTGCGGGTCACTGTTCTCAACAGGCTGGTAGTCCCGATCAAACAGGTCATCTAACGATATCTCGCCCGCATCAATGGCTGCATCAAAACGTAAGCCGATTTCTTTTGCGGTGCTGATCCCCTTTGCAATGAAGGGCTGATCCATTGCAATCACACTATCCAGACACATCTGCGCTACTTTTTGACTATCTTGATCAAAAACAACTTTGGTCCCTGAAAGAACTATCGCATCAACGGTTCCCTTCAGCTTGCCATAGGGGTTTACCTCTATCTCGACCATGGCACCTTGTTCCACTGGCTCATTGAGCTTACAGAGCAATGCCCCCTGTTTTGTAAAATCACGAAGTGTAACCGGCCCTCGATTGCCCTGGCAGTTTATAACCCCATCCATATCATAGGGAATACGTTGCAGCTTCTCGCCATCCCCCGCGTGTGTTTCTTTCACCGCAGTCTCTAGCCGTAGGTTCAATGCTTCGAGCAAATCACGCATTTTGTTTGCGTTGGTTTCCTGCGTCCCCGTCAAATCACGTACATGGTTCACTTCTGAAACGACGGCAGCCATTGAATCAGTTACTTGTCTTGTGCTGACGGCCGCCAGTTGGGCGTTTTTACCAATTTCATTGATTGCCGCGACCTGTTCCTGAACACGATCCGACACTTCGGATGAAAAATCTTCGACTGAATTGATAACAGACGTGATATTCGCAATCACCTCGACCACCTGTCCAGTCACCGTTTGGATCTCACTAATCTGATTGGTGATGTCTTTTGTCGCACCTGCGGTTTGTTGCGCCAAACTTTTCACCTCACTGGCCACCACGGCAAATCCCTTGCCAGCATCCCCCGCCCGTGCCGCTTCGATCGTTGCATTCAGGGCAAGAAGGTTTGTTTGCCCCGCAATTCCCTCGATCAGCTTGACAACATCGCCAATTTTTTCAGAGGCCTGCGCCAATACCTGAATGGTATCCGTTGCGCCTTTGGCTTCTTCGGCTGCCCCCTTTGCCCCTTCGGCTGTTTTCGCAACGTGCTCACCAACCAAAGCTATAGATGCGTTCATTTCTTCGGTTGCTGCCGCTACGGCATCAACATTTTGCGTCGCTGTATTCGCATCATTTTCCAATTGATTTGCCTGGGCACCTACACTGTCCAGGGCATTTCGCGTTGCGGCACTGGCATCCTGCATTGCATCGCCAGCCAACTTGGCTTGCGACATTGTCCCTTCAAATTCCCCCTGCAGAGCATCCCCAAGGGTGTGAAGATCACGCCGCAAAGCATATGCCTGTCGTTCGGCTTTTATCAGGCTGTCAGTATCCTCGCCTGTATCAATATTGTCCCTGACTGCGTTGTCCATCTGTGGCAAAGCCCCCTTTTTTATGAGGTCTGAAATCGCCCCATTATCACTGTTTGCACAGATAAAATGTCCCGCATTTTGGTTAACAAAAGGTTTGTTAAAAATAAGGCTTTCTATCTCAATGTCTTAGAATAGGGCCGCGTTTCAAAAGGATGAATCATTCCCATAATTTATCAACTTTTCAGGGTGATAAAATTTGTGCAATAGCCAGCTTAAGTATCCTGGCATCTATTGAGCATCGTGAAAAATAATACCCAGTGTATGTCGATGACCCGACCTGACTTCACTCACACCATGGCGCATATTCACCCGATAGGTTCCCCGTGTTCCCTGTTTGGGGCGGTTCCGAACCGGAAAAACAACCGCATCGCCTTGATCAAGTGGAACAACAACAGCACGCGATTGCATCCGGGGGCGCTGTTCAGTCAGAACAAATTCCCCCCCGGTAAAATCCTGTCCGGGTTTCGATAGCAAACACGCCACTTGCAGCGGAAAAAGCAACTCGCCGTAAACATCTTGGTGTAGGCAGTTATAATCCCCGGCACCATATTTCAATAACAATGGTGTTGCTTTGGTTTGCCCCGCTGCGTGACACAGATCGAGATACTGTTGATGTGTTGGGGGAAACCGTTGATCCATGTTCATCAACGCGTTCCATTTATTTCCGATCTCGGCCAGAGGTTCATAAAGTCGGGCACGCAAGCTGGCAATCAGATCAGGCAAGGGATAGTCATAATACTTGTATTCCCCCTGACCAAAACCGTGCCGAGACATCACGACACGGGACCGATAAATATCCTGAGCGTTGTATTCCCCAGCTAACGCACGACAATCAGATTGAGAGATCACCCCCTTGAGGACGGCATAACCATTTTGATCAAGGCTATGCGCAATCTCAGTTCCGGAAATACGACCCGAATTTATGACAGCATTTTCATCACCAGAAACGCCAGCCTCACAGCCCTTTTCATCGCCTGTCATTGTGCCGCCACCGCTTCACAGTCCAGTAACTGTTGTTTGCGCTCTACCCCCCAACGATAGCCGGATAGGGCACCATCGCTACGCACCACGCGATGACACGGAATAGCAACAGCAATATGATTTGCGGCACAGGCCGAGGCAACAGCCCGGACAGCCTTGGGCGAACCAATTTTCTCGGCCACTTCCGCATAGCTCAACCGACTTCCCACAGGAATGTCGATCAAGGCCTTCCACACCCGCTGTTGAAAAGCAGTACCCCGAATATCCAGCGGCAAATCAAGACCAATTGACGGATCATCAACAAAACCGACAACCTGTGCCACCCACTGTTCAAAGGTTTCGTCACCGCCTTTGAGGATGGCTTTGGAAAAACGGTCCTGCAAATCCTGTATCATGACTTCCGGATCATCGCCGAGAAGAATAGAACAGATCCCCTTGTCACTGGCCGCGACCAAAATAGAACCAAGAGAACATTCCCCAAGGGCAAAGCGGATTTCTGTATCCTTTCCCCCTTTGCGATAGCTGGTTGGCTTCATCCCCAACAGCTTTTCAGTGTTGGCATAAAAACGACCATTGGAATTAAAGCCCGCATCATAAATGGCTTCGGTAACCGTCTCGCTTTTGCTTAATCCCCTGCGTACCCGATTACTCCGATGTGCATTGCTATAAGCCTTTGGTGTAACACCTGTAATAGCCTTGAAAGTCCGGTGAAAATAAAAGCGGCTCATCCCGACCGCTTTGGCCAAGGTATCCAGATCCGGTGCTTCTTCGGCCTCTTCAATCAAACGACAAGCCTTTTGAATGGCCAGCGCCTGACGCTCTTCTTTTTTCATTTCATTGGGGCGGCATCGCTTACACGGGCGATAGCCTGCTTTTTCAGCCTCGGCACAACTTTCATGAAAGCTGACATTTTTTCGCAACGCCAAGCGCGCAGCACAGGAAGGTCTGCAATAAACGCCCGTGGTCAAAACGGCATAGTAAAACACATCATCCGCCGCCGGATTGCGATCTACAATAGCCTGATATCGTTCATCATCGCTTTCAAATTTTGGCAAGATAGCCACCTGAGCTTTCATTTGCTTTGCTCCTGTCATCCAACTTGTAGCACAACATTTTGTCGGTTTCTAAAAGCTATCCTAAAGATCATAAACTCAAACTCTGATTCTTGCTTTTGAATTCTATTTTTAAATTCCCAATAAGTAATGATTTGTAAAAAATGATCTTTTTGGAATTACCGAACAAGAAGCGGAGTTTCCCAAACGTTCGCCCCCTCGATACTGGCTTCTCATCTTTCAACAGAAACCAACGAGGAATCACAATGGGTAAATTAGAAAATCGCGTTGCCATTATTACAGGCGCAAGTTCCGGTATTGGCTATGCAGCGGCAAAGCTGTTTGCCGAAGAAGGCGCAAAGGTTGTTGTCGGTGCGAGACGCCAACAGGAACTGGACCAGCTTATCGAAGAAATCCGTGTTGCAGGGGGACAGGTTATTGCCGTTGCCGGGGACGTTACCGATGAAAACTATGCCAAAGCGTTGGTCGAGGTCGCTACAGGAACCTATGGAAAACTGGATATTGCCTTTAACAATGCCGGAACGCTGGGCGCCATGGGTGACACACCAACGTTGGGTTTGGATGGGTGGATGGAAACCATCAATACCAATCTGACATCTGCATTTTTAAGTGCCAAACATCAAATCCCGGCCTTGCTTGAAAGTGATCATGGGTCTTTGATTTTCACATCAACCTTTGTCGGACTGACCATTGGCATGCCCGGTATGGCCCCCTATGCAGCTTCAAAGGCAGGGATCAACGGAATGATGCAATGTCTAGCAGCAGAATACGGCCCTCAGGGGTTACGCGTAAACAGCCTTATTCCCGGTGGAACAGATACCCCCATGGGGCGCTCTGTTGCTTCAAACGAGGAAATGGAAGAATTTGTCAAAAGTCTTCATGGGCTGAAACGTATCGCTGATCCAATCGAAATAGCCAAGGCCGCCCTGTTTCTGGCGTCTGATGATGCAAGCTTTGTAACTGGTAGCACAATGATGGTTGAGGGGGGTGTTTCGGTCAACAAAACATAACCCTCATTTGCAAGAGGAGGGCAAATGCCCTCCTTTACAATTCAAAAATCAACAGACGATCTCTGAATTAAGAAACCATATTTGGCAAAGCTCTGGATCGGCTTAACGCAAAGCGTCCATCCCCTAGCGTAAATTGAGCAAAAGACAACAGAATTAAATAAACCGGGTATTCCCAGCCGCCATTAGGATAGGAAAAAACCCATCCGTTGCCCGCATGCACCCATACTGCCCCAAAAAGAATTGGCAGCAATGCCAAAGCAACCCACCGTGCCTGTATCCCCAAAACAAGCATCGAACCGCCTATTAACTCGGCTGTAAAGACCGCATAGGCAATCCAGCCCGGAAAACCGATTGTTTCAAAAAAATCCGCTGTCCCGGCCAATCCGAAGATATAGAATTTCAAGACAACCCCGTGCGCCAAATACATAACACCAAGCGCGACCCGAAGCACAAAGATGGTAAACTCTGTTAAATCATTCTGTGACATTGTAACATCCCTATATACATGCAATTGCATTTATATATATGCACTTGCATTTAAATGTCAACCTTGATGCATTTGCATCTACATGTCACAATTGATGAATGACAAAGACACCATCGCAAGAAACCGTAAAAGTCTGGGGACGGATATTTCGTATCCAGAAAAAAGCTTTGGCCTATACAGAAAAGGCCCTGAAAGCCGCACAACTTCCCCAGCTCTCATGGTACGATATTCTATTGGAACTGGACAAAGCAGGTGATCAGGGTCTGCGCCCCTTTGAACTGGAACATGATCTTTTACTTCCACAGTACGGATTATCGCGCTTGCTGGATCGCATGGAGAAAAAGGGCTTTTTACAACGGGTCCCTTGTCCAGAAGATGGCCGGGGGCACCGTATCGTCATTACCGACAAAGGGCGTGATATCCGGTTAAAGATGTGGCCTATCTATGCAAAGGCAATAGAGGATATAATCGGCCCAAATCTGTCAGAAAATGACCTGAGAACCCTTTCAGAACTTTTGGCCAAAATCGATATCCCAGAGGAATGAAATTGAACGGTGGTTATATGCAAAATTCAGTAAACCAACCCGATTACGCAGTCAGTCCTGAACAAGGTCACCCAGTTGGCTGACCTTGTTCAGGGAATCTCCTCAAGACGATATCCGTCTGAACTTATACTAGCTAAAAACGACCAGTCGCCCGTCAAGTTTGGCACCTGTTTCAGCCGATATCACCTGACTGTTGCGAATATGGGCAATAACTTCATTTCGATAAATCAGTCCGGTATGATCATAGCGAAGAGAACGCATATCAAAGCTTGGGATATCACCTGCAACCCCGCCCCCTATGGGTTTGCCATTCCAGTTTTCACCAAAACCACCAAGCGCAAGATAGGTATTCACAACCATTGTATAGTCTTTTTCCAGACACTTTTCGATTGCCTCACCTTTGAGGGTAATATTCACTGCAATTGCATCACGCGCAGAAGCACCGGGATCAATTTCATAACGAATACCAGATGAAAAATGCAAGAAACCGCGCGAGACAAATCCCTCTAGGTTGGTCCCTGCAACTTCTTCATCACGAAGCAAACGCTTGGCATTTGATTGCAGCATGTCAAATATCTGCTGGCCGCTAAGGCTGGCAATATGAATGGCATCAGCATAGGGCATGACATCATACCAGTTCTTGAAGCTCAGTAGTCCCTGTTCCACACCTGTGGAAATGCCCGTTGCATTAAATAATGAGAAATCGACCTCTCCCCCTGCAAAGCTTGCAGAACGCGCCAAGACAGCATCATTCATATAATTGGCAAGTTTATTTTCCCCCACATACCGCGACGCAATCATCTTGTCCCTACTTAGCTCTGTCGTATCAACCCGACCGATAACCTCTGCCAGTTTACTGTCCAATGCCTTGATAAGCGGTGCAATGTGCTGCTTTTCAAAATCGGCGTCGTAATCATCTTCGTTCTGTAGCGTTGGAAATTTAGGATCATCAACCGCTACGCGTTTGTCCCGGGGTTTGATTCTATGCAGGGAAACAGAACTGTACCAATCCTTACGGCCATTTTCAGCCGCAATTGACATGGCAATATCCCCCAAATATTTACCATGGGCCTCGGCCTGGGTAATCAGGACACCATCAATCAGGTTGCCTTCTTCAATTTGCTCTTCATTCAACCGGGTATGGGTATGCCCGCCAACGACAACAACCGGCTTATCTGTCAACTTGCCCGCCAGTCCAGCAATAGCAAAATCACCCTCACCAACATCGCGAACTGTCGCTGCCTTACCGGATGTATGCTGCCCAATACCATAACCACAGTGCGACAGAATAACCACAACATCCGAAATTTCGGCAACGGCTGGCAAGATGTTCTCAATCGCTTTCAACGGTCGGTCAACGGCTAGTGTCTTGTCATCTGGCTGTCCAACGCGCGTATCAATGTTGGTGGTCAAGCCAACCAGTCCGATACGTAAACCTTTGATTTCAGCAATGGCCGCCGCGACGTAATCTTCGTCTCGTTTCAGGTGTTGCGAGGAATGCACATTTGCTGACAACAAGGGAAAACGTGCGTCCGTTTGTACCGCTTTTTTCAAAAGTTCCGCGCCACGATCAAATTCATGGTTACCGATTGCGGCGATATCCAAACCAGCGGCGGAATAACTTCTGTAACCTGCATCAGCAACAAACTCATCCACACTCCACCCCATAAGCTCATCAAAGATTGATCCGGTATGATCATCCCCTGCTGAAACAAAAAGCACCGCTTCGTTTTCAGCCGCCGACGCGCGCGCCGCTTTTACCCGCTGCACGATTTGCGACAAGCGATAGGTGTCGCCCTTTTTACCATGCATTTCCGTAATGTGATTATGCATATCATTGAAATGAAGAACGCGTAGAACACGCCTTTCTCCTGGTATGAGTTTCGGCGACGGTACCGGATTTCCCTCTTCGGTAACGATCCTTTTAATCGCACCGCTTAATGGATCACCTTTGAGTAAAAATAGCTTTTCGATAGATCCCAAAGGGTTTGGCGTTGCCGGGACCAGTTGTAATTCCCCAGCCAAAGGCGCGGCATTACTGCGCGCGGTTAAAAAGGGTGAAAAACCAACAGCAGAGGCCGCAACAACACCCCCCAGAAGCAAACGACGGCGGGTCATCCCCAATTTAACATCACTCATAACTTAAAATCACTTTCACACAGAATAAATCAAACTGCGTCAAAATGATGCCGCTCTGTTACTGATCAATGACGGCAAGATGATTTTGTGGTGATGTTTAGATGAATGGGGCCATGAAATATCCAGACCAAATCACTGAATTTGAAGGCTATGATTAAAATTTCAGGTTATTTTTGATCATAAAGATGCACATAATCCCCCAGCTTTCATCACCGCTAAAAAACTCACTAAATTCAAATATTTTCAATAATTTATCGTAAAATAATCACCTTTGAAGAAATATTTTTTTGTGTAATTTTGTTTCTTTTTTTCACAAAAATGAAATTTTTACTATCTTTTTTCATTTTATACTGTCTTTATTATGCCAATCATTATTAACATAATTTGGTGTTACAGATGGCGCGGCCCAAAGTAGAAATTCTGCATAAGAACAATCCACAGAAACCAGAAACCGATGAAGAAGCCATCACCGTCGGCGGGCAGATCCGTGATCTGAGAAAAGCCAAACGGATGTCGGTGACGACACTGGCAGAGAAGATTGGCAAGTCCGTTGGTTATGTCAGCCAGATTGAGCGCGGCATTTCAGTCGTCTCCATTCCAATCCTCAATAAAATTTCGGCGGCTCTGGAAGTTTCAAACTCGTGGTTCTTCCATGGCGAAGATGTCGCCGACCCCACGGAAAAAAGTCACATCGTCCGTCACAACCACCGACGTCGCCTCAGCTTTACCGGATCAGGCATGGTCGAAGAACTGATGTCCCCGGATCTCAGTGGCGATGTAGAATTGATTATGGGGCGTTTCGCACCCGGTTCTGCCACGGGGGAAGAACAAATTTCCCGCGAAAAGGTTGAGGTTTCCGGGCATGTCATCAAGGGAAGTGTCGCGGTTGAAATTGGGGATCGCACTTACGAACTTGGCCTTGGTGACAGCTTTCGCATCAACCCCGGCGAACCCCATAAAACCTATAACAATGGCGTGGAAGAAGCAGAGGTTCTCTGGATACTCTCTCCACCCCACTATTAACACGATCTGTGATCGATACTCGTTGGGGGTTGCACTCTAGCCTATCCCCAACAGAACAAAACAATATCCCGGGGCCACACCCTTCTTATATGGCCTCTCTTGTATGGAATTAGTACGATGGCGAATAAAAAAGCTCTTCCCCAACAGGCACAGGTTGTCATTATTGGCGGTGGTGTAATCGGCTGCTCAGTAGCCTATCATCTGACCAAACTTGGCTGGAAAGATGTTCTGTTACTGGAAAGAAAACAGCTCACCTGTGGCACGACATGGCATGCCGCAGGGTTGGTGGGGCAGCTCCGTGCGACAGAGAACCTGACCAAGATGGCGAAATACACCGCCGATCTATACAAAAACCTTGCCGCTGAAACAGGACAGGAAACCGGACTGGTTCACACGGGGTCTGTTTCTGTTGCGCAAACCGAAGGTCGCTTTGAAGAACTCAAACGCGGTGCTTCCATGGCGCGAAACTTTGGTCTGGAAGTTGATGTTATTACCCCCGAACAGATTCTGGAACACTATCCCATTGCCGATGTCAGCAACCTTGTTGGCGGCGTGTATCTGCCGGGGGACGGACAAACAAACCCGATTGACACAACACAGGCCCTTGCCAAAGGTGCTCGCCTGGGTGGCGCCACGATTATCGAAGGCATCAAGGTCGAAGACATCATCACAGAACCCGGCCCAAATGGCAGTAAGGTAACGGGTGTTGTCACCGATCAAGGTGAAGTACGTGCTGAAATCGTTGTGAACTGTGGTGGAATGTGGGCGCGTGAAGTGGCTAAAAAGGTCGGTGTAAATGTACCTCTTCATGCCGCCGAGCACTATTACATCGTGACCGAGGCCATAGATGACCTGCCCAAGCTACCAACACTCCGCGACCCGGATGGCTATAACTACTACAAAGAAGATGCGGGCAAGCTGTTGATTGGCTGCTTCGAGCCAAACGCAGTGCCTTGGGGTCACAAGGGTATTCCCGACAACTTCTGTTTCGATGAGCTTCCTGAAAACTGGGATCAGTTCACCCCGGCACTGGAAAACGCCATGGCGCGTATTCCTCTATTGGAAAGTGCTGGTATCCACACCTTCTTTAATGGTCCGGAAAGTTTTACCCCCGACAACCGTTTCTATCTTGGCGAAGCGCCCGAGATGAAGAATTTCTATGTTGCCGCCGGCTTTAACTCTACGGGAATTCAATCCGCTGGTGGTGCAGGTAAAATTCTGGCGGACTGGATTGTTCGGGGGCATTGCCCGGTTGATATGTGGGATGTTGATATCCGTCGCGTTCAACCATTCCAAGGCGGTGACCAATATCTCTTTGATCGCACGACAGAGGCTCTTGGTTTACTTTATGAAATGCATTGGCCGGAAAAACAACCCGTGACCTGTCGCGATATCAAGCGATCCCCCATCCACGACCGTTTGGAAAAAGCCAACGCCTGTTTTGGACAAATGGCGGGCTGGGAACGCGCCAACTGGTTTGCGCCCGAAGGTGTCGAACCAAAGTATGAATATTCCTATGGTCCGCAGAACTGGCATGACTATTGTGGTGCAGAATGTAAAGCCGCCCGTGAAAATGTCGCCCTTTTCGACATGAGCTCTTTCGGGAAATACATGGTACAGGGCAAGGATGCGGTGAAAATTCTCAACCGGATTTCCGGTGCCAACATCGACGTGCCAGTGGGCAAGATGGTCTATACCCAATGGCTCAACGAGCGCGGCGGCATCGAAGCCGATCTGACTGTGACCCGTCTGGCAGAAAACAGCTTTATGGTGCTTTCATCCGGGGGCACACAGACCCGTGATTTTCATTTCCTCAACAGCCATATTTCAGAAGACGACCATTGCTTTGCAACAGATGTCACATCGGGCTATGCGCTCTTTGCCGTTATGGGACCAAACAGCCGCGAGTTGTTGAAAAAAGTAACCCCTGCGGATCTTTCCAACGCTGCCTTCCCTTTTGGAACCTGTCAGGAAATAGAGATGGGCTATGCCAAGATCAAAGCCGGACGCATCACCTATGTGGGTGAGCTGGGCTGGGAGCTTTACATACCATCCGAATATGCCGTTCATGTCTTAGATACCCTGATGGAAGCAGGAAAAGACATGAACCTCACCCTTGGTGGCATGCACGCTGTGGATACGTTACGCCTGGAAAAAGGTTTCCGCCACTGGAGCCACGAAATTTCGGACGAGGACACCCCACTGGAAGCAGGTCTGGGCTTTGCCATCGCCTGGGATAAACCCGGCGGCTTTATCGGTCGTGAAGCCTTGCTTGAACAAAAGGGCCAACCGCGAACAAAGCGAATGGTTGCCCTACAGCTCAAGGAAGCCAAAACCGCAAAGGGCGAACCACCGATGATGTACCATAACGAGCCAATCTACAAAGGTGATAAAATCGTCGGCAAGATTACATCCGGCCGTTACAGCCATACTCTCGGCAGTTCAATCGGTCTTGGCTATGTCCACGATGAAAACGGTGTTACCGCCGATTGGGTGAACGAAGATAATTTCTCGGTCGAGATCGCCTGTGAGCGTTTCGAGGCAACAGTGTCACTGAAGCCGCTTTACGATCCAAAGTCCGAACGACCTAAAGCAGACGGGTGAAGGTCCGGGAACAAGCCCCAGCCGATTTGTACCAGCCAGTCATCGGCTGCGGGCAGCTTCCCCGCTCGACACCACCTGCCAAGCGGGCACGTAACAAGCCCGTAGAAAACCACTGTACGTATCACTCAAGCCTCCCAAGTTTGAAGTCGTACACCAAGCCATAACTGGGTTCCATCAACCAAGGGACCAACTCTACCGCAGCACTCTAGCGAGTGTTGCGGTATTTTTTTTGGGAATGCTCCGGAATCATTTTTCCTTTAAGGATTCGCTTAGCTTCATTATCAATTCTTGTTTGGATTTTTTTGATAGCTAATTGTAAGGAGGCCATAATTTTGTTTCCGCCTTCCTTCTGACGTTTACTAGTACTCGAAGTATTTCCCATTCTATCAAAACCAGCTAAGGCTTTATCAATCTCAAGCTCAATAAGTAGATGCCAATCTTCACCTTCAATGAACTTTGAATCATTTGCTTTAGCACAGATCCTATAAACCTCATCCACCAAAGAATTAAATTTCTCTTTCTGCAACTTAGAAACTTCTTGAGCCCGACCCTCATGATTCAAGTCTGCATCAAATATCGCGTTTACCTGCTCTATTACAGCCTCAAGTTTTACAATAATTGAGTTAAGAGGCGTGCGAATTACATCTCGTAATTGTTCAAGCTCGTAATCTTGCCGAATTTTTTTATGGTGTAAATGGCGAGTGTGCAAAAAATTAGCAATGTTGCATAATATACTAACTCCAATAGCTATGGCCATTAAAGTTAGTCTCCAGTCCCACTGCACTGTACCCGGGTTTATTATTAGAGCCGTATCTGTGACCTCGGCAAGCACATAAGACGTACTAAATAAAAGTAGATGCAAAGATCCCCCCTTGGCACCAGCTACAAATTTAATCCAGTGCTGTCCTTTTCATAAGGCTACGATCAATCCCACGATTAATCCATTTCATTAATTCAGCATTCGCATGAAACTTATACTGATTAACAAAACCGTCCTTCCCACCCAACTTAACGATACTCTGAGAAAATAAACCTTGGAAAAAGGAAGGAGTAATTACATCCATGTCATCAGGCACACGGACATGTACGACCTCTTTTGAAGAGTCATATTCATCAATTTTAAGAAAGCGACGGACGGCAATTCCCCTATCTTTACCAGACAAGTTATTTATAGACCCGCCTTTCGTAGCTTTAGCTAGGTTAACTTCAACCATTTTCTCCAACCTTTTCTTGTAAATACCCTTCGTCTAAAGTGAAGCGCATCGTAACAATAGTACCTTGCAACTTATAGGGTAGGTCAAACACATAGTCTTCATCGGGTGGATAGTCCAGTGAATTTTTTGCATTAAACCATTGCATCCGAGGTTCTTCAGGGCCTTTTGAAACCCCATTAGAGTATTGCTCTTTGAACATAATGCAGGATTTTCCTGAAACAATTGTTAATTGCGGTTTTCTTTTTACAATCGGACTTGAGCCTAGATCATTCATAAGGCTTACAAATTCCATGATTCCGACCCCACCGCTAATACCTTCCTTTTCTTGATCGAACCTTGAAACACCATCCTGTAAAGCACAAACAGTTCTTAAAGTTTCTCTATTAAATTTTCTTTTAATTAAATGTTTCTCATGTTTGTCACAGTAGGATTCTATTTTTTTATGAGCGCTTTCGGGGGTACTTTCAATTGTTTCACCAATTGACGACCCGACACTCATAATTGATAAATGACACACGTATTCATACGCAGTTGATGAGCTACCGTTTCCTCTTTTTGCCATAAACCCTGCGATGGTCCAATTTCCCGTTTCGCTTTCAGGGTTACTATGCCTTTCACCATTATCTAAAGCTTCGCCTGCCATAACATTTAATTGATTACGGCCACTTTGAGAGAACTCTAAACCAATCTGATTAAGCCATTCATTAATTTTGATAACAAGTTGGTCTTGAATTTTTTCCTTAGTTGTTGGTTCGAGTGCTAGTTTTGAATAACTTTTCTTTGCAGGAATATTTTTTTGCTTCATTGGAAAAGCCCATACATCTTTTTTATTCTTCAAAGACATAAAAGGACCTATTTCAAGAAAATGGCGCAGACCAACAGCCTCAATTACCTTCATGACAGAAGGCTTCATATGCCCACCTTTTGTAATTGGAAGCATATTTTGTTTAATTACGCCAAAAACCAAAAATGGAGCAACATCGAGAACTTGATCATCATCAAAATTAATAATTAAGGATAGAGCTTCAGCTTCAATTTCAGTTAATTTTCTAAAGAACTCCATAGTCCCAACCGGGTTATCCAAGAATGAGAAATCCTGAATAGATAATTCCGTATCTTTCCTCCTGCTAATAGGTGCTTTCCATTTCTCTTCACGAACAGGGTACAAAGCATCCATAATCCGGCATGTTTCATATTTCCCAGCAAGTATTTTTTTAGAAAAACCATGATATTGCGGACCTTTTCGACCGATAACATGGGGCCGAATAAGCTTTGCAGCACCTCTTTTGGCTGCCGCCATTTTTTCTGGAGTTGTCGTATCAACACTCTTTAAATGTTGATCAACTATCAACTTACGCAGTTGCTTAAATTCATCATTTGCCAGCTGGGAAGATAAGTAAACGGGTATTTGAGTACCGTATGTCTTTAGAAGTTCTTGGAGATTTTGTGTTTTTCTTTTTAACCCCATTCAAAAATCCACAGTTTTAAGCTTATTAAGTAATATAAATTTCAACTTTATGTAAGCTAAGCTCATTCTTTCATACACACAACCCCAACAATATCTATATTGTTATTAAAAGATAAAACGTGGTTTCGTATCAAAAAATAAGCTTAAAATTAATATTGGCTGGTGGAACCATTTACTGATTTTCTTGGCTTCCTATTCACCATTTTTGCGCAACAAAGAATACAGTATTTTTTGTGGGGCTTCTGTTACAAAGCTTGAGCAAGACTTACGAAAGTTCTTCCTAACGTCCTTGCTTCCTTTGGCTTTCTCCGGAGATTGAGAATGAATCTCTATATTACCAAAAAGCGTGCGGACATACGACCAGATCAATGCCCCACTATTCCAAGGCATAGTCCTAAATATCGCTCAGGTCTCTTTTGGCTTACAGGCTTAAGGATCGCTTTTTATGGGAAATAAAGGTTTCCAGATCTAGTGGTGTCGCTGTACCAGATTGCTCACCTTCAATCAGTGCTGCGCGGAGTTTTTCCAACCGCAGGTGGTCTTGCCGAATGAGATCGCGCACGTAGTCAGAGGCATTGGCATAACGTCCAGACTGAACATTGTCCTCAACCCACGCCTTCATCTGGTCCGGTAAAGATACATTCATTGTCGCCATCAGACACCTCCTTTAACTAGAAGTTTTATTTAATGGCAAACTTTGTCATTTGTCAATTTTCAGAAAGATCCCTGCTCTTCTCACCACCAGACCATCGCCCTGCATAATTGTTTTGTAGTGAAGAAAAAGACGACTAAAAAAACCTGTTCTCTTTAGGGAAAATTAAGGGCCACTGTTTTAAATAACATCAGTATTAAACGGCCTATGTATTTTTCGTTGGAAGAAAAACACGTTCATTTCCTTTTGTCCGCATCAACATTAAGAGCACATCCTTGACCGACGGAACATCTTTGCAGCATAGAAAAATATTTCTGAAAAACGCGCTATTAATGTGGGCGGGTCTTACTGTGCTGATCGTTGGGCTCAGTGTTTGGCTCTCGGATGGGCATCTGATCTATACACTGGATGATCCCTATATTCACCTGTCTGTTGCCGAGAATATTACTCGGGGGGGTTACGGTGTAAATGCCACGGAATATTCATCGCCCTCGTCTTCAATCCTCTATCCTCTTTTGCTTGCCTTCGGTGAATTTGTCGGGCTTGGGTTTTATACACCGCTTTTATTAAATATCGTTGCAGCCGGGCTTTCCGTTTATATCATTCTGGATTTTTTCTGGTGTTATGTTCTCCCCAGAACCACACCGTCAACAGACAACTTTGCAAATTTGGCCGCGCTGTTATTGATCCTGTCGATCAGCGGTCTTGCCTTGCCCATGACGGGGATGGAACATTCCCTTCATGTCTTGATTGCTTTGACAACCATACGCGGCTTGATTACACTAGCCGAAGGAACGCGCACGCCCCCCTGTCCCAACTGGTTTATCCTTGCTGTGATTTTGGGGCCGCTGGTCCGTTTCGAAGGCATCGCCCTTTCAGGGGCAACACTTGTTGCGCTTTTGTTTTTAGGGCGTTGGCGGCTCGCTGTCTTTATCGGTCTGACGATAACGACACTTATTGCCCTCTATGGCGTCACAATGCTTTCGATCGGGCAATCTATTTTGCCAAGCTCGGTCATGGTTAAATCCAATGTTTTTGTATCTGGAACTGAACAATCAGGTATTGGCAACAGTCTGCTGGCATTGGTAAATAACTTTCAGAACTCCCTATCAGAACGATGGGGAATTATCTTTCTGGTGGCTATTCTGCTGACCTCGCTGTCGATTGTTTGGGCGTGGAGTAAAGGCTCTTTATTCCGTGATCGGCTTTGGTCATCACCCAAATTTATTATTGGCGGCGTTCTTATTCTGACACTGCTGGCCCACATGGTTGCCGGGCGGTACAACTGGTTCCATCGCTACGAAGTCTATGCTGTCAGTGTCATGATCCTTGGCGGTCTTTATCTTTTGAGCAAGAACATCGATACATCAATAATAACCAGCAACTTCAAGGCAAAATTACTCTTTATCGGAACCCTGTTGCTTCTCGTCATCCCCTATGGTCTAGCAACAATCGCAACCCCCTTTGCGTCCAGAGGGATTTATGAGCAACAGTATCAACTGCACCGCTTTGCAACCGATTATTTTGTCCGGCCTGTTGCCGTGAATGATCTGGGGTGGGTATCCTATCAAAATGATCAATATGTGTTGGATCTTTGGGGATTAGGATCGGAAAAAGCACGCAAATTACGTGCGAACGGTAAGTTTGATCCCCAAACAGTTCATACACTGTCGACCAGTAAACAGGTTGACTATGCCATGATCTATCCCGATTGGTTTGAGCAGAGTATTCCTTCGCAATGGTGTCTGATTGCCACGTTGGAAAGCGAAGCAGTAACGGCAGCTTCTGGTACAGTACATTTTTACGCCATTTCAGATTTCGCCACCAAGAACATGCCAGCTTCTTTGGATCGTTTTAGTAAAACTTTGCCTGATAGAGTTATGTTGGAGCGTTTTAAATGCACAAAATAAATGCCTTCATCCGGCTCTAGAACACAACACTGACGCTTAACGAAAAATAAACCATGCTTGGCGCATATCTATTTCTTTGAATATGCAACAACTCTGAAAGATAAGCCTTACGATCGACAATAGACTAAAGTCTGGCCATGATCGGGTTCGGTTATTTTTGATGGGTACTCAGTAGCATGTTTTTGCCAATAGTATGTGTTGAGTGAAGTAAAATTGACTGCCGCCTGTGACCTGAAAAACGTCGAATTTTTGATCGTAAATGATAATCCCGTTATGCAGCGTATTGTGAAAACAATCCTGCGTGCCTTTGACGTAAATGCCCCACGCGTTGCTTCATCTGCCGAAGAGGCCATACAGGCCTTGCGGAATATGCCATCGGATATCGCGATCATTGACCTGGACATGGAGCCAGTGGATGGAAATCAGCTTATCCAGCAACTGCGTACCGAAGAAAATAGTCCGGCCCCTTTTATTCAGATCATTGCTTTGACGGCCTACGCTGAAAAAGAGTTGGTCACAACATCACGAGACAAGGGTATGAATGAATTCTTGCTCAAGCCTCTATCGCCCATGATGCTTTACAAAGCAATCGAACGGATTATCAAACGCCCCCGTCCCTTTGTTCGTATTGACAACTATGTAGGTCCCTGTCGACGCCGTCGGCATGACGACCCGAAAGAAGATCAACGTGAAGACGAAGACGTCAGCTTTATTCCCGAAAACACCTTTCCATGGAATAGAAACGCCTAGCCCGAGGCATCTCTAGAGAAGGTATAGCCCCCTCCTAAACAATAGGGACAGCTAAAGAGCCTTGTTTCCCGTAAGCTTTATAGCCCGTAGATTTATAGCCGAGTAAACTTTATAGTAAGGCCTGAAAACGGGCTGCTCCCTCACGGATAACTGTATCATTTTCTCCCCCAATAAAGAGAAAAGCGTATCCATTTTTACGCCAACTGGCCGCTGCCATGCCTTCCAGCTTTTCCATACCAATGGCTTCAGTATTGCCCTTGTTTGTTTTAATAATGCACAGGGCAACAGGCTGCCCATCGGGGGATAGGTAAGCCATTTGAACCAAGGGCTTCCCCTTGAACCCGAGCAACTGTGCACGTTTGAATGACAACTCAGAATCAGCGGTCATTTTAACCAGATCAAACCCAATCTGTCCTGATATGTCTTTCAGATTTTTCTGTATCTGTTCCGGGGACAACTGAATATTACCGAGGGTATCGCCAACATACAGCGATTGATACGCTGCAACGTAGTGCTTCCACCCCTGCGCTTCGCTTGGTGCAAAATACGTCTTTCCAACCAAACCACCAACAACCAGGCTAATTAAAACCGACGCAGCCAAAGACCCCGCATAAATCAAGCTTCTTGGGCTTTTATTTGATGGTGATGTCCTATCGGTCAGAACATCAGGTAAACCAGGGGCCTGATCCGTCGCCTGTTGCATAGCCGCCTTAAGTTCATCCACCGGGATAGAAAGATCTTCGACGCGCTTTATAAGAACGGCATCATTTTCAAGAGCGGACTCTATTTTTTGTGACAACTCCACAGAGGCTTCGCCATCCAGAAAAGCCGTCAGATCTTCGTCTGAGAAATGTGTCTGCTGGCTCATTCCGACCCCGTCCCTTCTCTGTCCATTCGTTTCGAAATTCTGCCCCGTGCCGCAGCCAGTCGGCTCATAACCGTGCCAATAGGTATATCCAGCACCTGTGCCGCGTCTTTATAACTAAAGCCTTCGACGTAAACCAAAAGAACCGCTATGCGCTGCGCTTCTGGCAATAGGTACACCTCTTTCAACACCTGAGAAGCGTAAATATTCGTTTCTGTGTCCGTTTTTGTATCCGGCACATCAACATCATCAACAGATACCAGCCCGCCGCCCCGACGAACCGCTTGTGATCGTAGCTCATTCAACCAGATCCGTTGCGCAATACGGAAAACCCAACGATCAAGATGCGTACCGGTTTTAAACTTGTCAGCCTTTTCTAAGGCGCGTTCACACGCAGCCTGTGCAAGGTCGTTCGCATTGTCTTTATTTCGCGTCAGAACCAGACAATAGCGCCATAAGCGGGGAAAGATTTCAGCCAATCCCCGACGCACAGTCTCTCTTGATTTTTTTTGACCAAAGATCGGAATAGCCCGGCCTTTCCCTGTTAAATTTGGGTAAAACTAAATAGCTTTAAATCTTCCCATCTAGCAGCTTTAACAAAAGCCAAAGCAATAGACCAGCCCCGACATGAAAGCCTTTATGATTTTGAGGACAATATCCGATGCAGCTCGGAAAGAGGTCAGTTTATTTTGCGCCTGATCTCAAGTCTTCGAACTTATCCCTTCGCACCCATGACCTTTGCCATGTGGTTGAGCTTGGTCAGAAGATCTTGAAATTCATCGAACGTCAGGCCAACAGAACAAGATACATCATGCTGCATCTTTGCCACCCCCTGTTCCAGTAATCGCCCTTGTTCCGTCAGCTTGATCATAACTCTGCGTTCATCCTCGGACGAACGCTGACGGTTGACAAACCCGGCCTGTTCCATTCGTTTAAGCAAGGGAGATAACGTACCAGAATCAAGCCCAAGATCTTTTCCCAAAGCATTCACCGTGGTCTCGTCCTTTGGCTCCAGCGCCAGATACACCAGATACTGCGGATAGGTCAGGTTCAGTTGCTTGAGATAGGGTTGGTACTTTTTTATGATCGCCTGTGAATTACGATAAAGCGCAAAGCACAGCTGTTCTTCCAGCTGTGATACCTTTACCAACGGCAAATCTGCGCCCTCGGAATTAACCTTGGTCCGGGGCAGTGTTTTAAGTGCGCTTTTTGTCATGATCCACAGAAATCATATCAATAAAAACAATAAGAATGGCTGCCTAAGATTACCGTGCTGTTCCAGCTTTGCAACGGGAAAGCCCACAAGCACCAAAGCGCATCGCCTGTCATTTGTGAAGAAGCAGGCAATGCGCTCTGGTTTAACCTTATCAATTAAACAGCCTGATTATGACACAAGCTTGAGTTCAACATCCACATTGCCGCGTGTTGCATTTGAATAGGGGCATACCTGATGGGCTTTTTCAATCAGGTCATTTGCCACAGATGCCTCGATACCTGGAAGACTGATGTTCAATACAACCGCAATGTTAAAGCCGCCAGGGATTGGCCCGATACCAACTTCACCTGCAATTTTTGTTGTATCCGGCAGAGCCACTTTTTCCTTGCCCGCAACAACCTTGAGCGCGCCAATAAAACAGGCAGCATAGCCACCCGCAAACATCTGTTCCGGGTTCACACCGAATGTTCCGGCACCACCAAGTTCTTTTGGTGTTGTCAAAACAATATCCAGCGCCCCGTCATCTGACTTAATGGTTCCTTCACGGCCCCCTGTTGCTTCTGCATAGGCGGTATAAACAACTTTCTCCAGCTTTTGTGCTGCTTGGCTCATAACATTTACTCCTAATAAATTAAATTGTGACAAATTATATTGTGCACAATTTAATTTATGCAAGAAATTATTTTTGTTTTTATAAATGTACTGGACCAATAGTCATTCAACGACCCAAACAACAAAGCCACAAAAGTAAAATAAGACGTTGTGTTGCAACAATTGAACAGCAGGACAAAGTCCAAATTTAAAGTGGTATATGCCCCTGCAAAATCCTGTTCTTTGCGATAAAATCTTGCATAAAGTCTCGTAAACATTTCGCCCGGGCACTCAACAAACGCCCCGTGGGCCAGACAGCAAAAATTTCGCGCTTTGCACCTTGCCACTCTGGTAATACACGTACCAAAGCCCCCTCACTCAATTCCTTTTCAATTTCACTAACAGGTAAAAGAACGATACCATGTCCATCACGGGCAAGTTGGCTTGCCAAGCCTATATCATCGATAATGGTTGTTGCTTGAGGGCGGATCTCTTCCCAACGATGTTTATCGCTATAACCATCGGGACAATACTGAAGTTTCCATAGCGGCACAGTATTTACAAGAATGATCCTGTGTTCTTCTAACGCGTCAAGACCATCTGGCTCTCCTTGATCAGCAAGATAATCTGGTGAAGCAACCAGAATAGTCGACGTCCCCCCCAGCTTCTTTTGAAAAAGCAGAGAGTCTTCCTGGGGACCAACACGCAAAGCCAAATCGACATGCCCCTGATGTATATCCTTGGTCTGATTACTCAGGAAAAGGTTGAGCTGTATTTCCGGATAGAGTCCAATAAATGCCGACCACATAGGCTGTAAGATGCCAACAGAAACATTTGTGGGTGCCAATACAGTTAGCTTACCGTTAAGTTGATGTACATCAGAACTCAAGTTCCTGCTTGTCACCTCAAACTGCTGCACCAAATCTGCATAAGCCCGGTAATAAACCTCTCCCTCTGCTGTAAGACTGAACTTGCGAGCAGAGCGATGAAGTAACTGACACCCCAGCTTGTCTTCGAGCTTTTTCAAGCGACGAGAAACAGTCGCCGACGGCAAGTTCGCATCCAACGCAGCAGCAGCCAGGCTTCGCTTTTGGACAATACGAATAAAAAGAGAGATATCGTCAAACATGATTTCATTAATGGAATTTATAAACTCATTATTCAATATATATCTCATTAATGAAATTTATTAAAGCTATTGCCTGTACCACTCGTCATTTAACCCTCGAGAAATTACTCGAGTAATTAACGGAGCAGAAAATGAACAAACTCTGGATTAGTGCAGGCATCGAACTTCAGGACGGTGCGGATTTAAATACTGTTAAATCAGCGCTCAACCAACTGGTAGCCGACACCGTCAAGGAACCGGGCTGCATCAAATTTGAAATACTACAGCAACAGGATAAGCCTGAATGCTTTACCCTATGGGAATGCTGGGTGAACGATGATGCCCTCAAGGCACATTTCGAAGCCCCACATACCGTCGACTTTCTGGAAAATAATTACACCAAAGTGAACTATATCGAACGCCTGCAAATGAACACTGCGGCCTAAAAAAACAAAGGACGGCACATGAAACACCGCATCGTCTTTTCAATCCTGATGTCCTTCATTCTTTCCCTGTTGATGACCTGTTGGGTTACCTGGATCAATTTGGGATGGGGACCAGACTTCATTGATAAATGGTTTATTGCTTTCCGGCTTGCCTGGCCCGCAGCAGCTGTTATCGCCTTTGCTCTGGGGCCCTTTATCAACATAACGACCCAGCAAATCGTTCGTAAAATTTCGTAATAAAGATAGGTAGGAAATCATGTTACTGGAACGGATCAACTATCCAGAACTGGGATTACCCGTGGGCCCCTATACCCACGCGGTCATACAGGGCGACACGCTCTACACCTCAGGCTTCACAGCCTTTGGCACTGCTGATCAGGATGCGTCAATCGGGGATCAGGCCAAAGCAATCTTTTCTCAACTAAAAAGCATTGCGAAGGCACAAAACATATCTTTACAAAACCTAGTCAAAGTCACTGTTTTTGTGACAGACATGTCAGATATGGATGCCTTGCGAGCCACTTTGGCCGAGATTTATGGGGAACATATTCCCGCAAGCTCCCTCATCAAAATCGAGGCCCTCTTTGCCCCGGAGCTAAAGATAGAAATCGAAGCCATTTTTGCGCTTTAGTAATGCATCCGGCTTGCCCAAAAGGAATGCCAGTCCAAGACCTGTAAAATTTGATTGGGTTTTGGACTGCCCACCTATAAACCAACACGCAACGGGTGCAGCAAAACCAAGCAATCATTCGTTTGCAATAAATCATACAGTTTGATATTTTCCCTGTGGCCGATCAAAGAGGCCGCCGGGTCCGCGGAAAGCTTCATTGCACTTTGCTAAATATTATTGCTTCTGGATTTTCCATTCCCCAGATCAGCGGACCATCGGGTGAAAAATGGGAAAGCCAATGTCTAATCAAACCCCAAATATCGACACATTCAAAAAGCAGGCTAAACGCCTGAAAAAAGCCTACGAAACCGGTGATCATGAGGCACAGAACAGGGTACAAAAAATCCTGTATGACAAGTCCTCACTAACCCACGCAGATTTCCTGTTTGTCATTGCCCGGGAACAGGGGCATGAAAGCTGGCCAAAATTCAAATTTGCCCTTGAAACTCTGGCTATGAACAAAGAACAAAAAGCGGAACGTTTGCGTTCAGCCCTCTATCATGGTCATCAATGGATCATTAAGAAGCTCCTCGACGAAGCCCCAGATCTTGCCTCGTATGATCTCGGTCTCCAGATTGCGACTTATGATATCGAGGCCGTCAGAAATGCGCTGGCTGATACGCCGGGTTTGGCAACCACGCCAATCAAAGGACGCTTGCCTTTTCACTATCTTTGTTTTTCTCATTACATACACCAAGCGCCAGAAAAAGCAGGCAAGATGTGCGACTTGGCCCAGTTGCTGCTTGATAGAGGTGCAGATATTGATCGCGGCATGTCACCTGATTTCAGCCCATCAGAAGATAATGCGCACACTCTATCCCCACTGTATGGCGCAATCGGACATTCAAATAATATGGCTCTGGCCGAATGGCTTTTGGAAAAGGGAGCTAATCCCGATGATAACGAAAGCCTTTATCACGCGACAGAACTGGGACATCACGAAGGTTTAAAGCTGCTCTTAAAACATGGTGCAACCCCCAAAGGTACCAATGCGCTGCCACGGGCATTGGATTTTAAAGACCTGACAGCGGCGCAACTTTTGCTGGATCATGGGGCAGACCCCAACGAAGTTGCAAAAGAACATCCCAGCGGCCAGCCCGTTGATACTATACCAGCACTGCATCAAGCCGCACGCCGACAGTGTGGGTCGGATATTGCCAAACTGCTTTTGAGATACAGCGCTGATGCCAGTTATGTTTGGCAAGGGCATACAGCCTATGCATTGGCTCTTATTCACGGCAATACTGACTTTGCAGATACCTTGACAAAGGCAGGCCATGCGCATCCGCTTAGCCACAACGAAGAAATTCTTGCCAGCTGCTACACAGGACATCCCAAAGGCAAAATTACAGAAGATCTGGAAGATGAAGATCGTCTATTGATTACCCAACTCATTACCCAGCCTGATCGTCTTGATCATGTAAAGTCCCTGGTTGCCGCGGGGTTGGATATCAATCAAAAAGATGCCATGGGATTATCGCCTCTTCATGCCGCGTGTTGGGCTGGCTTGCCGGATCAGGTTGCATACCTGTTAGAATTCAACCCCGATCTCGAACAGCTTAATAATTTTGGCGGGAATGCCTTTTACACAAGCCTTCACGGGGCGTCTAACTGTCCGGAACGCAAACAAAGAGATCACATTTCCTGTGTCAGATTGCTTCTAAAAGCTGGCGCAAAATTTAATCCCCAGGATATCCAGAATGTTGGCTCTGAAAGCATGGCGCAGTTTCTTGAAAGTTGGCTCGAAGATCAGCCCCAAGCAGTGAACTAGCGCTACTCGGGCAGACTGTTACTGCCGTCATTAAGGGGCCGCTGCATGAGAACACTATCCATCCAGCGGCCAAACTTAAACCCGATAGATTTGATTGTCCCGGCCAGCTCGAACCCCATTTTTTGATGAAACGCGATAGATGGCAGGTTTTCAGAATCGCCGATGACCGCGATCATCTGACGATATCCCCTGATCTCGCACTGATTAATCAGGTCCTTCAGCAACAGACGACCAAGCCCTGAACCACGGGCATCCTTGTGGATATAGATCGAATTTTCCACCGTAAAACGGTATCCCGGACGGGGGCGATAGGATGACGCATAGGCATAACCCACAACCCTGTCATCTTGAACAGCAACCCGATAGGGATAGCCCCCGCCGACGACACCATTTTTTCGATTAAGCATTTCAGCTTGATCGGGTGGGATTTCTTCCCAACTGGAAACACCGTGCAAAACTTCATCAGCATAAATTTCCTGAATAGAAGCAATATCGGCATCTTCTACATTTCGAATGGTAATTTGATCTTCGGGCAAGAGGCTCATAATGGTTTTATCTTTTGAAAACAAATAACGTTTACAGCCTTGGCTGGTCACTCACTATCATCGCTATAGACAGATTCTTGCAAGTACAATGAACGCCTTATCCCTAAGACCCCGCTAGATTTCGGCTAAATCGGTCACACGCCGCTCATCCTGCGCATTGCCCGTGTTCACCGTCGTTGCAGGTTCCAGAAGCAAAACCTCACAGGTATCCGATATGGCAACCGGACAATGCTCGACGCCGTGTGGAACAATAATAAACTCCCCTTCGTTGATCACTTCATCACGATCGCGGAACTTCATCATCAAGCTACCTTTGTGAACAAAAAACAACTCATCTTCGACCGCATGATGATGCCAGACAAATTCACCTTCAAACTTGGCAAGTTTAACCATCATATTATTTACCCGTCCTGCAACACGCGGGCTCCAGGTTTCGGTAAATTTGCCAAAGGACTCATCGAGGTTCTTTTTCGAAATCCGGGAAACATGGTCATTTACATCCGCAACGTCTTTCAGAATAGCGCGCAGCTGCGCATCCAGATCATTGCCCTGTGCCGGATATATACCATCCAGAGCAGCGGTCCCGATGGTAAAGCCCCCGGCCCCGGAACTTTTAACAGCAGCAATGCGTTCTTTGGTATCAATCGACCCCGCCATAATCACAGGCTTGTCCGTCGCGGCACAGACCGCAGCCATTAATTTCCCAACATTCTCTGGTGACCGATAGGCCAAAAGGTCCAAGCCATCAACACCTTCGCGTGAAGCCAAACTCTTTGCGCTGGCAACGATTTCATCAATAGATCCCGCAAGGACGCTCGGATGCCCCACAATGTTCCCTGGAAAAGGATAATACTGAATACCAGAGCCTTTAATAATCGGTAGAACAGCATCAACATTGGTTCCCCCAAGCAATATATCCACACCGATCTCTACCGCGGCTTGTGCAGAGGCAATCTCGCTGTCCTGATCCAAAGAGACAACTTCCAGATAACTTGTCGCGCCCCCGTCCTTGATTGACTGATTTAGCTTCTTCAACCGGGCAAAGGGAAGTCCAACATCTTTGAAACCGATATGATGAACACCTGCGGCCAGCGCCGTTTCCAAATGTATCTCGGCATCATCAACGGTTTGGTCATTACGTGTGAGCATAAAGATAAATCGTAATCCCATTACGCGGTATCCTTCATTTTAGATCTAACCAACTGATTTGCATATTTGATCGCGGTCTCAAGGCTTGCGGAATCTGCAATGCCCTGCCCGGCAATATCAAACGCTGTCCCATGATCCGGGCTTGTTCGAACAAAGGGCAGACCAAGGGTAATGTTAACCCCTTTTTCCAATCCCATGTACTTTACAGGGATCAATCCCTGATCATGGTATTGGGCCACAACAATATCAAACTGCCCTTTGCGCGCCTGCATAAAGACCGTATCCCCGGGCCAAGGGCCAGAGACATTAATTCCTTCCTTTTGTGCGGCTTTAATCGCCGGAGAAATAATCTCAATTTCTTCACGGCCAAACAAACCACCTTCACCCGCATGCGGGTTCAGACCAGCAACGGCCACTCTTGGATTTTTAAACCCAAGAGCTATTGCCCCTTCGTGGGCCAATCGGATCGCTGCTATTTGCGCCGCATAGTCGCCGCGCTTGATCGCTTCTGACAACGAGCAGTGAACCGTCACAAGAACGGTGCGGACCTCGTCATTCCCCAGCAACATCGCAACACGCTCTGCCCCGCCCAGATCTGCCAGTATTTCAGTATGTCCGGGGTAGGAAATACCCGCCGCGGACAGCGCCTCTTTGTGTATCGGCGCAGTAACAATGCCGCTGACCCTTCCCGCCACAGCGTGCCGGATGCTTTGGACAATCGCATCATAGGCCGCCTTACCGCACACGGCATTTACCGAACCAAAAGGCGGCAGAGTGTCGAAACAACTTGTCTGTAGCACTTCGATAACACCGGGAGAAAATTCAGCTTCATCAATCTGATCCAGAACCCGTACCACTAAATCACTTTGTGACAGCTTTACCGCGCGCTCCATAACCTTTGGGCATCCGAACACAATGTTTTTCAAGCCATCCGATGACTTGCTTAAACTTGCGACAACAATCTCTGGGCCAATGCCCGACGGGTCACCCATTGTTATTGCCAAGGGCTTTTGTCTATTCTTCATCAAGTCACTTCCAATAGTTCGGCTTTGACAACCGAAGTTGTTCTGCCGCGCGTAACAAGGTATCCGCCGCGCCAAAGCCACCAGCTTTCATCGCAATGACGATATCTTTTCCGCACCCGAGCCGGGCAACCCCGATTGGAAACCCCTGTTCAAACTCACCAACAAGAGAAAACTCATCAATATCCAGTTTCTGCAAGAGCGCGTCCATCGTATCACCACCCGTTGCAATTACCGCCCCGTACTCACCACTTTTGACAAGTTCGACTGCACGTGATGTCAACTCACAGAGAATGGTATCAGCATTTTCAGCTCTTTCTTCCGGCATTGCCAGGCAAGTAATAAAGTCCTTATCTTTCAATAGTTGCGTCTGTTCTCGACTGACCGCATTTGCACTCCCCACAACAACAAGTGCGTTTTTGGCATATGGTATTTCTGGTCTGTCAATCTTATCGCCAAACAATGCCGTCGCCAGCGCAATCGCCATTCCAGGTGAGCCAACCCACAAGATTTCTTCCGGGTGAGGAAAAGCGGCAACCTTTTCATTCAATTCGCTTTGGGTGTTTGCATCCAGAATATGTACTGTTTTAACTTCCCCAGTTTCAATCTCTTCGGGGATCAACTCAGAAATTCGGGATGTTCGTGCCGGATGAACCGGATCGTTGGCATAGGAAGTCTCGGATACTGGCACCCCGTCAACCAGTTGAATACCCTTTTCTGTTGTTCTGCCTGCTGCGGGGAAAGCTGGTGCGATGACAATTCGTGTACGCCCGGAAGCCTCATAGACCGCTTTCAGTTCTGCTTTGATGTTTCCGCGCAGGGTTGAATCAACTGTTTTCAGCAAAATCACCCCATCGGATAGATGCTTGATCACCTCTCCAACGACTTGGGCAGCACCTGATTCATTCAGGGATCGACTGCCGCAATCAACTGCCAGAACCTCTACAGATGTTTTGGCTGTAACATTCCTCTTTTGTCTGTGGACAGCAACATTAAGCCCCCGACCTAAAAAGGGAGCAGCACCATCCGCCGCACTGGTAAGATCATCTGCAAGAACAAGAATGGTTGGGTCTGTTAGATTTGCATTTTTCATATCGTGATAATATCAAACATATAAAGAAATAATATCTATATAAAATAACCAATATTCGTGATATATAATCACGAATGAAACGATCTGAAATTCCATCTCTTGATGATATTCGCGCCTTCGAAGCCGTGGCTCGCCTGGGATCTGTCAAGGCAGCTTCAGAAGAACTTTCCCTCACCCATGGTGCTGTCAGCAGACGCATAACCAAGTTATCCCGGGACATTGGCATCAAACTGTCAGAACCCGATGGTCGTGGCATTGCGATCACCAGAGACGGAGAAATTCTGAGCAAAGCCGCGCGCAATGCCTTGGATGAACTATCCAAAGCCGTGGCAACAATTAAACAGGATACAAACAACAACCCCATTGTACTGTCTTGCGAACGGTCAGTTGCCATGCGCTGGCTGATACCAAGATTAAGTCACTTTCAGGACCGACACCCAGATGTCGAGCTTCACCTATCTGTCGGGGGCGGCACGCTTGACTTTAAACGTGACAGGATCACACTTGCTATTCGACGGCTGGATTTTCCAATAGATCCCCATTGGGAAGTTGACGTTCTTATGCAAGAAAAAATAGGCCCGGTTATGAAACCCGAAATGCGGGTTCATTTTGATAATCATAACTACATCGGTCTGGCATCAAGAACCCGTCCAGATGCATGGGAGACATGGTCAAGGCAGGAAAAGCACGCACCACCGCCAAGAGAAATCAGATCCCTGGATCATCATTTTCTGATGGCCGAAGCAGCCGCGAATGGCTTGGGTGTAGCACTTTGCCCCTATGTCCTCGCGATTGATGATATTGAAAAAGGGCGCATCGTTGCCCCAATGGGCTTCAAAGAGGATGGCAGCGAGTACGGGCTAATTTACCCACGCGATCTTGTATTAACAAAACACATTCATCTTGTAAAAAACTGGCTCACTGAAATCGCGGCAGCTATTTAACATGTAAAACGTCCAATAATTAACTCCCACAACGAATAAGGATAACATTCAAATCATTTTCTGCCAGACCATTTGCTGTTAGACCATGGCTGGCAAACAGAGAATACAAATACCTTTTGGTTCAGGTGCAATTCCCTAGCCCAGTTTCATATGGCGATTTACGTCTTTATAGAGCAGGTAACGGAAGGGACCGGGGCCGCCGGCGTAGCAGGCTTGCGGGCAAAAGGCCCGCAGCCACATGTAATCGCCGGCCTCGACCTCGACCCAATCCTGATTGAGACGATAGACCGCCTTGCCCTCCAGCACATAAAGCCCATGTTCCATGACGTGGGTTTCTGCAAATGGGATCACACCGCCGGGCTGAAAGGTAACGATATTGACGTGCATGTCGTGGCGTAGATCGTCCGGTTCGACAAAGCGGGTGGTCGCCCATTTGCCATCGGTATCGGGCATGGCAGTGGGGACAATATCTTTTTCATTGGTGACAAAGGCGTCGGGCTTGTCTAGCCCATCAACGGCTTCATAGGCCTTGCGCACCCAGTGGAACTTTACCTGGGTATTCGTATTGTTGACGAGGCTCCAGTTACAGCCCGCAGGCAAGTACGCATAACCGCCCTCGGTCAGGTCGTGAGTCGTTCCTTCAATGGTCAGGCTCAGGCCGCCCTCGACCACAAAAATCACCCCTTGCGCCTGGGCATTCGGCTCGGGCTTGGTACTACCGCCGCCGGGCTGGACCTCCATAATGTATTGGCAAAAGGTCTCGGCAAAACCAGACAGCGGCCGCGAAAGCACCCAGAGCCGCGTCTTGTCCCAATGGGGCAGGAAACTGGTGACGATATCGCTCATGGTCCCCTTGGGGATCACGGCATAGGCCTCTGTAAACATGGCGCGGTCAGTTAAAATCTGGGTCTGCGGGGCCAGCCCGCCCTGGGGGGAATAGTAAGAAGAGTGCGACATGTCTTAGACCTCGAAAAAGGGGTAGTGAAAAGGAAAATGGATTAAATAAATATTGTTGTGAGGTAATATCACTATTCTAGGCTCTGTTGCAAAAATTTCAGCAGTCCATATGCATTCTTGCAAGGTCCTTTTAAGCAGCTAACCTATCTGTGCCGTCACGATAGAACCGAAAAACTTCGCTCAAAGCATTCTGCCCTATACTGAAGGAACTCTCAATAAGACGTACTTCTCCGATGATACCAAGCTGAACTCATAAGACTTTGGCTTGACCTTACTTTACTGACATTATGGCTTCGTTACGTATCAATCAACCACTTGGACTAGACGTCACGCCATAGAGGCGTAAATAGCGGTCGTAAATTTTTTCGTACTCACCATTATCTTTTATCTTTTGCAGAGCCTTGTTAAATTTTGCGCAGAGTTCTGTATCCCAAAAGCCCATGTGTGTATAAACAACGGGCAGAATGTCATGTATTTTAAACAGACTTGCCGGAACGTTATTTCCGGACAGGTTCTTTAAGCTATTCAAAAAAATGAACATATCCCCAACACTCACATCAACACGCCCATCCCACAAGGCTTGCGCCTGAACCCCCGGGTCTGAAGCCACAGAAAACACGCTATCTTCTACCGTTTCTGAAAACTCTGGACCAAAAAAATCTTTTGCCCCCTGAAAGGAAATTATGTTCAACCCTCTCAGGTCTTGAACCTTCTCAAGAGTAAGATTTTTCTCTGCAAGTGAAATAGCAACATCACGAAACCTGAAAGCGGGATCAGACCGACAGGCTTCGACCTCGACACTGTCAAATAAGTTAGAAACTGCATCAACTTTTCTACGATTAAAATCCTGCCACAAGCGATTATTTGGGCGCCCAAAAATAAAAACCGGATCATGATCTGGAATTTCCTTAAAAGCAGCTGTAATAATCTCGGTAAAAATACCCCCATGTTCTTCGGCGATATAATAAGGTTCAAAATTCCCCATACCAATTGTAACGTCTTTACTCGACGCTTGGGTTGAAAAGAAAACCAAACCAACAAGAAATAAAAGCAACTGCTTAATGCGTAGAACTGGCAAAAATGACGCCAAACTTCCTCTCCCCACAGAGAACCCCAGACATCAGCCTTATAAATCACAATATAAACAAAAGATGATGATTTTTATCATAGCCTTTTTTTTTACTTTTCACCAGCCAAACAGTCGCTTTAGTGAACGTTTACTATGGCGAAGATACAGATTGTCGCTTTTTCCCAGACAGCTCTAGATAATGAATAAAACGATGGGTAAGCCCTTCGCGTGGTGCATTCGGGGGCCATATTGCATAAACGGGTAAGCTCTCTACCTTCCATTTCGGGAAAAGCTCTATCATTTTGCCTTGCTTGATATCTTCTGCCACCAGAAAATCAGGGGGTGTAATCACCCCCAAACCTGCGCGCGCCATTTGCACAACCGCATGAATGTTATCCAAGACAATCTGGGGCTCATAGGCCAAGCAAATCGACTCTCCAGATTTATTTGTCAGTCGTTTATCATTAGGCCTCATTTTAAGACCAATAAAATCCCAGCTGGACAGATCCTGAATTTTTAATGGTTTGGGACGAGATTCCATATAAATGGGGGACACAACAAGTTTGCGCTCCAAATCAGCAAGCTTCTTGGACTTTAATGTACTGTCCTGAACTGTTCCAACACGAATGGCAACATCGATCCCATCGCGGATTATATCCTGTTGATGATCACTAAAGTTAACCGACAATTTAACATTTGGATGGTCTTGGGCAAATTTAGCCAAATCATCAACCATTGGCCCCTGAATAAATCCCGCAGGTAATGTTATCGTCAGTTTACCACTAGGCACGGTCGCTTTGGTCGCAATCGCATCAAAACCATTTTCGGCCAAGGCCAGCATTTGCTTTGCAAAGCCGAACAGCTTTTCCCCATCACTGGTAAGGGACAATCGCCGTGTTGATCGATACAACAGGGCAACACCAAGTTTGTTTTCCAGTTGGGATACATGATGACTAACAACCGATGGCGACAGCCCCAATTCACGAGATGCAGCCCGAAAAGATCCGGTTTCGACCGTCTTGGCAAAAACAGTCATCGCTCTTAATTCGTCAATCATTGAATAACTTTTTCAAACAATCAATACCAATTAGATCATATTATCACAGCAACAAGATAAAGCTATAGTTGTCCGAATTTACCAATTCCTATTTGCCGACAGGACATAATGAAAATGGATAACAGATTAGAAAAAGGCACCTTTGCCAGCAACGGTTTGATCGTCGAAAAGACGACAACAGAAAAAGTTTCGCCTCATTCACCTGTTGAAAAATCCAGTAACCTTCCGACGACACACAAATGCGTTATTATCGTGGACCATACAATGGCCATCGGCTTCATAGCCAATACGGCCTCTGTCCTTTCACTATCAATCGGAAAACAACACCCGGAAATAATCGGCAAAGACATTAACGATAGCGACGGGCACAATCATCACGGCATCACAATCCTGCCAGTTCCTGTTTTGAAGGGCACCGCCCCCTTATTGCATCACTTACGTGAACAGGTAAGGCCGTACGAACATCAGGTCACGGTTGTCGATTTAATCGATACGACCAGAACGACCCAGACTTATATGGAATATTCAAAACAAATGTTAAGCACACCGACAGAACAGCTTATTTTCTGTGGAATGGCACTTTACGGCCCGAAAAAACTGGTCAACAAGTTTACGGGGAACCTTGGGCTTCTTCGGTAAATCCCCTGATTTGTTATCCGCCCAGCTAGATCCAGCGACGCACCTTAGCCTTATAGTCCATGTAATTCTGACCAAAGGTATCTGCCATCACGCGTTCCTCATAGGCGATATACCAACGATCTGCGATAACAATGAACAGAATACAAATAAAGAAAGGCGATAAAGCACCCAAATAAATCGCAACGCCAATGATTGCAATCGCAAAACCCAAATACATGGGATTACGGCTAAACTTGAAAAGCCCCGATGTGACAAACTGATCAGGTTTGTTAAAGGTTTTCAAGTTGGTTTTAGCCCGCATAAACTGGATGCCAGCAACTAACGTGATGCCCAAACCACCAATCAAATCCAGTATTCCGATCAGTGTCCACGGATACTGTAAAAAACGAATAATCGGATAATCTGTGCTCAACAAAACCATCATAACGACACAGATCAAAAACAAAAAAGGCGGTAATAATCTCTGCATGTTTTCTAACCTTTAATCCGTTTTTTATTCTGGTCTTTATTCAGGTAATTTGGAAAGCTTGCAATCAAGACATTGTACTTAAAGTATTCTCACTGGATGTGGCGTAGTCTCGTAATTTTCTCTGACCATGAACGCACAGAACAACCAACAGAGTACCGGAAGCCCCGATAACCATTCCCAACAAAAATTGAGACGGAAAATAGTTCCCCACAAGAACCACTCCCCAGGCATTTGCTATAACAAGACAGCAAAGGCAGCCACAGAACAGGTAATTCCTGAACCATATCATGCAACTAAGTGTAAGTGTGGATAGAAAGATCGGATAAGGCCCCATCCACTGCCCAAGAGAAGCGCCTCGCATCCAGGAATATCCCATATGGATATCGACAGGAGATACCAAAGGATATGCCCACGCAAGCGTATGATTCAGCCCAGTTGCCACACCAATGGTTGCTAGAACAGGTAATATTCCCCCTGCGGTATCATCGTTTTTACCCAGGATAAAGATTAACAGCCCGCAAACGGCAATAAGCTGTGGCCACCACGACAAAAACCGTCCCCAGTCAATCAACCACAAGGCTGTGTCCGATGTCGCATTGATCATCTCAAAGACACTTAAGTTCAATTCCTGCATTCACACACCAGATTTTTAAATACCAAATGAAAACTGCCACAACAGCACTTCAAACTTTGCGTTGCATCAATTTTCATGAAATATATCTTTCAAAGAACCTGTGATACCCACACAAAACTCTCATTATGTAATGATATAAAGCGTGTTCCTTACAGAAACCTGACAGTTTATCTATATTCGATATTAATTATGAGGAATATTTCCTGCTGACATTTCTTCTGTTGAACTCTGTCTATTCCGCGATAAGCTGCCGTATCCACAGGTTTCAAAACAGCGATTGATTTATGCCAACTCTTTCTCTTTTTAATATTGCCGCCATCACCATCACACTCGCCGCCAGCTTCGGATACATTAACCACCGCTGGCTTCGCATGCCCATTTCTATCGGGCTGGTTATCATTGCCCTGATTGCTTCATTCATTGTGATGCTGGTTGATGTTATCTTGCCGGACTTGGGCATTCAAAACGCTGTAAGACTTTCCCTTGCACAAATCGATTTTCATGAAACCTTGATGAAAGGCATGTTGTCTTTCCTCCTTTTCGCCGGGGCACTTCACGTTGACATCGAAGATCTATTACATCGCAAATATGCCATTACACTTATGGCAACTTTCGGTGTACTGATATCCACTTTCCTGATCGGCTTCGCCATGTTTTATCTGACAGGGTTGATCGGGCTTGACATTCCGCTGATCTATTGTCTGATTTTTGGTAGCCTTATCGCACCGACCGATCCTGTTGCGGTTCTAGGAATTCTCAAAACAGTAAAGGTGCCCCGTTCGCTTAAAGCCAAGATTGCCGGGGAGAGCCTGTTCAACGATGGTGTCGGCGTTGTCGTCTTTACCATTCTGGTCGCCATTGCAACCCAATCCCCGTCAGATGACGCGATCGGGACATATGAAATCACTCGCCTCTTTTTGTTGGAAGCTGGCGGAGGCGCCGTTTTGGGGCTAGCCACCGGGTATATTGCCTATCTGGCCCTGAAAAGTATTGATGAATATACGATAGAGGTTCTCATTACACTCGCACTGGTCATGATGAGCTATAGCCTGGCCTACGCCTTGCATTTTTCCGGCCCGATAGCCGTTGTCATTGCCGGGCTTTTGATCGGGAACAGAGGCATGCGCTTCGCCATGTCAGAGAGTACGCGGGATCACGTCAATAAATTCTGGACCCTGCTGGATGAAATAATGAATGCGGCCCTATTCCTGATCATCGGCTTTGAAATTCTCGCGATTACGGAAACAGCAACAAACCTGGCTGCGACCCTGCTCATGATCCCCGTTGTTCTTATCGCCCGTTTTATTGCTGTGGGCCTGCCGATCAGCCTGCTGAGCCTAAAGGCCAAATATACACCGGGCGCTGTTGCAGTGCTCACTTGGGGCGGCCTTCGCGGCGGTATATCTGTCGCACTGGTACTCTCTCTTCCCAATATTCCAGAAAAAGAAAGCTTGCTTGCCATTACCTATGGCGTCGTTATTTTCTCGATTATTGTTCAGGGTCTAACGGTCAAAAAGGTCGTCGAACACTTCGTGAAGTAAGCGATTATATGCAAAACAAAAAGGCAGCGGGAAAATTCCTGCTGCCTTAATGCATATGTCAAAAAAAGCCAATCAGCTTTACACAATTGACCCTACATAGATCCGGTCATACCCATTTCCCAAAAACCCGCTTCCAGTCTGGTTGCCGTCGCAAAGGTGTTGCACAGATCTTTCCAACGCCCTGAATTCTGATAGTCTTCACCCAGTCGGGACATAGCCACCCGCTCCAGCTGGCCATAAGCACCCGCCGCAGCCTGTTGATAATCGCTAGAGGCATACATTTCAATCCATGGACGATAAGGATTGTTTTCCATATCTGCCATATGTTCATCCGCCAAACGCGATCCGATTTCTGCATAACCCATGACACAAGGGGCCAAAGCAACCAATAAATCCAGAACATCACCGGAAAGTCCGCGTTCCATCACATAGCGTGTATAGGCCAGATTGGCAGATGCCTCTCTCTCCGCTTCAAGAACATCCTTTGCAATTCCCCACTCGGCACAATAGCTGATGTGCAACTGCATCTCGTCATTCAAAAGCGCGTTCATCGTCGCCGCTGCCTGACGCATATCGTCCAGATTATCGCTTTTGAAAACGGCCAATGCATAGGCACGGCCAAAGTTTATCAAAAAAAGATAATCCTGAATGAGGTAATGCTTAAAAGCCTCTTTTGGTAAAGTCCCTTCGCCCATCCCCTGAACAAAGGGATGATAGACATATGATGTCCAGTCGTCAGGGCACTGTGCTTTTAAATCTTCATAGAAAGACATGGTTCGATAATTTCGATTATAATGGTTTAAGACAATCTGCTTTTGATAAGAAAAAAGCGGTTTGAGAAACAAACCGCTGTATTGATAAAGAACCTAAAGTGAGTCTGGAAGCTTTACTTTAAGGCCATCCAGTTCTTCAGAGATAATCAACTGACACCCCAAGCGGGACGTTTCAGTCAGATTAAAAGCCAGATCAAGCATATCTTCTTCGTCTTCGGACACTTCTTCCAGCTTGCCATACCAACTGGGGTCTATGACCACATGGCAGGTCGCGCAGGCCAGAGAGCCTTCGCAAGCACCTTCGATATCAATATCATTACGTTGAGCAATCTCGAGGACGGAAAGCCCCAGTGGTGCATCCACTTCTTTTTCTGTTCCGTCGTTTTCGACAAAAGTCATCTTTGGCATCTGCCAATTCTCCTAACTTAACCTCTATCTGCCATCGCTTTTATATGGCAACCAAGGCAGCAACCTGAATATTGCAGCCTATATACGCTGTCAAAGACCATTTTGGGAAGTTATTTTCGCCACCTGCTTGCGGAATAACGACGCCTACATTCCTTTACAGACATTTCCGGACCTGAATTCAGCTGCTAGACACTCGCCTTGCAGGTGCTTTCTTTGTGGTTTTAAAATTTCTCAGGGTAATTTAAAATCTTTTGTTGTGCATTTGAAATACAAAAACTACCCTGATACGGTAATTAAAAGTAACTATCACTCAAAACCAATCCAAACGTTTAATTCCACAATATAAAAAATCAACACTGCCAATAATACTATTCGGCAACCCGATATTATTAATGGCATCAATACGTGATCCATTTGAGGAGGAAATCGACAATGAAATTTATGGCCAAAAGAATGGCTGCAGGAATAGTAACTGCAACCGCTTTGACCCTGAGCGCTGTCTCTGCACAGGCACAGGAAATTAACTTCTTTACCATCGGAACTGGTGGTACAGCCTATACCTATTATCCAGTTGGTGGTGTCATTGCCAATGCCATTTCCAAACCACCGGGGTCCCGTCCCTGTGAAGAAGGCGGTAGCTGTGGTGTTGATGGCTTGATCGCCTCTGCCGTATCATCACGCGGTTCAGTTGATAACATCAATGCGGTTCTTTCCGGTCTGCGTAATTCTGGTTTTGCCCAGTCTGATGTTGCCTATTGGGCCTATACAGGCACGGGTACAATGGACGGCAAAGAGCCAGCAACAAAATTGCGTTCCATCGCGGCTTTGTTTGAAGAGCATATCCATCTGGTTGCCCTTGATAAAAGCGGTATCAACTCTGTTGCCGATCTAAAAGGCAAGCGCGTTTCGCTGGATGAGCCAGGCTCAGGAACCTATGTGGATGCTGGTCTTATTCTAGAAGCCAACGGTCTGACACTTGATGATGTTACCGCCGAAGCCCTAAAAGGAAACGCCGCCGCAGAAGCCTTGAGAAACGGCAAGATTGATGCCTTCTTTGTAGTGGCTGGCTACCCAACTGGTTCCCTTGTTGAATTGGCATCTGCCGATGACATCAAGCTTGTCCCAATCGACGGTAAAGGTGCCCAGGCACTGGCCGAGAAATACGGCTTCTTTTCACAAAGCGTAATCCCGGCGGGAGCCTACGAAGGTGTCGAGGAAACCGCAACAGTTGCCGTTGGGGCCCAATGGTATACATCCGCCGATCAGGACGAAGAACTGATTTATCAAATCACCAAAGCTCTTTGGAACGATAAATCACGTAAACTGTTGGACGTTGGTCATGCCAAGGGTAAAACAATCACCCTTGAAACAGCGCTTTCAGGCATTGGTGTGCCTGTGCATCCAGGCGCAGAGCGTTATTACAAGGAAGTTGGCCTTATCAAATAATCCAACTTCTTTTCCGGCGTTTTCCAAATAGGAAACGTTTAAAACAAACCAAGATCCCGAAGTTATCGTCAATGATTTCGGGATCTTGGTTAAATAAAAACGGGAACCAACCCCGATAATCAGGGAAACCAAAGTATGAGTGGCGAAAATTTAACAGCCGAACAACTGGCCGAAATAGAAGAAAAATACGATCCCGAAATGGCTTTTCGACCAACTGGCCGCATGATCACTCTGTTGGTGACCCTGTTACTGGTTTCCATGTCTCTTTACCATTTTTATGCCTCTGGGTTTGCCCTTATCCGCGAGGTTTTACACCGGGGTATCCATCTTTCTTTTGTCTTGAGTCTGGTGTTTTTACTTTTTGGGTTTCGAAAAAAGGCCTCTAAAACCCCACAAACAGGTTTCTTTTATTTTAATGGCATTTCATTTCTTGATTTAATTTTTGCTATACTGGCAGTGGTCACCGCCCTTTACCTGCCACTTCTACCACCTGAACAGCTTGCGACCAGGGTCGGGAACCCCTCGCAAAATGATATTTTAATGGGAACGGCTCTGTTGGTGCTCACCCTAGAGGCCGCAAGGCGATCTGTTGGGCCAACGCTTCCCATTATTGGATTGATATTCATTCTTTTTGCCCTTTTCGGTCCGTTAGCCCCTGGCGCACTGAAACATGGCGGCACCAGCTGGGCCGGGCTGGTTAATCATCTCTATCTGACCAATCAGGGAATTTATGGCATCGCCATTGGCGTCATGGCCCAGTATGTCTTTCTTTTCATTCTCTTTGGTGTTCTTGCAACACGTATCGGGTTGGGACAGCTGTTTATCGATCTTGCCATGGTCATCGCCGGGCGCTATTCCGGTGGACCAGCAAAGGTTGCCATTTTTTCATCTGCCTTCATGGGGACCATTTCCGGGTCTTCCATCGCCAACACAGTAACCACAGGTGCCCTGACCATTCCGGCGATGAAGCGGGTTGGCTATCCGCCACACTTTGCCGGGGCCGTAGAAGCAACCGCATCAACAGGTGGGCAAATCACGCCACCGATACTTGGTGCAGCAGCTTTTATCATGGTCGAGTATCTGGAAATACCTCTCAGGGATATTCTGGCCGCTGCTTTATTCCCCGCCCTGTTACATTACTTCGGCATATTTATCATGGTTCACCTAGAGGCCAGAAAACTTGGCCTCAAGGGATTATCAAAAGATGAATTACCCAAAGCCGTTCTGGTTCTGAAACAACACTGGCTGTCGATCATACCGCTGGCAATCCTTGTTTATTTAATACTGAGTGGAAAAACACCTGACTTCGCGGCTGTTTATGGAATTATTGCCTGTGTCGTTGTCGGCTTTCTTAATCCGGTTAATCGACTAACCTTCAAAGACCTGTGGAACGCGCTTTCCCTTGGCGCAAAAAATACGCTGGCGGTTGGGGCTGCGGCGGCCTGTGTCGGTATTATTGTTGGTGTTGTCACCCTGACAGGCGTTGGCTTTCGCTTAGGTTATGTTGTTATACAAACGGCTACGGACCTTGGTAATCTTGTTGGCAACATTTGGCCCCTTTCTTACTTTGCCATTGAACAGTGGGCACTGTTTTTCACACTGATATTGATTGCGATATCCTGTATTATTATGGGCGCAGGTATCCCCACCACAGCAACCTATATCATTTTAGTGGCCGTCGCGGCCCCTGCCCTTGCGCAGCTACAGATACAGCCACTGGTTTCCCACTTTTTTGTCTTTTATTACGGCGTTCTAGCAGACATAACACCGCCCGTAGCACTTGCCGCCTATGCAGCGGCTGGAATAGCCGGGTCCAATCCCTTTCAAACCGGGAACACGGCCTTTAAACTGGGCATCGCCAAAGCTCTGGTGCCATTTATCTTTGTCTATTCCCCGGCCCTGTTACTGGTTACAGATGGCTTTACCTGGACGGCGTTTACAATCACGCTTGCGGGGGCAATGATCGGTATCAGTTTGATCGGCATGTCTTTTGCCGGGTATTTTCTTGCCCCTCTCAGCAGTCGACAACGCTGGTGGGTCGGCTTGGTATCCCTGTTATTTATTGCACCGGGGTTAGAAACCATGGGCATTGGCATCCTGCTGTTTGCCCCTGTTCTTCTGATGCAGCTAAAACAACGTCAAAACCACGTACCAGAACCCAGGTAGCGGTTGGGATAAATCAAGAACAGGCTATGAAAGAGATTACGAACAGGATTTGATGCAATAAATGTAAAAGATAACGACCGAATTTTAGGTGCTAGACGATCGCATCTTTTTGACTGTCGCCACCAAAATATCAACAGCTTCGTCAATCTCTTCTTCCGTCGTAAAACGGCCAAAACCTATCCGTAACGAAGCCAAGGCCTGATCATCGTCATGGCCCAGCGCCTTTAAAACATATGACGGGTCCAGATCCGCAGATGTGCATGCCGATCCCATAGACATTGCCAGTTTTGGCGCCGCCTTCATAATATCTGCCCCGGATAGTCCCTCAAAGGTAATATTCAGATTACCCGGAATACGTTGGTCTTCATCGCCATTAAAGCACAGGCCATCTACCTTGGCTTCAAGGGCCTTTCTAAATCGCGTACTCAACGAAGACAGACGGTCATACTCTGTAAACAAAGCCTCGTTAGCGTATTGAGCGGCAGCCCCCAACCCAACACAAAGCGGTGTTGCCAATGTTCCGGACCTAAACCCACGTTCCTGCCCACCGCCATCCATCAAAGGCTCTAAACGAACCCGGGGACGTCTACGCACATAAAGCGCCCCAATTCCTTTCGGACCATAAATTTTATGGCCGGATATACTCATCAGATCAATCTGCATCCGGTTCACATCCAATGGAATTTTACCAATGGCCTGTGCGGCGTCGCTATGGAATTTGGCCCCGACCTCTTTACAGATTTCCCCTATTTGAGTGAGGTTCTGAATAACACCGATCTCGTTATTAACCGCCATCAAGGAAACCAGCGCCGTCTTTTCAGAGACGATATCTTGCAGTTGGTCCAGATCAATCAAACCACCAGCATTAACAGGCAAGCGTACAACCTCAAAACCTTCACGTTCCAGACGGGCGACAGATTCCAGAACACATTTATGCTCGGTAACAGCCGTTATAACCTGATTGCGAGGTGTTCCTTTGGGATTATCCCGGATAAAACGCGCTGTACCTTTAATCGCCAGATTGTTTGATTCTGTAGCACCTGATGTGAAGACAATTTCCCGTGGATCAGCCCCAATAGCGTCTGCAATCTGCTCTCTGGCTTTATCAACCACCTCTTCCGCTTCCCAGCCATAGGCGTGATCGACAGAGTGCGGATTGCCAAAGCTTTCGGTAAAATAAGGCATCATATCCTTCACAACCCGGGGATCCGTCGGGGTTGTGGCCTGATAGTCAAGATAGATCGGCTTTTCGGACCGGTTGGCTTTTAACTGTGGCATTGGCTTTTGATTATTCATTCTAGCTATTGATCAGAGCATCGGCATTTTGTTTCTATCAACGGATAGTTCTCTTAATCCGGGCGCTCTCCCTTGCGTTTGAACAGCGCTATCCAAGCGTCAGCAAATTGATCCAGATCGGTATCCGTGCTGGCCCACCCCGTAGAAATGCGGATGGCTTCCCCAGCCGTTTTTTCATCTGCCCCCATTGCCTTTAGCACATGGGATGTTTGCACCTTGCCCGAAGAACAGGCCGAACCGGATGATACGGCATAGCCTTCCAGATCCAAGACCATGAGTTGGGTATCAGATGGCACCCCCGGCATGGTTATGGTCGTGGTATTTGGCACCCGTTCCACCTCTGCCCCGAACACCCGCGCCCCCGGTGCAGCCGCCAGCATCTTCTGTTCCATTGCATCCCGAAGATATGACTTTTCTTGAATTTCAGCCAACCCTTCGCGCGATAATCTGGCCGCAACGCCAAAACCAGCGATCCCTGGCACATTTTCTGTGCCACCCCGGCGGCGGCGTTCCTGTCCCCCGCCAAGCTGCTGTGATTTTATTTCCAGCCCCTTGCCCAGAATAAGAGCGCCTGCACCTTGTGGACCACCCATTTTGTGCGAGGAAATTGTTGTAAAATCCATATTCAGTTCTTCACAGTTAATATCTGTCTTTCCCGCGGCCTGAACGGCATCACAGTGCACCAAAGCTCCCTTTGCATGAGCAAGGGACACAATTTCTTTTACGGGCTGTAAAACCCCCGTTTCATTGTTCGCCATCATCACAGAAACCAACGTGTTTTCAGGATCAACAGACAATAGATCTTCCAGTGCGTTTAGATCTATCCGACCATGCGTATCCACGGGTATTCTGATCGCGCCTTCATGAACCTGTAAAACGGAATCGTGTTCAATGGACGAGATTAAAACCCGGGATCGTTCTGCCCCACGCAAGGCCAGATTATTGGCTTCCGTTCCCCCAGATGTAAAAACGATCCGGGCCGGTTTTGTCCCCATCAGGGATGCAATCTCGGCCCGGGCATCTTCTACCAGCCGGCGTGCAGATCGACCATATGTGTGAATAGATGACGGATTCCCCGTTTGCTTCATCGCAGTCGTAACAGCTTCAATTGCTTCGGGGCGAACGGGGGCAGTCGCATTATAGTCCAGATAAATCGGGCTGTTCATATAGGAAATCACATTCTAAAACAGGTCAACGAGCTTAATAGCTAAATCGGGTTATACTATTTGGGATTTATACCACTAGCTTTTAAACAGCTTATTAACTTTACGATGGGCAGGTCCAGTAACTGGCCCCTATTATTGGGCTGCAACGCCATCATTGGGTTCGGGGGACATAAAGATATCGGATCCGGGGTCAACACGGCGTTCAATAACATCGGCGATCGATACACCATGAAGATAGCGATATATGTGATTGGAAAGGCCCTGCCACAAATCGTGCGTCACACATCTGCTTTTATCACTACGGCAACCATGCGGAGACATCGGATTACAAGCCGTTGCCCTTATAGGCTCTTCAACTGCTTTGAAAATTTCAGCAATATCAGTCTCGTTTGCTTCTTTGGCCATACGATAGCCACCACCGGGCCCGCGAATTGACATCACCAGTTTCTCGCGCCTGAGTTTTGCAAATAACTGCTCAAGATAAGAGAGCGAGATTTCCTGTCGATCCGCAATCTCTGCGAGGGACACAGGACGCTCATTGGCATAAAGAGCCAGATCAACCATCGCCATAACGGCATAACGACCTTTTGTGCTCAGTTTCACAACCTTCTCTCCTAACCTAATGGATAGTTTTCTTTCGAACTATCCAATCACCTTTGGTCAATAGCTTTTTTTGATAGCATATCATCAAGATACCGCCTGACGAAGCAGGCTATCATTATTTTACGTCTATCATTTTTTTTACGAGGGCGTTTTGTCCCCTACGTCGTCTTTCTTGTCATTCTCTGCCGTTTTTGTCAGTAGATTTTTTTGATAATCTTCCTGACCTTCCAGTGCATTCAACCGACTTCGCAATGACTGAACCTCGTTCAACAGACCTTCCAGCGTCTTTGCCACCGGATCAGGAACATCCCCGGTCGGGGTTCCATAGGCAACAAAGGGCTGATCTTCGATAACAGGCAGCGTCGGCGCAGAAAGGCGATCAGATTTGGTATTCACAACCTTGCCCGGAATACCAACCACTGTTGCACACTTTGGAATATCTTTGGTGACCACAGCATTGGCCCCGATACGCGCGCATCTGGAAACCGTAATAGGCCCCAACACCTGTGCACCGGACCCAACGATCACCCCACATTCCAGCGTCGGATGTCTTTTTGTTCCCCGCTGACTGTCAGAATCGACACTAGGGGCAACACCGCCCAAAGTCACGCCATGATAAAGCGTCACATTGTCGCCAATGATAGAGGTCTCTCCGATAACGACACCCATGCCGTGATCAATAAAAAAGCCCTTACCGATTGTCGCGCCGGGGTGAATCTCTATTCCCGTGATAACCCGCCCGATATGGGACAGACTGCGGGCCAGCAAGCGCCAGTTACTTCGCCAGAGCTTGTTCGATAAACGATGGAGCGTAACGGCCTGAAAACCGGGGTAACACAACACCACTTCCATACGTGATCGCGCGGCCGGATCACGGGACATCGTTGCATCAATTTCGGCCTTGATTCTGTCGAACATGGGTTCGTTTCCTTGTGAACCTTTTTACTTTATTGAAAAAGGTATTTGGCTCAGGGCAAGCACTGGCTTATATACAATGCATTGAAAACACATTGCACATTGTCTGCGATATAATTATCAAGATCGTCAGGGTCAAGTGTAACTATAGTGTTTGGACCGACCACCTTGGCTATGTCCGGGTCAGTCTAAACAGGTGCACGGCTGAAATAAAGCCTCGAAATTCGACGAAGGGGAACTGTGACTGCATGCCTGATATTATTTTGAACGGTCCGGAAGGACGTCTCGAAGGACGCTATTTTCACAATCCAACACCAAATGCGCCCATTGCCTTGATGCTTCACCCGCATCCACAGCACGGCGGCACAATGAACAACAAAATCGTTTACACGATGTTCAATTCATTCAAGGCACAGGGCTTTTCCGTTCTGCGCTTCAACTTCCGTGGCGTTGGCCGTTCACAGGGAACTTTCGACGAAGGTGAAGGCGAACTGTCTGATGCTGCATCCGCGCTTGACTGGCTACAGTCCGTTAATGCCAATGCAAGCCAGTGCTGGGTTTCCGGCTTCTCGTTCGGTGCCTGGATCAGCATGCAGCTTTTGATGCGCCGCCCGGAAATTGACGGCTTTATCTCTATCGCGCCCCCGGCAAACATGTTTGATTTCAGCTTCCTCGCCCCGTGTCCGTCATCCGGCCTGATTGTTCAGGGCGAGCGTGATGATGTTGTACCGGAATCTGCCACAGCCAAACTGGTTGACAAGCTAAACGCCCAAAAAGGTATCGCTATCGATTACCGCGTTGAGCCAACCGCCGGACACTATTTCGAAAACGAGATGGAAATCATCGACAGCCATATTCAGGATTACGTCAGCCAGCGCCTGGTCGCCCCGGTTGAAGAGTAAGAGCTTGAGAATAAAGGTTGCAGGATAAATCTGAGATATATTCCTCTAACCAAGTATAGAAAAGGCCGCTTAAGATTGATGTTCTTGAGCGGCCTTTCTTCTTATGCCGCGTGCAACACACCGCCAAGGCAGGGTTCTGGAACCTTGGTTGTGGTTGGCAGAGACAGCGGCAATTCCAACTGGCTGCGTTTGGCGAGGAAGGCAAAGGCTTGTGCTTCCAGCGCATCCCCGTCCCATCCAACGCGTTCTACCGGGTCAACTGCTACACCCAAAGCAGATCGCAAAGCCTCCATCAAAACCGGATTATGCCGCCCGCCACCTGTGACGACCCAGCGTTCTGGCCTTTTTGGCAGGAAGCCGACAATCTTTGCATTTACCGCAGCAGTGAAAGCCGTCAGGGTTGCGGCACCATCTTCCGGGTTAAGGTTCTGAACCGCATCCAGATTAAAATCATATCGATCCAGTGACTTTGGCGGGGCCTGATCAAAGAAAGGCTTGTCGAGCATGACGTCCAAAGCGGCTGTATTCACCGTTCCTTTGGCTGCAATCTTTCCACCTTCATCCATTGCTTGCCCGAAATGCTTTTCCACCCAGTCATCAATCAAACCGTTTCCCGGGCCAGTATCACAGGCCAGCACCGTTCCATCCGGGTCAAGATAGGTAATATTGGAAACCCCGCCAATATTGAGCACCACAAGCGGTTTTTCTAGGTCCTGTGCCAATGCCTGGTGATAAAGCGGCGCAAAGGGCGCACCTTCGCCCCCCGCAGCAACATCGGCTTTGCGAAAATCATTCACCACGGGGATACCGGACAGTTTGGCAAGCAGGTCGCCATTCCCAATCTGGACAGTGATACGCCGGGACGGATCGTGAAAGGTCGTTTGGCCGTGGAAGCCGATAAGCTCAACATCCTCAGAAGTTAGATTAGCTTTATTCAGTAACGCCGTTACAGCGTCATGGTGCCACCGGGTCATCTGTTCTTCGGCAACCCGCACGTCCTTACCCTCCCCCATAACACTTTGAAGCAAAGAACGCTGTTCCGGGCTGTAATTATAACTGAGTGTCATGCCCGTTTCTGTCACACGGTATCCATCACTTTTAATCAGGGCCGCATCAATCCCATCCATGGACGTGCCGCTCATCAATCCCAGAAGCCACTTGCCCACACTCATTTGCCCATATCCATTTATCTGCCCTTATCCTAGCTATCTGATGAGCTTTCCGCCCGATGAGAATAAACTCATTGTTCCGGCATCGTTTCGGAGCCGGATTTGTTTGGCCCATTGTTTATGGGAAATGATTGTGGTAAATCCCAGCGGCTACGGCAAGAGGCAGGTTGTCTCTTGCCCCTATTTTAATGACCTTTTTCGAAACAAGCGAGAGTTACAATGACTGCGCCACAAAAAACCGATTTCCGTTCAGAATTCCTTCGTGAACTGAGCGCACGCGGTTATATCCACCAATGTACGGATTTGGACGCCCTGGATGCAAAACTCGAAAAAGGTCCTGTGGCAGCCTATATCGGTTTTGACTGCACAGCAGATTCCCTGCACGTTGGCGGTCTAATACAAATCATGTTGTTGCGTTGGCTCCAGAAAACGGGCCACAAGCCTATTGTTCTAATGGGCGGCGGCACCAGTAAAGTTGGCGACCCCTCCTTCAAGGACGAGGCTCGCAAGCTGATTACCGAAGAAGAAATTCAGCGTAACATGGACGGTATCAAAAAGGTCTTTTCAAAATACCTGACCTTTGGTGATGGGCCAACTGACGCGGTTATGGTCAACAATGCCGACTGGCTCGACAATATTAACTACCTCGAATTCCTACGCGATTACGGCGTTCACTTTTCGGTCAACCGGATGCTGAGCTTTGATTCTGTCAAACTGCGTCTCGACCGTGAACAGTCCCTGTCGTTCCTGGAATTCAACTACATGATTCTGCAAGCTTATGATTTCATGGAGCTGAACAAGCGCCGGGACTGCCTGTTGCAAATGGGTGGCTCGGACCAATGGGGTAACATTGTTAACGGTGTGGATTTGACCCGCCGGATCAGCCAGAACGAAGTTTACGGTCTGACCTCTCCGCTCTTGACCACATCTTCCGGTGTGAAAATGGGTAAAACCGTTGGCGGTGCGGTATGGCTCAACGAAGAACGTCTTTCCGTTTATGACTTCTGGCAATACTGGCGTAATACTGAAGATGCCGATGTCGGTCGATTCCTGCGCCTGTTCACAGAGCTTTCCGAAGATGAGATTCAAAAACTGGAAGCCATGCAGGGCGCAGATATCAACGAAGCCAAAAAGATTCTGGCAACAGAAGTTACCCGACTATGCCACGGTATTGAAGCTGCTGAAGCTGCCGCTGAAACCGCACGCAAAGCCTTTGAAGAACGTAGCATGAGCGCCGACCTGCCAAGCCACGATATTGAAAAATCGCGCTTGGAAGAGGGCATTCCCGCATTCCTGCTCTTCAAGGAAATCAGTCTCGCGAACAGTAACAGCGAAGCCCGTAAACTGATCAAAGGCGGTGGTGGTCGTCTGAATGATACTCAGATCAAAGATGACAGTCTTTCAATCAGTCTGTCAGACCTGAATGATGAAGGATCAATCAAGATTTCAGCAGGCAAGAAAAGGCATATTCTGGTGAAGCCTGTTTAAACACAAAAAGTTTAAAACCACATCTATGTGAACAAAGTCAAAGGGCTGCCTCAACCGCAGCCCTTTTCCTATTTGCTGAATTTTAATATACCCAGTTTTCAATAGACTCAGTTATTAATTCACTCGGGTTTATATCTGCCAAAGCCAAAAACTATTTTGCTGGGTTCGTCTCATCCAAAGTTTCTTTTTTCTTCTCGGGCTTCTGTTCCGTCGTTGGTGTCGCGTTGCCAAAAATATTTCTCAAAAAGCCGGGGGCCAGCCCTGAAAGCGGATTGATAGCAACCTCTGGCTCATCCAAATCACCCTTTAAGCTGTACTTGAAAGCAACAATACCCTGACCATCGCCGCCAGTTAAAATATCCCCCAGGATCGGAATTCCCCCAAGAATACGGTTAATGGTATAGGCAGGGACGATTGTACCATCCATCGCCACCAGCTTTTTATTTGTATCAACTTCGCCCTTGGCCGTCAGGCCGATAGAAGACGAATAGAGTTTGATCAAATCACTGCGCAGCAATCCGTCTTGGAGTGTAAAGTCACCCTTGAGTTCGTTAAAGGCGATACCCTCGGTGGTCAAGGTTGTCACAGGCCCAGTCAAAGAAGCAAAGGCCAGCATTTTGGCAAGCGTTGGTGCTTTGACCAACCGTAAACCACGCGCCTCTATATTTCCCTTTAACAGGCTTTCACTATGATAGTCTTCAGCCAAACCAGTTATCTGTAGCGACCCACCCTGCACCGTGTCCTGTACATCAAGCGCCCGTAACATGGCCCCAAAGTCATTTGCCGTGATATTCAGGCCCTGACGTCCATCTTCCAGCGGCTGATAAGCCATAGAGAAAGTACGTTTAACATTTTCCGTCTCCGGGTTGGCTTTCGCGCCCTCTGCATACCAAAGTTCCTTTGGAATTTCGCCGGAAAACTGCATACGTTTCCAACCTTCAGGCTCTTTATCAAGCCACAGGGATGCATTGCGGAAAAATCGATCTTCGGCCATGTATATGGCATCCAGCTTTTCAGCAATCACACTAATGGGCGCGGTCTGTTTTTCTTCTTCGCGCACAGGATCGTCCCCGGTTTCAGTTGACGCATCGACTTGTTCAGTACCAACTACTTCCGGTTCTCCGACAGGTTTGCCTCGGTCTTCTACAGTATTTTCGTCGGAACTCTCGTCACCAATAAACCATTCGGCATCCAACACGCCGCCACCGATGACAATCGACGGTTTATCAGATGACAGATCGGCCTGTACGTCCGTCAGTAAAGATTTACCCAACTGAAACTGATCCAGATCTGCTTTGGCAATCTTGCCCTCTACCAGTGACAATTCGCCCTCAGCCGCAAAATCATTCGCCTCCAGATTAAAGCTGTCGATATGTTCCGCTTCGCCATCATTCAATGAAACAATGGCCTGTATCTGTCCGGGGTCCCCGGGTTGTTTATAGTAATTCAGATCTTCAATTTTCAGTAAAGCGTCCTGTAAATTCGCCGCGATCTGAACAACGCCGGTATCATCAACCTTGTTTTCCAAAGCCAATGCCAGAGACACAGGACCTTCCAGATAATCCGTTACGGGAATACCAAGCTTTGACAATCCGTCCGGTTCAATACGTGGAATATCTGCATTCAGATTTGTTCTGATCGTAACGTCGCTGCCAAACTGTTCCTTCCAATCCACCGTCAAGGGAATATCAGCCAGCAAAAGCGGCCCTGTCACGTGCATTCCTTCCCTAGTGACATTGAGTTGCAAGTCACCGTCCGTAGCGTCATGTCCGTTATAGATTTTGCCAATTTTTGCTTCTTTTATTTCAGCAGAAGCATCAATGGACATGTCTTTGAACTTAAGATCCTTGAGCAGTAAAAACGCAAAATCCACAGCAACGGCGGCATTACCGCTGGTCTCTTCCGGTTTGATCCCCAGCTCATCAATAAGTCGCAAATTTTCGCTATTGAGAATGGACAGGGCCGTGTTAACAGGTCCTTCAACAGCGGTTTGAATGGCAATATGCTCTTCTTCGATGTCCAACCCGGTTATTTCGATGGTCGACGGCAATACTGACATGTCTTCCAGCTTGCCACCTTCTGTAAACAGGGACAAACCATCAGCCCGTACCGTCGCGGAGCCCGCAACATCTTTTACAGGCGGTAAAGGACGCAGATAATGAACATCAAGACCACGATATTTCATGCTGCCGTCCAAAGACACCAACTTGGCCTGATCAAAAGCACCTGCAGGAATATCCAAAACGGCTTTGACCACCGCTTCTTCAGCAATCCCCGTTTTGATGTTTTCGGTTACCCATTCCCGTGCATCTGTCGCCATGGGTTCCGGCCAATACAAAGCCAGATCATCAACGGGGACTTCAACGGCCTTAACACCCGCAAGCACCTGCATATCACCGTCCAGCCCCGAAACAGAGCCAGCCACAGAAAGTTGTGGGCCCTTTTCCCCCTCGGGCCCAAAGTTAATGGCGGCATTGTCAACGGTAAGTTTTTGGTTACTGCGGCTATAGCTACCTTTCAGAAAAAGTCCCTGAACAGGAATTTGCGGTACTTTCAGGTCAGGAATTTCAATTGTTCCACTCCCGCCAGAAACTTCAAATCGGCTCCGCCCAAATTCCCCCAGTACATTAACAGACGTCGCAACAGAGGCCGCGAGAGGGATCTCAAAGGTTTCCAATCCCGCAAGGGCTGGATCCAGTTGCGCCAAAGTAGGGGGGGTGATCCCGGCAATTTGAAAGGCAAGATCAACAACCTGAAGCTCGCTATCATAGACAAAAGCGCCATTTAAAATCGCTTCTTCACTCGCGATATCAACGGTTAAATCAATATCCCCCTGCAAGCCAAGTTTGTCGCGACGAATACTGATATTCGCATAGGGAACGTCAAAGATCATTCCCAGCTTGCGATCATCAATCTGCATTTTTGCGCCAACAATCTGCAACTGATTAAAATAGGCCAGTGGGTGTCCGGCCTCACGTTCTGCCATTAAATTGTCCAGAATTTCCGGCAGCGCGTCACCAAAACTTTGTCCGGTTTCATCTTCGCCGTTATCCAGGGCGTCATCAATTTCGAAATGACCATCTTCTGCGCGAACAAGTTTTAGTTCCGGACCAATAATATCAACCCCTGTGGGGACTATGTTTCCGCGAACCAGCGCACCAGCGTCCAGATCTATCCCCATCAGGGGAATAGCAGCAATCACATCGTCAGCATTATCCAAAAGCCGGACGTTCGCGACCTGGATTGCAATGGCCCGCTCTTTTGGTAACCAAACCAAAACAGTTGTATCCACATCCAACTGTATTTCACGGTCAGGGTCGGCAAAGGCCTCTTCTACATAGGGAGTTAAAAAATCAAGTTGTACAGGGCCAGAAGAAAGACGCCACATAGCGATGCCGGCCAAAATAGCTGACAAAACTAGAAAAGCAGCAATAACTTCCAGAATAACGACTGATGTTTTACGAATCATACGTCAAAAGAGCTCCGCACACGCACAACAGTTGTCAGGCGATTAGAATAGGGCATATATTTACGAACGGTGATCTTTGACCATTTCCTACAGCCTTTGCACTGTACTCGAAACAAGCTAGCGGCGCTCATGATACTCTCATTTTCCTATTCCGAAGAAACATTACCCAAAATATCCTGTTCCGACAGGGCCGAACTCGGCTTCTCTAACTGGAACGAACGTATCGAGCGTATCGAAAATTCTGATTTAAAGCAGGATCTTATCCATTTTCAAGAGATTCCGAAAGTGAAATCACTGCTTGCAGCCATCTTCTCAAACAGTCCTTATCTTTCCGATTGTCTTTTGAGTGATATGGAATTTCTCTGCCAGCTTTTAAAGCAGGGACCTGAAAAAAGTCTGACAAAAATCCACCACCATCTACTACAGGAAGTCGCAAATTCGACTGATCGTCAAAGGGTTATAAGCCAGCTTCGCCGGGCAAAAAAAAGAGCATCTCTGACCATTGGCTTGGCTGATATCACGGGACAATGGACAGATCGACGCGTTGTCGAAGAGCTGACGGGCTTTGCTTCAACGGCAATATCCACAGCTGTTTCACACCTGTTGCGGGAACTGCACGAACGCGGACAAATTGAGCTAAAAAACCCGGACCTACCCGAAGATGATTGTGGGTATGTCGTTATGGCCATGGGAAAACTTGGCGCTTGGGAGTTAAACTATTCATCCGATATTGACCTGATTATTCTCTATGATCCTGAAAAAATTAATTACCTTCACCACCGCGGTGTTCAAGAAGGTATGGTGCGACTGACAAGGGATTTGGTGCGCTGTCTGGATGATCGAACCAAAGACGGCTATGTCTTTCGAACTGATTTGCGCCTCAGACCGGACCCCAGCGCCACGCCGCTGGCTTTGTCATTCAACGCCGCAATGACCTATTATGAAACCACGGGCCTAAACTGGGAACGCTGTGCCATGATCAAAGCAGCTCCCATCGCCGGAGATGAAGAACTAGGTCAGCGTTTTATCAATGAAATCAAGCCTTTTGTTTGGCGCAAACACCTCGACTTTGCGGCAATCAACGATATTCATAGCATAAAGAGACAGATTTACGCCCACAAAGGCGGCAGCAAGATTGCCATCAAAGGACACAACATAAAACTTGGGCGCGGCGGTATTCGTGAAATAGAGTTTTTTGCACAGACACAACAACTGATTTGGGGTGGACGAAACCAGGACTTGCGCAGTAACTCAACCGTATTTGCCCTGGAACAACTCCACAAAGCACACTTGATATCGCCCAAAGTGCTGCACGACATGACCGAAGCCTATTGGTTTTTACGCCGTGTTGAAAACCGATTACAGATGGTGGATGATCAGCAAACCCAGTTTCTACCCGACACCGACGAAGAACTGGCACAAATTTCTGCGTTCCTTGGGTACGATAGTTCTGATGAATTCAGCGAAGAGCTGTCAAATCACCTTCATGTTGTTGAAAATCACTACGCCGCCCTTTTCGAAGAAGATCATACCCAGCCAAGTACCACCAAAAAACTGATCTTTAGCGGGCACGAAGCAGCACCAGAGCTTGTCACAGAACTGGAAAGTATCGGTTTTCAAGACGGCGTACGTGTTTTTCAAATCATCACAAAATGGAAACAGGGAAAGTACAGGGCCGTTAGATCTGATCGGTCTCGACGATTGATTACGGAAATAGTGCCTGTCCTACTGGAAGCATTCGGAAAATCATCGGCACCGGACACGGCTTTAAATAAATTCGATGATTTTCTGTCTGGTCTGCCCACCGGGGTCCAACTTTTCTCGATGTTACAGACAAACCCAAACTTATTGGATTTATTGGCAGAAATCATGGGGTCGGCCCCTGCACTCGCTGATCGTCTTAGCCATTCACCCGCCCTGTTAGAAGCCGTATTAAGCGACGATTTTTTTGCCCCCCTGCCAGAATTACCGGACTTGCAAAATCAACTGGAACATCTGTTAGAAGAAGCCAGGGATTTTCAAGATATTTTGGATGAAACACGTCGTTGGGCCAATGATCAAAAATTCCGTATCGGGCTTCAAATCTTGCGAACAACCTGTTCCATCGAACGTTCCAGCAAAGACCTTTCCAACATCGCAGAGACCAGTATTACGTCTTTGTTGCCCCATGTTCAAAGTGAGCTACGCAAAAGGCATGGCGAAATACCCGAAAGCAACTTTGCCATTATGGCTATGGGCAAGCTTGGCTCGCAAGAAATGACCGTCACATCAGACCTTGACCTGATCAGCCTCTATAATCTTGTAGAAAAGGATCAACATTCTAACGGGGACCGTCCACTGGACCCAACGCAATACTTTGCCCGGCTAACTCAACGCTTCACCAATGCCCTGAGCGTTATGACACCCGAAGGCCGGTTGTACGAAATAGATATGCGCCTGCGCCCATCCGGTGGTTCTGGACCGCTGGCTCTCTCACTCGAAGCATTTGAGAAATACCAACGTAACGAAGCCTGGACATGGGAACATATGGCCCTGACCCGCGCCAGAGCCATCGGGTACAATCAGGCGTTCTGTGATCAAATCAACCGCGTCATAAAATCAATACTCTGCACGGAAAGAGACCCGCAAAAACTTGTCAATGACATCGCCAACATGCGCCAACGCATCGCCCGGGAAAAACCGGCCCAGAGCGATTGGGACATCAAACTTGTCGATGGCGGACTGATTGATCTGGAGTTTTTAAGCCAATATCTGCAACTAAGATATGCGCACACTGACCCATCAATATTACACAGCAATACCAAACAGGCTTTCAAACAGCTGGGCAAAGCCGGGATTATCAGCTCAGCAGACACGTCCGATCTGTGCGATGCCTTTGACCTGTTCCATCAATTGCAAAATCTCTTTCGTCTCACCACAGGTGAATATCTGGACGAAGACCAAACATCCCCCGAAGTTTTATTCCGCCTTGCCAAAGCCTGTAATGAGCCGGGGTTCCAAGAGCTAAAGCAGCGATACCTTCAGACAAAAGCTCATGTATCGAGAATTTACGGCCAATTAATATAGACGTAACCAAGAGCAGAAAATCAGACAACTATAAATAACTATTTATAAATCCGCGCTTTGGTTAGTGAATCTTCGTTGTCACAGTCCTATAAAAATTTATTTTATTTTTATGGCTAAATTTAGCCTGCAAATAAACCTCGCTATAGGCAAATACACCCGTTGCTGTATCCAGTATATAATACCCGTCAAAAGTCCCTTTTATTTTCTTCCTATTGATAACTAGCAACGATAAGGGACCTCTATAATCTATAACTATAGCTTCTCTATCATTAAATATCGTTTTACCTAAGACCGTTCCTGTTCCTTTTAACTCCATACCTCCCAAATCAAAATCAGCTTTAAATTCATACCCAGTTTCAATGCCTGACGCCGGAAACTGAACGATTACTTCCTTAACCATACCAGACATTACTTCTTTGGTTTGCTGTATTTCTTTTGGCGTTAGTTCTGGAGAATAAAGGCTAAAGTCATGTACCTTACCAAATGGAGAAATATCAAACGACATCTTTAAATTATCAGTGATTGTTTCTTTACCATTCTTGTTTATCAACTCAGTTGTAAAAGCAGAAATCACTAAATTTAAATTTTCATTATCTTTCAGTATCTCAATAGCACCTCGGCCAATCGACTTTTCCTCAATAACTCTATCATTTATTTTTCCAAATATAGTTATTGAATCAATAGTTTGTCTTTCAGAGAGAGGAGTGTAGCGAATAATAATCGGCTTATCGATTGCCGAAACCTGTCCCTGATACACAGGCTTATTTTTAATATTTTCGTCTGCATACGTTAGTGAAAAAACTGATACGCATGGTAAAACGATAACAAGACCTTTAATGAAACGCTTAAACATACTTCCCCCAAAATTCAAAGATATATAAATTTTTTATTCCCTTTCTATTCGTACAGATAGCCCACAATCATTACAACTATAGGATTTTAAAACCCTCATTTTAAACAAGTGTCTTTCTTCCATGCCAGATCTTGCTATCAGGCAGTACAAACGATAGGTATCTAACGGAATTCGACTTAAAAGGATTATCATTATGACGCTTGAAATTGGCGATATCGCCCCGGACTTTACCGCCCCTATTCAGGGCAATGGTGAATTGACCCTTAGCTCACTTAAAGGACAGGCCGTTGTTCTTTATTTTTATCCCAAGGATTCCACCCCCGGCTGTACGACAGAGGCTTGTGATTTTCGGGATGCACAGCCGGATTTCACCAAATTAAATGCAAAGGTCATTGGCGTTTCAAAAGACAGCGTCAAGCGCCATGATAACTTTATTGCCAAGAATACGCTGAATTTTGATCTTGTTGCTGATCTGGACGGAGAGATTTGCGAAGCTTACGGAGTTTGGGTTCTGAAAAAACTCTATGGTCGGGAATACATGGGCATCGAACGTGCTACTTTTCTGATTGATGCCCAAGGGGTCGTGCAGAAAATCTGGCGCAAGGTAAAGGTGAAAAACCACGTCGCAGAAGTCAAAGCCGCTTTGCAAGAGCTAGCTTAATAATCACCCCAAGACTTTCACAAATAAGATATGGGCGGCGATAAATCGCCCATATCTTATTTACGCATCTCTGTTTTACCCGTACCAGTCTTACCCATCTCGGCCTATCGACATAGAAACTACTTCAAAACGCTGTCCGGGGAAAAACCACACCATGCTGCCATCTTTCGATAGGCTGCGGAAAACCCGCTCAGGGAACCAACATATAAATCACCACCGGAATAGTCATCTATCAAGACCACTTTGTCCCCCTTGGCAAAGCCGCGCAAAATATTCAACTCCTGCCCATTTCCACTGACATTTGCATAGGGAATGCCGTCATCATCAATGCCTGCGTAGGCCAAAGATTCGTAACTTGTGCTTGTACCTGCCTGACTGATAACCCAAAGAACAATCTGATTTTCCTGAAGATAGGTTGGGTATCCACGGGCCGTTGCCTCCTGATATTCAACATAAGGCATTGCCGCCGGGGGTAAGGCGTCCCCATTGGATATCGAGACCGTAATAGAATCATCACCGTCCCCCCCGGTACGGATAGAGCATATTGTTCTCAACTCCCCATCTTCGGTGACAAATGTTTCTGCGTTTGCCTGCCAATCTTTATATTGCTCATACAAAAAACCTTCCTTTTTCGGACGTTCGTCTTTGTATGCAACGTTTATTACCGCAAACGTATCAGGCTGTTTATGGTTGACCACCCCCACCGCAAATGCTGGTATCGCCAGACCCGAGAACAGAATAGTAACGCTGAAACCAGCAACAAATTTGCGCAAAAATCTTGTCATAAGAAACGCCCCCTAGTTTGGAAAGATCCAATAATGACAAGCAGAGTGATACAAGCCTCTTACGATTGCGTTAAAACCACGCCAACTTCTAACCATAACAAACGGCACTTAGGCCATACAGACGATCTCGCGACGTAGCAATTGGGTCATGCGACGGATAAATCGAATTTGGCTTATGGCAATTTTGCCAAAATAAAACTATTGATTTACGACTTCATTGGTTTATACCGAAAAGCTGTTTCCCAACGGGTCATACCTAATTCACCAACGTCATCCTTTTGACACAATGGTTGTGTTAACTTGCACTATCGATCAGCTTGCATAAATTTTTCCTGATACGCTGCTATAGCAAAGACAATGTTCAAAGAACTAAAAAGAATTTACAAGACGTTCAAAGCTGGGAAAAAGTTTAATGACAAGCATGATTCCCCCACAATAGAAACGCCGGGGTCGCCCTATTCGACTCCCCCAAATTCTACCCCGGAAAAAGAGACAAAAAACAAGAATAACGGATCCTCCGATCTGGCCCCTTTACAACCCGGTTCCTCTGTCCTGGAACCTTTGGGACAAGATCAGGGTAATGCATCTCTGGCTGCCAATCACTTTTCCCGTGCGGTAAAAGAAAAAAACGAAAAACCGACGCCTTTCTTCAAGCGACTGTACAGTGCTCTTTATCTGGAAGCGCTTTTTCTGGCTCTTGTCCAAGTAGGATCGGCAAATGCTGAAGATAAACAACAGATTGCAGCCCCCAATGCATCGGCTCTTACCAATGATGCAAACACACCGGACGACATATTGTCCTCGCCCACGAATACAAACTGGTCAGAACAAGCCGGCACTTTAAAATCACTGACTTTGAAAATTGATGACTTTATCGATAGCCAAAATCATTTTGGTACATCAACCGAATTTAAATCGGATGACATTCGACTGGATCGTCTTTTGGAAGATGTGGTGACACATCGTAACTTCAGCCCCATCAAATTTAAAACGCTGGATAAATTCCAAAAAATCAGCCTGCAGGAATTCAACCAGGAAAATCAATTCGATATTATCGATCAAGACAATGATATTCTCATTGAACTGGATGATGATGCTCTTCTCTTTGCCACCGAAGAGCTGGCCGTTTTTGGTGGGGATGGTTTTAACTTTTTTATTGTAAACAACGAAGCGCTTAATCTGTTCGACAACAATACAACACATAACAGTTGGGAGAGCCTGCGCCCGGACCAAGAGTACTTTGTGCTCAAAAAAGAAGATGTTCTGGAAGAGGATGTCGACATCATTTCTGTTGAAGAAGAAGTATCTTTTGATGACAATGATCACCCCCCCGAGGATCAAACGACAGAGACGATCACCGTGCATTATTTCATTTATCAAGAAACAGTCATCGGCATTTCATTTGATTTACCTCCTGATTTTTATGAAAAACACGGCGATCTTGATTTGGCAGCACTTTTAGCCTAGACACAAAAATAATCGACACAGAAATAATCTCGTTTCATCCAACATCTTCTCGCAGGCACCTCTATGGCAAAGATACCCTCTACCCTGTCAGAAGCAGCCCGTATCGCACTGACCACAGCAAATTCAATAGAAAAAGCTGAACTTAGCAGAGCCTTTGCCAAAGCCTGGCAGCAGGGTGACATTCAAAGCGTCGGCACCGCGGAAATTCCAAAAGAGCCTGCACGCGAAGACAAACCCGAACTCGTCCCGCCCCGTGAAGTTCCCCGCAGAAAAATCACCCCGGAAGTCGAAGGACGTATAGCGCTACTTCATGCCCTCACCCATATCGAGCTTCACGCCATAAATCTGTGCTGGGACATTATTGTCCGCTTTGCTGCAACCGAAATGCCCAAAGGCTTTTACGATGACTGGGTATCTGTTGCGGACGACGAAGCCAGACACCACCTTTTGCTGTGTGAAAGGCTTGATCAGCTGGGATCTTATTATGGGGCTCTGCCTGCCCATGCGGGTCTATGGCAAGGCGCAGAGGTAACAGAACACAATCTCAAGGCGCGTTTGGCCGTTGTCCCCATGGTGCTGGAAGCCCGTGGAATTGACGTCACACCCGGCATGATAGACAAGCTCAAACTAGCCAAAGATTATGAAAGCGCCGATCGTTTACAGATTATCTATGACGACGAAATCACGCATGTTGCCAAGGGAAAACGCTGGTTCGAATACCTGTGCCATCAAGATAACGAAGATCCGGTAGAAAGCTGGCAGAACATAATCCTCACCCTCTTCAAAGGGCGGGTAAAATCACCCTTTAATGTCGATGGGCGCAACCAAGCTGACTTTCCAATCGACTTCTATGGTCCAATTGCGGATCTATAAACAAATCAACGGTACGGCTTGAGCTAAAAAAATTACCTGGATCTATAAATAGCAATCATGACGACATTATTGTTGCGGCCCAAACCACTTTAACATTAAATACCAACCAGATGGCCAATATTTGTTATTAGGGCAATCCTGATCAAAACAACTGCTGGCCGATAAGATACTATCCTCTGCGCTTCTTATTATATCCCTGCCGCGCACACCAAAATTTTTGACTTATTTCTTTCGAACTCAAAGGATTTCCTTGTGAGCAACGCTTCTCAACCTCAGCAAAATTTCTTTCTCTTTGGGTCTTTACCACTCCTGTTCATAAAAACAGCAACCCCCATTATTCTGGTCATGGTGGTCAATGGTCTTTTTACCCTTGTAGATGCATATTTTCTTGGCGAATTTGTCGGGGCTGATGCCCTGACAGCAGTTACGATGATGTTTCCCGTGTTCATGCTTATTGTTGCCCTATCAACCTGGGTATCAGGTGGGTTCTCCTCCGTTCTGGCCCGACTGCTTGGGGCTAAAGAATTTGGCAGAGCGAGTACGGCCTTTACCAGTGCCTATATGCTTTCCGGTGTTGTTTGCCTGTTGCTTATTTCGATTTTTGGTTTTGGCGGGGATCAAATGATCCAGTGGGTGACCAAAGGCTCAGATACACTCAGCGCAATGGGTTATACCTATATATCCATACTTATCTATGGCTCCCCCCTGATTTTTATTCTGACGATCAGTGTTGATGCCTTCCGGTGCGAAGGCAAACTTGGGTTCATGACCTTTATCTCGGTCCTCTCGACCCTGTTGAATGTGCTCTTTAACTATCTGCTTATCGTGCAACTAGATCTGGGCGTCGCGGGCTCTGCTTATGGCACCCTGCTTGCGCAAACACTATCCCTGAGCGCAGTCATCATCTATCGCTACAATACAATATCAGCCATTTCTCTGATGCCCTCCCCGCTTCATCGCATTACCGGATTTTGGCGCGACTTCCTCGCACTGGGGGCGCCACAAAGCCTGTCTTATCTGGGGATTTCCTTATCATCCGGTGCTGTTTTCTATTCGCTCCAGAACTGGGGTGGCGCGAATTATGAGGCCACAGTAACGGCCTATGGCATTACGACCCGTATTCTCACCTTTAGCTTCTTGCCCTTGCTGGGCTTGAATCTCGGCTTTCAGACAATTGCAGGGAACAATCAGGGGGCGCAAATCTTTCCCCGCGTGAACAACAGCCTGAAGATTGCGATATTTGCTTCTTTTGGCTATTGCCTGTCATTACAGTTGATATTTCATTTTATGGCTGGGCCACTGGGGTCAATTTTTGTCGACGATCAGAAAATCATTACAGAAACCGCACGCATATTACCTCTGATCACGCTGTTTTACTTTCTCTTCGGTCCCAGTATGATTCTATCCGGTTTTTTCCAGGCTATTGGTGACGCAAAAAGATCTGCCCTTATCAGTCTGACGAGAACCTATCTTTTTTCCATTCCCCTGACCTTTGTTCTTCCCCTCTATTTTGGTGAAGTCGGAATCTGGTATGTGGGGCCAGTTACGGAAATTTTGATGACTGTTCTGACCCTGTTCATACTTTTTCACAATGCAAGCAGAACAGGATACAAATTAGGGCTATTCAGAACTGATCCCGCACCTTCGTAAATTGAAACCAAACGCTAAACATTTCATTTTAATCTTACAAGGGGAACGCAAATATTTGCGTTCCCCTTGTAAGTTCTGTTACCTTTTGTTTTCTTATCTAAAAACAAGCTCTTCCAAATAAATTAATAAAAACAGAGCTTAAAAAGTTTGTTGTTATAAGAGGACGAGAATTGCCAACCCCGGAATCCTTATTCACGGACTTCAAGCTTGATTCAGCCGAACTTCTGGAAGCCATTTTTGCAGCCTCCGGTACGTATTTTGTCATCACCGACCCTCAAACAGGATTAATCCACGCAATTAGTGATGCGTGGTTAAAAACCCTGAAGTATAAAAGGGAAGAAGTCGTAGGACATACATCTCAAGAGCTAAATATCTGGTTAGGCCCGGAAAAAAGAGCCGAGATGATACGCCGCATAAAAACCGACAAAACGGTCAGTCGTTTTCATGCCTGTCTGAAAGGCAAAGATGGATCGTTACATGATTTTTCAATGACAATCCAATCCATCATTCTTGGGGAAAAAAGCTACCTCTTATTTTGCGGCTATGACATTACAGAAGAAATAAAAGTTAAAAATTCGGCCGTATCTTCGCGAAAAATGCTGGTCGATGCGCTGGAAGCAATGAGCGAAGGTTTTGTCCTGTACGATCCCGATGGATTGTTGGTCATTTGTAACAGCAAGTTCAAAGAATTTTATGGTTACAGTGATGAAGAGGCAACGCCCGGAGTTCACGAGCGTGCATTAGGCAAACGCGACATAGAAAAAGGTATGGTTATTACAGAAGGCGATGGCCAGGAATATATCAACCGACGTGCAGAGCTCTCCAAAGGTCCCCAAAAACCAAACGTCGTAACGCTTAAGGATGGGCGCTATCTTATGCTAAGCGATCGCCTTACCGAAGACGGGTATGTTGTCAGTATTCAAAAAGATATCAGCGATATAAAAGAAGCCGAATTTGCGCTTATGCGGGCCAGAGACGAAGCCCATGTCGCGAACAATACCAAGTCCGAATTTTTGGCGCATATGAGCCACGAATTAAGAACACCGCTGAATTCCATTCTGGGCTTTACCCAAGTCATGCGCGATGAATTATTGGGGGAATTGGGCCACCCCAGATACAGGGAATACATCAATGATGTGCATCATTCCGGGGAACATCTGCTAAACCTGATTAATGATGTTCTGGATATATCCAAGGTCGAGTCAGGAAAGTTTGAACTAAACGAAGATGTGCTGGATCTGAAAGATACCATTTCGGCCTGCATGCAAATCATCCGTGGTCGACCAGATGCTGCAACCCTGAACATCCAGATCACAGTTCCCGATGAAAAGGTTTATTTTCAGGGCGATGAACGCATCATGCGCCAGATCCTGCTCAACCTGCTCACCAATGCTGTAAAATTCACCCCCAAGGATGGGAAAGTTCTCCTCAACCTTGAAAAGAACAGTGATCACAGCATCCGTCTAATGATCAGTGATACCGGATGTGGTATAGAAGAAGCAGATATTCCCGTTGTCCTTGCCCCCTTTGGACAGGCGCGTGTCAATGCCCGCACAGCTCACGAAGGAACGGGGTTGGGCCTTTCCCTCAGCAAGATGCTAACCGAACTTCATGACGGCACGCTGAACCTGACAAGCAAAGTCCAGGAAGGAACACAAGTCACTCTGAACTTCCCCCCGGAAAGGCATGTTGACCCGGCGTCAATCTGACACCCTATCCCCAAGATTTGATGGCCCCAAGATTTGATGGCCCCAAGATTTGATAAGTAAGCATCTGACAAAAAGCAGTTTCATCAGACAAATCCGGTCAATCTTGTTTACTGATAAAAAACAGAAAGACTTGGGACAGACCCGAAAGCAACATATATAGTCATCCCTATAGATGTGGATGCTCTAACTTAACGGATACCTGAGTTGCCAGTTTCAGATATTGTTCTCACCATTTCTGCCCTTCTTATCGTCATCGCCTGTACCCAGCCGCTGGCCCGAAGAACGGGTCTGCCCTTTACGGTTGTGCTGGGTATTATCGGCGTCATTATTGCCTCTGGCGCAAGCTGGCTTCTCCACACCCGGCTGACGGACCAATTCAACGAAGTCGCTGCACTGGTCGTCAACATGCCCGTATCATCAGCAACTTTTCTGGATGTTCTGTTGCCGATTCTGCTTTTTCAGGGGGCCATAACCATTGATGTCCGGCGCCTGACAAAAGACACCGTTCCCGTTATATTTCTTGCTGTTTTAGGGGTTTTTATTGCCATTGCCTTAATCGGCGGGGCTGTATCTCTGGTATCCAGTGCCCCCCTGGTTATTTGTCTTCTTTTTGGCGCTATTGTTGCCACCACCGATCCCAGCGCGGTCATCAGTCTCTTTCGGGATCTGGGGGCGCCTGAACGCTTGACCCGGCTGGTCGAAGGCGAAAGCCTGTTGAACGATGCCACAGCCATTGCTGCTTTTGGTGCGTTTCTAACCCTTATTATTTCGGGTGGTGGCTATGAACCCGGCCTTCTGGTTCAACAACTCGGGTTTGCCTTTCTCGGCGGTGTTATTACCGGCGTAATCTGTGGTCGCATAGCGATCACCCTGATTTCCTGGCTTAGCTCTTTTCGTTCGGCGCAGCTAACTATCACCGTTGCGCTGCCTTTTGTTATCTATATTCTTGCCAAAAACTACATCCAGATTTCTGGTGTTGTTGCTGTGGTTACCAGCGGCCTTGTCCTCAGCGCCATGGCACGCCCCCGCTTTGAACCTGAAACCTTCAAGTTTTTTCAAGAAACACTGGAACAGCTTGCATGGTGGGCGGGGGGGCTGGTCTTTATCCTTGCCGCATTGGTTGTACCCGATCTGTTATCGGATTTTGTCCTGTCCGATGTCCTGATTATTTTAACCGCTGTCATTGCAGCGTTGATTGCAAGGGCGGTTATCCTGTTTGGGATTTTTCCCTTACTGGCTGCTCTCAAACTAACTCAGCGTGTCGATAACCCGACCAAAATTGTGATTGTCTGGGGCGGATTACGCGGTGCAGTGACCCTGGCCCTTGCCTTGGCCGTTACCGAAAACCCGTTAATTGATCGCGAAACACAACGCTTCATCGCAATACAGGCAACTGGCTTTGCCCTCTTCACACTGCTGATACAGGGAACAACGCTAACGGCCTTGATGAAGTGGTTAAAACTTGACCAGCTTTCCCCCATTGAACGCGCCTTTCGAATTCAGGTTTTAACCCAGTCTCTTTCTACCGTTAAATCCAGCCTGAATAATTTTGCAACCCGTTTTCAGCTCGACCCCAGACTGACTGAACAAACTGCGCAGCAATACATCAACCGCCTGTCCCGTATCGCAGACGATAAATCATACAAACAGGAGATAAATGATCAGGATCGTCTGATAATCGGCCTTGTTGCTTTAACCAACCAAGAAAAATCCCTTTTACTTGATCAACGATTAAGCGGCATCCTGCGCCACGATCTGGTGGACAGGTATTTACTGGTCATCGAAGACATGATCGATGCTGCAAGGGAAAGCGGGCGCGAAGGGTATATTTCCGCGGCCAAAAAACCCTATCGCCACAGTACAAAATTCAGAATATTGAGCTGGGCGCATACTCACCTGGGTTTTAACCGTCCCATTGCATCGCATTTGGGCAAACATTTCCACTTCCTGCTGATTAACCGCATTCTGGTATTAGAACTGAAAAGTTTTCTTGATCAGCGCCTTCAAAACCTTTTGGGCACACAGTCCGTTACTGTTTTACAGGAAATCCTTGATCAGCGACTGGACAGTATTGAACGACACCTTGCGGCATTGCGTCTGCAATATCCCAAATTTGCCAAAACACTTGATCGCCGCATTTTGGAACGTATCGCCTATCGGGATGAATTGGAACAGATTAAAAATTTTCGCGATGCCGGCATCATTAGTCTGGATCTCGCGCGCAGCCTGACAAGCGAGGCAAACTTCTTTCATGCCGCAAGACGGTCACAAACGCACGTTGATATCAAATCAAAAACCGCCGAGCTTCTAACGGCTTTCCCCGTATTTAAAAACCTTGAAGTTTCAGAACTGACACAGGTTATAAAAGAACTTCACCCCCGCGTTCTTGCCGATGGTGCTTATGTCTTCAAAAAAGGAGATAAGGCAGATGGCCTCTATTTTATCGAAAGTGGTGCGGTAGAAATTCGGGTAGGAGACGATGTTCACCGCCTTGGACAAGGCGATTTCTTTGGTGAAATGGCACTTCTTAATGAAACCAATAGAAGTGCATCGGTAAAATCCATTAGTTTTTCGCACCTGCTATTACTAGAAAAAGACACCTTTCACGAATTGGCCCGCACCCATCCAGATTGGCGCAGTTCCCTGAGTGACGTTGCAACCAAACGAAAAACCATGAACAGAGAAACAAGAACAGATTTGAAAACCGATTGATTTTTGCAATCTACCGCAATGATATAGACCGACCAAGCTCCCCCTGCAGACACTTATACAGAAAGTTTCCCCGTGGCCCAAACCAGCACGAAAAGGACAAAAAAAGCCCGGGAAAGAGACCTTGTGCATGGCAGTCTGCCAGCACACTTCAAAGCGCTGGCCATTCCCGCTGGCATCGGCATGCTGTTCAATACTCTCTATAATGTGGTGGACACCTTCTTTGCCGGGATGATCTCTACGGATGCCCAGGCCGGGCTTTCCGTTTCTTTTACGGTGTTTTTTATTCTCATCGCCTTTGGCATCGGGCTGGGACAGGGTATCTCTGCCCTTGTTGGGTCAGCCATTGGCGCCAACAGGAACAAGGTCGGTAATGACACGGCCAGCGATGATGAAAAACAAACCCAGACAACGGAACATTCCTCAGAAGACATTACCTCACCAAAAGATATAGCTGCGCCCAAGGACATATCTGCACCCAAAGACATATCTGCACAGGGCCTCAGCTTTGCCACGCTCTTCTCTTTCCTGCTTTGTTTGGCTGGCTACTACGCTATCCCTCACCTGCTGGATTTACTCGGAGTTTATAACGGCTATCGAACACTCGCCCATGATTACCTGATCCTTATCCTCTTTGCCGCGCCAGCCTTTATGATCGCCTTTGCCGCCAACGGTATTCTGAGCGCTCAGGGCGATACAGTGACAAACCGCAATGCCCTGATCGGGGGATTTCTCGCCAACTGCCTCTTGAACCCGCTGTTTATTTTCGGGGCCTTTGGCATTCCAGGGCTTGGCTTTGACGGCCTCGCCATATCCACCGTGATCATCGAATGGTTCGTGGCCTTCTACCTTTTGTCCCACGCCCTGAAATCGCGGGCAATGGCACAGACAAGGCTGTCCTGCTTCATCCCCCATCTGAAGATCATCAAAGACATCGTGGCTCAGGGTGCCCCGGCAAGCCTGAATTTCCTGACCATCACTGTGGGTGTTTTTGTCATCCAGTATTTCCTGCAACCCTTTGGCGCAACCGCGGTCGCGGCCTATGGCATTGCCCTGCGCATTGAACAGCTTGTCCTGCTCCCCGGCTTGGGGCTGACAATCGTTCTCTTGCCGATCATTGCGCAAAACTATGGTGCCAAAGAACTCGACAGAGTGCGTTATGCCTTTTGGTGGTGTGTGCTAACTGGCATCGGCATGATGCTTGTTGGTACGGTATTGCTCTTGCTCGGCGGCAAGTTCTTGCTGGGCCTCTTCACCCCGGATCAAGATGTTATCTCGGTCGGCTTCGATTACCTGATCCTCGCCGCGCCGATGCTGCCCGCCTACCTCACCCTCTTTGCGATGATGTCCTTTTTCCAGGGCATCAAACGTCCGATCTGGACCGTCTGGATCGGGATCTACCGACAAATCTTCGCCTCGGCAGGTTTCGCCGCCCTCTTTATCTATATCCTGAACTGGAACGAATGGGGCGTCTGGACCGCCGTGTTTGCCTCTGTCTGGAGCGGCCTCCTGCTCTCCACGATTATCCTGATCATCGTCGCGAGAAAAAGCATACAAGGATTGGGTGGACCGGGAGTTTTGAGAGTGTATGAGAGTTAGATAAATCTGAAGTTTAAGGTAAGTCATAAAAACTTATACAGATGTATACACTGGTGTAATTTATACAGGTTTTTTAAACTAAATTTATCAATGAGCTATAAATTTCATAATGCTTCTAACTGATTAAGACCACAAGTAAACGTTGAATTATTTCAACCAATTTTTAATAGCCTCAATATTCGCTTTATTGCTTAAAATCGCCTCCTCATAATCTTCCTCATTATCAAACTCGTACATCCATTCATCTTTTGCCCAACACTGCATGTCATGAAGCTCAACTTTCATGTACTTATGAATAATTTGCAGATTAGAATTGAGAGCAGGAATCATTTGATCAGGCTTATCGATGCCAGATAATGTTTCTAAGAAGGCTTTTTGAATTTCGAAAAAATCATTCTCCCATGATTCTAGTTCAAGCATTTGCGCATATCTCGTTGAAAGCCATAAGAAGGCTCCTGGCTCTGTCGGGTTTTGAATAAAATCAATAATCATATGACTGTTGTGATTACACTCAGGGCCAATAAACTTTTGTAAAGATGACCATGAAAACTTGATTTCTTGTTTTGCTAAATACGATAAAAGATCAAAATTAGTTTTATCTTCTTGCAACATTCCAGCATCTAAAATTAGTTCAGACCTTCCTCCATTTATCAAGATAAACATTATCTTTTCTAAAATGCTAGCATCATGCGCCTGTAAAAGTAGTTTGGCTATAGCCGGAGCGTTTTCATCATCTAACAAAGCTCTCTTATCCAGCTGCTCAAGGCTTACCATTTGAAGTGCAGGGTCCGAGGGTTCAATGAAAGTAATAATATCGTTGAATGAAAGCGTTAGAAGCTCTTCCGGTGCTTCTTTTAAAATCGTTATTTTAATTATATTTTCTGAATCATTGATAAGTCTTTTATACAAAAATTCGGAAAGGGGTTCGTCGTTGGGGTCGGAGATTCTGATCAAATACTTTAACGCATCAGCACGAACTGAAGCATCTGGGTCGTGCTTCGCCAAACTATACAATACATCCGATTGTTGCATTCCGGCCAAAACAACGATTAAATTTCTGCGCACACCAGAAGAAGGCTCACCGTCGGGTAAACTTTGCAATTTTGAAGCAGAACTTTTCCACTTCTTAAGGGCAAGGGACCATATGGCCCAAACCTTTTCAGGGCCATCCCCGTTTTCTAAAAGGTTGTTGATCTTAGCCTCTTCTAGATTGTTAACATCTTCAAAAGAGTTATAACGATTTACCTGATTAATTGTCATTTACAGTGATACCCAAAACAGGATTCCCACAGCTTAAAAACATGATACCCACTAACCGTTAATTTTACCCCCGAAAAGCGCCGCGGATATAGATCGCAAGTTCTTCTGCCAGGGCTTTGTTCGGGCCGTCGGCGAGGTACATGTTTATGCTGCATCGGGGGAGCGTCGGCAGTTCGCCGCGGTGGTCGATTTCTTCGATGCCGGGGTCGGTGAAGGTTGGGAGTTCAGGGCGCACCGCGAAGTCTGCGGCAACGGCGACCGAGGTGGAATCTTCGCTGTCGGTATCAACCGCGTCCAGCCAGGGAATCCCCGCCTGTTCCAGTGCCTCAATCATGGATCGCCGAAAGGCACAGCCGCGTACCATGGCAACGGGCAACGGGCGGGCCATCCATGCATGGCCATTGACCGCCCCGGTCCATAACAGGGGCTGCACGGCCAAAAGCTCTGCATTTTCGGGCAGTTTTTGATCCTTGTTATATACCTCTGTCGTCAGGATCAAATCCTGTTGACCGTGTTCTATTTCAGCAGCCAGATCGATTGATCCCGCGGTTTTCAACTTGACCTGCACGCGGGGGAAGTCCCGGTTGAACTGTTTGAGGACATGTGGAATATGCGGCCTGATCACGTCACCCGGCACGCCAAGGCAGATACTGCCCTCATACTTCGGGGCCGTTAATCTGCCCCAGATTTCATCGTTCAGGTCCAGCATGGACCGGGCGTAGCCAAGCAACTGGTCGCCCTCAGCCGTTGGCCGGATGCCACGCCCGCTGTTACGATCCAGCAAGGGCAGACCAACACTTTCTTCCAGCCGTTTGATTTGCATGCTGATGGTCGATTGCGTCATATGCAGCTTGTTCGCCGCTGCTGTCATGCCGCCTGTCTCGCTGACAGTAATAAAGCTGCGCAATGTGCCGAGGTCAAAATTTCTCAATCTACTGACTTTCTTTTATTGGTCCTGCCTTCTATTAGGCCTGTCTTCTATTAGTCATGCCCCTAAAAACAGAGCTATCAATTTTTGTGATGATATTAATCAAAACTATTCACTTCCATAATAATAAATCCATGACAATATATCAATAACATTGATCGCAACGGTCGAAACCATCACATTCTGCAATGGAGGATGAAATGCTAAAACAACCATGTCATACCTTGAACGCATGTCACACTGTGGGCACAAACGGCGCTTGCGGGGCTTCTTTTTCTCGGGACCACAAAATTTTTGCCTCCTCGACAAAAGAAGCGACAACATTCTTTTCCCGCGTCTTGGGCCTAATTATAAAAGCCTTTGAAATTCGCGAAGAACGCCGCACGCTGGCTGGTCTCAGCCTTGAACAGCGCGAAGATATCGGTGTCAATACAGAACAGGTTCATCAGGAAAGCCTGCGTGCCTATTGGGATCTCCCCGCCAATCGCCTTAGTTAAGTCTGGAAATGGGGTTAAGTCTGGAAATCGAAGCTAGCCGTGGAACCCGACAGGTCAGGCTTAATACCAGATCACATCCACACTTTTTAGCTGACAAACCTGCTGTTTGATAATGCTAAAACAAAACCCGATAGGATTAGTCCTATCGGGTTTTTCTTGAGAGATTACAGATCAACGCAGTTGATCAAAGAAGCTCTTCGACCTCTCCATCTTCGCTCGTGCCGCCTTTGAGCTTGGACGCCAATGATGCCTCGAGGAACATATCAATATCTCCGTTTAGCACAGCGCCCGAGTTGCTGGTCTCTGCCCCTGTGCGGAGATCTTTCACCATCTGATAGGGCTGCAAGACGTAAGATCTGATCTGTCGTCCCCATCCGATCTCGGTTTTTGAATCGGCTTCGGCCTGTGCTGCTTCTTCCCGCTTTTGCATTTCGTGTTCGAACAAACGGGATTTCAACATGTTCATCGCGGTCGCGCGGTTTTTATGCTGCGAGCGGTCATTCTGACACTGCACAACGATACCTGTGGGTTCGTGGACGATACGGATCGCTGAATCGGTGGTGTTCACGTGCTGCCCCCCCGCGCCGGAAGCACGGAAAGTATCAACGCGGATATCCTTGTCGAGAATTTCGATGTCAAAGCTGTCATCAATCACCGGATAGACCCACGCAGAGCTAAAGGACGTATGACGACGGGCCTGTGAATCATAGGGCGAGATACGCACAAGACGGTGAACCCCGGCTTCGGTTTTCAGCCAGCCATAGGCATTATGGCCCTTGATCATGACCGTGGCCGACTTCAGGCCGGCTTCCTCACCGCTGCTTTCTTCCAGCCACTCAACTTTATAGCCATGCTGTTCTGCCCAGCGGGTGTACATGCGCAACAACATTTCGGCCCAGTCCTGTGCCTCTGTCCCGCCAGCCCCGGCATTGACCTGTAGATAACAGTCGTTGGCATCGGCTTCACCGGACAACAGACTTTCCAGCTGTTTTTTATCCGCCAGTTCCTTCAGGGCGAAAATCTGGTTCTCACCCTCGTCCACAGAATCCTGATCGCCTTCGTCCTCACCCATCTCGATCAGCAAGGTGGCTTCTTCCACGTCGCTTTCGATCTTGCGCACAGCCGCAATCGACTGTTCCAGATGCGTACGCTCTTTCATCAGCGTCTGGGCAAGCTGTTGATCATTCCAGAGTTCCGGGTCTTCGGCACGAACGTTCAGTTCGTCCAGTCGTCTAAGTGCGGCATCCCAGTCAAAGATGCCTCCTCAGCAACGTCAGCGACTGTTCAATATCGCTAATCGCCGCTTCGATCTCGGCGCGCATGCTTACACGGCCTCCTCGTCAGCTAAATTTAAAAAATTAGTAATTCGGTTTTTACCAGTTCCGTCTTCTACCCGTTTCAGGCGGGTTAATACAAGCCCTCGGTTGTCAATCCATCGGTTACAGACAAAAGCGGATTGTCATTCTCTTCCCCGTCACCCGAAAAATTCGGCGATGGAACGTTTTCCGGCTTGAAGGCTTCGACAATGACATTGCTGTCATTTACCCCGGCCAGACGGCCTGTTTCAGCATTAATTCTAACCAATCTGATACCCGCAGGCACCCGGAATGGTGTTGCCGGGGCATCCTTCAAAGCCTCTTCCATAAAGGATTTGAAAATTGGTGCGGCGGCACTCGCGCCCTGTTCTCGGGCCCCAAGTGTTTTGGGGGTATCAAAGCCCACATAGGCCCCCACGGCCAAATCCGGTGAAAAGCCCAGAAACCATGCATCAAAGCTTTTGTTGGTTGTTCCTGTCTTCCCGGCAAGTGGTTTGCCGATAGACTTGATTCGGCGCCCTGTTCCACGCTGGACAACGCCCTCTAGCATGGAAACAACCTGATATGCGGATGCCGGATCGACAATCTGTTCGCGCGTGTCCGGTAATGTGGGAACAGGCTGGTTCTTCCATTCGCCATCACTCACACAGGGCAAACAATTTCGCGAATCATGCCTGAAGACTGTTTTACCGCGCCGATCCTGAATGCGATCAACAAGTGTCGGTTCAATCCGCTTACCACCATTAACCAGCATGGCATAAGCCGTGGTCATCTGTAACAGAGATGTTTCCCCCGCCCCCAAGGACATTGACAATACGGGTTTCATATTGTTTTCAATACCAAATCGCCGTACATATTCGACGATTTTATCCATGCCAACATTTTGCGCCAGACGAACTGTCATCAGGTTTCGGGATTTTTCCAAACCTACCCGCATACGGGTCGGTCCGTAGAATTTTTTGGTGTAGTTACCCGGTTTCCACTTTCCAAGGCCCGCCCCTTGATCCAAGGCAAAGGGGGCATCCTGAATAAGTGTTGCAGGGGTATAACCATTATCAAGACCACTTAGATAGATAAAGGGCTTGATCGCAGAACCCGGCTGTCGAATTGCCTGTGTCGCACGGTTAAATGAACTGCGATCAAAGGAAAATCCGCCGGACATGGCCAAGATCCGGCCAGTATGCGGATCAATAGCAATAAGACCGCCATTCACATCCGGGATTTGTCGCAGGGCAAAGGTATTTTCGGGGTAGTCATTGCCTTTTGGTGTTTTTGTCACAGGCTCGACAAGAACAACATCCCCCAGTGACAACACATGCCCAGGTGTACTCGGTACACCGCCATAGCGCTGATTTTTAAGCCACTTACGTGCCCATTTCAGCTCACTCATGGGAATAGTGCCACGCGTACCATCCACAAGCCCAATCGCAACAGATTTTTTACCCACTTCCAAAACAGCCGCCAGCTTCCACGGATCAGCCCCTTTGGGTGTGGGGATTGCTTCCAGCTGTATTTTCCAACCGTCCGGGGATTCCGGATCATAGGTCGCAACAGGACCACGCCATCCATGACGGCGATCATATTCGATCAAGCCATCCCGTAAGCTCTTTTGGGCAATCTTTTGCAAGCGGGGTTGCAGCGTTGTTCGAACGGATAGCCCCCCTTCGTACAGCCCTTCTTCACCATAAAGATCAATTAGCTCACGGCGTACTTCTTCGGAAAAATAAGGGGCATCAACAACTTCGGTACGGTCCCGCTTAATTATCTCAAGCGGTGACTGCCAGGCTGTTTCCGCTTCGTCCTTGGTAATCTTGCCATTTTCCAGCATGCGCCCAATGACCCAATTACGCCGGGCAAGTGCCGCGTCATGACGCCGCACGGGATGGTAATTCGATGGTGCTTTTGGCAAGGCAGCCAGATAGGCAGCTTCTGCAATTGTCAGTTCATCAAGCGACTTGTTGAAATAGTTCAACGAAGCAGCTGCCACACCATAAGATCGGTAACCCAAGAAGATTTCGTTCAAATAGAGGTCAAGAATACGCTCTTTCTCAAAGGCATTTTCAATACGAAAGGTCAAAATGGCTTCTTTGATCTTGCGCTCGTAAGAAACTTCGTTGGTCAGCAAAAAGTTTTTTGCGACCTGTTGCGTAATCGTTGACGCACCGATCAAACGCTTGCCCGAGCCAATATTCTTGATATTGGTCATCATCGCCCGGGCAAGAGAGAGATAATTCAACCCGCCATGGGTATAAAAATCTTTATCTTCGGCAGAAAGGAAAGCATCTTTTACACGGGTCGGGATTGCCGTAATTGGTACATAGATACGCTTTTCCTTGGCGTATTCTTCCATCAAACGGCCGTCACCCGCGTGAACACGTGTTACGGTCGGCGGATCATAATCTTTAAGGTCGGTATGTTCCGGCAGGCCTTTGCCATATTCGTAAAAGGCATAGAGAACCACGCCCCCGCCAGCAATTGCCATCACAATTCCCAGACCAAACAAATAGCCCATTATCTTTAGAAACTTCACGCCTTAAATCCTAACCAGCATCAATGCAGTAATCTGCTAATCTGCCTCAAAACTATGACAACCATATGGCAAAAACAGGCAACAACCTGTCATACAAACGCCCCCTGTCCCGTTCAAAACAGGATGACACATGGGGTAAATTTCTTCCCGTTACTATAACAAAAAGCCACCAAATGCCAGTAATTGGGTGTTATAACTTTATTGGGTGTTATAACTTTCCAGCTTGCCGAAATATTGATCCACTGCACGGCCAATGGCGGTGACCAGTTTTAGTTTGTGATTCTCGCTTTGCAACAATCGTTCTTCCTGTCTGTTTGACATATAGCCCAGTTCGACCAAAACAGACGGAATTATGGGTGATTTAAGCACGGCAAAACCCGCTGAACGATGAGGGCGCCCCAACAGCTTGGCCTCGCGCCTCATCTCACCAACCAGCACATTCGCAAACTGCTTGCCCTGATTATTTGTTTCGCGCTGGGCCAGATCGATCAAGATTTTACTGACATCAGCAGACTGTTCGCTCAGATCAAAGCCAATAATAATATCAGCCTTATTCTCTTTCGCCGCCAGGGCTTCGGCCTCTTTATCCGATCCCTTTTCAGACAGGCTATAGACCGAAAAGCCTCGAACCCGGCTGGAAGGATGTTTGTTTGCATGAAGGGAAATGAAAAGATCTCCATTCGCCTTTTGCGCAATGCCTACCCTTTGCCGAAGTGCCAGGGATGTATCAGTTTCCCGTGTCATAACAACCTGATAACGCCCCTTACTTTCGAGAACTTTTTTCAGGCTTTTTGCATAGCTCAGGGCCAGTTTCTTTTCCTGTATTCCCGACACACCAATAGCACCGGGATCAACACCGCCATGCCCCGCATCTATCACAATGACTTTTCTGGCTTTTTCTGGCTTCTTTGGGGCGGTCAGCGATGGCGCGATTGGTGTTGCCGCAACCTGTGTCTCTTTCTTTAACGGGGTCGCGGATGTCAGCTGACGTTTCTGTTCCCCCGAAGACTTATAGGCCTCAGCTGTAATGCGTTTGATATCCACAACCAACCGATGTTTGTGACCATCCTTTGGCGGCAGCAAAAAAGCAGAAGTAATGGTAACAGGATATCGTGCGTCCAGAACAACACGACTGATATTTGGTTCAAAAAGACCGAACCGGAGCGCCTGTACCGCCCCGGTTGCTCTGGGAACCTTGTTTTTAGGAACCTTCCAGTTCAACTTTGGCAGGTCAATAACAATGCGATAGGGATCCGGAAGTGTGAAGATTCGATAGGCTGGTTCTTCGGATAATTCCATCACAAATCGGGTTTTATCCGGGTGCTTTCCGATTCGAATGGCATCCAGATCAGAACTCTGGGCACTCACCGTTATGAAAAGAGCAACCAAGGTCAGGATAAATCCCACCAGTCCGGTACAGCTAAAAAACCTAACGTTCATGCGCTCTTTATCTCAAAAATCACTGTTTAATACCAAGCTATTTTCGGTTTAATCTAAGTATGTTACTCGAAAAACATACTCAAAACAGACCCCTAATATCACGTAATTTTAAAATGAATCCAAAAAAGTGAAATTACCTTCTAGCACAGAGGGAACGGTCCTGCTAATCTACAGACAGAAAATTCTACGCTGATAGTGGGAAATACCCAACTTACAGCGTGTACTGATGCCTCAGGAGGCTCTGTTAGCCAGAAGCTGCAGATTTCGGTCTTTATAAAAGACGCCCTGAGAAGCAAGTACAACAAGCCAAACTGATGGGGCAAGGTTTTACAAAACAACTACCCCCTCAACACTTTTTAACTTAATCGAATCGTTTCATTTTTATGAACGATTCCCAAGCGAGAGCGTTCCCGTTCGAAACTACGGCTACGCAGGATAAAGAAACGGTAATGAACGCTCTTGATCATATAAATTCATCGACACTGATGTTCCGTGCGCCGCCTTTGTTATGGCTTACCAAAGGCGCAGGCCGCACGCTGGAGTTACTCACGTATGGCAAAACGTATGCTAATCGATGCCACCCACCCGGAAGAAGTCCGGGTTGTGGTGCACAACGAAAACAAACTTGAAGATTTCGATTTTGAAACCCAATCCAAGAAACAACTAAAAGGAAATATCTACCTCGCTCGCGTAACCCGTGTTGAACCTTCTCTCCAAGCTGCATTCGTAGAATACGGCGGGAACAGGCATGGTTTTCTTCCCTTCAGTGAAATCCACCCGGATTACTACCGCGTTCCGGTTGCTGATCGCGAGAGCATTATGGAAGAAGAAGCCATTGTCGAACCTTTGGAAGAGGAAGAAAACACTGCGCCACCTGCAGAGGAAGATACACCCGATGTTTCTTCAGATTCCCTTGAAAGCGTAGAAAAGCAGCAAGACGATACCATTGAGGAAATCGCCGGGGAAACCTCTGTCGATAGTATCAATGAAGATGAGTCTGACTTTGAGGCCAAAACAAAGTCACGCGTAAACCTTATGAAACGCTACAAAATTCAAGAGGTTATCAAACGCCGACAGGTTATCTTGGTACAGGTTGCAAAGGAAGAGCGCGGCAACAAGGGCGCGGCCCTAACAACCTATCTGTCACTTGCGGGTCGTTATTCTGTTCTGATGCCCAACACCAACAAAGGTGGCGGGATCAGTCGCAAGATCAGCAACCCCAATGATCGTAAACGTCTGAAAGACATTCTATCTGACCTCAAAATTCCCGAAGGGATCGCCGTTATCGTTCGTACAGCGGGCAGCCAGCGTACGAAAATGGAAATCAAGCGGGATTATGAGTATCTGATCCGTCTTTGGAATGAAATTCGCGAGAACACCCTTAAGTCGGAAGCTCCGAGCCTGATTTACGAAGAAGCAAATCTGATCAAAAGGGCAATGCGCGATCTCTATACCAGCGACATGGAAGAGATCTTGGTCGAAGGTGAACGCGGCTACAAAATGGCAAAAAGCTGTATGCGGTCGCTCATGCCAAGTCACGCCAAAAAGGTTAAACACTACAAAGGCATGCAGGTGCCGCTGTATCACCGCTTTCAGGTTGAAACACAGATTGATGCCATGCACAACCCGATTGTGCAGCTTAAATCTGGCGGGTATCTTGTCATCAATCCGACCGAAGCGTTGGTTGCTGTCGATGTTAACTCTGGCCGCGCCACAAAAGAACGTCACATTGAAGAAACAGCCTTCAAAACCAACCAGGAAGCCGCCGATGAAGTGGCACGCCAGGTTCGCCTGCGTGATTTGGCTGGATTGTTGGTCATTGATTTCATCGATATGGATGACCCCAAACATAACCGCGAAGTTGAACGCCGTCTGAAAGATGCGATGCAGGCAGACCGTGCACGTATCCAACTGGGACGGATCAGCCCCTTTGGTCTGCTGGAAATGTCTCGTCAACGTTTGCGCCCAAGCATTGTTGAAAACTCGACAGTGACTTGCCCACACTGCGACGGGATTGGAACAGTCAGAACCACTGAATCTGCCGCCCTTCATGCATTGCGTGCTCTCGAAGAAGACGGCATCCGTAAAGGCAGCGGCAAGATTGCTCTTTATGTACCCACCGAGGTAGCTCTCTATATCCTTAACCAAAAACGTTCACGTCTGATTGACATTGAACAGCGTTACAACTTTACCGTCGATATCAATGCAGATGACGGCATCGTTATTCCGAACTTCCGGCTAGAGCGACTGGTCGCTAATAACGATGGCCCTGTTAATGAAATCATGCCGCTAGAGCCGGTGAAATCTGCACAGGTGAAATCGACAAAAAGACTTGATGAGGAACGGGCAGAACGAAATGACCGTAACGACAGACAAGATAGCGACCCGAAACGTCGCCGTCGTCGCCGTCGCCGGAAAGACCGTTCCGAGTTTCCGGACGCAAGTAGCGATGAGAACGTAAACGCATCTTTGGATGATGCTCAATCCAACGATGACGACCAGGATGTTTCCCGTTCAGAGGACGGATACGATGATGATGGTCGTACCCGTAAACGCCGTCGTCGCGGCAAACGCGGTGGCCGTAGAAGAACCAGACGGCCCGAGGGTGAAGAAGAACAGTTGGATGGGACTGATTCTCAGGAAAACCAGGCGGTTTCTGATGCTGATAACAGTCAAGATTCAGAAAACCAGTCTGACGTGAACGCTGAATCAGCAAACGAAGTTGCTGCGTCTGAAGGCACGACATCTACGGAAAGCAAATCATCAGATGACGAGAAACCCAAACGTCGACGGGGACCTCGGCGCAGAAAATCGGCATCTGCCGATGCTCCTACAGAGGAAAGCTCGCCACAAGATGCTGTAACATCAGCAGCTGGCGAAGTATCCACGGATGTTCAAGCCACTGGTACTGACGAAAGCGCTTCTTCGGATGAAACCCAAGCAGCTTCTGATGATGAAGAGAAGCCGAAAAAACCGCGTCGGGCACCGCGTAAACGGGCGACAACCAACAGACGCCCTCGCAAAAAGGCTGAAGAAGCTGAAGCATCAACAGATACCGCATCAGAAACAACCGCTGCTGAAACAGAAACTGTTGCAGCCACGGCTGCTAAATCTGATGAGGTAACTGAAGAAGCACCAAAAGCGAAACCGCGTACCCGTGCCAAAACCGCAAGCAAAACAGGTCGCCCCGTAGGACGCCCCAGAAAGAAAGCTGCGACGGCAACTGAAACGACAGCCGAAAAGAAGACGTCATCATCTTCTTCGGAAGTCAAAAATATTCCGATTGAAACCCCGACTTCCAAGCCGGAAACAAAATCAGAGCCAAAAGCAGCAGAAGCAAAACCTGTGGCAGAAGTCGCGGTAAAAAGTGCCCCTGCAAAAGTGGAAACTTCGGCCCCAGCCCCACAGGCCCAACAACCTGCTGGCCCCAAGAAAAAAGGCTGGTGGAGCAGAATAACAGGTAACTAACCCGTTATTTACACAATAAAAAAAGCCCCAGACAAAATTGTTTCAAGATTGTCTGGGGCTTTTTTATCTGTTTTTTCTTCTTTATCTGTTTTTTCAGGCTTTTACCTAGATCATCACAACAAACTTATCGCCAACTTTTCAACCGCTTTACAGCTTCAAGCATTGTTTGTTCGGTTCCCGCAAAGGAAAACCGCATAAAGTGGCTTCCGTTAAAAGGGTCAAAGTCAACGCCCGGTGTTGCTGCGATACCTGTTTCATTAAGAAGACGCGCGCAAAACGACTGGCTGTCGTTCGTGCGCTTGCTAATATCCGCATAGATATAAAATCCGCCATCAGCAGGCGCGAGATTATCAAACCCGACACCGGGCAACTCGTTAAGCAAGATATCCCGATTACGGGCATACTGCGCCACATAGCTCTCCAGCACATCATAACACTTGAAGACTGCCGCACCTGCAATTTGGGACAGTGTGGGCGGGGATATAAAGAAATTCTGGGCAAGACATTCTTCGGCGCGCAACATATCTTCGGGTAAAATCATCCACCCAAGACGCCACCCTGTCATAGAGAAATACTTGGAAAAAGAATTGATGATAAACGCATCATCCGTAAATTTCAGGGCCGTTGATGCCTGTGTACCATAGCTAATCCCGTGATATATCTCATCAGAAATCAAGCGAATTTCTTGCGAAGCACAGTAATCAATGATTTCCTTAAATGCCTTTTCACTCAGCATTGTACCCGCCGGATTAGACGGACTTGCAATAATAACGCCGTCCAGTTTACCCTGCGCAGCCAATAGTTCGGCCGTGGGCTGAAAACGTTCCTTGGGTCCGACCTCGATCAACACAGGTTCAATGTCCAGCGCGACAAGGATATTTCGATATGCCGGATACCCCGGCGCGACCAAGGCAACCCGGTCACCTGGATTGAATGCTGCAAGGAAGGATAACAGAAATCCCGCCGAAGATCCGGTCGTAACCATGACCCGTGCAGGATCAACCTTTTGTTTATACAGATGCATATAATGATCTGCGATACCCTGACGCAATTCAGGTATCCCCATTGCATCCGTATAACCAATCATTTCAGTATCCAGGGCTGATTTAACAGCCTCTAGAACGTAGTCAGGTGCAGGTGTGGCTGGTTGCCCCAAAGAGAGATGAAGAATATCTTCACCCGCCGCGGCACGTTCATTCGCCGCCCGTAAAACATCCATCACGATAAAGGGGGGAATATCCCCCCTGTTCGAAAGTTTTAACGCCATCTTGTGGTCCTATCGTGCCAAGCGGCTCAACCCATATCCGCGCGTGTCTGCTGCAGAACTACAGGTTTCCGGGTTAAATTTTAAGCTTTTTGCACAATGGCTGGAATTAACTCGCCCAAATTCTGGGGCTGGCCTTGCGTCGTGCCCTTTGCTTTTAAGACTCTCGACAATGTCACTTGGGCTATTTTTCTCATAAAACACCACATCAGGCTTACCACTGTGGTGTAAGCGCGCTGAAGATTCAGCCTCTTTTAATCCCACATCAGCCAACAAGGTATCTGCCATGATCTTTCCCAAGGCAGAGGCACTGACGGCCCCACCAGCGGATGTTCCGGCATACCGTGAAAAAGTGGTTGGATCATTTGCGACAACAACACTGACAACTGTATCCAGCCCATCCGCAGCAGAGCGCGGTGGTGCGGGTAAAACAACGCCCATGTCCTGAAGCATACGGCCAGAACCGAACAAGCCGTTCAACGTAAAGCTACAGGCTATAGCATTGTTGTATTTATCAATGACAGAAAAACCAGCAGCATAGGGGTTGCCAGATGCTGTTCGCGGTTGAATAGGCAGTGCAGATACTGGCGTTGATTTGCCACCATTATAGCTTTCAAATACATTTTCCAGCGCCTCTTCACTAAGTGTTGCCTCTACAGGAATCTGTCCCGAAGCGACGCCACCGCGAACGACATGTGCTCTTTTCAAAGCCTCAACAAACATGTGTGCTCTTTCACTCTGGGTGGCATCTGCATAGTTACCGTTCACGTGCAACTGCCCCAGCAAGTTTGCCGTGACAAGGGCACTGCCAGTATAATCGCCAGAGAAATAAGCCAGATCATCTTTAACCTGTACGGTTAATGGCTCTTCAAAGACAGGCAGGTAATTTCGAATCTCATCACTGGTCAGGGGTAATCCTGCGTTAGTTGAAGCCTCGGCATAACGGCGGGTCAATCCGCCAGCATATAGATAGCCAGCTCCTTGGGCTCTTAATCCCCCCAAAAGCCCTGATAATTCGGCCTGCACCAATTTATCGCCTTCGCGGGGCAGCTTGCCATCTTCGCGGGCAAACTTGCTCAAAAGCTCTGCATTAACACCAAGGCGTTGATTTGCCAGCGCTAGATCATAAGCAAAAGAACGGCTTACCGGATTGCCAAAGCGTGCCAGATTCTCACCATAGGCGACAAGCTGTTGCCAACGTACGGCACCATATTTAGCGTGCAATGCCGCCATAACACGGGGGGCCTTGGGAACAACACCGCCCGATGCAGAAGATTTCGGCAGAAAATTCAACGCAACAGCTTTGTTTTCTTCCTTGTCATAATAAGAACACGCCCCACCAGCGGCGATTCCCACACGCGAAGGCATCGTAACAGCCATAGTGAAAAACATGGCAACAGCAGTATCGGCCGCCGTCGCGCCATTGCCCAACAGTTCACGCCCAACCTGTGCGGCCCTGGGTTCATCAGCCGAGACAACACCAGCAAAACCTTCGACAACCTGAAGATTTCCTTTTGCAGTTTCATCCGCCGTTTCACAAGCTGAGAGTAGCATTCCCCCCAAACATGCTGTTAGGATAGCGGAATGAAATTTTGTTTTACCGAAAAAGGTGTCTTGCATTACTGACGCTTTGCCCCCAATTGACTATACGAATTCTTATAAATTTGTGAGAACTGACCGTTGAATGAACGACCAGCCCGCCTGATTTTACGCATCATTGCTTTTATTGCCACTGTTACTTTTGCCTTTCCGGCAAAAGCACAGGGATTAAACCTGATCCGCGACGCCGAAACAGAACATGCTCTGAGAGTTTATTCCACCCCAATCTTCCAAGCTGCCGGTATAAGCCCGCAAAGTGTAAGTATTTTCATCGTAAATGACAAAACCCTTAATGCCTTTGTGACATCTGGTAACAGGATGTTTATCAATACCGGCCTGTTAATCAAGGCCAAAACACCTTCGGAGGTCATTGGCGTTATTGCCCATGAAACGGGACACCTTGCGGGGGGGCACGTCGCTTTTCGTGGTGAAAACGTTGACAAGGCCCTGGTTACAACCTTTGCCAGTTACCTGCTTGGTGTCGGGGCAGCACTGGCGACGGGCAAGGGCGAAGCCGCCGGCGTGATTATCGGTGCGGGGCAATCCTTGGCTCTCAGAAATTTCCTGAGCTATACCCGCCAACAGGAATCTGCTGCAGATCAGGCGGCGGTGAAGTATCTACGCGCTACAGAACAATCCGCCAAGGGCCTTCGCGATTTCATGGGCGTGCTTAGAGGACAAGAGGTCCTGTTAAGCCAGAATCAGGATCCATATTTGCGCAGTCACCCCCTGTCGCAACAAAGGTACAATTTTCTGGATAATGAAGTTCTGAAATCACCATATTCAGATAAAACCGATTCGCCAGAAATCATACAGTTACATAAAAGAATTGTTGCCAAACTCGTCGGATTTTTGGATTCATCAGCAAAAGTTCTGCGCAAATATCCACCAGAAGATATGTCCCAGGAAGGACGGTATGCCCGTGCCATTTCCTATTATCGTTCAACAGACATAGATAACGCCCTTCGCGAGCTGGACAGCCTGTTGGCCGATTATCCGAACGACCCCTATTTTCTGGAACTCAAGGGACAAATTTTGTTTGAATTTGCCCGTGGTAAAGAAGCTGCCCCCTATCTGCAGAAGGCCGTTGAATTGGCCCCAGATGCCGCGCCAATAAAAACCTTGTACGTTCGGGTTCTGGTTGAAGAAAACAGCCCCGAAAAAGACACGATTGCCCTTGAACATATCCAAACTATTCTTGCTCAGGAACCAAACAATCCTGGTGTCTGGCGACAAGCCGCAATCATTTATGGTCGCCGTGGAGATAAGGGAATGACAACGCTTGCCCTGGCAGAGGCAGCCTATGGTCGGGGCAAATATGCCGAAGCTGTTATCCAGTCCGGTCGAGCACGTGAACTGCTACCAAAGGGATCACCGGCATGGTTGCGTGCGTCGGATTTGAACAGTGCAGCCGACCGCAAAGAAAAAAAACGTAAAAACAAATAATCCAGCGAAAACATCCACGCGTTCAAACATAAACTTTATCGGTTCACGGTAAAGTTCTTTGCATGTTTGAGCAGATTTCATCATTATCGCCAAACTATATTGTCATTAAGAAAAGTCGAAACCAATGTTCCTAAGCAAAAAATATCGTGCGCCGCTCAATTTGACAAACATCCGCAAATCATTGTTGGCTGGCGGCATTGCCCTATCCACAACAGTTGCTCTTGGAACAATTGGTCACGCACAGGACGCCAAAGATAATGCAACGATTTTCCCATTGAAAACGGAAGAGCAGACAAAGGCATTTGAAAAGGCAGTAAAAGAATACCTATTGGAAAACCCGGAAGTCATTATTGACTCCCTTACCCGCTATCAAGAGCTTCAGGCCCAACGAGAAGAAGAACAAAAACAGCTCGCCATAACCAGTAATGTTGAAGATCTTCACAATTCCCCAACATCCCCCGTCATCGGGAACCCGGATGGTGATGTGGTTCTGGTTGAATTCTTTGATTACCGTTGCCCCTATTGCCACAAAGCTGCCGCTGTTGTTAAGCAGCTGGTCGAAGATGACCCCAATCTAAAAGTTGTCATGAAGGAATTTCCGATCCTGAGTCCGGAATCCATGATTGCAGCCCGCGCAGCTCTGGCCGCGATGAGACAGGGTAAATACGATGCCTATCACTTTGCCTTGATGGACAATGCATCCGACCTTTCCCAAGACAGACTTTTTGCTTTGGCCGAAGATCTGGACCTGGATTTGGACCAGTTTAAAGAAGACATGAAAGCCGAAGAAGTTGGGCAAGAAATACTCAGCACGCGTGCCTTAGCCCAACGCGTTGGCGCAAACGGCACCCCCGCTTTCATCGTTGGCACCACAAGCGTTCCGCCCAATACAACCCTTGAAGAATTCAAAGCGATCATAGAGAGCATCAGGGCAAAAAAGGCAAGCTAATCCACGCAGAAACAGTATGCGTTATGGCTCGGCGAACTATCACGGGTGCCACTCGGCATAAAGCCCTGGAAACCATGCAGGATTTTGTCGTCCCTTTTGCTCATGATGCAATCTCGTGGATAGAAAAAAAGCGACAAGTTTCGACGCATTTGATTGCACGATCAGCACTGCTATGTTAGGCCTAATCAATTCATTTAACTGAAATGAATGGTGCATACCTTTGCCGTCAGTGTTGCTTTTGAACGGGCCCAATCTGAATTTATTGGGTACCCGTGAACCAGAAATTTATGGTTCTGAAACCTTAGAAGACCTTAATACGCTTTGTCACAAACGTGCCAAGGCTCTTGGGCTTTCTTTGGTGTGCAAGCAATCCAACTGGGAAGGCCAGCTTATTGACTGGGTTCACGAAGCACGGGAATTGCACGAAGGTATCATCATCAATCCGGGTGCACTTACCCATACATCAATCGGGTTGCTCGATGCTTTGAAAGGCGTTGATTTACCTGTTATTGAGGTACATATATCCAACATTCATCGTCGTGAAAGCTTTCGACATCAATCCTATGTATCACAAGCTGCCCTTGGGGTAATTTGTGGCTTGGGGCGTCAAGGCTATCTTTTGGCTATGGATGCGATGGCTAACGTTTTAAACAGCGAACAAGATTTATAATGTCTAAACTTGAAGTAAATGAGAAGGTTATCCGTACCCTCGCCGGCTTGCTGGATGAAACGGACCTGAGCGAAATCGAATACGAAGCAGACGGTCACCGTATCCGCCTTGTCAGAGGCGGAACCGTTGTTCATGCCGCTGCACCGGCAGCTGTAGCACCAGTTGCGGCCCCTGCCGCTGCACCCGCAGCAAGCGATGCCGGTGGTGTTCCAGCAAACGCCATCACGTCACCAATGGTTGGTACAGCCTATCTCGCCGGAGAACCCGGGGCGCCAACTTTTGTGAAAGTAGGGGACACTGTGTCAGAGGGACAAACGCTTCTTATCCTCGAAGCGATGAAAGTTATGAACCCGCTGCCAAGCCCGAAATCAGGCGTCGTTAAACAGATCCTCGTCAGTGACGGTCAGCCAATTGAATTTGGTGAACCACTGATGGTTATTGAATAATAGCTGACACAAGAAGGCTTCATGTTCAAAAAGATCCTCATTGCCAATCGCGGTGAAATTGCCCTTAGAATTCTTCGGGCTTGCCGCGATATGGGCATCGAAACCGTTGCAGTCCATTCCACAATAGATTCCGACGCAATGCACGTTCGCCTTGCTGATGAGTCCGTTTGTATTGGCCCGGCACCAAGTAAAGACAGTTACCTTAACATCCCAGCCATCCTTTCGGCTGCGACCATGACAGGTGCTGATGCGATTCACCCCGGCGTCGGCTTTCTTTCAGAAAACGCTGACTTTGCCGAAATGGTCGAAGAGCACGGCTTTACCTTCATTGGCCCCTCACCGGAACATATTCGGATTATGGGGGATAAGGTCGCTGCAAAAGAAACAGCGATCAAGCTTGGCATTCCAGTTGTTCCCGGGTCTGACGGTGCACTGGAAAGTGCCGAAGACGGCATTCGCATTGCCAACGAAATCGGCTATCCCGTTCTGATCAAGGCACGTTCCGGCGGTGGTGGCCGCGGTATGAAGGTCGCCAACAACGATGACGAACTTCGCGACGGTTTCCGACTGGCTCGCAACGAGGCAAAAGCCGCTTTTGGCGATGATGTCGTCTATATGGAAAAATATCTGGGTACTCCCCGGCATATTGAAATCCAGCTCTTAGGTGACGGACAAGGTGGTGCAATCCACGTTGGTGAGCGCGATTGCTCGCTTCAACGGCGTCACCAAAAGGTGTTGGAAGAAGCTCCGTCCCCGATGCTGACCGAAGAAGAGCGAAATCGCATTGGTAAAATCTCTGCTGATGCAATGCTTGGCTTTGGGTATAAAAGTGCTGGTACGATCGAATATCTTTATGAAAACGGTGAATTCTATTTCATTGAAATGAACACCCGTATTCAGGTCGAGCATACAATTTCCGAAGCCATTAGCGGCATTGATCTTATGCGTGAGATGATCCGCGTTGCTGCTGGTGAAAAGCTAAGCCACACCCAGGACGAAGTTGTCCTGAACGGACATGCAATTGAGTGTCGGATCAATGCAGAACACCCCTTTAATTTCATGCCCTCACCAGGTCAAATCAAAGGTTATCACGCCCCGGGCGGGCTTGGCATTCGGGTAGATGCGGCGATCTATGCCGGATACAAAATCCCGCCGACCTATGATAGCATGATTGCCAAGCTAATTGTTCATGGCGATGATCGCGCTGATTGTATCATGAAAACAAGACGTGCCCTGCAAGAGTACGTTATTGATGGCGTGAACACGTCAATTCCACTGCATATGGAATTGGTAAACAATGAAGAATTCCAATCTGGTGTTTACGATATCCACTGGTTGGAAAAGTTTGTTGATAGCTTGAATAAAGGGTAAAATTGGACAGGCATTCCCCGAATTAAGTGTTTAAGCATAATTTTCAGGGCATAGGTGTTCATGGAGATCACGGCAGATCTACTCTTAAAAGCATACACCATTGGGGTATTCCCAATGGCAGAAAGTCACGATTCTCTGGATCTGCATTGGATAGATCCAGAGAACCGTGGCATACTTCCTCTGGATAAAATTCATATCTCTCGCTCTTTGCGAAAGACATTGAAAAAAAAACCCTTTGAAATTCGTTGCAATACGGCCTTCGCGGATGTTCTGGAAATGTGTTCTGCGACAACGTCACAGCGCCCGGACACCTGGATTAATCCCCTAATAAAAAAAATATACACTCAACTTCATGAACGGGGATTTGCGCATTCCGTTGAATGCTGGCTTGATGGCAAGCTCGTTGGCGGTCTTTATGGTGTCTCTCTGGGTGGCGCTTTCTTTGGTGAAAGTATGTTTTCCCGCCGTAGCGATGCCAGCAAGGTGGCCCTTATTCATCTGGCTGCACGCCTTGTGAAAGGCAATTATACCCTGCTTGACACACAATTTACCACCGAACATCTAAGCCAGTTCGGAACGATTGAAATAGATCGGGAAATTTACAAGAAGTGCCTGTTTGAGGCCATGCAAGCGCCAGCCCGCTTTCCACTGGAACTTTCAGAAAACGAACTGTCAGATTTCATCGAAAGCTGTAAGGGAAATCGCCCAACCCTGTATATAGAAGATTAAATATACAGGATTAATATAGAGGCCGATTAAGCAAACCCGCATGCCAGTAAAGGCGGGGCGTAGTAAAGCCGGGGCGCAGTAAACTCAAGACTTAACCTTCACTCTCGAAAACCATGTACACCCCTGTACTCAAGGGAAAAAGCTCTATACCCGGACTATTCTCAGAAGTTCTTATTCGTCGGGCGCTTCTTCTGTTTTCTCCGTCTCTTCTTCCACAGCTTCCTTTTTGACCTCTTGAGCAGCCTGTGCTTCGTCCAAAGAAATACAGTTCACAACCCAGATGTCATAAACAGGGTGTTCCATTGCCGACACAGCCGGGGATGACGCAAACATCCACCCCGTAAACATCCGTGTGGTTTCAATGTTTTCTTTATGATCGTCGATTTCCAAAAAAGAAGCTGATTCCGGCATGTCCTCTGGGCGATTTTTTCGGCACTCTCTTGCCGTAATCTCTAGCGAACCAAAACGAACCGCCTGATTCACAGGAACATACAGTTCTGATACCCGTGCCGTTATCTTGTTCAGCCCCTGCAAAACAGCAACCTCATAAGAAGCCATATCAGCCTTGGCAGGTGAAACGCCCAAAGCAATAAAAATTGCAGCTATTGTTCCAGAAAATATCCCGGTAAAGGTTGCCTTAGCTGACAAAGATGCAGGTCGAACCTTTGTTATTTTTTTTGCAATCTCTAACAAGCCTTACACTTTCCTCTATTGACCGGTTAGTGCTTTTTTGAAGCATAGGGATTAACCAGATCGTCAACAATTGCCCTTAGAACTTCCCGAAGCTGGTTTTCATCGCCCCCCATAAGAACAGCGTCTTCCAACGCGTCTTGAGAAAGTTCCCTGATTTCTTCGAGATTTTCATTCAAGACTTTGATCTTTTCAAGGCAGGAAAGAGGCTCTCCATCGGGTTGGCGCCAGACGGTTGCCGACTTACCCTTCTTTGTCATGCTGAAATCCCCTCGCTGAAATCCCTTCAAGGTATCTCTTTATGATTGCAGATTACCCTTCTGGACGTTGACTTAGTTGTTATCAACCGAAGAGAAAACAAAGCGGCCAAGCAAGTCCATCAGGTTCACAGACCCCTGAGTATCATCGATAGAGCCACCCGCTTCGATATATTCATCTTCACCGCCTGGTTCAAGGCTGACAAAGTTGCCCCCCAACAGGCTATCCGACAGGATACGTGCAGAGGTGCCTTTGGGTAACTTGACATCTTCGTCAATCAAAAGTGTTACGACTGCAAAGTAAGTGTCTTTATCCAGTTCCTGACGCAGAACTGTCCCCACTTTTACCCCCGCAATTTCGACATCTGTGCCAGAGACCAGACCATTGGCATTATCGAATTCGGCAACAACCTCGTACCCAGCAGAAGAACCACCGGAATTGTTGCTGAAGGCATAGAAGCCAAAGGAAACAGCAACAAGCAGAACAAGCCCGCCAATAATCGTTTCAACAATACTTCTATTCATCAAGCTCACCTACGGGGGAAAGTTACGTTAAAGGAGAAAACAGGGAGCACACTAATCGGATCCCTGTTTTAAAGTGATTAAAGTTTATTCTGGCTGCCAGGCATCATAATCACCAGATACCCGCGGACGGTCGCCCGCTTTGAGCATACTACCTTGTGGACGATAGGCTTCGGCGGTACCTGTTTTATTCGGCTGATGCTCTTGCTGCCAATCATGTTTGGCATAGCCGCCCTCTGGCGGTAGCTCGTCCGTTGTATGATGGATCCAGGCGTGCCAGTCAGCAGAAACACGGCTGGCTTCTGGCTCACCATTGTAAATCACCCAACGGCGTTCAGACCGCAGGCTATTTTTATGCACCTCACTGCCACCCTTGGTGCGATAGAACTTGTTGCCGTCCTGATCTTGTCCAACCAACTCACCTTTGAGCCAAGTGAACAGACGAGTTCCAAGAGGAGTTCCAGCCATATCTCTTCCTTAATTGAATTGGGTTCACACCCTATTCTTATATATCTGTCTTATGAACAGTAGCTTAAGGTCACTGTTCTTTCGCTTATAATAAGCCCCATCATCATAATGTTACTTATCTTTCTGCGCTGAATATTACACTGCAACCCCTGTCAGTCCAGTCCAAAGGGCGCAAAAATGACGTAATTTTTACCCAGCTATGCCTCTTGGTCATCTTTTGGGACGACTGTAAGCCCATCAGGATCACAGATTGCTTTCCAATCACCCTCTTCGACTTGATACCCTTCATCTGCAATATCCTGGTTTCGTGCAATCTGATCAGCGGGGTTAAACAACCGTGCAGGCACAGATGAAACGCCAGCTTCCAGCGCTTTGATCATATCCGGATAAAGCTGAGGCAGATCCAAAACCAACAAGGTACAGCCCGGTACCTGCTTTTCTGTTTTGGTTAGGGCACTAACAACCAGTTCACCGATATTCCCCGGTGTAATACCTTGCACAAATGCATCATGGCTAACCGGAAGGCCATATAGTTCAATATAAAGATCTTCATCTTCACCCGGCACGCCGACAATACCGCGGCTATTACCATAAAGCTCGGTCAAAATCTGTCCTTCATCAGACACAGGATCAACAACAAAAGTTGCAAAACAGGCCAGACCTTCCTCTGTGGTCCCCTCAACCAGTTGTCCTAACCCCACGAGGTCACAGACGTTAGAAATAACCGCAAGCCCCATTCCCTTTTCGCGGGCGGTTTGGGTTGCTTTTTCGATAGCCTGGATTCCTGCGACGGCCAATGATTGTCCGTTAGCATCCAAAAATGAAGCATTATTTTTCTCGGATAACAGCGCGATCTTTGTCATATCCGTTTGGCTATAAGCGGATTTATTTTTAGCCAAAAAGCGAATGCCGCATCGATGAAGTCGCTCTGCCCACTCTACCATTGCAGCGGCACGATCCAGTGTGATTTCCTGTGCACCTCTGGCTTCCAGACAGTCTTCGAGCCTGTCGCGAAAATCTGATAAACTAACTCTCATTCAGTTGTCTTTCATCACGGTCGTTGGACCTTATTGATACCCTGTTTTTTTCTTAGCTCTAAATAACATAGCGCATCAAACGATACACGCCCCTATGTCAGGTTTTCAAAAAGCTACCCCCAAAATACGCTCTAAAGTTTTTATTTAGCTGATTTGACTTTCCATAAAGACGTTTCCCTGACCTAATTACTCCAGACTTAATCAGCATAGAAACACGCCATTGACCAAAAACATAAAATCATGGCCCTCTAGATACAACACAGATTAAAGGCACAGATCTCTGACCTGACACCTTGATAAACACCAACACCGCCAGAAGAGTACTGTCGTGAGCAACATCCCAACAAAAAAACCTTCCCTCTTCGGGATTGCCACTGGTCTTACAGGCGGGACGTCGTTTGGATTAATCACACCCATTTTCCCCCTTGCATATTCAATTGGGGTAACTGCAAGCAGTGCAACGATCATTCGTTTTATCCTGGGCAGCTTGATCATGGGTGCCATATTGCTGGCTTGCAGGACAACATTTTTTGTGCCCAAAAATAAAATCATCCCACTGTGCATAATGGGGTTTCTGATCTTCAGCGTCACGGTCTGCTATCTATCTGCTGTCATTTATATCCCCGTCAGCTTGGCGGCGATCCTGTTTTATACCTATCCGGTAATCGTCACAGTTATTGACCCGTTATTACGTCGACGACTACCCAACCTCATACAGCTGGGGCTTTCCCTTCTTGCATTTACCGGAATTACGGTCGCCCTAGGGCCGAACATCAATGATCTGGATTGGCGTGGGGTCTTCTTTGTTATTGGCGCATCACTATCTATATCGGGCACTTTGATTGTCAGCAGATCTGTCGTGACCCACGTCCCCAACCTGACGATTGTCTTTTACGTTAACATCGTCGCCACCGTTTTGACCTGTCTGTATTTGTTTGTCGATGGCAATATCAGTCTACCGTCAGCATGGACAAATCTTTCTCTTGGCTGGTCATTGTCCATTGCGATTGCGCTACTCTATCTGGTGGCGACCTTGGGGCAAATCGCAACGGTCAATTTTGTTGGACCGTCCCGTACGGCCATGCTGTTTAATGTCGAACCTGTTGTCTCGATTGTTGCCGCAGTTCTTGTTTTAAACGAGACACTAAATCCGTCCCAAATTATCGGATCACTTTTTGTCTTGGCCGCTGTTGCCATTTCCTGTTACCGCCCGGTCAAGGTTCCCGCGGCTTAAGCATCCACTTGTCACGATCATCCATAAACACGATCATCTCTTGGGGCACGGCCCATCTTTTGGGGTACTGTTTATCTTACCTAAAGTTATTCACGTAAATTTTATGTTATTACAACCTATTGGCATTAGGTATAAAATTAGAATTCCAATCACTTGCTTATACATCCGACAGGCAATTTCCATGAAAATGTAATCTTATATTTTTCTTTCACAGACACGAATCGGTAACAAAAAACTGGTAGTATTTACTCCAAATTATCTTATCCAGATTCGAAACGGTCCGAGATATTTTTTACACATATTTAAATAAATAAAATTGTATTTTAGATACACTTCAAAGAGTTTGATTTTCCCGCCACTTTTCAGCCACAATGAATTTTCTCCTCTACTCATCAACAGATTTATCCACAGGCTTGCGCCAAACCTTTGACACAAAAAATTGTGTGTCAATACGCAAAATACGGGTGACGACAACCAAATATTGTGGTTAAATCAATTCAGATCAACAAAATGTGCTTTTACTCGCAGAAACCCGCAGAGTCCTAGACTTGTGGGCAACGCGATACGAGTGAGCTTCGGGACAGGATATCAACACCTCTATCTTCGGGGCTTTGTCAACTAGTATTGTTATATTAAAAGGGGATACGGCATGCGCATCGCACGTCGCTTTACGGAAACCGGGAAAGACGTCTACGACGCAATTGAATTTCGCTACACAACCAGTGAAATCAAAAATCCGGATGGCTCTATAGTCTTCCAGGCCAAGGACATTGAAGTTCCGGCCAGTTGGAGCCAGGTGGCTTGTGATATCATTGCCCAGAAATACTTCCGCAAACGCGGTATCCCCCAGAAACTAAAAAGAATAGAAGAAAACTCTGTCCCGTCATGGTTGTGGCGTTCAGAGGCTGATCATGATGCAATGTCTGATATCCCCGAAGACGAACGCATCATTGGCGAAACATCGGCCAAGCAGGTTTTTGATCGTCTGGCAGGCACCTGGACCTACTGGGGCTGGAAAGGCGGCTATTTCGATAGTGAAGAAGACGCCCGCACCTATTTTGATGAAATGCGCTATATGCTAACCAATCAAATGACGGCGCCGAACTCTCCACAGTGGTTCAACACCGGTCTGCATTGGGCCTATGGTATTGATGGTCCCGGACAGGGTCACCACTATGTCGATTACAAAACCGGCAAGCTGACCAAATCAAAATCTTCCTACGAGCATCCACAGCCACATGCCTGTTTCATCCAGTCTGTTGATGATGATCTCGTGAACGAAAACGGCATCATGGACCTGTGGGTTCGCGAAGCACGCCTGTTTAAATACGGCTCCGGTACAGGCACGAACTTCTCTCGTGTTCGTGGTGCAGCAGAACCCCTTTCTGGTGGCGGGAAATCTTCCGGCCTGATGAGCTTCCTTAAAATCGGCGACCGAGCAGCCGGCGCAATTAAATCCGGCGGAACAACCCGTCGTGCAGCCAAGATGGTCACGGTTGATCTGGACCACCCGGATATCGAGGAATACATCAACTGGAAAGTTGTTGAAGAACAAAAGGTTGCCGCACTGGTTGCCGGGTCAAAAATTTGCCAAACACACCTGACAAAAATCATGGCAGCGTGCAATACAGATCAACTCTCTGGCAAAGACCGGGTTGATCCGCGCAAGAACACCACACTGAAAGCAGCGATCAAAACCGCCCGCAGTCACGAAGTTCCCATGAGCTACGTACAGCGTGTCCTTCAGTTCGCGGAACAGGGTTTCACAAACATTGAATTTGAAACCTACAATACAGACTGGGATTCAGATGCCTATCTGACAGTATCCGGCCAGAATTCCAACAACTCTGTGCGTGTTGCCAACGGTTTCTTCCAGACACTTGAAGAAGACGGCGACTGGGATTTGATTCGCCGTTCAGACGGAAAGGTCCATAAAACAGTCAAGGCCCGTGATCTCTGGGATCAGATTTCGCATGCGGCCTGGGCCTGTGCTGATCCCGGCATCCAGTATGACACCACGATTAACGAGTGGCATACCTGCCCCAAATCTGGGCGCATTAACGGCTCCAACCCATGTTCTGAATACATGTTCCTGGATGATACAGCCTGTAACCTGGCGTCCATGAACCTGATGACCTTCCTGCGCGAAGACGGCAGCTTTGATATCGACGCTTATATTCACACAACGCGTCTATGGACTATTGCCCTTGAAATCTCTGTGCTTATGGCGCAGTTCCCGTCCAAGGCAATCGCCCAGTACTCTTACGAGTTCCGTACGCTGGGTCTCGGCTTTGCGAACATCGGCGGTATGTTGATGTCCACGGGCGTTTCCTACGATTCCGACGAAGGTCGCGCCATCTGTGCGACACTCAGTGCGATCATGACCGGTACAGCCTATGCCACATCGGCTGAAATGGCGGGCGAGCTCGGCGCGTTCAAACGCTATGACCTCAACAAAAAAGACATGCTGCGCGTGATGCGTAACCACCGTCGTGCGGCCTATGGCGAAGAAGCTGGTTATGAAGAGCTCGAAGTTCTGCCCGTGCCAATCGTCGCCAAAGACTGCCCGGATCAGAACATGGTCGAAGCCGCGAAAGCCGCTTGGGATCAGGCCTTGGAACTTGGAGAAAAGCACGGCTACCGTAATGCGCAGACCACAGTGATTGCCCCGACAGGGACAATCGGCCTTGTGATGGATTGTGACACCACAGGTATCGAGCCTGACTTCGCCCTTGTGAAGTTCAAAAAACTTGCGGGTGGTGGCTATTTCAAAATCATCAACCGCACAGTTCCCGGTGCTCTGAAGAACCTGGGCTACAGCGAAGACCAGATTAACGACATCATCAAGTTTGCTGTTGGTCACGGTACATTGAAAGATGCACCGGGCGTCAATCACGAAACCCTGAAAGTCAAAGGCTTTACCGACGAAGCAATCGAAGCGGTCGAAGCTGGTCTTGGCAGTGCCTTTGACATCAAGTTCATTTTCAACAAATGGACTCTTGGGGACGACCTTTGCAAAAATGTATTGGGCTTCAAGGATGAACAGCTTAACGACATGAACTTTGACATGCTTGTTGAGCTTGGCTTCAGCCGCAAAGACATTGATGCTGCAAACATCTATTGCACAGGCTCCATGACTCTCGAAGGGGCGCCGCACCTGAAAGACGAGCACCTTCCGATCTTTGATTGTGCAAACCCTTGCGGTAAAACCGGCAAGCGTTTCCTTTCTGCGGAAAGTCACATCCGTATGATGGCGGCATCTCAGCCGTTTATTTCCGGTGCGATTTCCAAAACAATCAACATGCCGGCAAATGCCGTTATTGACGATTGTAAAGACGCTTACATGCTGTCATGGAAACTTGGCCTGAAAGCCAATGCCCTGTACCGCGACGGATCCAAACTGTCACAACCTCTTTCTTCCGGTGTTCTTCTGGAACTCGACGAAGACGAGCAAGAGGCAATGGAAGAAGCATCCGCGTCAAAACGTGTCGAGATTGTTGCCGAGCGCATCATCGAACGCGTTATCGAGAAGACGGTTACCGAGCGTAAAAAGCTTCCTTCACGCCGTAAGGGCTATACACAAAAAGCCATCGTAGGCGGTCACAAGGTTTATCTGCGTACAGGTGAGTACGAAGATGGTGCCCTGGGTGAAATCTTTGTCGATATGCACAAAGAAGGCGCGGCCTTCCGCAGCTTGATGAACAACTTCGCCATCGCGATTTCCATCGGCCTGCAATACGGTGTTCCGTTGGAAGAGTATGTCGAGGCCTATACCTTCACCCGTTTTGAGCCATCAGGCATGGTCGAAGGCAACGACGTTATCAAGATGGCAACATCCATTCTTGATTACCTCTTCCGTGAGTTGGCCGTTTCCTATCTTGGCCGTAATGACCTCGCCCATGTGGAACCCGCGGATATCACACCGGACACCCTGGGCAAAGGCGACGGTGAGAGCACCCCGCCAAAACCGGAAGATGCCGTTGCTGAAACCGTACGCCGTGTTGCCTCCACCGGGTATGTTCGTAACAAGCTGGTTGTTGTGAACGGTGGTCGCCCAACCGAAGAACTTGTGGCTTCTGCGGCAACAGCCGAAGCAACTCAGGAAGTTGCGGCCCCAATGCCGACAGAAACGGTGGTTGAGACAACCACAACAAAAGCAACTAATCCACGCATGGAAAAAGTTCGCGAAGCCCGTATGAAAGGCTACGAAGGCGATTCATGCCCCGAGTGTGGAAACTTTACCCTTGTCCGTAACGGTACCTGCCTGAAATGCGATACCTGCGGCGGAACAACTGGTTGCTCCTAAGAGAGCATTTTTTCAGTCATCGTGGTGAAACACCGTGAGGGATGACTGATAGAGCAGCGGTGAGCGCGACAGGATCCAGATCTCTCTTGTCGCTTCCCGCTTCTTCGCAGCAAAAAGGGTGGCCTCGGCCACCCTTTTTGTATATTCACAAGCTTAATAATACAGGTATTATCTCTTATATTTCTTGAAATTCTCTGCTTGCTCAAAAATCTCTTTATAAACTTCATCCCGATCAATTGGCGGGTAATCATGATTCGCGAGTAAAATCACAAGATCCACTTTCAATTCAGCTTTAATATCGTCCCGTTTGTACCAATCCGTATATCTGGACTTATCATCCACGACTTTCTTCACCTCTTTAGACAAGGTAATAAGTTTATCATTGGGATATTCAAAATCATATTTAATCGCGAGTGCCATCAAAATATCGTAGAAGGCTTTCTCTTCGAAATCGATACCCATTTCCGTGAAAGAGTCTTTTTCCTCCATGAGCTCCCAATACAGATCAATAATCTCATCTGTGAATTCTTCAAGCACTTCGCTGCGCAAAACATCAGCTTCATCGCGTTCGTTGTATTTCTCGACCAATGACTGAAACTTTTTGCTGAAATCAATACCCTTGGCCTTATTAACTTTCTTGAATTCATCAATGGCTTTCGCCAAGAGCTTTTGCAGTAGTTTGATTTTCGTGTTGGGCAACTTGATCTTTTCGATCTTGGCGAGATATTCGTCAGAGAAAATATCAATCTCGCTTTCTGCGTCATTCCCAAGCTTGAAGATTTCTTCCACGCCATCGCTTCGCAAAGCTTCCGCGATCATTTCCCTGACCCGTGCATTCATTTGTGCTGCATCAGGGGCATCCCCCTTGGTCAATTTGAAGACAATGGATCGAACAGCCATATAGAAATGAATGTGATCACGTTCTTCTTCGCTCAGCCGATCACTGCCGACACAAATGTCATAAGCCGCTTTCAGGCGTTTCACCATATTCATGAAACGGATTTCAATCTTCTTGGTGACTTGAACAAACTCAGCGGCCAAGTTAAGGCAATGTAGTTGCTCGACTGGCGACCCTTTGAAATACGGCGTTGAGTCAAATTTGTGGAACAGTTTTGCAAGCAAATCCAAATGATCTTTAACAACAATCAAGGATTGAGCCACGTCCTCCATGTTGCCTTGATCCGCCTTTGAATATTGCGCCATCGCCATATTCATCTGTTTCTTGATACCTATATAATCGACAACAAGCCCCTTATCCTTGCCTTCAAACTTGCGATTGACCCGCGAAATGGTCTGTATAAGATTATGCTTTTGAATGGGTTTATCGATATAGATTGTATCCAGGAATGGCACATCAAAACCGGTCAGCCACATATCGACGACAATAGCGATTTTGAAATTCGACTTGGCGTTTTTGAATTGGGTATCCAGCGTCTTGCGATATTCCTTTGTCCCAAGTGCATCATACAATTCTTTAGGATCGTCTTTCCCGCGAGTCATGACCATCTTGACCCGCTCCATAGGCAAGATTTCTTTCTTTTCCTTGTCGGTCAGCTCAGCGCCATCTTCGGCAACTTTCACTTCCGCCCATTCAGGGCGTAGCGCGATCAGCTCCTTGTAAAAATCATAGGCAATTTCCCGTTTGCTACTTACAAACATCGCCTTACCTTTAAGAGACGAACCTTCTTCCACTCTTTTCTCGTAATGAGCCACAAAATCAACCGCCAGCGCCTTTAGTCGGTCTGGATCGCCCAAAATCGCACTCATATGGGCAGAGGCTTTTTTGCTCTCTTCTATCTGGTAGTCACTGGCCCCTGCATTGGCACATTCATCGTAATAATTTTCGATTTCCTGTAACTTGCTATTGTCCAAAATGACTTTGGCAGCGCGCCCTTCATAGACAATGCGCACCGTAATTTCATCCTTAACAGATTCTGTCATGGTGTAGCTGTCAACAACCTCACCAAACACATCCAGCGTTGCGTCAATCGGCGTTCCGGTAAATCCGACATAGGTAGCATTGGGCAGGCTGTCATGCAGGTATTTTGCAAAGCCGAAGGTGCGTTTGACACCTTCGTCGGTCACTTTGACTTTTTGATCCAGGTTGACCTGACTTCGATGCGCTTCATCCGAAATACAAATCACATTATTCCGTTCGGTCAGCAGCTGCGTATCTTCAGTAAACTTATGGATCGTGGTCAAAAAGACCCCGCCGCTTGTGCGATCACATAAATATTCCCGTAGTTCCTGACGGCTCTCAACGCTGATAATACTCTCATCACCAACGTAACCTTTGGCATTGGTGAACTGACGGGAAAGCTGGTCATCTAAGTCTGTTCGGTCGGTAATCAAGACAATTGTCGGGCTGGCAAAATCGACGCTGCGCATCAACAGGCGGGACAGGAACAGCATGGTAAAACTTTTACCGCAGCCTGTTGTACCGAAATAGGTGCCGCCTTTACCATCACCCTCTGGGCGGCGGTGCTCCATAATGTTGGCATAGAGCTTTCTTGCGGCATAGTATTGCGGATAGCGGCACAGGATTTTTTCCTGTTTGGCACCGCTGTCCGGCATATAAATGAAATTATGGATAATGTCACAAAGCCGTGTCTGATCAAACATGCCTTTGATCATGGTAATCAGGCTATCAATGCCGTCTTTCTCAATATTCTCGTCACCGGTAACTTTACGCCACGCATAGAAAAACTCGTATGGCGCAAAGAAGCTACCAGCCTTGTTGTTTACACCATCCGAAATGGCACAAAAGGCATTGTATTTGAATAACTCAGGTATATCGCGTTTGTAGCGAGTTGTAAGCTGAACATAGGCGTCATGCAACGTGGCTTCATTCTCTCGCACAGCGCTTTTGAATTCAAATGCCACCAACGGAAGACCGTTGACATAGAGGATACCGTCAGGAATACGCTTTTCGTATCCCGTAATTTCCATTTGATTGACGATTTTGAAAGTGTTTTTGCTGACATCGCCATAATTCAGCAAATGAATATGCAGGTCTTTTTGGGTGCGGTCTTCACGTTTCAACGTAAAACCATCTTGCACCATCTTCATGATCTTCTTGTTGGTGTCGTAAAGATCAGAAGAAGGAAACGTCTTCAAACGGCGAATGATGCCATCAATTTCTTCGTCGGTGATTGCGTCATCAGCGTATTGCTGCCGCAAGAAACCACGTAGATCATCTTCCAGCAGAACTTCTTCTGGGTCACGTGAAATGGCATCTCCCTTCACGTGAGGATATCCTTGCCCTCCCAATAGATCGATAATTGCTTGCTCAAGCGTTGCTTCATCAAATTTGATCATGCTGCCTCCTTTCTCAGAGACAGCTTTGCCATTAACAAATCAAGCGCTTCTAATAATTTTGTATTTTCAAGGTTAGCTATATCAATGGTTTTGAATACTTCGTTGAAGATTGACGCAAGCGCTTCTCTTTGATCGTTAGGAGGCAGAAAAATACCAAAAGAGAACAAATGATCAAGTGTCACACTCGCTTGGTTTGCACTTCCTTGGGCACCCGAAATAACATGGCTAGAAAACGTCTTATTGGATAAAGAGAAATAGAGATAAGATTGCAAAAACTCATTTTTTGCTCTTAGTCTAACAGCGTTTTGATTCAGCAGTGCATCGTTTGCAGCAATAGGCACACTTATCACTTTGCCTACAATTGAATCTGGATTGTTAGGCCAAGAACCCACTGTCGAAATGACGATGTCTCTAGTTTTTATTGAAAAATCTATATATGCATTTGCCAAACCTTCATCCATAAAGTTAACATCAGACATATCGATGGAATTTTTAGTGAAATTTGAAACACGTACAATTGGCTTGCCTAATTCTCGGTATAAGTCGGACTTAAACGCATAACCTTTTTTGTAATTTATTTGCTGTCCTAAACTTTCCAGTTCCCATTCTGTCGGAATATCTTTATCCAGCTCGTCGCTGTATCTAAATCTTCCACCACTCGATTTGTAGGGCTTGCCCTCAAGTTCAGGCTTGCCAATGGTACTGGCATATTCGGCAGAGATAGGGAATTCGAAATCAACGAACCAATGTTTGTATAGAGCCTGTGCCGTTTCTTCCAACTTAGCGCATAGCTGTTCGTTCAGTTTGATCCGATTAACAATCACATTGTATTCACGCACAATTTCTCGCTGGATTTCAATATCGGGAATGGGCAGTTCCACCCCGCACATTTCTTCCCAGCCAAAAATCTCGCGCACACTGCCATGAGACATATATCGGGCATATCGATCAAACTCCGGACGTCTGAACCACATCATCAAATATTCCGGGTCCAGTTCTTCACGGTCATTGACCTCAAAAACAGTGTAAACGTTGGAAACGATTGCTGCATCCAGATGATCAAGCATTGCCAGTCCAATCTTGTCACCGCGACGCGAAGTGTCCGGAACGTAAGTAAATTGACCACGCTTCACCACTTTGTACCTGCTGAAGTCTGTCCCAACAGTGTTTGCGACAGATTTGATGAACATCTTCTGGGTAGAAACACCAAGGAGGTTATCTTCCCGCCCTTCGACATTCCGGATATCAACTTCCCGGATATATGATCCAAGTCTCTTATAGCTTGATTTCATAACCAAGCTCCTTAAACACATCCAAAAGGTCCGACTTAGACTCCTCTTCAGCCTTTAGAAGCTCAGAAAATTCTTGCTGTAAATCAGCCATCTTTGCGTCAAAATCGATATTTTCGTCTCGGTTCACAAACTCAATATACTTGCTCGGGACCAGAGAATACCCCTTCTTCGCTACCTCATCTTTATGAGCGGAATAACAGTATTCAGGGATATTTTGATATTCTTCCGAAGCCAACGTTTGCTGCCAAGTGTGGAAGGTGTTCGCGATCTTACCGATGATTTCTTCATCAAATTGAATGTATTTTTTTTCGAGCGGGATGCCTTCCTGGCGCAAATCCATAAACAGAATTTCGTCTTGTCGATCCCGATAATAGCGGGCCAAATCACCATGCTTGACATCGTGTGCTTTCTTATTCTTGTTCAGAATCCATAAGGTCACACTAATATCAGTTGTAAAAAACATGCTGCGCGGAAGAATGATTACCGCTTCGACCAGATTGTTCTCAACCATGCGTCGGCGAATGGCTTTTTCACCCCCATCACCTGAAAGCGCGCCATTGGCCAGAATAAAGCCAGCGACACCGTTCTCTGACAGTTTGGACACCATATGCAGAATCCAGCCATAGTTGGCATTGCTGGTTGGTGGTGTTGTATATCCGGCCCAACGTGGATCGTCAGTTAGCTCATCATCGGCACGCCAATCCTTCAAATTGAAGGGCGGGTTTGCCATGATGTAATCGGCTTTGAGGTCTTGATGTTGGTCTTTTGAAAAAGTGTCATCTGCCACCGCGCCCAAATTGGCTGAAATGCCGCGAATGGCGAGGTTCATCTTTGCTAGTTTGTAGGTCGCGTTGGTTTGTTCCTGACCGTAAATCGACACATCCTTGGTATTGCCCCGATGCTGTGTGATGAATTTCATCGACTGGACAAACATGCCTCCTGATCCACAACAGGGGTCATAAATCTTACCGTTATAGGGTTCGATCAACTCGGCAATCAGTTTGACAATAGATTTAGGGGTATAGAACTCCCCCTTCTTCTTGCCTTCTGACAGGGCGAACTTACCAAGGAAGTATTCGTAAACGCGACCTACAAGGTCTTGTTCTTTGTCAGCCTGTGTCTGGATATTATCAATCGTATCAATCAGGGCTGACAAACTGCTTTGTTTCAGGCCAAGGCCGGATAAATAGTTATCCGGCAAGGCACCCTTCAGGGCTTTGTTGTTCTTTTCGATCTGATAAAGAGCCGTATCAATCTTAATGGCAATGTCATCTTGTTTGGCGTTGGCTTGAATAAAGCTCCAACGGGACGTTTCTGGCAGATAGAAGACATTCTTCATGGTGTAGGCTTCCACCATATCCACCATCATGTCCTTGCCTTCATCCAGCAGCTCCTGTTTACGCTCTTCAAACATATCGCTGACGAACTTCAGAAAAATCAGGGAAAGCACTACATGCTTATATTCAGAAGGCTCTACCCCGCCCCTCAATTTGTTGGCTGAGTCCCATAGTGTTTCTTCAAAACTTTTTTGTTTTTTGGTAGCAACTTTTTTTACCATTTTTATTTTTGCGCTTTCTTAAACACTGCTTTCAAAAAAATCTTCGTCGACTTTCTTCAGATACAAAACTTCTTCTTCTCGACAACCTACATTATGCCGGATCATCAGCTTTGATAACCTTAGTCCATCGACCAAGACAATGCGTATGTTTAGCCTTTCCGCTGTTTCAATTGCTGACTTACTAAAAGAAGAAGTAGTAAAAAAGATCCCTTTCTGTGCGCCCTTTAAATTCAAAGCACCAAAGAAATCACGCATCGCACCCGAACCAATATTGTTTCCCTCTTTATAGCGTTTGGCTTGGACATAAAGTTGATCAACACCAAGTGGATCCTGATCTATTACACCATCGATACCATCATCGCCACTTTTGCCCAGTGTACGTCCAGCATCTTCGATTGAACCGCCATACCCCATACTTAAAAGTAGATCGATGATAAGCTGTTCAAAAAAATCTGGAGAAGATTTGCGAACGCGATCTAACAAATCAGCCGCCAAAGCATCGTTAATCGCTCTGTGCGCGATGCTCAGATTTTCATCAGGCGTTCGTTCTTCATTCGTGTTTCCTTCTTTCAACCGCTCCTCTTTATCAGTTTTTGAGTTTTTCTTGGCAGTTTGAAATTCTCGAAAAGCTTGAAACTGAAGTAGAAAATCTTTGTCAATTTCTTTTGGCTTTTGTTTCAAAACCTCTAACCCCGCATCAGTAATGTTTATCTGTGAACGCGATGGGTAAGCAATTAATCCGGCCTGTTTAAGATATGTCTTTGCCCAAGAGACCCGGTTCTGAAATAAAGGCATTTGCCCACTTGGCACCAACGTGCTTACTTCATCATCACTTAAAGCAAAATAACTAGCGAGTTTAGTTACAATTTCTTTCGTTGAAATTTCCCCACCCAAACAAAACTTTAACAATGGCAACATGATTTGCTGGTAATTTGGTATCATTAATGCCCCTCTACACATGCGAACTTAGCAAATCAGAACGATTGGCTTTGAACTCGCCCCCTTGAAGCCGTTGATATTATGTCGCTTTTAAAATACGGTTGTAAAACAAATTCGAGATTAGGTTGTAGAACCAATCAATATAAATAACTTGATCGCTTTACATACCGAGTCACAGTTTATGATGACTTAGCTATTTTTCCTTTAAACCTGTTGGTTCTGTATTCCCATTACCAGATTCGCAAAAATCAGTAGGACATAAACGACACAATGTTCCTCAAATGCGATAGCTGAATTTAAAAATCCTGTTTTTTGGCGCTCTTTTGCGAACTTTGCTTGCGTCTGAAAGCCAGAGAGATAAAATTCGCGCAGTTTTTAAAGTTGGCAATGGCAGACCATAAATAATCTATGGAAGCACCATAGAACTGTTTGCTCTTGTAAAGGCTTGGGAACACGTCCCCGGAACACGAAACAAGATCCCTGTGAAGGGGACGCGTTCTTAAAAGATAACGTTAAAACGAATAAGGATAGAGCCATGACTGGTACAGTTGATGCCCGTTTGAAAGAACTTGGAATTGAAGTCCCTCAGCCTGCAAAAGCAGTTGCAAACTATGTCGGTTACGTCACATCCGGCAACACTGTTTTTGTTTCAGGACAGATCACTGCCAAAGACGGCGAGATCCTCTACAAAGGTAAGCTCGGCGACAACATGTCTGTTGAAGAAGGTCAGGAAGCAGCCCGTCTTTGCGGTATCAACATCATTGCCCAGCTTTACGCAGCAACAGATGGCAACCTCGATCGCGTTAAGCGCATCGTTAAGCTTGGCGGTTTTGTGAACTCCACACCAGACTTCGTTGATCAGCCAAAGGTTATCAACGGTGTATCCGACCTGATGGTCGAAGTTTTCGGTGACAAAGGTGTTCATGCCCGCGCTGCGGTTTCGGCCCCAAGCCTGCCACTTGGCATTGCGGTTGAAGTCGATTGCGTTGCTGAAATTGACTAAGCCATTCTTTGTTGGCTGACAGCCCTTAGGGGATTTTATAGTCGACGGGTTATGACACCAAAAGGCAGGCGCCACAGCCTGCCTTTTTCTTATTTGGCTGGAAATAAAGCCGGATCTTGTATCCAGACCTTGTATCCATCAGCGGATCTTCCTATTTTTAGCGAACAGTATTTTCTTGTCCCGCCTTGATCTATCAGGTCCTGAATGAGCCAGTTGCGCGTTGAAGTTCACCCCGGCATAAACACGATACCCCCAGAAGCATGGGATCGCTGTGCCCGGAACGATGCGCCAGATAATAATCCCTTTATTTCCCATGCGTTCCTATCAGCATTGGAAGAAAGCGGTTCTGTCTGTGCCGAAACGGGGTGGCAACCTCAACACCTGACAATTATGGATAATGACGGGGTGATCATTGCCTGTGCGCCGCTCTATCTGAAAAGCCATTCCTATGGCGAATACGTCTTTGACTGGAGCTGGGCCAACGCCTATGAGCGTGCGGGGCGTACCTATTACCCCAAACTACAATCTGCGGTTCCCTTTAGCCCTGTAACGGGTAAACGCCTTCTTGTTGCCCCAACTTCCCCAGAAGCATCACCGGAAGAAACAAAAGAACTTCGCCTCGCCCTGATCAACGCCATGTTGCAAATTTTGCAACAGTACGAGGCTTCGTCCCTGCACCTGACCTTTACCACAGAACAGGAATGGCACGAACTTAAAGCCGCCGGATTGCTCGCCCGCACCGGAATGCAATACCACTGGGAAAATAACGACTATCAAAGCTTTGACGATTTCCTTGCTGCCTTGTCTTCGCGTAAACGCAAAGCAATCAAAAAGGAACGTCGTGACGCACACAGCCACGGTCTGGAGATAAAAACCTTAACAGGTGACGATCTGACCCCGGAAATCTGTGACCAGTTCTATCAACTCTATCTCAGCACAGTCGATAAGAAATACGCGCACGATTATCTCAATCGTGATTTCTTTCAGCTTCTGGGATCAAAACTCGGCAAAAAAGTTATCCTGAGCACCGCGTGGGATCATTCATACGCCAGTCCAGTGATGGTGGCTGGTGCGCTCAATCTGGTGGGCGGCGACACGCTCTATGGCCGGAACTGGGGGTCCCACGGTCATTACCCAAACCTGCATTTCGAGCTGTGTTACTATCAGGCAATCGACTATGCCATCACTCATAAACTCAAGCGAGTTGAAGCCGGGGCGCAGGGAGAGCATAAAATTCAGCGTGGATACCTTCCGACCAAAACTTACAGCCTTCACGGCATATCCGACCCCAATTTCCGCGATGCTATTGCGCGTTTTCTGCAAAGTGAAAATCCCGCTGTTGACCGCGAGATCGACATGCTCCGCGAACTCGGCCCCTTTAAAAAGTAACATCGTCACAAAGTAATATCATTACGCGCCAAACGTCAGGCACCTTACCTGTCGATAATAATTGATTATTCAGCGTGCCATATAACGGTAATGCCCGGTCATCTTATAATCAAACAGCATATCTTCGATTTGCGGCCCGGCACCGATATTATGCACCACCAGTGGCATGCCCTCTGCTGATTTCTGGTCACTGATGATGCCTATGTGTGGCAGTGATCCGCTTTTGTTCAAATTCCATGTCACCAGATCACCCGGTAAATAGTCAGCCGGATTTTTGGACAGGGGCAGCGATTGACCGTGTCGGGTAAAGAAAACCCGCAAGTTTGGCACCCGACGATGGTCAATATTTCGATCCGTTGACTTCAATCCCCATATCTTTGGATAGCTGGCAAAGTTGGCCCGCATGTCTTCGTGCACCAGTTTTTGCAGATCAATCCCCAGCGCCCGGTAACTGCGAATAACAACATCCGTGCACACACCAATGTTGGCGGGCACATCCCCACCGGGATAGGCAATTGAATGGTAACTGCCGTCATAAACAACATTCTGTGTTGTCCGCACCAGAGCAGCCTCGGCAAGCTTTTGCCCCGTTATGCTTTCAGCCCAGACAGGGACAGAAAAAAACAACGCTGCACCAATATGTACTGCCGAAAAGACTCCCCGCTTCATCATCAAATTCCCCTGCAAATTCGCCAGCAAATTGTCCGCGATTAATATCAACAAGAACGAGCATTGCAGTGAGTTTTGCTTAAACTGTGGCAAGTTTGTGCCATCTCTCGTTGGATTGCCTCAATCAGTTCAAAAAATTAGCTTAAACCCCTCCTATCCTCCCCTCATCATTTAATCCGCACTTATTTCACAATCGCATCTCTTTAGGGTGCCCACTCAACACATTTCCTTTAAGGGGGAGGAAAAATGATCGACTTTACGACCGTACTGGTCATTCTGGCCGTCGTCCTGTTTTTAGGCGTTTGTGCCATTGTCGGGCTTGTCTGCCTGCGCTGGCTCTATGGCCGCTATGCACAACAGGCTTCCGGCCTAACAGGAGATCTCAGCGGCAAGATCGCCAATAGTAACCCGCTGATGATCAAGGCTGTTATCATCGGTTTTCTGACATTGATGATGCTTATTCCCACTGCCCTGGTTCACGATCTGATGCAGGAAAGGCACAGCCTCTATCGTTCGGTTCTTCATGAAACGGATCAGGAATGGGGACAGGAACAGACACTGGCTGCACCTATTCTCGTTGTTCCCTACACAACAGAAACCCGGGTGACTGACAGCAATGGGAAAGACAGAATCATCGCGGGTCAGGATAAGCTTGTCGTTCTGCCCGATCAACTCAGGCTCGACAGCGATCTTACCCATGATTTCAGAGAACGATCTATTTATAAAAGCCTGGTTTATACCGCAGATATAAAAGGCTCAGCCAGCTTTAGACTGGACCCTCCGCCGATTAAAAACCTGCAGAAAATCCATTATGATCAGGCCTATATTGCCATTGCCCTGACAGATAACAGCGGCATAGGCTCTTCACCAGCGGTTCGTGTAAACGGCAAAAAGCTGGAACTCATGCCCGGAACGGGCCTGCGCGCACCCTATCTGGTCAGTGGTTTTTCCGCCAAACTTGACCCCACGCAAGACCTTGCCGATTTTTCAGTGCAGTTTGATACGACCCTGCGGGGCAGCCGTAATATCCGTGCTATCCCGCTGGGTATGAATACGGAGATCAACATTTCAGCAGACTGGCCCCACCCAAGCTTTCGACAGTTTCTTCCCAAAAGCCGCGATATTACAAATGACAGCTTTAGCGCCACTTGGGAAGTCAGCCATCTGTCCCGTAACTATCCTCAGGTTTTCCGGGATTCTGACGACATAAATCTGGGTGAAATCATTGCCGAAGCCCAGCTTTTTGAACCCGTCTCTCATTATGGCACGTCTATCCGTGCTGCTAAATACGGGATTATGTTTGTCGCCTTGACCTATCTCATGCTGCTGGTCTTTGAGTTCACCCGCGGGGTCAGATTGCACCTAGTGCAGTATCTCTTGGTGGGGGTATCGCTCTCGGTCTTTTACCTCCTGCTTCTGACCTTGTCCGAACATATCAGCTTTAGCCTGTCTTATACTCTTGCAGCATCTGTAACCGTGTTCTCTATTGCCAGCTATATCACCGCAGCGACCAAAGCGCATAGCAACAATGGTCTGGCCAACGGCCTAGCCATCGGTGTTCTTCTCTCAGCGCTCTATGGTTTCCTTTATTCTATCTTGCAGATGGAAGACTATGCCCTGACCATGGGCAGCGGCTTGCTCTTAACTGTTCTTCTGGTGATGATGTATATGACCCGGAACCTGAATAAGATCTTAACCAATAAAACAGATCCACGCACTAATACTGACCACGAAATCATGAAAACATAACTTTGATTTCAGGAGAGGAAAATTACCCCCTCTCCCTATATAAAAGCGTGGATATATTTCCAAGATCACCAACAAAAAAGGCCCCGCAAATGCAGGGCCTTTTTCATGACAGAGACTTCTAAGCTTTTTGCTTGCGTCTTGATTTTTTCGGTCCGGATTTTTTCTCTTCAGGGAAACTGAAACTGGGTTTGTTATCCTTGATATCAATGCGGACAACGCCACCACGGGTCAGCTTGCCAAACAGAAGTTCTTCGGCCAGCGGCTTTTTGATCTCGTTCTGGATAACACGGGCCAAAGGTCGCGCCCCATAAAGCGGATCATAACCTTCTGTTGCCAGCCACTTCTTGGCTTTTGGTGACAGCTCAAAAGTAACCTGACGGTCAGCAAGCTGGGTTTCCAGCTCCATAATGAACTTGTCGACCACCTTGGCCATAACCACAGGGGAAAGGTTTTTAAAGGGAATAATGGCATCCAGACGGTTTCTGAATTCAGGCGTAAAGATCTTGTTCACAGCCTCTTCATCATCCCCGATGCGCACTTCTCGACCGAAACCAATCGCGGGCTTTGCCATATCCGCTGCACCAGCGTTAGAGGTCATGATCAGGATCACGTTCCGGAAATCAATGGTCTTGCCATTGTTATCGGTCAAACGACCGTTATCCATCACCTGCAACAGGATATTGAAAATATCCGGATGCGCCTTTTCAATTTCATCCAGCAGTAAAATACAATGTGGTGTTTTATCAATCGCATCGGTCAGCAAACCGCCCTGATCAAAGCCCACATAGCCCGGCGGTGCCCCGATCAGACGGGAAACTGCATGACGTTCCATGTACTCGGACATATCAAAACGGGTAAGCTCTACCCCCAGTGAATGGGATAGCTGTTTCGCCACCTCTGTCTTACCGACACCTGTTGGCCCCGTGAAGAGGTAACAACCGATTGGCTTTTCCGGTGTCCGCAAGCCGGCACGAGCCAGCTTGATTGCAGACGCAAGCGATGTAATGACCTGATCCTGTCCGTAAACCATGGTCTTGAGATCGCGCTCAAGATTCTTAAGAACAGACTTGTCATCCTTGGAAACCGATTTCGGCGGGATACGGGCAATCTTGGCAACAACAGCCTCAACGTCTTTCACGCCCAGTGATTTCTTGCGCTTGTCTTCGGGTAGCAGCATCTGTGATGCGCCAACCTCGTCAATCACATCAATGGCTTTGTCCGGTAACTTCCGATCACCAATATAGCGTGCGGAAAGCTCCACCGCTGTACGCAAGGCTTCGTTGGAATACTTCACTGCGTGATGCTCTTCGTAATAAGGTTTCAGCCCACGCAGAATCTTGACCGCATCTTCAATTGACGGCTCTGCCACGTCGATCTTCTGGAAACGACGGACCAAGGCACGATCTTTTTCAAAGTGATTGCGGTATTCTTTGTAGGTTGTGGACCCGATACAGCTCAATTCACCATTTTGTAGTGCAGGCTTCAACAGGTTCGATGCATCCATCGACCCGCCAGAAGTTGCCCCGGCACCAATAACAGTATGGATTTCGTCAATAAAGAGAACGGCGCCGTCCATGGCCTCAATTTCCTTGACCACGCCCTTTAGACGTTCTTCAAAATCACCGCGATAGCGTGTACCCGCCAATAGAGATCCCATGTCGAGGGCAAAGATCTTGGTCTCCTTGAGAACTTCGGGGACTTCGCCCTCAACAATCTTTTTGGCCAACCCTTCTGCAATGGCCGTTTTACCAACGCCCGGATCACCAACATACAATGGATTGTTTTTTGTTCGACGACACAGAACCTGAATTGTGCGCTCCAGTTCCTGCTCACGCCCGACCAGCAGATCGATTTTCCCGTCTTTGGCCTTCTGGTTCAGATCAACACAATAGGCATCAATGGCCTCGCGTCCTTTGGCCGCGGTGCTTTCGCCATCTTCCATAAGGTCGTCCGTCCCGTGAATGGTTCGGGTTTCTTCCAGACCTTCGACCTTTGTAATTCCGTGACTGATATAGTTTACAGCGTCCAATCTGCTCATTTCCTGCTCTTGCAAGAAAAAGACAGCATGGCTTTCACGTTCCGAGAACATGGCAACCAGGACATTGGCACCCGTAACTTCTTCACGACCGGATGATTGCACATGTATTGCAGCTCGTTGCAAAACCCGCTGAAAACCCGCCGTTGGTTTGGCATCACCCAGATGAATAGTCGTCAGATTCGAGAGATCGTTATCGATGTAATCCAGCAGATCTTCGCGAAGTGTTTCAATTTCCACACCGCAAGCTCTAAAGACTGAAATGCCATCCTGATCTTCTGTAAGCGACAGCAACAGATGCTCTAGCGTGGCGTATTCATGCCGACGCTCATTGGCATAGGCCAAGGCTCTGTGCAGTGTCTGTTCCAGATTGTTTGATAGCATTGCCATAAATTAACTTCCCTTCACAACCATCGTGATCAGATCGTTTGAGCTGACTTACCAGCGCCTCGTTGTGTAAACATCATAGGCTTACAAAACAGCGAGGCCCCAATACCCTAATATCAACCCAATCTCTTTGACCATTGTTACAAACTATACCTAGGGAGAGTATGTTCGCTCAACAAGGCGTCGGATAAATAACAATTCCTTTATCGCCCGTAATCATGGCCAAAATAGGTACGTTTTCCCGAAAGTATATATTTTATCAGGGCGTTACCTAAATCGTACAAAATTATTGTAGAGGAAAAAAAAAGAAGAAAGGGTAAAAATATAGAGAGAAATCTGATTTTTTTTAAATTTTAGATAAATGGGGGCGAATTGCCCCCGCATAATAAGACAAAATGGCTTGTTATTCTTTTTCGCCAGTTATTCTTTTTCAATGGTACATTGCAACGGATGCTGATTTTTGCGGGCAAAATCGACAACCTGCGTTGCTTTTGTCTCGGCAACGTCATAGCTGAACACACCACAGACACCGACACCTTTTTGATGTACCTGAAGCATTATACGCGTGGCGTCATCCTGACTTTTGCCAAAAAACTGCGTCAGGACATGAATAACAAATTCCATCGGCGTATAATCATCATTCAGCAACAAAACTTTATACATCGACGGACGTTTGGTTTTCTCGCGTGGTTTTACGAGAATGTCATCTGACGTGCCAAAATCATCATCACGCTCTTTTCCACTCATAGAGAAACTACCTAATCATTCCTGGTCTTCTAAAGATACCTGCCAGACAACATCACTATATCGCCACAAGATATCTACAGCTTTACTTTACATTGATAAACAGGCGTCCGAGTTCATCCAACAATCGGTTCAACTTATCATATAGAGCAGTCAAACCTGATATTGAAGACACAACCCGCTCGCTAACAGCATTATATTATAAGGTGCCCGTAATCTCTCTTCAAGATGTGGCCTCGATGATCAAGGGACTTTTTAGACAAAAAGCCCTGCATAATGCAGGGCTTTCGACGTAACTTGCAGATAAAAGTGTGCGTTTTTTATTTACGCAGCAGCTTTTGTCATTTTCTCAACAGCTTCTGAAACCTGCTTGCGAACTGGCTCAACAGCGTCAGTTGTCAGCTTAGTTGTCAGCGTTGTCAGCTCATTGCTGTTCTTTACCATGGCATCAAAAGATTCACGCGCAAAGTTAGACTGGATATCAGTCACTTCGTTAAAGTCTTTTGCACCAAGAAAAGCTTCGGCAACAGCAAAGTTCTTTTTCATGGCATCCTGTGCCATTCCCATGAACATTGAGTTCAGCTTTTGATAACCTTCAGAAATGCTGTTGCCTGACTTTGCAGCCAGTTCAGCGTTTTCTTTACTCAATTCAGCGGCGCTTTCGCACTGCTTATAAAGAGTATCCATAACTTTTTCTGCCTGAGCTTGAGAAAAAGAAAAAGCTTGCTCATAGCCTTTAGCAGCAGCGTCCATACTTGATTTCATCATATTCTCCACGGTATCAGTTCCGTTAATGACAGTATCTTTAACAGTATTTTTAGCGTTAGCCTGTGTAGCTTTCGCCTTACTTTCAGTCGTATCTGCCAACTTTTTCTTAGTTGTTGTCACCTTAGTCTCCTAGGATCAGTTCGTTTCCACGGCGTCCCGCCTGCATTTACCACTTAGTGGTAACAATTAAGGCTTCCTTCGCTCTTAACTCAGGGCGGAACCTTCATCCTCCCCAACCGACAACTCACTCATGCTGCAATGCAACATACCTATTAACATACACATTTAATTTGAGATTTCAAGGACAATGCTGCAATGCAACAAACACATAACGCTATTGCAACCAAAATGACACACAACAACCCACGCGAAAGTAACGCCAACACATCACATCCCGATAGCTGTATTCGTGTTGCTGCAAGGGCATCAACAGACATAACTATAAGAAATTATTAAGATTATTTAGCTTGTGGCATTGTTATGACATCCCTGTTCGACCCTCGATCATACCCCGAATGGCGTATGACCTTCCCTATCAGTTCTTCATATAATTTCCGGGCTTTACTCATGAAACCCTGAATTTTTGTGTGCGGTTTTTGAGTTAAATGGGAAAATAGAGAGGAAGCAAGATGGGTGCACCACAAGGACTCGAAGGACGATTTTACTTTTTTGAAAGGGATATATACTCCCTTTCCGAAGCCAAAAAATTATGCGATGAACAGGGATATGCGGAAGCAACCTTTACGGCAAGATCCCTGAATTATGGTGAAGGTACTGGCTGGGAGCCAACATCATTCAGTGATTTTCTTGGCAATGATATCGACAGCCTTTCCACCTGGGCCCCCAATCAAAACCTCGATCATTTTATGGTATCCCTGACCGGATACGTTTACCTTGATGCGGGCACATACAATTTTTCAGCCTACACTGATGATGGCTTTGAATTAAAAATTGGCGGACAGGTTATCACTTCCTTTGAAGACCTTCGTGCACCCGGGCGAAGTGAAGGACAAGGCAGCTTTGAAAGCGGTCTCTATGAAATAGAGATCACCTACTTCGATAACCGCGGCGGCAGTTTGTTACAAATAGACGCCCAGAAAGATGGAACAACTGAAAATATCTTTGACGGCAATGCTTTTTACAAAGTCCCCGAACAGTATTTCGGTGATGAAAATCTGGAAGAAAAAACAGATGAACAGGGGCGTTCCTACCTGACAAAAGCGCCGGATACCATACCGGTACTCGCCGCCGATACAGCCACGGTTAATGAAGATGGCAGCGTTATCATTGATGTCCTGTCCAATGATTATGATGCTGATGGTGATCAACTCTATCTTTCCTATGCCTATCAGGCTGAGCATGGCGAAGTTACGACGAATGACGATGGAACAATAACTTACAGACCCGATGCCGATTTCAATGGTCAGGACACCTTTCTCTACAAAGTTGTTGATGAAGACGGTAACTTTGTCCGCCAAAGCGTCACAGTAAATGTTAACCCGATAAATGATGCACCTGAGCTTTCGGCAGAAATCTCCGTGGATGAACTCGCAGAAGGTCAGAATCTTGAAATTAATCTGGCAAGCTACTTCAGTGACAGAGATAACGATCAACTAAGCTTTACAGTAACTGGTGCTTCCTTTGCAAATATCGAAGGAAATATCCTTCGCCTAGCTCCCGTTACGGGACACGAAGGTGATTACACAATCACCATTCAAGCACGTGACCCAAGTGGCGAGATAGCAGAAACCAACGTAAGTTTTCATGTAACGCCACAAACGGCCGAAGACACAGTTCCGGTACTAATTCCTGACCACGCAGAAGTCATAGAAGATACCTCTGTTATCATTGATCCACTGGCTAACGACAATGATGCCGACGGCGATACGCTCTCTCTCATACAAGTTTTTCCTGCAGAGAACGGGACCGTTTCTATCAACCCGGATGGAACGGTTACCTATACACCAGACGATAACTTTAACGGTGTTGATACCTTTCGCTATCAAGTACAGGACGAAGATGGCAACATTCTCGAACAGGATGTTTCCCTGACTGTTACGCCTGTCAATGACGCACCAGTACTTACAGACACTATCCATGTTCCAAACCTTGAAGCTGGCAACGATATTCTCATTGATCTTTCGTCCAGTTTCACAGACCCGGATGGCGATATCCTGACCTTTAACGTTGAAGGCGCTGATTTTGCCTCCATAGAAGGCTCGAACTTGCGTCTTTCCCCCGCACAGGGACAGGAAGGGCAGCATGACATCGTTATCACGGCAACAGACAATAGCGGTGCACATATCACAACCTCTGTCGAATTTGATGTTACAGAAGATCCTGTCGATCCTGACCCGGATCCCGATCTTGCTGAAGGACTGCAACACCCCTCTGTCGCCATGAACCTGTCTGCTGTTCGGGATTGGGGGTCAAACCTCCCCTTCCTGGATTTAATGAAACAAGCAAGAGAGTGGGTTGTCACCGAAGAAGGCAGCTGGTGGGGCGGCATAGATATGCAGGAAGTACGGGATGCCGGTCTGGAAGACACCCATGGCTGGATAACCGAAATGCCTGATGGAGCCTGGCGCCTGACGTCAATTGTCATGGATGTAAAGGCATCAGAACACAATCCGGAAGTTACAGCAGGTGAATACACTCTACGCTACGAAGGGGAAGGAGAAATCAATCTTCAGGGACATGGTTTAACTGTTCTATCCCGGCAGGACGGGGAAATCACCTTTGAACTTTCCGGCGATCAGCATTCAATTACCGTCCACGTTGATGGGACAGATCCCAATCAAACCGGTGATTACATCAAAAACATTTCGGTCGTAAAAAGTGACTATCTGGAGCTGTACGAAACTGGAGAAATTTTCAATCCGCAATGGCTGGATCTGGTTGAAGACTTCCGCGTCCTCCGCTTTATGGAATGGATGAATACCAACGGGTCTGTAGTCAAAGAGCTGTCAGACCAACCTCAAGTTGATGACCTTGCCTGGAACCGCGATGCCGGTGTACCACTGGAAGTGATGGTTGAACTCGCCAACCAGACCGGGACAGACCCATGGTTCACAATCCCGTTCCATGCTACAGATGAATACATCCGGGAATTTGCAGCCTATGTAAAAGAAAATCTGGACCCCTCGTTGAAAGCCTATGTGGAATATTCCAATGAAGTATGGAACTACGGCTACGGTTTTTCTCAAACCGAAGATGCCAACGTTCTTGGCCGTGAACTCTTTGGAACAACATTCGGTGATCATCCCCACCGGGAATATTATGGATACAGATCTGCACAGGTTCAGGATATTTTCCGCGATGCTTTTGGCGATACAGCAGATGAACAGTTGATCAGCGTTCTTGCCACACAAACCCGTAATGACGACTGGCCTCTGTACACAGCTGTACGCGGTGCAGAAGTTTACGCTGAATCTGTTGGTAAATCTGTATCAGAACTGTTCGATGAAGTTTCGACAACCTGGTATTTTGGTGGAGGCTTCGGGTCACCCGCAGCTCACGGCGGTTTCGCCGAACAGGTCATAGACTGGATATCAACATTCGGTGAAGCACGTGCCAAAGACATGATCTTTGAACAGCTTTCAGGGACAGCACAGCACGTAGATATGACCGGGCAACCCGACTGGGCCTCCCCCCCGACAATAGAAACCGCTTTGGATTATATTCGTGTACAGGCTGAATTTGCCCAGCAATATGGCTGGACCGTGAATTCCTATGAAGGCGGATCACACATGGTCGGCACAACATTGGATGTTATGGATGCTCTATCAGAGTTTTTCCAAGAATTACATGTGGACCCAAGAATGGGGGATCTCTATGCCCAAGTTTACGAAGGGTGGCTAGATATTGAAGGCACAACCCTTTTTAACCAGTTCCAGGAAGTCGGCGTGCACAGTAATTGGGGAAGTTTCTCTGCGTTACAGGACCTTCTTGATAATTCCCCACGCTGGGATGCCTTGAAAGAGTTTAACGAAGAAGCTCCGGATTGGGCGCAAAGAGCAGAAGGAACCTTTGATCATGGTGTCCGTATCTTTGGTACAGAAGCGGCCGAGACATTGACAGGCACAGTCGAAGAAGACTTCTTAATCGCAGGCGATGGTAACGATATTCTGTTGGGCGGTGCTGGGAATGACGGTTTACACGGCGGAGATGGCGACGACATCCTGATCAGCGGCGATGGTTCAGATACTGTTCTCGGCGGCAGCGGTGCTGACCGCTTTACCTTCAATGCTTTGGATCAAGGTCAGGATGTAATCAGAGATTTTAATCTTGCCGAAGGCGATATCCTCGATATCTCTGACCTGCTTACCTTGGACAACGATGACAACATTATCCTTGAAAACTATATCAGGTTGGACGAAGTCGAGGGCGATACAGTGTTGATGATCAACAGCACGGGAAATCAAGGCACAGAATATCAGACTGTCGCCCGGTTAGAAGGTATCACAGAATTGGGCAGTATTGATGATCTGGTGCAAAATGAAGTTATTCTGATAACCGACTAATACATTGGCACAAGTCACCTGATTTAAGGCTAAAACAGCAACAGGCGGGTTAGTACCCCGCCTGTTGCTGTTTATATTAAACTAAAAACCAGTCACAAGACCATTGTCATCAACTTCAAGATCGAAGTGCTTTAACTTTTCAGCTTTGGATTGATGCATCCGTGCGGCATTTTTCGTACCGACGTCACGAACGGGATTAGGTTCTATGCCTGTTTCATCATGTTTTAGCAAAAAAGGCATGAAGGCCAAGTGTTCAAAACCTTCGGGTGTTCTTTTCCAGCCGTTGTAAACAAAAGCACCATCATAACAGAGCGCAGACACCCAATAGAAGTCATCGGACCGTAGTCGATTCCCTTTAGTATGGGGATCTCCTGCTTTTGATTTTTTCAAAAGCATTTCCAGTTCCTGGACTTCTGCGGTAGAGAGCATTTTGGTAGCTTTCTCCCAGCCAAACTGTGCCAAAGGATCAGAAACCGAGATCTTGGATCCTCTAAGTCCATGACCTTCCTGAACTCTCGAGATCATCTCGGCCGCGCCTCCCGGCTTACCTTTTATTTCGTAACTGCGAATCTGTTCATCATAAACAGCATTATACACCAACCGATATTCGGTAATCCCCGGCGCACAACGGGCACGAATATCATCCCCGCCAACGTAACTGAACCAAGTTGCTTTTTGAGTGTAAGGCTTGTCGATATTCCCTTGATAAGCACAGCCCACAGCAAGAAACAGTGGCGAAAATACCTGTGGGACGAATTTAGCTAGACGCATTTTATCCTCAATATGTAAAATTAACCAATTTTCCGCCATTTTTGCCTTTTATTAACATTGGCATTGTATCTTTACACATTCTCAAGATAAATATGTCATCCTAATGGCAACTAGACAGAAGAATCTATTTTATGTAGAATCCTTCTGTTTTAAATGGTTAGTAGACGTATTTAAGTTATAACATTCGATAGATCATCTAAGATTTATCTACAAGCCCATTTAAAAGGGGGGAATTAATGAACCTAGGACTGAAGCTCATTTCCACTATGCTTCTGACCCTGTTCGTGCTTATGGCACCGGCACAGGCCAAGTATGCATCCCTTGTGATTGATGCACATACTGGCGAAGTTCTTTATAGTAGAAACGCAGACACGCGTAACTATCCCGCCTCCTTGACCAAGATGATGACGCTTTACATGGCATTTGATGCCTTGGAAAAGGGTAAATTGACCATGAAGCAAAAGTTGCCTGTATCAAAACGGGCCGCTGGAATGGCTCCGTCAAAACTTGGTTTGCGATACAAAAGCACGATTTCGACCAAAGACGTGATCATGGCTTTGGTCACAAAATCCGCCAATGATGCGGCTGTTGTTATGGCCGAAGCCATCGGTGGCAAAGAAACGACCTTTGCCAGAATGATGACAAAGAAAGCACATTCTCTTGGCATGACGCGTACCACATTCCGCAATGCTTCGGGTCTGCCAAACCGTGGCCAGTTAAGTACCGCCCGCGATATGGCAAAACTGGCCATTGCCTTGAAACGTGACTTTCCGCAGTATTATCACCTGTTCTCAACCCAAAGCTATAAGTACAAAAACAGGTCCTATCGAAACCACAACAAGTTACTGGCCAGCTATCAGGGCACAGACGGTATCAAAACGGGGTACACACGTGCCTCTGGCTTTAACCTTGTGGCATCAGTTGTCCGCAATGACCGCCGACTGATTGGCGTTGTTTTTGGGGGCAAGACCGGGCGTTCTCGCGACCGCCATATGAAAGAAATTCTGGATAAAAGTTTCAAACGTGTCGGCATTACACAGGTTGCAAAACTACCCGTTGCACCAAAACGTAACCCACGTCGTGAAAGCGTTTTTGTATCTGCAACACCACAACCCAAAGCCCGTCCAATTCTAACTGCTTCGGCCAACGTGGCGCTTCCCGGTCAGATTGCTCCCAATCAGGTTGCGGCTGTTCAACCAGCTAACAGTGTGGCCCAGGAAAATCCGGACTGGGGTATTCAAGTTGGTGCATTCAGAAACTATGAGCCTGCAAAAATGGCAGCAGATCAAGCCTTGGCCCAGATCAAATCAACCCCAACAAGCACACAAGTACATATTCAACAGGTGGATAAGGCAGAAGGCTCACTCTACAGAGCACGCCTGAAAGGACTTGATGAAGTCGCCGCGCGTAATGCCTGTCGTGAACTTAAACAACAACGCATGTCATGTGTCGCTGTTCCACCCGGGTTATTCTAAGCGACCTTAAATTTTTCTTGTCTTGTCACCCATCGTCACCCCTCGTGACTAAGACAAATCCAAATGACAAAAAAGCTGGCACAATTCATTTTGTGTCAGCTTTTTTTTGGGGTCAGCTTTTTTTTGGGCCGGCTTTTTTCGGAGGGTATCAATGCAATTTACTGCAACGGTTGAGCCTTTTAAATGCAGGCGACAACTTCTTTATAAAGCAGGTCGAATAGCCTTAGTTCGGTAAAACAACATCACTTTTCGATAGCTGTTCCGCAAGCTGAGCCTGTAGCCGCCCCAATCCCTCTTCGGTGGATGCTTCACAGCGCGCAACCAAAACAGCCTGGGTATTCGACGCACGTAACAACCACCATCCATCAGCGGTATTCACCCGAACCCCGTCAACAGAAACCACATCTGCGTTATCTTCAGCCAATCGCGCAGCAACTTCATCCACAACGGCAAACTTACGGGTATCGTCACATTCGAACCGCATTTCAGGGGTATTAACCGCTTTGGGGAGAGATTTTCTGAATTCCGCCAGCGACAGACCTTCGGTTTCCAGGATATTTAAAACTCGTACAGCTGCATACAGTGCATCGTCATAGCCATAATAGCGATCAGCAAAGAAAAGATGTGCCGACATTTCACCAGCAAAAGGTGCCTTAAGCTCAATCATCTTTGATTTAATATGGGAATGACCTGTTTTCCACATAACAGGCTTACCACCTGCTTTTTCAATCTCGTCAAAAAGAACCTGACTTGCTTTGACATCGGCGATTATAGTTGCCCCCGGAAGGTCTTTCAAAACACCTTTGGCAAGGAAAAGCATAATCTGGTCCCCCCAAAGAATTTCACCTTCGGAATCAACCAAGCCAATGCGATCGCCATCGCCATCAAAAGCAATACCCAGATCAGCATTATTTGCAGAAATCCCCCGTTGCAAATCAACAAGGTTTTCCGGAACCGTTGGATCGGGATGGTGATTTGGAAACGTGCCATCAATTTCTGCAAACAACAGCTCATGTTGTCCTGGCAGCTGTGATGTCAGTGCCGTCATCGCTTCACCAGCGGCACCATTGCCCGCATCCCAAACAACTTTCAGATTGCTGTGTTGAAATTGAACTTCTCCAAGAAGTCGGCCAATGTAGGCATCAAAGATAGGGTGTTCGATATAATCCCCATCCCCTTCTTCAAAATTCCCCGATTTTGCGACGCGGTCTATTTCTTTGATTTGCTCGCCAAAAAAGGCCTGTTTATTCTGGACCAACTTAAACCCGTTATGATTCCCCGGATTATGAGAACCCGTAATCATAATGCCACCATCAACTGGCAGTGTATAGGCCGCGAAATACAGCATAGGTGTCGGCCCCCGCCCCACACCATAGACCGTCACCCCAGATGCTCTCAAGCCCTGTGTCAGCGCATCCGCCAACCCCGGCGAAGACGTTCTGCCATCATATCCGACAGCAACTTTGTCACCACCAGCTCTACGGATAATTGTTCCAAAAGCCCGGCCAATTGCCGTTGCATCATCAGCAGAAAGGGTTTCACCGATGATACCTCTGATATCATATTCACGGATGATAGTCGGATCAAAATTATACAAGGCGATCTCGTCAGGTTAAGAGTTTTAAAACGTTTGATTTATTCAACAGAAAATGCAGAAAGGGGGCGACCAATACAAAGATAGTCAAAACCCGCTTCTTTCATTTCATCCGGGTTATATATATTTCTCAGATCAATCATAACCGGTGATGACAACAGTCCTTTAACCCGTTCCAGATCAAGCCGACGGAATTCATTCCATTCTGTTACAATAACCAGAGCATCCGCATCCTTCATGATTTCATAGGCGTTTTCACCATAATCAACATCAGATAACAGTTCCGCCGCTTCGGCCATGCCTTCGGGATCATAAGCACTGATCTGCGCCCCGTTCGCCTGCAGATGTGGAATAATATCCAGGCTGGGCGAATCTCTCATGTCATCAGTATTCGGCTTGAATGTGAGCCCCAGAATAGCAATTTTTTTACCGTCAACAGAACCGCCACACTGGGCAATAATCTTTTCAGCCATTTGACGCTTGCGCGCACTGTTATAGGAAATAACATCTTCTACCAAACTGACGGGTGCCCCATATTCCCGCGCGGTATAGGCAAGAGCCTGTGTATCTTTTGGAAAGCAAGACCCGCCATACCCCGGACCAGCATGCAGAAACTTGCGCCCGATCCGACCATCAAGACCAATACCTTTGGCAACCTGATGCACATCAGCACCGACCTTTTCACACAGATCAGCCATCTGATTGATAAAGGAAATTTTTGTCGCAAGGAAAGCATTGCCCGCATATTTGATTAGCTCGGATGTTTCCAGTTTGGTAAAGAGAATAGGCGTTTCAATCAGATACAACGGACGATAAAGCTCCGACATAACCTCTTGCGCCCGTTTCGTTTCAGCACCGATCACAACCCTATCGGGACGCATAAAATCATTGATAGCGGCCCCTTCACGCAAAAACTCAGGGTTCGAAACCACATCAAAATCCGCATCCGGTCGTGCTTCGCGAATAATGCGCTCAACAGCACGCCCCGTTCCAACAGGCACCGTGGATTTTGTTATAATAACCTTGTAACCATCAATAACTTCGGCAATTTCTTTTGCAGCCTGATAAACATAGGACAGATCAGCCTGTCCATCATTTTCCCCTGGGGGCGTACCGACGGCAATAAAAATAGCATCGGCATCTTTGGCAGCAGCGGCAAGATCAGTCGAAAAGGTCAAACGTCCCGCTTCGGCATTGTTTTTGACAAGCGTCTCAAGGCCCGGTTCAAAAATTGGAATCACACCATTTTCCAGGCCTTCGATTTTGCTTTCATCTTTATCGACACAAACAACATCTGTTCCAAATTCGGAAAAACAGGTTCCAGATACCAAGCCGACATAACCGGTACCAATCATTGCAATACGCATTACTTACTCCTTAGAATGCCCGAAACAAGGCACCTGTCATCATCTTTATTTTGTGTATTTTTTTAGAATGTCACGCATACGGCCGCCAAGATCTTTGCGTTCCAGGGCAAAAGCAATGGTTGCTTCCAGAAACCCGGCCTTGCTGCCGCAATCAAATCTGGTCCCATCAAATCGTAAACCGTGAAAATCAACATTCTCCAACGTGGCCGCCAGGGCGTCCGTAAGCTGGATTTCACCACCAGCCCCGCGCTCTTTTTTATCCAGTTCCCTAAAGACAGACGGGTCTAATACATAACGCCCGATAATAGAAAGGGTAGAAGGCGCATCTTCAGGTGCTGGTTTTTCAATAAGGCTTTTCGCCTTGGCCAGAGGACCCTTTTCCGACACAACATCCAGAATACCATAACGATTGGTCTGTTCTCTGGGTACATCCATAACGGCAACCAAGTGTCCGCCTGTATCCTGATAGTTATCAATCATCTGTTTCAGACACGGGGTGCCAGCCTGGATCAAGTCATCGGCAAGCAAGACAGCAAATGGTTCGTCCCCGATGGCATTTCGAGCGCACCAGACCGCATGCCCTAACCCCAAAGGCTCTTGTTGGCGCATATAGGTTACACTGCCAGCTTCGAGAAGTAGGCTGGTCAGATCTTTAAGTTCTTTTTCTTTACCACGACTTTCCAGAACGGATTCCAGTTCATATTCGCGATCAAAGTGATTTTCGATGGCTGTTTTTCCACGCCCTGTCACGAAAATAAATTCTTCAATTCCGGCAGCTTTAGCCTCTTCGACCGCATATTGGATCAACGGCTTGTCAACAACGGGCAACATTTCTTTTGGCATTGCTTTTGTTGCCGGTAGAAATCGGGTTCCCAGTCCCCCGACAGGGAAAATCGCTTTTCGAACGGGTCGGCGCATAGAAGCCGCACTCCTTAAATAAATTTAGAATTAGTTATGTCTTTGCCATAGTAAAGATGGAAACTCAACCAGAGCCCTTCAAAAGAATTTCTTTGGCCTGATTGACCTGCGTTGCAAGATAAGTGCTCCCACCATGATCTGGATGTAACTTCTGCATCAATTTCCTGTGTGCCTGCCGAATTTCATCCGGTGAGGGATTCCCCTCTAACCCCAGAATTTCCAGAGCTTTCTTTCGATCCATATGGCCCATATGATTTTTTGCCTCGTTATCTTTTGAGCCATAATCCGCATCATCACGCTGCTGCGCACTTTCGTCTTCATTACCCGCCCACTTCTCACCAAATCGTCTTGACGCATATGCTGACAACAACTCTGCAGACTTGATTTCCTCGGCACTATAATGCCGATACAGGTCTTCAAGCTGATCAAGGTTCAATTCAGACAACCAGCATCCTTTGTGGTCACCAGCCAGAATCAATCCGTCCATTTCACCACTGTCATGATCCAGCTTCATTTTCAGAAACGTTGTCACCACTTCAGAGCTTTGCCCCGCAGTACCACCCCTCGCCGCCTTTAAACGCGAAAACAGTGCCCGCGTACGCAAAAGCATCGGAAGAAGTAAAGGTATCGCCGCGAGCACCATGAATATTCGCCCAGTGAAAAGCAAAAATAGGGCGATAAAGAGACCAATTATGGCAAGGATAATTTTAATGGTTTTCAGAACTGTTGCCGGGTTGGCCCGACTGTACCAGCGGGCCAAAAACATTGTTCCGACAAATAACCCTATGCCAAGAATAAAATAGGCAATCACGTTTAAAAGCTCCGCTGATCTCTATTGTGTTGTTTTGCTCATTCGGGAATTTGAGCGAGTAATTTAGCCGTCATTGATTTGTTCTTGTTTTTGATCGAATAATCGGCCAGTGCTTTTCGCCCACCAACAGCAAAAACGGCAACGGCAGCCAATAAATCTTTCAACTGTTGCGCGGCACCTTCATCAAAAGGACAATAGGCACCACCGGACAACCTTGCAAATTGCCTGAAAGCCGTTGCAACAATACTGTCGTGTCCTTCGTGGAACATAAAACATGGAAGACCGTGCAGCCCCAGCTGCCCTGCCAGATGACCAAGGGTGTCAATATCCTCTTCCATTGCATCCCCGACAAAAACCAACGCATTCACTTTTTGTTTGTTGGTTTCTTTAACGGCACGTTTGAAAACCTTTTCGATTTGCGTGCTACCGGCCAAGCACTGAACAGATGTCATTAGCCGGGTCAAATGCCCGGTATCACTTACCCAGGTAGAGGCTTTGCATTCTCCAAACCCGCGATAAAAAATCAGCTGAATTTCCAGATCGCCGACACGCCCTGCCTCTTCAAACATCATTGCTTGAATATGACAGGCCTGATCCCAGGTCATCTGCCTGCTTGCCGTTGCATCCAACGCGAAAATCAGACGCCCCTTTGCCGTTGTCGTTTTCGGAAGACGCGCAAGCCTGTCCAGGAAACGATCCACCTCTTTATCAGTGGATTTTTCCGTCGGGGAAGTCTGTCTTCCTGATATAACTGGCTTTTTTCCTGGCAAATAAAATTCCACTACCACATCTGAGAACAGAACGAAGGAACGTTTCGTACTATATAGTTATCTTCTCTCAAATTCATAGACTTGAACGTCTCCTTGATTGCACGACAACAATCTTGACTACCTTTATGTTTCCTGTCGGAACGATCCCGAGATCCTTTACAGCCTATGCGTCCCTTTGGGGGAGCTCCTTATCCAGACCGATTGCACTTAACAATGATCTTACTTCCTGGCGCGCAGCAACATGACTCATGCTCATTGTTACGCCAGTTCCTTTTTCATCTAAATCAAGCAAGGTAAGACCCTTGGGAAAGAGTTCTCTGAAGATCACCCGTTCTCCAAAACCAGACGCCAGCCTGAATTGCAGGCGTTTAGCCAAATGTTCCAGCAAAACACCCATATCTCTTTTGTTCTTTGCATCGATATGGGAAAGCCTGTTCCGCATCACCACCCAGTCGATCGGTTTTTTCCGCTGAACAGCCCGTTGTTGCCGTTGTTCCCAAACCATTTGGCTATAGGTACTTGGGGTCAATTTCAACTCATCGTTTTGGACTTCGACTTTCGCCAACATATCCATATCGAGAAAGCTGTCATTCAAGGGAGTGACCAGAATATCGGCATAGCTGTGGCCAAGGCGTGAAAGATAGTTATCACTACCCGGAGTATCAAAAACAATGAAATCCAGTTTCCAAAGTTCGGTCATCGCCTTTTCCAGGTTTTCGCGATCTTCCGTTTCACTTTCTTCTGTTGTTTTCGCTTGGGAACGATATACGCGCCTGTGTTCAGGCATGGGTATTAAGCTGTCTGATTTTTCGGCGAAGTTCGATCTGTTCTCTAGATAGCGGGACAAGGTCCCCTGTCTCGCATCCAGATCAATTGTCCCCACGCTGTACCCTTCTTTAAGAAGGGAAACAACCAGATGCATTGTCGTTGTGGATTTACCCGATCCGCCCTTTTCATTGCCGATCACCACAATTTTGGGACGATGTTGCGCGTTCTGCTCAGTCATAAAAAAGTATCTAATTTAAAATAATAACCCTAACAGACTATATGCCTTTTAAGTGCTTATAAAGCCACAAAGAATATACAACTTCAGTTTGTTTGTAATTTTCAGGGCCGATGGTCCCCATGAACAATCTTATAAACCTGATTTTTTTATTTGCGATTTTTTGCTTGCGATTTTTCAAGCAAGAGGCAAAAGCTGTCGTCCACACATACTTTTCAAGGCAAAACAATGCGTGCACCAACACTTTGGGATTTTCTTTTACTAACATCCTTGGCTGCCATCTGGGGCTCTGCTTTTCTGGCGATCAAAATCACAGTCGAAGACATTCCCCCCGCGACCATCGCGGCAGGACGATTGTTGGTCGCGAGTATTGTTATCTATGCCTATATGCGATCTCGGTCACTTCATTTACCAACTGACCCGAAATTCTGGCATCAAATAATTCTGATAAGCTTTTTCAGTATGGCGGCCCCTTTTGCCATGATTAGTTGGGCCGAACAATACATAAGCTCGGGCCTTACCGCCATCCTGATGGCAACAGGCCCGTTGATCGCCCTCATCCTGTCCCACTTCTTCAGCACTGATGACCGCTTTACCCTGTTCAAATTCTTGGGTGTGCTTGTTGGTTTCGCGGGTGTCCTTGTTGTGCTCGGCCTCGATAGCTTCTCAGGGATTGGTGATAACTTTTACGCCCAGATCATCACAATGCTTGCGGCTATGTGTTATGCCTGTTCAGGGATTTTGGTACGAAGAATAAAAGAGAAATCGAACACGGTGGTAACGGCTTCTATCCTGATATCCGCAACCGCCCTGATCTTGCCCGTCAGCCTTATATTCGAAGCACCTTGGGTCGCAATTGCATCCAGTGAAAGCAATTCTATTTTTGCCCTTCTATATCTGGGACTTATCCCGACGGCACTCGCGTTTATTCTCAGGTTCTACCTGATCAGGGAGGTTGGTGTCACCTTTGCGTCTTATGTCGGTTATCTCGTTCCATTTTTTGGTGTTTTATGGGGCGCGTTATTTTTGGGGGAACGCTTACCATCGACAACGATAATAGGCTTGTTGCTTATTCTGTCTGGAATTGCGGTCAGCAGGATGCACTTTAAAAAATATCAAGAAGATATATAAGCTTTTTGAGGCCATAAAAAAATGCTGGGAACAACATGTGCCCCAGCATTTTACCATCAATACAACATTGTATCAGTAGGATATGATATTAAACCCTAAGCACTTTGAATTTCCCTAAGGAAGTTCTGCACCTGAGAATTCAAACGATCCCCTTGGGTTTTTAACTCGTCGACCGCTGTCATTACCTGATCAGAAGCTTGCCCTGATTTGTCTGCGGCCTGGCTAACACCTGAAATATTCGCGGAAACCTCTTGTGTACCGCGCGCAGCCTCTTGGGTATTACGGGCAATTTCCTGTGTAGCCGCCCCTTGTTCTTCGACCGCAGCCGAAATACCAGAAGCAATCTCATTAACCTGGTTAATAATTTTGCTGATACCTTCGATATCACTAACAGCTGAACCTGTCTGACGCTGCATCGTCGCAATTTGCTCGGAAATATCTTCTGTCGCCTTAGCAGTTTGGTTCGCCAGTGACTTCACCTCGGAAGCAACGACAGCAAAACCTTTACCAGCTTCTCCAGCGCGTGCAGCCTCAATGGTTGCATTCAACGCCAACAGATTGGTCTGTTCCGCAATATCATTGATCAGGTGTACAACCTCACCAATTTTTTGCGCAGCATCAGATAGTTCCTGAACGGTTTGGCTTGTTTTGGTTGCTTCGCTGACCGCACGACTGGTCACATCAGCAGATTCCATGACCTGTCGACTAATTTCATTAATAGACGCAGAAAGTTCTTCCGCCGCAGAGGCAACAGTTTGAACATTGGTTGATGCCAAATCAGATGCCGAGGCAACGGCAGAGGACTGTGCTTTTGTTTCATCGGCAATCGTTGACATGGTCGAGGCAGTATCCCCCATACGTCCCGTAGAACTTTGTAATCCGGAAAGAACTTCTCTGACCTCACCATCAAAGCGTGCTGCCAGCTCTTCCATACGTCTGGCACGTGCTTCACGCTCTTGACGCTGTTGCCGACGTTCGGCTTCGTTACGCTCGTTTTCGATCAAATTTTCTTTAAAGACCAAAAGCGACCGTGCCATCTCGCCAACTTCGTCACGATTATCCACAGCAGGAATATCAACGTCCTTATCCCCTTCGGACAGACGCGTCGTCACATTGGTAATTTGACGAATAGGGCCAGTCAGGCTTCGTAAAACGACGACCCCAATAGCCACCATCAGAATGAAAATCACAACGGCGGCCCCTATGATCAAACTACGAATAGAAGACGCATTTTCATCGGCTTCTTTTGAAACCTTCTCCACATTGGCAGAAACGGCTTCGACATCAGCAGACACCTTGGCAACACGTTCGGAAATAGCCATTAGCTCTACTTTACTCAAGTTCGCCATTTGACCAATTGGGCCTTCCAATTTACCAAAAGCTTCAACCAACTGGTCTGTTCCGCTATCAAAATTGAGCGTCGTTTTTGCAAAATTTTCAAAATCTTTCAGGTAAGTAGCAACCAGGTCCTGAATTTTTTTCTTCTCTTTTTTCGAAAGCAACGCGTATTTAACATTACGCAGGAATTTTTTACCTTGTTTAAGGACGGCTTTCATATCGTCCTGTTCGTGCGTAATAATAAATGTTTTTTCAACTGTTCTTATTGCGGTCATCTCGCCAGCAAGCTTGATAAGATACGGAGCTTTCAAACTATCTTCGATCGCAAAGGCCGAATTATTTAGTTTCCCTTTCAGGCCAGCATTCTTGGTCATACCCAAGGTAGATTTGTCTTGAACAACAACACCAAATCCATCTTCATAGGCTCTTAATTTTTTTTCCAAGTCCTGAGCTGCAACCTTGATGTCATCATTGGTCGCGTGTTCTTTCAGTTCTTTTATTTTGACGTTAACAATGTCCATTTCCCTAAAGAAGAGATCTTCAAACTTAAGATCGCTTTTCAAAAGGAAATCTTTTTCGTTCAACGCCAGACGATTGATAACGACTTCGATCTCATCAACAAGCTTTTGAATAAGCTGAGCCTCTTCCAACAGGACCTGGTCCTTAGCCAATAATTCCTGGCTTTGCGCTAACTTAACCTGGTTTTGGGCCAGCTGTTCACGACTTTTCGACAGAAGAACATCACCCACAAAATATATCGTACAGATGACACCCAAAGCAATGATACCCAATAGCATCAAAGCCGATATTCTGGTTGTTAAAGAGAAGTTTCCAAGGAATGTTGTTCGGGGAGCTTCTTCTTCATCCACACCAAATTCTGGTTCGGCCACAAGTTCAGCTTCCTGTTGGGCCTGATCACCCGAAGCCCCTACTCCTTCAAGCTGTCCGTCCCCTCCGTCTTGCACGTGAGACGCATCTGAATTCGGCTCATCCATAGTGGCTTCATCTTGGTTTTCATCTGTATTTTTGTTTTGATCTTCTGACACGACTTGACCCGACCTTATTAACAAGTCTCTTTACGAGAGAATTATACTATTGCTTTTGTAGCAGTTAGGACGATTATTCGTGGTGAGCGTTAACATAAAGTATACCAAAAGCTAATAATTACTGAATCTGTGAGATAAGTGATAAAATGTTAAAAAAAGATCGCGTTACGTACATAAACAGACGGCTAAAAGAGATTTATCCAACCCTGCCGATTCCACTCGATCACACAGATCCCTATACCTTGTTGGTTGCGGTGCTACTTTCTGCGCAATGTACCGATGAACGCGTTAATAAAATCACGCCAGCTCTTTTTAAGCGAGCAGATAATCCCTTTGATATGGTCAAAGTGCCGGTGGACGAGATCAGAGAGATAATTCGTCCCTGTGGACTGTCACCGCGTAAATCAAAAGCAATTTCAGAATTATCCAGAATATTGATCGACAAGTATAACGGTGTGGTTCCACAATCGATGGAAGCATTAGAAGAATTGCCCGGTGTAGGTCACAAAACTGCGGGTGTTGTGATGTCCCAAGCATTTGGTGTTCCGTCATTTCCCGTTGATACCCATATACATCGTCTTGCCCAGCGATGGGGTTTAACAAATGGGAAAAACGTAGATCAGACCGAAAAGGACCTCAAACGATTGTTTCCCCGAGACCGTTGGAATGATCTTCACCTGGAAATCATTTATTATGGCAGGGAATACTGTTCGGCCCGGGGGTGTGATGGAACCAAATGCGAAATTTGTACGACCTGTTACCCCAACAGAACCAAACCGGTAAAAACCAAAAAATCCTAAAGACTGCTACCCTGTCCTAATCGATATTTCAGTCATACCCTATTGGGACATGAAACACTTATAACTTGATTTTTAAGAAGAAATCCTCAAATTAAGACTGTATTTTATCGCTCTTATATATCTAAAAGCGTTTCGTCCTAGGGGGAAATCATGACTGAATATATTGTTCTGGGTATTATTGTTATCGCTGGCCTTTATGCCATTACTGTTTACAACGCGCTGGTCGCAGGGCGTAATTCAGTAGAAAATGCCTGGAAACAGATTGATGTACAGCTTAAACGCCGTTTGGACCTTATCCCTAACCTTATCGAAACAGTAAAAGGCTTTATGGCGCACGAAAAGGAAGTGCTAGCCCAGGTTACCGAAGCAAGAACCCGTGCCTATAATGCTGATTCAAAAAGTGAAGCCATCGAAAGCAATAACCTGCTCTCAAATGCCACAGCCAATTTGCTTGCAGTGATGGAAAATTATCCGGACATCAAATCACAACAAAGCGTGAGTGATTTAACAGAAGAACTGACTGCGACTGAGAACAAGGTTGCTTTTGCCCGTCAGCACTACAACGACATTACCACAGCCCAAAATAATAGAATTCAGCAATTTCCCTCAAACATCTTTGCATCTCTTTTCAAATTTAACCTTGAAAACCTTTGGGAGCTTGACGAGGCAACCAGAACTGCTGCTCAGGAACCGCCCAAAGTATCTTTCTAAGATACCCACTCTTCTCATTGGCTTTATAGATGTCCCAAGATACTCTTGCCCTGATTTCAACAGATTTCAAGTCGGCACAGGCACGGAACAAACGCAATTCGTTTATTCTGTGCCTGATCATGATAATAACCGCCACTTTACTAGGTTATATTTCTGGCTGGGCCGCCGAAATTTTAACTGGCACCCACCCCGCGTTGATCACAGCACCTTACGACGCTGATATTATTTACCTTTTAAAAATAACAGCCTTAAGTGAATGGGGGATCATGGCCTCCGTGGGCATGATTATCTTTTCAATTCTGGCGTTAATCTGGACCTACTATGCCGCAGATAAAACCCTGTTACGCATGAACGGGGCAATTGAAGCTGATAACACAACCTATGAAGACTTACATAACGTGGTCGAAGAAATGGCGATTGCCTCTGGCCTGCCAAAACCCGCCGTCTATATTATAGAGGACACTGGCATAAATGCCTTTGCAACGGGTCTACGCCCTGACAAGGCATCAGTAACTGTAACAACCGGCCTTTATGACGTCATGTCACGGGATGAACTGCAGGGGGTCGTCGCGCATGAAATGGCACACATACTAAACCGAGATGTACAATATGCCGTTCTCGTTGCGGTTGGTGCCGGACTTATCGCAGTTTTCTCAGAAATCATGATGCGCTTTAGCCGGATTTTCTTTTATTCCGGCTCCTCAAAATCCAAGAAAGACAGCAAAGGTGGCCATGGAGCCATTCTGATCATTGTCGGCGTTGTATGGCTTCTTGCTGCCATCCTGGCACCGTTGGTTGCCTATCTCGTTCGGATGGCTATTTCTCGGGAACGTGAATACCTTGCAGATGCAACAGCGGCACAATTAACCCGTAATCCCAAAGGATTGGCGTCAGCACTCAGTAAAATTGAGGGTCACGCGCATTTAAAAGAAAAAAATGCCGCAACAGAACATCTCTTTATTATCAACCCAAACCGGACTTTCAGTGAACTCGCCAGCGATTTAACATCAACCCATCCAGCAACATCACTGCGTATTGAACGATTGATGAACCTTAAATAGTTTACCCCAATACAAACACAAGATTCTGGGTTAACTTTCGGGAAAAGGGTGTCATCTGTCAGCACCGAGATAAAAGTATTTGTACAACCACGATGAAATGAGATCCCGATGAGCTTTTCAGGAAAAACAGCAATTATTACTGGTGCCGCAGGTGGTATGGGACTTAACATTGGTCTTGACCTCGCTGATCAAGGTGCGAATGTTGTTCTGATGGATATCAACCCCGCCACAATCAATCTTGAAGCGCACAGTCATAAAAACTTGATCTGTTTTGAACAAGGTGATGTTACACATTCCGAGTTTGTGAAAGACGCCATGGATAGAGCCTTTCAGAGAACTGGGCGGATTGATTACCTTGTAAATGCTGCCGGGGTTTTATGGTTTGACAAAGATCGTTCGACCGAAGAGACCGATCTCGATGCATGGGATCGCATCATGGAAATTAACCTCAAATCCATGATCATTACCTGTCGCCATGTATTTCCCTATATGCGCAAAACAGGGACCGGATCCATGGTTCATATAGCCTCTATTCAGGCAATGCGAGGCGATGATAAGCCGCAAGTAGCATATCAGGCATCAAAAGCCGGGATTATCTCACTTTCCAAAACGGTTGCATTAGAAGGGGCAAAAGACGGAATCAGGTCAAATTCAATTTTACCTGGCCCCACCCTATCCCCAATGCAGGAAAGATGGATAGAAAACCCGGAGATCCAGCGTATGACCGAAAACGTGATTCCACTTGCACGCGCAGGAACAACACAAGACATAAGCAACGCAACACTTTTTCTTTTATCCGATAAGGCCAGTTATATCACAGGCACAGAACTGGTTGTAGACGGCGGCTTGTTGGCCAGACCTTAATCTCGTGGCCCCAAAAAAATAATCACCGAAAATAATTACCAAAAATAATCAAGGGACTGAAACCAGTCCCTTGATTTGCCCATAGGTGCAAAACACATGCACACTGCTTCCCGGGATTTCTCCCGAAACCCGTTTATTCAGGCATTAATATCTGTTCTGTTTCTATCACCGCCAAAGGCTTCGGCAAGAAGCTGTCGGACACCATCTTTTCCTTCGAATTCAGAACCACGAGATCCACTAAAAAGCTGCCCAATCGGCACCAGCAAATCTGCTTTCAGACGCGTAACAGACTCGCCCCTGCCTTCTGATTCTGGCACCTCTTCCCGATCACGGATCGTTAGCAGAGGCCCATCTCTAAATAGCGGCTCCAGAACATTCTCGTTTTCTTTGTCTTTGTCTTTTGGCGGCGGCGCAACCAGTTTACTGATCAATTCACCCAACCCCTGCCCTTGATTATCAAGAAGCAAGTTATCCCCAGCCTCAAGAAGGTTACCACCTTCCAGACCATTCATCACTTTTCCCAAAAGCGCATTTGCCCCCGCAGCAGAACCCGACTGTGCCACAGCTGTGGTACGCGTAACTTCTGCCTGAACAGACGCAAAGTTGAATGACAATTCACCCGTGGTGTTGTTCACATAAATATCCAACGACTGAACAGCTAGATAGCTCTGTTCTCTTGTACCTGACGCAGTCCCATCAGCTCCGGCATAGGAAATAGCCGTTCTTGAGCTCGTCGCAACGGATTGTTCAAAAGAAAAATTAAATTCATCGGAATTTTTAGCGGACTCTTTGATCGAATTCACTAAATTTTGCGCAAACTCCAAAGCCGCTTCTTTTGTATTGCCCAAACGTTCAAATACTTCGGCAAGCGTTCCCACGATAGAATCAAGTGCAGCCCCTAAAGTGCGCTGGACAGCTTCGGAAGGCGTTAAGGCACCTGATTGAGAATCATCCCCCTGATCACTGTCTTGCAACAGCCCCTTGGGGACATCAATCTCGTCATTGATCACAGATCGGGGTGACTGCCCTGCCGTATTTTCAAGGTCTGTGCCTTTGGCAGCTCTATTTTGATCAGCCAGATCCTGTCCTCGAAGACCACGAAGAGTATCAAGACCTTGTTGTAATAAGCCTAGTGCGGAAAGAGCCATTTTCTCCTCCTGAGGTCGCCCCAATCCTGAGCCAGTTGGTCAAGTATGAGGATCGAGCTACATGCTCCGACAATATGATTTATCCATTCCAGCATAAAACTTTATTATTAACGATTTCTTAATTTCCTTATCGTTCGACTGATATATTACTCTTCAAACTTAGGAATAGACTTATTTTCACCTTTTTTGTTCGCACTTGATGTTCATTTTTGTTGTCCTAAAATGACACCGCGGCATGTCAAACACATCCTGTCCTGCAAACTAAAGTATTATAAAAACGTTCAATTAACGATCCAGCAACAGGCAGCCATGCATTTTTTGCGTGCAGCCATGCGCAAAATGCATATCTGGGCTTCCGCTGGCACATCTTGTCGCAGGCTCTACTTCCCTTTAAGAAGGTCTCACAAAATATACTCCACAACACCAAGGAGAGCCCCTTCCATGAGCCAATTGTTAAAATGTATCTCACCTGTAGACGGATCCGTTTACGTTGAGCGCCCGCTATCAAGTGATGGTGATATCCAGAAAGCACTGGACAAAGCTGTCGCTGCCCAAAAAAGCTGGCGCAAAGTACCGATCAGCGAAAAACAAGCCCTGTTAAGCAAGGCAGTTGATTACTTTGTGGCGAACAAAGATGCCATTGCCGAAGAAATCACATGGCAAATCGGTCGCCCGATCTCTCAATCCCCTGGCGAAATCGGTGGCTTTGAAGAACGTGCGCGTTACATGATCGACATTGCCCCGGAATCACTTGCCGACCAGAACGTTGGTGATAAAGAAGGCTTTACCCGCTTTATCCGCAAAGAAGCTCTCGGCGTTGTTTTTGTTGTCGCGCCATGGAACTTCCCTTTGATGACAGCTGTTAACTGTATTGTTCCTGCTCTTTTGGCTGGCAATACAGTTCTACTGAAACATGCTGCTCAAACACCACTTTGCGCAGAACGTTTCAGCGAGGCTTTCAAAGCTGCAGGTCTGCCAGACGGTGTGTTCCAGCACCTGCACATGGGCCACGACAGCGCTGCAAAACTAATTGGATCCGAAGGGGTTGATTTTGTTAACTTCACCGGCTCTGTTCCAGCCGGTCATGCCATTCAAAAAGCAGCTTCCGGGCGTTTCATTGCTACTGGCCTTGAGTTGGGTGGTAAAGATCCCGGTTATGTGCGTGCAGATGCCAATGTTGCGTATGCCGTCGAAAGCCTTGTTGATGGTGCTATGTTCAATTCTGGTCAATCCTGTTGCGGTATCGAGCGTATCTATGTGCACGAAAGTGTATATGATGACTTTGTATCCGGTGCCGTTGATCTATTAAAACAGTACAAACTTGGCAACCCGACAGATACAAACACCAATCTGGGTCCCGTCGTAAAAACCAGCGCGGCAGAATTTGTCCGCGGTCAGGTTGCCGAAGCTGTTAAAGCAGGTGCGGAAGCCCTAATTGATCCCGGTTTCTTTGCTGCTGACAAAGAAGGCACTCCATATCTTGCACCACAACTTGTTGTTGGTGTTGATCATTCCATGCGTGTGATGAATGAAGAGAGCTTTGGCCCGGTTGTTGGCGTGATGAAAGTTTCATCCGATGAAGAAGCCATCAAGCTTATGAACGACAGCGAGTTTGGATTGACCGCCTCCATCTGGACAGAAGATGCAGATGCTGCATTGGCAATTGGCGACGATATCAACACAGGCACATGGTTCATGAACCGTTGTGATTACCTCGATCCGGCACTGGCCTGGACTGGCGTGAAAAATTCCGGTCGCGGTTGTAGCCTATCCAAAGTTGCTTACGAGCACCTGACCCGCCCTAAATCTTTCCATCTGCGAACAAAGATTTAAGGTTAATTACACAGAGGCCCGAACACAGAGTTCGGGCCTTTTCCGATTAAACTCTATGATGTTTTAAAAATTTTTCAACAGGGCCATAAAAAAGATCTTCTTGAACACGTATCTTTTCATCTGACCAACTCCACCATTTAATATCGAGAAGCTCTTTGATTTGTTCTTCACTGAAACGATATTTTATTACCTTGCTAGGGTTTCCGACAACAATCGCATAAGCTGGTACGTCCTTTGATACGACCGCTCCTGCACCAACAATTGCCCCATCTCCAATTGTTACACCAGATAGAATCAAAGCCCGTGCACCGATCCATACATCATTCCCAATGATGATCCCTCCTTTTGTAACAGCATCTAAATTTTCCTTCCCCGGCTCAAAGATCTTTGTTTTAAAAGGATAGGTAGATACAAGGTTTGTTGGATGATCAACTTTTACTAAAAAAGAGACATCTGGACCAATAGAACAAAAATCACCAACAACAACAGGAGTATCATCGGATGCCCCAGCAATCATGTTTTTATTAATACCATAGGTGTGACGCCCCACAGATACACTGTTCGGCAAACGGTCTTTACGTTTTTTCAGGCCAAGAAGCTTGCGAATTTTATTCTTAATTACCCGCAAAACATTTCTCCTGTAACCATTTTATATCTCCAATACTGAATGGCATCTTCTAATCCCTCTTCAAGAGAATATTCTGGTACGTAACCAACCTCATCTCGTAAGCGTTGATTTGCACCAAGCAATTTCAACGGCTCGCCCGCTCTATCGGGAAAAGCTCCCACCTGTAACAGGTTTGGTTTACCCAGAAGTTCACAGATGGTTTTTGCAACATCAACTAACTGGACGCCTTCTCCGCTGGAAATATTAACAGCGCCTTGAACATCGGACATCATTAAAGCAGCGAAAGCTCGTCCCACATCCCGACTATCCAGAAAATCTCTCACTTGAGAACCTGAAGACATCTTAGCGTCAAGATCACGGAGCAATGACGTAATAATAGAAGGAACAAATCGCGTGTGGGCTTCCCCCCGACCATACAGCAAGAATACCCGTCCCCAAGCAAAGCTATGTTCATCATTACTTAAGCGCTCAAGCACACGATAGCAATCCACCTTACATTTCCCATAAACGGTCTCGGGACGCAAAGGGCTTCCATATTCATTCAACGGACTTTTTGAAACTTCTTCGGACCAGTCATATTCGGCACAACTGCCCGCACAAACAGCTCGGTGTCCCCCTTGCTCCCAAAAAGAGGTCACAAGATTTATGCTTTGTTTTTTCCAAAGATGGTTACTTTCAGCATTCCAGAAATGGCCATGCTCTGTCTCCCAAGCCAGATGGAGCAAATACTCTGCTTGAGCTTCCTTAACTATTCTTTCTGGTTCACCCTTTTGAAGGAGATCTCCGCATAAGACATCGGGCATTTTGGCATCATTTTTTTTTCGCGTAACAAGAATAAGTTCATGCCCTGCAGCTTCCAATGCTTTTACCGCATGTTGGCCAATAAACCCCATCCCGCCTGTCACAAGAATACGACTCATGGCTGAATGTAATCAGGATAATTAGCATCACGTTCGGCAATAATCTTTGGCTCAAAAGGCCATTGAATTGCAAACGCGGGGTCATTCCAACGCTGACCTCTCGCCAGATCTGACACAAACTCTTCGCCCATTAAATAAAGAAGCTCACTATCATCCCGCAAGGTTAAAAATCCATGAGCACAGCCCCCGGGAATCACCAGGGCCTGACGATTTTCAGCCGTCAGCTCTGCTCCGTACCACTTTAGATACGTCGGTGATTCTTTGCGTAAATCAACCACGACATCCCAGACTGCCCCTCGGATACAGCGCACCACCTTTGGGTCTGGTTTGGGAGTTGCTTGATAATGAAGTCCTCTCAAAGTACCTTGAGAGGTATTTCCAGATAAATTGATTTGTCGAATTGAAAAATCTATTCCGTTCTCTGCAAACAGTTGATCACAAAAGGCCCGCGCAAAAAAACCTCTTTCGTCCCCAAAAGGCGTGAGCTCAGTTAAAAAGAGCCCTTCAACATCTGTCTGCTCAAACTTCAAGAAATCACCTCTGTTGTTGGCACCGGAACAACAAATTTGCACCCCCAATCACTTACATATGATAGAGACGAGGATATCTCATCCCTTAGATTCCATGGCAAGATCAAGATGTAATCCGGTTTAAGCTGTGCAATTTCAGTTGGTGAAACCACCGGAATTCGACTACCGGGTAACAAGGTATTTTGTTTATGCGGATTAAGATCTGCAACATGAGAAACCAGATCTGTACCCACACCACAATAGTTCAGTAAAGTATTTCCCTTAGCAGCAGCTCCGTAACCGAGAACCAGTTTCCCTTCATCCTTTGCCTTGTGAAGAAAGGTCAGTAACTCTTCACGCAATTTTTGAACTCTGGGTTCGAAATTTTCATAACCAGCAAGGCGATCAAGTTTAGCAGCTTTTTCTTTTTGCCGAACGAGGTGCAGGTTCTCTGTTTCCTCACGCTTGCTCGCTGTTCTGCAAGCCCATACCCGATAAGAACCACCGTGAGTTTCGAGTTCTTCAACATCAAAAACACGGAGCCCATTTCGCTCAAAACACTTTTCAATAGCAATAAGCGAAAGATATGAAAAATGTTCGTGGTAAATCGTATCAAACTGAACTTTTTCAATTAGATTAAGCAGGCTTGGAAATTCAAAACTCACAACACCATTATCAGCAAGAAGAATTTCAAAACCCGAAACAAAATCATTAATGTCCGGGACATGCGCCAGCACATTATTCGCAGCCATTAAATCCGCTGCGCCATGTTGCTCTTTAACCTTGCGAGCCGTTTCCCGGCCAAAAAAGGCAACTTCTGTCGATACGTTTTTCTTTCGTGCCTCTTCTGCAACATTCGCAGCAGGTTCTATTCCAAGCACCCGAATACCGTTTTGAACAAAGTGCTGAAGCAAATAGCCATCATTGGACGCAACCTCCACAACCAAACTGGATTTGTTTAAACCAAAGCGTTCGGATGACTCTTTTGCATATTTTTTTGCGTGTTCGACCCAACTTGATGCATAAGAAGAAAAATAAGCATAGTCAGAAAAAATGTCTTCGGGCGGCACGACATCTTCGACCTGGACAAGAAAACATTCGCTGCACACCCGGGCATGAAGCGGGTATTGAGAATCAGGCGTGTCTTTTTTACCCTTTTCCACATAGGAATTCGCCAAAGGCGTTTTACCCAAATCCAAAAGGGTGTGTTTCAATTCCGTACCGCAAGAGCGGCAAGTCAATATGCTCATTCGTTTGCCAATAAAGTTTGGAAAGTTTCAATTTGTTGCTGCGTAATGTTTTTCACACAATTCCCGGCAGCGTGTTCTTTATACCAGGAAACGATCCAGTTCAGGGTTTCGTCCAAATCCAGACGCGGATGCCAGTTCAAGCTTTGTTGTGCTACAGAAACATCAAGAGCAAGCGCATGTGCTTCGGCAGGTTGCTCCTTCCCCTCTAATACCCAGGAATTGTCACCACCCCATAGTTTTAGCATTTTTTCGGTAACGGTTTGCACATTGTCAGAGCCATGCGGACCAAAATTCAAAGCGGGAAGAGATATTTGACCTGTGGCCAATGCCTGAACATAAAGCAAATACCCACCAAGAGGTTCTAGAACATGTTGCCAGGGGCGCGTTGCCAAGGGGTTTCGAAGAACAATATCCTTTTGTTCATAAAGAGCTTTAACAAGGTCAGTCATCAAACGATCTTCGGACCAGTCTCCCCCACCAATGACATTTCCTGCCCTTGCCGTCGCGACAGGAATTCCCTTATCAGCAAAATAACTTCGCGCAAAGCTATGAGTTACAATTTCCTGGCATCCCTTGGATGCACTGTAAGGATCTTTTCCCCCCAACGCATCACCTTCAGAAAAAGGAACACCCCTTTCATCATTTTCATAGGCCTTGTCACTGGTTACAACCAATACAGCCTCAAGAGACTGACACTGCCTTAATGCGTCCAGCAAGTTTGCAGTGCCCATAACATTTGTCTCAAAGCTTTCCAGCGGATCACGATAAGATCGGCGGACCAACGCTTGAGCAGCTAAATGTAGAACAATTTGTGGTTGATGCTTTTCCACAACGTTTTGTACATCGGAAAGACGCCGCAGATCGCCAACAACGCTTTTTTCATCGTTGTGTGCTAAAAGTGTATGAAGATTAGGTTCAGTTTCTGGCGCTAAGGAAAACCCGACGACATCGGCCCCCATCGAACGAAGCCATTGGTTCAGCCATGCACCTTTAAAACCAGTATGGCCAGTCAGCAAGATACGCCGTCCAAACCAAAACCCCGGGTCAAACTTCATGATTTAGTCTCGTCATCTATCATGAGTACCACGTTTCATCCCCATGCTTTTGCTTCCCCGTGCTTTTACTTCTATGTCTTTATTGCCATGTCTTCCAAGGCGCATTGCCACTTTCCCACATTGCTTCGAGCTCATTTTTCTCGCGCAGGGTATCCATCGGCTGCCAGAAGTCTTCATGGGAAAAAGCAGTTAACTCACCACTGGTTGCCAACTTGGTCAGGGGTTCTTTCTCCCAAACTGTTTGATCATTATCTATCAAGTCAATTACTGAAGGTTCACAGACAAAATAGCCCGCATTGATCCGCCCGCGCTCCCCTTGGGGTTTTTCGGCAAAAGCTGAAATTCCGTCCCCTTCAATCACCGCAGCGCCGAAACGGCCCGGCGGGGACACAACCGTCATTGTTGCCTTGCGCCCTGCCTTCTTGTGTGCCTCAATAGACGCACGAACATCAACGTTTCCAACGCCATCACCATAGGTCAAACAAAACGGCTCATCTGGATTTAAATAAGGAGCAATCCTTTTGACACGTCCACCAGTCTGGGTATGAGGCCCCGTATCAACCAAGGTTATTTTCCACGGTTCGGCCTTGGATGCGTGATATTCCAATTGATTATTTTCCAGATCAATCGTCACATCAGCATTATGCAGGAAATAGTTCGCGAAATATTCTTTGATGACATAACCTTTGTACCCAAGGCAGACAATAAACTCATTAATACCGTGGCTACTGTATATCTTCATAATATGCCAAAGGATCGGCATGCCACCGATTTCAACCATTGGCTTTGGCTTAAGATGGGTTTCTTCTGAAATCCGGCTCCCAAGTCCCCCGGCGAGAAGTACTGCTTTCATTTATAATACCCTTTTATTCTATAACAGCCGGAAGAACTGATGCCCGTTTTCCCAACAAAAACCCGATTGCGCCACAAAAACGGGCAGTATCCCGCCATGCTTTGCTTCGTTTTAGCACAAGCGCGTACCCCAAGGCTTTGAATGCGTAACGACAGGCGTATTTCAAGGCCAGACTACGCGCTGCGTTCATACCACGATGTTTTTTCTCAAAATAAAATCTGGACCAGGAAATGTGCCAAAATTTTTCCCAGTAATACGCTCTGTTTGGCCGCACGGATCCCCCACCGATATGTGTAATCACGGCATCTGGAACATGAACAATACCGTACCCTGCTTTACGAAGACGCATGCAAATATCATCATCTTCATAATAGAGGAAAATCTCGCGATCAAAAAAATCAACTGCGCGACCAGCGTCCATGCGTAAAAGCATCACGGCACCTGTCACAAAATCAGCACTGAGCGGTCCTTCGGGATGAATTTCCCCAATTCTTTTTCCCAATGCGCCCCGTTGAAACAAATTCACATCATGGGAAAGTTCAACAGCACCATCAGGATTAAGAATGGACGGTCCAAACAATCCAGCCTCGGGAAACTGATCCGCTGCCTGTATCAATTTGATGATGGCATCTTCACTCAAAACAGAATCAGGGTTCACAAGCAGTGCAAATTCAGTATTCACATTGCGTAAACCACAATTCATCCCATTACCATACCCCAACCCCACTTCGTTCAGAATTAACCGGGCTTGTGGTGCAACGGCCCGAACGATATCGAGTGTGTCATCGGTTGATGCATTATCGATTACAATTAACGGCACCTGCGAAGGCACTGTTTCTAGCATGTTGCCGATGACTTCACCGCCATTATGAGTAACGGTTAAAACAGTTACTCTGGACCAGATATCTTTGGGTGTCATTTCAAAGGTTTTCCACAAAAAAGATTTCGCACAATTTAGAAACCTTCCCTTGTGATAGCAAGAATTTTTCCATGATCAATATGGCTACAGACCAAGGAATAACGTATAGATGAATATTGAAAAAGAAAGTGGTGACAACATCAGATGCGGAATTAATCAGATTGAATAATAATCCATTGGAACGTGTACGTTCCGAACTTATCGAAAATGAACAACTGATCTGGGCAGACCGCCCCGTCAGCGAACGGTTTTACAGAAAGAAAATCAAAGCCGCAATCGCCGGAAAAGTCATAATTGGCTTGATAGCCTTATGGATACTCGGTGTTATTTTCACCAGTTTTTCCAGCGGCAACTTACCTGCCTTGGCCCTCGTTCTCTTTGCATTACCGCTTGCATTCATCGCCCGAAAAATGTTGAACAAGCCAAACGAAGCCAGACAACGCGCCGAACAGACTTACTACGCCATTACCGACAAACGTTTATTAATAATCAACGATTACAAAAACAAATCCATCGAAAGCTATGAACTGGATAAACTGGAATTCATAGAAAGCACTGAAAACAAAGACGGAACCGGGGATATTTATTTCACAAAAACATTAATCACGACCATTTCCAATAATGATCGTGACGGTAACTCATCACAGAAAAAATCCGTACACGAGGTCAAGAAAGGCTTTCAAGGAATATATGACACCGCAAAAGTTGCCGCTGAAATCAACAGGCAACGACTTGGTAAATAAATTTTGATATTTTTGCGCCCCGACGTTTGACACACACACCTATTAAATAAAATACCGTACATTTTAAAGACTATCTTAAATATCTTCTGTTAAATCATAGAGAAATTGCGCAGAGAAATCGCAGAAAAACATTGGAAAACGACGATAATCTTGCTGCAAAAATCTTAAAATTAACTGGTCGAAATGACCGGGATGGATGATGAAAGTGTGTTCGTGATGAGTTATTCCAAGGCCGTTAAATTATCGGGATTTTTTCTGGTATTCCTGAATACAGCACAACCCGCCCATGCCTATCTCGACCCAGGGACGGGTAGTATTATCATCCAATCCATTATTGGGGGAATTGCAGCAGCAGCAACCTTTGGCGCACTGTATTGGGCAAAAGTAAAAGCCTTTTTCAACAGTATCTTACACAAAGAGACAACAGACAGCAGCAGCGATAGCAAGTGACCAATCCCGATATACTTGACGGATCATTTCGTGACCCAGCTGGGCAGGTTCATGAGATAGATGGCCGTATATTCCGCACGGTAACTCCATACGGGGCGCCTGCCTTCGCAAAAGTACATGCCACAAATTTTTTAAATGATCTGGTCAAAACAGGGGATCTTGTACCTTATGAAATTGTCCAAGACCCAAAAATAATCGAGCTGTTTCCTCAGGCAGAATATGTCCTGGAACATAAACGGCTGAACTATATATCTTATCCTTATGAATGGTCATTCAATCTGCTTAAAGAAGCCGCGTTATTACATCTCTCGATCGCCATACAAGCCTTGGATAAAGACATTGTTCTCACAGATGCCAGCGCCTATAACATCCAGTTTATTGGCCCTAAACCTATCTTCATAGATCATCTTTCCTTTAAGCCCTACACAGACAGGGAATATTGGGTAGGACATCGTCAGTTTTGCGAACAGTTCCTGAACCCCTTATTATTAAGAGCAAAATTGGATGTACCGCATAATTCCTGGTTTCGCGGAACCCAGGAAGGCATTACCAACGAAGATCTTTCCAAGCTACTTGGGTTCCATCAAAAGCTATCCCTTAACGTTCTTAGTCATGTGGTCCTGCCGGCACGCTTCCAAACCCGGGCCAGAAACACACAACGAACAGACACAAAAAAAATAAGTGAGCGAAAGGGGATCGCAAAAACAACCTACAACAGTTTACTCGTTCAACTCAAAAAATGGATATCGACCCTTCGGCCCAGAAACACCCATAACAGTACATGGGGAAACTATGCTGAAGACAACACCTATAATGACGAAGAAAATAGACTCAAAGCGGATTTCATCACTGAGTTTATTCAATCGACGAACCCTGATCTTATCTACGATATCGGTTGTAACAGCGGCGCCTTTTCAGAAGTTGCCCTCAAAGCTGGTGCCCGCCAAAGTATCGGATTTGATTTTGATAAAATAGCAATTGACAAAGCCTTCAAACGGGCAACAGACAAATCTTTGAACTTATTACCGCTGTATCTGGACGCCGCTAATCCCAGCCCCAATCAAGGCTGGAAACAATCAGAAAGAGTTGGCTTTGTAGAACGCGCAAAACCGGATGCAATTTTAGCCCTAGCCTTTGAACATCACCTGGCCATAGGAAAAAACATTCCATTACAACAGGTCATTCAATGGCTTGTCTCACTTGCACCAAATGGAATAATTGAATTTGTGGATAAATCTGACCCCACAGTCCAAACTATGCTCTCAATGAGAGAGGACATTTTTCCAAACTATACCCCGTCGGCTTTTGAAAGTGCGCTATCTGATTGCACAACCATTGTAAATACAAGAGAAATAACAAAAGATGGCCGAACCCTATACTGGTATAAGCGGATATAAAAGTGCAAAAAATCTTGCTACTACCAATAGGTCCCGCGCTCCTTCTTACCTGTATTCCCTATATGAGGTTCTCGGGTGTCTATCCAATAGAAGAGGCACATAGAGCCGCATTGATCATTTTAGGTCTTGTGATTGGCTTGTTCTGGATTACAAACAAGTTTTTTCACCAGAATAACATTCCTGCGATGATCATCGTTATTCTCTCTGCCTATGGCCTAAAGTTATTTAACGGTCCGATATATCCCTCAATACTCATTATATCACTTTTTATTTTTTGGATTCTGGATCGCCAAATACCTTTTAAGAAGGTCGTTATTCTGTCCAACATTTTGGGAATTTTTCTATTCCCGACCTTTATCTATTCTGTTTTTAAGAATGTTTATGCCCACGATGGGGTTGTTAAAACATCTTCGGACTCACTTGAACAGGTATCTCTACAACAAAAGCCATCCATTATACATATCGTGCTTGATGGGTATGGATCCTCAAAAGTTCTGAAGGATCTCTACGGTCATGACAACCAAAGCTTTCGCAATGAGTTGACACGCCGGGGTTTTCAGATTTTTCCAGAAGTAACAGCCCCGTTCAATCAAACATTGTTCACGATGGCATCGGTAACGTCTGGCGGATATATCTCTCTACCTGACGAGACTGATGATCCGCAGAATTACCGATATCGTCTAGGAAAAACCATCACCAATGGCCCCATACACCAAATACTGCGTAGTCAGGGGTATAATTACACCCAAACCAAATCAGGATATGCCTACGTTGATTTTGACGATGCCGTCGAACTAAAGCCGGATCAACAATGGCTAACAGACCTCGAAGTAAGATTATTAAGATTTAGACCTGACCTGATTGCAGATCGACACAACGCCCAACTCAAATCTGCTTTAAAGGCTGAAAATATTCAAAATCTGACGCCACCTTTCTATTACTATCAACATCTTCTAGCACCGCACCCTCCTTTTACAATTTCAAGGGATGGCACACCAATCAAGACGACCGCAGTATATCTGAGCGATGGATCTCACTACATCAAAGGGTCAAAAGAAAAACAAACAAACTACATCAATGGATACCGTGAAAAAGCTTTATTTGTTGAACAATCCCTATTGAAACAACTCAAAAGCATTCCGAATGACCAGCCCCTAATTGTTCTTATACACGGCGACCATGGCCCCGGCGCACATATGCACCAGGAAAGCAGTAGTCTGTCCTGCATACCTGAAAGAATGACAACTTTTTTAGCAGTTTACAGCAATCTTGAAACAATCAAAGAGACTTTTGAAAAAGCACAATCAAAACAATTTAATATCGTTAATTTATATCGATATATATTGTCAGATATTTCAGAACAAGCCTTTCCCGCACTATCCAATGAAGCTAAATATCTAAAGTGGTCAGCGCCTTCACAGGCCACAGAAATTACCCCGGACATGTTAAATGCTGGGTGTTAGCTGGTTTAAAAATTAAGCATAAACTGAACTATTGTTGATTATGAACAATCAAGTCTTTGACCGCTTCGCTATCAACCACACCAAGCAAACGATCCTGAATCCCGGGTAAATTCACATCATCATATCCATCAGAACCTTTGAAAATTTCCGGCATTCCAATTACCTTTAACGGGTATGATTTATATTCAATTGGTTTTGCAGATTCTAAAAAGAAAGCCAACCGGTTGGTTGTCAGGACATACACCAATCGTTGCCCCAGATAGTATATCCAGTAAAGCCTGAGAATAAGGCCACCGAAGATACCAACCATAACGATGCTCAATACCGCCGAAAAGGAAAAGAAGATAACAGTAAGGACATTTAACAGAGCAACAAAAATTGAGCTGTATAAAAAGAACTTTGTTATCGGAGATCTATATTCTTGTTGCCAAACATGGGAAAAGCGAGGTTGACTAAACCACAGGATTTCTTCGTCCCCACGAATAGCCGCTTGGACAAATTCTGTCAGATCATCTTTGAGCAAATTGCGTATCCGTTTTCTTTTGCTGCGCTATGGGAAAAGCACCATCAAGATAGTTCATAAGATACGTAAGGCAATAGAAAACCCGGTAACTTTTGAGACAAAAGAAATTACCGGGTTTTCTATTTATTCAGCACAATAACGTCAGAGCGTCATCAAAGATGTATTTCCACCTGCCGCCGTGGTATCAATCGAGATTGAATGCTCGGTAGCAAAACGGTGCAGATACCTTGGCCCGCCAGCTTTTGGTCCTGTGCCGGAAAGGCCCATACCCCCAAAGGGCTGCACCCCGACAATCGCCCCGATCTGGTTGCGGTTCACGTAGGTATTCCCAACACGAACCCGACGGGAAATATAATCAACGGTTTCGTCAATACGACTGTGAATACCAAGTGTCAGGCCAAAGCCAGAGTTATTTATCTGATCAATAATACTATCAAGTTCAGATGCCTTGTACCTGATAACGTGCAGGACGGGTCCAAAGACTTCTTGTTTTAGCTGACCAAGTCCCTCGATCTCGAAAGCAACAGGTGCAACAAATGACCCGTTTGACGCACTCGGTGGCAAGGGTAATTCACGGATAACCTTTGCCTGTGTTTTCATATGAGAGATATGGGCATTCAGCATTGCCAAGGCTTCTTCGTCAATCACCGGGCCAACATCAGTTGATAGTTGGGTTGAATCTCCGATCGTCAACTCATCCATTGCCCCGGCAAGCATTGTCAGGATTTTATCTGCAACGTCTTCTTGCAAAAACAATACCCGCAAAGCAGAACAGCGCTGTCCCGCAGATTGGAAAGAAGATGCCAGCACGTCCCGGACAATCTGTTCGGGCAATGCGGTTGAATCAACAATCATCGCATTCTGGCCGCCCGTTTCTGCGATAAGCGGAACAATTTCACCTTCCCGGGCTGCAAGTGCGCGCTGAATAAGCTTGGCTGTCTCTGTTGATCCGGTAAAAGCAACCCCCTTGATGCGATCATCCGCAAGCAACGGCCCCGCTACCGTTGGGCCATCGCCTGGTAGCAAGTGAAGAACATCGCCGGGCACCCCCGCCTGATGAAAGAGCTTGATGGCTTTTACCGCGACCAGTCCAGTTTGTTCCGCAGGCTTGGCAATAACGGCGTTCCCCGCAGCCAAGGCAGCAGAAACCTGTCCCAAAAAGATCGCCAGCGGGAAGTTCCAGGGACTAATACACAGAAAAACTCCCCGCCCATGCATTGAAAGCTCATTGCGTTCGCCTGTTGGTCCAGGCATCACCAATGGATCGCCAAAATCTTGACGACATTTCACGGCGTAGTAGCGGCAAAAATCAACTGCTTCGCGGATTTCTGCGATCGCATCGGCAGTGGTTTTTCCTGCTTCGCGCATACACAAGGCGATAAATTCTGCGGTATTTTCTTCGAGCAAATCTGCCATGCGATCAAGGCAATTACCACGCTTTGTTGCCGGGGTTTGATCCCACCCCCACCATGCCCGATCTGCACGGGCCAACGCATTTTCGGCTTGTTCAGTAGAAGCCCAGGCAATGTCACCGACCTTGTTGCGCCGATCATTTGGCGACGTCACGGGATGCGTCGTTCCTATCTGTTCAACACCGCCAATGATTGGACCACCATGCCATCCTTCGTTGGCAAACTTCTGAACATCTTTACCAATTTCAGACAATTGAACAGCATCAGACAGGTCAAGCCCCTTTGAATTCAAACGCTCGGTACCAAAAAGATGCAACGGCAAAGGAATTTGCGGATGTGGAATGTTGAACAGATTGCGTGCCTTGAGAATTGGATCTGCAATGATTTCATCAATAGGGAGCTTTTCATCCTGAATTCTATTTACAAAAGATGAATTCGCTCCGTTTTCCAGCAACCGTCGTACAAGGTATGCCAACAGGTCTTCGTGACTGCCCACCGGGGCATAGATCCGAACGGGATAGCCCTTTCCCTTTTTACCAACGACCTGATCATAAAGAGCTTCGCCCATACCATGCAAACGCTGGAATTCAAAATCCTGCTCTGGTCCCGCCATTTCCATGATTGAAGCAACTGTATGTGCATTGTGGGACGCAAATTGTGGATAAAAAGCTTCTGGATCGGCAAGCATCTTGCGTGCGCAGGCCAGATAAGACACATCTGTAGAAACCTTACGGGTATAAACGGGATAGCCTTCCTGTCCTTCTTCCTGGGCCACCTTAATTTCAGTATCCCAATAAGCCCCTTTGACAAGACGAACCATCAAACGGCGTCCATGGCGATGGGCCATATCGGCCAGCCAATCGATGACAAAAGGCGCCCGTTTCTGATAGGCCTGTACAGCTAGGCCAAGCCCATTCCAACCCTTAAGTTCCGGATCGCCCGAAACCACCTCCAGAACATCCAGCGAAATTTCAAGACGATCAGCTTCTTCAGCATCAACCGTCAGCCCGATATCATACTTCTTGGCATCCAGCGCCAACTCTTTTAGACGCGGGACAACTTCGTTCATCACTCGACTGCGATGGGTAAATTCGTAACGGGGATGAATCGCTGACAGCTTGATTGAAATTCCGGGTGAATCAATTACACCGCGACCAGCGGCTGCTTTTCCAATTTCGGCAATCGCGGTGCGATATGCTTCAAAATAGCGATCAGCATCGGGCATTGTCCGAGCACCTTCGCCCAGCATATCATAAGAGTAACGATAACCTTTTTTCTCGTCATCTACAGCCCGGTCCAGTGCTTCTTTAATGCCGCGCCCCATGACAAACTGGCGCCCCAGAATTTTCATCGCCTGCTTCACAGCCTTGCGAATAACCGGTTCCCCACTTTTTTGAACCATCCGCTGAAATAGGCCAGAGAAGTCTTTGCCTTCGTCCTGTTTGATCTTCACCACGCGGCCTGTCAGCATCAATGCCCAGGTAGAGGCATTCACAAACATGGAATCACTGTGGCCTAAATGCGCTTCCCAATCAGCTGATGATAACTTGTCACGGATCAGTTTATCGATCGTTTTACTATCGGGTACCCGAAGCAATGCCTCGGCCAGGCACATCAGAACAACGCCCTCTTTTGAAGACAATTCAAATTCATGCATAAAGGCGTCAATGCCACCTTGCCCTACACGCGATTTCCGAACTTCCTTTACAAGATCGCGTGCCCGCGCCGAAATCCTGTCCAACGCATCACTTGGCAGATCAAGCGCATTAACCAGATCAGTTACCGCTTGTGTTTCGTCCATACGATAGGCAAGGCGCAAGGCCTGCATTAAAGGCGTGGCGTGTGCCAGTTCTTTATCGATAATCATGTCAGTAAATCCCAGATACCGCGATCAAGGCGCGTATTTTGTATTCATATCTGGAAGTAATATACCCCAATAATAGCGATATATGCTTCTATAATTACAAATTATACGATATTATCTCTAGTAAATTTCAAAATTACTAGTTATATAAACTGAATGACTGAACGAAAACTGGATCGAATAGATCGCAACATCCTTCGTGTATTACAAGAAGATGGTCGGGTATCCAATGTCGAATTGGCCCGCCGGGTCAACCTTAGCCCTACGCCTTGCCTTGAAAGAGTCAAGCGACTGGAACAAAGCAATTATATCAAAGGCTATATGGCTTCGCTTAATCCAGTGAAGATAAACGCAAGCTTGTTGGTCTATGTTCAGATTACTCTTGAACGAACAACTTCTGCTGCCTTTGAAGAGTTTAAAAAATCAATGATGGAGATACCGGAAGTTCTGGAATGTCACATGGTTTCCGGCGGATTTGATTATCTGATAAAGGTACGGGCGGCTGACATGGCAGAATATCGTGGTATTCTGGGGGACAAGCTGGCCGCAACCCCTTGGGTTTCCCAAACCCATAGCTATGTTGTCATGGAAGAAGTCAAAAACACGAATATACTACCCGTAAAAGATAACTTCTAATCTTTGCCTTCGTTAATATCTGTCACCTATGGAACTGTTATGAAGACATCATCTCCGCAAGAAAGCCTGAGCAATTTTGGACAACACATGGGTTACCGCCTTGCAGAATGGACAGAAGGATCAGCCTCTATTGCCTTAACAATCACAGAGTGTCATCTCAACAGTGCCGGAATTATGCATGGCGGCGTTCTCGCGACCCTGATTGATACGGCTTGTGGTTATACCTTGATCCACAATCCTGACCCAAAGAAACGCAATCGCGCCGTAACCCTTTCGCTCAACACACAGTTTGCCGCATCAGCAAAAACAGGGGATGAATTAATAGCGACCGGGCTTTTGAAAGGTGGCGGTAAACACATCAAGTTTTTATCGTGCGATGTCAAAAATCAACATGGACAACTTATTGGGCATGGCGAAGCTGTGATGAAGTTATTCTGACCTTTTCCCAAAAACGCCTCTGATTTATATTCTGCTTACAGCACCACATCTTTCACAGGTGCAACAATAACCACCAAACGACAAACAGCCCCCTGCGAATCACAAAAGGGGAAACACCCCCGATAAAGGTCGATAAAAGCTCGGTCAGCTCTGGGAACCGGGCTTTGGGTATAGGACACGGACCGTTGCTGCGCGACATCTTCCATTTCTTGCCACTTGATCTCGGCCATTTCCGGAGAGAAAGCTTCGGACAAACTCTGCCCCATGGAATTTACACCTGAAGCCTCTATTATTTTCTCCCCCTCAAGCTTAATGATATGGCCCGATGGGTTGGCAGCATCACGTTGGATCACCATCGTCCAGGGGAGTATTTTATGAACGTCCAGTGGATTAAAATCAGACCATTGAGGTAAAGGAGACAAGAGGTCCTGTTCTACCTCTAGCTTTGGCAAATCCGCATAATAGGAAGCCATGTGGGACACCGGGGAATTTTCTGGGATCTCATTCAGATCCAGAACTTGATACATACAAACCAGCCAAACAAAAACACAACAACCGGAAAGAAACGGCTTCCGACCCGTCCGTATAACTATATACACTTTTATAGATATAAAGATAGAGATTTATACTTGTACAACTTGTTGGCGGTACAATTACAAACCCTTAGGATTCAGAGAATTACTTACTTTTACTCGCCTCTAAAACAAGGCTTTCGCTTTTCAAGAAAAGCGGTGATACCTTCTTTGTAATCTGCGGTATCGCAACAAAGGAATGGCTGTGCCAATTCTTGTTCTGTTAATGGCGTAGGGTCCTGTGCACGTGCGGCATGTTTTTTATGCCAACGCGCCACCAGTGGTGCGCCCTGAGCTATTCGTCTGGCAGAATTATAAACCTCAGCTTCGGCAAGATCATTATCGACAATACGACCGATCAACCCTTTGATGTAAGCTTCTTCAGCCGAAAAGATGCGTCCTTCTAAAAGCAGCTCCATTGTAACACTGCGTCCGACCAACCCCACCAAAGCAATCATCGCCGGATAGGGAAGTACATTTCCGATCTTATTGATCGGAATACCAAAACGGGCTGACTTATTGGCTATCCGAAGATCACACTGGGCGGCAATCTCTAACCCGCCGCCCATGCACGCCCCCTCAATAAAGGCAAGTGTTGGATGCGGACATTGGCGAATGGCGTCCGCAGCCCGGTCCATAGGCTTTGCATAGTCGGCAGCCTGTTGCGATGAAAAGCGCACCTTTTTGAACTCTGCAATATCTGCACCGGCAGCAAAGGCCCGTCCACCGGCCCCGCGAATAATTACACATCGCACGCTATCATCGTCCCCAAGTTCCAGCATCACAGTTCCCAGGTCATGCCACATTGCCAAGTTAAAAGCGTTCAGTTTTTCCGGACGGTTCAAGACAACAGTAGCAATATTATCCTCACGCCAGACCAAGACAGTGTCTTGTGCCTTCTCTTTGTTATCCTTTTGAGAAATCTCAGACATTCTTCCTCACGAACCAGTACAGTTTGGCAATAATATCTGCGTAACAAGATAACCAGTATCATCCAATAGCGCTATTGTTTACATGAATGTTTTTTTACCAGTGCTTCCCAAGGGGGAAAAATATTGCAGCTTGTCAACACAAGAGGTAAATAGATCAAAATTATTCGGATAGCTTTGAACAAAGAGCTATCGGCAACTGACCCAAGGATCAGATACGCGATGAGCAAAATTACCGAAACAGCCAGAACAACGGCCTCTATTTTAATGGAAATCGAAGCTGTTCTCTTCCGTCCGGAAGATCCCTTTACCTTTACATCTGGTCGCATTAGTCCTGTTTATGTTGATTGCCGAAAGATTATTTCTTTCCCTCGCGCCCGTGCCAAACTGATGGATATGGCCGTAGAGCTGATCCAGCGTGACATTGGTTATGAGTCAATTGATGCCATCGCGGGCGGTGAAACCGCTGGCATCCCCTTCGCAGCCATGATCGCAGAACGTATGGGACTGCCTATGCTTTATGTTCGGAAAAAACCAAAAGGCTTTGGGCGCGATGCACAGATTGAGGGCTTCATGGAAGAAGGCAGTCGTGTTCTGTTGATTGAAGACCTGGCAACAGATGGCGGCTCAAAGCTCAACTTTGTCGAAGCGATCCGTAATGCAGGTGGAAAATGTGATCATACCTTTGTGTTCTTCCACTATGGCATCTATCCACAATCTGTCACCGATCTGGCCAAAGAAGGCGTGACACTACACGCCCTTGCCACTTGGTGGGATGCCCTGAAAGTTGCCGAAGAAAAAGGCTATCTTGAAAATGACAACCTTGTCACGGTTCGTTCTTTCCTGAGCAGCCCAAACGAGTGGTCAAAAAAGCGTGGCGGCAAAGCGGATTAAGGCGCTAATCCCAAACCAAACAAATTCAAAGGGTGGTAGTTTTTCCACCCTTTTTTCATGCCTAATCAGTTACTTCTTGCTTCTCTGTAATCTGTTTCCCAGTAAGGCGGCGAGCCATACTTTCCGCGGAGAAAATCGATAAAAGCAGTAATCTTGGGTGGTGTGAAATTACCCGGTGGATAAACGGCCCAAATTTCGCCACTACGCGCCACCGGATAATCTGTCATCAACTCCACAAGACGTCCATCGCGCAAGTCTTCCCAGACATGAGCAACAGACTTTACCGTCAACCCCATACCATAGAGCGCGGCATCGTAAGCGTAATCCCCGGAATCCCCCATAATGGAAGAGGTCGCATCAAAAGTAATCTCCCCTTTTGGTCCTTCGAAATACCAGTAGGGCATAAAACTTACCCCGACAAATTCATGTTTATTCAAATCGTCCGGTGTTTTTGGCTCTCCCTTGCGGGCAATATATTCCGGAGAGGCACAAAGAACTCTTGGATTTCCTGCCAATTTTCTGGCACGCAGGGTTGAATCTGGTAACTTTGCCCCGCGAACCGCGAGATCATAGCCCTCTGCAATCAGGTCAACCAAGCGATCTGAAAAACTCATCTCCAAAGTAATTTTGGGATAACGATCCCTAAATTCATTAAGGTAAGGCAGAATATGCTTCCTGCCAAAAAACATATTGCAAGATATACGTAGGGAACCACTTGGTTCTTCGGCTTTTTCGTCTAATTGACAGAGAGCAACATCAATCTCCTTAAGAGCAGCCAAAGCATGTTCTTTAAAAATCTGCCCTGCTTCTGTGAGGGCAATGGACCTCGTTGTCCGCGACATTAACTGACTACCGACAGACTTTTCCAGCGTCACCAGACGGGCACTGGCTGCAGAAGGGGAAAGCCCGAATTCCCGCCCCGCAGCTGAGAGATTTTTTAAGAGAGCCACCCGAACAAAAAACCTGAGATCATCTAAACGCATTATTCAAAAACTTAGGAAAGTGTTATTAAAATTATACCAATTATACAAAAGTTCTAATCATGAGACAGTTCTTTTTAAAGAACAGGAGGTACTCATGCTACATACCCGAAATTCATATGAATACGCCGCCCGTAACGAACGGAGTAAAATGGCACTCAGAATATTACATTATTTCATAAAATCACTGAACACTGCATTCTTCAAGATTGGCCCTAACAAAGCCGACACCCCTTGTTAAAGAGTGGCATCAAACCCTGAATAACCAAGTCAAAGTTACTGTCATCAGCAGATATTTTTCATCATAGCTTGACAAAAATCCCCTCAGATATTATTTCGATAAATATAGAAATAATATCTGAGGGTGATATGGAATTAGATAAAGCAGCAGTCTGTCTTTCCAAATTGGGAAACCCGGCGCGCCTTGCCATGTTTCGCCTGCTGGTGAAAGCCGGAGACGAAGGACTTGCTGTCGGCGATATTCAAAAAGAACTGAATATGCCACATTCCACGCTCTCACATCATATTTCTCACATGATGACATCGGGACTCTTAATCCAGTCACGTGAAGGTCGGGTTTTACGGTGCCGACTGGATTACCAGCTAACAAACAGTCTGCTGGACTATCTGATGGAAGACTGTTGTAAAGGGCTTCAGAAAGCTTAACGACAGAGATTAACCCCGAAATAAACAAAATCGAAAACCAAAAGAAAAGAACAATGTCAAAAAAATCCACCCTAATATTTCGATAATTCCAGAAACAAGGTAATGTTATGTCTTTCCTAGAAATAACAAAATGGAACAGCTTGCGGCTGGATAAAGTCATCCTCGCATTTTTGCTCACCCTCATATTAATTGCCATTTTCGATCAAAGTCAGCTTTGGCCTTCGATTGTTTTTGCAGGCAAAAATATCGTTACGATCCTTCCATTTATTGTGCTCTCAATTGGTGTCGCGGCCTATACAAAGGCGAGTAATCTCGACAGCAAAATCAATACAACAACATCTGGAAACCCCATCGTCAGTATTGGTATTGCCGCCCTATTTGGCACGCTATCCCCCTTTTGTTCCTGTGGTGTCATTCCCTTGATTGCCGGTTTGCTTCGTGCGGGCGTCCCCCTGGCACCTGTGATGGCATTCTGGATTTCCTCGCCCCTGATGGACCCCGAAATGTTCATTCTTACCAGCGCCGTTTTCGGTCTGGAATTCACGACCTTCAAAACCATTGCTGCTTTTCTGATGGGAACAACGGGCGGTATTGTTGCTTATCTGATGGTACGGGCGGGTTATTTTCAGGAAATCATGCGTCCGCAAACATCAGGGGGCTGCGGATCGTCCTGTGCCCCTGATAAGAAACCGGACACAACAATCTATTGGAAGTTCTGGCGCGATCCCAAGCGAACAGAGACCTTTAAGACAGAGGCCATGACCAATGGCTGGTTCCTTTTCAAATGGCTGGCACTTGCGTTCCTGTTCGAAAGCCTGATGGTCGCCTATCTGCCCGTTGACAAGGTTGCTCTGCTCTTCGGGGATGAACAGTGGTGGTCAATTCCGCTTGGGGCGCTTATCGGTATTCCAGCCTATCTGAACGGCTATGCCGCCATTCCAACCATCAACAGTTTGATCGAACTTGGCATGGGCGCAGGCACGGGCATGACCTTTATGCTTGCAGGGTCAGTTTCTTCAATTCCAGCAGCAATGGGGGTCTATGCTTTGGTCAAAAAGCCCGTCTTTTTCCTCTATCTTCTGCTTGGTCTTTTTGGCGCAATCGTATCGGGTTATGCTTTCACAGCCTGGCTAACCCTATAGGGAATACTCAATCTTGATAAGGGCCTTAGCACCATCTAAGGCCCTATCCCTACTACCAAAACTAAAATTTCATCAAAGCTTGATTGACCTCTGGAAATAACCCCATAGAGTTATGGTCAGGAAACTCCCCTTACAAAGCCATTTTAATAAATGAATGAAGATGTCAGAAGAAAGCCTTACATCGCCAAAAGCATCTTTACCCGATAGAGGGCCAACAACGTCGTCCTCCCCCACTATAAGGGAACTATTTCATGTCTGGCTAAAAATCGGGCTATTGTCATTTGGTGGCCCAACAGCTCAGATTGCGTTAATGCACCGCATGATCGTCGAAGAGCGATCTTGGTTAAGCGAACGGCAATACCTCAATGCGCTCAGTTTTTGCATGCTGCTGCCCGGCCCCGAAGCCATGCAGCTTGCCACCTATACCGGGTGGCGATTACACGGCTTTCTTGGCGGATTATTAGCGGGATTACTTTTTGTTATCCCCGGGGCACTGGTTGTACTGGCCCTTGCCACGATCTATGCCTTCTTTGGCGATGTTCCACTTGTAAATGCTCTTTTCCTTGGCGTGAAAGCCTGTGTTTTGATTGTTGTGATAGAGGCCCTTCATCGCGTTGCCCTAAAAGTTCTGCATTTACCGGAATACTGGTTTATTGCCGGACTGGCGTTTATTGGCATCTTCTTTCTAAATCTTCCCTTCCCCATGATCATTGTCGTTGCCGCCCTGTTTGGGTTCCTGCGCAATAATGCTGATACAACGGTTCCCGAAGAAACCAAGAAGCGTACTCGTAATTTAAAGCAAACTTTAGGAACCATTGCCTTATGGCTTATCATATGGGCGACCCCGCTAGTCTTGCTCAACACCTTCGCACCACAGTCGATCCTCAATGACATCGGGATCTTCTTTTCCAAGCTGGCTGTGGTTACATTCGGCGGGGCTTATGCTGTGCTGGCCTATATGTCACAGGATGTTGTTATTCACTTTGGCTGGTTAACAGCCGGCGAAATGATGGATGGACTTGGACTGGCAGAAACAACCCCCGGTCCCTTGATTTTGGTGACAGAGTTTGTCGGGTTCATTGCCGCTTTCCGCGAAGATGGACTAGCTCTTGGACTACTGGGCGCTCTGGTAACATTGTGGGCTACTTTTGCCCCCTGTTTTCTCTGGATCTTTGTCGGCGCACCCTACATCGACTGGATCGGTACTCAACCAAGATTACGGAGTGCCTTGAGCGGCATTACAGCTGCTGTTGTCGGTGTTATCTTAAATCTGTCTATCTGGTTTGGTCTTCATGTTTTCTTTTCCAAAGTACAGGCCAAGCCATACGGTCCAGTCACTGTCTGGGTGCCTGATTTCCATACGCTTGACTGGCGGGTTATTTTACTTTCTTCAGTCTGTGGCTTTTTGATTCTGAAACTTCATTGGAGCCTTACCCGCGTCCTGATGATCTCTGCTTTTAGTGGGGCCGGGCTGGTCTGGACAGGGTTATAGTCAATCCTTAGAAAAATGCCTGACGATGCTTTGGCATCAAAGGAGGATCAGCCCTTAAAAAGTTTCTCAGAAGATCTGAAATAAAGTCAAAAATTCTGACCCGATTAGCATCTCGCAAAGATGTTTTGCTCAGTGACAGTTCAATTGGATATGGTTTCAGCGGAACCGGGCAATCAGAATAAAACAGACCAGATCTCTGCGCCAAAACAAGGGCAGCATGCGCTGGGATAGTCGCAATATAGCTAGTGCCTGCAAGCAAGAGATCTGTGGTCGCAAAATGTGTTGTTGAGGCGGCAACCTTACGCCTTTCACCGGTCATATTTAGAACTTCATCAACAGCCCCCACCAAACCACCGGATGAAATCAAGAGATGCTCACGTTCCAAAAATTCTTTCTTGGTAAAGGCAATGCCGTTATCCGCAGGAACTTCGCTTATGGTCAAATAGCATGATTGCCCAACGGCTTGGCGTTGAAGACGTGAATTGGAAAGCCCGCCTGAACCAATGGCAATATCAAAGGATTTATCCAATAACAAAGCGCTCGTTACGTCGCTAAATGTCTGTTTTATTATGGGCCTGATTTGTGGAAATTCTTCTCTCAATGCTTTGATAATTGCAGCACCGTAAGCAATTTCAATATCATCAGACATGCCCAGTTTAACAAATCCAATAGCTTTGTCATCTTGGGACAATTCCAAACTTTTAAGCGCCGCATTCAAAACATCCTGTACATAGGGCTTAATTTCTATTGCCCGGGACGTTGGCTTTAATCCCCCTTTAACGCGAACAAACAGGGGATCACGATAAACATCTCTTAACCGTCCCAATGCTGCACTAACGGCCGATTGGCTTATTCCCAACTTCACAGCAGCCCGTGTAGCGTTTTCTTCTTCGATCAGCGCATCAAAAATTTTGAAGAGATTTAGGTCCATGATTCAGGCTTAATACTATTAATTTTATTAATAATATTTATTTATCATATTTGTTGTATTTATAGAAATTTCTGTTTCATACTTTTAATTGTTTCGATTTTTCTAGATTGCTTCACAAGCACATATCAAACAGGACCTAATCATGGGACATGATCATTCTCACGACCATACAGCCCCTCCCTCTGATCCTGCCCTCAGGGTCAAGGCCCTGGAATCCCTTCTTGTGGAAAAAGGGTTGGTTGATCCCGCCGCCATCGATGAAATTATTGAAACCTATGAAACCAAGGTTGGCCCGAGAAACGGGGCAAAGGTTGTGGCAAGAGCCTGGACCGATCCAGACTTTAAATCGCTGTTACTGTCAGATGCGAACAAGGCCATTCATTCAATGGGCTATACAGGGCGTCAGGGCGAACACATGAAGGTGGTCGAAAACACAGCGACCCAACACAATCTCGTCGTTTGTACCCTTTGTTCCTGTTATCCCTGGACAGTTCTTGGCCTCCCCCCTGTCTGGTATAAATCTGCCCCCTATCGCGCCCGGGCGGTATCCGACCCCAAAGGAGTTCTGGCAGAGTTTGGAACAACACTTCCCAAAGGGATGAAAATATCTGTCTGGGATTCAACATCGGAAATGCGTTTTCTCGTCCTTCCCCAGCGCCCTGCAAACACAGATGGCTGGACAACAGAAGAGCTTGAAAAACTGATTACCCGGAATTCCATGATCGGCGTTGAACACGCGCTAACACCGGAAAAACTGCGCGCAATAGAAGCAAGCAAGACCCCTTGACCACCAAGCCTGGATACAGAAAATATTCATAACAGGAGAAACTTTATGAACGGTGCACACGATCTGGGGGGCATGCATGGATTAGGGCCAATTAACCCGGAACCTGAGCTGGAAGAACCTGTTTTCCACGCAGAGTGGGAAAAACGTGCCCTTGGCTTGACTTTGACAGCCGGATGGCTTGGACAGTGGAATATAGACATTTCCCGCTTTGCGCGGGAACGTCAACACCCCATCACTTACCTTTCCAATAGCTATTATGAAAACTGGCTCGCTGGTCTGGAAACACTATTAATAGAACGCGGTGTTATCTCGCCCGAAGAACTGGCACAGGGAAAAGCAATAGATCCAGCGCCCGCAGAGCTTATAGAAAAATGTGCACCAGCATCAGCCGTTCAAGATATTCTTTTAGCTGGCGGGCCATGCGATTTGGCAACAGATGATCCGCAAAGCTTTCAAATCGGTGACAAAATCAGGGTTATACAATTCAACCCGACAGGACATACGCGCGCCCCCAGATATATCCGCGGCCATAAGGGCACAATTACCGATTATTACGGCAGCTTTATTTTTCCCGATGAAAATGCACAGGGTAACAAAATAGGTCAGCACCTCTACAATGTATCGTTTGACGGCAACCAACTGTGGGGCGAGGGCAACGATACAACCATACACGTTGATCTCTGGCAAAGTTACATGGATCCGGCATGAGCAATACAACTCAACACTTTTGTAATAGTCTTCCACAAATCCCCACCGACGAGGATGGCCCCGTCTTTGCTGAACCATGGCAGGCACAGGCTTTTGCCATGGCTGTGCGTCTTTGTGATGAAGGTCATTTCACATGGTCGGAATGGGTGAACATGTTTAGTCAGGAAATCAAGCTTGCCCAAGCAAATGGAGACCCCGATCTAGGCAATACCTATTACGATCATTGGCTCAACGTGCTTGAAAAGATGGTTTCACAAAAACAAAGCATCAAGCCTGAAGAGCTGCTTGCCCGCAAAGAAGAATGGCGCAGTGCTTATCTGCGCACACCACACGGACAGCCAGTTGAGTTATAGCCTGTTTTTAACAGACAATACATTGGCAAAAAGATCACTTGCTTCTTGCAGAACGACCACCGATACAATCGATTATTTTCTATGATCACAGAAAACCATTGAAATAAAAAAACACATGCATAGATATGAGTCTCAAACTTTATATTGAATAGCTATTCATTTGATAACAAAACACTTTTCACTTAATGAAAGCTCGAAAGCACAGCTTCTGGCACCGCGAGAGAAACTCAATTTTTATGATACCCAATCGGCCACCCTATCCCGCGAGATTACGGCCTTGGAAGCATGGCGAATAATTAGCTCAAACCCCGCCCCCTTAATGAAATTCGCATTTCGCCTGCGCGACAGGATATCAGGTTGGTTTGGCATAAAACCCATCAAGGGTTTTTCTGGTCAGTTGCCAGAAAATCTGCGCGTCGGTGAGCGTCTCGATTTCTTTATGGTCGAACACCTTGCACCGGATATTCTGACACTAACGGCCAGAGACAAGCATCTGGATGTAATGACCTGTATAACAACGGATAAAACCACGCTAACCGTTACATCATCAGTCAGAACTCATAATCTTTTGGGACGTCTTTATATGATTCCTGTGGCCACAGCCCACAGGTTGATTGTACGGGCAGACTTAAAACGTATCAAAACGCAAATGGATCAAAATCATAACCCGTTAGCGTAGGTTTTAGCCAACCATAACACCAAAGGAATACTAAAGAACGAAACAACTGTCTGTACAGTTGACGTTGCAGCATACAGATCCGCATCGCCCCCCATTTTTTTGGCCAGCAAGTATCCGTTCATTGCTGTTGGAACAGACGCACAAACCATAAGGACGGAAAATGATAAGCCTGAAATACCAAACCACAACGCCCAACCAGCCATCACAGCGGGTGTCAACATCAGCTTGCCGATCAACCCGACCAGAAGTTCACGCGAAGGCCTGAGAGCGGCCTTGAGGCTTAATCCCGCCCCCAAAGCCAATAGTGACATGCTCAAGGCGGCCCGCCCCAAAAGATCAGCCATTGTCATGGCTGGTTCCCACACCGCCACATCAAGCAGGTTAAGTACAAGCCCGGTTAGAACACCCCAAAGCAAAGGGTTCACAACTATTGTTTTCACAACTTTTGGCAAAGAAGGGCCCGACTGACCTTCATCATCCGAGAAGGTGGCCAGAACTAAAATATTCGTTATTTGTAAAAACGGCACCATTATCGCCATAGCCAAAGCGATCAATGCCCCTCCTTCAGAGCCATATAGCTTTAAAACAATGGCCAGAGCGATAAAACCATGCCATCTGGTGACGGTCTGGTAAACTGTTGAGAACTGCCCCCTGCTCGTCCCCCATAGTTGTCGGAGTAAGGGCCACAGAAGCAAGGTAAGGATACCAAGACTGACCATCATCGCCAGCGCTGAAAAAACATAGGGCCCCAGCTCTATTGCAGAAAGATCAGCCTTGATCAGAGTGGTTGCCAAAATGCAGGGGAAAAATATCCAGAAACAAAGTTCTTCCAGAACCCGCCAGTGCTCCTTGGGAACAAAATTGCTTTTACGCAACCCGAACCCAAGCAAGATAATTGCAAAGATCGGAAAGATACTTTCAAAGACAACCAGCATGAGGTCTGCATCCGAGGGGTAAATAAGGGAAGGAAGTGTTTTATAACCTTAAACCACTTTTTCCTTACACTTCAACCACTTCCCTTCGATCACGACACGGAAACTTAAAAACCATGGGCAAAACAGCAGATTATGCCGTAGTTAGCGGGTCAGCTTTTCAATAACATTCAGCAAGATTTCGGGCTCAATTGGCTTGCCAATGCATTGGGTCATACCAGCTTTCTGATAGCTTCTTTGATGTTCCGCAGAGTAATCAGCGGTTAACGCGATAATCGGGACATTCTTAACCCATGACTGATCCAATAGACGAATAGCTTTTGTGGCCTCGACGCCCCCCATCTTCGGCATCACGACATCCATCAAGACAATATCAAATATCTTTTTACGACAAGCATCCAGCGCATCAACACCGTTTTCCACCAAGGTTACAGTACAAGGTTGGTCATCCAAAAACCGTTGAATAAGAATTTGATTGATTCGATTGTCTTCGGCCAAAAGGATTTCCAGTTGTCCGGATCGCCCTCCCTTCATCTTTGGTTTTCCTTCCTCTGAACGCGTCACAACAGGCCGAGGAGAAAAGACTTCGATAAACTGCTGAACATCCCGAATGAAATCTTGTCCGGTAGAAATCAGATTCACACTTTCGATCAAGCTGACGAAACTTTTATGGTTTTTAGAACGACTTGTCAGTATGGCAACGGGTACGTTTCTTAACTTTTCCAACGCCAAAAACACCCGCGCCAACTCTGCCCCCGAAACCAGTGGTAACTCACCGGAAACGATGACACCGTTTGGCGGGCTGGCTAAAGCATTTTCAAGCAAATCGAGTGTGCGCGCAAAAAAAATCAGACGCCATCCAGGTTTTTTTAAAGCACTTTCCAGCCGTTGCCGATGCAGCTTGCTGGACGTCACCATCATAACCTCGACATCCTCGAAAATCGTCCCTCTTTCAAGCTCACTATGCCCTGCAAAACCAAAATGTGGTAATGACCTAAGCAGCTCATTGACCTCTGCTTCGGATGGCAGCTGATCGCGCACGACAATCCCTCTGATATGATCAAGATACACATTAATGTCATCTATTCTGCTGATATCAAGGGCCTGCTCTTTGACCAGATAATCCTCTAACCGGTGGGCAATCATGGATATCACCGGATATCCCAATATACCGCCCTGTCCTTTTAGATTATGCATTTCACGGCGAATAAGCTCTATGGCCTTGCGCGGATCCTGTTTACCGTCATAGACATTATTCAATAAGCTCTCAAGTTCATCTGTCACCATCTGGCACTGATCAACAAACTCTATTCTTAATCGTTGATAGCCATCATCCATGGAACTCTAACTCATCCGCCTCAAGAACTTATTCTCATACTGTCACACTGTTTTACGCCTTATCGCTAAATAATAATCCCAAAAGTATTACCATAATTATAAGCTTGGTTACTTGTTTCTTCGGAACAGAAACACAGATAAAATTCTTAAAAAAATATGCTGTTCCACCATTTCCCGACTTGATGTCCCATTTCGTCTCGGGTGTAATCAACCAATAGAAAATAAACACCTTTGAGCAGGATTTAACATGAGTGATTCCCCCAAGTCAGCTAGTTCGGGCGTACCTAATTCCATGGCTGGACGAGATGTCGCCTATTGCCTTCACCCCTATACAAATGCCCGCGCCCATGAGGAAAAGGGCCCATTGATCATCACTCATGGCAAAGGCATTAACGTATTCGATGACCAGGGGAAATCCTATATAGAAGCAATGGCAGGGCTGTGGTCGACATCTCTGGGTTTTGGGGAAGACCGCCTGATCAAAGCTGCAAACAAGCAAATGAAAGAGCTGCCCTATTATCACAGCTTCACTCACAAGACGCCGATCCCCCCTATTGAATTATCTGAAAAGCTGCTTTCCATGGCCCCCGTCCCCATGTCGAAAGTCTTCTTTGCCAATTCGGGGTCAGAAGCAAATGACACAGTCGTCAAACTGGTTTGGTACTACAACAATGCAATTGGCCGCCCGAACAAAAAGAAAATAATCAGCCGAATGAAAGGGTATCACGGTGTGACCGTGGCAAGCGCCAGCATGACAGGCTTGCCCGCAAACCATACTGATTTTGATCTGCCAATCGCCAATATTCTTCACACCTCTTGCCCACATTACTGGCGTTTTGGAAAAGACGGAGAGAGTGAAGAAGATTTCTCAACCCGAATGGCAAATGATCTGGAAAAAATGATTCTCGACGAAGGACCAGAGACCATTGCAGCCTTTATCGGTGAACCCGTTATGGGAGCAGGTGGTGTCATTGTTCCGCCAAAGGACTATTGGGAAAAGATTCAAATCGTCCTCAAAAAATATGATATTCTGCTTATTGCCGACGAAGTCATCTGCGGCTTTGGTCGTACGGGAAATACCTTTGGCTGTGAAACCTTTGGCATGAAACCTGATATCATTTCCGTTGCCAAGGCCTTGAGCTCTTCCTATCTGCCAATTTCTGCTGTCATGATTTCCGATGAACTCTATCAGGGCATTGCCGATAATTCTGCCAAAATTGGTGTTCTGGGTCATGGTTATACCTATTCAGGACACCCTGTTTGTGCTGCTGTCGCGCTGGAAACACTGAAAATATACGAAGAGCGTAACCTATTTGATCAGGCAGCCAAGGTCGGTGAGCACCTTCAAGCAGGCCTCGCCCAATTCAAAGACCACCCCCTAGTTGGCGAAGTTCGGGGTGTCGGCCTAATTGCGGCTGTCGAACTGGTCCAAGATAAAAAAACCAAAGCAAGCTTTGATCCCGTTGGCAAAGTCGGCACCTATCTGAACGAACGCGCGATTGAAGAGGGACTGATTATCAGAAACATGGGGGACTCAATTGCCTTCTGTCCGCCGTTGATCATTACCGAAGATCAAATCGACCAAATGCTCGACCGTTTCAAAACAGCTTTGGACAAAACGCTGGATTGGGTTAAAGCAGAAGGGCTGATTTAGCTTTTACCAAATATTATGCGCCACGGACGACCATCATCAAATACTGATGGCGGCCCTGTGGCGCATTTTCTCCAACACGCAAACACCCGAAGACATAGCTCACAGAGCACACCACTCGTAAAATTGGAAAAGAATTCCAACAATTGACATCGATCAATTACGCCCCGCCTAAACCGCGATAACACTGTTGTGTATAAAGAAAGTAAAACTTTATGCGTCGTTCAGTCGCGTTGGTGATATAATAGGGGCGCGATAGAGTGCGAATTGTTGTTGAATTGCGATAAACTATTCATTAATTCAACAGCTGATAAGCTTGTTACAGCAAAGCCTGTGTACAAGTAAAAGAACAAGCCGGATCAAACGGCTCACGTTAGGCGAGAAGAGCAAATGAACTACGAAGAGTATTTCAGTACGGCGATAGAGGACCTGAGAGAAGAAGGTCGCTACCGTGTCTTTGCTGACTTGGAGCGTAAAGCTGGTAAGTTCCCAAATGCGACTCACTACGGCACGGATGGTACCCGTCCAGTAACCGTGTGGTGTTCCAATGACTATCTGGGAATGGGGCAAAATCCCAAAGTTATTGCCGCCATGCACGATGCCTTGGACAGATGTGGTGCGGGTGCGGGTGGTACACGGAATATTTCCGGTAACAATCATTACCATGTACTGCTTGAAAGAGAGCTTGCCGACTGGCATCAAAAAGAAGCTGCGCTGCTCTTTACCTCTGGTTATGTATCTAACTGGGCCGCCCTAAGTACACTGGCGTCAAAACTACCAGACTGTGTTGTTCTCTCTGATTCCATGAATCATGCGTCTATGATCGAGGGTATTCGTCACAGTAAAGCCGACAGGGTTATCTTTGAACACAACAGCCCCGAAGATCTAGAAGCCAAGCTCAAGGAAATAGACCCCGCCCGTCCAAAGATTATTGCCTTTGAATCCGTCTATTCTATGGACGGTGATGTTGCCCCTATCGAAGCATTTTGCGATCTGGCCGATAAATATAACGCCCTGACCTATTTGGATGAAGTGCACGCAGTTGGTCTTTATGGCCCCCGCGGTGGTGGCATTACCGACAGAGAAAACCTGACCCATCGTCTGGATGTTATCGAAGGCACACTTGGCAAGGCCGTTGGTGTTGTTGGCGGCTATATTACAGGTTCTGCAAGCCTTGTTGACTTTATCCGCAGCTACGCATCCGGTTTTATCTTCACAACCTCTCTTCCCCCTGCGGTTGCAGCGGGAGCACTGGCATCCATTCGTCACCTGAAAGAAAGCGCCTTTGAAAGAAGCCGCCATCAGGATCGCGCACAGGAAACCCGAAAGCGTCTTAAGAAAGCTGGCCTGCCAGTTCTCGATTCGAAAACACACATTGTTCCTGTCATGGTTGGTGATCCCAAAACATGCCGACAGATAACAGATACTTTAATGTCCCGTTATGGCATCTATGTTCAGCCAATCAACTACCCGACCGTACCCAAAGGTACTGAACGATTGCGGCTGACACCATCCCCGGTTCACAGCGATGATGACATTGATTATCTGGTAAAGGCGTTAAAGGAAATCTGGCAAGAGCTAGAACTAAAAATCGCTGCCTGAAAATCGCCTTAATTGCGAATAGTTCTCATTTAACTGGACAGATAAAAAACTTCGGGATATTTTAACTGTAGTTTGATATCTTAATCAGTGACGTCTTCTATTCAGGAGTGAGAACTCTATGTACCGCGACAATACATTGGTCCCCGCAGAAGCAACACGCCTTCTCGCACTTGGCCTGCTGATGGAAAAACCCATGAGCTATGCCATGCTGGCCCAAACTGTTCGTGGCTTCACCAGCCTTGTTGTGGGTCCATCGCTGGATCTTATTGGTACTCCCCTTGAGGTCCTTAAGGTAGAAGGCCTTGTCAGCCTTGATAAAGCTTCCGAAACCGAGACACTTTCACTCACCGATGCCGGGCAAGAAGAGTTCTCTTACTTGATGGGATCAAACCTTCGCGCACCTGTTACAGATATGAGCAAGCTGATCATTGCGATAAAAATGCGCTTACTCCACCTCGCAGATCAGACGACACAGACAATGCAGGTAAACCTGCTCGTCGATATCTATGAAAGACAACTCAATCGTCTTCTGGAGCTAAAACAGGGTTATTCGACGACAGAAGGGCAATTTGATAGCTGGCTCGACCTGGATATCAAGCACACTACTGAACAGCTAAAAACCTATGAAAATATGGCTGAAGATATGGCAAAAAGTGTGGCCTAGGATAACAAAGTTCTCAGCACATCATCCATAGTTTTAGATTACCGCAAGAGGCACCAAACTTGGCGCCTCTTTATTTTTTCGCAGAAATATTATGTATTCAAAAAAACAGAACCCTTAATCCGCAACATATCGTGGATAGGTCTTTTTTGATTTTTCGGCAAAATCAATATCAATCTCGACGGTTACAAAGGGATCTTCGGGCGTTGCTGTCGCCAAGACATTCCCTTCAGGATCAATAACCCACCCCAAACCACCAAGGTTATCTCCTTCGCCCTTCGGGTTATAAAGATTTGAAGACAAGCAATAAGCACCGGAAACAACAGCTGCCGCACGCCCCCCTGCTAGCCACTTTTCCGTAGAACCATGTGGCGTCGCCCTTGGCACACACAACAGATGCGAACGTTGCTTTGCATAGGATCGGGCGTGTTCAAAGAACCACATCTCGGTACAGATCGTCACCCCAATGCGTACATCATCATACCGAGCAGTAGAGAAATTTTTCTCCCCCCGGTCATACCACGTTGCTTCCCAGTAATCTTCTTCGTCTGGCAAGTTCCACTTGTCATGAAATTCGGTAAGATCTTGACTTTCCAGCCACAAATAAGCGCGATTTCGGCGTCGCCCTGCATCCAGAACAGGTCGCGTCCCAAGAACAGCTTTTGCACCAAGCTCCGCCAAACGTTCAATCATTTCCTGATGCGCTTCCACAGCATTCAACCACGCCTCAGCAGACGGCACATTTGATGCCGCTAACCAGGATGAAAAAGACATTTCGGGAACCAAGACAAATTCCGAACTATGCTTTTGCACATGATTAGCCAACGATGAAAAACTGTCCTCAATTCGTTCCGCTCGATTATCGAATTGGCAAACGGTCACTCTCATTTCATTTCTCACTTTTTGGCAATGACAAAACAGCATCACTTTTATGCGAAGTATCTTTTGTCTCATTTAGGATATGCCTTGAGTATCGCGCGATGCACTGCCAACAAATAGATACATAATTGCCAACAAATTGATTTATTTCTTTCAAAATGTACAAATCATGTATCATTATGTGCAAATGATAGATAATACAGACCAAGAACTAATCGCTCTATTACGCCGAGATGCACGACAGCCAGTTGTATCCCTTGCCCACAAGCTTGGCATTTCCCGGGCAACGGTTCAGAATCGTATTCACAGACTTCTACAACAGAACGTCATTCAGGGCTTTACAATTAAAAGCTCAAACACTGATGCTCAGGCACCAATCAGGGCACATGCAAGAATTAAGATGCGATCAAAATCCAACAAACGGATTATGGCTTATCTTTCTGGAAGAACGGAAATAGTTGCACTCCATACCATCAGTGGTCCCTATGACATCCTTGTCGAAATTCACACACAATCACTCGAAAATTTGGATAGTGCCCTTGCCGATATAAGAACGCATGAGGACGTTATGGAAACAGAGACAAATATCCTTCTCGCTACCCATTATCAATAACCCTGAATTTAGAAGCTCGTATCAGGGAATGGAAAAATGAGCGCTCCGCTTAATCCCCGAAATAAAAGATCATCTAAGCTGATCGGATCGCATTAAGGAAGGTTTCAACTTCACCTCGCAGATTATCTGCTTTGGTGTTGAGCTCTCGCGTTGCCGACGAAACCTGTTCGGATGCGGCCCCGGTATCATTGGCTGCCTGACTGACAGATTCAATGTTATTCGTTACTTCACCCGCGCCATTTGCCGCCAGCTCAATATTCCGAGAGATCTCAGAAGTGGCCGCCCCTTGTTCTTCAACAGCGGAAGCAATTGCAGCCGCAATTTGGTTAATCTCGTTAATTGTTGTGGTAATAGACTGTATTGCAGTCACCGCGCTCTTGGTATCCGTTTGTACGGCATCAATCTGGGCTGATATCTGTTCTGTTGCCTTGGCTGTTTGATTGGCAAGGTTTTTCACCTCGCTGGCCACCACAGCAAACCCCTTACCCGCTTCACCAGCACGGGCAGCTTCAATCGTGGCATTAAGCGCAAGAAGATTGGTCTGTTCTGCAATATCCGAAATAAGACGCACCACATCCCCAATCTGATCAGCTGTATTAGCCAAACCCTGGATCTGTTGATCTGTTTTACCCGCCTCGGCAACCGCCTTGCTGGTAATTTCAGAAGATTGATTGACCTGTTGGCTGATTTCTTTAATGGAATAAGACAGCTCTTCTGTTGCACTGGCAACCGATTGTACATTAACCGATGCTTCCTGAGCAGCCCCGGATACGACAGTCGCACGTTCTTTTGTTCGCTGGGCAATATCCGACATGGACTTGGCCGTCCCTTCCATGTCGGAAACCGCTGTTCCCACTGATTCCAGAAGCACTGAAACCCCACTATCAAAATCTTTCGTCAAGGTAGAAATTTTATTGGTGCGCTCATCACGCATCCTCTGGATTTCTTCCTGCTCTCTGGCCAGTTCCTCGGTTCTAATCATGTTGTCCTTAAAGACCTGAACAGCCGTGGCCATTTCTCCGACCTCATCCTCTCGATCAAGCCCGGGAACATCCACATCCTTTTCGCCCCCGGCCAAGCGGCCCATGGCACCCGTCATCTGTTTAATCGGTTGTGCAATACCACGACCGACCAACATTCCCAGGCCTCCACCAAGCAGGATTGCAACAACAGTGGCCAAAATAATGACTGTATTTGTTGTTGTTACTGTACTTTCTGTTTCCACCTTAAGGTTTTCTAACTGAGCAAGTTCATTTGTTGCAAAAGAAGCCATCGTCGCACGAAAAGCAGAGAAATATTCTTCCCCCTTGGCCTCTCCGACCAGATCGGCCATGTCATCCATGGTTTTTGCAGAGCCAATTTTCCGCCTTAAAGAGATCAAAGGCTCTACAACTTTTTCTTGCCATTCCTTAACCGTCGCTTCCAACTGGTTAAGCAATTCAACCTGTTCCTTGTTATCTTTAAGGGCAGTTTTCAAATTGGCCGTTTTTTTGAAAAGTTCCGTACTTCCATCCAAATAGGGTTTAAGGAAATCTTCCTGCCCGGCAAGTAAATATCCGCGCATTCCCGTTTCCATATCCACAACCGCTTTGAAAACGGCATTAGCCTCGATGATGACAGCATTGGTATCGTTTACTTCTTTCAACATCTTTCCAACAGAAGCCGCATCCAGCTTGGTAAACATTAAAACAGCATCAATTTTCTTCTGCCGTTCTTCCCGTTGCGTAACAACCTGTTTAATAAGCCCTGCTATCTGGCCTTGGACTTTTTCAAAATAAACTTTACCTTTATTTTCCGCCACCAGCCGCGCCATATCATTCATGGTCTCGGCATCGCCAATTTGCCGACGCAGTGCAATGGATGGGCCGGTGACGACGTCCTGCCATTCCTTTAAAGTCGCTTCGGCCTCATTTAACAGGGCCAATTGTTCCGGATTATCGCCTACAAATTCTTTGAGCTTGGCAATCTTGCCATAGGTTTCTTCCTGTCCCTGTTCGTAAGGGGCAAGAAAACTATCCTGACCTGCCAGAAGGTATCCCCGCATAGATGTCTGCATATCCACTGCAGAAGCGATAACATCTGTCATCTCTTCCAAAGTAGTGTGAGCTGATTCTACATTCCTTGTCGCCGTTGAAATATTACCTATAGACGTAAAACTAACCAAGCTGATAATAACAAGTAAAACCAAAGGAATTGCCACACCAATAAGAATTTTCGGCATGGTCTTAAGAGATGACCATTTCATAAAACTACTATCCGGGACGTAATTATTTTTTTTCAAAAACATACCGAATTATAATTACCAAGACATTAATTCTATTTATTGGATAGATTTCAAAAACTTAATATCTACAACTCCTTTTATACTTCAAAAATTTCATCCTTTGCTTCGTAAACCATGAAAAAACTACACACTGATAACGATTAAAACAAAGCCCCCTTACACTTCCTAAACCTTTTATCCCTATTCTTTCTGCAAAAAAAATCAGAAAAAGATTGGAATTAGCAATCTATTAATAAGATTAGCTTAACGTCCTGCATACCATAGTATGAATCCATATATATGTCTTTGTATTACAGCAAGTTAAGATATCACATACTCCTAGGAAAAATATGCGATGATTGCCCAAAAGCCCCAAACTTTATCAGTAAGTGCAAAAATTCTGGCCGTGGTGGGGCTTTGTCTCCTTTCATTGCTTAGTGTCTCTGGATTTTCTATCTACCAAATGCAACAGATCGGGACTGAGCTGGAAGGAATTGCCGAACAGGATATTCCCTTAACCAATATTCTGACAAAAATTACCACACACCAGCTGGAACAAACAATTAGCTATGAACGCGCAGCAAAGTATGGTGAACACCGCACCGATGATGCTCATTTTGGCGCGTTATATGACAAGGCAAAAAAATCCTTTCAAAATTTAACGACTCTTATTGATAGCGAAATCCTCAAGGGTGAAGAAATTGCAGCAGTCGCGATATCCCAAGCTCATACTGAAGATCAGTTAAAAGAGTTCACTCATGTCCTGGAAGTCTTGAAAAAAGTCGAGAAAGAACATCACGACTATGACAAGCACGCCAATGAAATATTTAACCTGCTAGAAACTGGAAAATTCAAAGAAGCTTTCGCCGCAGAAGAAAAGTTTGAAGCCGAAGCAGAGCAGCTAATACATGAACTGGAAGAAATCCTGTTTGAAGTTGAAGAGTTTACCGCCAAGGCAGCCATCTCAGCAGAACAACATGAAATTTTTGCCCTACGTGTTCTTGCTGTTCTGACCATAATTGTTTTAATAACAGCCTCATCAATTTCCTTCCTTCTTGTTAGAAGAAATATAACCTCACCTTTGAAAAAGATTGTTACGTCAATAGAAGCTCTGTTGTCAGGGGATACAAAAACCCCCATAGAAGTAAACAATGGCGACGAAATAGGAAAAGTCGCCCAAGCCCTGAATATCTTTCGGGAAAAGCTTGCTGAAAACGAAAAACTGCAATCCGAAGCAACGGCACAAAAGAAACGGGCAGAAAAAGCCGAAGAACAAGCACGGCTCGATATGGCACAAAACCTAGAAGACACCGTTGGCCATGTCATTCAGTCCGTTGCAGCCGCAGCCACAGAAATGAATTCATCTGCTGAATCCCTAAGTACGATAGCGAAAGCAACTGATTCCCAGGCTCTCGCCGTTGCCGCCGCATCAGATCAAGCATCACAGAATGTACAAACAGTAGCTTCGGCGACGGAAGAGCTATCCTATTCTGTTCAGGAGATTACGCGCCAGGTAAAGGAATCCTCTGAGATAACGGAACAAGCTGTATCAGAAGGAGAAAGCGCTAACTCGACAGTTCAGGGCATGGCAGAAATGGCCGATCGTATTGGTTCTGTTGTTAGCCTGATCAACGATATCGCAGAACAGACGAACCTTCTCGCCCTGAACGCGACCATCGAAGCGGCACGGGCGGGTGAAGCTGGAAAGGGTTTTGCTGTCGTTGCCAGTGAAGTAAAGAACCTCGCCAATCAAACGGCGAAAGCAACGCAAGAGATTTCAGACCAAATTGCAGAGATGCAAAGTGTTGCCGGTAACACAGCCGAAGCGATTGGAAACATTAGCACAACCATTAATAAAGTGAACGATATCACAAAACAAATTGCCAGTGTTGTGCAAGAACAAGAAGCAGCAACTCAGGAAATATCCCTTAATATTCAACAAGCATCGCAAGGAACCCAGGATGTTACGAACAGTATTTCCGAGGTTAAAAATGGTGCATCACAAACAGAAACCAACGCGCAGGAAGTTTTATCTGCAACTGGAGAGCTTTCACTACAATCAAATGTTCTGAGCACAGAAATTGATAAATTCCTTGTAAACCTGAGATCAGCGTAAACATGCCCTCAAGAACGTCAGGCGTTTCCGGTTCAGCTTCAGTTTCCGTTTTTGCCCCCAACCATAGAGACTGATTTTACCTGGGCATAAATTTCTTGCCCAACAGTAAAATCAAACTTCCGCAATGATCTCTGTGTAATTCGGGCCAGGAATTTAGCGCCATTCTGTTCCTTGTGGCCAACCGACAAAAGCAAGTTACATCGGGCGCCATCCAACAGATGGATATCTAAAATTCGTGTAGGGACCACGTTCAAAATGGTCGTCTCTGATGGTCTTTCCTGTGCCAGACTGACATCCTTTGCTGCAATAGATATCCTGCGTTTGCTACCAACGGGCCCCAGCTCACCAGGAATTAGAAGAACACCACCTTCGACCCCGACTTCGGTTATTCTGTCTTTATCAGAAAATGACAAAACTTCGACATCAAGCACAGAGGACGTCTTTGGCCCTTTGGCAATAAACAGGGTGGGATCGGAAAGAACCTCGCTTAACGGGCCGCTCGCAACAACTTTTCCCTGATCCATTAAAACCATGCTATCCGCCAGTCTTTCGACCTCTTCAGTATCGTGGCTGACAAATATTACGGGAACATCAAGGGTTTTAAACAAACGATCCAGATAAGGGATAATCTCGTTTTTGCTGAACCTGTCTAATGCCGCTAAAGGCTCGTCCATCAACAAAAGCTCTGGCCCGGACAACAAGGCCCGTCCAATCGCAACCCTCTGACGTTCCCCCCCAGAAAGGTGATGTGTTGAACGCTCAAGTAAATCTTGCAGCCCCAGAAGCTCTACCAAATCATCTATCGGAACAATATTAGCCCGCGCGCCCGCACGCTTTTGTCCAAAGATCAGGTTTTCATAAACCGAAAGATGCGGGAACAGGCTCGCATCCTGAAAAACAAAACCAACTGGTCTTTTATACGTTGGCACGAAGTGATTATCGTCTTGCCAGACCTGCCCCTTAACCGACAGATGACCACGATCCACATCCGACAATCCAGCTAAACAGCGCAGAACAGTCGTTTTACCACAGCCAGATCGACCAAACAGGGCTGTCACACCACGCGCGGGTAATTCAAATGCGACCGAGAGATCAAAGTGATCCAAAGGACCAGAGAACTGGGCAACAATGCCATTATCAATGGAATGCGTCATCGTAATCGACGCCCCAGTTTTTTCTCTAGAATCATCATGCTAAGAATGACAAGGAACGAGAACACCAGAAGTCCCGCCGAAAGAACATGTGCTTGCCCCCATTCCAAAGCCTCAACATGGTCATAAATGGCAACAGAAAGCACCTTGGTCTCTCCCGGTATATTACCGCCGATCATCAAGATAACACCGAATTCCCCAACTGTATGCGCAAAGCCAAGAACCGCCCCGGTAAGCAGACCCGGTCGGGCCATTGGCAACGCAACAGAAAAGAAGCTGTCCAGCTTCGACGCCCGCAAGGTCGCAGCAACTTCCAACGGGCGATCCCCAATTGCCTCGAACGCATTACGGATCGGCTGTATCACAAATGGCATGGAATAGATGACAGACCCAACAACTAACCCAGCAAAAGTAAAGGGCAAGGCCCTGCCAAAAACTTCTGTCGTGATTTGCCCGATGGGACTATCTGGCCCCAAGGCAATCAAGAGATAGAACCCCATGACTGTTGGGGGAAGAACAATCGGCAGGGCAACAACCGCAGCAACAGCCTCTTTCCACCAGGCCTTGGATCGAGCCAGCCACCACCCGACAGGCGTGCCCAACACCAACAAAATAACTGTTGTGATAAAAGCCAGCTTTACAGTGATCCAAATAGGATCCCACATGTACAAAACTCCCCCTGAAAGGCTTTTTGGCGTTTTAAATCTTACCTTGGTTCAAGAGTGTACCCGAATTTTGTAATGATAACAGCCGCATCTCTACTTTTCAGATATGCCATAAAAGCCAAAGCCGCTTCATTGTATTGCCCCTTTTTCAAAAGAACAGCTTCCTGCCCCAAAGGCTCATAGCTCTCTTGCGGAATAAGCCAGCTAGTTCCTCTTGGCTTACCCAGAACCTGTGCATAGGCTACAATGGCGACCTCGGCATTGCCAGTATAGGCAAACTGATAAGTCTGGGCGATATTCTCGCCATAAACTGTCTTGCCCTTAATCTGATCGTATATGCCGATTTTTTTTAAATACTGTTCAGCCGCAAGACCATAAGGGGCCGTCTTGGGGTTGGCCACGGCCAAACGTGTTAACCTGTTCTCCTCTAGCAAAGCAGGAATAGTCACATCACTAAACTCTTTATCACCCAAAAGAGTTTTATCCCGTGTCCAAAGAGCAATCTGTCCGTAAGCATAGGTAAAACGGGACAATGGGACACCATGCCCATCTTCTTCTAACTTCCGAGGACGTGTGCGATCCGCTGATAAAAATACATCGAAAGGTGCACCATGAATAATTTGCGCATAGAGCTTGCCAGTCGATCCAAAAGAAAGAATCGCTTTATGACCTGTTCTTGCCTGAAAATCCTTTGCAAGCTCGTTTGCCGTCGCGGTAAAGTTGGCTGCAACAGCAATTTTGGCATTCTCTGCAAAGGCGGGAACAAGACTAAATCCTATTCCGGCCACCAGAACAGCTAAGAAAATGAACTCTTTATAAAGCTTGCCCAAAAAAGCTTGAATTGCCTGTATCCTCGTGAAATATCGCTTTAAAAGATGTTTTTCGGGTAGCGCCCCAAACCCAATAATCAAAATAGATGCTGCCCACCTGTGACAAAAATTTCAGTCCCGGTAACATAGCCAAAGTTTGGCGTACACAATTGATAGACAGCAGAGGCAACTTCACTTGGCTCACCCATTCTGTTCATCGGAATCCTGGGGATCAATGCTTCGTATTCTTCGCCAATCATTGCCGTTTCAATTTCGCCCGGTGCCACAGCATTAACCCGTACACCAAACCGGGCAAACTCGACGGCCAGTTCCCGGGTAAGAGCAGACAGTGCCGATTTAGACGTCGAATAGGCAGAACCCGCAAAGGGATGGACACCATGCCCGGCGATAGAAGTAATATTAACCACGGCACCTTCCCCCCGCCCTAGGGCAGAAGCAAACCCACGACAAAGCATTAGGGGGGCAAAAAAGTTCAACTCAAACACTTCCCGCCATGTATCAACATCACCATTCAAACATCCCAAACGCTCTTTATAAGATGTTTTAGGTGAAACAGCCGCATTGTTGACCAAGGCATGGATAGGTTCGCCATCCAGTATTTCATTCGCACGGTCAATAAAGCTCTGGGTACTTGCGGTATCATTCAAGTCGGTAACAATGTGATCTGCCCAGTTCGGATCACGTTTACAATGATCCGGCACATCTTCGCGGGAACAGGTAATAACTTTCCAGTTACGTTGGCTGAAATACTGAACCGTAGCATGGCCAATGCCCCGGCTCGCACCTGTTAAAATCAAGGTTTTACGGCTATCAGCATCAACAGCCGTGTTTTCAGTCTTGTCGTTAGGTTTAGTATTCATACGTCCATTTTCCTTCACCCAGCATTTGCCGTCTCATCGCCCGATGTAGCCTCTTTATTAGGAATAGCTGTGGCAGAAGAAGCACTTTCCTTATTCTTCAACATCTTCTTCTGAACCTCTATCCCGTATGGTTCCTGCAAAACAATGATCTCTGCATGCGGATAGATCTGACAAATTTCCCGATCCACTTCTTCAGCTATATCATAGGATTGCGCCAGACTGATGGCACCATCCAGTTCCATGTGGAACTGAATAAAAAGATCGGGCCCGGATATACGCGTTCTGATGTCGTGCACGCCCAAAACCTCTTCATGGGCAAGTATCAGGCCTTTGATCCTTGTGCGCTCGTCATCATCCAGTTCTCGGTCCATCAACATATCCAGCGCCTTTTTCAAAACACCCCACGCATAGGTAAGAATATATAGGGAAATTGCCAGGGCAAAAACTGGATCAATCCACGGAAGATCAAAGTAATACCCCAAAACCAAGGCCAGAATCACAACACCATTAACGATCATATCGCCAACATAGTGCAAAGCATCAGCCTGAATGGCGACGGACCCTGTTTCCTTAACTACATAGTGTTGATATCTGGTCAGGGCAAAAGTGGTCAGGATAGAGAAAATCATGACCCCAACACCAACGCTACTGTTCTCAACAAGATGTTGATTAGAAAATCTTTCCCCAGCTTGCAAGATAAGGAAAATGGCCGATCCGGCAATAAAGGCAGCCTGAGCCAGGGCGGCCAATCCCTCGGCTTTACCATGCCCAAAGCGGTGCTCGTTATCCGCCGGGGTCAGGGCGTGCCGGATCGCCAAAAGATTTAAAAGCGAAGCCCCGGCATCCAGAAGTGAATCAACCAACGTTGTTAAAACCGATACAGAACCTGTGTAGGCCCAAGCCGATAGCTTTGCCGCAATCAAGATTAAAGCAGCGGTAACAGCCGCATAGCCAGCGCGCTGCATTAGCTGTGCAGTTCGTTGCCTGTGTTTTTGAGGCCTGTGTTTTTGAGGGCATAGCTTTTCGGCGTTATCGACCATGGAATGGGTTCACTCTGCCTTTATTAGGGAAAAGTTATTAAGGGAAAAGTCGTTCGGTATTCCATTGCCCACTTTGTTTTGCATCGTCCGTCGAATAGACCAAGCGATCATGTAATCGAAAAGGGCCATCCTGCCAAAACTCAATACGAAGAGGACACACCCGAAACCCCGACCAGTGTGGAGGGCGAGGAACTTTGCCAAGACCATATTTAGCCGCGTATTTTGCTACGCGTTTTTCCAGTTCAAAACGCCCCTCCAGAGGGCGAGACTGATCACTCGCCCAGGCCCCGATCTGGCTTTGTTTGGGGCGGCTGGCAAAATATTCATCGGCTTCTTCCGGTGTTACCTGTTCCACAAGCCCTTCGATCCGAACAGACCGACGCACAGATTTCCAGTGGAACATCAGGGCAGCCTTGGGATGTGCAAGTAACTGCTCTCCTTTTCGGCTTTCATAGTTTGTATAAAACACAAATCCCTGTTGGTCCCAGTCTTTGAGCAAAACCATCCGCGACGAAGGCATCCCGCTTGCGTCTACCGTGGACAAACTCATCGCCGTGGGATCATTGAGCTCTTTTTCCTCTGCCTCTTTTAACCAGGCATCAAAAACATCATAGGGATCAGAAGGAGTATTATCGCGGATCATAATAAAAACAGCCTTTTAGCAAGGAGCTATAAGTAAGAACAGTACAAGAATGCTTTATCAGAACAAAGTGAAAGTCACAACATTCTCAAGTGCGACATCTTTGTGAAACAGATGGCTTAGGCAATTCATCAGAACAAATAATTCAGCTCGACAAACGCGCATAAACACAGATATGTCACAGAAAAGATTTTGGAGCCATAATAGTGCCTCAATTACCTTTTATCTGATATATTGAAACTTAAGCATCTGTGTGTGAAAGAACAAGTTATGGTTCTTCACTCATAATGCAGACAGATAACTACAAGAGAGCAAGACGATGAAAGTCAAAGCAAGTATAGCGGCCCTATTGATAGCCTTGTCGACGACAGCATGTTCAAATGACCGTGGCGTAAAACAAACCGTCGGCGGTCTTGGCGGTGCCATCGCCGGGGGCCTGCTGGGTGCACAATTTGGTAAAGGTTCTGGCCAAATCGTCGCAGCCGCAGCTGGTGCAGTCGTTGGTGGTTTTCTGGGTAGTGAAGTCGGTCGCTACATGGACGAAGAAGACAAGCGCAAAGCCGATACAGCTTATAACCGTGCTCAAACAGCTCCGGTTGGACAAACAATCGCATGGAATAACCCTGATTCAGGGAATTCAGGCACAGTGACCCCTGTCCGCGACGGAACCTCTTCCGAAGGAAAATACTGTCGCGAGTACCAGCAGACTGTGGTTATTGGCGGCAAAACCGAAGAAGCATACGGTACGGCCTGTCGTCAGGAAGACGGTTCCTGGGAAATCCAGTAAACCTTCTTAATTTTGTTTTTGATCTAAAGCCCTGCTCATCAAAAGCCAGCCCCGCTCTATGCGGGGCTTTTTCTATTTGGGGCGGGGCTTTTTCTATTCTGGGGCCGAAGAAGCGACTTTATCCTATAGCCTATATCAATAAAGCTTCGTTACATCAGGGTCAGACACACAGGATTAAAAGAGATTTCGTTCCCCCTTTTAAACTTATGTTTAATTTATTACATTAACTTGGCACAAACGTGTATAACACGGCTTATGTATTCCCTTTACAACATTTGAATGGTTTCACCCACGACAATGAAAGACCTCTATCAAATCCTCGGCACCAGCAGGACCGCTTCTGATGCGGAAATTAAATCTGCATACCGTAAGCTCGCCAAAAAATACCATCCCGACTTAAATCCGGATGACAAGGCTATTGAGCAAAAGTTTAAAGAGGTATCTCAGGCATATGGCATACTTGGCGATGCCAAGAAGAAACAACAATATGACCGGGGCGAAATTGATGCGACAGGACAACAGACAAACCCGTTTCATTCCGGCTATACGCATCAAGGTCGTCCACGCAGCGGAGCCGCAGGCCATGGCGGCGGCGGTGGTTTTGACTTTGGTCAGGAAATGGATATCGGCGATATCTTTTCTGACCTTTTCGGCGGTCGGAGACAAGGCCCCCGCGGTGCAGGTGGTGCCAGAGGCGGTGTGCCAAAACGTAAAGGCAGCGATGTAAAGTACGAATGTACCGTCAACTTTGTCGAAGCTGCTGCTGGCGCAAAAAAACGCATAAATCTTGCCGATGGGAAAACACTGAATGTAACCATCCCCCCCGGGACTGATAACAAACAGGTTTTACGCCTGAAAAATCAAGGCTTGCCCGGCAAAGGTGGCGCACCAAATGGTGACGCCCTTGTCGAAGTAAAGATCGAAGCTCACCCGATGTTCACACGCAAGGGCTATGATGTTCATCTGGACGTGCCCATTACCCTTATGGAAGCTGTCGAAGGAACCACCCTTACCGTTCCAACTGTCACAGGAAAAGTAAAGGTTAAGGTTCCCGCAGATTCAAACACGGGCACAACCCTGCGGTTAAAGGGCAAAGGTGTAGATGACATCAAAGGACACAATCGTGGCGACCAACTCATTCGTCTATTGGTTACGCTGCCCAATGAAACAGACAAAGAACTGCGAGATTTCTTGCGCAACTGGTCCAAGTCAAAAGACTATGACCCGCGCAAGGACACAGGTATTTTTGACTAACCCAAGCTGACCCGATACATCCCTTGCATTTAAAGCGTGTACCGCCTAAATAGTGCCGCTGAGATTAACAGACCAGCAAGACAAGGTTGCCCATCTTTGTATATGAGGGCGCAGCTTTGGATAAAGGACCCAACAAGTATGAAAACCTTTGATGAAATCGTCATTGATCAGGACGTCAGCGGTTCAGAACTATCCAACTGGATCGAGAGCAACTGGGTCATGCCAACCCAGGAAGACGGCACACTTATTTTCACTGATGATGACGAAGCACGGGTAAAGCTCTTGCGCGAGCTTATCCACGAGATCGGTGCCAACTATGAGTCCATGCCCGTTATTCTCCGCAGTATGGATCAGGTTTATAACCTGCGTAAATTGCTGGGTGCACTGGCCTCTGCCATTCAGGAACTCCCCGCCGATGCACGGCAGGATCTGGAAGACATTATTCGTAATCAAGGGCTATAGCCCCGTATCTTGCTTTCCCGGATACTCTTCTCTCAAAGGCGCTTCTATGGAAGCGCCTTAGCTTTTTCGCGAAAGCCAAAGCGAAGCAGCTTCAAGATACCGTGTATCGCGGTAATGGTGATATTCTTCAAGACAGCTATAAACAAACTTGATGTCATGGCTATCCGTTGCAGAGGCACCGCGTTTTTGCAACTCCTCTACAGTCAAGATCTTATACTGGCCAGCAGATGTAGGAATAGTGAAATCATTATTCGGAATTGTCAGAACCGCCGCCGTTACCCCTGCATTAAACTGTCTGATAAATGTTTCCTGATCACGAATATACGGCAATACAAGTCTTGCGGCATGCGAAGCCGTAACAGTATGCAGTGCCGTGAAATTATTACTATGCAGAAATAGTTTTAAACTGAGTTGCCTCAATTCATCGAGAAATGGGTCTGTTACATTAACGGCCCGTTGAATGTAGGACTGTCGCAGTTCATCCCCGGCGGTGATCCCCATCTGCCCAAATATTGCTTCATTGCTGGGCAGTTGTTCCAACTCGCCATCCAGTTTGTTTTGCAAGATTTCGTCACCCAATGCCGCGATTGTATCTCTGGAAGACGAAACACTGGTTTTATCCTCAGCTACAACAACCAGATGGGAATCAGCCCAATAGGCCAGCCCCGCTGCGATCTCGGAAATATCCTGCGCATCAAGACCATACGCAGTACGAATAAGCGCATGAAAAGCGCTCGCAGATACCCCCGTGACAAGAACATCCAACTTTGGCAAATCTTTCCCGATCACGATGTGTTCTTTGAAATAAGCCAAATAGCCAAGATAATTCTGACGTTTTCCAAGCAACGCTTCAAAATTATCCTCTTTAATCTCCGCAATGGTTTGTTCAGAAGGGTTACGCTCAAGATTTTTTAGAGATTCTGATTTGAAACTGTGCAACTGCTGCTCACCACCGCCCAGTCTTTTCAGTGCAAGTAAAGCCATGGGGCTATGATTGGAAAAATGCGAGGGGCCATACTCAGGCGCATAAACTTCAGCGTGAGGTTTCGTCATTGTACGGTTTCCATATTAAATACATCTACTCTGCTTTTTGCAGAATTTCCTTCAGGCTTTTATCCCGAATGTCTTTCGGATTTTCTTCGAGAATATCAAGTACGTCCCTGACGCCATCTGGCCAGTTGCGCTTGGGATCATAATTCATGTCCATTTCCTGAAGCAGATCCCCCAAGCTCACCGTTTCCAAGTCACGGCAAAGCACCCAGCGTCCACGGCCTGTTCGTTCTGCGATACGCATGTCTTTCAAGTCGGCCAAAACCTCTGCCGTAGCCTGTAAATCTGCTGGAAGGCCCCGCATCATAACCGTCTCTTTCAAGGTTGCGCCAACGCGCCCCGCCCCTTCGAGCTTCTGCAACAAGGCAATGGCCAACGACAATCGATCTCCCATCCCCTCGCGCTTTATGTCCTTTCGCAAGACAGCCCGTCTTTCGGGTAACGCCGCCGTAATTTCGGCCCCCAAAAGAACAACCACCCAAGAGAGATACATCCAGATCAGAAAAATAGGGATCGTCGCCAAGGCGCCGTAAATTGCCTGATAGGAAGGAAAATATTGCAAGTAAAGTCCAAAGCCACGCTTGAGTAACTCGAACAACGTTGTTGAGACAATACCGCCTATCAATGCGTGAGAGAACAGAACCGGTCGATTGGGTACCACCAGAAACAAAACTGTAAAGGCGGTACAGCCAAGAAAGATTGGCGCAAGCAACGTAACTATTGAACTGGTCCGGCCAGATTGGTCTGCCAATTCTGCAATCGCAAAACCATAACTGGACACCGTTAAAGACGCCCCCAACATCAATGGCCCCAATGTCAAAAGCGCCCAGTAAACTAAAATCAAATTGAAAATCGGGCGACGTTCCTGAACCCGCCAAATACTGTTGAAAGAATTGGAGATGGTATACAGCAGCATAATCGCCGTCACAGCAAGCGCCAGTACACCAATTGTGGTCATATTCTTTGCATTATCAACAAAGGCATTTAGCTGTTCACTGATTTCTAACTCTGCTGATGGCAGAAGGTTATTTAGAAGTGACGCCTGTAACTCGCCCCTGGAATCCTCAAAACCTGGAAAGGCAGAGAGCAAAGCCAATGCAATTGTCATCATCGGCACAATCGCCAAAAGAGAAGAGTAACTCAAAGAGGCAGCAACACGCGTGCCCTTGTCTTTCGCAAAACGTCTAAAGATATAGCCCAGGAATAAAACCAGCTTATTCAGATTCTCTTTCTCTAATATCCCGCGCAAGAAGATTAATAGGCGCTGGTTTTTCGAATCTACCATCTAAAGTTGCCCTCAAAATTCAACCATTTTGACATTTCTTGTTAACTATCGCTGGCAGAAAGGGAAATTCCCAGCTAAAAGTCAGAAAAAGTATTCTACATGTCGCCAAATCTTTGACCAATCCCGGCAATGTAGTAGGATGCTGCACTTTTATTTTTCAGGACAATCTCACAGTGAGGAACCCGATGTCCAACCCACAACCGTTGATGGCTGGTAAACGCGGCCTAGTAATGGGCGTTGCCAATGACCGCTCTATCGCCTGGGGGATCGCCAAGGCGGTTGCTGATCAAGGCGCTGAACTGGCTTTCACCTATCAGGGCGATGCCTTGAAAAAGCGTGTAGCGCCGCTCGCAGAATCAGTTAACTCAGATATTCTTCTACAGTGTGACGTTACCGATGACGCCAGTGTCAAAGCTGTTTTTAAAGAAATTGAAGAAAAATGGGGCAAGCTGGATTTCCTGATCCATGCGATTGCCTATGCCGATAAAGAAGAACTCAAAGGCAAGTATCTCAATACAAGCCGTGAAAACTTCCTACAGAGTATGGACATTTCCTGTTACTCCTTCACCTCAATTGCTCAGCACGCTGCGCCATTGATGACAGATGGCGGTAGCATGGTCACCTTGACCTACTATGGTGCCGAACAGGTTATGCCACACTATAATGTAATGGGTGTTGCCAAAGCAGCACTTGAAGCATCTGTGCGCTATCTGGCTGATGATCTTGGCCCGGATAACATCCGTGTGAATGCCATCTCTGCTGGCCCGATCAAGACACTTGCCGCTTCCGGTATTGGTGATTTCCGCCACATCCTGAAATGGAATGAACTGAACTCTCCGATGCAACGCAATGTTAGTATTGAACAGGTCGGTGGCGCAGGCCTATATCTGTTGTCCGACATGTCTGGCGGTGTTACAGGTGAAATTCACCATGTTGATTCCGGCTATCACGTTGTCGGTATGATGAATGTGGACAAAGCCAAAGAGCTTTCTGAATTGCTGAGTAATTTTAACCCGCAATCTTAAACCTCTGCTAAAACGCAATATATTATGGGGGAGCGCGGCTGAGCTGCCGCTCCCTTTTTAATTCAAACGATCTAACGCTGCGAGAGCATCATGGCCGGTAATACTTTTGGTGAAATTTTCCGTTTTACAACTTGGGGCGAAAGTCATGGCCCGTCGATTGGTTGTGTTGTTGATGGAACACCGCCGCTCATAGATATAACCGAAGAAGAAATTCAGGTATATCTGGATGCGCGCAAACCCGGCCAGAACCGCTTTACAACACAGCGGAAAGAACCCGATAGCGTCAAAATCGTTTCCGGTGTTTTCGAAGGAAAAACAACGGGTACGCCAATCGGCCTGATTATCGAGAACACAGATCAGCGCTCAAAAGACTATGGCGATATTGTCAAAAAATTCCGCCCCGGCCATGCCGATTTCACCTACTGGGAAAAATACGGTATCCGCGATTATCGTGGGGGAGGACGTTCCTCTGCCCGTGAAACAGCCATGCGCGTTGCGGCCGGTGCAATCGCCCGTAAAGTTCTGAACACACAGATAGATGGCGGCGTGCAGATACGTGGCGCACTGGTTCAAATGGGTCCTCATAAAATTGATCGCGCGCGTTGGGACTGGAACGAAGTGTCCAACAATCCTTTCTGGTGTCCCGATCCTGTAGCTGCAAAAGAATGGGAAACCTATCTGGATTCCGCCAGAAAAGCAGGCTCTTCGTTAGGTGCGGTCATTGAGGTTGTTGCATCCAATGTTCCTGTTGGATTGGGTGATCCTGTCTATGACAAGCTTGATTCAGATCTGGCAAAGGCCATGATGTCAATCAACGCGGTCAAAGGCGTTGAAATTGGCGACGGTTTTGAAACGGCGGCCTATAGCGGCGAAGAAAATGCTGATGAAATTCGCATGGTCGATGGCAAACCACATTTCACCACCAATCATGCTGGCGGCATACTCGGCGGGATATCAACGGGTCAGGATGTTGTCGTTCGTTTTGCCATAAAACCAACCAGCTCGATCCTGACGCCGCGCAAAACGGTCACAACTGATGGTGAAGAAACAGATATCTTTACCAAAGGACGCCATGATCCCTGTGTCGGTATTCGCGGGGTTCCGGTTGGGGAAGCAATGATGGCCTTGACACTTGCCGATCACTGGCTACGCCATAAAGCCCAAAACAAATAGCACGACAAAAAATAGTACCTTACCGTATTCAACCAACTTTAATCTGTTTCGCAACAATGAATTAAAGCTGTTTTAACTTGTGATCAATATTATCCGATATCGGATAACAGGGGTATTTTGATCACGATGCAGAGCACGCGTAACGACATAGAAATAACAACGAATGCAACGAACAGCGTTACTGTCCGCTACCTGTTCATTCTAACGCTTTGTACCAGTGCCTTTCTATTATTCTTAATTCAGCCAATGTTCACCAAACTTGTGCTGCCTTTACTCGGCGGTGCCCCAGCTGTTTGGAACACTGCGATGATATTTTTCCAAACAATGTTGTTGGCGGGCTATCTCTATGCACATTTCTTGTCCGCAACTTTTGAACTTAAAAAACAGCTGATTATTCATCTGGCCTTGATGATCGCAGCCTTGCTATTTCTACCAATCTCTATTCCTTCTGGATACGAACTGCCCTCAGAAGAATGGCCATCCTTATGGCTGTTAAGCCTCTTTTCGCTGGCTATTGGTCTTCCCTTTTTCATTATTTCTGCGAATGCCCCCCTTTTACAGGATTGGTTTCGTTCCTCTGGCGACACTGAAGCTCATGATCCCTATTTTCTCTATGCAGCAAGCAATGTAGGCAGTATTACAGCTTTAGTTGCCTACCCACTTTTCATCGAAATTCAATTTGGCTTAAAAACGCAAACCTGGCTTTGGTCTTTTGGTTTTATTGTACTGTTATTTTTGATCTTCACTTGCGGTATAGCACTGCGGCCCAACAGAAAAAATATAGAGGCCGCGACGCAGGAAAATAACAAAAGGCAAAAAGACCAACAAGACGAACAGCTCGTCCCAACGCCCACTTCTCCAGATTTTAAATATTACGCGAAATGGATAGTTCTGGCTTTTGTTCCATCGGCCCTTTTGCTCAGTGTTACCAATAAAATTACGACCGATTTGCTTTCAACACCATTGCTCTGGGTTTTTCCGTTAATTCTTTACTTGCTGACATTTGTTATTGTCTTCTCCAGACGTCCGATAATTCCCCATCGTTTCATAGAAAAGTTTGCGCCTTATTGCCTGATCTTAATTGTTTTTTTTAATACTTCAGTTACTCACGCAAACACCCTACTTTTCTTTACCTTTGGGAATTTATTTTGTTTTTTCGTGCTCGCCCTTTATTTTCACGGGCTTTTGGCATCGAAACGCCCCCCAGCAAAGCACTTAACAAACTTTTATATTGCGATGTCTTTTGGGGGCGTTTTAGGGGGTATTTTCATTGGACTTATCGCCCCAATAACCTTTTCTGATATATACGAATACATCATCTTATTGGTTATTGCCGCCCTTTTGATGCCCACCAAAGCAACAACACTTGTTGCCATAATTAAAAGCAGAATAGGACCGAAAGCACAAAGCTATCGAGCAGATATAATCTTTTCCCTGTGTCTCATCGGGTTGCTGCTCATCGCCCTGCAGGTGGGAACAGAAACCATAAGTACAAAGCTAATCTCAATCGTAGCACTCACGATGTTCTTTTTGCTAATGCTTGAAGGGGTCGGGCGCCCTCTGCGCCTTGCCTTAATCGTTACAACTGGATTATTTATTGTACCTTATATTCTTGGATCCCATAAAGATGTGCTTTTCCAAGAACGAAGTTTTTTTGGTGTTTATGCCGTAAAAGAAATGAGTTCGGGCAAAGCTGCCGCTCCTTCATCAAACAAAATCGCACATGTTGCCAAACACGGTACAACAATACATGGCATTCAGGTCTTGGGATCACTGGAACCACAAAGCTATTATCATCAGGAATCTGGGCTCGGAAAACTATTTGAATCTTATGAGGCTAAAGATAAAAAAATCAGATCAGTTGGAGCAATCGGTTTGGGTGCTGGCACAGCTATCTGTTATAGACAAGCCGAACAGAACTGGACGTTCTTTGAAATTGATCCCTTGATTGAAACCATGGCCAGAGATCCAAAACTTTTTACCTATATGCAAGAATGTGCTGATCAAGCAGAGATCATCATTGGTGATGCGCGTCTCTCCTTACAAAACATTCCCGATGGGACTTATGACCTGCTTATTGCCGATGCCTTCTCCTCAGATGCCATTCCCCTTCATTTGATGACAAAAGAGGCATTTGATCTCTACAAGAACAAAGTGAAGGAAAACGGCATCGTTGTTTTGCATATTTCCAATCGGTATTTTGATCTGGAACATATCGTCGCCGCGACGGCAAAAGCATCTGGACTGACCTCACGCATGTATCACTACACACGACAAGAAAGTGACATTGCGGAACATCCCTTTCGTTATTCCGCAACATGGGTGGCCTTGGCCCAGAACACCAAAATCCTGGATGACCTTATTCCAATAACAAATAACACTGTTGATAAAGAGATCAGTGGATGGAGAGAACTTTCATTCGAAGAAACCGACAGCCCCTGGACAGATGACTATTCCAACGTTCTTTCTGCCCTTAAATAACATCAGGGCTAGACCCATCCCTGGAGTTCACGAAGCGTAATTTCTTTAATCACGTCCATGCCCGCATCGCTATCGTTCAAACAGGGAATAAAAGCGAAGTTTTCGCCCCCGTTTTCCAAGAAGGCTTCGCGCACACCAATATCGATCTCTTCCAAGGTTTCCACACAATCGACCGAGAACCCAGGCGTTAGAATAACCAAATTTTTCACCCCATTACGGGCCATTTCTTCTACGGTTGGCTGCGTATAAGGTTTTAGCCATTCTTTTGGTCCAAAAAGTGACTGAAAACATAGTTTCAATTTATCTTCGGACCACCCCAATTTCTCGCGTAGCAAACGTGTGGTCTTGGCGCAATGACAGTAATAAGGATCACCTTTTTCATGATATTCAACAGGCAGACCGTGAAAAGACGCTATAGTTACATCCGGTTCCCATGACAGTTCGGCGATGCCTTCCCTTACCGATTTAGCAAGTGCGTCAATATAAACCGGGGCATCATGGTATGCTGGTACGCACCGAACAGCTGGCTGCCATCTCATGGTCTTCAAGGCATCGAAACACTTGTCATAGGCCGTTGCCGTTGTTGTGGCAGAATACTGTGGATACAGCGCAAACAGAAGAATACGGTTACACCCTTGTTTCTGTAGCTCTTCTATTCGCTCTTTCACAGCCGGATTACCATAACGCCATCCCCAATCAACAACGACATTTGGGTAATCCTTTGCCAGTGCCTTTTGTAGCTTGGTTGCCTGTTCCCGCGTGATTGTACGCAGAGGGGATTCATCTTTTTCCTTGTTCCATATTTCTTTATAGGCCTCGCCACTCTTGCTTGGCCGCGTCGTCAGAATAATACCCTGCAGGATTATCTGCCAGAGCCATTTCGGAGCCTCTATCACCCGGGGATCACTTAGAAATTCACTAAGGTAACGGCGCATAGACCAATAGTCTGTACCATCGGGCGTTCCCAAATTCATTAATAACACGCCGACTTTTTCATTTGGTATTTTCGGATGATCTTCGGGGGTAAATTGCAAGGTCATAAAACTATCAAAGGCCATATAATTATAGAAGAAACTCAGCTGGGCATACAGACTAATATGGAGTTCAAGAAACCATATAAGTAAATGACTGACCAGCAAAGCGTGTATTTGTTACTTTTGGCAATTACGCCATAATGCCTCATACAAAACTATATATGTTATTTAGGAAAAGGGTTTATCTCTACAAGTCCTGTTCATCATTTTCATCATCCATAAAATCATCAAGTTCAAAACAACCAACCACTTCAAGATGACCGCTCCAGATGAACTGATCCACTGGGGTCACTTCTTTAAGGGTATAGCCCCCTTCGACCAGAATTCTGGCATCACGGGCAAAGGTATTGGGATTACAGGAAACATAGATAATGGTTTTGATATCTGATTGCGCCAATTCGGAACATTGTTCTTTCGCCCCTGTTCTTGGCGGATCCAATACCACGCAATCCCCCCCTTGCAATTCATCAGCTGTTACAGGGTCCTTTACAAGGTCCCGACAGTCAGATGTAATCCGGTGAAGAGTATCGTTTCGGCGTGAAGCTGACGTCAATGCTGTAATAGCCCGTTCGTCACCTTCTACAGCATGGACCTGTGCACGCTTGGAAAGCGGAAAGGTAAATGTTCCACAGCCAGAAAACAGATCTGCAACAGTTTCCAGTTCTTCTGGCAAATAGCCTAACACCAAATCTGTCAGTGCATCTTGCCCTTCCTGGCTAGGTTGCAAGAACGCACCTTCGGGCGGCAGCACCTGAACATCGCCGAATTTCTGATAGGGATTATCTCTGATGGCAACAGGTTCCGGTTCCTGTTTCGGACGGCTCCATGCAAAACGGGCGACTGAATGTTTGTCAGCAAATGCCGTGATTGCTTCGCGACCTTCAAGAACCAACTTGGCATCTGTCACTATCAAAATATCCGGACCAGCAGACGAGCCAATAACCGTGACATCTGCTTTTGCCTGTTCCGGCCCTAACAACACTTTGAGCAGCTCTCGCAAAGGTTCAACCAATTGATTGAGCTCAGAAGTCAGCAACTTGCAGTCAACAACATTAACCACCTTGTGGCTTTCACGTTCATGAAACCCAAGATCAATTTTCTTGCCCCGTGCTGCAGCAGCAAAAACAGCACGTCGTCTGGTACCGGCGTCAATCTGAACAAGATCCGCGACTTCACCGCCACTAAAGCCCTTACGGGTCAGCGCCTGAACAACCGCATCCCTTTTCCATTTTCGGTAAAAGTCAGACGCGACATGCTGAACATTACATCCTCCACATGGGCCAAAATGCTCACAAGGTGGTTCAACATGATTTGCGCCCAGTTCTTGTAGTTCCAGGATATCAGCTTTAAACCCGCCCGAGCGTTCGCCCACTAACTTTACCCGAAGTTTGTCCCCCGGCATTGTCATAGGCACATACACAGGACGTCCTTCGTAGTCGGCAACACCGTCACCACGCGCCCCCAGAGTATCAATCTGGATCTCTATTTGCTTCCCGCCACCACGGCGTGCCTTACGTCTCATTATTCCTGACACCTGACTTTATGGTTTACCCCCGGCTATTAATTAGCGGGGTGATTTTCCGCCAATCTAACAGCTTTTTTAAAAGCCGCAATCTTCCGCATTACCTTTTAGCCAAGTCATCCCTGATATTTGCCCAACATTTTTATGAAACTTCCACTAAATTCCAGCCCTCAGGATATCCGGCACTTGCAAAAACGCCTTTGGCCTATCATCCTTGTGCGCAGCTGTTGCCAAATAAATTTCAGGTTTTGAATTCATGTCTTTTTTTAAGTTTATCTTTAAAGGTATCGTCGGGCTATTTGCAGCCCTAGGCCTACTTGTCATTCTTATCGGCGTCTTAATTGGTGTAACCCTGAGCAACGTCGAAGAAGTAGGCAAAACCGTCGATAACCAAAGCTTGCCACAGGAAATAATTCTAACAATAGATCTTGCCGAAGGTCTTTTCGAGGGACCAACAAAAGCATCTTATTTCAGCAGCTCGTTTCAACCTGGGTTACCCTTGCATGATGCCATCGATGCCCTTTATCGCGCGCAAGATGACAACCGGGTAAAAGGCCTATTGATAAAGGCAGGACAAGGACCACTTCAACTGGCTCAGGCACAAGAACTCAGAAAAGCGATCCGCGCCTTTGCCAAGACAGGAAAGTGGACGGCCTCTTTTGCTGAAACCTATGGCGAAACAGGGCATGGCACGCTGCACTATTACCTTGCCAGCGCCGCAGAGAATGTATGGGTACAGCCATCCGGTGATCTTGATATTTCCGGTTTCAGTATGGAAAGCCCCTACTTGCGTCCTGTTTTGGACGAACTGGGTATCCTGCCTCAGTTCAGCCAGCGTTATGAATACAAAGGTGTCATGAATATGTTCACGGACGATCATATGCCAGCACCAGTTAAAAGAAACACACAAGGCGTTCTGGATTCAATTTTTGGCGAAATCGAAAAAGAGATTTCTATTAGCCGAGAGAAACCAGGTGAAATTGGCAGTTTAATGGATAGATCCCCCCTTAGCGCTGTCGAAGCGATTGATGCTGATTTGGTTGACCGTGTTGGTTATTGGGACGAGATTTCGGATGAAGCCCTCACAGGAGATCGTGAATTCGTACATTTGGCTGACTATGCCATGAGCACGACGCCCGAAGTTTCTGAAACAGCATCCAGAATTGCGGTCATTTATGGCATTGGCGAAATTCATCTGGGGCAAAGCCGTGGTGATCCCTTCTTCGGTGGGGGCATAACCATGGGGTCAGATACAATTGCCCAGGCAATTTCGGATGCAATTGATGATGATTCTATCGAGGCTATTGTTCTGCGTGTCGATAGCCCCGGGGGATCCTATGTCGCATCAGATGTTATGTGGCGAGAAGTGGTCCGGGCCAAAGAGGTTGGCAAACCCGTTATTATCTCTATGGGCGATGTTGCAGCATCTGGCGGATATTTTGTATCGGCCCCAGCCCACAAAATCCTTGCCAATCCAGTGACAATAACCGGGTCAATCGGCGTTGCCGGTGGTAAAATGGTTCTTACAGATTTGTGGAATAAAGTCGGGATCAAATGGGACGGTGTAAAAGCAGGGGAAAATGCTGATCTCTACAGTGCAAACAAAGCTTTCTCAGATGAAGGTTGGACTAGATTACAAGGTTCCTTAGACCGTATTTACGAAGACTTCACCGTTAAAGTAGGCGAAGGTCGCGGTAAAAGCCCACAAGAGATCCACACAATTGCCAAGGGACAAATCTGGAGTGGGGCACAGGCGAAAGAGAACGGCCTGATTGATCAACTTGGTGGTTTCAGAGAAGCCATCCAGGTCGCGCGCGAAGCTGCAATGATCGACGCAGATACAGATCACCAGCTTGTCTATTTCCCCGAACCCAAAGATCCACTTGAAGAACTGTTGGAAAGCGCAATGGGGGGGCAAATGATCTTAACCGATCCAGCTGCTCTCCAATCACTAGGTGCACTGATCAAAATAACAGCCCCTATTCTGAAACCTTTTGAACAGGCTGTTCAGAACCCCAAGGCTAATGTTTTGAATTCCCGTGTAAAACCTATCGGCCAGCAATAGACAAAATATCCCTCAAGAGGATTTCGCAACCGTTTGCTGGAGTAATGATGCCCGATCAATCAAACGATCAGACGGGAAATTAATTGTTACCGAAGTACCTTGATCAGGCTCGCTCTCGATAGAGAGTGAGCCTTGATTGCGTTCAATGATTGCCTTCACAATACTCAAGCCCAAACCGCTTCTTTCTTCAGCATCTTCATCCGCTTTCCAAAAGGGATCTGTAATAAAGGGCAAGTCTTCTTCTTTGATGCCGACACCCGTGTCAGAAAACCGAATGCTTAAACCGGAATAGGCATCATGAAGTACCGTGATATCAACTTTACCATCACGTGGCGTAAAGTGAATCGCATTACTCAACAGATTGACAATGATTTGCTTAAAGCCCTGCGCATTGGTTCTAAGATAAGGCAAATCATCCTGGATAGAGCATTCAACTTTGACCCCTTCATCAGATGCCCGCAAATCCAATGCCCGAACACAGCCCAAAATCTCATCACTGACATCAAGCTCTTCGTCCTGCAACCCGGCTTCTGCAGACTCAAGTCTGGATATTTGTTGAATATCGGTCACCATGGTCATCAAACTAGAACCAGCTTCAAAGATATAGCCCAGATATTCTTCTCTGCGTTTTTGATCGACTTTATAGTCGTCCTCTTTCATTAGAATTTCAGAGAACCCAATAATGGCATTAAGGGGTGTTCTGAGTTCATGACTCATATTAGCTAGAAAAGATGTCTTCGCGCGGTTGGCAATTTCTGCGGTTTCCTTGGCTTCGGTCAACGCCCTGTCATGCTGTTCGATCGTGATCAACATATTATTATAGGCTTCGACAGTTTGGCCCAATTCATCATCAGACCGCCATTTCACCAAAACAGGCTTCTTCTGATTAGCCATTTCGTCAATAGAATTGGACAACAGTTTCAAAGGGCGCCCAACAGCGCGATTAATGGCAATCGCAGCGCCGCCCCCTAGGGTTGTCAAAATCAGTAAGAAAATAAAAGCATCGACAAAAACCCGGGTCCACACGTCGGAATAGGCACGTTCAGTCGTATACCCAACTTCTAAATGCCCCAAGGTTTCATTGTTATCAAAAACCGAATAGATCAACGGAATACGGATATATTCCACTTCGGATAAATCCAGGTCATTTTCTGGAGTGTCTTCTACAGGATGGAATTCTCCCGCACCGTCCGGCAGAATAATTTTTACACGAACAAGATCAGGATCCCTTACCAAGGTTTCAAGCACTAATATCACTGTGCTTTCATCATAATCCCAAAGGGACCTGGTCAAAGGAATTGAAACTTTCGTTGCGACATCACGAGCACGTTGGGCGATACGTTCTTCTTCCAAACGAAAAAAGCGTGCCTCAAAAAAGAGGAACGGCACCAACCCCGTGACCAGAACGCACAGGGTACAAATCACCAGTAATTTAGTACGGACAGATTTAAAAGCCATCTTGATCTAACGCCTATTATTCCCCGCAACTCCATGTACAGACGGGTAAAAGACTATGATCGTTGTCTTTTTTATTTCCACACCCCTGCCCCAAAGTAATTATCTCTATCGATAGTGGGTCGTCTTTGCAAAACAACCACAGTCTTACGGTCTACCAGACATCCGTTTGGAAGACGTTTTCTGTACGTTAAAAGCAAATCCGACGATTCTTATACCTGTTTTCTATGACAAAGATACCGCGAGACAGTTAACAGGGAATAAAGATATTAACCTTATAAAAAGAATGCATTCACAAGGGCTTGCTTATTACTAAGCCGTTTCAAGACAGGTTCGTTAACCATTTTCTGGTTAGCAAAATGCACAACCTATATAAATTTACGCGCCGCGATCAAAAACTCGATATTCCCCTCGGGTCCTTTAATCGGGCTTTCTGTTAGGCCCAATACGGCCCAGTCGGTTTCTTCATTTAACCAGGTTTCGATGCGGTCACAAACTTCCTGATGCAACTCAGGTTCGCGCACAACCCCACCTTTTCCGACACGTCCCTTTCCAACCTCGAACTGAGGTTTAATCAGGGCGATCATTAAGGCACCCGGTCCGGCCAGCGCCATCGCAGCTGGCAAAACAGTTTCCAAACCGATGAAACTGGCATCACAAACGATCATATCCAAAGCTTCGGGAATTTGCTCGGCCGTCAAGTGGCGCGCATTTGTTCGCTCCATGACCACAACCCGTTCATCCTTGCGTATTTTCCAAGCAAGTTGTCCGTGACCAACATCAACCGCATAAACCTTCTCGGCGCCATTGGTCAGCAGTACATCCGTAAAACCACCTGTTGACGCGCCAACGTCCATACAAACTTTGCCAGTTGGATCAATATCAAATTCCTTGAGGCCCTTTTCCAGTTTAAGCCCCCCCCTGCTAACCCAAGGGTGATCTTCGCCCTTAACAGTAAGGGGGGCATCCTCTGCCAAGGGTTGCCCGGGTTTATCGATCCGTTTGGTATCCGTGTAAACTTGCCCTGCCATGATCCGTGCCTGAGCCTTGGTCTTGCTTTCGACCAAACCTCTATCCACCAGTAATTGATCAGCTCTTTTTTTCCCGACTTTAGCCACGTTCGATGCTCTTGTAATTCATTAATCCCAGACGCTCTCGCCATGCAAAGCGTATTACAAAAACAACCGAGACAAAAGCAAGACCAGCCGCCAAACCTAACCAAATACCTGTGCCACCACCGCCAAGCACGAAGCCGCAATAATACGAAATAGGCAAACCAAGCACCCAATATCCCACGATAGCCCAGATCATCGGAACTTTGGTATCACTCAATCCACGCAACACCCCGGCAGCAACGACCTGACATCCATCAACCAGTTGAAAAAGTGCCGCAACAGCCAGGTACGAGATCGCAAGTCCAAGAGATACTTGGTTCTCTGGCACATCAAGATCCAGGTAAAACCCGATAAAAAACGTTGGTATCAACCAAAAAGCCAAACAGGTCGTGATCATGAAACCTGTCCCCATGATAATAGAAACCCATCCCGCTTTTTTAATACCTTCAGGATCATTTTTACCCAACGCCAACCCAACACGGATTGTCGCCGCCTGGCTAATTCCCAGAGGCACCATAAATGCGATAGAAGCACATTGCAGAGCAATCGCATGAGCAGCCAACTCGTTTGTCCCAAGCCAACCCATCAAAATTGTTGCGGCAGCAAACAATCCTGTTTCAGCTGTCAGAGTGCATCCAATTGGTAATCCAATACGAAATATCTCTTTAAAGCGTGCCCAATCGGGTTTCCACAAACGCACAAGGATAGCATAGCGCTTATACCGTTTATGGGTCATAATATAGCCGAGTGTTAGCAAAAACATCACCGAGTTTACGAAGGTTGTGCTAATCCCGGCCCCGGCAAGTTCAAGCCTTGGAAAGCCCCAATGACCAAACATCAGTGCATAGTTACAAATGGCGTTTACGAAAATACCGATAATTGTAATGTTCAAAATGATCGTTGTCTTGCCATGAGCAGACAGCAAGCACCGCAAAACAAGAAACAGAAATGCCGGTAAGAAGCTCCAGACAGCAAAACGAATATATCCCTCTGCCAAAGCAGCATTTTGCTCGGTCTGCCCAAGAAAAAGGAAGAGTGCTTCTGCATTCCATATCACTGTAATAAGAACAGCTGTAACAACAACGGAAACCCAAAAACCCTGTCGTGTTGTACGGCGAACCGATTTAAAATCGCTCCCCCCGATTGCCTGTGCCATCATGGGCGCAACAGCGCTTATGATACCAATCCCAAAGAGTAAGAAAGGACTCATAAAACTGGTTGCCAAAGTCCCAGCCGCCAGAAACTTGGGACCAAGCCACCCCATCATGATGACATCAGTTGTGTAGAGAGCCATCTGCGCCACCTGCGCGACCACAAGCGGCCAGGCAAGACGGAAACTTGCTTTGACTTCACCTGTCCACCCGATAGAAGGCGGCAATGGCTGGCCAGAAGCCCCAGGGGCTCTGCCTGCTATAAGTCCGGTTGACATTATACGGATCCCAAAATTGAAATTTGCCAACGCACGCAGCCGATTATACGGTTGTTCGTCGCCCCTATAGGTATGGCAAACTTGACTCGAAGAAGAATACCCTAGCTTCTTGCAGCTAAGTTGTATAGAGCTTTTGTAAAGTTACTTAAAGTCGAGATGTTTTAGAAACAAACTCCCGAGATTAAAGTGCCTAGGCAATTGACGAAGAAGACTTTGCGACTTCCTGTCCCAATGCGCTCATCGCTTTCCTAAAGATTCCATCCACATCCAGACCAGCCTGTTCCAATTGTTTTGCCGGACTATCATGATCAATAAAGATATCCGGCATACAGACAGGGCGGAACTTTAACCCGTTATCAAACAGGCCTTCGTTCGCCAACAGATTGGACACCAGTGAAGAGAAGCCACCGATTGATCCCTCTTCAACCGTCAGGAAAACGTCATGATTAGCCGCCAAATTTTTGACAAGGTCAACATCTAATGGCTTGGCAAATCGTGCATCAGCAACAGTTGCACTATATCCATGTGCAGCCAATTTGTCCGCAGCTTCCAGACAATCAGCAAGACGCGTCCCCAACGCAAGAATAGCAACATGCTTTCCTTCGCGAAGCACACGGCCTTTACCAATTTCCAGAACAGTTCCTCTTTCTGGCAGATCGACTTTTCCAGTGGCTTCGCCGCGCGGGAATCTGATGGCACTCGGCTTGTCATCAATAGTGGCAGAAGTTGCCACCATGTTCATTAATTCAAGCTCGTCAGAAGGCGCCATAATAACCATATCCGGAATACAGCCAAGATAAGCAAGGTCATAACTGCCCTGATGCGTCACGCCGTCTGCGCCAACCATACCAGCACGATCAATAATGAAACGCACGGGCAGACTTTGGATGGCAACATCGTGAATCACCTGATCATAGGCGCGTTGCAAAAAGGTTGAGTAGATCGTCGCATAGGGCTTATAGCCATCACAAGCCATCCCTGCACAAAAAGTTACCCCGTGTTGTTCGGCAATACCGACATCAAAAGTACGGTCCGGAAATTCTTCCTGAAACAGGTTCAACCCTGTACCGGATGGCATCGCAGCCGTCATGGCAACAACTTTGTCATCATGCTTGGCTTCGGCAATCAGCGCCTTGGCAAAAACATTCTGGTACAAAGGTGCCTTTGGCGGTGTTTTCTCTTGCTTACCGCTCACCACATCAAATTTAGAAACACCATGATACTTATCAGCAGCCTTTTCAGCTGGCTCATAGCCCTTACCCTTTTGTGTAACGGCGTGGATAAGAACCGGCCCATCAAACCCACAATCACGAACATTTTTCAGAACAGGTAAAAGATGAGAGAAATCGTGTCCATCAACAGGGCCTATATAGAAAAAGCCCAACTCTTCAAACAGCGTTCCGCCCGTAAAAAATCCACGTGCATATTCTTCGGCACGTTTGGCCGCAGTCTCAAGACGTGGGGGGAACTTGCTAATAATTTCTTTAGCAAGATGGCGCATGGATTGATAAGGTTTGGCAGAAATCAACCGCGACAGATATGCACTAAGGGCACCAACGGGCGGTGCAATAGACATGTCGTTATCATTCAAAATCACAACCAAACGTGAATTCATGGCCCCGGCATTATTCATGGCCTCATAGGCCATACCAGCTGTCATGGACCCATCACCGATAACCGAAATGACGTTATTGGTTTTGCCGGCCAAGTCACGTGCAACTGCATACCCAAGTCCCGCAGAAATAGACGTAGAGCTATGCGCTGCGCCAAAGGGATCATAGATAGATTCTTTACGCGTCGTAAAACCGGATAGCCCGCCACCCTGCCTGATGGTACGCATTTCATCCCGACGTTCAGTCAAGATTTTATGTGGATAGCATTGGTGCCCGACATCCCAAATCAGCTTGTCATCGGGTGTATTAAAAACATGATGAATAGCAACGGTGAGCTCAACAACCCCCAGTCCGGCGCCCAGATGACCACCAGTTCGAGAGACAGCATTGATCATGTCCAAACGCACTTCTTCAGCCAACTGAGGCAGTTGACTTTCATCCAGTTTTCTCAGATCAGCTGGATTGTGAATTGTGTCTAACAACGGGGTCTGACGATTGTGCCCGAACTGGCTCACCCTTATCTCCATCACATCTTTTCCCAAGATCCGTTATCCACAGATTTGAGATTATTTATGTCCCTCAACAGCTAATCCTAAAGTATAATTCCTTTTGGGTTAACAATTCCATAGGAACTAACTCGTCCATAGGAACCTGCTGGGACCTAATCTTGTACCTTAAGACCTACGTTCGACTATAAATGTGGCCGTATCGCGAAGTAACTGCGCCTTTCCTGCGAAAATATCAAGTCTAGATTTTGCAGAATCAATTAATACATTCGCCTTTTCGCGCGCATTTTCCAGCCCCAACTGCCCAACAAAGGTGGCTTTGCCGGCACCACTATCAACCCCTGTAGGTTTTCCTGTTTCTTCTGGCGTTGCTTCGTGATCAAGTAAATCATCGACAATCTGAAAGGCCAGTCCAATATCTTCAGCATACAGGCTCAGCGCCTGATACTCTTCTGGTTTGGCATTTCCTAAAATAGCACCAGCCTCACAGGCATAACGAATAAGCGCCCCGGTTTTGAGGGCTTGCAATCTTGTTATACCCGCTAAATTCAGATCTGCGCGGGATGGAGACAGATCAATCATCTGGCCACCGACCATACCTTTGGCCCCCGAAGCCACAGCCAGACCGGATATCAACTTCAAACGAACAGCCATATCGGGATGTGTCGCAGGATCGGCCATCACGGCAAAAGCCTCGGTCAGCAATCCATCACCAGCCAAAATCGCGGTCGCATCATCCCATTTTTTATGGACCGTCATCTGTCCACGACGCAAATCACTATCGTCCATTGCCGGAAGATCATCGTGCACCAAACTATAACAGTGCACCATTTCTAACGCAGCCGCGACCTGTAAGGCATAATCTTTTTCAACATTAAAAAGACTGGCGGTTTCCATGACCAAAAATGGGCGCAACCGCTTCCCTCCACCCAAAGCACTATATCGCATGGCTTCGACGACTTCGCCTTCTGGGGTTCGCACTGTCGGCAAAAGCTTATCGAGCTTTTCTTCCACAGCACGCGCGCAATTCGTCAAGGCCCCGAAAATATCAGATGAAATATCGGTCATGAAAATACTTAATCTATTACAAATTTAGATGTAGCAAAAAAACCAAAACACACTAAGACCAAAACACACTAAGAAACGTCAAACGGCTCAGTACGTGGTTGCCCATCTGGCCCCATGGCAATCTTTTCAATTTTCTCCTGCGCTTCACGCAGCTTTGCTTCACAATGTGCCTTTAGCTTTGCACCGCGATCATAAGCATCGATCGCCTCATCCAGCTTACCTTCGCCTTGTTCAAGGCGCTCAACAATTGTTTTCAACTCTGCAAGAGCAACCTCAAAACTCATGGTATTGATATCGGTCAAGCTATCTGCGGGTTGCGTATTTTCCATAGAGAAACCTCAAATTACAAATTCTTCTGCACTCTACGTCTTAAGGCAGCTGTAAACAAGGATAAGTCTCGCCTCTTTGAGCTTAATTTTCGGTGGTAATTTTCTTAAATAATTCCAGTAATAACACTCGGCAAAAAATCCAAACTAATCTGTTGCATTCATCAACGCCCGAACATGCAGAGCAACCGATCTCGACAAGGCCCCCGTATCATACCCCCCCTCAAGAATCGAAACGAGACGCCCTTGGCAAAGTTCCAGGGACAGTTCGACAATGCGTTTGCTCACCCATCCAAAATCTTCATCTTCCAAATTCAAGGAAGCCAGAGGGTCTTCGCGATGCGCATCAAAACCTGCAGACACAATAATAAGCTCGGGCTTAAAGTCCCGGACACCCGGGAAAATATTGTCTTCTATCACCTTGCGAAATTCGTAAGAGCCAGCCCCACTGGGCAAGGGGCAATTCAATATGTTTCCCGCAACACCAACCTCGCCCTCGCTCCCTGTGCCGGGGAATAGAGGCGATCCATGTGTTGATCCATAAAACATATCGGGATCATTCCAAAAAACGTCTTGCGTACCATTCCCATGATGAACATCGAAATCAATGACAGCTATTTTTTGCAGGCCGTGTTCATTTCTGGCCTGATAAGCACCAATAGCCGGATTGCAAAACAAGCAAAACCCCATAGCACGATCACGCTCGGCATGATGTCCCGGCGGCCTGCTCAAACAGAAAGCATTGTTTACTTCACCATTCAAGACAGCATCAACCGCATCACAAATACCACCCGCGGCCCGCAATGCCGCCTCGCCTGAATCTTTGCAGATAACAGTATCACCATCAATGGCAACATACCCTGTATCCGGTATCGCCCGAAAAACACGGTCAACATGATCACCTGTATGCGCCCACAATAACTTCGCAGTATCGATGACAGTTGCTTCGCGTCTATCCAGCGCATCAAAATCTGTTTCAGACAGAATGCTAAGAATTTTTTCAATTCTGCGCGGTGATTCAGGATGATGAATCCCTGTATCATGCAGAAGACTGACCGGATGATAAAAAAGCGCCGTTGCCATCAAAATCTCCTTATAAAACGGCGAAACGTCTGAAAAGCGTTACAGGCTTCACCTCACAATTTTCTTAATAGATATAACATTATTTCAAACAGAACGACGGAAAAAACAGAATTGTGCGTTTAACAGAACAAAGGGCTATCAACCCTTTACCTGGCTACCAAAATGTAATTTTATGATTTTGTATTATAAGGTGCTCTTTACAGATCCAGTAACAATCCACTAAAGTACAAAAAGAGAACAGCGCCGTATTTAGTGCATGTTCAGCTACTTTCCTATAACATCGCCAGTGGTGTTGAGCTAATTTTCAGCAACCATTGAGTTAAATCGTTTCAAATATCGATCAGACACATTTGTCTGGTTTCATGTCGGGAGGCCGGTTTGCGCCATCTGTTTGTCACTTCTTATCTTCTGATAGCTGCAAGCTTGACGATTGTCCCTCTATCAGCATCAGCACAGCAACCCTCACTGGTTGGTGTTGATAAAGTACGCATAGAGTCCATGAGCCAGACAGTTCCCGTTATTGGACGTCTGGTTGCTCAACAAACGGGTAATGTATCAGCACGCATAGCTGGCCCGGTCGATGAATTGATGGTTGAAGTCGGTGACAAGGTTGTCAAAGACCAAGTCATCGCCAAGTTGAATGCTGCCACCCTCAAGGCAGATCGAGACCTTGCCGCCAGTGAAGTTGCAGCCGCGACAAGCAAACTAGGCACCTTTCAAGCCCGTCTAAAACTGGCCGGACAGGAATTAAAACGTCTGGAAAAACTGAAAAAATCAGCCGCTTTCAACAAATCTCGCTACGAAGATGCCATCCAAAACAGCTCGATAGCCAAGGCTGAAGTATCCCAGGCCCGTGCGGATATAGGTACAGCACAAGCGCGCCTTAAACGGGCAGAGATCAATCTTGCCTATACAGAGATCAAGGCCCCCTATGACGGGATCATCATGTCGAAAGAAACAGAAACGGGTGCGTATGTGGCAACTGGCGATGCCGTTGTAACGTTACTTTCACGCGAAAGCCTTGAAATCGAAGTGGATGTCCCTGCTCGCCGCCTTGCCGGGATAAAGCCTGGCATGGAATTTACACTCAGCCTGACAGACGATACGCCGTTACTTGCAACAATCAGGGCTATTTTGCCGCGCGAGAACCCTTTGACTCGCACGCGCCCTGTCAGATTAACAGCAAAGCTTCCCAATCAGGATACTTTGGCAAATAACCAGAGTATCACTCTTCTGGTTCCAGCTGGCCCCAAAAGAGAGGTCGCAACTGTTCATAAAGATGCAATTATCCAAAGCCCGAATGGAGCAATGGTTTTTCTGAATGTTGATGGTAATGCCCAACCACGCCCTGTTCAATTGGGCCAACAGGTTGGTGAGCGTATCGAAGTTATCTACGGCCTAAAGGCAGAAGATGAAGTTGTCATTCGTGGGAACGAAAGACTGTTCCCGGGTGTTCCTCTTCAGATTAATGGCGCGGAACCCCCTGTTGAACAAGACAAAATAGAAGAAAACACAGCAGATCAAGCCCCAAAAGAAGATCTGGATAAAAGCGAGGGAGCCTCGTAATGAATCTGATCAAAATTTCTATCGAACGGCCTATCGCGATCATATCCGCGGTGATTATGGTTGTTCTATTTGGGGCCGTAGCCTTACAGCTTATCCCGATCCAATTGACACCGGATGTGAACCGTCCGGTGATCACCATCAGAACCAGCTGGGCAGGTGCAGCCCCGGCAGAGGTCGAACGCCAAATCATCACAGAGCAGGAAGAAAAGCTTAAGGGCTTGGAGAACCTGCACAGTATGACCAGTAATTCATCCTATGGATCTGGGCGTATTACACTGGAATTCAACGTCGGCACAGACATGGGCAAAGCCCTGCTGCTCACAGCAAATCGACTGGACCGTGTCAGCGGCTATCCTGACGAAGCGGATGAACCGACCCTTGATACTGCTGGTGCTGAAGATAGCCCGATTGCCTGGTTTATATTAACCAGAAAAGACGGAAATACAGCGCCGATCCACACCTATGGTGATTTTGTTGAGGACGTTGTCAAAGACAGGATTGAACGTGTCCAAGGTGTTAGTGGTGTCAATATTTATGGCGGCAGTGAACGCGAGATTGAAATTGTTGTTCTTCCCGAACTTCTTGCTCGATATGGCTTAACTGCAAGCTCGGTCGTCAGCACACTACGAAGCGCAAGCGCATCCATATCCGCTGGGGATGTTGAAGAAGGGAAAAGGCGTTACATTGTCCGAACTGAAGGCGAATTAAACACGCTTGAATCTGTCAGACAAGTTGTCTTGCGAAGTACGCAAGACGCCTTTACCGGTGGCGTATCCCGGGTGACAGTCGGCGATATTGCCCGCGTCAATTTCAGCTACAAAGATCCAAGCGCAAAAATTCGTATGCTTGGGAATGCTGCAATGGCGTTCAATGCCACGCGAGAAACCGGGGCCAACGTTATCGCAACAATGGATGGCATATATCAAGCAGTTGAAGACCTGAATGCCCGGGCAATCCCAGAAGCAGGACTACAGCTCGAACAAGTTTATGACGAAACGGTCTACATCAATTCAGCGATAGATCTTGTACGTCAGAATATCTGGTTTGGTGGGGTACTGGCCGCGATTATTCTTCTGACCTTTTTAAGATCGGTCCGGGCAACAGTCATCATTTCCATGGCTATTCCAGTTTCTGTTGTCGGGTCCTTTGTTGCTATGGCGGCTCTTGGTCGGTCAATCAACGTTATTTCACTCGCAGGGCTCGCCTTTGCTGTCGGCATGGTCGTCGATGCAGCCATCGTTGTTCTGGAAAATATTTTCCGCCTAAAAGAAGAAGGAAAATCACCCGCTGTTGCAGCTTACGAAGGCGCACAACAGGTTTGGGGTGCGATCCTTGTATCTGCTCTGACAACCGTGATGGTCTTTATTCCCATCATGATTATGGAACTGGAAGTTGGACAGCTATTCAGGGATATTGCCGTTGCCATATCCGTGTCAGTTACCTTGTCACTTGTGGTCTCCATTACAGTTATTCCAGCCCTGTCCAGACGCTTTTTGCGTGATCACGACACGGATGGTAGCGATACTGTAAAACGTATCCCTCTTCCCGGAATTGATCAGTTTGGTTCTGGCTTTGTGAAGTTCGTCATGAGCTTCCAGTCAATCGTTGTCCAGAAGAAGATTGTTGCCATCGCTTTGGTTGGCGCAATAACTGCCATTGCCTCCCTGGGAACATGGAAATTCCTGCCCAAGCTTGAATACCTTCCAGAAGGGAACAGGAATCTTGTATTCGGCATAATCATACCGCCCCCCGGTTATAACCTGGATACGATGACATCAATTGCCGTCGAAGTTGAAAACTCCATACGTAATCTGTGGGCAAGCGAGACAGGCCCAGAATCGGAACCCGGTCAGCCCCCCAAAATGGAACGCTTCTTTTTTGTTGCAACGCGTTCAAATACCTTCCTTGGTGCCGTTGCCATCGATGGTCAGCGGGTTGCTGAGCTTATCCCCGTACTTCAAGAACCTGTTTTTAAAGAGCCAGGTACATTCGGTTTCATCAACCAACCCTCTCTCTTTGGGCGCGGGATCGGCGGAGGACGCAAGATAGATCTCGATATATCCGGATCTGATCTCAACGAAATTCTCGCCATTGCAGGACAAGCAACCGGCAAGATGCTATCTGTTTTTCCTGCAAGTGAGGGAAACCAGTTTCGCCCAAGGCCGGGGCTCGAACTCGGTGCGCCGGAAGTACGTGTGTTGCCTGACAGAATAAGACTGGCAGACAGTGGACTATCTGTTAATGAACTAGGCACTTCGATTGATGTCTTTAACGATGGCTTGAGAGTGGAAGAAGTCACCGTCGGTAACAAGCGCCTTGATTTGACCCTCAAGGGGCCGGATAAAGGCGTCACCCAGACACAGGGTATTTCCAGCCTTCCCGTTGTTACATCTGATGGCACTATTGTTCCCGCATCCAGCCTTGCAGAGATTATTCTAACTGCGGGCCCGACAGAAATTCGCCACCGCGAACGCATGCGAACAATTACCTTGGAACTGCGCCCTTCTGCAGGTGTCCCCCTTGAAGCAGCTCTGGAAACCTTGCAGGCAGAAGTCATTGGGCCAATGGAAGAAGCCGGATTGCCAAGTGATGTAAAAATGAGCCTAAGTGGGACAGCTGATAATCTGGCGCAAACCTGGGATGCCATGGTGATCAATCTTTTGCTTGCGATTGTCATTGTTTATCTGGTTATGGCTGTTCTCTTTGAAAGCTTCCTCTATCCCCTGATTATCCTACTGGCGGTTCCATTGGCGACGGCCGGTGGTGTCGCGGGCTTGGTCTTTCTCAACACCTTTGTATTCCAGCCTCTGGATATGTTGACACTCCTCGGCTTCGTCATTCTTGTCGGGATTGTGGTGAACAATGCTATTTTGGTCGTCCATCAAACCCTTCATCATTTGAGGGTCGAAAATCTACCCGCTCAACAGGCTATTTTGGAAGCCACCAGAAACCGTATTCGTCCGATCTTCATGTCAACATTGACATCGGTTGTTGGCATGCTGCCCCTGGTCTTGGTTCCCGGCGCAGGTTCTGAGCTTTACCGTGGTTTGGGGTCTGTTGTGGTCGGAGGCCTATCGTTATCCGCGGTATTAACCCTACTAATCATTCCACCAATGCTATCCTTAATGGAACGTACTCTTGAGAAAGATCGGCGCCATAACCAGGAACTAAAAGCACGACCTGGTTTGGCAGAAGCCGCTGAATAGTGTGATTGTGGTTTGCAAAAAAGAAGCCTTTGGTCCCCAAAGGCTTCTTTTCTTTCTGTCCCCCTCTTGTCCCCCCCCCAAAGAACACCCAATAAGTCTTAATCAGCAACGAGCCTAAGATCATGACCTCAGGTCTTTACACGCCGATAAATACACTTAAACCAATCGGGCAAGACATATGGATTGCGGATGGGCCTTCTGTATCTTTTTACGGTATTCCCTTTCCCACCCGCATGACCGTAGTTCGTTTGGATAAGGGGAAACTCTGGGTGCATTCTCCGATTGCTATCAACAAAGAGTTATTGGATGAGATTAATCTTCTCGGCGATGTAAAACACCTCATCGCCCCCAACAACATTCACTATCTCTCCGTTGGCAAATGGCAAGAAATGTATCCAGATGCTCAAGTATGGGCGGCACCAAATGTTGCCGACCGGGCAAAAAAATACAATGTCGCTTTTCCCACATCTCAGGAATTGGGAAATACGCCCCCCAAGGCCTGGTATCAGGAAATTGATCAGGTCTATGTGCAAGGAAACAAGATACTACACGAAATCGATTTCTTTCATAAAAAGACGAAAACGTTAGTACTCACCGACCTTATTGAGAATTTTGAGGCACAAAAATTGCCTTGGTATTTCGCATTTTTATGCAAGTTGGCTGGCAATCTCTCCCCGGATGGGAAAGCCCCGATCGACATGCGTTTGGCTTTTTCAGGCGGGCGAAGCCAAGCCCGAGAAGCTATTGCGCACATGATATCTTGGAAGCCGGAAAAAATCATCCTCGCCCATGGTAAATGGTATGACAAAAACGGGACAGCGGAACTAAAGCGCGCCTTTCGCTGGTTACTCTCGTAATTCGCAACATTTTCGGCTTAGGTCATTTTTTTAATCTTCATGACAAGAATGTCATCCGCCTGTTCTTCGAATGATATCAACTCGTGCCCCGTCGTCTCGCAAAAATTTTTAAAATCCAATTCTGCGCTTGGATCTGTTGCGTGTATTTCCAGAATTTCACCAATGGCCAACGGTTTCATCGCCTTACGCGCACGTAACACCGGGATAGGACATTTTAACCCTGTTGCATCAAGAAAGTTCTCAGACATCTTCTTTCCCCACAAACTTTGCACCATAGAGCGCAGTTACAAGCCACCCCAAAATATATAGACTTCCGCCCACAGGTATAAAGGGACCACCAAGAGAAATATCAGCAAGTGCTTTGATATAAAGCCCCCCGCTGAAAAGTAAGAGTCCCAAAGAAAAACATGAACAGGCCGCCACAAGAATTTTTGTACGTTTTTGCCCTAGTTCCCCCAACCCAACGATCACAAGCAATGCAACAACGTGGACCAGACCATAAAAGCTACCCGTTTCGGCCCACCCCATACGGGCTTCATTACCATTCAAGCCATGCGCACTATAGGCACTAACGGCAACACAAATTCCGCCCCAAATAGCCGCATAGGCGATAAAAAACCTTAAGAGGTTACGCCCCATATTCATCAACCTCGTCTATTATTTCCTGATCTTGTTTTGGCTGAATTAACGGGATCATTGCAGCAAAGATAAAGAACATAACAAACCAACGATTTTGCCAGATACCATAACCAAGCAAAGCAATAATAAAGGTAGAAACAAGCATGGCCTGGATTTCAATTCTCTCAGACAATTGTCGAGATTTAAGATATCCAAATACGGACCAAATAATCACTGAGATCAGGATTGCGCCTATAAGGCCGAGTTCCAACCAGACCTGCAAAGCAAAGTTATGAGGATGCAAAGAAATAATTCGCCCACCCAAGGCACGCTCATTCCCCTTTGCATTAACATGAACATAGTTTTCCACCCCATTATTTGGGTAGTCCCGCGCAGAATCAAATCCCCAACCTTTAATCGGATTTGTCAGTATCTCCCCACTTACAAAATCCCAGATAAAGAAGCGATGTTTTGCTGAAAAGGGAATGGATTGCGAGGATTCCGCATCATAAAGTGGCTCCACATATCGCGTTGCAAAAGGCATCGAAAGAACAGATATGATCATAAGTATCGGAAGCACTTTAAAACCAGCTTTTGGAAACATAAAAAAGGCGAAATACCATATCCCGGCAAGTACAACAGCCAAAAGTGAGCTCTCACTGGGGGCGAAATAAAGCAGCGCTAAGGGCACAATCGGAAATAATAACTTCCATACCAGAGACAGTTTCTGTGAATAGATTACAAAAACAATCCACAATGATATGCCAAGGAACGATGCCCCCCTGTTAAAGCGAGAGAGATTCATGGCCGCATCAAGTTCTTTGCCCTTTATCGTCTTGGTAATCGGCGCATTTAAAAGGGATTCAACAAGTAAAAGAATGCTTGCAAGAATTACCCCGATCAACAATGCCTTTGCAATGCGACGCCTTGTTTCTTGATCCTGAACCTCTATCGCCTTTAACAACAACAAACCTGTTAAAGTCAGTCCTATTAGACGTAAATCCAGCTTTAAGGCTTCTACCGGATTGATCGTCCAAAAGCATGTAATGGAAATCCAGGCAAAAAGCAGGCCGAACAAAATCACCTGTTTTCTCGAAAACGAAGGGAATGCTTTGTTTTCTATATAGCCAAAAACTGTCGTTAAAACCCCAACAAGAACAACCAACGGGACCAAAGCGTTTGAGCTAAAAACACTAACAATTGGGGCCGCGAAAAAAAACAGTCGCAAAAGATGACTATTCATGCATTCAACATTTCTATTAACAGGCTGAAAAAACGAGCGTTATCTATAGACAGCTTTTTACCGACTGTACAGCCATCAAGCTTTTCTAATATCTGCGTTGATAGCTGAAATATGGCGCAATCTGTCGCATCCACGAAAACCAAACCATACTATAATGTGTTTAAATACACTTTTGATTATCGAGCTATCCCATGCCTGACTTTACACCACACTTCTTAACCTCTCCCCATTCGCTTGCGCAGGCAATGCAGCTTCTGCCAACAGAAGGGGTTGCAGCCTTTCCTTTGGTTGATCAGGCAGGGTGTCAAAAAATGTTGGCTGCGGTGAATGAGCTTCCCTTCAGGGCCTGCACCCCTGTTGTCGGCCCCAAAGGCAAAGAGGTTGAGCAAGATTTTCAAATCGCCATGAACTTTGATCAACCAACTATTCTTGATGATTACCAAAAGGCTTTGGAAAAACAAATCAACCAGGCTTTTTCCCTGATGCAACCATCGCCCTATCCCCAACCCTTTTCTTTTAATGACAAGGCAGCACTTATCTATAAAGAAGGATCCAAAGGCATCACACCACACCGAGATCTTCTGTGTTTTGAAGCAGTCATTGCCATTCTCACATTATCCGGCGAGGCAGGGTTTTATATTTGTGATGACCGCGAGAAACTTAATGCCCGCCGTTATGCAGCTGAACCTGGCGTAATGATACTAATGCGCGGGCGTAATTTTGCTGGCATTGAAGAACGTCCTTACCATTATGTTAAAGGTGTATCCAAAGAGCGTGTTGGATATGGTCTTAGATACAATGTCAAAGAACCTGCTGAAAAAGCCAGATAGAAGTCCGGTATTCCGCTTCATCTTTCGGTACTATACTTTTTAATCATAGCAGTTATCCCGCCTCAGCCCTTTGCGTCTTGGGCTTTCTTCTGCTACCAATCGGCTCGATTTGCTCTGGTATTCTTATAAATACGCAAAGAGCCTCAGGAATAGATGAATGAAAACCGATCTCTTTGATTTTGAATTGCCCCGCGACGTCATTGCCCAACGCCCTGAAAACCCGCGCGATATGGCAAAGCTTCTGTCTGTTGGCAACAACCTGACAGACCACAGAATGATTGACCTGCCAGATCTTATTCAAGCTGGCGATCTGCTGGTGTTTAATGACACCAAAGTCATTCCTGCCCGATTGAAAGGCAAACGTGGGGAAGCTGGTGTCGAGGTTACCCTTCACAAGCAGGAACCACCTTCGGCCGAAGGTGGTGCGAGATGGTGGACATTCGCCAAGCCGGCAAAGAAACTCAAACCAGACGACATAATCCGTTTTGCAAATGGCTTCACAGCAAAGGTAGAAAACAAGTTGGATGGCGGCGAAGTTCTTTTGAACTTTGATCTTACACCGGAAAAGCTGTATCCCCATCTGGAAGAACACGGCAAAATGCCTTTGCCACCCTATATCCAACGCGAAGTCGGATCGGACAAGCAGGATGCAGAAGATTATCAAACACGCTTTGCCAAGCACCGTGGAGCTGTAGCAGCCCCAACCGCCAGTTTGCATTATACGGACAGATTAATGTCTGCACTGGATGCCAAGGGTATAGAACACATTACCCTTACCCTGCACGTTGGCGCAGGTACTTTTTTGCCAGTCAAAGTTGACGATCTTCGTGATCACAAGATGCACAGTGAAATCGGTTTCCTTGACCAGGAAACGGCAGACCGTATCAACCAAGTACGGAAAAACGGCGGACGTATCATTGCCGTGGGAACGACGGCTCTAAGACTATTGGAAAGTGCCGCCGCACAAGATGGAACGCTTCATCCCTTTGATGGCGAGACTGACATTTTCATCACCCCGGGCTATAAGTTTAAAATTGTCGATCTGTTGCTCACCAATTTCCATTTACCCAGATCAACCCTGTTCATGTTGGTGTCCGCCTTTGCGGGGCTTGACCGGATGCGCAACGCCTATAAACACGCCATAGATAATGGCTATCGTTTTTATTCCTACGGAGACTGCAGTCTGTTACAGCGTGAGGATCATCTATGAGTAATACCCCAAAATTTGGATATACCCTGCAAGCAAAAGACGGTCTTGCGCGTCGCGGTGAAGTTACCACGGCCCACGGCACCTTCCAGACGCCAGCCTTTATGACTGTCGGCACCGCTGGAACAGTCAAGGGATTGACTCCGGATCAGTTGCGAACCACAGGTGCAGAAGTTGTCTTGGGCAACACCTATCACCTGATGTTGCGCCCAACGGCTGAATTGGTTGACCGTCATGGGGGACTGCACAAGTTCATGAACTGGCCACATCCGATCCTGACCGATTCAGGTGGCTATCAGGTGATGTCTCTTTCCGGTCTTCGGAAAATCACCGAAGAAGGCGTGAAGTTCCAATCCCATATTGACGGCAGTAAACACAACCTGACACCAGAGCGCTCCATGGAAATTCAGCATCTGCTGGATTCAAACATCACCATGGTACTGGATGAGTGCACACCTTACCCCGCCACGCACGAAGAAGCCGCCCATTCCATGCGCCGTTCCATGCGTTGGGCAGAGCGTTGCCGGAAAGCTTTCAAAGACAGAGACGGATACGGCCTTTTCGGCATTGTGCAGGGGTCAACCTATGAAGATCTGCGCAAGGAATCAGCCGAAGCTCTGATAGACATAGGTTTCGAAGGCTATGCCGTTGGCGGACTTGCTGTTGGTGAAGGCCAGAAAGTCATGTTCGAAGTTCTTGATCATACAATGCCCCACCTGCCAGAAGACAAACCACGCTATCTGATGGGGGTTGGAAAGCCATCAGATCTGGTTGGCGCCGTTGCCCGCGGGATAGATATGTTTGATTGTGTCCTGCCAACCCGTTCTGGCCGGAATGCACAGGCCTTTACTCGTCGTGGAGCTTTGAACATGCGCAATAAGAGGCATCAGGATGATCATCGGCCGGTTGATGATCAGTGTAAATGTGCCTGCTGTACACAATTCAGCCGCGCCTACCTGCGCCATCTGTTCGTGGCAAAAGAAATGCTTGGCCCCATTCTGTTGACCATTCACAATCTTGCCTATTACCAAGAGCTTATGGCCGGCATGAGGGACGCGATTGCCACTGGTACCTTCGAAGCTTTCCAAGAAGAGTTCTACAGACTGCAAGATGGTGGTGATATCCCCGCATTGGATTAAAATAGCAACAGACATGTGCTATAAATAATTGAATCAGTGTAAGATGTAGAGGGAGAGAAAGAGGAAGATGAGCAAAAAATCAAAACAAAGCTCAGCTTCCCTGCTCGACCCTGCGTCGGCTATTCGGGAAAAGGCTCTTGAATTAAAGTTCAACACTGTTGGTTTTTCGCCAGCAAAAATAAATGAGAAAAACCAAAAAAATCTGCGTACATTCCTTGATCTGGGATACCACGGCGATATGGCGTGGATGGAAAACCGGATAGAATGGCGCGAAGACCCAACGGCGATGTGGGAAGACGCAAAAAGCATTATTGTTCTGGGCGTCAATTATGGCCCGGCAGAACCTGCGCTCGCCAATCTCGACTTTGATGATCGCGGCAATATTTCGGTCTATGCCAGAAACAAAGATTACCACGACTTTATCAAAAAACGACTAAAAGCCCTCGCCAGATGGATGGTTGAAAACTTGGGATGTCAGGTCAAAGTTTTTGTTGATACCGCCCCTGTACTAGAGAAAGTTGCAGCTGCACAATCCGGTATTGGCTGGCAAGGTAAAAACACTCATTTGGTTTCCAGAGAATATGGATCATGGCTTTTCCTAGGTGAAATTTATACCGATCTCGACCTCAAAACAGACCGGCACGAGGAAGATCACTGTGGTAGTTGTAACAAGTGTTTATCAATTTGCCCGACAGATGCCTTTCCGTCCCCCTATGTACTAGATGCAAAGCGCTGTATTTCGTACTTAACAATTGAATATCACGGCCATATAGCCGAAGAGTTCCGCGCCCCAATGGGCAATCGTATCTATGGCTGTGATGACTGTATCGCGATTTGCCCCTGGAACAAGTTTGCAGAAGTAACCACTGAAGAACACGTTTTCCCACGGATTGAATTAACAGCACCCCGCCTTGCAGACCTTGCCGAACTTGACGATGCAACATTCCGTCAGGTTTTCTCTGGCTCCCCCGTAAAACGTATCGGTCGGGATCGATTTATAAGAAATGTTCTAATCGGAATAGGAAACTGCGGTGATAAATCCATCGTCAAGCGCATTACACCACTTTTGAAAGACTCATCCCCCTATGTACGGGCCATGGCCGTCTGGGCGATGAAACGCCTGCTCGACAAACAGGAATTCGAAGATTTGAAACTTGAATATAAAGATGACGAACCTGATGCCGATGTATTGGTTGAGTGGCTATAACACAGCCCCTTTTAAAAGCCTTAAATTATCCACCAACGGGGCTGGGCTTTGGGCCACGGGGATAGCAAACAAATGATGCACGTGCTCCTTGGAACATCGGGCAACTATTCCAAAGAAGATCTTCACCCCTAAGTTCTATACGACCATCACCACAGGTTTCTTTTGCAAAGGCCAGAACTTGACCTGGGTCGTTCAATCCCTTGCCATAACAAACCCCAAAGCCCCATGGGGTGTATTTGTTCTTTCCGTATATTTGCGCCCCTTTGGCCACGGCTTTAGCCACAGGCCGTGCAGCATCAACTTTAATGGGTTCGTTCGCACATCCGGCAAGTATGGCAAAAGCAAGCATAGCGCATAACCAGCGCCAACATTGTTTGATATCGTTCATGCTTCTTCTCCTCTCTTCCCGTTCATGACAAACCTGCTCCCCAACCTTTTGTATACTGCTCCTTTTATCTGGGTAATAATGATACCCAACAGAATAACCCCTAATGCAACAAAGGCTTGGGTATCATAACTCTCGGATAAAAAGAGGAACCCCCACACCATCCCGAATACCGGGACCAGATAGTTATTCAACGCGGTAAAATTAGCGCCGACAGCACCCAAAAGATAATACAAAATAATATAGGCAATCGCAGTTGATACAATAGAAAGCATCAAAAGCGCCCCAAAGCTCAAAAGACTTGGCTCTAAAGACATTGGATCTTCAACAATAAACGCCATGGGCAATGCCATTAAAGACGCACAAAGTAAAATTGCCGCTCCATTCACGATTGGATCCTGTTTAACCAGTCCAACTTTACGAGCAAATACAGAACTTGCCCCATAACAAAAACTGGCAAAAGCAACAGCAAGCTGCCCAAGAACAGAATCACCCAACCCCTTTAAAGCCTCTGGCCCGACAAGAAGAACAACACCCCCAAATCCAGTTACCGTCCCGATAACCTTAGGTAATGACATTTTCTCATCTTCTGTCCAGAAATGAGCAATCACCAAAGCCGTAAGGGGTACTACAGCCATCAAAATAGCTGCCAGACCAGAATCTATGTGTAGTTCCCCCCAAGAAATCAGAACAAACGGCAAAATATTTCCCGTCACCCCAATCAATGCATAATACCGCCAGGTTTGAAGATCTCGGGGAAAACGCTTCCCCAAAACCCAAACCAATCCACTTAGAACAATTGATGCAAATAAAAGACGAAAAGCCGTAAGCGTTACAGGCGAAACACTCTCTAAAGTGATTTTAATAAGGAAAAAAGAGCTTCCCCAGATTGCCCCCAATAGTACAAGAAGTACGTATTGATGGAGCTGTGGCTTGTCTGACAGCATGCGAAGGATTCCATTGGGAGTTTGAATTCCCCCCAATGTTTCAAGAAACCAAAGCAAAGGCAATCTCATTTTACGAGATGATTACTTTGCTCTAAATATGACCGAAATCCTTTACGGGATTCAGGTCTCTACAGCCACATCCAAAGTCGTTTCGCTTGATGGCAATCCACCTCTGGCCTGTGTACTGATGTTTTTTAGCTGCTCAACATGTGAGGAAAGAGATTGAACAATACCACCGATTTCTGTTGTTGCCTGACTTGTTTGCCCTGCCAATTGCTTCACTTCGCCCGCAACAACGGCAAAACCTTTACCTGCATCCCCTGCACGCGCAGCTTCAATTGTAGCGTTTAAAGCCAATAAATTCGTCTGACGGGCGATTGCATCAATCTGTTGCGCAACCTGTCCTACATTTTCAATTTCAATACTTAATTGAGCTATCTCGTCAAAAATTTTGTCAATGCTTTGCTCAATAACATCCTGATTTGGATTCATTTAATTCACGCTCCCGTTAGACCTAGATAACACTGATAACAACTTGCCATTAACGCGAGATTAACCAGAACAAGAAAAAGTAATTTTTGGGAAAACATACCTTTTTTGCACGAAATTTTCACGCCTGGGTCATCAGGCCTTGTGATATAATGACAACAACAATCATTTATCACTGACAAGCATCACACTGAAAGGTATCAAAACTGGGGGAGACTGACAGGGAATACGGGATAATTAAAAACATTCGTTTCTATCGGTTGAAAAAACTCCCACAATAATCTTTTGTTCGGTATAAGTAATAACAACGAAACACTATTCATTCATTTTTGCTTAAGAGGATAGTGTTAATTTATAATTGGTCTTTGCTATTAAAAAGCTGGTTGGCAAAAACTACGATTAAGCATTGATACGTTTGGGTGTGGAGCGCCGGTTGAATTTAAATATACGCAACTCCATTTGCGGTAAGCTGCTATCGATCTATATTCCATTGATCAGCATCAGCTTGCTGCTTCTCTTTACCGTTCTTGAAAGCCGGAATATTCATAAACTGAATTCCGAGCTTGGAACGCGTTTAGATAAAATGGTTGATATTCAGGGCACCGCTTTATCAACACCGGTCTGGAACTATGACCTGGATTCAATTCAGGCGATATTACTGGCTTTATCCAGAAACCCGGAATTCCATTCAGCACAGGTTTACGACACTGACGGCCTTATCCTTGCGGAACTGGCCAGCGAAGATGCCAAATCTATTGATGCTGCGCTTTCCAGAGAAACTGAAATTAAACACAATTCCTTTGATCGCCTCGAAACGATCGGAAGTGTCAGGGTTTTATTTCATGACGAATTGATTTCAGCGGAAATAAAAGAACGTTTAATCTTTGACGGTTTGGTAATGGTCGTTACCATTCTTGTCCTCTCTGCCCTCACCTTTCTGGGTGCGAATTCCTATATCGGTGTTCCACTAAAGCTTCTGTTGGAATCAATTCAATCCGAAAAACAGCACAAAACGCGAGTAGCTGTTAACTGGACATCAAATGACGAACTTGGTGCCGTGGTTACCGCCTATAATGATTTGTTGCAAAAACAGTCAGCCTATGAAGCCGCGGTTAAGGCATCTGAGCTTCGAGCCAAAAGATCAGAAGCACAGCTAACACAAGCTATCGAAACCATGTCAGAGGGTTTTGCTCTCTATGATCAAGAAGACAAGCTTGTTCTATGTAATAGCAACTATCGAAACATTTCAGCGAAACGTGCACGTATTATTACGCTGGGTTCTCGATTTGAAGATCAGGTTCGCGAACTCGTTTATGCAGGTGATTTTGTCGGCACAGAAGGACGTGAAGAAGAATTCATTAACGAAACTTGCGCCAGCCACGAATCCCTGCAGGAACGGATGATATTGCACCTCAGCAATGGCACCTGGTTACAATTCAATCACCGCAGGACCCCGGCAAAAGAGATTGTTGTTCTGGCAACTGATATCACGCCATTGAAAAATCAGGAACGAGAAATCAGACGCGCCAAAGAAATTGCAGATCAGGCCAATACAGCAAAATCTCAATTTCTCGCCAATATGAGCCACGAGCTTAGAACGCCACTCAATGCTATTCTTGGTTTTTCCGAGATTATGAAGGGCGAACTTATGGGGCCGCTGGGATCAACTCACTACAAATCCTACTGTCAGGATATCCATTCGTCCGGCACCCATCTTCTTGATTTGATTAATGACATATTAGATCTATCCAAAATTGAAGCAGGTGCCTTTGAGCTTCAGGACGAAACAGTTGATATTACACAAACAGCCCGCGCGGCCCACAAACTGGTTGTGGGGCAAAGCTCTTCTGAATTTGTCCCCGTCACGCTTGATATTCCTGACAACCTTCCCTTTGTTCGTGCAGATCTGAGGGCTATAAAACAAATTCTTCTCAACCTCCTCTCAAATGCGGTTAAATTTACACCACAGGGTGGGGAAGTTATTCTCAAAGCCAACGAAAACGAAGATAACAGTCTAAGTATAGAGATCAGGGATACCGGGATTGGCATTCCAAAACACGAATTAGAACGCATCCTGGAACCATTCATTCGTGCCGATACCCCGATGACACGGGCTTTTGAAGGCACGGGCCTTGGTCTCCCCCTTGTGAAGTCCTTGATGGAACAACATGACGGCCAACTTGGCTTGGAAAGTGAAATTAACAAGGGAACAGTTGCAACCATTACCTTCCCTGCCGCCAGAGTAATTCCGCGCAGAGAAGGTGATACTCTTTTGAACCAGACCGTAAATAGTGCTTGATCCAAAACATGCCTAGCCAAGCAACTAAACGCGATACCCCTCGTCGAAAATGATTGTACTTTTCTTAGCAAAAAGCCCGCAGATAAAACTGCGGGCTTTATTGATATTGATCTACCCCACAATATGAACACTTAAAAGCAGGATAAAAAAGTTTGCTTATTTAGAGATGGTGATATTCACCCATCGCATCCAGAAGCCAATCAACCAGATACTCGGCAAAGGACGGACGGACAAACATCCGGTAAGTCGGCTTGTCATCCAACATTTGCAACAGCACAGGGGCTTTCCCAACACGTGTTTGAACGGCCTGTCCCGGCGCAAAAGACTGTGCATCCATATCCAGACGACAGCTTTTCTTCATCACATTACGTGCCTGTGCCCCTGTCAGATCAAGTGCCGTGCGGTTACCGGAAACATCAATAACCGCAACATGTAATCCATCAAGCGCATCACGCAGTTTTTGAACAAGATCATCTTGCCCGTCAACCGGACCAACAACCTGCCATTCGTCAGGGCCTAGCCAGAAAACAGTAAAGTCGCCTTTGGTGACATAGGTGTTTGGATCTGTTGGCACAGCAACACCAACGACCTTTTTCACCCCGGCAACAAACTTTTTATCTTCGGCATTCCCGCGGATATTCACCTGAGCCAGAAAAGGGACTTCTGACAAGCTGACACCTTGTTCGCCACTGACAGAACCATTGATCATGGCCTGTTCTTTGTGCGCGATAATACTGCTACGGAATGTATCAACCATCACGACGTTCTCCTTTTGGATCGTAGAAGACCGGGCTGACAATTTTCACCTTTGTCACCTTGCCGCGGTCATGCGCGTAAATCCATTGTCCCATACGGTTATGTCCATCCTTTACCAAGGCCATCGCAATAGAATGGCCCAGGTTCGGGCTCCAGTAAGAAGATGTAACATGACCGACCATCGGGGCAGGTGTCGGGTTCACACGCTCATAGGTAAGCTGTGCGCCCTCTTCCAGAACTTCCTTTGGATTTTCTGTAACAAGACCGACAAGCTGTTTACGACCTTCACGGGCCGTATCTTCACGGGCAAATGAACGGCGACCAATAAAGTCACCTTTCTTCTTTGCAACGATCCAGTCCATACCAAGATCCTGTGGTGTCTGTGTCCCATCAGTTTCCTGGCCAATAATGACAAAGCCTTTTTCTGCACGAAGGACGTGCATGGTTTCGGTTCCATACGGCGTAATGTCGTACTTTTCCCCTAGCTCCATACATTTCTTCCACAGGTGAAGACCATGCCAGTTTCTGACATTGATCTCATAGGAAAGATCACCGGTAAAGGAAATCCGGAAAACACGCGCAGGAACACCAGCAACTTCACCTTCGCGCCAAGTCATGAACGGGAAAGCTTCGTTAGAGAAATCCATCTCTGGTGCAAGCTCTTCCAGTAGCTGACGGGCTTTGGGACCACCGATAGAAAGTGTCGACCACTCTTCTGTAACAGACGTACAGTAAACTTCCAGATCGGGCCATTCCGTCTGCAGATACTCTTCCAGCCAATCAAGAACACCGGCGGCACCGCCAGTTGTTGTTGTCATGTGGAAGTGATTTTCGCCAAGACGCGATGTCACACCATCATCAAAGACCATGCCGTCTTCTTTGAGCATAAAGCCATAGCGGCAGGACCCAACAGGAAGTTTTAACCAAGCGTTTGTGTAAACCAGATTAAGGAACTTTGCTGCATCTTTACCCTGAATATCGATTTTACCCAGTGTGGACGCATCAAGAATACCAACACCTTCACGCAGAGCAGCAGTCTCGCGCGCCACGGCCGCATCCATGTCTTCCCCGGCTTTCGGGTAGTACCATGCACGTTGCCACTGACCTACAGGCTCAAAAGCAGCCCCATTTTCCAGATGCCAGCTATACATGGAAGTACGGCGAACAGGATCAGCAAGGTCGCCATTAATGCCACGTCCAGCCAAAGCACCAAAGTTAACAGGGGTATAGGGCGGGCGGAAAGTCGTTGTACCGACCTTCGGGATAGCCTTTTCCAACTGCGACGACAGGATCGCCAAACCGTTTACATTGGAAAGTTTCCCCTGATCCGTCGCCATACCTGTCGTGGTATAACGCTTCATATGTTCGACAGAGTGCATGCCTTCACGCGCCGCCAGCATGATATCTGCGGCGGTAACATCGTGCTGATAATCAACGTAATGCTTGCGCTTGCCCTGACCGACGGGATGATCCGTTGGCACAACCCAATAGGCCTTGATGGCTTTTTCTTCAACAACAAGTGCTTTCGGTGAAGCCTTTGCCTTGCCTTTGCCAAACCCGGCATCTTTGGCCGCCGCAGCACCCGCCGCAGCACCTTCATCAAGGGCAGATTGCAAATCAAAAGAACCTTTACAGGCACCAACAGTACGTTCGTTCTGTGCAGAGATATTCGGTACAAAACAAACTTTCTCTTCATCATAACGGAGCTTGCCGATTGACTGAGAGAAAAGATGGACCGCGGGGTTCCATCCACCAGATGTCAGGATCGTGTCGCAATCAATCTTGCGTCGGCTACCAGTGATCTTGGTGCCATCCGAAGAAACTGTTGCAACCTCAACACCTTTGACACGTTTACTGCCAAGGGTGGCAACAATGCCTGACCCCGTCAGAATTTCAATGCCTTTTTGGCGCGCTGCGTTGGGCAGATCACCATCGACAACTTCACGCAAATCAATAACGGTTGGAATATCCATGCCCGCATCAACCAGATCAATTGCTGCCGAATAAGCACTGTCATTATTCGTGAAAATAACACCGCGACGCCCGGGTAGTGCACCATAACGGTTGGCATAGGCCTGCCCCGCATTGGCCAGCATAATGCCCGGGCGATCATTGTCAGCAAAAACCAGTGGGCGTTCGTGCGATCCAGTTGCGAGCACAACCTGTTTGGCGCGGAAATGCCAGATACGATGTTTGCTCAGACCCGGCTTGGCGCCCGGACCGAAATGATCCGTTCTGCGTTCATGAACCGTGATGTAGTTGTGATCGTAATAGCCAAAAGCATTTGCACGTTTTAACAAACGCACATTATCCATTGCTTCCAGTTCAGCAACAGCAGAATTAACCCATTCCTGAGCCGACTTGCCGTCAATGATCTGTTTTGTGTTCAACAAAGAACCACCAAATTCAGGCTGTTCATCACACAGAACAACGCGGGCGCCGGTACGTCCGGCTTCAAGTGCTGCACTCAACCCGGCAGGCCCGGATCCAACAACCATGACTTCACAGAACTCGTTCATGTGATCATAGGTATCGGGGTCTTTTTCACGTGGCAAAACGCCCAGACCAGCCATACGACGAATGATCGGCTCGTAAACCGTCATCCACATTGACTTCGGATCCATAAAGGTTTTGTAGTAGAAACCTGCAACAAAGATACGGGACGCCACAGAGTTAACTGCAGCAAGGTCAAAGTTTACAGACGGCCAACAGTTGACAGATTTAGCTGTCAAACCTTCGTAAAGTTCAATCTGTGTCGCACGGACGTTCGGCTCGCTACGCGGTCCGGTTTCCAGCTGGATAATTGCATTCGGCTCTTCAGAACCGGCTGTCAAAATACCACGGGGACGGTGCGTCTTGAAACTACGCCCTACCAGATGAACCCCGTTTGCAACCAATGCAGATGCCAGGGTATCCCCTTTGACACCTGTGTAATTTTTACCGTTAAAGGTAAAATTAATGACGTTGGAACGGTCAACCCGTGTTCCCTGTGTCGTACGGAACTTCTCGGTCATCACGCGCCCTCTTTCTTGTTAACAGGGGCCTTTATTGCAACTGCTTTCTTAACCGGGGCTTTCTTAGCCGGAGTTTCTTTCGCAGGCGCAGGTTTGGTCGTTACTTCTGCGGGTAAATCCGGTTTTTCACCCACTTTATAAACAGAGACGATTTCATTGGTTACAGTGTTACGTGCAACATTGAACCAACGACGACATCCGTCAGAGTGCACCCAACGTTCGCGGTGAACACCCTTGGTATTCGTCCGCATGAAAACGTATTCAGCCCATTCTGCATCGGTCAATTCATCGGGGTTTTCAGGGCGCACGATATGTGCCTCGCCACCGTAATGAAATTCTGTTTCGTCGCGTTCACCACACCAGGGACATTTGATATAAAGCATCCAATTTACTCCTTAGTGGGCCACACCGGCAGCACCGTGTTCATCCACAAGCGCACCGGTAATAAAACGATCAATAGAGAACGGCGCATTAAGATCATGCGGTTCGTCTTTGGCGATTGTATGGGCATAGCACCAACCCGCACCCGGTGTTGCCTTAAAGCCACCAGTCCCCCAACCAGCATTAACGTAGAGGTTCTTAACCGGGGTTTTACCAACAATCGGAGACGCATCAGGACAGGTATCAACAATCCCGCCCCAGGAACGCATCATCCGGGTCCGCGAGAACAGAGGGAAAAGTTCCATGGCTGATGCCAACTGATCTTCGATCACATGTAACGAGCCACGCTGGCTATAACCAACATAGGCATCAATACCCGCGCCCATAACCAATTCGCCTTTATCAGACTGTGACACATAAACGTGCACCGCATTTGACATAACCACGCAATCGATGACGGGTTTCATTGGCTCGGAAACAAGCGCCTGCAGCGGATGTGATTCGATTGGCAAACGGATACCAGCCATGTCAGCCACAACAGAAGTATGCCCGGCACAGGCCATCGCAACTTTCTTGGCTTTGATATCGCCAAGTGACGTGCGAACGCCTTTTACAGTACCGTTTTCGATCATCATTCCCTGAACTTCACAGTTCTGAATAACATCGACACCCATATCGTCTGCGCCACGGGCGTAGCCCCAGGCAACCGCATCATGACGGGCGGTACCACCACGACGTTGCAAGGTCGCCCCCATAACCGGGTAACGGCTGTCTTTGGAGATATTTATGATCGGGCAAAACTCTTTTACCTGTTCCGCATTCAGCCATTCAGCATCAATACCGTTGAGGTTATTGGCATTCACGCGGCGAATTGATTCGCGAACGTCGCCAAGGTTATGCGCCAGGTTCAAAACACCCCGCTGAGAGAACATCACGTTGTAGTTCAGTTCCTGGGAAAGGTTTTCCCACAGCTTCATCGCGTTTTCGTAGAACAGGCCAGATTCGTCCCACAGATAGTTCGAGCGAACAATCGTTGTATTACGTCCGGTGTTACCACCGCCAAGCCAGCCTTTTTCAATAACGGCAACATTGGTAATACCGTGTTCTTTTGCCAGATAATAGGCGGTCGCCAAACCGTGGCCACCCGCACCAATAATCACAACATCATATTCCGGCTTCGGATCTGGACTACGCCATTGGCGGGGCCAGTTCTGATGCCAGCTCATGGCATTTCTTGCCAAGCTGAAAATCGAAAAACGGGACATAGCCGTTCACACTCCTCTATTAGTTATCCATATCCTACGCCTAGTTTCAAAACTCTACCATGTACGGCGAAGACAAGATCATTGTATCCTTGCGACATTCTGATAATCTTCATGTTCAGAAGCGACACATAACTCTTAACAACGACAAGAAAAGACAGCAGAGGAGAAGTCATGAACAGACCATCAGACATGACCTCTATAGGTAAACCATCGTTTGAGGTTACTTCAAAAGAGACAACCTCATTAAGTGTCGCATTTATCCTCTTGCCAAACTTTACCCTGACCCCTTTTTCATCGGTAATTGATACACTACGTCTGGCAGCTGACGACGAAGATTATAGCCGACCTTTAAAATGCCGCTGGTCCATCATCAGCCCCAAACCAGGTCGGCCGGTAAAATCCAGCTGCGGCGTTGAGATCACACCACCCAACGACATCAGCGATCTAGCTCAATATGACTACCTCGTTGTTGTCGGAGGCCTGCTACACAAAGGGCCACAGACAGATCTTGAAACCATCAAAGTCCTACAAAAAGCAGCTGATCACGGGGTCTCTATTATCGGGCTTTGTACGGGTACCTTTGCCATGATTCGCGCAGGTCTTATGCAAGGCAAAAGATGTTGTGTAAGCTGGTATCACTACAATGATTTTCTGGAAGAATTTAGCGACGTCAAACCTGTCGCAGATCAGGTCTATGTTATTGATGGAAAACGAATTACTTGTGCTGGAGGTGCCGGTGCTCTCGACCTCGCAGCCTGGTTAGTTGAAAAGCATCTGGGCAAGGCTGTCGCGCAAAAGAGTCTTCGGATTCTTCAGGTAGATAAGGTTCGCTCCGCATCCGCCCCACAGCCTCAACCGCCAGCCATTCAGCTCTCTCATAACGAAAGAGTGCGCAAGGCAGTTCTGACGATGGAACAAAACATGTCTTCCCCACTTTCCATTGAAGAGCTCTCTAACCGAGTGAATATATCCAAAAGGCAACTTGAACGTACCTTTAGCGAGCACCTCGGGGTCTCTCCACAGGCCTGTTATCGGGATCTAAGATTGCGCCATGGGTTATGGCAACTGCTCAACACAGATAAAGCTATAAGTGATATTGCAGCTGATTGTGGCTTTTCGGATGCTTCTCATTTTTCCAGGCACTTCAGTAAAACTTACAAGCGCCCCCCTTCTTCCATTCGCAACAATCGTGAAGAAGGTCAGGACCTTTTACAAACCCTGACGCCAGAGAACTTCCCCTCAGTAAATATTTAGAATTTTGAAACAGGGCAGACCTAGCTCCCCTTCCCCTATAGATCCCCCAATACAAAAAAGGCCGATACAATCAAGTACCGGCCTTTCTTTAATTCTACCACCTTATCGTTAGGAAATACCGCGAATTTTGTCAGAACGACGACGCAGGATTTCTACTGTGGTCAACATGATAATTGACATAGCAACAAGCAATGTAGCCACTGCCAGAATGGTCGGGCTAATCTGCTCACGAATACCAGCCCACATTTGCATAGGCATTGTTCTCTGCTCGACACCCGCAATGAAGATCGCAACAACAACCTCGTCAAACGATGTCATCAAAGCAAAGAGGGCACCTGAAATAACACCAGTCATGATCAGCGGCATGGTGACCTTGAAAAAGGTGTAGGTTGGCGTAGCACCTAGGCTGGCCCCTGCTTTAATCAGAGTAGTATCAAAGTTGCTCAACGTAGCCGTAACAGTAATAACCACAAAGGGTGTTCCCAGTGCTGTATGAGCTAAAATCAAACCCAAATAGGAATTAGAAATTCCTAAGGCAGAGTAGAAGAAGAACATCCCTGCAGCTGCAATAATAAGAGGAACAATCATCGGGGAAATTAGAAGCCCCATAATGATGCCTTTATACGGCAGTTCTGATCGACTCAAGCCCAAAGCAGCAACAGTCCCCAGACCTGTAGATAAGATTGTCGAGAAGAAGGCAACAATCACTGAGTTCTTGATAGACTCTTGCCAACGATCACTCGTGAAGAAATCCTGATACCATTTAAGTGAATAAGCATCCGGATCCAAGGTTAACATGCCTTCAGTAAAGCTAAAGTATGGCTCTACATTAAAAGACAAAGGTACAATAACCAGTATGGGCGTAATCAGAAAAATGAAAATCAATACGCAAATAGCGCGAAACCCATAGTACCAAGCTCTTTCAAGAGGCCCTGCATAAGAAGGTACAGCCATTCTCTTATCCTAACTTAACTTTATTATCACCAACAACGCGGCTATAGAGGGCAAAGATCGCTAACACCATTACCAGAAGCATAACCCCAAGCGCTGCTGCCAATCCCCAGTTAAGAGATTTTTGCATGTGATAAGCGATCATGTTCCCAATAAATCGACCAGATTCCCCCCCAACTAGAGCTGGTGTGATGTAATAACCAATAGAGAGAATGAAGACCAATATCGCTCCAGCAGATACCCCTGGAACCGTTTGCGGCACATACACACGCCAGAAAGCTGTCCAGTTAGTCGCCCCCAGAGACCTTGCGGCTCTAACATAGCTAGGTGGAACCGTTTTCATAACTGAGTAGAGCGGCAAAATCATAAATGGCAACAAGATATGGGTCATAGCGACCACAGTCCCTATCGCATTGTAGATCATCTGCACCCTTGCTTCGTTCGAAATAACTCCAAGCCACACGAGAAGATCATTCAAGATGCCTTCGGTCTGTAACAGAGCAATCCAAGAACTGGTTCGCACCAACAATGATGTCCAGAATGGTAACAGGACCAATATCATCAGAATATTGGCTGTCTTCATCGGTAAGGAAGCAAGAAGGAAAGATACCGGATACCCCAACAACACGGTCATGAAGGTTATGAGAAGGCTCATCCAAACTGTGCGCCAGAATAATTTCAGATAAATCTGTTGTTTTTCCGGTGCAAAGGAGATTTCACCATCCGGGGATTCCACCATATCAAACGCATTGATAAAGAAAGAACCCGTAACAGGAGATCCTGTTTTCTTAATAATTTTCCATGTATCAATATCACCCCACTTCTTTTTGATACCGATAAGGGACTCTTTATAGGGGGCAACAATCTTTTTATGCTTACGTGCCGTACCGGTAATAAGGCTACGCATCCCGCTTTTTTCATAGTTTAATCGGGTCGCCGCTTTACCAATGGTTTTTGCCTTCCGCCCCTCAATTAAATCTTTTGCGAGAGCAGCATAAATAGTTTCATCCGGAAGTTCTTGACCATCCCAACTTTTAAGCGCCTCGGTAACATTTGGCATGTATGTGTGAACTTGAGGGTTATCAACAGACCGAACAAGCATATTACCAATGGGGAAAATGAAGGTCACCAAAATGAATGCAACCAATGGCGCAACCAACAGGATCGCTCTTATTTTTTTCTGCCTTAACGAGCGGCTCAAGTCTCCTTTGAGCCTTTTCTGCTCTTCAGGACTCAAATCGCCTGTTGAATCAACTGTAATTGCCATGATTTTTCCCAGATATTTTATCATTATGACACTTATGAAAAAGACGCATGAAAGGCAGCCCCAGACATCTGTTCACCAGACATCTTTTTCATAAGTGTCAGGGGAGAGCACGATGTCTCCCCTGCACCTATTAGCTTATTGAGCCAACCAAGCGTTGAAACGCTCGCTTAGGTCATCTTTGTTATCAGCCCAGAAACCAGGATCTTTTTTAACTGGTGTCTTGAAGTTGTCTGGGTGAGTCGGCATGTGCGGGCCCATATCAATACCAGTAGTGATATGAGTGCTTACCAATGGAGCAGCGGAAGAACGTGCTGGACCATAAGAAATGTATTTAGCTTGGTCTGCATTACGCTGAGTATCAGTAGCGTAACGTAGGTAATCCATTGCCGCCTTCATATTTGGCGCACCTTTAGGAATTACGTAGCCGTCAAGCTCAAATACCTGACCATCCCAGATGATTGTAAAAGGCTGTTTTTCATTTACCTGTGCATCAAAGATACGGCCATTGTAGCCTGAAGCGATGGATACTTCACCATCAGCAAGCAACTGAACAGCTTGTGAACCAGCTTCCCACCAAACAACCTGATCCTTGATGGTGTCTAACTTAGCGAACGCACGATCAACACCTTCAGGTGTATCCAGAACGTTATAAACTTCACCAACAGGAACACCGTCAGCAATTAGAGCCCACTCGAGGTTAGCATCAGGCTTTTTCTCAAGAGCACGCTTTCCTGGGTATTTTTTAAGGTCAAATACATCAGCAATCGTTGATGGCTTATCACCTGCGAAAGCAGTCTGATTGTAAGCAATCACTGTTGAGTAAACGATTGTTGGTACGAAGCAACCGTTCAATGAACCTGGAATGAAGTCATCAAGTGGCGATGTGCCGTCAGGAGCAGCATTCAAGTCTTTGTTATAATCTAGCTCAACAGCAAGGCCTTCGTCACAAGCAAGCATGGAATCACCCTCGAGAATATCGAGAACATCCCATGTTACGTTACCAGCTTCGGACTGAGCGCGAAGACCCGCAAGTCCGTTACCAGCCTGATCAGAATCAAGGATCGTGATTCCAGTCTCAGCAGTAAAAGGATCACTATAAGCTCCACGTTGGCTAGCAGTATAAGCGCCACCCCAGGATACAACAGTGATGCTATCAGCAGCCTGCACAGCTGTTGCAGCAACAACAGAACCCAGCACGAGAGCTGTGGAAAGTTTCAAAGTTTTCTTCATTCTTAATATGCCTCCCTAAGGCTTTGTGACCTTGTGTCAGAAAAACACGACATAATTTTCTACATAAAAGCAGAAAATGGTCTGAAAGATCAGGCGTCCAGCGCCCGACAGTCATCAATACTCCAGCCCACAGGGATTGTATCTCCTTCTGCGAGCCCCTTCTTGTCAGAAGAGTTTGGAACCTTGACGATAAAGTCATCATGTCCGCAAACGTTCATACGAACACGGATATGATCACCCAAATAAATAACTTCTTCAGCTTTACCTGAGAACACGTTCTGACATTGTCCTTCAGCAGGATTGAGGAACACTCGTTCAGGCCGCAGAGAAAGAGTTGTTGCTGTACCAGCACCATCGGTGTTGATATCCAAGGCTTTAACACGTTCACCGCTATCCAGGACAACCTCACAGATACCATCTGCTAAGGCATCAACTTTACCGCTGAGTTTATTATTCTCACCGATAAACTGGGCAACAAATGCGTTTTCTGGCTTCTCATATAGCTCAGTTGGCGGTGCCAACTGTTGAATACGTCCATCTTCAAACACGGCAATGCGGTTTGACATCGTCAGAGCTTCGGATTGATCGTGCGTCACGTAAACAACAGTAACACCCAAGCGATCATGGATATGTTTGATTTCATACTGCATCTGTTCACGCAGATTTTTATCAAGCGCCCCCAGTGGCTCATCCATCAAGACAAGATCTGGCTCAAAAACCAATGCGCGGGCCACAGCTACACGCTGTTGCTGACCACCGGACAACTGTGCGGGACGACGATTACCGAATTCCCCCAGCTCAACCATATCCAATGCACGTTGAACTTTTTCTTCGACTTCGGCTTTACCCATTTTCCGAACTTGAAGCGGAAAAGCCAGGTTCTCTGCAACGGTCATATGCGGGAACAATGCATAGTTCTGAAAAACCATGCCAATGCCACGTTTATGCGGCGCAACATTATTAATAGAACGCCCGTTCAGAAAAATATCACCATGCGTTGCGGTTTCAAAACCAGCAAGCATCATCAAGGAAGTTGTCTTACCGGACCCGGAAGGCCCCAACATTGTTAGAAATTCGCCCCTTGGTATGTCAACGTTAAGGTCTTTCACAACCAGATTAACGCCGTCATAACTCTTTTGGACCCCATCAAAGCGTACATACGCCTCACTAGATGCGGGATTCGCCATAGCGCCTATTGCCTCGCTACCTGTTTATTTTTTTACGCCGTATGCGCATTTTTTATACGCACACATTAGAAACATTAATTTCGAATGAATCAAGCACCCACGAAAAAAAGTTGTGCATGTTCAAAGAAATAAACATCACTTTGATTAACTACTGCAATGGTTGGATTTATTTTCCGACTTGTTGACCAAGTCATGCCTCCCATATTCGGCACGAATAGATATCATGCCTTATTTATTATACTGAACGGCTCTGAAAATTTATTTTCCAGCGCAACACCCTTCTTCAACGAGGATTATGAACAATTCAGTTTATGCCTTACTTCAACTACGATGACCCACGAACCAAACACTGTCATGAATAAATGTGACATTAACATGAACGATTGAGACATAATGACTTAATTTTTACCTAAATACGACATTATCATCTTCAAAACCGCCGATTTTCAAAATTTAATTTACCGCCAACTTTCCTATACAACTTAGGGAAATTATATGGAAACAGTTCAACAATATTAAAAGAACAAGGCTCAAACCTCAGGAATAATCTTACCCGGATTCAACAACCCCTTGGGATCTAGTGCCTGTTTTATTCGGCGCATGACCGAAACGGCGTTATCCCCATGTTCTTTTACCAAATATTTCTTTTTACCCATACCGATCCCATGTTCTCCCGTACAGGTTCCACCATAGGAAATCGCCATATCCACCATGGCCTGATTAACGCGCCCTGCCTTTTCCATCTCATCCGTATTCGCCGGATCAACGATAAATAAAACATGAAAATTTCCATCGCCAACATGACCAATAATCGGCGCAACAAGGCCCTCTTTATCAATCAACTCTCGCGTTTTTAATATACATTCAGACAGTTTGGAAACTGGTACGCAAACATCGGTTGGCCACCCCTCACAACCAGACCGCAGGTTAATTCCCGCATAATAGGCATCGTGCCGTGCCTGCCATAACCTGTTGCGATCCTCTTGCTCAGAAGCCCACTGAAAATCACCGCCCCCATAGTCATTGACAATTTCACCAACCTGTTCGGCCTGCTCTACCACACCTGTTTCAGTTCCATGAAATTCGAAGAAAAGCGTAGGGGTCACTGGATAGGAGAGTTTAGAGTAACGATTAACGGCATCCATCTGCACTTCGTCCAGAAGCTCTATCCGCGCCACAGGAACCCCCACCTGAACAATCAACATAACAGCATCAACAGCTGCTTCCAGGTTTGGGAAAGAGCAGACAGCCGATGAAATCGCTTCGGGGATACCGTAAAGTCTTAACTGTAGCTCTGTGATAATACCCAATGTACCTTCTGACCCGACCATAAGCCGCGTCAAATCATAACCGGCAGAAGACTTACGTGCACGACCACCCGTTTTTATAACCTCTCCATCAGGCAAAACAACGGTAAGCCCCAAAACATTGTCACGCATTGTTCCATATCGCACCGCATTCGTGCCAGATGCCCGGGTTGCCGCCATCCCCCCCAAGGACGCATCAGCGCCAGGATCAATCGGAAAAAAAAGTCCCTTGTCTCGTAAATGATGATTAATCTGCTTTCTTGTCACACCTGCCTGAACCCGGCAGTCCAGATCCCCATCGCTGACATCCAGAATATTCGCCATCTCAGACAGATCAATACATACCCCCCCGGCAACAGCGGCAACATGCCCTTCCAAAGAAGTCCCGGCACCAAACGGCACCACGGGGCAATCATGTTCATAACAAAGCTTCATAACGGCCGAGACTTCTTCCGTAGAGTGAACAAAAGCAACAGCCTCTGGCGGCATAGCCGGATGATGGGATTCCCCTTTGCCATGTCTTTCACAAATTGCCGCAGATAGATTTAGGCGATCCCCTAAAATTTCAACCAGAGCAGCCTTCAAACTATCGCTGAGACGTACTTTATTCCTCATCCATTCACCTGTGACATCATGAAAATAGAACCTGTTAGTATATGCAAATTAACAAAACACACTGGACTAACACTATGGGATCGTTACCCTATCACGGAAGAAAATAACCAGCCAGTCAGCAATAACATATATTTGAATTTCAGAAAGATAAGCCCCCTTTGAAAGAAACGGATCTATACCCCCCAATAAAAGCATATCTTGAAAACCAAGGGTATGAAGTAAAGTCTGAAATCAAGGGGTGTGATGTCATTGCGGTTCGGGGTAATGAAACCCCTGTTATTGTAGAGCTCAAAACCAGCTTCAATCTAACACTCCTCTTTCAGGGCATTGATCGACAATCCCTAAGCGAAGACGTCTATATGGCCTTTGCCATTCCCCACAAATTGAAAAGAACCAATCCTTGGTTTCGCCACCAAAAAGACATCGTTAAATTATGCCGTCGCCTAGGATTGGGTCTAATTACCCTGCGCATGGGTGAAAACCAGCCAACTGACATTCAAATTCACGTAGATCCCGGCCCCTATCAACCACGCAAAAACAAACGCCGCCAAGGATTACTGCTACAAGAGTTTGAACGCCGTGTCGGTGACCCAAACAAGGGGGGAAGTAACAAACGTCCGATCATCACAGCATATCGTCAAGATGCCCTACGCTGTGCCAACTATCTGCACCACCATGAAAAAGGAAAAGTCTCAGATATTAAAAAGAACACCCTGGTAGAAAAGACAGCCGCAATACTTCAAAGGGATGTTTATGGCTGGTTCATACGGGTTGAAAGAGGCATCTACGAGCTTTCCCCCAAAGGGCAAGAAGCCATAAAAGAATATGACGATATTATAGAGAACCTCAAAAAATAACCTCTACAGACCTGCTTACAAAATAGTATCCCCCTTAACCCTGATATCTGAACCCCGACTTTAATGTAGGGGGAATTGCTGTTGGCCAGAGACCTATCGGAATCGGCATGCATCAATAACAGCGACAAGATTTAACTTTATTTGATAACTTGCCATAAGAGTGCCCCATTACCCCTTTAGAGATAAGGTATGAAATATCTTTTTAAATCGCTAAAGCGAGTCACAGCTCTCGTATTGCTATTACTTATTGGGCCTGGGCTTGTCATCCTAACCGGTCAGGTAGATCTAAACACGCCCTGGAGCAAAGCAAATCGCGACAGAGCTGGTATCGCACCTGATCCAGATACAACCCCTGAAGCTATCGTACAGGTTTATGGCGCCCGAACCTATAACTGGCGAGGCGCATTTGCCGTCCACACATGGATAGCTTTTAAAGAAGAGAATGCCCGCGAATACACCCGGCTCGAGGTTATTGGCTGGCGTCACTATCGCGGCATGTCCGTCACATCAGTGTCAACCGGATGGCCCGATCGAAACTGGTTTGGGTCAAAACCGGAAATCTATCATAACATTCGAGGCAAGCAGGCCGCTGAAATTATTCCTCAGATTATCGAAGCCGCCAAGACATACCGCTTTCCCGACAAATACGAAGCTTGGCCCGGGCCGAACTCCAATACCTTCACCGCCCATGTAATTAGACAGATCCCCGCATTAAATGTGGACTTACCCCCAACCGCAGTCGGCAAAGACTATCTTGATGAAAACGATATTTTTTTTGCAGCAGCCCCCAGCAATACGGGTTTACAGTTTTCATTTTATGGGATGGCGGGAATTACACTTGCCACATCTGAAGGTATTGAAATCAATATATTGGGATTAAACTTTGGCGTAGATCCCGATAACATGGCCTTGCGCTTACCCGGTATCGGCAAAATCGGCTTGATAGAAACCTCTTCTGCGGCCTCATCGCAAAAATGACAAGAAGCCATGTTACAAAGGCATAATCAGGGAAAAAAGACATTATCATTATAGCCTAAGCCTGCGATGATACTTTTGTCTTCTTTCCCTGGGCCAGGGATTGACTCTCAAGCAGTGGCAAGCTAGTGCAAAAGAGATATACTATAGTAAGTTTTCGATATCCTTATGATGGGGATAAGCCTCTTCTAAAAACAAAGGCAAAATAAGCATACAATGAGTATTTGGGGAAAAATTGTTGGTGGAGCAGCAGGCTTCCTGGTAGGCGGACCTATCGGTGCATTTCTGGGCGCCATGGCTGGGCACGCAGTTGATCGCATGCGGTCGGAAACTGACGAAGATGGCACAAACAGCACAAAACAAATCACCTTTACTATCGGTGTGATTGTGCTCGGCGCCAAAATGGCCAAAGCAGACGGGGTTGTGACCAAAGATGAGGTTGCCGCCTTTAAACAGGTCTTTCGTATTCCCCCGGAAGAAATGAAAAATGTTGGCCGTCTTTTTGACCGTGCCAGACAAGATTCAGAAGGTTTTGAACCTTACGCAAATCAGATTGGCCGGACCTTCAAAGATAATCCGGCGGTTTTGGAAGAGCTTTTGAACGGACTGTTCCACATTGCAAAAGCTGATGGCAACGTCTCCCCCGAAGAAGTCACCTATCTTCAACGTGTCGCAGAGATTTTTGGCTTTAGCGAGGCTCAATGGGATCGCCTCCATGCATCAAATGTTGGACCGGATAAATCTGATCCCTATAAAATCCTGGGCGTTACCCGCGAAAGCAGTGACCAGGACATAAAATCAGCCCACCGCAAGCTTGTTATCGAAAATCACCCCGACAAGCTTGTTGCTCAGGGTATGCCCCAGGAATTCGTTGATCTTGCGAATGAAAAGCTTGCCGCAATCAATGCAGCATACGATCAAATTAAACAACTCAGAAATTAAGAATTAAAAACAAAATGGCGCCTCCTTCTCATCTTGTCGCTCTCAACAGCGCCGGATTGCGTTTTGGTACAAAAACGCTTTTTCAGGATCTTACCTTTGGCCTTGCCCGCGGCGAAAAAGCCTGTCTGGTTGGTCGAAATGGTACAGGCAAGTCAACGCTGTTGAAAATCATGGCTGGGCAACAGGAGCTGGACGAAGGGCAACGCTTTCTCCAACCCGGTATAACTGTCGCCTATCTACCACAGGATCCCGTTTTCAATCAGGATGAAACAGTCTTTGATCACGTCAAAGCCGGTTTGCGTCCGGATGTCAGTGAGGCCGATTACCTTGTTGACGCCATGCTCGATCATGTAAAACTCCCCGGCGACAGGCGTCTAACCGGCCTATCCGGTGGCGAAGGGCGACGTGCAGCATTAGCCCGAGCATTGATCAGTGACCCAGAAGTCCTTTTGATGGACGAACCCACCAACCATCTGGACCTGCCAACAATACAATGGCTGGAAGAAGAACTTAAAAACTTTCGCGGCGCCCTGATGGTGATCAGCCATGACCGGACCTTTCTTAATCACCTCACCCGTCAAACCTTTTGGCTGGACCGCGGCACAGTTCATCGACTTGGCAAAGGTTTCGAGCATTACGAAGCCTGGGCCGAGGAAATGCGCGAGAACGAGGAACAGGAATTTCATCGCTTGAAACGTAAAATTGTTCGCGAAGAACACTGGCTTCAGCGCGGTGTCACCGGACGACGTAAACGCAACATGGGCCGCTTACGAAATTTACAAGATCTTCGCCAAAAGCGCGCAGAATGGATGAAGGGCCCCGGAACAGCCAAGCTTCAGGTGGAAACACTTGATACTGGCGGCGACAAAGTCATCACTGCCGAGAACATCAGCAAATCCTATCCTCTGGCGGGTGGAGGCACCCGCAAAATCATCAAAGATTTCAGCACCAAGGTCAAACGCGGGGACCGCATTGGCATTGTTGGCCCCAATGGTGCCGGAAAGTCCACTCTTGTCAAAATGCTGGTAGAAAAGATTGAACCGGACACGGGCAAAGTTGATCTGGGCACAAATCTGACCATGCTCTATTTTGATCAAAAACGTGAAGATCTCGACCCCAACAGCACTCTTTGGGAAACCATGTCACCCGGTGGCGGAGATTCCATCATGGTACGCGGACAGCAAAAGCATGTTGTCAGCTATCTGAAAGATTTCTTGTTCGACGAAGGACAGGTCCGCCAACCCGTTTACACCCTCTCAGGTGGCGAAAAGAACCGCCTGTTACTCGCCCGCATGTTTGCCCAGGCCAGCAATTTGCTGATACTTGATGAACCAACCAATGACCTGGACATGGACACGCTAGACCTGTTGGTCGAGGTCCTAGATGATTATGACGGTACCCTCTTACTTGTCAGTCATGACCGTGATTTTTTGGACCGATTGGCGACAGCCATCTATGCGGTCGAAGGCGATGGCACTGTTGTTGAGTACGCCGGGGGCTACAGTGATTATCGGGCACAAAAAGCCTTGAGCGAAACCGCAACAGCCCCATCTGACACAACACCAGTAAAATCAAAGCCGCAAAAGAAAGAAAATGCGCCTCGAGCAAAATCCTCGGCAAAGCTTGGCTACAAAGAACAAAGAGAGTTGGACTCGCTGCCGGGATTGATCGAGAAACTAACAGAACAATCTGATAACCTACAGGCAGAGTTGACCAACCCAGAACTATACAGCAAAAACCCGGAACGCTTTCAAGAAGCCACTAAACTTCTTGAAAAAACACAAAATGAGCTGGAAGCATCGGAAGAACGCTGGTTGGAACTGGAAGAAAAGCAAGAGAACCTCAAAGCGGGGAAACTTTGACCTTAGAGGTTTCAAAAAAGTTACAACTCCAAAAAAATTATAGATTACAATCAAGGACAAAGACGCGGACATGGAACAGGTTGATTGTGTTGTCATAGGTGCCGGTGTTGTTGGCATGGCCTGTGCCCGTGCGCTAGCGATATCCGGACGCGACGTCATTGTGATCGAAAAAGAGTCCCTGCCCGGATCTGAAATCTCTGCACGCAACAGCGGGGTCATTCACGCCGGTATCTACTACCCACAAAACAGCCTAAAGGCTGAACTTTGCGTCAAAGGCAAAGAACTTCTCTATGACTATTGCCGCGACCATGCCGTCCCCCACAAAAATTGTGGAAAGCTAATCGTTGCGACAACACCTGAAGAAGAAAGAACACTGGAAGATATCAGGCAGCGTGCAATCAAAAACGGTGTTGATGACCTTTACTATCTGACAGCAGAAGAGGTTAAAAACCGCGAGCCAGAGCTTTTCGCAACAAAGGCCCTTTTCTCTCCGTCCACAGGCATTGTTGACGTTCACAATCTTATTTTAGCATTTCAAGGCGATCTGGAAAATAACGGGGGCATGATTGCCTTTCACACACCAGTGAATGGTGGTGAGATCAGCAGCGAAGGGATTGTTCTGCATACAGGCGGTGAAAGCCCGATGACCCTTTGCGCGAAAACAGTTATTAATGCTGCGGGTCTTCACGCCCCGGCGTTGGCCGGAAAACTTACCCACTTTCCGCCAGAATGTGTGCCCGAGCTTTTCTACGCCAAAGGCAACTATTTCAGCCTAAGCGGGAAAGCCCCCTTTTCAAATCTGATATATCCGGTTCCAGAAGCCGCAGGACTGGGCGTTCATGTTACGTTGGATATGGACGGGCAAATCAGGTTTGGCCCCGATGTAGAATGGGTTGACACCCTGGACTATGAAGTTTCTTCTGACAGATCAAAACCTTTTTATGATGCAATCAGACGATACTGGCCAACCTTACAAGACAATACATTAACCCCTGATTACTCTGGCATCCGCCCCAAACTTCAATCAGCTGGTGCCCCTGCGTCTGACTTTGTTATTCAGGACAAAAAAACACATGGCATTCACGGACTAACAAACCTTTTTGGAATTGAATCTCCTGGTCTGACAGCCTCTATGGCGATTGCCGAAAAGGTTCTGAAACTTAACTCCTAAGGCAAAAACATCCGGACCATACAGCGGCATCATTGGCTTCGCCAGAAAATCTCGCCCGTTCACTTCACCATCAAAACAAAACCCATCTAAACACGGCATTTTGCTTTTGGCTTGGCGTAAATTGAAGCATTGCAAAAGTTGAGATTTTGTTTGATTTTTTCTCATAACAACAAAGCTCCACTCTATATAAAGTTTTAAATTTTCAATTATGATCAATAGTTAAGATCACAGGGGATTGTTATTCAAACTGGAATTTGTCATACTTGAATGAGGTTTTCTCATAGGAAAAAGAATGCGTCGACAGCTCCCGCCCCTTAATGCTCTCAAAGCCTTTGAAGCCGCAGCCAGAAGACTGAGCTTCACCGATGCCGCAGATGAATTACATGTCACGCAAGGGGCGATTAGCCGTCAAATAAAAACACTCGAAGATTACTATCAAATCCAACTTTTTGAGCGCGAACATCGGGGGCTGACCCTAACCGATGGCGGCAAAAAACTTCTACCCGTTTTGAGCGACGTATTTGACCGTGTTCACGCAATATCCGAAGAACTTACAGGCACATCAGAAGAGCTCACCATCAAGGTTTTTCCTTCTTTTGCCGTCAGGTGGCTCATTCCCCGGCTATCACAATTTCAGGCTCTAGAGCCAGATATCAATATCCGCCTGACCACCGCCTGGCATGCCGTAGATTTTGACCGCGAGACATTTGACGCCGGCATCGTTCATAGCCACTGCATGCCAACAGGCCTTCACACGACAGCTATAACGAATGAATGGATGACACCGGTCTGCGCCCCCTCAATACGGGATAGGCTCTCAGATCCCAAAGATCCAAACTCATTAAACGAAGTCATGCTTTTACACTGTAGCAGTTCAGCAAAAAGCGATAGCTTGACGACGACACCCAGCGAATACAGAGAATGGGCACAATGGGGGCACGAAGCCCAGGCAACAACGCTAAACACAAATAGCGGAGAAGCCTTTGATACCACAGACAGCGCCCTTCAAGCCGCGGCAATGGGGTACGGCGTTGCACTGGGTGATTTAATGATGATCGAAGATGACTTAGCTTCTGGGCGATTGGTCATGCCCTTTCCTGATCTCGTCTCCCTTATTGGCCGTTATTATATTGCCAGCCCCAAAAACAAAGCCAACAAACCAGCCCTGCGGAAATTCAGGCAATGGCTACTCTCTGTCACAGAAAGCATTGTTGCCAACAATCCAATTCTGCAGAAACTGGAACAAAGTCCAGATAGATCGCACACGATAAAAACGGACAGTGCACGATGAAGATTAATCATACCTTTGGCTCTCCCAATTACGGACCGCGCCCCCAGAATGGGGAAATAGATATGCTTCTGATGCACTACACCGGCATGCAAACAGGCCAAGAAGCCCTTGAACGCTTATGCGCCCCAGAAGCACAGGTGAGTGCACATTACCTCGTTGAAGAAGACGGAGAGGTTTTTCAACTTGTTTCCGAAGAAAATCGAGCCTGGCATGCAGGCCTTGCCTATTGGAAAGGGGTAACAGACATTAACAGCTGCTCAATAGGAATTGAAATCGTCAACCCCGGTCACGAATGGGGATACAGATACTTTCCCACAGCTCAAATGGATTCTGCCATCAAACTTAGCAAAAGAATTATAGAGCAGCACGCTATTCCTGCACACCGAGTATTGGCTCATTCTGACGTGGCCCCCGACCGCAAAGAAGATCCGGGCGAACTATTTGATTGGCGGCTCCTTGCGCAACAAGGCGTTGGCCTCTGGCCCGATACAACCACACAGAGTGACAATCTTTTGCAAGATGAGTTTATCTTAAAGCTTGGCGAATACGGCTATAACGTTGATATGGAAAGTCCCACAGGGTCTTTGACTAAAGCAGCTATCATTGCCTTTCAAAGACATTTTCGGCCAGGCAAACTGGATGGACAGGTTGATCGGGAATGCTGTCAAATTCTAGCCAACCTCCATTCACAACTTGACGACGACTGAGAAGCCGCCTAACTGTAGCACGTCAGACGGTCCGACAGGCTGCTCTTTCTGGCAGGTTTCACCTGAACCGGAAAGGGAGGAAAGTCCGGGCTCCACGGGAATACGGTGCCGGGTAACGCCCGGCGGGGGCGACCCTAGGGAAAGTGCCACAGAAAGCAAACCGCCTGTAGGTCCCATTTCCTTATGGATTGTGACAAGCAGGTAAGGGTGAAAGGGTGTGGTAAGAGCACACCGCGCGGTCAGAAATGGAAGCGGCATGGTAAACCCCACCGGGAGCAAAACTAAATAGGGTCGACAGGTTCACAAAACTTCGTTTTGAGGAATCAGGTGTTTTTCCGCACCGTCGACCGGGTCAGTTGCGAGAGGTGTTCAGCAATGAGCATCCCAGATGAATAGCCTTCCGTTGTCACAGGCCTTGGCTTTGTGGCAAGCGACAAAACCCGGCTTATGACCGTCTGACATAATTATTTTTCTTTCCCCTAAACGACACCAGAAATCACAACCTGTGATTTTACGGAGTGCCTTTCCATCAATCCGTATCGGTTAAGTTACAATTTTATTAATAAAATCAAATATCGAGTGGCTTCAACACACCCTTAATAATCAAAAATTAACTATAAAAAATAAGTAATTAACTATGTTTTAACCATACTCACCAACACCCTGAAACCATTGACACCCATCTAATCCCATGTTATCCCAGATTATCCCATTTGAGATACGAAACGACCCATTTCAGACCAAATCGGGAACAAGGCAAGTTAAGAACGCAGGGGTGCGTTCATAGATAGACCACTATTGGTCAATTCATTTTGAGGCGAAATCAGTGACCTTTTTTATAGGTACATTCGAAAACAAGGTAGATAAAAAGGGCCGCGTCTCGGTTCCCGCTACCTTTCGCCAAATGCTTGCCGATCAACCCTTTCAGGGAATTGTTATTTTCCGTTCTTATCGTGCTGACGCCCTGGAAGCAGCCGGTATGGATTTCATGCGTCGCCTCCATAAAAGCATGAGCTCTAACCTGGATCTGTTCTCTGATGAGCACGATGACCTTGCCACGGCAATTCTTGCGGACTCTCACCAGCTTTCTTTTGATGGAGACGGACGTATTCTGTTGCCGCCCGCGCTGATCGCACATGCCCAAATCAGCGATCGTGCGGCCTTTGTCGGCAAAGGAGACCTGTTTCAGGTTTGGAACCCGGCCACATTGGAACAGAAGAAACAGGAAGCACGCGATCGTGCGAAAGCCCAAAAACTGACGATCACACTTGATAGAGAAGGAGAAAACGGATGACCCCTCTTTTTTCACCAATCTCTATAAAAACATCTGTTTTCAATCCAGAGGGATCATCTTCATCCGGCCCGGATCTTAATGCACAGCAAGACGGACACTACTCTGTCATGCTACCGGAAGTCATCGCAGCCCTGGCCCCACAGGACAACGAGGTATTCGTTGACGGCACATTCGGCGCAGGTGGTTATAGCCGTGCGATTGCTCAACAGGCTGACTGTAAAGTTTTTGGCATCGACCGGGATCCAACGGCGCACGAGAATGCGAAGAAGCTGCCCGAAGTTGCTACTGGCAAAATCTCGACCCTTTCTGGTTGTTTTGGTGACATGCAAGCTCTTTTGAAACAGGTTGGCGTCAACAAGGTTGATGGCATTACACTGGATCTAGGTGTTTCATCTATGCAGCTGGATCAAGCCGAACGCGGCTTTTCTTTTCAAGAAGATGGCCCGCTTGATATGCGTATGGACGGGCCAAATTCTAATCAACGTCCACCTGCATCACATATCGTAAATACCTACGAAGAAAAAGAAATTGCCGATATCCTTTACAAATACGGGGAAGAAAAAAAATCTCGCCTGATCGCGCGTGCGATCGTGACAGATCGGGTTGAGAAACCTTTCGAAACGACACTTCAGCTTGCAGAACTCATCCGTCGCATCATCAGACAAAAACCCAGAAAAGACGGAAAGTCCATCCATCCAGCGACCCGTTCTTTTCAAGCCCTGCGTATTTTTGTCAACGACGAACTGGGTGAGCTAGAGCGTGGCTTGGAAGCAGCAGAACAACTTCTGAACCCCGGTGGCCGTTTGGCAATCGTCTCATTCCATTCACTTGAAGACCGCATCGTTAAAAACTTTTTACGCGAACGCAGTGGGGGAACGCCGCAAGGCTCCCGTCATTCTCCGACGGTTGAGCCTGCGGCGTTGCGTAAGGCTCCCTTCTCATTACCAACAAAAAAAGCCATCGCACCAAGTGACCAGGAATGTAATGAAAATCCTCGATCTCGGTCTGCCAAGCTTCGTGTCGCGATCCGCACGGATGCTCCTTGCACCAAAGGAGAAGCCGCATGAAGAATCTTGGTCTCACAATCTGGATCGTTGTTGGCGCAGCCTGTGCCATCGTACTTTTTCAAATCAAAGAAGAAGTGAATGCGCTTGAAGGGCAGCTGGCACAGGTGGAAACCCAAATCAAAAAAGACAAGGAAGCCATTCGGATTTTACAGGCAGAGTGGAGCTATTTGAACCGTCCAGAACGTCTGGCCCGCCTGTCTTCTCAGTATCTAGAGCTAAAACCCCTTGATCCAGCTCAGATCGTAACGCTTTCCGACATTCCCTATAAAGATCAGGACAAGACCCCAGGCACCAGTATTAAATTACCGGGGTCAGCAACCCCCGCCAGCGCAGAGGTGACAGAATGAGCGATTGGCGTGACGATAACAAACAGGGACGGTTAACCAACCTGAATAGCCCCCAGACCCCAAAAGCAGTTATTACGCTGGATGGTCGCTTGCGTCAGGCACTAGAGGTCGGGCGGACAAGATTGATTGTTTCTGGTGCATTGATGGCAATGGCCTTTATGGTTATTTCTATCCGACTGGTAGATTTAACCCTTTTGCAGGGAACAAGAACAACACAAACAGTACAGGAAATCGACGAAGCCCCCCCTGTTCAAACCACACGTGCCGATATTGTCGATCGAAACGGTATTGTGTTGGCAACAACACTTCCAACCGCGTCACTTTATGCTGAGCCAAGAAAAATTCCGAACCCTGAAACTGCAGCCAGGGTTCTCGCAGATATCCTGCCTGAACTTTCCCAAGATAAGTTGCTAAAGAAGCTCTCTTCAAATCGTGGGTTTATCTGGATCAAACGCAACCTGACTCCGCGCCAGCAATACGCCATCAACAACCTTGGCATTCCCGGTCTAGAGTTTGAACGCGAACAACGTCGCTTTTACCCTCATGGCAATCTTGGCGCCCATATTATCGGCTTTACAAATGTTGATAACAAAGGTCTGGCCGGGATAGAACGCTCTTTTGACCGGGTGTTACGTGAAAACCCCGAACCAATACAGTTGAGCCTAGACCTGAGAGTTCAACACATTATGCGTGAAGAAATGGCCCGCTCTATGAAAGAGTTCAGTGCCATTGGCGCCGCGGGCATTGTCATGGATGCAAACACGGGTGAAATCATTTCTTCTGTATCACTCCCCAGCTTTGATCCCGGTAATCCGGGTACCGCGTCTGATGACGCACGTTTTAATCGTGCCACACTGGGTATCTATGAAATGGGGTCGACCTTTAAACTCCTGACCTCTGCAATGGCTCTGGACGAGGGTGTTGCATCGGTTTATGACGGTTATGATGTCAGCAAGCCTATTCGTGTATCCCGCTTTACCATAAACGATTACAAGCCTCTGAAACGCTGGTTGTCTGTCCCCGAAATTCTTATCTATTCCAGTAACATTGGTACAGTCCAAATGGCAATGGAAGTCGGAACAGAGGGACAACGTAAATATCTGTCGAACTTTGGCCTGTTGCGTCCGGCATCTGTCGAGATCAGCGAAGTAGGAACACCACTGGTTCCTTCGCCCTGGCGCGAAATCAATACAATGACGATTTCTTATGGCCATGGAATTGCGGTCAGTCCGCTACAGCTGAGTTCGGCTATTTCCAGTTTGGTTAATGGCGGTCTGTTAAAACCGGCTACGTTCATTAAACGCGCCAAGGACGACGTCCCCCTTGGGCGACGTATCCTGAGCGAAAAAACATCAGATTACATGCGTGATTTAATGCGACTTGTTGTTTTGCATGGTTCAGGTAAAAACGCCAACGCCAAGGGCTATCTTGTCGGTGGGAAGACCGGTACCGCAGACAAACTAAGAGGCGGTCGGTATGTAAAAAATTCACGCGTATCATCTTTTGTTGCCGCCTTTCCGATGAACAACCCACGTTATGTTGTTTACGTGATGGTAGATGAACCCAAAGGCACAAAAAAAACATATGGTTTTGCGACGGGCGGCTGGGTTGCAGCCCCTGTGGTCAAACGCGTTGTAGAGCGTATGGCTCCCCTTATGGGTATAGAGCCAGCCTATATTGAAGACGCAGATAACGTAGGAAACACAATTTTGAAAAAGGCCAAGGCCCGCATGGAAGGACGTAAGATTGCGGCTAGATGAACTGTTGTCAAAAATACCAGAAGAATTTCGCCCCTCATGCAGTGATGACAACAGGGAAATAACAGGACTTTGCCTCGACAGCAGGAAAATAGAAACTGGTTCTCTTTTTGCCGCTTTGCCCTCTAGTGTGGAAGGTGGTCCAGACGGTTTTAACTTTATTCCCCAGGCAATAACATCCGGGGCGTCTGCCATTCTTGTACCAGCGGCAAAAGACACGTCAGCCTATGAAGGCAAAGTCGCCGTATTAAAAAGTCAAAATCCGCGACAAACGCTTTCGTTGTTGGCCGCTGCATTTAGTGAAAACCAGCCAGAAACATTGGTTGCCATTACCGGTACCAACGGCAAAACGTCCATTGCTACCTTTACGCGACAGATCTGGGAAGCACTGGGCCATCAAGCAGCAAGTCTTGGTACCCTTGGCATTTACCCCCCTATTCCAAATGCCCCCGCTGCCCTGACGACGCCAGATTCCATTGGATTATTCAATAGCCTGAAGGACTTAAGTGATCTTGGCTATAGCCATTTGGCTTTGGAAGCATCCAGCCACGGATTGGACCAATATCGTCTTGATGGTCTGTGTTTAAAAGCCGCAGCCTTTAGTAATCTGTCACAAGACCATCTGGACTATCATCCGGATATGGCCAGTTATCTGGACGCCAAGCTCAGACTATTCCGGGATTTATTACCAGTTGGGGCAACTGCTGTTCTCAACAAAGATATGCCCGAATACGACAATATTGCAGAGGTCTGTGCAGAACGAAATCATACTATTATCAGTTATGGTCACAGCCCAAGCGACCTACAGGTCATCAAACAAAGCCCAACAGCGGATGGCCAGGACCTTACACTCGCTCTTTTCGGTGAAACGTACGAAATCACGCTGCCTTTAACAGGTAGCTTTCAGGCGTCAAATATTATGGCGGCGGTCGGGCTGGTCTTGGCCACTGGCGCCGATCTACAGGAAATCCTTGCGATCCTCCCCACCCTGAAAGGTGTTCCCGGACGTGCCGAGAAAATAGGCAAAACAGCCAAAGGCGGCACTGTCTATGTTGATTTTGCCCATACCCCCGATGCTGTCGAAACAATAATTCAGGCTCTGCGCCCTCATACATCAGGCAAGCTTTCTATTATTGTTGGCTGTGGCGGTGATCGCGACCCCGGAAAACGTCCTTTGATGGGGGGGATTGCAGATAAGTTGGCTGATCAGGCTTACATTACAGACGACAACCCCAGAACAGAAGACCCCGCGAAGATCCGTGCACAAGCCATGGCTGCGGCCCCCAATGCCATTGAAGTTGATGATCGCAGAAAAGCCATTTTCAAGGCTGTTTCAGACCTCAATGACGGGGATCTCCTTATTATTGCCGGAAAGGGTCATGAAAGCGGCCAAATTGTCGGCGATAAAGTTCTTCCCTTTGATGATCGCATTGTTGCCAAAGAGGCAATAGATCACACGCTAGAAACCCGGAATACGGTCCAGGATACAGGAGGTCCAGATTATGCGTGAAATATTGTGGACAGCCGCAGAAGCAGCCGATGCAACGGGTGGCGAAAACACACATGACTGGCAGGCAACGGGCCTATCACTGAATACCCGAAGCCTTGAAAAGGGTGATTTGTTTTTTGCGCTTCAAGGCCCGAACTTTGATGGGCATGATTATGTCGCCACGGCTTTTGAGGAAGGTGCAGCAGCCGCCGTTGTACAACGTCGCCCTGAACGCCTGTCTGATGATGCCCCATTATTGATTGTCGATGACACCCTGGGAGCACTTAATCGATTTGGGGCAGCCGCCCGTGCCAACAGTACTGCAAAGTTTATTGGTGTCACTGGGTCGGTTGGGAAAACAACCATCAAGGAAATACTGCGTCATTGTCTAAGCCAGCAAGCAGAGACCGCTGCCAGCGCGGCAAGCTTTAACAATCATTGGGGCGTCCCGCTTAGCTTGGCCAGAATGCAACGTAATGCCGTTTATGCCGTGAATGAAATGGGCATGAACAGTACCGGTGAAATTCGCGAATTGACCAAGCTTGTTCGCCCTGACGTTGCGATCATCAGCACAATTGAAGCTGCACATTTTGAGTTCTTCAAGTCACTCGAAGAAATCGCAGAAGCTAAATGCGAAATATTCGAAGCGATGTCTTCTGATGGTGTCGCGATACTAAACCGTGACCACCAACTTTTTGACCTGATGGCCGAAAAGGCACAAAAGAACGGCATAACAAATATTGTCAGTTTTGGGGAGCACCCCAAAGCAGAGGCAAGACTTGTCGGCTATGAGCTTTTTGCTGAATACAGTCGGGTCCAGGCCGATGTCTGTGGAAAGATTATCGACTACACAATATCCAATCCTGGTTTTCACTGGATCTTAAACAGCCTTGCCGCCCTTGCAGCCATTGACGCCGTTGGGGCAGATGTAAAAAAAGCCGCAGCCGACCTAAGTACCGTCCATGGATTGCCTGGGCGTGGGGAAAAATCTGTACAGCAACTTGCAAACGGGAAGCACTTCGAGCTCATAGATGACAGCTATAATGCCAACCCAGCGTCAGTTCGCGCCAGCATAAATGTATTGGCAAATGCTGTTCCCGATAACTCTGGACGTAGAATTGCCGTTTTAGGTGACATGCTAGAGCTTGGAAAAAACGCGAAAAAAATACACGCGGACCTCGCCGGGCCTATTGCGGATTCAGGCATAGATCTCGTATTTACTTGCGGACAGCACATGAAAGCCTTACACGAGGCCCTGCCCGCGAATTTACGAGGCACTCACACAGAAAATTCACACGAATTAGCCGTCGTTCTGGCCGCGGAACTTCTGGCCGATGATGTTGTATCAGTCAAAGGATCATTGGGAAGCAAGATGTCCGTGATTATAGAAGCTCTGAAGTCTCTATCCGCTCAAGATAACGGAGGAGAAGAGTAATGCTGTATGAAATATTCCTTCCGCTGGCTGATGACTATTCACTATTCAATGTTTTCCGCTATATAACCTTCAGAAGTGGTGGCGCCGTTCTAACCGCCCTGCTTATTTCCTTTATCTTTGGCCCCAAGATTATTCGTTGGCTCAAAGATAAACAGGGCGAAGGTCAGCCCATCCGAGACGACGGGCCGGAAAGTCATCTTCTGACCAAAAAAGGCACCCCAACAATGGGCGGCGCGCTTATACTGCTCGCCCTTTCCGTTTCCACCTTGCTGTGGGCAAATCTGAGCAACCCTTTTATCTGGATTATTCTGCTTGTAACCATTGGTTTTGGTCTTATTGGCTTTGGCGATGACTATCTAAAACTGACCCAACGCAACACCAAAGGCCTTCCGGGAAAAGCGAAACTTCTAGCACAGGTCCTGATCTCTGTCCTTGCCGCAACGGGTACGATGGCGGTCAGCCCCCCTGAAATGGGGACACATCTGGCAATCCCTTTCTTTAAGGAACTGATGCTGAACCTGGGTCTTTTCTATGTACCATTCGCAGTCTTTGTCATGGTCGGCGCATCGAATGCCGTGAACCTGACAGACGGGCTTGATGGGTTGGCAACTGTTCCCGTCATGATCGCGGGGGCCTGTTTTGGCCTGATCTCATACCTTGTGGGTAACACCATCTTTGCTGAATACCTGCAGATTTCCTATGTCCCTGGCACTGGCGAACTAACTGTCTTTTGTGGTGCACTTGTCGGTGCGTGCCTTGGCTTCCTCTGGTTCAACGCGCCACCCGCCATGGTCTTTATGGGGGATACAGGCTCTCTGAGTATGGGCGGAGCACTGGGAACCATCGCAGTCATCACCAAGCATGAAATTGTGCTGTCAATCATTGGTGGTCTTTTTGTTCTCGAAACTGTTTCCGTCATCGTACAAGTTGCCTCGTACAAAACGACGGGAAAACGGGTATTCCGGATGGCTCCCTTACACCATCACTTTGAAAAGAAGGGTTGGGCAGAGCCCACCGTGGTTATCCGTTTTTGGATTATTTCTATGATCCTTGCCCTTATTGGCCTCGCAACATTGAAACTTAGATAAGAAGTAATGATCGACCTCAGCACATATATCAGCTCAACCAATGGGAAAGCCTTTGCCGTTTTAGGCCTGGGACGTTCCGGCTTGACTGCTGCATGTGCTCTTGCAAAATCAGGCGCGAAGGTCTGGGCTTGGGATGACAATCCAGCAGGTCGAAAAAAAGCTGAAGAAGCTGACCTTGAGCTTGTTGATTTGAATAGCTGCGATTGGAACGCAGTACAAACTCTGGTTATGTCACCGGGCATTCCACTGACACACCCGTCACCGCATCCGGTTGCCAGCTCTGCCATACAGAATGGCGTAGAAATTATCTGTGAAGTTGAGCTTCTTTACCGTGCCGTTCGAAACGCAACATTCATAGGAATTACCGGGACCAACGGGAAGTCAACCACAACAAGTCTGATTGCACATATCCTGACATCCGCTGGCCGCAGTGTTGCCGTAGGGGGGAACCTGGGTACGCCGGCTTTGGAGCTACCCCAGCTGGATCGAACGGGCATTTATGTGCTGGAAATGTCATCCTATCAACTTGATCTGTTGTCCAGTCTGGCTTTTGACGTCGCCCTGTTCATGAATATCAGTCCGGATCATCTCGATCGTCATGGCGATATAGATGGCTATATCAAAGCAAAAAAACACATCTTCGAACGCCAGACAAAAAACGACACAGCCATCATTGGAATGGATGATGATTATTCCCGGGGCGTGTTTGATGCCATCAACCAAACCGGAACAGTCAGAACAATACCGATTTCCGGCTCAACAAGGTTGGCCGAAGGTATTTTTGTTGCCGAAGGCCTGTTGATTGATGATGCCTTTGCATCCCAAATGGATATAGCTGATCTCAGCTCAATCGAACGTTTACCGGGGAATCATAATCATCAGAATGCTGCCGCTGCTTTCGCGGCCTGTAGATCTGTTGGCTTGACCAATGAAGAAATTATCACCGGAATGAAATCATTCCCGGGGCTGGCCCATCGTCAGGAACTGGCTAAAGTAAAGAACGGCATCCGCTATATTAATGATTCAAAAGCAACCAATGCTGATGCTGCGGCACGTGCGCTCAGTAGTTATGACAATATCTACTGGATTGCTGGTGGACGTGCAAAAGAAGGCGGTATTGAAAGCCTGTCGCCTTACTACCCACGCATCCGCAAAGCCTATTTGATAGGTGAAAGTGCTGATGCCTTTGCAAAGCAGATAGGCAATGCACTGTCTTACGAAATATGCGGAACACTGGACGTCGCAGTCACAAAAGCCGCGAATGACGCCGCTCAATCAACCGAAACAGATCCCGTTGTACTTCTGTCCCCTGCATGTGCGTCATGGGACCAATATCGCAGTTTTGAATTACGAGGCGATCATTTCAAAGAGTGTGTTGAAAAAATCAGCCACCAGCCTGTAAAGGAAATTGCCTCATGAGCACTTTTTCTCGTACAGACACATCCGTTTTAGGTCGTTGGTGGTGGACTGTCGATCGCTGGAACCTTGCCGCATTACTCGCGCTTATGGGGTTTGGTGCCCTTCTGGTTCTTGCCGCCTCACCTGCTGCGGCAGATCGCATCAGTGGCGTCGGTACCTTCCAGTTGGCAAAACGTCATTTCCTGTTACTTCCGGCTGCCGCAGCGTTCATGATTGGCATTTCCCTGATGCCCGTTAAAAAAGTTCGCCGTTTTGCCGTTATCGGCATGGGACTTACAATACTGGCCTTGTTGGCAACGCTTGTACTCGGCGTGGAGATCAAGGGGGCAACCAGATGGATCAATGTCCTTGGCTTCTCTCTACAGCCCTCAGAATTTGTGAAACCTTTTTTTGCGGTCACAGTTGCCTGGATGTTGGCCAGTGCAAAAAGCGATGAAGGCATCCCCGGCACCTGGATTGCTATAGGTATCTGGCTCGTTGTTATCAGCCTCTTGCTGATGCAACCGGACCTTGGACAAACCGTTGTGGTAACCGCCATTGGTGGCGTTCAACTCTTTCTCGCCGGATTACCCATGATTCTTGTTGGCGGTCTCATTCTTTTTGCAGCACTCGGATTAATCACCGCCTATTTCACCCTGCCTCACGTTACCGCACGTATCGACGGCTTTCTCGACCCCGCAGCGGGCAGCAGATACCAAGTTAATCGTTCCATGGAAGCCTTTAAAAACGGTGGGCTACTTGGCCAAGGGCCGGGGGAAGGCACCGTAAAATCCCAGCTACCTGATGCGCACTCTGATTTTATCTTTTCTGTTGCCGGCGAGGAACTTGGCCTGATTGCCTGCCTGATCATTGTCAGCCTGTTTGCCTTTGTCGTTTTACGTGGCTTTAGCCGCCTATTGCAGGAAAACAACCTTTTTGTCCTGCTGGCTTGTACTGGTTTACTGGTACAGTTTGGCCTACAGGCTATTATCAATATGGCCTCTGCAATTCACCTTATCCCGACCAAGGGAATGACCCTACCCTTTATCAGCTATGGCGGCTCATCTCTTCTCGCCCTCGCTGTTGGTATGGGAATGGTCCTGGCCTTTACCAGACGTCGCCCCCATGGCGATTATGAAGGGGGCATATAATGACAAACAGACCAATGCATATCGTACTTACCGCCGGCGGAACTGGTGGACACATGTTCCCGGCGCGCGCCCTTGCCGAAGAACTCTTAGCGCGGGGTAACAAAGTCAGCCTTGTGACCGATCTAAGGGGCGCCGGGTTCGGCGATGACCTCAAAGACGTTACGGTTTATCGTGCCTCTGCCGGGGGTGTTGCCGGAGGAGGCATTATGCGCAAGGTCTTGAGCTTGGGTAAGATCTTTGTTGGCACCCTAAAGGCGCGTAAACTTCTAAAATCTATCAAAGCCGATGTCGTTGTGGCCTTTGGTGGTTATGCCTCTGTCCCAGCTGGTTTGGCTGCGGGCCAATTTGGAATTCCCCTCTTCTTGCACGAACAGAACGCGGTACTCGGCCGTGCCAATCGCTTGATGGCGGGGAAAGCGCGCGGTATTTGCACCTCGTTCAAAAATGTCAGCCATATTCCGCAAGCACTCGACAAAAAGGTTACATTAACTGGTAACCCGGTTCGGCCTGAAATTTTAGCACTTCGGGAAGTTTCCTACCCAACACCAGATGATAAATCTGCGTTAAATATTCTCGTTACCGGTGGCAGTCAGGGTGCAACAGTATTTAATACAATTGTTCCAGAAGCTCTTGCCCTGCTACCTGAAGAAATTCGCACACGCCTTCACATTTCACAGCAAGTTCGTGGTGAAGGAGCTGAAGCAATTGAAGCTCTTTACAAAGAAAAGGGCATCAAAGCTGATCTCAGAGCTTTTTTTGATGATATGCCAACAAGATTAGCAAAAGCACACATTGCCATTTGTCGATCCGGGGCCTCAACAGTGACCGAATTGGCAGCGGCTGGGCGTCCCGCCATTCTGGTTCCCTATCCCCACGCGACAGATGATCACCAGACTGAAAATGCCCGTGATTTCACAGACGCCGGGGCTGGCTGGCTTATGGCGCAAAGCTGTCTAGAGCCACAAAAACTGGCCGATCGATTAATTTCACTTTTTTCACACACACAATTGCTGGAAAGATCAGCATCTTGTGCCCGCAACAGTGCCATCACTGGCGCCGCGAGTAATCTCGCAGATGTTGTATGCGACACAAAAGAAAGTAACGGAGACGAAAAATTAACAAGCGAGAACGTTTCAACGGGGGCGGTAGCATGAAAGGCATGCCACTCGACATAGGCCCTCTGCATTTTGTTGGCATTGGCGGTATCGGGATGAGTGGGATTGCTGAAATTCTGCACAATCTGGGATACCAAATTCAAGGCAGTGATATTGCTGAATCAGCCAACGTTCTCCGCCTGCGCGATATGGGGATCAAAGTCATGATCGGCCACAAAGCTGAAAATGTGAAGGATGCCCGTGTTGTGGTGGTATCTTCGGCGATCAAACTTGATAACCCGGAAATCGAAGAAGCACGCAATAATCTGACCCCGATTGTTCGCCGCGCCGAAATGCTTGCCGAATTGATGCGATTCAAATCCTGTGTTGCCGTCGGCGGGACCCACGGCAAGACAACAACCACGTCTATGATTGCAGCCCTGCTTGACGGGGGACGCTTTGATCCGACGGTCATCAATGGCGGTATTATTAATGCCTACGGGACCAATGCCCGTCTGGGTGATGGCGACTGGATGGTTGTTGAAGCTGATGAAAGTGATGGCACCTTTATCAAACTGCCTGCGACGATCTCGGTCATAACCAACATTGACCCGGAACACATGGAATTTTACGGCTCTATTGAAGCTCTCCATGATGCCTTCGCAACCTTTGTTAAGAACATTCCCTTTTACGGGTTTTCTGTCCTCTGCATTGATCACCCTGTTGTTCAATCACTGATCGGACGTATTGAAGACCGCAGAATAGTCACCTATGGCTTTAGCCCACAGGCAAAATTCCGAGCAGTAAATGTTCGCACAGAAATCACTGGCAATGTCTTTGATGTCGTTATCTCCAAAAGAAACAAAGAGGACAGCAGGACAATTACCGATTGCCGCCTACCAATGTTGGGGAACCATAATATCCTCAATGCGCTTGCGGCGATTTCGGTCGCCAGCGAACTGGGCATGAATGACGATGAAATCCGGGCTTCCCTATTGGACTTCAAAGGGGTGAAACGCCGTTTTACAAAGACAGGTGAAGTCGACGGCATAACCATTATTGATGACTATGGTCACCATCCGGTGGAAATCGCTGCGGTTCTGCAGGCCGCAAGACAAGCCATAGACGAGAATTCAAAAGTCATTGCTGTTGTTCAGCCCCATCGCTACTCCCGTCTGTCGGATCACTTCGAAGGTTTCTGTTCCTGTTTTAATGATGCTGATCAGGTCATCGTGTCAGATGTTTACACAGCCGGAGAAGACCCAATTGAGGGTGCTGACCGTGACAGTCTGGTCAAAGGCCTTATTACCCGTGGACACAGAAATGCTGTTCCCCTTTCTGGTCCTGAAAATCTGGCTGAACTGGTCGCAGAAACAGCAGTCAAGGGTGACGTCGTCGTCTGCCTGGGTGCCGGATCTATTTCAGCATGGGCGCACGCCTTGCCTGATCAGTTAGAATCAGTCCTGTCCGGAGGCAGTAAATAAACATGTCTCAACAGGCCCTCTCAGAAAACCATCTTATCCATAGCTTGCCCCCGGTTCGGGGCAGCTACAAGACTGATGCACACCTGGCAAAAGTCACCTGGTTTAAAGTCGGGGGGCCAACTGATGTCCTTTATACACCAGCAGACCAAGACGACCTGGTTCACTTTCTGCAGGACAAACCGTCAGATACACCTGTACTCGTTATTGGGGTTGGGTCAAATCTCTTGATCCGTGACGGCGGGATTCCCGGCGTTGTTATTCGTCTGGGGCCAGCTTTTGCCAAGGTAGAAGTATCAGACGAAACAGAAAACCAGATTATCTCAGGCGCCGCAGCCCTTGATGTCAAAGTTGCAAAAACGGCAATGAAGGCAGGCATCACCGGGTTGGAATTTCTCTGTGGTGTTCCCGGTACAATCGGCGGCGCGCTGCGCATGAATGCCGGGGCCTATGGTCGGGAAACCAAAGACATTCTTGTATGGGCCGAAGCAATAGACCCGAAGGGAAACATTAAACGCTTTACACCAGATCAACTGGGGTACGCCTATCGTCATTGTGATTTGGGCAGCGAATGGATTTTTGTTCGTGCCTGCTTTGCTGGAACCCCGGGTAACCCGGATGATATTGCCGCCAGAATGAAAGAAATTCAGGATGCCCGCGGTAGCACACAACCCATCAAGTCTCGCACAGGGGGCAGTACGTTTAAGAATCCTGACGGCAATAAAGCTTGGCAATTAATCGACAAGGCCGGGTGTCGGGGTCTCAAGATTGGTGATGCGCAGGTATCCGAACAGCATTGTAACTTTCTCATCAACAATGACAAAGCTTCAGCAAGTGACCTTGAAAACCTTGGTGAAGAAGTCAGGAAACGGGTCAAGGAAACTTCCGGCATAGAGCTGCACTGGGAAATCAAACGCCTTGGCCACAACAAAGCAGTTGAACAGTAGAATACAAAAGGAATAAACATTTATGACTTGTCATGTCGCATTACTAAAAGGTGGTTTCTCTGCTGAGCGGGACGTTTCTCTTGCCAGTGGTGCTGCCTGTGCTGAGGCATTGCGCAAGGCAGGTTATAGAGTTACGGAAATAGATGTTACCCGGGATATTCCGGCATTGATTTCTCAACTACAGGAAAGCAAAGCATCTGTCGTGTTCAATGCACTCCACGGACAGTGGGGTGAAGACGGTTGTGTTCAGGGTCTGTTGGAACTTTTGTCCATTCCCTATACACACTCCAAGGTTTTAAGCTCTGCCCTTGCCATGCACAAAGAGCGCGCCAAGGCAATGGTCGAGCAGGTTGGTGTGCGCGTTCCCGAAAGTAAAAGCATTCAGGCAACTGATCTGGCTGCGGGTGATCCCCTACCCCGGCCTTACGTGATCAAACCATTGAGTGAAGGTTCATCCGTTGGCGTTCACATTGTCTTCGAAGGAGACAATCACGTTGCCACCACGCGTGAAGACCTTGGGTTTTCTGGCGACATCATGGTTGAACGCTACATACCCGGACGCGAACTGACCGTTGCCGTGATGGGAGACAAACCGCTCGCCGTAACCGAGCTTTCCCCCAAGGAAGGCTTCTACGACTATGAAGCCAAATATACCGAGGGCAAAACCGATCATATAATTCCGGCACCAATTCCCGAAGCTATATATCAAGAAGCGCTGGATGCCGCCCTGAAATCCCATCAGGTTCTAGGGTGTTCCGGGGTCAGTCGGAGTGATTTCCGCTATGACGACACAGCAAATGGCGACAACAAGCTCTACTATCTGGAAACCAACACCCAGCCCGGAATGACAGACCTCAGTCTGGTTCCAGAACAGGCAAAACATATCGGTATTTCTTTCTCTGAACTCTGTTCCTGGATGGTCCAAGAAGCCTTGGGGAACAAGGAGGAGCTATGAGTAATAACAAAAAAACCACACGCAGACGCAAAAGGCCTCAGAAAAGGAGTAAGCTTCCTTTTCGTGATACCAACTGGCGCAAAGTCTTTTGGGGCACAACCGCCGGAAGCCTTGTCGCGACCATTGGACTTGTTACCGTTCTGTGGACCAATGGCTGGATCCCCGAAAAAATTGACCAAGGCATGGAAGAATTTCACGGCATGACGGCCGATGCCGGATTGTCTGTAGAAGATGTTCTTGTCGAAGGTCGAAAAAGAAGTAATGCAGCTGCTATTCTTAGTAAGCTGGATGTGGAGCGCGGCACGCCAATTTTATCCTTTTCCCCGGAACAGGCAAAAGCTGATCTAGAAGAACTGCCCTGGGTGAAAAGGGCTATTGTTGAACGTCGATTACCAGATGTCATTTATGTAAGTCTGGAAGAAAGAGAGCCTCTTGCCCTTTGGCAGGCCGAGGGTGTTCTTCACGTTATTGATCAAAGCGGCGAAGTCATTACATCTGCCAAGGCCAGCAAGTTTTCAAAACTACCACTCATTGTCGGCCCTGATGCCCCTGATCACGCCCGCGAAGTTCTTGCCCTTATTGAAAGCGAGCCAGAACTGGGTAACCGGGTAAAAGCAGCCGTTCGCGTTAGCGGACGCCGTTGGAATATTCGCCTTAATAATGGTGTGGATGTCCAGCTTCCAGAAGAAGATGCAAACGATGCCTGGTCTTTCTTTGCCCGTATAGAACGGGACGAAGGTGTTTTGGAACGCGACGTTATCGTCGTTGACCTTCGCCTACGAGATCGCCTCATTGTCAGAACATCTGGCGGATCAGAGAAAAACAAAACCAAGAAAGTAAAAGGAAAGCAAACTTAATGGTACTGTCCCCTCGTTTTCGGACAAACATCGCGACCACACCTGTGATCAAGGGAAACCGCCCATCATGAAGCGGAACCCCGGGGCCATCAAACATGGAACAATTGCTGCCATTGACGTTGGCAGCAGCAAAATTTGCTGTTTCATCGCCCAAATGGATGGTGATAATCCACCCAAAGTGATCGGCATTGGTCAACAAGCCAGCCATGGTATGAAAAGCGGCAATATTGTCGATATGGAAGCCCTGGAGGATTCCATCCTCAATGCCGTACATTCCGCTGAACAAATGGCAAGCGAAACCGTTAATACAGTACTCGTAAACCTATCCGGGGGGTCGCCAACATCCCACAACATCAACCTTGAGGTTGCCATTAACGGTCACGAAGTAACCGAGACAGACTTAAAACAAGCTCTTGAACATGCCAGTAAGATTCAAGGTCCCGAAGGTAACCCGGAACAAGGACGTCAACTTATTCATTCGTTGCCCACGGGTTTCACTCTTGATGGTAACCGTGGCGTCAAAGACCCGCGTGGCATGCATGGTGAAATGCTTGGCGTCACAATGCACCTTATCACCGCCGCAGCTAACTCTCTGCGAAACCTGACAACCTGTGTCAAACGTTGCCATCTTGATCCCCTGGGCTTTGTACTCACCCCCTATGCATCCGGTCTTGCCTGTCTCGTTGATGACGAAATGGAACTCGGCGTCACCTTGGTTGATATGGGGGGAACCACAACATCAATCGCTGTTTTCAGCGAAGGAAAGCTTGTATTTAGCGACATCATCCCTGTTGGTGGTCATCACGTAACAAACGATGTTGCCCGTGGACTATCGACACCTGTTGCCGAAGCCGAGCGTATGAAGACCTTGTACGGGCATGCTGTGGCCACAGTAACTGACGAACGGGAAATGATAGATGTCCCACAGGTTGGTGAAGAAGCTGGCAGCCAACCACAACAGGTCCCAAGATCCCTTCTCGTTGGCATAATACAGCCAAGACTAGAAGAAACCTTTGAAATTGTTCGTTCCAAATTGGAAATGAGCGGTTTTGACAAAATCGGCGGACGGCGCGTTGTTTTGACTGGCGGCGCCAGCCAACTTCCGGGCCTTCCAGACCTTGCCAGCTTAATTTTGGACAAGCAGGTTCGGATCGGCAGGCCCATACGCGTTAACGGTTTGGCCGATGCCACAGGCGGGCCAAGCTTCTCTACCTGCGCAGGTCTTTTGACCTACGCAACCATTGCCCACAATGACGTTCAGACCGAGAAAACCCCCGAGGAGACTCAGCCTCAGAACTTCATAAGTAAGTTTGGGAAGTGGTTCAGTGAAAATTTTTAAGAAAAAGTTAGGAATTAGCTCGACTGATTCCACTACTTTATAGTACAACTTGACAAACGAATGCGCCGAGTCGGCGTGCAACGGAGGTTAGTGATGGCTTTAAATTTAGATGTACCACCAGTTGATTCCGAACTGACCCCTCAGATTACGGTTATAGGGGTCGGTGGTGCAGGCGGTAATGCTGTAAACAACATGATCCAGAGTAATCTGGAGGGTGTCGAGTTTTTGATAGCAAATACCGACGCGCAAGCAATCGCGCAGTCATCATGCGATCGCACGATCCAGCTTGGTAGAAACATTACCCAGGGCCTTGGTGCCGGGTCTCGTCCAGACATCGGGCAAGCTGCGGCAGAGGAAGCCATGGATGAAATCCTTGGTCACCTCGAAGGCTCGAACATGGTCTTTATCACTGCTGGTATGGGCGGTGGTACCGGAACGGGTGCAGCACCTGTCATTGCCAAATCAGCACGTGATGCGGGTATTTTGACAGTTGGTGTTGTCACCAAACCTTTCCACTTCGAAGGTGTACACCGTATGCGCCTTGCCGAAAAAGGCATCGAAGAGCTTGCACAATACGTTGATACACTGATCATTATTCCCAACCAGAACCTGTTCAGAATTGCCAACGAGAAAACAACATTCGCCGATGCCTTTAAAATGGCCGATGATGTGTTGCGTTCCGGTGTGAGTGGCGTGACTGATCTTATGGTTATGCCTGGCCTGATCAACCTGGACTTTGCTGATATTCGCGCCGTGATGACCGAAATGGGCAAAGCCATGATGGGAACGGGCGAAGCCGATGGCGAAAGCCGGGCAATGGATGCTGCCGAAGCAGCAATTTCCAACCCACTTCTTGACGAAGTTTCCATGAAGGGTGCCCGTGGCGTTCTAATCAACATCACTGGTGGACCCGACCTTACTCTGTTCGAGGTGGACGAAGCAGCTAACCGTATCCGTGACGAAGTTGACCCCGAAGCCAACATTATCTTTGGCTCAACTTATGATCCAAACATGGAAGGCACCATGCGGGTATCTGTTGTTGCGACGGGTATTGATGCGGAATCAATGAAAAACATCCGCCCGCCAGAGACTAAAGAATTCAAAGCACCCCCTGCGCCATTGGATGTGACACCTGAAGCACCTGCCGAACAGCAACCAGAACAAGCTGTCGCATCTGTTGCCGAAGCACCTCAACCTGCGGCACCAGTACAGCCACAGGCAGCGCCTGCCGCAGCTACAAGTACAGAACCTGCGGCTCAACCTGTTATTGAAACAGGTCCATCACAGACAAGCATCGAATCAGCAATTACGCGAAGTGAAGCTGAAACACAGCCTGTTACCGCAACGGCACCACAAGCTGAAATCAAAAATGATAGCTTTGTTGCCCCTGCACCAGCCACTGTTGCAAACCAGAAACCAGCGGCACCACAGGTAACAGGTCAAAAGGCTGATCCTTTCGCGGCGGCTGCTCTGGCCAACGGTACAGACAAACACGAAGATGCATCCAAAAAAGGACGCGGTCTGTTTGGACGCATCACTGGTGGCGCAGCACGTGCCCTACAAGCTGCCACGCAGTCAGAAGAGCAAGAAGAGCTCGAGATGGGGAAAGCAACAGTTAACGCCCCTGTTGCTCCGTCCGCAGCGCCCGCGGCAGCACCAAGCGAATCGCCTGCGACTGGTAACAGTCAACAGCCAAGATTAACAGGGTTGGATCCTCAAGACCGGATTCAGACACCCTCAGCTGAAGAAGATCTGCTGGATATCCCAGCATTTCTGCGGCGTCAGGCCAATTAAAGACAAATATTTCAGAGTACGTTACATTTCGTAACATATTGAAACAAACAGTGATTTGTTAGAGACAGGGGGACGAGCTATCGTTCCCTTGTTGCATTTTATCGGATGAACAGTTCGGCTGCTCCGGGGGGATTAACTAACAAACGAAGCGTACTCATGAAAACCAACACTGCTGCCAATCGTGTACTGAAACAAAAGACACTCAAAAGCGCAATCAATTGCTCTGGGGTCGGACTGCATTCAGGCGACAATGTTGTAATGACGCTTCATCCTGCAGAACCAGGTACTGGTATCATCTTTCACCGTACCGATGTCGCCGGGAAAGGCGCGGTTATTCCAGCCACTTGGGAATACGCCATTGAATCCCCACTTTGCACAACCCTGGTCAAAGATGATGTAAAAATCGGCACGATTGAGCACCTTATGTCCGCACTTGCAGGCTTTGGTATCGATAATTGCCGGATTGACATCAATGCCTGTGAAGTCCCTGTTATGGATGGCAGCTCTTCTCCGTTTGTATTTTTGATCGAATGTGCCGGTGTTGTTGAACAGAATGCACCCAAGCGCGCTATTCGCATCCTGAAAGAAGTACGCGACGATGAAGAAACCCGCTCTGGCATTCTTAGCCCAGCCGAAGGTTTTTCTGTCAGCTTTGAAATTGACTTTGACACACAGGCAATCGGACGCCAGGAACTCTTTATGGAAGTACGCCCTGATCATTACAAACAGGAAGTGAGCCGCGCCCGCACCTTTGGCTTCCTGCATGAAGCAGATCAGCTTCGTAAAATGGGACTTGCCCGCGGTGGATCACTGGACAATGCAATCGTTATCGACGGCGACACTGTAATGAACGAAGGCGGCCTACGTTACGGAAACGAATTTGTTCGCCATAAAATTCTGGATTCTATTGGCGACCTCTTCCTTGCTGGCGCACCAATCATTGGCCACTACCATGGTATTAAAAGCGGACATGCCCAGACTTATCGCCTGGTAAAACAACTTCTTTCAGATAATAGCGCCTGGGAGTGGGCCACTTTACCAGCGTCTGAAAGCAGCATCCCTGTAACTTCCAGCTTTATTGCCCCGGAACGTGCAGTCGCCGCATCAGTTTAATTTACCCTGCCTATGCGCGGGCCAGTGCACGGTGAACCCACCACTTTTAAAGCCCTGAATTTTCCCGAGACTTCCCCAAAATCTCTTTGAAAATTATGGGCTTTTTTGATTCCCAATCTTTACAAACTCATTTTTTTTATCACTTTAGGTTCAAGTTATCTTTACGATGCTTGAGGACAAGAGTTTGAAGCCTTATAGTGCTGTGGTTATACCCATCCCATTGGGACAAATTACCCAATAATTTACCAATGGAATAGACCCGAATGAGTAATTTGGGAATGCGTAATTTGGTTTTGGATAAAGAGTTACCTAAAATGAATTTCCGTCTCTTCGGACAACAGATCAACAAACCCTGCAAACACCTTTTTCTGGCTGCAACACTTGTGGCAACTTTGGCTGCCTGTAGTTCTGACGACAAGCCCGCCTATGTCGAGCGCCCAGTCGAAGAGCTTTACAACAGTGCAAACAATGCCCTGAAAGCCGGTGAAAATGAGGATGCGGCCAGACTGTTTGATGAAGTAGAACGCCAACACCCCTATTCTGTGTGGGCATCAAAAGCACAGCTTATGGCTGCTTTTGCTCTCTATTCTGACAACAAATATGATGACGCAATCAGCGCACTTGATCGTTTTATTGATCTCCACCCGGGTAATCGTGATACACCCTATGCCTATTATCTAAAGGCACTTTGTTATTACGAACAGATATCCGATGTTGGCCGAGATCAAAAAATGACCCGTGATGCTCTTTCTTCGTTAAGGGACGTGGTTCGCAGATTTCCAGACACCAAATATGCGCGTGATGCCCAATTAAAAGTTGACCTTGCTAACGATCATTTGGCCGGAAAACAAATGACGATTGGTCGCTTTTACCTAAATCGCAAGGAATATCTGGCCGCCATTAACCGTTTCAGAACAGTAATTGGGCAGTACCAGACAACCACGCACGTTCCCGAAGCCTTGCACCGTCTTGTCGAAGCTTACCTCGCCCTTGGTATTATAGACGAAGCACAGGCGACTGCTGCCGTTCTTGGGCACAACTTCCCGGGCGAGCGCTGGTATCAAGACAGTTACGCACTCTTGACTGGGCAAGACCTGGAACCAGAAGAAAAAGACGGTTCCTGGATTTCCCAGGTCTGGGATTCCATTCTCTAGGGATAGGTGCTCCATGCTGCTGAATCTTTCAATCAGCAATGTCGTCCTGATTGACCGCCTTGAACTTTCTTTTGAAAACGGCCTTTGCGTTCTAACGGGAGAGACAGGGGCGGGTAAATCAATTTTATTGGACTCATTAGGGCTTGCGCTCGGTGCACGGGCAGAATCCAGATTGGTTCGACAGGGCACAGAAAAAGCAACGGTATCCGCGGTTTTTGATCCTATCGCAGCACATCCCGTTTTTGATTTCCTCAAAGAAAAAGATGTTGCAATAGAGGACGACCTGCTTGTGTTCAGGCGGGTCCTGAATGCTGATGGCCGAAGCCGTGCCTATATCAACGATACACCTGTTTCAGCAAATCTCCTCAGACAAGCCGGGGATCTGCTGATCGAAATACAGGGGCAGTTTGAACAACGCGGCCTTTTAGATCAAGGCAATCACAGAAATCTTCTTGATGCTGCAAGTGACAATGGTCACCTTGCAGACAGAACGGCTACCCTCTGGCAAAAATGGCAACGCCTTGTCAAAGAACGTTCCGAAGCAGATGAGAAACTGGCACAGGCCCAGCGAGAGGAAACATTCCTGCGCCATTCGTTGGAAGAACTTGATGGTCTCTCACCTGTAGAGGGGGAACTGGAGACCCTCTCCTCACAACGCCAGCTATTAATCCACAGTGAAAAACTTATCGAGGCCATGAATGCCTGCACCGTGGAGCTGAGCGGGGAAAACGGGATAGGAGGTGCTGAAAATTCTCTTGCAGAGGCCCAGCGACACCTTACAACCACACCAGAAAATGTAGGCGAAAAACTACAGCCTGTTATTGAAGCACTGGACCGCGCGACATTTGAAATACAGGATGCGCTAAGCTCTCTCCAAGCCATTTCAAACGATCTTGATCTTGATCTTGATCCAGCTCATCTTCAAGAGACAGAAGAACGTTATTTTCTCTATCAGGATCTCGCCAGAAAACATCGGGTAGAACCCGAAGAACTTTCCAAGGTACGAGACACCATTTCTGAACAACTCAAGCTGATTGATACGGGCAATGAGCACCTTCAAGAACTTGATCGCCGGTGTGAAGATGCCAGAAATGAATACGCAAAAGCAGCAGAAAGCTTAAGTAAGTCTCGCCACAAGAAAGCAAAAGAGCTTGATCGGGCAATCAATAATGAATTGCCGCCTCTTAAGCTGGAACGCGCCGTTTTTCAAACCTCGCTTGTCATCCAGTCAGAAGAAAACTGGGGTCAGCATGGATGGGATCAGGTTGCATTTCTGGTCGCAACAAATTCTGGGGCGACACCTGGACCTTTGGATAAAATAGCCTCTGGCGGAGAACTCGCTCGCTTTCTACTTGCCTTGAAGGTGGTCATGGCAAAAGTCAGCCCGGTTGACTGCCTTGTCTTTGACGAAGTCGATGCCGGTATCGGCGGGGCAACAGCCCATGCCGTTGGGGAACGCTTATCAAGGCTTGCAGACGAACGACAAATTCTTGTCATCACGCATAGCCCGCAAGTCGCGGCAAAAGGTGTGCAACATCTGAAAGTGTCGAAGTCCTCAAAGGCAGACCAGACCACAACAACCGTTTTCCACTTAAACAATGAAGAACGCCGGGAAGAAGTCGCCCGTATGCTTTCTGGTGCTGAAATAACCAACGAAGCACGTTCTGCAGCCGATAGCCTTTTAGGATAGATACTTTGACAAAAGATACCTCGACATTCTCTCTCTTTAATCCAGAGACGGAAAGGCTTAGTGATGATCAGGCGGCAACAGAGCTTGCACATTTGGCAACAGAAATAGCGCGACATGATGCCCTTTATTATCAAAATGACGAGCCAGAATTAACAGACGCTGCTTATGATATCCTTCGGCGTCGAAATGAAGCTATTGAAAAGGCATTTCCACACCTTGTCAGAAAAGACAGCCCAACGCATAAGGTCGGTTCTGCCCCCTCTTCCGGATTCAGCAAGATCAAACACAGTGTCCCTATGCTATCGCTCGGGAACGCGTTCGCCGACGAAGATGTTGCTGAATTCATTGCCCGCATCAAACGTTTTCTCGGCCTTGGCAAAGACGAAGAAGTAAATATTTTTGCGGAACCCAAGATTGATGGCCTTTCCTGTTCTATTCGTTATGAAAAAGGCACCTTGGTACAAGCTGCAACCCGTGGCGACGGTGCCATTGGTGAAAATATCACGGCAAACGTCAAAACCATTGCTTCTATCCCCCATCAACTTAACGGAACCGGATACCCGGATGTTGTTGAAATTCGCGGCGAAGTATATATGCGTCGAGACCGTTTTTTGGAACTCAACGCAAATCAAGCCTCAACGGGTGGCAAAACCTTTGCCAATCCGCGCAATGCAGCTGCCGGATCATTAAGACAGCTTGATCCATCGATTACTGCGGCAAGACCTCTTGATTTTTATGCCTACGCATGGGGCGAAACATCCGAGCCCCTGGGCGAAAACCTGACGGATGTAAGGGCAAAAATGGAATCATGGGGGCTACCCGTTAATCCCGGTCAGCTCTGCGCCTCACTGGATGAAATCCTTGGATATTATCGACAAATCATGACTGATCGTCCGGATCTCAATCATGAAATTGACGGTATCGTTTACAAGGTCAATCGCCTTGATTGGCAGGAACGCCTGGGCTTTGTCAGTCGGGCGCCACGCTGGGCCATCGCCCATAAGTTCCCCGCAGAGCGCGCCATTACCAGATTAAATCAGATAACAATTCAGGTGGGACGTACGGGTGCACTGACCCCGGTCGCAAACCTTGAGCCGATCACGGTTGGCGGTGTTGTTGTATCCCGCGCAACGCTCCATAACAGGGACGAAATTGAGCGCAAGGATGTCCGCGAAGGCGACAGTATTGTGATCCAGCGTGCGGGCGACGTTATTCCTCAGGTTGTCGAAGTTATTCTCGACAAACGACCCGCAAACTCTGTTCCTTTCCTCTTCCCTGATCATTGCCCTGAATGCGGTTCACAGGCCATTCAGGAAGACGGCGAAGTTGTTACCCGCTGCACAGGTGGCTTGATATGCCCTGCACAAGCTGTAGAACGGTTGAAACATTTTGTCAGCCGAAATGCCTTTGATATCGAAGGACTTGGGGATAAACAGATCAAGTTTTTCTTTGAACAGGGTACCATTAAATCCCCCGCTGATCTGTTCAGGCTGGCCGAAAATGACAGAAAAAGCCTTACGCCCTTACGTAACCAACCCGGTTGGGGCCGACAATCTGTCGAAAACCTCTACAATGCCATCGAAAGTAAAAGAACAATCGGGCTGGACCGCTTTATCTTTGCCCTTGGTATTCCCCAGATAGGTCAGGCGACAGCAAAACTAATGGCCAAAACCTGTGGCACACTGGAGCGGATAGAGGAAATCACACAGCTTGCACACGACCCGAAAAGCGACGCATTGCAAGAATTACTATCAATCGACGGTATCGGTGCGTCTATGGCCGGAGATCTTATTGCCTTCTTTAACGAACCTCATAATCAGGAAGTCATTGCAGACCTTAAAGCTCAAATAAACGTTGAAGAATTCATTCTCGAAATTAGCAGCGACTCACCGGTAACAGGGAAGACAGTTGTCTTTACTGGTAAGTTACAAACTATGTCCAGGGACGAAGCCAAAGCCAAGGCAGAAAGCCTAGGCGCGAAGGTTTCAGGATCTGTGTCCAAGAAAACTGATTACGTTGTGGCCGGTGCCGACGCAGGCTCCAAGCTCAAAAAAGCAGCTGAACTTGGCGTAAAGACCCTTAGCGAAGAAGAGTGGCACACACTTGTGAGACAATAATAGATCTCGACCTGGCCCCCGTCTGGTACACCCACAAAAACACAACCATAACAGCACATAAATATAAAATTTTACCTATTATTAGTAATTAAGTTTCAGAATTGATCTTGCTCGCAGTCCATGAAAATTAAAGCTGCTTACAACCCATAAACAGAATGAGTGGCTTTTCTCAAAATATGAGCTGCTCAAGGTTGGATTGAGTATTGGTTCCTGCCTCAACCCTCATTCAGGAACGGTTCTATAATGCTGAAATTTTCTTTCTTTCGTAGCGCAAAAATCAGTCTCCGCATAAGTTTTATTGCTGCTCTTGCTGCCACAAGTCTTATCATCCTCGTCATAACCTTCTTTTCTGGCGACAAGTTGGTTGATCGTGCCTTTGTAGATCAACAAAATAACGAAAAGCTGGCAACCCTTACGAAATATGTTGAGCTGGGCACATTACACATGCGTCGACGTGAAAAAGACTTTCTGCTTCGCAAAGATCTTAAATATGCAGACCAATACTTCAAACAAAAACAGGATATTACCTCTACATTAGACAAGCTTTACGACCTGCCGGCCGCCATTAATGTTCAGAACGAAATCCTGCTGCTGAGTGAATACCTTGATAAACATTCCCAACAGTTTGGAAAAATCGTCGCCCTCATGCAAACAATGGGACTTGATGAAGAAAGTGGATTGAGGGGAGCCCTTCGTACAGCAGTTCATCAAATTGAGGATCAGCTCACAGCAACCAACAACGACCCCCTGACCATAAAGATGCTGATGATGCGCAGGCAGGAGAAAGACTTTATGCTCCGAGGACAGGATAAATATATTCAACGCATTAAAGAACGTCGTTCAGAATTCCTGAAACTACTAGAAGAATCAAATATCTCGGATGAAAATAAACAACGATTAACCACCTTGATAAATGAATACCTGAATAAATTCAATGAATGGGCATTAACCAATCAGGAAACTCAACAAGAAATCAAAACCCTAAGCACAATTTTCAAAGAAATGGAGCCCAACTTTAAGATCCTGTTTGAAACGGCTGGAACAGGTTTGGATCAAGCCCAGACAGAACTAACAGACATTCGTAATAGAACAACAGACTTAACCCTTATTATCGGGTTTATCCTATTGTTTAGTTCCATCCTGTTAAGCGTACTCATTACCCGAAGCATTACAGTTCCCCTGGGGAAAATTATCTCTGCAATGAAAAGACTGGCCAAGGGCGATCAGACAATTGAAGTTATTGGCCTGAACCGCAAGGACGAGATCGGTGAAATGAGCCGTGCCGTCCAGGTATTCAAGGAAAACTCAATAGAAATAACCAACTCAAGAGCTGAAAATGCCAAGCGGAGAGAAGAGCAAGCCGCAAGCCTCAAGGCTGAAATATTGTCAATTGCTGATGCTCTTGGACAGGAAGTCAGAGATGCCGTAGAGGATACCAACACGAAAACAAATGAAATGAGAGCAGCATCACGCAACATGAACGAAATTATTGAATCGCTCACCAAACGATCTGCATCGGTGTCCAACAGTACAGGACAAGCCAGTGAACGCATTCAAGCCGTGGCTTCTGCCTCTGAAGAGCTTTCCTCTTCGATTGGGGAAATAACAAGACAAGTTGAACAATCAAATGCCATCACGCTGAAAGCTGTTGATGAAGCAAAAAGTACAGACACAACAATCAGTGAACTTTCAGGTGCAGCTGAAAAAATAGGCAATGTCGTTACACTCATTCAAGACATAGCAGAACAAACCAATCTATTGGCTTTGAACGCAACCATCGAAGCAGCACGTGCTGGTGATGCAGGCAAAGGTTTCGCTGTTGTCGCCTCAGAGGTCAAAAGCCTGGCGACGCAAACAGCAAAAGCCACAGAAGAGATAAGTGATCAAATCACGTCCATTAGAAGTGAAACCGGAAAGGCCGTTACGGCAATCCGTTCTATTACAGAAGTCATCACCGAAGTGAACGACATATCCCAGACGATTAGTGATTCGATTGAACAGCAAAACCTTGCAACACAGGAAATCAGCCAAAACGTACAAGAAACTGCGATCAATACGACAGAGGCCTCGGACGAAGTCAATTATTTGGCAGTTGAAACAAACGAAGTGAAAAACATCTCCACACAAGTTAGAGATAATGCCGATCAAACAGCAGACCATATTGCCGAATTGCAAAATAGAATGGCCGCTGTTTTGAAAAATTTACGAGAATCTGCAGTGGGTAATCGTCGATCCGCAAAACGTTATGAAGGCCCTTGGCCAGCATATCTGATAAATGGATCAGAAATGATCGAGGTGGAGTTGGCGAACCTTTCATCAAGTGGCGCAAAGGTAAGCCCGTTATCTGTCATTCCTGATCAAGTATCCCAAATTCAAATCTCGGGATTTGATGAAGTCATTGACTTTAACATTGTTGAGTTGAATTCAACGGGCGAAATGCGATTGTCCTTTATACATACCCAGAATACTGAGGCCAAACTCTCGGAATATATTGCTGAACACATAAAGGAACCCGTGGTTCAACAAGCGGCTGCCTAAGAATCCTTTAAACTTAACAAGAGGAAGTCTCTGATTTTATATTCCAGATACTTCCTCTATCAAACAGCACTGTTCCCAATAGTCGTATCTGGGCATATCTTAATTCAGAATAATCAGACATTAGTTAGTTTGTTAGTTCATCATTCTCAAGCTGCGAACGACTTTTAATCGTGTCCAATGCCTGTTGCCACTTTTCGACAACATCTATTGGCGTACTGTTAGAGAAAGCGAGGTAAAGGTTAAATTCACCAATGTCAGCGACCCTCCGAATGCGTGATAAAGGAATGTTTTCGGCCTTTAGTATGTATTCCACGTAATTTTCATCAAGTGCTAACAGTTCGTAGCGGTGATCGATTAATCTCAGAATAGCTTTGCGGGTCGTTGCGGAATGATAAAGATTTTTGAATCCCATCGACATGAGGATTTTCTCGGCAGCACCACCCCGCTGCACCCCGATACTCGCGGCCTGTCTGGCTTGTTCTAATCGCGTCTCATTCCCACCAGAATACTCAATAGCGTTCAGTTCAGATGTATATATCCCCATATTTACAGTCTCGATAGGGCCAACCCATTGAAAATCAGCCTCACGAGGAGGAACACGTACAATCGAAAAAATACCGCTATTCTTTCTCTCTTTTGCAAACTTATAAGCTCTTGACCAAGGCAACAGGCTAATCGAAGGCTCCGCACCTATTTCATCGGCCATTTTCTGGATAATTTTGCTGGATAACCCCACTAACTTTCCATCGACCTGATAATTATAGGGTGGAAAGTTTTCAGTATATATATTCTGTGAGTGAACAGCTCCAGAGAACATGCTTAAGAGAAGAAAAACAACAACCCCATATCCACATAATTTCATAGATACCACCAGCTCACAGTCTTCGTAATTTTTGGCCAACAATCACAAAAATATCTGATCTGATTTTTGTGTTTGAACAAAACAATGAACCCAAAACACATGCATTATAGAAAAATTGTTTTAACTTGTGCTTAATAAAACGCCTTGTTTGTAAACCCACACAACGATACCAATATGCAGAGTTAAACAGCACACCAAACAAAATCAGCTTTTTACCAACCCGTCTTGGCTTACAAAGCTGTCCTGATAAAATGAAGTATGAAAGCAAACCGCCGAAGTTACACAAAAGACTTCAAAAGCCACAGCCATAGTACCTATCACCAGCTTATCATCCCACACAAAGGAGAGCTGGAGCTTGAATCTGAACAATCTTCCGGCGTTGCCAAAATTGATCAGGTGGCTATTGTTACCGCCAATGATACCCACGCATTTCGGGGACTTAAACCCAACAGCTTTACCGTTGTTGATTTTGATTTCAACGACGCCAATTATATGCCCGAACTGAATTCACTTTGGGATCGTGCGCACAATCAAATTCTATTCCCCCTGGATGACGGACTTATAAATCTCGGAAAATTCACTGCAACCGAGTTAGAGAGGCAAACTCTGAGTACAATCGGAGAACAAAGCATCAAACTGTTTCTCTTAGCTCTGGCGGATCGTAACAATTCAGCTGATGATAAGCTGCCGCAAAAGCTGCAATCTGCCCTAAAATATATAAAACAAAATCATACCAGAAAGCTGTCATCCAAAGATATCGCTACCCAAGCTTGCCTCTCTGTAAGTCATCTGCATGCACTCTTCAGTAACTATCTGGGGTACTCACCACAAAAATTTCAAACCCACCTGAAACTTGAACATGCGCGCCAGCTGGTCCTGAATACACAGCTATCCTTGGCCCACATCGCCCATGAAACGGGCTATGCAGACCAAAGCGGCTTTAACCGTGCCTATCGAAACAACTTTGGCATTTCTCCTGGTCATGACAGGGCACTTAACAAGCCGATCTGAAACAGACGATAAGCCAAAACAATCAGAATCCTGAACAAGACATTTCCCCAAAGATCTGTAGATTCCTGGCCCTAACGTTAATTCGTAATTTTGGAACAGACAGTAATGACAACCGCACCAAACAACCAATTACGCGCCACACTTATTGGTACGGTCGCTATTCTTCTTTGGGCTCTTCTGGCCCTTTTCACAACTTGGGCAAAAGGAATTCCGCCTTTTCAACTTCTTGCTCTCACCTTTTTTATTGCCTTTATATCCGGCTTTATTGTTCTGCTATGCAAAGGAAAGCAGTCATTTCTAAGTCTAAAACAGAAACCGGTTGTATGGATCGTTTCTGTTGGCGGCCTCTTTGGTTATCACTTGTTTTATTTTATTGCCCTGCATAACGCCCCAGCAGTTGAAGCAAGCCTGATTGCCTATCTCTGGCCCCTACTCATTGTGTTTTTCTCTGCCCTATTGCCAGGGGAAAAACTTTACTGGTTTCACATTGCCGGCACCTTAACGGGCTTGGCGGGTGCCGTACTTATTGTCACAAAGGGGCAAAGCCTGTCGTGGAACACCGATCATTATGTAGGATATATTGCCGCCATAGCCTGTGCGCTGACCTGGTCGGGTTATTCAGTTTTAAACAGAAAATTCAAACAGGTTCCAACTGATACAGTAACGGGGTTTTGTGGCGCGACGGCCTTTCTTGGCCTTGTGTTTCATCTGTTCACGGAATCCTGGATTAATCCGACAACAACACAGTGGTTTGCTATTGTAGCCCTTGGCCTAGGCCCCGTCGGCCTTGCCTTCTTTGTCTGGGACTACGGCACCAAGCATGGTGACATTCAGGTATTGGGCGCCCTGTCTTATGGTGCTCCGCTTTTGAGCACATTACTGTTGATTGCTGTCGGCTTAGCACAAGCAAGCTGGACGATTGTCATTGCCTGCTTGCTTATTGTCGGAGGTGCATTGCTGGCTTCTCTGGATATATTACAAAGTAAAAAAGGCAGGACGTCATCAAGAGAGACTGTGTCTTAGAAATCACAGAAAAAGTGGGCACAATCAACAATGGCCCACATATTATTTTTAGCATTGCCAAAAGTTATATGTCACAACTAAACAACAGCCTGTAGCTTATCAAAGCATTCACTCCATCCACCATTATGGCTTCTGCGTGCATCTGCAGAACGAAGCCCAGCCTGAGTAAAGATCATTTTTGTTTTACCATCTACGGTCTCTTCCAAAAGGACTGTGCAGAGTGTTTCAATGTATGGAACACCACAGGTATCATTTTGCCATGTGTGCGTAAAAACAAGCTTCTCCGGCTCTTTAACTTCCCGATACTCCCCCGCGTAACGACTTTCTTTGCCTGCGGAACTAATCATACAAGCCTTATACTCATGCCCCGCACAAATCCGGCCATCATCCTGACGAACAGAAAAGTCTTTGGGTGAAAGCCATTGCATTCGAATGTCTCGATCTGTCCAGGCTTTCCAAACCTGCTCTCTCGGGGCATCAAAAACACGTTCAATAACAAGTGTGAATTCAGCCTGTTCCATAGTTTGTGTTCGTGACACGTCACTTTCCCTTTTCTCTATGTGAACAACCAGGCCAACAACAAGGACGACGTTTTCCCCTGTTTAAATCCGAAATCCCCCGATTTATCCTTTTTGTCCGGGTTTCCGGCTTCTTTGCATCTTCTATCCAGCAAATCCACTCGTTTCTCGCAAGGGGCGTAATATCTTCCCAGGCACCCAAAGCACAGGTATCAGACAACAATGCCTGTTTTAAATCTTCCGGCAGTTCATGCACCACACCTGTTGAAATATTTTCCTGTGACATCCTATGCCTCAAACATCATTTCAAACCCGCCATATATCAGGCGTTTCCCATCGAAAGGCATTGGGTTTTCTTCTTCCTGCATACGTGGATCTTCCATCGCTTTTTGCATGGCCACATCGCGTGTCGTTTTGTCCGGCCAAACAATCCACCCAAAAAGAACAGTTTCGTCACTTTGCTTTTTCACCGCCAGGGGGAAGGAAGTATATTTCCCATCAGGAACATCATCGCCCCAGCAATCCACAACCTTTAAGGCACCGTACTCTTTAAAAACTGTCGAGGCTATTTGTGCATGTTTCAGATAAGACTCTTTATTCTTGGTCGGTACAGCAGCAACAAATCCATCAACATAAGACATATTAACCATCCTTATTTTTAAGCAAGAGTTTGTCCAGAACATCAAAACGATCATTCCAGTATTGGCGCATGTCGTTGAGCCATTCCCACATTTCTTCGATGCCATCTGGATTAACACGATAAATTCGTTGCTGTGCCCGTTTTTCCATACTTACAAGTTCGGCTTCACGCAGCACCTTTAAGTGCTGGGAAATGGCCGAGGCACTAATATCGAATCTATTACTGATATCGGTCGAAGCCATTTCACCATTACTTGCAATCAATTCCATCATGCGCCTACGGTTTGGCTCGGCAAGAGCAGAGAATCTATCCATATCTTAATTAATACAGCATTCACTTAATTAAGTAAATACTAAATTAAGTGAATGCAACGATAGAGTCTTTACACGTATAATTCCCCTAGATTGAATACAAGCTGATCAATCAAGGGACAGCAACAAAATACCTATACTTCGAAGCAAGCCGCGAGAATTGCCTCGGGATGGTCTTCTTGCATTAAATGACCGGATTTGGGGACCACTGTTATTTGCCCCCCCGTTATCATATCAGCTAATTTTTTGCCTTGAGAGACAGGTATCCATTGATCTTCCTGCCCCCATAATAGTTTTATCTTGCAGTCCATTGCCCCATAGTATCGAGAAATTTCATCCGTATAGGTTTCATCCATTTGAGCAATTTGCCGATAAAAAGCTGACTTACCCAATTCACCACGCCAGGGTCGCATATAGATATCAAGAGCATCAGCAGTAAGCTCATTAAAAGCAGAACCCTGTATATAAACTTTCAATAAAGCATCGTGCATATAATCCGGCATCTTTGCAAAAGCCTCTTCAAACTTGCGAACATGCTGAACAAACGGCGACCCCCAAGGCGCCAAAGCCACGGGATCAACCAAAATTAATTGTGAATACGCCAAATCATTAAGATAATACGCTCTTAAAGCAGTTGCCCCGCCAAAATCATGGGCAAGAACGACAGGCTTCCTTAATCCCCAATGACGAAACAGGGCAGACATAATTTCATTTTGAACAGCCAAAGAAACATCTTGCCCCTCTCTTTTCTCTGACTCACCATATCCGAGTAAATCAAAATAAAAAACTTGCCACTTATTTGCTAAAGCTGGCGCAATTCGCCGCCAAACCTGCGAGGAAAAAGGCGTCCCATGCACAAGAACGAGAGGTTCACCGTCCCCCATAACGCCCCATGCGATCGACTGTCCCTTAAAGTCAAATTGATGACCCAAATTCAGCATCATACTGTACCTGTTATCCAGAAAACTATCCGCAAGAGTAACTATCTGACCTAATGACAGGGACACTCAGAAGCCCCCCCAAAAAACCTTAGAAGGTTTCCCGATCCAAACTTGCTGGCCCCCTTCTTCCGCTCGCGTTGTTCTTTTTTAATGTTCACATTTTTTGTTTCAGCATTTTTACGGTCATACCGTACTGAACGATCTTCTAATCTCGCAGCTAAAATGTAAGTTTTCCCTAAAACATTTATCATTGCTTCATTCCTTATCCATAACTATTCTCACAAATATTAGGCAGAATGTTTATGAATTCAAATCAGGAAAAATCTTATAATGTTAGATTATATTACATTTAATGCGTGATTTCCCTTCCCTATCCAGTTTACGCGCCTTCGAAGCTGTTGTGCGGCACCACAACCTAAGTCATGCCGCCAAAGAGCTGAACGTAACTCACGCTGCTGTTGCCCAACAGATTAAACGTTTGGAAGAATGGTTTGGCATAACACTCACACAGCGCGAAGGTCGCGGCGTTGTTCCAACAGAGGCCGGATTTCGCCTCGGTTCTGAGCTGGGAAAGAGCTTCGATATCATCGATGATGCTGTCAAAGATCTCAAGGACAGCACGACAGATCGCCCCTTGCGTATCACCATGACGCCAACCTTTGTAAACTTCTGGCTCATGCCAAGGTTGAGCGATTTTCGCAAACAACATCCTGATGTCGAGATTTTGTTAAATGCGAACAGCGAAGTGGTTGATCTTCGCCGAGATGACTATGACCTGGCTATTCGTTACGGCACGGGAAACTGGTCGGGCTTTCAAGTCGAAAAGTTGATGCCCAGCTATACAAGTATTGTTGTATCCCCAGAACTCATCAAAGATATTCAAATAAATTCCCCCAAGGATCTGACAAAACTGCCTTGGGTATGTGACATCGATGACCGCCACTCGGAATGGCATTTTTGGCTAAAACATCACGATATTGATTTTCATGCCCATCATGCAAAAATTCACCTCTCTGGGTACCTTACCAAAGATGCTATTCGTGATGGGCAGGGTTTAGGGGTTCTTCCCTCAAACTGGGTACAGGACGATATCAAAAGCGGTCAGCTTGTTGAATTGTTTTCATTAACTGGAAATGAAAACACCGGATATCACCTTGTCTTTAAACAGGGCATTATCCCGCCACATCTAAAAAAATTCCTGACATGGATACGCAAACAGAATAAAGACAGCCCGGTGTAAATACCCACCCTCTACCTTAATTAGCCAGTAGAGGGTGGGGGGGTGAGTTTATATGGCCTGTGTCGCCGCGTCCAGCCACGCCACGTGCTCTTCGTCAAGCAGAGGTGCCAGTTCTTTACGAACCCAGGCGTGGTAATCATTCAGCCATTTGATATCAGCCGCACTCATCAAGGAAGGCTCAATCAGTCGCAGATCAATTGGGCACAAGGTAACGGTTTCAAAATCATATAGCGGTGTATCCAATCCAACCATTTTCCCTGCATCACGCACAATAATCAGGTTTTCAATACGAATGCCATATTCACCTGCCTTGTAATAACCCGGCTCATTTGACAGGAACATACCGGGTTCCAGCGCGACAGGTGACGAAGCCTTCGCAATACGTTGAGGACCTTCGTGCACGCCAAGGAAGCACCCAACACCGTGCCCAGTTCCATGGTCATAATCCAAACCAGCATCCCAAAGCGGACGTCTGGCGAGGCTGTCCAGCTGTATGCCATTTGTACCCTTTGGGAATTTTGCTGTGGATAATGCAATGTGGCCCATCAAAACCCGGGTAAAACGATCCTTCATTTCTTCGTTCGGGGTTCCGATAATAACCGTACGCGTAATATCTGTTGTTCCGTCCAGATATTGCCCGCCTGAATCAATAAGGAAGATTTCGTCTCTTTTAAGGGGTAGGGAACTTTCATCACTTACTTTGTAATGGCAAAGTGCCCCATTTGGCCCCGCCCCCGAAATGGTATCAAATGAAGAGTCTTTGAACAGCGGCACTTCTTCTCTGAAAGACAGCAGCTTGTGCACAGCCTCCATTTCAGTAACAGGATTGTCTGTATCCGCACGTTCCAAAGCACTTTCAGTTACCCATTTCAAAAACCGCACCATCGCCGCGCCATCACGAATATGTGCGGCACGAATACCATCCAGCTCTGATGTGTTCTTTCTCGCCTTTGGTAAACTAACGGGATCCATCGCCCGCACAAGGTTAGCGCCACTTTTATCCAATAGAGCTGTGATACGCTCGGGGCAGGTCGCCGGATCAACCAAAACTCTTTTTCCATCACGGGCAAAAGTCTCAAGACGCGCTTCCAGTGTCTCTGGCTCAGCCACCTCGACCTGATTGTCCAGTGCCGACAGGGTTTCACTTGTCACCTTTTCCGAATCAACAAACCATTGGACAGCCCCATCAGCATGAACAACGGCGAAAGAAAGAACCAATGGAGTATGATCCACATCTTCACCACGCACATTCAAAAGCCATGCGATAGAATCTGGCAGACTTAGAACTGCGCAGTCAGCCTCTGACTTGGTAAGAAGCTTGCCAATTTCTTCGCGCTTATCGCGTGAAGATTTTCCCGCGTGTTTTAAAACGTACGGCATGGATTTAGTGCAAGGTCGGGCGGGCTGGTCTAACCACACCTTATCAAGCGGATTTTCTGAAAGAGGAACCAGAACGCCCCCGGCTTTCTCAACACCTTTGCGCAGAGCCTTGATTTGGTTTTCGCTCTGTAGCCATGGGTCATAGGCAATACGCATACCTGCGGAAACATTATCTTCCAACCATTGATGTGCCGGCTCTTCCACCAGATGCTGGTAGGCAAAAAGCTGTTCACTTACCTCTTGGCGCACTTGAATTGTATAGCGTCCATCCACAAAGATTGCAGCCCGGTCCATAAGGACAGTTGCAAGCCCGGCCGAACCGGTAAAGCCGCTCAACCATGCCAATCTCTGAGCTTGCGGCGGTACATATTCCCCTTGGTGCTCATCAGTTCTCGGGACGATGAAGCCATCCACGCCATCCTGAGCTAACTGTTCGCGCAGCGCCTTGAGGCGAGATTTATGATCAAGAGAAGCCGTTTCAGGCATTTTTCAATCCTTATACAATATACAATTTAATTTTCAGCAGACTATCCGAGCGACAAGAGTATCACAACACCTGCTTTTGCATAACGACAAATTGTTTATTTTCAAATGCTTAAATATCAAAAAATCAAATTATGCTCAAAATGCATGGCTGTGGTGCAGAATCACCGCTACCGAAAAAACTTTTATGAGCTAGATATAGTGCAACAACACAGCGGCAATAGAAAGCAATAGTCGGCCGCATTAACTGATCTAGGAGAAATGATCATGAGAGAAGATAAATTCGTATTCGCGGCCAACGAAATTGCTAACCAGCCTGTATTCGTAACTGTAGCGCCACACCGTTATACAAAAACATATCGCATCTATGCTGCGATCACTGGCCTTGTAAAAAGCTTCAAAAGCTATATGGAGCGTCGCGCAACTGTTAATCAGCTTTGGGATCTGAATGATCGCGAACTAAAAGACATCGGTCTAAGCCGCGGCAATATCGAAGCAACAGTAAATAGCCTGTATGCTGAAGCTGCCGAGAAAGAAGCTAAAACCTTTGAACCTGGCTTCTCTTTCCTTTCGTCTTCTGACTTTGTTTCTACAAAAGAAACCAATAAAGCAGAAAATAACGGCAAGTCAGTCCGCGCAGCATAATCCCCCTTTTTGCTTGCAGCACTACTTGTTAAAACGCGCCGGAAACTCCGGCGCGTCAGACTGCTGACAAAGTCCGACGCTCAAAATGTTGGCGGAGATTCATGGAACGTTCCTGAACCGAAAGGGGAACAAAACGGAATCAAAGCTTC
>NZ_LANI01000020.1 GCF_000982415.1 Kiloniella litopenaei
GAAAATCGACGGGGTTTGTCAGCAATCTGAGCCGATCAATTTGATCGGCTTTTTTTATGGCATTGGATCCAATAATTACGTATCCAAGAAAAAGTGTATACTCAGGATCAAGCCACCGAATAGCTCTGGACTTACAACAACGAACGCCCCAATATGGCTATCGGCGGGATCACTCCTGCTATGAAACTGAAAATGGCTGCGTAAATTCTACTGAACGATCCCATTAAAAATGGGGGGATTACCATATTTGGATTATGTCGATATGTACGGAGAGAATTAACGGAGCACAATTGCTCCATTGTTAGAATCATACATGTAATCAACGATTGAACCCTCTATTAGAAGGCGTATAGCCTTCTCGACAACGGGTAGCGGCAATAAAAACCACTCTCTTGGCTTAAAAGGCTTCCCAAATCGGTCTGTGATCTCAATATCAAGCCGAGCTTCACTGAAAAAGCGATGTAATAGATGTTCTACTTTTTTAGGATCAACATCCATTAAAGCAAAAGTTCTCAATGGATGAACTGGCGCCATTAAAAATGTCGGGTCTTCGGTTACGTTTCTAATCCTGTCTTCCAAGCTTCCCTTTGTGACGCCAATTTTATAAAGTTGGCCATCCAGAGATTTAATAGATGGATCATTCGAAAGGCTTCTGACAACATAAATTGTGCCTGTCAAAACACCTTGGGTACTCTCATCAATCTCTTCAAAAAGTGGCCCAGATTCAGGTGTAGAAATACGTCTACCATTAGGGTCTTTGTATAATTCAGTGGCAATAGAACGTAGAAGGTTATTGCCTTCCATTCCATTGTCAAAAATCACACGTAAACGAGCGTTCTTTTTGCCATTGCGGATTTGGGTTTCACCAACTTCAGCGATAAAAAGCGTTACACCATTAAGGATGAAGAATTCACCCGCTTTGATTTCCTGCTCTTTCCTAAACTCAATGGCCTTTCGTTTACCTATTTTCAGGTCTTTGACACATTCTTCAAATAATGGCTCAAACTTATCGAAATCCTCACACTTGGTGCGTTCAGAAGTCCAATCCGCCTTAGCCTTCTTTTTTTGTTCAGCCGTGGGCACATGTTTTATTTCAAAAATGTCATCTGTATCAGTGGATAAAATGTCATCATCCAAATCAAGAATGTCATCTAGGCTTGATGGAATGAATTCTTCCTCAACAGGATCGTTAACCGCCTCCTCTTCTGACGATGACGATAATAAACCATGTTTATCATGTGGAATGAGTTTCTGGACAGCATTCTCATTCTTTAAAATGCCCTTTAAGCGAAGCATAAGACTTCTTTCGGAAACTGAAGGCTTTCCCTCGCCTTTACCCGGCACATAGCCGTGTCGGTCAATAAAACGGTTTATTTCATCAAAGTTTGAAAGGATGCGCGTGGTCTCTGGGTCAGTGTCTTTTAATTTGACCTCAACCTCACCAATGATTTCATCATCAAAAATATCATCCAATGACATCTTGGGCATAGATTATGCTCCTACTGCCATCTGTTCAGCCTTCTTCTTACGTTTGGCTTCTCTAATCCAGGCCAACGCTTCTGCCATACGTTTTTCCATTGGATTTTGTGAAGTCAAATCAGGCGCACGACCATTTTCCTGCTGGAATTTCTTAATCCGTGGGAATAGTACAACAGCCTCTTCTTCGGTCATGGCAATTTTCTTTGCCGTAATAGTCTGATGGATACGGCTGAGAACCTTTTCATCAATGGCTCTGGACATCACTTCATAAGCCAACTGGAAAGGATTGATGCTATCAATCAAATCAATATCAAGGTCATCAATGTTGATAAACTTCTCAGCCAATCGTACAAAGCCTAAATCCTTCTTAGCTTTTGTCTCATCATCATCAATTTCTTCATTGGTGTTTGTCATTACAGCACTTGCAACAACATGCTGACGGATTTCCTCAACTTCTTCCTGAGTTAAATCATCATATTTTTTCTCAATGACCTTTGGAATGAATACCTGGTTTACGACTTCTGGAGCAATTTCATTAGGGTTCATTGCTGCACGTAAAACATCATCATCTTGGAAAATTGCTGCGGTCAAATCGGCAATATCATTCTCTATGATATGACGAACACGTTCTGTGCTTGGTTCTTTGAAGCCTTTGATAGCAATCTCAGGTCCATCACCTGTGGTTTCAATTTCTACCGTATCGCGGGAACCATCAATATCATCATCGCCTTTATGTGTTTTGAATTTAAAATTAGGTGCGAGGACTTGCTCCATCAACAATGATGCTGCAATGGCTTTCAGCATATTGTTGACCGCATCTGTTACCCTGTCCTGCGTTGCATCAGGTTCTGCAATCAGGTTGGTAAATTGTGCATGTGGCTTATCAGGTGCATCACGAGTTGCACGTCCAATAATTTGGATTACTTCAGTCAAAGAGCCTCGATAACCAACTGTTAAAGCGTGTTCACAGTAAATCCAGTCAAATCCCTCTTTTGCCATTCCAAGAGCAATGATGACATCTAGATCCTTTGGCTTCTTGACATTACGCAAGCCTTCTTGAACAACATCACGCCCATCTTCAGTAACCAAGTCTGCAACCTTAATGACAGAACCATCCTTAGTTTTGACATTGTAAAAACCAGTCTTAGAGTCTTGGTTTAACACTTTTCCTAAATGGTCAATTACCTTATCAGTTTCATAATATTTGTCCCCCAAAGCTGCCGCCGCTTGGGGTGGTGGTATATGAATAATGGTTTTCTTTTTGGGATCTAAAATTTCATGGATGGCATCCACATAACGACCACGATAGAAATGATAGCCAATGCCCAGTGTTTTCAGGTGTTCATACCCGTTTAACTGCTCGTAGTAGGTATAAGAAACACGGGTAAACTTATTTTCATCTTCAGGACGTAATACTGGTGTTGTATCACCTCGGAAATATGAACCTGTCATCGCAACAATATGGGCTTCATCTCTTTCAATGAGTGCTCGGACCAGATTACCTAGTTTGTTTCCTTCATCTGCTGATACGTGGTGGAATTCATCGACTGCAAGAAGACAGTTATCGAATGGCTCTGCGCCGATTTCATCAAAGGCAAATCGCAATGTGGAATGTGAGCAAACAAGTGTTTCATCATCTGATTGCATGAAACGAATAAGAGCCTGAACTTTACTTGCAGATCCCCGTGTTGAACAAAGGTTCCATTCTTCTTTGACTTCCCAATCTCGGAAGAAACCGAATTCCATCAGGTTGGTGTTTTTAAAGGACGAACCGATTGAGTTTTCAGGAACTGCAACGATGACCTTTTTTATTCCCTGGTTTTCAAGTTTATCCAGGCCAATAAACATCAAGCAACGTGATTTACCAGAAGCAGGTGGCGCTTTGACCAGAAGATGTTGAGCATTACGGTTTTCAAATGCTCTTGCCTGCATTGCCCTCATCCCCATTTCATTTGAAAACTGGCTTGCACCTGTTTGAGCATAATTTACTTTAACGAAATCTTCCATCTATCCAGCCTTTTTCTTGGTCATCTTGGCGTACATTTTGAAAAGGTGCTCCAAACGCACTGTGTCGTTTTTAAATGGTTCACCCACGTACATAGTTTCCAGAACCATATCGAGCTTCTTATGGGCTTTTAATAGGTTCTCAGGCATCTTCTTGGGGTCATAAAGATCGGCAATTGTTTTGCCTGGATGTTCTTCTCTTGCTTCAATGATTTCCCAGGCTAATTCTTCTAGTATTTTCTTGTCATCATCAGATAAGAATGGAATTGGGAATGTGTTGTATCCCATTGTATTGGAATACCTTATCCGAGTTTCCATTTGCCCACATACTGTCTTAACCCACACGTAATGTAATTTTGAGGAAATGAGAGCAAAAACAAAAGGCTCAGCACCATAAATTGCATAGGCCTGGTCGTTAATAATATCATCTTCAGACATAAAACCGACTGGCATGTATGGTCGTTTTTCTGATGAAATCCTCGGGACAAAAACAGCATCTACACCGTAGCCTTGTATCTGGCGAAACCTATGGGAATGGACAGCATAATCTCTAGTTTGTGGAGCCTTACTTGCTGCTCTGAAATCATGAACCGCTTGGATACGTTTATTTAATTCAGGTATTGATTTTGCTTCTTCAACTTTATTATCTGCAATCCAGATACAATATCTTTCGATGCCTTTGATAAATTCTTGTGAGCCATAATATCTTTTAATGAATTCTACAGCCTCTGGACTTTTTTCTAAGATTGATGCCCTCTCATCAGGGGATAGAATCAGATTACCATTATCTGTGGCTTTATTTCCCCAACTCATTTTTGGCAAACCGGTAAGTGAAGACCCTTCTTTCCCCACAATGACATCACTCATCTCTAGAAGATACGGGCCGATATTTTTTACTTTTTTCGCAACTCCCGCAGTGAATAAAATTTTATCCCCTATAATTGCATTCTTCGGACAGATGCCAACAATCACACAGGTTACACCTGCATTCTTCGAAGCATTATTTTTCCACTTGAAAGATTGATGAGCAAAACTGATTTCAAATTGTCTAGCGTAAACGTGTTGCCACAGCATATTGACTTGTTCGCCTTGGCAAATGGAGTTCGTTGCAACAAATGCTGCTCCGTAACGTCTCTTTTGGTTGTAATATACGGCTTTCAAATACCAGCCAGCAACATAATCAAGGTTCTTGTATGACTTAGTCAAAGGCTTAAAGAGTAGTTCCAAATCCTCTTTTTGCTCTTTGGATTGGAACGTGCTTCCCAGGTATGGTGGATTACCAACGATATACGTTTCAATATCATCTTTGGCAGGTGGACAAACTTCTTCCCAATTAACCCTTAAAGCATTTCCATGCTTAATATTGCCGCTTTCCTTCAAAGGAAGTGCAGGTGGGGCATCACCAAAGATGTCTGCAAACTGTTTATTCATCTGATATTCAGCAATCCATAGGGATAACTTGGCTGTTTCAGATGCGAAATCGGCATATTCAATGCCATAGAAGTTGGTAAGTTTGACTTCAGACCATTTCCAACCCAGTTCACCAGTCAGTTCCTGGAGACGTTTATATATTCTCATCTCCAGTTTTCGCAGTTCACGATAAGCAATAATTAAAAAATTGCCAGAACCACAAGCAGGGTCAAACACTCTGATTTTTGATAGGCGTTGATGCAGTTTCTCTAGCTTGTTTGGACTATCCTGGCTATCTGAAAATTGCTTCTCTAGGTCCAATAAAAACAAAGGATGAAGCACTTTCATGATATTAGGAACTGATGTGTAGTGCATCCCCAAGTCACCACGCATTTCAGGCTCTACAACCGCTTGGATCATGGAGCCGAAAATATCTGGGTTGATTTCTCTCCAATTCAAACGTCCTGCTTCGATCAGGATCCGCCTTGGCAACTTACCGAACTTAGGGATTTTAACATGGTCCTTAAACAGGCCACCATTTACAAAAGGGAACCTGTTGATGTGTGCAGGAATATCCCCTCGTTCGTTGGGAGGAGTATCCATAATCTCAAAAATCTGTTCAAGGAAAGGCCCAACATCACGACCTTCGATGTCTGTGTAATCGTTTAATGATTTTGAGAATAAATCCTGTTCGAAAATACCTGTATCTTCTGCAAACAAGCAGAATAAAAGACGGGTCATAAACAGGTTTAATGTGTGGGCGTGCTCATCATTATACCAATCTGAATTATTAGCTAGAATAGCATCATATAACTTTGCCAATCGACCGGCAGCACGAATATCCGCGATGGTTTCTTCTACGGCTTCATATCGTTCAATATTGGCTAATCCAAGGAAGAAATCGAAGCTGTCATTCAGTTTTGAAAAGGTGCCATGAAAATGGTCATCTTTATTTCTGTCGTATGCTGTGAACTCTTCGCCATCTGTAGATAAAAGAAATCTTGGTGCATGTGTGTTGACCAGGCCTTCCTCATTCATTGCATCAACTGTTTGCGCAGCCGCACCTTGAGGAGATGGTTTGAAGTAGAGCTTTTTAGCCCAAAGGAGTTCGTTCTCTCCCTTGGCCTTATTCATTTTGCCTTTGAGTTTGGTGGTAGTGGCTTTTGGAGTGTCGAAGCATCCAATGAATTGAAACGGAAATTCGTTCTTATCAAAACCCTGTTCTGCTATTGCCTTTAAACCCATTTCGATTTCAGCGATATTCATTCGTTTTACTTACCTTTACACACCTAATTTCTGGAAAACAGTATCCCTTATGGTTGTAAAAGCAAGGTATATTTAGGCCTGAGTACAATTCAGATCGACAGTAGATAAATTAGCCCCGCTTAAACGGTTTTGTTCTTCAGGTAAGGTAACCTTGTAGCTAATCAACTTGGCTTAGATGCAGTGCTCCTCGTGCTTCATGTTTGCTCTTCCTCCCCCCAGTCTTCAGCATGCCAGCAGTCTGAAGCGGATTTTATAACCGGCTTTTTTCTAGTTCTTGCTTGAAACAAGTCACGCGCTGAACCCTGTTTTCGACAGCTCTTTCCAGGGCTGATTTTGACCCGACCAGTATTACTCTTTTACCTGCACGAGTGATTGCTGTGTAGAGCCATTCTCTTGTTAGCAAATTTTTCCCATCAAGCGCGACAGCTACGTATGGCGCCTCGGATCCCTGAGCTTTGTGACCTGTCACAGCCCAAGCACTTTGTAAGTCAAAAACGGCTTCATCAGAAATCGGCCGTGGCTCGTTCTCGCCATCAAATTGCACTTGTAAAGGCTCTAATTGTGTGACCCGTCCGATAAGTCCATTCATCATATTTTCTTCATACCTGTTTCGGGTACACATTACAGGATCGCCGACTGATACAAATGATGCCAGTGGGCCAAGTCGAGTACCTTCAGCTTTTTCTATTTTGCGCCTTTTAGTTTGCATGAGATCACAGAAAGCCTCACAAGATCGCTTGAGAGCCGCAAGGACGAGTATTTCGTCTCCTGATACTCCTAAGTTCATCAGGCTGTCATAAGTGCGCTCTAGGCCTTTCATGATGTGTTTATCGGAGCATTCAACGAAGAATACACCAGCACCAATCCCATTATCGCATTTTGGGAGCTCTGGAACTCGGCCTTCCCGCACGTCTGAAGCTATTTTAACAATTGGGTTGTCATCACCCTGTCTAAGTACTTTTGTGAGGCGACTAACATTAAAATCAGCCTCTACACAGTCGTGATACACTCTGCCTAGTCCGACTGGGGGCAATTGTGCGGTATCTCCTACCATTACAATTGTTGCTCCCGTAGGAACAAATTTCAGCAATTCGTTCCAGGTCACTAGGTCAACCATACTGGCTTCATCAATAACGAGCATTGTGTTTTTAGTGATTTCTGGCGTGTCCTCAGGAACTGCCTTCCCTTGGTTCTTAAATTCCTCACGCCTGCGCAACCCAATCAACAGCCGTGCGATTGTTAGAGCGATCCTGCCCGTTGACTGAGACAAGCGCAGTGCAGCTTTCCCAGCAATGGCTGCGAGTTGAACTTTACCACCACCGGCTTCGAAGGCATTGCAAAGTGCACGCATTGTTGTGGTTTTGCCCGTGCCTGCGCTACCCTGCAAAACTGCAAAATAAGACTTGCTGATATTAAGAACTGCGTCTCGTTGCTCAACGGTTGAATTTGAAGGCAACGACGTTTCCATAAAAGTGACATCTCGATCGTATGGTGCATTTATGCGCTTGATTTCCCTTGCGACGGATCTCTCTAACATCCTCGCCCCAGGAGGTCTCAGGAAGGTGTCTTCTAGTATTGTTCGTTCGATATGTATGGCTTCATTGATAGCTTTCTCAGGATCATTAATCCCAAGCTTTTGCACACGGCCTTTGAATTCCGATATTGTCGAGGCGGTATGACCTTTTGAGAGGGTTTCCTTCCATGCAGCGTCACAGGCGCCAATCAAGCGATCAACATGGTTTTGGGGATCCAGATCTCTTGCCTGCAAGAGCAATCTCTGACCGATATGATCAGCTTGGTCCCAAGGGAGAATTGCAGCGGGGAAATAGGGGTGTTTTCTTAATATATCAAGCGGATCGTCACTGCTGATTATTCTGTGTAATTGTCTAGCAGCTCCACGATCCGAAACGCCTAGATTTTCAAGTCGCTTGTAAAACTCTCCAGCTTGGGCAGCCTGATTTTCAGAAGATTTCATTTCGATGGATTTGGCGATCAAAAGGCTAGCTAATTTATACCCCAGTTTTAATCTACCAGGTGAAATTGCTTTGGCGATTTCTTCAATACGGTTTTCATCAGAAATCACGTCAAGAATGTCATCACCGAAAGTTTCCAACAAACGAGATGCTCTCTCTTGGCCAATTCCTGGCAGGGACCGCAGCCACGGCCCAAGCAGTTTACCATTTGTTCGGATCCTGTCAGCTTTCTTAGCGTTAATTGTTCGATGCGGCTTGCCGTAAGTGTCTCGCCAGAAGGTTTCTTTTCCATCGATCTTGTAGACTTCTCCCGGTACAGGATACAGGCCCCCAGATAAGCGGACAATCAGACGCTGACCATTGGCCTCCATACCTGAGAAAATTATTCTGTTCGATGAGGTGTTCAGGATTTTGTCTACAACGACTTCAGTCATATGAAAGGTGGCTCCACACCACCGTTTCGCAAGATTTTTAGACGTTCTTTTAACGCAGAATTGTCACGACGCAATCGTGTGTTTTCATCGGCAAGAATAACAAGTTGTTCCTTGAGGTATCGGACGGTTTCTGACATAGCTCCAATTGCTGCAGATTGTTCTGCTGCCGCTTGACCTATGTCTTTTGATCTACTTGTGACTGTAGCGATACGTTCTCGCATGGCCTTGTCTTCTGCAACAGAGATTGCGCGAGCTCCAATTGGCAAAATATCTTGTTCGCCAGCTATAGCGTTTACGGCAAGTTTTACTGAATCTTTTTTGTGAAAATGCTGAACGTCTGAAGGCTTCAAACCGAGTTCTTTACAAAGCCCAGAAACGTTTACTTTCCTATCATTTGTGATAGGAATTTGTTTGTCTTTAGAGACAAAAACATCGAGGGCTTCGAGGATCTCTTTTTCTACATTTCTTTTGGCCATTATCTATCCTTTTAGAAGATCAATAGCAGTTTCTAGAGCTGTGAATTCCTTGGGTTTTATAAGTGTTTTCCCTGGGTCAATTGACTGTTTGATGCGACCAGCTTCATTCTTAAGAGCAAAATTTGTAAGTTCTTCGTTATCCTTCAAGCGTTGAATCAGTTCGCCTATTATTTTAGAGATTTCTCGATTGTTGTCGCTTTTTGTAACTGGCAGATATTGCTTTTCTTCAGCGATAGGAATTACATTCTGATGGTCTTTAGTGAGTTGAGATAACGGAATTCCGGGGATTTTTTTGAGGCCTTTAGTTAGGCTTATCAGCTTTTTCTTTGCCTGGTTGCCTTCTTCAACAAGAGATCGGATATAAGTTTGATCTTCAAAATGTTCGAGTTCTCCTAGTATAGATTCCAACCGCTTAAAAGCAGAGGGAGTTTTCTTCGTTGGTCCGACTTTATTTATGCGTTCCAATTCTCGTAATTCGATGTATCTCTTAAGCTCATCACTACGTAATACAGTTGATCTCGCGGGACCGTCAAAGCCCAAAGCAATTCTGACATTGTCGATATTATTTGGGTTGATGGTTGGGGAGTATTTTTTGCGATTTCCGAAACGTTTTTTGATATGAGTTAACGCTTTACCACTTTCGATCGCATCGCAGCAAAATTTGATGTTCTCGCAATTCTGAAGTTTTTGTCTGTGGTTATAAGCCACTTCGTTGGCCTTCATCATTTCAGAAAATAGTTGTTCGCTTGTTTTCATGAATCAACTCCTACAAAATCAGTATTTTTTTCTGGTGATAACAAGGCATCGTCTTGAGCTACGTTCCCGTTTAAGGTGTCGTCGAACATTCCATCAATCGCGTTATAAACACCCTCAATGTTTGTTAATTTCTTTTCTCCAGAAAGGAAGTCGTCGATATTCCCGTTTGCTAAGAGAATGGTGCCTAGACGTGTCATTGATTGAGCACGGTCTTTTCCGCTTAATTTGTAGAATAAGTGGCTTATGTTCTCCTTTGATGCGACCTCCATCAAAATTTCATTTCGCCTTTCACGAACGCCGTCGGGAAGTTCATGCTCCGCATCGAGAAAGATCTCCGCTTCTTTGACCAAAGCGTGGGCAAGAGGGAAATCTTCTGTCTCGATAAAACTCATGCGATCATAGCTTTCTCTAGTTAGGATCAGTGAATTTTCACTGTCAGTTTTTGCTTTTTGGAGCATATTCTCGGATCGACGGATTGTTTTGTACTCGAGCGCCCATTCTTCGAAAAGTTTGTCACGATAAAGGGCTTCGGCTTCCGCAATGAGGCGGTATTTCTGTGCTTGAGTAGCTTTGTCTTGATCTTCAAAATGCTCGATTTTTTCGTTCAATTTTGCTTCTTTTTTCAGAGAGGATTTGATCTCAGCCATGAGGCTGTTCAAGCGAAATACCAAGCCGGGTAAGAACGCTGGACCGGTAATACGGAATTTGCAACCTGAGCATGCGCGTGGTCGCCACACGCCTACATCCCCGCGGACTGTATTTGATTTTCCTTGGCTGCAGTCAGCCCCTGGGCAGATTCCATGTGAAAATACTTCTGGTGGGATGTGTTTTGTAACACTGTGCTTTAGCATTTGACGTCCATGATCCGTGGTCTCAATGAGATCACTGTTGGATCCGATAAGGTCTTGAAGCAACCTATCGATTTCATCTTCATCATCAGCACTGAGAAAGGACTGGAGGATTGCATCCTGGCGATCCTTATGGGCCTCTACGAGCGTTTTATGTATATTCTTTACGCTCGTGGCCTTGTAGTGCCAGGTCATTGCCAGTGATTTGTGTCCAGCAAGTTCTGCCACCACGCGTGGGTCAACACCTTGTTCTAGAAGAATCGTAATGTTGGTGACACGAATGCTGTGAAGATCCCATCTTGGTTTCCCATCAATCAAGAAGCGTTCAAAGTAACCCTTTTCTTTTTTAAATTCGGCTTCGCAGTGCTCCAATAATCCTTGCCAATAGGAACTGAGAGTAGCATGTGAAGGAGGGTGAGATTTTGTGCTTATCGGGTCTCTAAAAAGCGGGAAAATTTTATCAAATTTCTCTTTGTTTCCGTGTCTGATGTCTCTAGGACTCGCGAGGCTCACAACTCCCGATATAGGGTTGTATTGAAGCTGCAGTTCTCGCATTTTTTGTAAGTTTTTCGCTGTCCTCGGTTCAATGTAAGGTACTGAATAGGGGCCTGTTTTGGAGACTTGAAAATGTATCCCGAGGTTCTTTTCTTGTTTTGTCGCTGAGAATGTAAATTGTGTTAGAGCGCCTGCGGAGCGGTCAAGGGCGGCTGTTGGTAAATGGTTTTCAATGACCTCACCACTTGGCAAAACCCAAGTCTTGTCACCTTCACCACTATCAAGTGAGATTGCTGAAGACGATCGGCAAGCTGAAGTTAGCATTACATCCAGGATGAAAGGTATGGAAGGCCAGAAGATTTCGGTATATTCACCTGTTCGAGAATCATAGACTTTTCTGTTGTAGAGGCTTCTCTCTGTCCGTCCATGTATTAGTTGTTTTGCGAAGGCGAAATCATCTTTTCTGTTTGTTTCTGTTATGTAGTTTAATACCTCTGGTTTCATCGCCTCTCGTGGTGTTCCGAAAGTCCGTTTTTCAGGTTTTTTTATTTTGTCAAACTTCCTATTTATGGGAGCTTTCGATGAGTCCCAACCGAAAATAGTCGCACCGCAGTAGAAAGCGCTCTGAAATGTATCGAGTGCCCTGTCAGCAGAATATGTTCTGCCGATAAACTGTTCTAAGCAGTTTATAAAGGTATCATTGGATTTACTTTTTGCGATGTGTTCATCCCTTCTGACTTCAGTGAAATCTTTTGGGAAGTACTGCTTCTTGCTTAGGTAAATACGATAGAGATAGAGCAGCCAGTAATCCATACTAGTAAGTATGCTTTGAGTGGTTTTGACACCAAGTGTTGGGATGATTTTTTCAAGAACAGCCGCCCAGTTTAAAAGTTCTTGTGGAGTTTCATTTGGTTGAGGGCATCCAACCCATTCTTCAAAGGCTTTCTTCTTAGAAATATTGGGTTGCCGCAGCCAGGAAAAAGTCCCTAGTCCGTCCGCGGATACAAATTTACCATTGTTTTCGAAATATTCTAGGTAATCGGAATCTTCGGGAGCTAGTGAAAAGAAGGCACGAACTTCTCTGTACAGCTTTCTTATAGTGACTACATCTTGTCCGCTTAACTTCCATATGTCCGGTGCATTTTCATCGAGTGATTTAAGTTTTCTTTGGTAGAGAGCTTCAAAGAAAATGTTTGCGTCTGTTGCGTTATAAAACGTCCTGTCAAGCAGTAAGCTTCTGAGGAGTTGGCCGTTATTTTTTTCATTACAGGCAGGAATTACACGTTCGAGAAGATAGTCGTTTTTGCCTGGCAAAAGGTATAGTGCAATGAAGTTGTTGAAAGGGGTGAAGCCTGTTGAGAAAAATGGATGGCTCTTATTGTCTTCCACTGCCTCGTGATTAATGTTGATCAGTCCTTTGGAAAAGCAGTAAAACGCAAACCAAATTACTGCAAGATTGATATGATTATGATCTTTGGCTGTTTTATTTGTTTCGTGAGCAAAGAGCTCAGAAAATTCATTGAAGAAAGCGTCATGATTTGATTGATTTTGGATTTTGAGGATGGGCTTGAGAGAAAAGATATAGCTTTGAGACCAAAACTTACTTTCAAAGAGTTCATCGTTTTCAATTATCTCTTTAAGCAAGTTTTTTTGTGTTTTTATGTCCAGTTCCTGGATGATTTGAACGATGTTTTTTTCCCCTTGTTTCATTCGGATGACCGGTTTTCCTTTCGCGGACAGGGGTAACAACCCGAATACATGCAGGGACGAGGCAATTTTCATAGAGGAGAAAAAACGTAATTTATTGGTTGATTCTGATGTGAAGCCAAACAAGACCTTATGGGGGAGGCGGGTTTCTTTGGGAGGCTCTCTCCAGAACCTTGGTTCAAGCTCCAGTTCTTCTCGCGTTTTGGACCAAATCTCATAGAGACCATCCTTAATGGTCCGGTCAAAGTTCTGGATCAAAGATTTGATTTTAGTCTTGCTTACCGGTTCTTTTAATATCTCTAGTACAGCCATTATTCTTCCTCATTATTTGATTTTCTGAAATGTGCTTTTTCTAATTTTTCGGCTGTTAATCGGAGAGATTTTCCATACGAATTCTGGCTTTTGATTGAGGAATGGCCGAGCATTTCCTGGATGCTTCTATCAGACATATCAAGTTCTCTTGATAGAGCTGTATGTAAGTGTCTTCCGGCGTGAATATTACGCCTATGTTCATGTGGTTTTAGGCCCACCCTTATGCACGCTCGGTTCCATGCGTTCTGAATATTGCTCCTCGAAGTCGGTTGTCCAAAATGTTGCCCTGGGCGCATGTTGACGAGAAAATACGGATGAGTTTTGCTGGTTCTGTTGATACTATGAAATGTCTGTATTTCTTTGATAGCTTCATTGAGGAGGTCAATAATATCGTGACCTGCTTGCCAAAAAATAGGATGAAATAAACGGTCGTCAGTGTATGTCACCCCTTTCCAGCCCGCATGTTGTATGTTGTCTATGGGATATTCATTTCGAGGAATTAGACCATATTTGTTTTTTAGATACTTACGACGGGTTATCTTGTAGCTTCCTATCGTGCCTGTGTATTTACAGTCAGAGGGTTCAGACCTGAATATAAGTGGTTTGTTTGAGGCTACTTGAAAAAGTTCCTTCCAATAAAAGGAGGGCATGACATCAGCTTGCCAAATATGACAAGCTTCGGATAATCGAATTCCTCCAAAAGACGTTATGATCCAGACAAATCTGAAAACGGGGTTTCTTTCCGCTGCGATGATCGTCTTAATCTCTTCTTGTGAGATCGCTTTTTCAGCTTCATTAGTGGGGGGCGCTGACTTGGTTTTTAATATTTTCGGGAAGGGTACTTCCATGTCGGGCTGAAGCATCTTGAAGCGAGCTCTGTGCGCACTAAGGTGTGTGAAAAAGTCCCGATCTTTCTTTTTTTGAACAGCTTCGAGGCTCTGGTACCAACTGGAGTTTTTTGTCGAAATTTTTTCTTTTTGAAAGGTAATGTAGCCATACTGAATGTTGCAAAAATCAAAAAAATTTACTATTGCGTTAAAGTCGTTACGAGCAGTCCTTGTTTCAACGGGAGCCCAATTTAGGTCAGAGAATTCAGGGCCAGCCTCTTCGTGATTGGATCCCTTATGTCGAAATATCGTAAAGATGCTCAACAAAAGGTTTAGTTCTTCATAAATAACAAAATTATGTTCCAAAATGGTGTCATAAAATTTGATGAACCTTTCTACTGCTCTAACGCACTTAGTCGCCGATTCTTGCGCCATTTGACCTGAAGCAAGAGAGTTGAAAATATAATCCACAAGTTCACGATAGGGTTCTGCTGTACCATCAGTTTCTATGAACAAAACCGGCATTTGGATTTGAGACCATGCCTTAACGTTTGTGTCTTTAATTGGAAGAGTTAAAACGGTTGTGTCTCGCAATTTCATATCCTTTTTAAATAATTGAAATATGAAGAAATGCACCTTTGAGAGTAAAAAAACTCATTAACATAATAAGGTTTATAGCTTTAAACCGACGAATATCGGCCATTAGTTAGATGAGGTGCTGGTGAGTTATTTATTGGTCAGAAATTAAGGAGGTTGGAAAGGCGCGAAAGGTTTAGAAATAAACTTTAGGGAATGATTTATTTTGGTTTAAAATGTTGATATTAATTGTTTATTTTGATTGAAGCGCTGGCAGTGTTCAAAAGTTACATGTGGTTCTTGTGACGAATATGTCGTAAAATATAGAAAATATGATGTTTTAGAACTGATGAGATTGAACTTGTCACGTTTAAGTGTATTGAAATGATAATGGTGTATATCTTTTCAAGTGGTTGAAGAGAATACTGTTCGTTAAAACTTTATAACCAAGTTAAATTTGTTAAAAATGTACTCATGAACTAAAGAATGTTTGAGGCAAAATTGCTCTGACCTTGGTTTACTTCAATTTTACTATAGATAGGCAATTAGGCCTCAAACTCAGTTACTTTTCTTTCCTGACTCCTTTAAATGGAGTTTTACTGGATGTTTTAACATCCATGAATTTTCCGGTTTTGCTATCTCGTTTTACGAAATGACCAGAAGGGGTTTTTGTTTGTGATCGGTCTCTGACTGCGCCATTTCGACGACCATCACCGGAAGGAGGGTTTGTTGCCATGTTATATATTCCTTTCAAATTTAACGTGTTGAATCACCAATGCACCAATGACAATTATCATAGCCCATTGAATGGGCTGTTGAGAGAGAGTTGAAGGGGACCTCATGTCCTGCATCAATAATTTTATCGATCTGACAGGATGTCTTTTCGTTATCCAGGTTGTGAACTTCTATTGTGTTTGGGTTGCCACAAAATCTCTCATTAGTAAGTCTACCTCTGTTGCGTCGCATTGCTTTTGTTCGCTTATACACAATCAATATAATTACTATTACTCATCAAAATGATGATGTCAATAGATAAAAAGTATTTGCTATCCGATTCTATGCGCTATATGTCTGAAAAGACTAGGGAGGAAAACATGCTAGTTGATATAAGCCAGCAGCAAAAAGAGCGGCTGTTTTTTGTAGAATTTAGGCTCTATTTTTATGGTGAGTTGAAAAGATCAGACTTAATTGATCGCTTCGGTATTAAGGAAGCAGCTGCAACACGGGATATTTCTCAATATAAAGCTCTTAGACCGGAAAATATTGAATACAATTCTCGAAATAAAATATACGAAATAGGCTACTCATTCATACCTGTTTTTGAGCATAATTCGCTACAAGTGCTCTCTGGGTTGTCTAAAGGTTTGGGTGATGATTACCCAGGTGTTGGGCGTTCCTTGATTACTTGTGAAACCCCTATACAACTTAATCAGCCTAAAGTTGATACAATTGCTGTTATCTCAAGGGCAATACACAATAATGAGCTTGTAGAAGTCAATTATTGTTCTCACTCAAGCGGAAAGAGTAGGCGAGTGATAGCGCCGTTCGCTTTGGTTGATAACGGCTTCCGTTGGCATATTAGAGCATTTGATAGGAAGCGGGGCAGGTTTACGGATTTTGTTTTGACAAGAATCACTAAGCCCAAATTAGTAGAGGGAGTGGTTGAAGAGGCTGAATTAAAAGAGCAAGACATCCAATGGAATAGAATTGTTCAATTAGAAATTGTACCTCATCCAAATCTTAAATATCCTGATACAACAACACTTGATTTTGGTATGGAAAATGGTGTGCTTTCAGTTAACCTAAGAGCTGCAGTGGCTGGGTATGCTCTTCAAAGGTGGAATGTTGATTGTTCAGAAGGGCATATTTTGGATCATCGTCAGCATCATTTATGGCTACGGAATAGGGCTGCTTTGTATGGTGTGGAGAGCGTTGATTTGGCTCCTGGCTATAATTCTTAAGTAAATTCCATATTTTAATATCAAAAATTTGGTTTAAATCCACCGACTTTTAGTCGGTCAGCTTTAGCTTGAATTTTTGTATGTCTTAGATGAAGCCTTCTCCCGAATTGGCTCATCCATCCGGGGTGAAAACCAATTCGGGAGAACGCTTCATGTCCTATTGTACAGGTAGTCATACCACTTTTTACCACCGCTTTTACGTTGTGTGGGTTACCAGGTATCGTTTCAAGGTTTTACGTGGAGAGATGCGCGAGCGCTTACGTGCTATTATCCGACAAAGCTGTGAAGAAATGGGCGTGAGTATCGTCAAAGGCGTTCTCTCTACGGATCATGTCCATATGTTTCTGTCGATCCCGCCACATCTATCTCTGCCAAATGTAATGCGGCGGATTAAGGGGCGTTCATCACGCAAAATCCAGGTGGAGTACCCTGAACTTGGAAAACGATATTGGGGACGACGTTTCTGGCTCAGGGATACTTCTCAACAACAAGCGGGAATGTTACCGATGATGTGGTCTTGCAATATCTGGAGTTACACTCCTCACGTAAACCTTCCGACATCAGTCGGTAAGTGGTTTAGTTTGGGAATTGTCACAGAAAAGTTTGAACTCATAATAAAATTCATAAATAATTTCTTGGGATACGTGGCGGTTATGCCTGTTATTATTATCTTCACTAAGGGAGTAAAATAAGTGAGTAAAGCATCAAAAATTCGTGAGAATCTTAGAAAAAAGTGTAAGAATATTGAACCTAATATGGGTCTTATGGATGATTCAAGGCGAGTTGAGATTCCGGTGGTAAGGCGTTATCTCGAAAATATGCGTCAATGCCAGGAACTTGAAGAAAAAGGCTGAAGTGATCCTTGTTTCCGAACAGGTTTGCGGCTGAGTTAAGGTGTATCTAGTTTAATTATCATGCCGCTTTCTTCAATTCTTTACTGCCGAAATATACTTCGGCTGGCGTTTGCTTATCAAGAGTCGTGTGGGGGCGACACAAAGACACCCGCTTTACGCAGCTCACTGGAGGTACGGTAATCCCTCCAAAAGTTGGAAGGACTCTACATTAATATGGAGGAATCTTCAGGGCTCAGGTCAGTTCTCGCACAACCCGTGATCCTGATAGAGAGGTATCTGCAATCAGGGCTCAGGTCATCCACTTTATAGGGACGGATCCAACATCAGTCGGTAAGTGGTTAAGTTGATAAATTTTACAATATTTGAGTATGGCGTACTTTTGTCTCACCATGAGAAAGAACGCTACAATTTATTGTAGGTGTATATGTAGAATATTTTCGTTGAAAAGAAGGCCTTTTTAAAGTGGGTGCTACAGTTGAAAAAGGTGTACATAAGGCTTCGATACCAAAATCATGCGCAAGATCGTCTCGCTCCGCAAACTGGAACAGCAAGAACGCATGGAGCAGGAAGAGCTTATCGACGTTTATAAGCACGCTCTTGGCATGGTGTAGTGTGATCGATACCAATAAATGAAGAAACCCGCCAATCGGCGGGTTTTTTTGTGAAATTTGTATAGAGTAATTTTAAGTTTTTTACTGATTGTTGTAGTTCTTCGGAGCCGAAATCCTAATTGTCTCCTAAATGTTGTTGTGTCATACATTTGAGATTACACGTTATACGTGAGTTCTTTCTTCTGGTTTAAGCGGTGAAGTTCTTTGAAAAATATCGGTTATAGTTATTTATTTATGATTGTTATGAGCTTTTTGGCTGTTCCGCTAAGAACTCATGCAGATTCTGGTACTACAAACGACATATCAAAAGAAGAGTATTGTCGCGAGTTCAAGCGTATTGCTTTTAGTAATGAAGAAGAGCTTCTTTCTCGATGGGATACAACCAAGCTTAGAGTTTTTTTAGATGGTGAAAGCAAAGATGTAATTTATGCCAAAGAATTATTTAATAAATTTAGCGAATTAAGTGGCATTGAGATAATTTATACAAGGCAAAAAATTAATATAGGATTAGTTTTTTGGGATAATTCTTATCGATATGCCCTCGTTACTGGAGAGAAATTACTGAAAACGTGGCTTCCTACCAAATTAGATTTATTTGAGTATTTAAAAGAGAATGCAAAAGAAGGTAACAAAGATCTAGTCCTTCAGTATTCATTTAACAAATCCAAGAAAATGATTCTGAGTATTGGTATTTTTGATGTACCTATTGCCCCTGATCCATCAACAATTACTCAAGAAAATAAAGACCTTATTACACGTGCCGTGATAACTTCATTGTTTCCATCTCTAGGGAATGAACCAAGTATAAAATTTTCGGGAGAAGTTGAAGAAATATTTTCCCCGTTGACGAATGCTAAACATCAGCCTCTTGCACAAATTTGGTATGGGGAAAATGTTCACGCTGGTAGGAGCAAAAATTCATTCGGTTGTTAGTTTTGCTCATAGTTTTGACTAAAAAGATTATCGACTGAGATCATTTTGACATGGTAACTTCTCAAGACGTTTTATTATGGATACAAGATTGGTATGTACGTCAGTGTGACGATGAATGGGAGCATTCTTACGGTGTCCGAATTGACACACTGGATAACCCTGGATGGCGTGTTTCTATCGATCTTACATCGACTGCGTTGGGTAATCAGTCAATGATTGCTGTGCAAACTGAACGGACAGATAATGATTGGATTCATTGCTTGGTGATTGATAAACAATTCCGAGGTTATGGTGGTCCTAATAATTTATCAGAGATACTCATTGTATTTCAAAATTTTGCTCAATCCTGATAATTATTAAACTGTCCCCCCCCATATAGTTTAGGTGTTTTTCACTCCTCATGGAGGGTTTTTAGCTCAAACCTCCTCAGGCACCAGCTCCTTCTGGAGTGTCTGGTAATCAGTTTTTCCTGTGCCGAGGACGGGGATTTTATCCATAATTTCGATTTCGCGGGGGATCATCAGTTCGCTGATGCCTTGTTCCTGCGCTTCTTTTAGCAGAAGGGCGCGGGTGGCGTCGGGGCATTCTGTGGCGAGGATGAGTTGCTCGCCTTTTTTGACGTCCGGGCGGGCGATGACCGCGTGCATAAAACCGGGCCAGATTTTGCCTGCGAGGTCTTCTGCAGCGGTCAGGGAAACCATCTCGCCCGCGATCTTGGCGAAGCGTTTGGCGCGGCCCTGAATGGAGACAAAACCATCAATATCCATGACTACAATGTCTCCGGTATCGTACCAGCCGTCTTCGGGTGGTTGAAGCTGCCCGGGGGCTTCGGCGCGCAGGTATCCCTTCATGATGTTGGGGCCTTTGACAAACAGGCGTCCGCCTGTGGGGATACCGGGTACAGGTTCCAGCCTGCTTTCAATACCGGGCAGGAAACGCCCGACGGTGCCTGCTTTGTACTGCAATGGCGTATTGGTGGACAGAACTGGCGAAGTCTCTGTCGCGCCATAGCCTTCGAGAATTCTCAGGCCGAACTTCTCTGACCATGTTTTCCGGGTGCTGTCCTTGACCTTTTCAGCCCCGGCAAAGATATGTCGGACCGAATAGAAGTCGTAAGGATGGGCAACGCGGGCATAGCCTGTCAGGAAGGTGTCCGTGCCAAAGACAATGGTCGCATTGGTATCGTAGACAAGGGCGGGAACAATGCGGTAGTGGAGCGGTGACGGATAGAGAAAGGTTTTAATGCCAGAGAGAATAGGCAGCAAAAGGCCGCCCGTTAAGCCAAATGAGTGGAAAATGGGCAGGGCATTGAAAACCGTGTCCGTCGAGTTGAAATCGACCACGGCAGCAAGCTGGCTTCTGTTGGACAGAAGGTTGTTGTGACTGAGCATAACCCCCTTTGGCACGCCCTCTGAGCCAGATGTGAAAAGAACGACAGCCGCATCGTCATTCTCTGGTGCTGATTTACTGTGGAACGATCTGGCAAAGTGATTTTTCACCCAGCCGCAAAGCTTGTTCCCGAGAGAGACTTCTTTTTTGAGGTCTTCGAGATAGATAATCTTGTACTCACGGCCCAGCGCATCGGCGAGCTCTTCAAGACGTCCCAGTTCGATAAACTTGCGGGATGTGATGATGGTTTTGATCTCGGCTGTTTTACAACAGGACAAGAGGTTCTTTTCGCCCATGGTGAAGTTGAGCATGGCACTAACGCGCCCGATTGCCTGTAGGGCAAAGAAGGACACCGCCGCCGCTGACGAGTTGGGAAGCAAGAGGCCAACAATCTCTTGCGGTTTTGTGAAGCTGGCAAACTTGTCACCGAGAACAAAACTGGATGTTATGAGCTTGTTGTAGGAAAGCGGCGCGCGTTGAATGTCTTCGACAACTGCGGCGTCTCCGCCGTGAATGTCGCGGGCATCCAGTAGATTTTTAAACAGGCCACCTTCGGGCGGGCACGAACTGAAAGCTGTCTCACTCATCAGATCATGCAGGCCTATGCTGATCGCTGACCGACGTTCTCTGCCACGGATATCGTCGCTGAGACGAAGCTTTTTCGGTGGGTGAATGGTGATGATTACCTTGGGAAACCAGCGTTGGCGTATTTTACCTTTCAGGCGCGAGAAGGGGGTGTATTGCGCCCCTTCGATATTGACGGGCAACAAAGGCGCATCAGCGTGATCCGCAATCATGCCGGGGCCTTCGAAGATTTTCATCATGCCCCCGGTAACGGTAATGCGGCCTTCGGGAAAGATCACACAGCGCTTGCCGGATTTAACCACATTAATCATGGTTTTTGTGGCCATGGGATTGGTCGGGTCAATCGGGTAGGAATCAACGACGGAGAGGAAAGGTTTCACCCACCAGCGCTGCGCCACATAGGTGTCTATGGCAAAGGTGGGACGACCGGGCAGGAAAGCCGCCAAGAGGACGCCATCAAGAAAGGAAACATGGTTGATGACAATAACGGCTTTCGGGCCAAGATCTTCGAGGTTTTCTTCCCCTCTGACTTCCACACGAAAACAGATTCTCAGGATGAGCCGGAAGAAAAGTTTTGTCGGTACCTCGGGCAGCAGTTTACAGACATAGAGGGCAACAAACAGATTAAGTACCCCAATGCTCAGGAATACTTCGGGAATGGTAAAGCCAAGCTTGAACAGCCCCATTGCTCCGATAGCCGAGACAACCATAAACAGGGAGTTGAGGATATTGTTACTGGCAACGTTTCTTGCCCGGTGACTGTCGCTGCTTTCATGCTGAAGGATGGCGTAAAGAGGTACGATGTAGAGGCCGCCGCTGATAGAGATAAGCAGAAGATCGATCAAAACCCTGATAAGCTCGGGACGTTGAAAGTATTCCGTGAGGCCAATCAACGAGGATGATGCCGGTGTGATGGTATTAGATGCGAGGTAAAGATCAAAGCTGAAAAGGGATAGACCCAGAGCGCCAAAAGGAACATAACGTGCTGTAATTTCACCCTTGAGCAATTTGTTACATATCAGCGACCCGAGAGCGATTCCGACAGAAAACATCGTAAGAAAGAGAACATTTACCCGTTCGTTTCCACCGATGATATCTTTTGCAAATGGCGCGAACAGGGCAAGGAAAGTTGCGCCAAATAGCCAGAACCAGGAAATGCCAAGGATAGAGAGAAACACAGGTCGATTGCCTGCGCTGTGTTTGACCAGATTATAGGTTTCCGCCAGAAAGTTGGGGTTGATTTTCAGGGACGGTTCAGACGCTTCGGCTCTGGGGATGAAGTAGCTTGTGGCAAGGCCGATAAGGGACAAAGCTATGATAAGGAGAGAGACAGTGGTCAAACCATCTTCTGTTAAAATAACAATGCCGCCGATGATTGTGCCAATCAAAATGGATAAGAAGGTTCCCGCTTCGACAAGCCCGTTTGCGCCGATGAGCTCTTCATCCCGCATATGATCGGGAAGAATGCTGTACTTGAGGGGACCAAAGAAGGCTGACTGTGTTCCCATCAAAAACAACACGACCATCAGGTAAGTTGGGGCGTTCGTCAGGAAGCCATAGCTGGCAAGCCCCATAATGATTATTTCGAGATACTTCGTCAGGCGGATCAAGCGCGACTTTTCAAACTTATCCGCGATTTGACCGGCGATCGCCGAGAAAAGGAAAAAGGGGAGAATAAAGATACCCGCAGCCTGTGTAACCATTGCCTTGGCATCATCCGGAGAAAGATGAACCATCTTAAAAACGATCAAAGCGACAAGGGCATTTTTAAAGACGTTATCGTTTAATGCCCCCAGTGCCTGGGTGAGGAAAAGGGGTAGAAAGCGTTTGCTTTGCAACAGATGCAAAAGGTTTTCGCCACCCGCCTGTTTCTCAGGATTTTGGTCATCCAAAGCTTTGTCTTCTTTGATCTGATCTTCTGGTGACATCCTTGATACTCCGCATCTCTATCAGTCTTTTGCCGTATAGTGCCGAATTGTTTCGGGGATATAAACTAACTTTGTTTTTTTATGCATAATAAATAAGTGAGCGATCACTCATATTTGTGTTTTCTCTCTATCATGTCAAGTGCGAGGTTGGAAGTTGGCTTTGCCCAGGAATGAAAAAAATACAAATTTAGATAAAAATAGTCGTTAATAGAAATGTCATAAATAAACAATTTTCCAGTTAGGGAAATTTCATTTTCATTGATTTGGAAAACATCTTTGTTGTTGTTTTTATTTATGTTTTTAGCTTGTTAGCTGTTTGGGTTTTTCAATCTTTAATCAATCTGAAACTAAATGCGAAGGCATTTTTGTTCCAAAATCCTTTATTAAATGGTCGTTTATAACCATGAAAAGGATTTTAGCTTTCCCATTATATCCTCGGCCCAATTCGGGCTTATTCAGGGAGGATTAAATATGAGAGCAAAATCAGGCTTTCTAAAAGGTTTGAATCCGACCATGGCAATATGGTCGAAGTTTCTTGTCTTCGCCTTGGTAATTATGGCGTTTGTCGCTACCGAAGGCGTAGGTGATTTTTTTACAGGAATTAATAATTTCCTGGTTGGCACCATGAAATGGTACTACTTGGGAATTGTTGCGTCTTTCTTGTTCTTTGTGATTTGGTTGCTGTTCAGTCGGTACGGTAATCTTCGTTTAGGTAAAGATACTGACAGGCCGGAATTCAGTTATTTTTCCTGGTTCGCAATGCTGTTTGGCGCAGGTATGGGGATCGGGCTTGTCTTCTGGTCAATTGCAGAGCCAATTTACCACTTCCAGTCTAACCCATTCATAGCAGAGGATGCATCGCAAACAGCAGAAGCGGCACAAGTCGCCATGCGTCTCACTCTGTTCCACTGGGGGTTACATCCTTGGGCAATATACGTGATTGTTGCTCTTGCATTGGCGTACTTTGCCTATCGTAAAGACCTGCCATTGACAATCCGTTCATCGCTTTATCCGCTTATCGGAGACAAGATTTACGGCCCTCTTGGGCATCTTGCTGATCTATTGGCTGTGTATGGTACAGTCTTTGGTGTGGCGACGTCTCTTGGGCTTGGTGTGCAGCAAATGGCGACGGGTCTGTATGAAATTACAGGCTGGGGATTCTGGGTAACGGAAACCGTAACGGATGGTGTTACGAAAACCGAACCTGCGTTGGCTGCGATGATGGTGTTGATTGCCATTATTTCCGGTTTGGCCACTGTTTCTGTGGTTTCCGGTGTTGGCAAAGGCGTTAAGATATTGTCCGAAGTTAACCTGTGGTTGTCTATTGTCATTCTGGCGTTCTTTATAGCCTTTGGCCCAACACGTTATCTTCTTGCATCATTCCTGCAGAACATTGGTGATTATGTGGGGCAGGTTATTCCATTGAGCCTCTGGACCAATGCAAATGATGAAACCAGTCAGTGGCAAGGCTGGTGGACAGCATTCTATTGGGGCTGGTGGATGTCATGGGCGCCATTTGTGGGTATGTTTATTGCCCGCATTTCACGTGGGCGGACAATTCGTGAATTTATCTTGGGCGTATTGCTGGTGCCAACACTGCTTGGTGCTGTCTGGTTAACAGCATTTGGCGGTACGGCGTTACACATTGAGCTTTTTGGTGATGGCGGTATTGTCGAGGCTGTTAAATCTGATTTAACTTCTGCGCTTTATGTCACCATCGAGAAGATGAATGCCGGTTTCATGGGATCAATTGCGGCAATTGTTGCAACCATTCTGATTGCAACCTACTTCATTACCTCTTCTGACTCCGGTACGTTGGTGGTGAATACGCTTCTGTCCGTTGGGCATGAAAACCCACCGACTGTTCACCGCGTGATCTGGGGACTTGGCGAAGGCTTTGTTGCTGCTGCGCTCTTAATGGCGGGTGGGTTGAAAGCTCTTCAAGCGGCGGCGATCGCTGCGGCTTTGCCCTTCTCAATTATCATGATCTTTATGATGATTGGTCTGGTGAAATCCCTTCGCCAGGAAGATCTCGGCATTGCCTATGCGCAAGGCGGAGATAAAGTTTCTGGTGGCTTGAACGATTAACTGTTTAAGTTGATATGTTACAAAGTGAAACGGCCCCGACTAGATGTTGGGGCCGTTTTTTTAAGAAAGTTCTATTTCGATACTTTGGGGTAGAGCGCTTCAATTTCTTCTTTATATACCTCTAGCACTTTATGACGCCGTACCTTTAACGTTGGGGTCATCATTTCATTATCGATGGTAAAAGGCTCGCGGGCGATCACAAACTTGCGTACCTTTTCAAGTGGAGAGAGGTGTTTGTTGATTTGATCGAGAGCTTTTGCAATAGAGACTTTTAAAGAAGCATTGTCGTATACAGAGGCGAGAACCGCCGCGATTCCGTTGGCTTCTCCCCAACGATCTAGAAATTCATTATCTGGCACGATAACCGCCGTTAAATGAGGGCGTTTGTTTCCATATACCATAGCTTGATGAATTGCGGGGTGACGTGATAGTTCGCCTTCAACCCGGGCCGGTGAAACATTGTCACCTCCGGACAGGACGATGATATCCTTTTTACGGTCGGTGATTTTCAGACGTCCCCGGTGATCAATTTCGCCAATATCACCAGTATGAAGCCAACCGTCTTTGATGGTTTCGTCGGTGTATTTCTGATCATTCCAATATCCAGACATCAAAAGCTCACCGGAAGCCAGAATTTCGCCGTCATCTGCAATTTTGATCTCAACGCCCCGAAGTTGGGGGCCAACGGTGGCCATGTCTATTTTATCGTGTCTGTTAACCGCGATAACTGGGGCGGCCTCGGTCTGTCCATAGCCTTGCAAGATTGTCAGGCCAAGCGCGTGAAAGAACAGCCCGATATCTTCGTTCAGGGCTGCACCACCGGAAACCATGGCTTTTAATCGTCCGCCGAAACGCTGGCGAAGCTTGTTACGAACCAGTTTCTCCAAAAGGTGATCCTGTAGTTTTTCGATCAACCCCAGATTATCTGATTGATAGTATTTCTTTCGTCCCAAAGCTTCTGCTTTGTAAAAAAGGTTGCGTTTAAGTGGTTTTTCCTTTTCCAGACCCCGGGTGATACGGCTGTGCATGGATTCAAACAACCTGGGGACGGCGGTCATGATGGTCGGGCGAGCTTCGGCGAGATTACGCAACAGATGTTCCGCGCCTTCGCCGTAATAGATTTGGGCCCCCAGCAATAAAGGAAAAAATTGTCCCGCTGTATGTTCGTAAGCATGAGAAAGGGGAAGAAAAGAAAGGAAAACCTCATCCCCCAACCCAAGATGATACAGAACGTCCCAGGCACCTTCGCAGTTACAGAGAATGGCTCCGTGACTGAGCATAACGCCTTTGGGCAGGCCGCCTGTACCAGAAGTGTAGATGAGGCAGGCAACGTCTTTCCGGGTGAGTTTCTCTGCCTCCATTTCGATATCGCCGGTGAGATTATCTCCTTTGGCGATCAGCTGTTCCCAATCATGTATTGCTATTTCTGTATCGTCATCACCAAAATCAAAGATGTCTATATCATCTTTGTCGATAGCCTCCATCGTAATGGCCCACTGACAGCTTGCTGCCTGTTGTGCTGCGGGAAGTGATTTTTTACAAAGTGCTGTCGTCGAAACAATAATTCCGGCGGCGCCTGAATGATCAAGAACATGTTTATGGTTGGCGTGGGTGTTTGTTGTATAGGCAGGAACGGATATGCCCCCGGCAGCCATAATGGCGAGGTCGGCCATAAACCATTCGGGCCTGTTTTCTGCGACAAGGACAATGCGGTCGCCTTTTTCAAGCCCCAACTTTTTCAGGCTACGTGCCATTGCCGTGATACGCCGGGATGTTTCTTCCCAGCTGATGGGCCAGTATTGCTTGTTTTCTTTGAACCAAAGAAAAGGCTGTTCTTTTTTCTCTTTCGCGTGCGCGTAAAAGAGACTGACAAGGTTCTTGTAATGTGGGGGAGAAATAGTTTGTTCCATGATCCTTGTTAGGCCTTTACCTGTTCTTGTGATTTCTTATCATTATGTATTGTAATAATTGGCGATTCACGCCTTGTTTTCAATTTCTAGATCCTAACTTATAGAGACAACGTTTGTATTTGAAGACCGCGTTTGCGGAATGAGAGGAATTTTTATGACCGAAGCTGCTCACCCAAAAGAAGTTATTGATGAAAAGCTTGGTACTTTACCTGCCTGGGATTTAACGGATCTTTACCCCGCGCCAGATTCAGCTGAATTGGAAAACGATCTGGTTTCTGTCGAAAAAGCAGCGATCGCTTTTAATGATCAATATGCCGGGAAGTTATCTTCTCTGGACGGGGGTGCCCTTTGCGCTGCAATTGCATCTTTTGAAAATACGCAGGAGATTATGGGCAAAGTGATGAGCTATGCCTATCTTGTTTACGCGGGTAATATGAGCGATCCGGAAGTTGGAAAGTTTTTCCAATCCATGCAAGAGCGCAGCACGGGTATTTCGTCTCATGTCCTGTTCTTTACTTTGGAATTGAACCAGCTGGACGACAGTGATCTCCAATCGAAGATTACCGATAGTTCCCTTGCCAAATATGCGCCGTGGTTAAGAGACTTACGGGCACAAAAGGACTATCAGCTTTCTGATGATGTCGAGAAGATTTTGCACGAGAAACGTGTTTCTGGCCGTTCTGCCTGGGTCCGATTGTTTGATGAAACAATGGCCAGTCTTCGTTTCCCCTATATGGGCGAAGAATTAAGTTCCGCGCAGATTTTGAATAAGTTGAGTGATCGCGACCCCAAAGCCCGTAAGGAAGCTGCGCAATCACTGGGTAAGGTGTTAGGTGAAAATCAGCGCCTTTTTGCGCATATTACGAACACGCTGGCAAAAGACAAAGAAGTTGAAGATCAATGGCGCGGTTTTTCTCGCCCTGTTTCTTCCCGAAACTTGGCCAATGTGGTCGAAGACGAAGTTGTCGATGCGCTGGTGAATTCCGTTTCTGATTCTTATCAGGATCTGGCACATCGTTATTACAAACTGAAAGCAAAGTGGTTTGGAGTTGAACAGCTTCCTTATTGGGATCGTAATGCGCCATTACCGGATGACGACGATGATGTGATTAGCTGGTCCGATGCGACCGAGACTGTTTTGACAGCCTATGCAGGTTTTTCGCCAAAGCTTGCCGAAGTGGGGCAGAAGTTTTTTGATAACCCCTGGATTGATGCACCTGTTCGTCCGGGTAAAGCGCCGGGTGCTTTTGCCCATCCAACGGTTCCCTGTGCCCATCCTTATTTGTTGGTCAACTATCAGGGGCGGACAAGGGATGTCATGACTCTGGCACATGAACTGGGGCATGGTGTGCATCAGGTGTTGGCTGGTGTTCAGGGCCCGCTTATGGCCGATACCCCCTTAACGCTTGCGGAAACCGCTTCTGTTTTTGGGGAAATGCTTACCTTCCAGTCTGTCTTGAAAAAGAAAGAGGATGCCAAGGCTCGTCGGATTATGCTGGCGTCCAAGGTTGAAGATATGCTGAATACCGTCGTGCGACAGGTTGCCATGCATCAGTTTGAAACACGGGTTCATGACGAACGTCGCAAGGGGGAACTCTTGCCCGAGCAACTTGGCGAAATCTGGATGGAAACTCAAAAAGCCAGCTTGGGACCCGCTATTCGTTTTGAGGATGAGTACGCGGCCTATTGGTCTTATGTGCCGCACTTTATCCATGCACCGTTCTACGTCTATGCCTATGCATTTGGTGACTGTCTGGTGAATTCACTTTATGCCGTTTATCAGCAGAGTGAAGACGGTTTTGCAGAGAAGTATCTGGATATGCTATCGGCTGGAGGATCAAAACGCCACAAAGAGCTACTGGCCCCCTTTGGGCTGGATGCAAGTGACCCGGATTTCTGGAAGCAAGGGCTTAAAGTTGTATCTGGCTTTATTGATCAGCTGGAAGCAATGGAGCAATAGTATCGGTTTGAAATGTTTTACCAGCCTCAAGACAGGAATTTCTTGAGGCTGGTAATGATTTAATACGCTGGTAGAAACCTAGTCCAGGGTAAGTGAGCCGGTTTCAAGAAATGATTCCAGGTTTTTGATATAAGGCGCTGGATCAATCTTATGGTGATCAAGCCATTCAGGATTGTAATTGGTATCGAGATAACGATCACCTGAATCACAGATTAGCGTAACGATGCTGCCTTTTTCTTTGCGGGCTTTCATTTCAGACATCAGAAGAAAAGCACCATAAAGATTTGTTCCGGTTGATGCGCCGCATTTCCGGCCGAGTAATTTTTCCAGAACGTGGATCGCTGCAATAGAAGCCGCGTCGGGAATTTGGATCATGCGGTCCACCAGGCTGGGGACAAACGAAAGCTCAACCCTTGGGCGGCCAATGCCTTCAATCCGAGATCCTGAACTACTCAGGCTTTTATCGCCCGTTTTGTAAAAATCATAAAAGACTGAATTTTCCGGATCGACCACACACAGCTTTGTCTCGTGTGTACAGGATTGGTCATAGCGAATAAAGCGACCCAGTGTTGCCGATGTGCCGCCTGTCCCTGCACTGGCAACAATCCATTCCGGGCAGGGGTGGGGTTCGAGTGCCATCTGGGAGAACAGGGATTGAGCGATGTTATTATTGCCTCGCCAGTCGGTCGCCCGCTCTGCATAGGTGAACTGATCCATGTAGTGCCCGTTAAGCTCGCGCGCCAAACGTTCTGATTCGGTGTAGATGTCTTTGGCCTCTACCAGATGGCATTCCCCGCCGTAAAATTCGATTTGTGCAAGCTTTTTTCTGGCTGTTGTCTTGGGAACAACGGCAATGAACCTGAGGTTAAGTAGTCTGGAAAAGTATGCTTCGGATATTGCAGTACTGCCTGATGAAGCCTCGATTATTGTTGTATCTGGCCCGATCCATCCGTTACAGAGGCCATAAAGAAAGAGTGATCTGGCCAGACGGTGTTTCAGGCTACCAGTCGGATGTGTGCTTTCGTCTTTAAAATACAAGTCGACGCCGAGACAGCTCGGCAAATCCAGCTTGATGAGATGCGTGTCCGAAGAGCGATTATAATCCGCTTCGATCTTGTTAAGAGCCTGCTGAACCCAAAGTCTTTTATTCATTATATGGTCCCAAAAATATGATTCTGAAAAAAATCTCTATCCTTAATTATGACAGGATAGCACAAATACTGATCCTGCTGATGCCTTCGCGCAGGAAGGTATATGAACGAAGTTGCTATTTTTTCTCAAAGATAGGCCTGATTTAAATGGGTATTGGGATAATTTCTCAAAATCTATTGGTTTTTCGATGGTGTGAGATTGAGTTGGTAGTTTTGATAATCTGATACCATATAAAAATCTGGTATTTTAAAAGTTATAGAAACTGTAGAGACAGCAGGAAAGACCAGCAGAATGCAGGATGATGAAGACATTCAGGATATAAGCGATTCAGGATCCCGGTTGTCCGGGCGCTTAAAACGCTATGCCAAGGTTGGTAGCTCAGTTGGTGGCCTTGCAGCACAGGTCGTTGGAAACCGTGTTCTAGGGACCGGTCTTAATTCTGCGAAACATTCAATTGAATTAAAGAAAGCTTTAGGGGGACTGAAAGGTCCCTTGATGAAGGCTGCGCAAATTCTGGCAACTATCCCCGATGCGCTTCCTAAAGAATATGCTGAAGAACTCCGTCAGCTCCAGTCAAATGCACCGTCCATGGGGTGGTTGTTTGTGAAGCGCCGCATGAAGACCGAGCTTGGGGCGGGGTGGCAGAAGAAGTTTCAATCTTTCGATCAAGAGGCAACCGCGGCTGCCTCGCTTGGGCAGGTTCATCGCGCGATTGACCTAGATGGGCAAGAGCTTGCCTGTAAACTACAGTATCCGGATATGATTTCAGCTGTTGAAGCCGATTTGAAACAGCTCGCTTTGTTATTTGGTATCTATCGTCGTTATGACAAAGCGATTGATCCTTCCAATATTTTACAGGAACTAACAGACCGTTTACGTGAAGAGCTGGACTATCAACGTGAAGCGCAAAACATGGGGCTTTACGGGGTGATGTTGGCAAATGAAAAGCATGTGTGTGTACCGAGCGCTGTGCCTGAGTTGACAACTAATCGTCTGATTACAATGAATTGGCTGGATGGTGTTCCGCTTCTGGATTTTATTAAATCCCATGAAAACAATCTGGAAATGTGTAACCAGGTTGCGATGAATATGTTTCGCGCCTGGTATGTTCCCTTTTACAAATATGGCGTTATTCATGGTGACCCGCATTTGGGCAACTATTCCATTCGTGAGAATGGTGATGTCAATTTGCTGGACTTTGGCTGTGTCCGCGTTTTTGATGCCTCTTTTGTCAAAGGGGTCATTGATCTCTATTTCGGGTTAGAACGGGATGACGAAGACCTTGCCGTCCAAGCATATGAAAGCTGGGGCTTTAAAATCCAAAGCAGGGAAATGTTGGATACACTGAATATCTGGGCGCATTTTCTTTATGGTCCTTTGCTTCAGGATCGGAAACGAACCATTGTTGATGACTATAAAGGGGGCGCCTATGGCGCAGAAGTCGCCAATAAAGTTCACCAGGAATTACGTCGTTTGGGGGGCGTAAAACCACCGAGAGAATTTGTATTGATGGATCGGGCTGCTGTTGGTCTGGGATCTGTCTTTATGCATTTGAAGGCAGAGATCAACTGGCATCAATTGTTCCATGATCTCATTTCTGATTTTGATTATGAAGAATTGCAGAAAAGGCAAATACTAGCACTGAAGCAATTTAATGTTCCAATTCCGACACATTAACAGGGCCGGGTTATAAGGCGTTATTAATCACCTGTGTATACAGGCGAATCGGCTTTTTTATATATAACAGCAATAAATTGTTATTTATATTTGGAATTATTTCCCAATTGGCACAGGTGTTTTCCCCGGTTTCTGGCGTTTTTAGAATGTTTTTGTGCAGTGCACACTTGCAGCTTTGATTTTAATTGCCTTTTAATAAAGATGACAATTTGTTGGATATTTCTATTCAATGACAATTCTTGTGGGGAGAAAATATGAAAATTGCTATTCCCAAGGAGCGTCGCCCGAATGAAACACGGGTCGCTGCTTCTCCAGAGACAGTGAAGAAACTGGTTGCTTTGGGGTGTGATGTATTTGTGGAAAAAGGGGCAGGTGCTGCGGCCAGCTTCACGGATACGGCTTATAAGGATGCGGGCGCGACCATTGGGAAAGATGCGACGACGACCTACAAGGATGCTAAGGCCGTTCTAAAGGTATTAAAACCTATCGCTGGCGGCAAAGGTGACGAGCTCAAGGCTATGCCCAAAGGTACTGTCGTTGTCTCTATCGCTGACCCATATCGTTCTGAAAAAGAACTGGACGCCTACGCCAAAGCTGGCTTGACGGTCTTTGCGATGGACTTTGTCCCCCGTATTACCCGCGCACAATCAATGGATGTTTTGTCCAGTCAGTCAAACTTGGCTGGTTATAAATCAGTTCTGGATGGTGCTGCTGTATTCAATCGGGCATTTCCGATGATGATGACCGCCGCTGGAACTGTTGCCCCGGCCAAGGTTTTTGTTATGGGGGCGGGTGTTGCAGGGCTGCAAGCCATTGCAACGGCACGTCGTCTTGGGGCTGTGGTGTCTGCAACGGATGTACGTCCGGCTTCGAAAGAGCAGGTTGAATCACTTGGGGCCAAGTTTGTTGCCGTGGAAGACGATGAGTTCAAACAGGCTGAAACTGCTGGTGGTTACGCAAAAGAAATGTCAGATGCCTACAAGGCAAAACAAGCAGCCTTGATTGCAGAGACCATTGCCAAGGTTGATATGGTTATTACCACTGCCTTGATACCGGGGCGCCCAGCACCAGTACTCGTTACGGCAGAAATGGTTAAATCAATGAAACCGGGATCGGTGATTGTTGATTTGGCTGTTGAAACCGGGGGCAACTGTGAACTGTCTGTTGCCGGAAAAGTGGTTGAAAAAGATGGGGTCTCCATCGTCGGGTATCATAATGTTCCCGGACGTTTGGCGACAGATGCTTCGTCGCTCTATGCCAAGAATGTGGTCAATTTCTTTGAGCTTATGTTCGATAAAGAAGCCAAGGATTTGAAGATCGATTGGGATGACGAGATTATCAAAGGCACCTGTGTAACGCACGAAGGGTCTATCGTTCATCCCGCGCTTGCGCATGCTGAAAAGAAAACGGTTTCCAAAGCAGAGCCAAAGGCGGCAGTTGCAAAAACGGCAACATCCAAAAAAACGCCTGCGAAGCGTGCTCCAGCCAAGAAAACAGTAGCTAAAAAAGTAGCTGCAAAATCTACGGCTAAAACAGCCGCTGCTAGTAAAGCTGCGCCCAGGAAAGCGGCGTCAGCTAAAAAAGCACCAGTGACGTCCGCTGAAAGTAAATCCGGGACCAAAACCGAACCTAATGATGGGGGGAATGCCTGATGTCTAGTGAGGAATTTATCAACAAGGCAACTGAAGTCGCTAACTCAGCGCGTGCCTTATCTGACGAGGTTGCATCCCTTGCATCAGAAGCCAGCCGTCTCGCGGTAGATACTGCCGGACAAAGTGCGGGATCCCCGTTCATTATGGGGCTGACCGTGTTGGTTTTGGCAGTGTTTGTTGGATACTACGTTGTTTGGAATGTTACCCCTGCACTGCATTCACCCTTGATGGCAGTGACCAATGCTATTTCATCGGTGATTATCGTTGGTGCTTTGATCGCCGCTGGTCCTGCGGATTTGGGCTTTAGTGAAATCATGGGCTTTATTGCCATAGTACTTGCAGCTGTGAACATCTTTGGTGGCTTTATTGTCGCGCAGCGTATGCTTCAGATGTTCAAGAAAAAGCAATAGGGGGAGCTTCTTATGTCATCAGATCTTTCTGCTCTGTTATATCTGGCCGCCTCGGTATGCTTTATCATGGCATTGCGTGGCCTTTCGCACCCGACAACAAGTCGTCAGGGTAACGTCTTTGGTATCGTCGGTATGGTTCTGGCCATCGGGACGACCCTTATGGCGCCTGGCGTGATGAGCTTTGGCACCATTCTTTTGGGGCTGCTTGTTGGTGGTGCAATCGGTACTATTATCGCGCTGCGTATTCAAATGACGGCCTTGCCGCAGCTTGTTGCTGCTTTTCATAGTCTGGTCGGTCTTGCCGCGGTTTGTGTTGCCTTGGCAACCTTTTACAAACCTGAAGCCTATGGCATTGGACGAGTTGGCGACATTCAGATCTCGAGCCTGATTGAGTTGGCAATCGGTACCGCCGTTGGTGCCATTACCTTTACGGGATCTGTGGTTGCGTTTGCCAAACTGCAAGGCCTTGTTTCTGGCGCACCGCTGGTTTTCAAAATGCAGCACATGCTTAATGCTGCGCTTGGGGCCTTGGTTGTTGTTCTTATTGTCTTGCTTTGCGCAACACAGGAACCTGTCTATCTCTGGATATTAATCGTAGTGACGCTGTTACTGGGGCTTTTGCTGATCTTGCCGATTGGAGGGGCCGATATGCCTGTTGTTGTGTCCATGCTGAACTCCTATTCAGGTTGGGCGGCCTGTGGTATCGGCTTTACCCTACAGAACAACCTCTTGATCATTACCGGGGCGCTGGTTGGCTCTTCTGGTGCGATCCTGAGTTACATCATGTGTAAAGCTATGAACCGTTCGTTCATCAGCGTTATCCTTGGTGGTTTTGGTGCCGAGGGTGATGACGGTCCAGCGGGAAGCGGCGGCGATGATGATCGTGTGGTCAAGTCAGGTTCTGGCGACGATGCTGCTTTCCTAATGAAGAATGCAGGGTCGGTTGTCATCGTTCCGGGATACGGAATGGCCGTGGCTCAGGCACAGCACACCCTGCGCGAGATGGTTGATCTGCTCAAAGCGGATGGTGTCAATGTTCGTTATGCCATTCATCCCGTTGCGGGCCGTATGCCAGGTCATATGAACGTGTTGTTGGCCGAAGCATCTGTGCCTTATGACGAAGTCCTGGAGATGGATGAAATTAACCGTGATTTCAAATCCACGGACGTTGTTTTTGTTATCGGGGCGAATGACATCACAAACCCGGCGGCCAAGACGGACCCGAAATCTCCGATTTATGGGATGCCGATTTTGGAAGTCGATCAGGCTCAGACTGTTCTGTTCGTCAAACGTGGCATGTCGGCGGGGTATGCAGGTGTTCAAAACGAGCTTTTCTTCCGCGATAACACCATGATGCTTTTTGGTGATGCAAAACAGATGTGCGAAAAGATTGTTAAATCGTTGGAGCAACTTTAAGCTTCTATCTTATTGATCTATTGGAAAAGGGCATCTTCGGGTGCCCTTTTTGTTTGGCGAATATGAGCTGGACTTCGAAAAAATAAATCGCAAGTATCAAGGGTTTTACAAATTATTGCTTGATACTCGGCTTGAAAAGGATCATGTATCCGGTCCCCTTTTTCCAATCTATATCAACCTGTATAAAGACGAGGATGAAGCCATGAGTAATGTCTCAATTGGTGTCGATTTCGGCACGACGAATACTGTGATTGCTTTGGCTGACCCAAAGGGAGCAGTTACGTCTGTAAAATTCAAGCACGATGATATCCTGCATGATGTTTATCGTAGCCTGCTTTGTTACGAGAAGCATAGTCCGGCTAAAAACTCCCGCGTGGATGTGGCTGGTGGCCCCTGGGCACTGGAGCAATATCTAACTGCCCGCGGTGAAGTCCGTTTTCTACAGTCTTTCAAAAGTCATATTGCCAGTAAGCTGTTTCAGGAAACGCAGATCTTTTCCAAGCGTTTCACGTTGCAAGATATTATGGCTGATTTCTTCAAGCAGTTTGTATCTGACGCCGGAGATCAAATCCCAGAAGATAAGACCACGGTTATTGCGGGACGCCCGATTGTTTATGCCGGGCATTCCCCGGACGAAGATCTGGCGCGCGAGCGTTATGATGCTGCCTATAAAAGTGTTGGTTTTTCAAATGTAAGTTACGTTTACGAACCTGTCGGCGCTGCGTATTACTACGCAAAAAACATTGAGAAAGAAGCAACTATTCTGGTTGCTGATTTTGGCGGTGGAACAAGCGATTTCTCTCTCATCAAGTTTGAGCGTGCAGGTTCAACTCTGCGATCAACACCGTTGGGTTATGCAGGTGTTGGAATTGCCGGCGATACATTTGATAGTCGTTTGATTGATCATGTTGTTTCGCCCTCACTAGGTAAAGGCAGCGGATATTATTCTTTGGATCGTAAGATCCTGGATATGCCCAATAGTTTTTATAATCGTTTTTCCAAATGGCACGAACTTGGGGTGCTGAAAAGTCCAACAACTTTACGCGAATTACGTGAACTAAAATCAGTGGCGGTTCATCCGGAAATGATCGAAGCCTTTATTGATGTGGTGGATAATGATTGGAGCATGGATATTTATGATGCCATTTCCAAGGCAAAGATAGCTCTAACTCAACGTGATGAAACTGATTTCTCAGTTCACTTCAGTGACAAGAAGATTGAGAAAAGGATTTGTCGGCAAGATTTTGAAAGCTGGATTGCAAAGGATCTGGCTGTGATTGAGAAAAAGGTCGATAGCCTGCTTCGCGAAAGCAAAATTCCACTGTCCCAAATTGATAAAGTCTTTATGACGGGGGGGACATCTTATGTTCCGGCTGTGCAGGGGCTTTTTGCCAAGTTGTTCGGTCAGGATAAATTGGCGAGTGGGAAACAACTTGAATCTGTGGCTTATGGTCTAGCACTGGTTGGGCAGGACCCTGACGCTCAAAGCTGGGCTGTTTAGATCGTGATTGCTTATGCTTAAGGTGAGGATCGGGTTGCCGAGTAGATAGATATCGGAATTTATTTTAGACGCAAAACGGGCCGCCGTCTGAGTTAGAGGGCAGCCCGTCCTTCTTCCTAGAGGAAGATATCTCGCCTTAAGCGACGTTCAACGAACGCCGACCAGACTTTAATAGCCTTCACGTTCCATACGCTTGCGAAGAAGTTTGCGATAGCGACGAACTGCTTCGGCACCCTCGCGCTTTCTGCGCTCACATGGTTTTTCGAAGTGACGACGCAACTTCATTTCACGGAAGACACCTTCGCGTTGCAGCTTTTTCTTAAGCGCGCGAAGAGCCTGATCAACATTATTATCACGAACGTGTACTTGCACGGGCGATCAGCTCCTTTCTAACGTCAGTCCATAATTGGTCTGACAGAGTTTTCTCGGTTACCCGAGTTGAACACATAAAGAACATCCGCTGCACCGACGGCACAGCAGGTTCATGGCAGTACCTATCACAGCCTTTTACGAATGTGAAGGAAAGAATAGAGAGGTATCGAGATTCTTTTTCCCAATATTTCTGCGCCTTTGAGCCGTAATGTGATAATTTGAACCACAATCAGGTGTTTTGTTTTGACCCTGCCTAAGCAGAGTTCCATAGTATAAACATGACCTTACTAAAGATATCAAAAATGGGGCATCCTGTTTTACGCCAGGTTGCATCGCCTGTTCCTGATCCGACGATGCCGGAAATTCGCGCGCTGGTCGAAAACATGGTTGAGACCATGAAAGAGGTTGGTGGTACAGGTATCGCTGCCCCACAGGTTTTCGAGTCGAAACGCATTTTTACCTTCTTTGTGTCGGAAGAACGTGCCAAAGCAGAGGCGGAACGGCTAGGGATTTCATTAGAGGGTGAGGTAGGGGTGCCTTTGACGGTTCTGGTGAACCCGGAAATCGATTTTATTGGTGATCAAATAGATGAAGGTTGGGAAGGCTGTCTGTCTATTCCCGGATTGATGGGGAAAGTGCCTCGCCATCGATCAATTCGCTATCGTGGTTCAGGGCTTGATGGTAAGCTTATAGAGCGTGAGGCCTCGGGATTTCATGCGCGTGTTGTTCAGCATGAATATGACCATTTGGATGGTATTCTCTACCCTGAACGAATGAAGGATATTAAATCGCTTATTTTTTCGTCAGAGATCGGGTATCAACAGCCTAATGAATAAAGCCATATAATCTGGAAGTTTAGAGGGTCGTACTATGAGCGAAGCAAAAAAAGCCCAGCTGTTAAAAGCTCTGTTATCTATTGTTCCTTTCGAGGGGTGGAGTGAATCTGCTCTGACAGAAGCTGGGGCCAGTTGCGATCTTTCTTCACAAGATATTTCCATTCTCTTTCCAAGGGGTGTTACCGATGTGTTGCGGTTTTATAACCAGCAACTTGATCACAAGGTGATGGAAACGCTGGAAAAAAACGGTTTGGCGGACATGAAAGTGCGTGATCGGATTACCCTGGCTGTGCGAACCAAACTGGAACTGATGACGCCGGATCGCGAAGCCATTCGCAAGGGCGTGAGCTTTTTCACAATGCCGCTAAAGGCAAGCGAGGGAATGCATAACGTATATGACACAGTTGATGCCATGTGGTTGGCTGCGGGAGATACGTCCACGGACTATAACTTCTATAGCAAGCGGTTGTTGCTAGCGGGTGTCTATAGTTCGACCCTTTTGTTCTGGTTAGATGATAGTTCTGAAAATTTTGAAAAAACCTGGGCCTTCCTTGATCGGCGTATTGCCGAGGTACTCAAAATCGGGGGGACATTAGGAAAAACCATCGGCAAAATAAGTGCGTTGGCCAATAAATTTCAGACCTGTTCTCCTTTTGCCAAAAAGAACCTTTAGAAAAACTACGTACTTTTTCTTGGTTTATTCAGAAATTTGATCGCAAAATAATTTTTTGAGCCAGCGATTGGCTGACTGATTACGCCCTTGTGTATTGATGACAAACTCTTGGCCTTTAGGAGCTGATTTCACTTTCCAGCCTTTGGGGGTTGCTGCCCACTTGTCTGTTTTCAGGTGGTAAGAGAGCGCCGGTGTCGGATCGGCAAACCATTTAGGTAAGTGCCAGATAGATCGTGTAGAACAAGCAGCCGTCAAAATTCTATCGTCATTTATTTGAGAGAAAATCCCGCCGCCTGGAATATTCAGTTCCTGCGTGCCGATTTTAAGATTATCTCTGGCGATATAGAGAGTATTGTTTACCCCGAAAGAATGGGTGAGATGAGGGTGATCGGCATAGGCTGGATAGTGTTTTGCAGCCGTATGAATATCGGTGCCGATATTGATTACTTCCTGAATTTGTAACCAGCCATAGATTACGTGTAGATCTGGCTCTTTGGGTAAGGGATGAAGCTTTTCATCGACACGTCTGAACCAACCAAAGAATAGAAATAGATCCCCGACAGTAACACCTTGATTGCTTAAATGTTGCTGAGCCGCGCCATATTGTCCAAAACAACAGTTCCAATCGGGATGGCGAGGAAGACTGTCGGGATAAATATCCGGGTCCAAGTGGGTACTGTCATTTGGGGAAATTTTTTTGTGTTTTAGCTGATCAATGATAGCCCCGAGATGTCCGATCGGGGAGGCAATATCTTGATAGGTTTTGGGGCCCATGGGGTGGGGGATCGGCAGAGAAAACATTTTGCCATTGGGCAGAATAGGACTTGGGCCACCACCATATTGGGCATCAAAGCCTTTTCTGCTCAGGATAATACGCATTTAAATGCAGTATCTATCAATTCCGCGGTATTATACGGGTAAAGTGCCCCATTTTCCTGCCGGGTTTAGCTTCGTCCTTGCCATAAAGATGTAACTTGGTTGCTGGATCAGAGAGTATCTCTTCCCACTTTTCGACGTCATCACCCAACAGGTTTGTCATAACCGCATCAGAATGGCGGAAAACGGAACCCAAATTTACGCCTGCGATCGAACGAATGAATTGTTCAAACTGGGATGTAACGCAGGCATCCATAGACCAATGGCCGGAGTTGTGTGGACGAGGGGCCATTTCGTTGACCAGAATTTCATCGTCTGTTGTGACAAACATTTCAACGGCCATCATACCGACGAGTTCCATCTCTTCGGCCATATGCCGTGCGAGAGCCTCTGCACGATCACTGATTTTTTGAGAAATACGTGCGGGTACGATTGTTTGATCCAGAATGTGATTCTTGTGGCGATTTTCTACGGGTATGTATGCTTGGCAGTCACCCTGAATGCTTCGCGCGACAATAACCGAAATTTCCATGCGGAAATCTACAAGGGCTTCGACAACAAGTTCTGCCTGTTCTAAGTTTGGAGCAACAGCATTCCAGGCATCCGTTAAATCAGTTTCTGCAGAAATAAAGGTTTGTCCTTTGCCATCGTAACCCATTTCTGTGGTTTTCAGAATACACGGACGCCCCATATCCCTGACAACACGGTCAAGCGACCCCGGATTTGTAACCTCCATATACCGTGTTGTCGGAACGTTGATAGAGTTACAGAAGTCTTTTTCGCGTAATCTGTTTTGGCAAATATGCAGTACGTTTGGCCCTGGATTTACAGGGACACGATCAATCAGGAACGCGGCTGTTTTTGCCGGAACGTTTTCAAATTCATAGGTAACGACATCAACGTGTTCTGCAAACGCAGCAAGCGCCTTTTCATCGTCATAAGCTGCGGTTGTCGTAAACCTGGAGACTTCGCTAGCGGGACTATCTGCTTCGGGGCAATAGATATGGCAATGATAGCCTAACTCAGCAGCTGCAGAGGCAGCCATTCGTCCAAGTTGTCCGCCACCTAGGATACCAATAATCGAACCTGGGGCGAGGGGGGCTGAAAGCGATTTGCTCATAATCGTTGTCTCCACGGATGTCCGTAAAACGTTGCCGAATAATAGATGTTTTAACTATAGGATATCAACTGGTTCAATCGCGACAGCATTACTTTGTTTTTGACGCCAACTATCTAGAGCTTTCGCAATGTTTTCATCTTGTAGCGCCAGTACTGAACCGGACAAGAGGGCGGCATTAATCGCACCGGCCTTGCCAATCGCCAGTGTCCCGACGGGAACGCCACCCGGCATCTGAACAATAGAAAGCAGGCTGTCTTGTCCCTTTAGACTTTTGCTTTCGATGGGAACGCCAAATACAGGTAAGGGGGTCATGGCAGCTGCCATACCTGGTAAATGAGCAGCGCCACCTGCCCCAGCAATGATAATATTCAAGCCCCTATCGCGTGCTGTTGTCGCGTATTCGACCAGGCGATCCGGCGTTCTGTGAGCGGATACAATACGTTTCTCGTAAGATATGCCTAGGGCTTCGAGGGTTTCGGCCGCATGCTTCATCGTAGGCCAATCAGACTGACTACCCATGATTATACCAACTTGCGGAGACTTCTCGGACATTGCTTTATCCTGGTTTTGCTGTGTATCGGAGCGCATTATTAAGACGTGTGATAAAAGAAGGCAAGTAAAGAGAACACTAAGTTTTGACTGCGAATTGTTGTGAGAGGCTGTTTTTTAGTAACGTTATGTAAAATGATTCTATATAAAGTCCATAAAGTATTTATTTTTATGTCTTCTTGTTTGGTGAGATGACTTTAAAATAATTGATGTTCTGGCAGGAAGCCGGAATGAAAATAAAGCAAAGGGATTGCTTGTAGAATGAAGGTCCAAAGACCAACCGGTGGAACTGGCTCTGTGAGCAGTGTCGGGCGTGTTTCAGCCGCACCGACTGTAAAGCCTGCAAAAAAAGTCGACGAAGTGTCCGATGCGACAGCACCTGTAGATGTCGCCTCAATTGGGGGTATCCCCGAAGCTGAGTTCACGCCAAAAGTTCGGGCCGCGATCGAAAAGCTGATGAAAGAGGTGCAAGACGTTCGGCAAGAGCTAGATCAGGCAAAGAAAAGGGTCGATTATCTTGAGAAGCTTGCAGATCAGGATGTTTTAACGCCCGTTCTCAATCGCCGTGCTTTCGTTCGGGAACTTGATCGAATGATGGCTTATAGCGAACGCTATGAAGTTCCCGGAAGTGTTATTTACATTGATGTGAATGGCATGAAAGAGATTAACGACGGCTTGGGCCATGAAGCGGGGGATGAAGCAATAAAGCATGTGGCCTCTACTCTGCTCAGGAATGTACGTTCATCAGATATCGTTGGACGATTGGGCGGCGATGAGTTTGGGGTGATTTTACTGCAAGCGCCACCGGATATTGCCGCTGAAAAGGCACAGTTTTTATCTGGCGAAGTTGCCAAGACGCCCTTTGATTACGAGGGGAATTCGGTGAATGTTCATGTATCCCATGGTGTTCACAGCTTCCAGGGGGGAGATGCGGACGCAGCTCTCAAAGCGGCGGATATGGCAATGTACGAGCAGAAAAAGGCCAAGCAAGAAGTTTCAGGAGAAACGGACGCTTCTTAGGCATCGAATAAAATTAGCTTATGTTTTGAGATTTGTTGAGAGCGTAATGCTTTAGGCTATGATATCGGGTAACAGCTGACTTTCAATTCTGTTCATGCTGTCTTTGAGGTTAAGCTTTTTCTTTTTCAATCTTACGAGCTGTAATTGATCAAATGGGGCGTGTTCTTGCAGGCGGGCGATAACATCATCCATGTCTCGATGTTCCTGTTTAAGCCTTTCAAGTTCTTCGATTAGCTCTTTTCTACTACTGCCTGTTGAATTTTCCACGTGTCGGGGTCTCTTGAACTCACATTAACCAGAAGGAACTACTTATACTCTGACTTTAAAAATAAACATAGGTTTTGTGTAAGTTTTATTTCTATCGCGCCGGAAGTGGCAAGAAGAGACTGATTTGTTTTATTGCATAGCGTCATTTTGACAGCAGACAATGACGATTCGATAGTTTGTTCTTTATTCACAGTACGCTATAAGCTGTGGTGAAGATGTTTGATCAAAGCCAGTTGCCGATAAACCCTTTTTGGAACTTCTCTCTTGATGTCTATGGACAACAAGGGGTTGCCCCTGCCTGTCTGGTTTTACAGGAAAAATATGATCTGGACGTCAATCTATTGCTTTTTTGTTGCTGGGCCGGGTTCTGTGGGAAGCAACTGAACACGAAAGAGCTGTCCGGTTTGATATCTGGCATAGAAAAGTGGCGAGACCATGTGATCCAGCCATTGCGTGATATTCGAACATGGATGAAATCAGAAACAATTAATGGGTTTCGTCACACAGAAGGATTACGCAGTCTTGTTAAGGACTCGGAATTATGGGCTGAAGCTTTACAACAGAACTTCATGCACTTGCATATGACCTTGCGACCTGCGTTGCTACCTTCGTCTGAAATGGCAGCAAAAAACATGGTTCTCTATTTGGAACTATGTGAAGTTGATGCCATTGGAACAGCGGATTGCGCCGATTTAGCTGCAATTGTCCGCGGCGGTTTTCCCGAATTACCACCCTTGGAAGCCGTTTGGTTGTTTGAATAAATCAGCTCTTTTCGATCGGTAAATCCGGTAAAGCTCACAGCGATTTTTTATACAGAAGTAACAGCCTGACATTAAGTGCTGACACCCATGTATTTTGTGAGAGTGTAAGCAAGTCTGGTGATGCCAGAAGACTTAATGTGCTGGCCGTTTTTTACTGTTTTCATCCCAACGGTTCATGCCGGGTATTTCTATATCAAACAGATCAAGAATTCTGCCCAAACTATAATCTACCATTTCGTTCAGATTATTCGGCTTGGCATAAAAAGCCGGGACAGGGGGGGCAATGATCGCCCCCAGTTCTGAAAGGTTAACCATTGTTCGTAGGTGTCCGGTATGAAGCGGGGTTTCCCGAACCATTAAAACCAGTTTTCGACGTTCTTTTAGAATTACATCTGCTGAGCGAGTCAAGAGACTCGAGGTAACACCGCTTGATATCTCTGACATGGTTCTAATGGAACAAGGGGCAATGACCATGCCGAGAGTCCGGTAAGAGCCGCTGGAAAGGCAGGCGGCGATGTCTTTGACATTATGGCTTACATCAGCAAGGTTTTTAACATCTGAAACTTTGAGGTTACTTTCGTAAGTCAATGTGATTTCAGCAGAATTACTCATGATCAGATGAGTTTCAATGTCAGTAGGACGTAAAATTTCCAACAGGCGAATGCCATAGGTGACACCACTTGCACCGCTTATTCCGACAATAATTCTCTTCTTGGTCATAGGTAATTATCTTTCATAAATATGATAAAAAAATGAAATATATGTTGTCAGACCCTTGGCAAGTTCGTCTGACAGGTCTAGCATATATGCACGCTGTCTTCTCAACAATGTTGTGGGTTTGGGTTGGTACGAAAAATACAAGATAATTGCGGTTGGGACGCTTTGGAAATATCCCATATCGTTAAGCCTAATAATGGGCCTGCTGTCTTGGTTTTGCCATTTCAAACACGATCAGTACTTCCTAACAATTTTTCAGGTATTGGAACGGAGATTTTTCATTAGAATTTCCGGTGCAATAACGATTCTTGAGAAAAGTATTTGAAGTCATGATTCGCGACATTAAGTGTGATTGGTAGCAATTGAAACTTAGTATTAAAGGGAGACGAATATGGCCACTGCCGAACGCATCGAGTCCTTGCGTACAAAACACGGTACTTTAGAGAGCGCTATTGATCAGGAGAGTATGCGCCCCCATCCCGATGAATCCCTATTGATGTCACTTAAAAAGCAAAAGCTTCGCGTTAAAGACGAAATGCAAATGTTAAGTGATCCCCACTAAAACCCCCTAGAAAATGCCTGGGTATATTGCATACCTGATGCTTGCATTTAGATAGATCAAAAACACTCGTTCGGTTTGTTCCGGGCGGGTGTTTTTTTTGTTATCCTGTTTGTGAGCATTTTGTAAAACAATTAAAGGTTTTGTAAAATAATTATCTAAAAGTGGGCTTCTGCTTATTGGGAAATTTGATCCTCTGGGCAATATGCAGCAAGCTATCCTGACCGGTCGGGGAGGCTGGATAAAAAATATATAATCATGTTGGGACAACATCATGGGTTTATTTGATGACGTGCAGGCGCGTTCTTTAGCAAAACCGGAAATATTTTGGGCTGAAGCTGCATCGGAAATTGATTGGTATAAACCATATACCAAAGTGCTGGATGGTTCAGATGCGCCATTTTATAGGTGGTTCAGCGGGGGGGAATTAAATACCTGTTATAACGCACTTGATCGGCACGTAGAACAGGGGCGTGGTGAACAGACTGCCTTGATCTACGATAGCCCCGTAACTGATACAAAAGAAAACATTACCTATTCTGATCTGTTAAAGCGCGTCGCCAAATTTGCAGGCTCTCTGGCTCAATTGGGTGTTGCCAAGGGCGATCGGGTTATTATCTACATGCCGATGATACCGGAAGCCGCCGTCGCTATGCTGGCCTGTGCTCGGCTTGGTGCCGTGCATTCCGTCGTGTTTGGCGGATTTGCAGCTAACGAGTTAGCAACACGAATTGACGACTGTAGTCCCAAGGTAATTGTTTCTGCTTCTTGCGGCATAGAAGTGAGTAAGGTTATTCCCTATAAGCCTTTACTTGATGAGGCGATAGATCTCTCAACCCACAAACCGGATCATTGTGTTATCTGGCAACGTCCGCAGATAGAAGCCTCTATGACAGCGGAGCGTGATGTTGATTGGGCAGAGATAGAGGGACAGGCATCAGCTGTGGATTGTGTTCCGGTCGCTGCGACTGATCCTCTTTATATTCTTTATACGTCGGGGACAACGGGGCAACCCAAAGGAATTGTTCGTGATAACGGTGGACATGCCGTTGCCCTGCATTGGTCGATGAAGAATATATATAATGTCGAGCCGGGTGAAGTCTTTTGGGGCGCATCTGATGTCGGCTGGGTTGTCGGGCATTCCTATATTGTCTATGGGCCGTTGATCTATGGTGCAACTTCGGTCATGTACGAGGGAAAACCCGTTGGGACACCCGATCCGGGTGCTTTTTGGCGCGTTATTTCTGAACACAATGTTTCTGTTCTCTTTACCGCGCCCACAGCCTTTCGGGCAATCAGGCAACAGGATCCCGATGCAAGTTATCTGGATAAATATGATTTGTCTTGCTTTAGAACATTATTCTTGGCCGGAGAGCGATGTGACCCTGATACATTGAACTGGGCACTTGATAAATTAAAAGTCCCCGTCATTGATCATTGGTGGCAAACGGAAACGGGGTGGCCGATTGCGTCAAACTGTTTGGGAATTGAGGAGCTACCAATTGTAGCAGGGTCACCAGCACGATCCGTTCCGGGGTGGGATGTACGCATTCTTGATGCTGATGATCATAGTGAAATGCCTGCCGGAGATATCGGGGCAATTGTTTGCAAGCTTCCATTGCCGCCTGGTACCTTTTCTACGCTTTGGAATGCCAAGGAACGGCATCGCCAAGCCTATCTAACTGGCTTTCCGGGTTACTATGAAACAGGGGATGCGGGCTATAAAGATGAAAATGGCTATATCTACGTTATGTCCCGGACGGATGATATCATTAATGTCGCGGGGCACCGTTTATCAACCGGCGCCATGGAAGAGGTACTCGCAGCACATGAGGATGTTGCGGAGTGTGCCGTTATTGGTGTTGCAGATAAGCTCAAAGGGCAGCTGCCATTAGGCTTTATGGTCTTAAAAGCAGGTGCGCAAAAATCCCATAGTGATGTCGTTGCAGAGGTTGTGCAGAAAGTCAGACATGATATCGGGCCAGTTGCGGCCTTCAAACTCGCCGTTGTTGTCGGGCGCTTGCCCAAGACGCGGTCAGGTAAAATCCTGCGCGCGACAATGCGAAAAATTGCCGATAGCGAAGATTTTAAAGTTCCGGCAACAATAGATGACCCGGTTATTCTGGATGAAATCAGAGTAGCACTTCAAAGCATTGGGTATGGAAACACGTAAAGCTTACGCATTTTGTGATCAATGATTTGTTTGTATTAGCATCAAAAAAAGGCCTCTTGGATAAGAGGCCTTTTTTAAAATCGTTTGCAGATTAATCTGTGGTCTTGAAAGCTTTTGTAAAGGCTTCGTACGGATCTTCCGGTACTTCTTCTTTCACTGGTGCTTCGACAACTTCTTCTTCCAATGGCTCTGGCTTTGGAATGATGCGGCCTGCTTTTTCTGCTTCTTTGATCGCTTTGTCGATTGTCGCGTTCAAATCAACCTGTTTACAAAGGCCAAGCAATACAGGATCACGGGGACGAATGTTGCTGATGTTCCAGTGAGATCTGTCCCGGATCGCTTGAATGGTTTTCTTTGTTGTCCCAATCAGCTTTGAAACATGGTTGTCCGTAAGTTCAGGATGATGACGAACCAACCATGCAATCCCGTCTGGCTTGTCCTGACGTTTTGCAATCGGGGTGTAACGTGGACCCTTTGTTCGTTTGGATGGTTGCGGCAAATCATCCTGCTGATAAAAACGCAGGGATTTTGAAGAATCCTTTTCGCAGCGTTCCAATTCCGCGCGCGTGATCTGAGAATTTGCAATGGGGTCCATTCCCCGAATACCTACAGCGACTTCACCATCGGCAATTCCTTGCACTTCCAGCGTGTGAAGTTGACAGAATTCAGCAATCTGCTCAAAGGTGAGCGATGTGTTCTCGACCAACCAAACGGCGGTCGCTTTTGGCATTAGTGGTTGAGACATTGGTTCTCCTAATCGTGCCGTCGGCTAATGGTCCTTCGGCTACGGTAATACGTATCCAACGGGTGGCTTACCCCGAATATACCGCGAGGCCAAGCAGTAAATAAAGGACCGAGGTGTTTTTTTTGTTAATTAGCTGGCTTTGGGGCTATTTTTCAAGTTTTAAAACGATTTTTCCAATATGTTTGGATGATTCCATTAATTTATGAGCATCTGCCGCTTCGTTCAGGGGCAGGGTCTTATATATTAATGGTCCAAGCTTCCCATCTTCAATGAGCGGCCAGACTCTTTCTTTCAGGTTTTGGCTTATTTGTGCTTTGAATGCTCTGGAACGCGCACGAAGAGTGGACCCGGTAATCTTCAGGCGTTTTAGCATTACTGGCATGAAGTTTACGTTGGCCTGTGATCCTGAAAGAAAGGCAATAAAGCAAAGGCGGCCATCAGTGCCCAAGCAGGAAAGATCACGCTGAATATAGTCGCCGCCGACCATGTCGAGAACAACATCAACTCCCTTTCCTTCTGTGAATTTTTTAGATTCTTCAACAAAATCCTGAGATTTGTAATTGATTGCCAGGTCGGCTCCAAGTTCAAGACAGGCGTTGCACTTTTCATCACTTCCGGCTGTGGTAATAACGTTTGCACCAAAAGCTTTTGCCAGTTGAATGGCTGTTGTGCCGATACCTGATGTTCCCCCGTGGATCAGAATCGTTTCGCCGAGTTTCAACTCACATCGATCAAAAACATTACTCCAGACCGTAAAATAGGTTTCTGGAAGTGCTGCGGCTTCTTTTAGAGAGAGAGTTTTAGGAATAGGCAAACACTGCCCAACCGGGGCGGTACAATATTCGGCATATCCCCCGCCACCGACAAGCGCAAGAACCTGATCCCCTATTGCATATCCGGTGGTTTGAGACCCCATTTTGACGATTGTTCCTGAAATCTCAAGTCCTAGGATATCGGATTCTCCGGGGGGAGGTGGATAAAGCCCTTTGCGTTGAATGACGTCTGGACGATTTACACCGGCATAGCTAACTTTAATAAGGACTTCGTCTTGCGCTGGATCAGGAACGGGGCGTTGTACAGGTGCCAGTTGGTCTGCATCTCCATATTCCTTTATCTCGATTGCGGTCATTATTTGGGGAATAGTATGTTGTGCCACGGATTAACCCTGTCAGTTATATAATCGGTTGTTTCTCTTTTCGCGCTTCAGTCTAATATGTTGGAAAGACGATTGCCAGTGGGTGAGAGTTATAGGCGTAAGATAGGGGATGACATGGATATTGATGATCTTGAACCAAGAAAAGGCAAGCCACAGCTAAAGGATCTGGAGCCTATGGGGTTGGATGAACTACGAGAATACATTGCTGCATTAGAAGGCGAGATTGTTCGGGCACAGGCTGAAATTGATCGAAAAGAGAAACATCGCAAGGGGCTGGATGGCTTGTTCAAAGCCTGATTTCAGCTGCTAGAGAGTTTGCTGTGCTTGGGTAATAACGCCAGTGACGGGGGGGGATTTTGTTCATCAGTTTGGAAATTGTGCTACCAGTCTTTGCAATTATCCTGTTGGGATATATGGCAGGTAAAAGATTATGGGTTTCGTCTTCTGCCTTAAAAGGGGTGTCTTTTTTTGTGTACTATATGGCTATTCCGGCTCTTTTATTTCGGACAATGGCCCAGGGAAACTTGTCATCAGACATTGATTTCTCGCTGATCGGTACCTTTTATAGTGTCTCTCTTTCAATTTTTATAATCAGTGCCGTTTTAGGGCGCCTTTTTTATGGGCACGGCTTAAAAGAAGCTGCTGTGATGGCCATGGGGGCGACTTATGGCAATCTTTTGTTACTTGGGTTTCCTTTGGTGTATTCAGCTTTCGGTGATGAGGGCATGGTGCCATTGACGATGCTGATCGCTTTTCAGGCCCCGATACTTATGGCTCTGACGTCGATGTTGACTGAATATGATCTGTCGCGAGAAGGGGATGGCGGGAAAGGGGCTAAAACCATTTTACTTTCTTTGGCAAAAGCGATTTGGAGCAACCCTATTATTCTTGGGTTGATTGCAGGGGGAATTTATCAGCTTTCAGACTTTGAATTTGTTTCTGTGTTAGATCGTTTTACTGCTTTGCTAGGTGGAGCAGTCGTACCCTGTGCCCTTTTCTCCTTAGGTGTGTCCCTGACAGAGTTCAAATTAGCAGGCGATTTACGGCAAAGCTTTTTGATCGTGATCTTGAAAACAATTATCTATCCCTGTGTTGTCGCGATCCTTGTTTTCAACGTGATTGATGTTCCCCCGATGTGGGCTGCTGTTGCCGTTATCCTGGCGGCGCAACCGACTGGAGTGAACGTTTTTATCTTGGCGCAGCAATATGGTGTCTTTACGGCAAGGGCGGCGTCTGTCGTTCTGTCTTCTACGATTCTATCTGTTGTAACAGTCACTCTGTTGATCGCATACTATGTGAACGTCTTACCCAAGTAGTTATCATCAGTTTTTACGATACAGGAGAAATAAATATGCCGGGCCTTAAAGGGAAAGTGGCGGTTATAACAGGATCGACCAGCGGTATTGGCAAGGGCATTGCGGAATGCTTGGCCGCAGAAGGAGCTGATATTATGCTGAACGGTTTTGGGGATCGATCAGAAATTGCGGATCTGGAGAAAAAAATTGCTACTGAGTACGGCGTAAAAGTTACTTATTCAAGCGCGGACATGAGCCAGCCAAGTGAGATTGTCGGAATGATATCTGAAGCCCAAAAGAAACTTGGGAATGTTGATATTCTAGTGAATAATGCCGGCATTCAGCATGTCTCACCTGTGGATGAATTCCCCGAAGATCGTTGGGATTCTGTCATTGCAATTAATCTTTCGTCTGCCTTTCATTCAATCAAGGCGGCATTACCATTTATGAAAGACAAGGGGTGGGGGCGTATTATCAATGTCGCTTCAGCGCATGGTCTAACCGCATCGCCGAATAAATCTGCCTATGTTGCAGCAAAACACGGCGTGGTCGGCCTAACAAAAGCCGTTGCGTTAGAAGTGGCCACAAATGGTATTACTGTAAATGCCATTTGCCCGGGGTGGGTTCTAACGGATTTGGTTCGTGCTCAAATTGAGGCAAGAGCAAAAGAGAGTGGGCGAACTTTTGAGGATGAAAAACGGGCTCTTGTTTCGGAAAAAACACCATCACAGGATTTTTCTACGCCTGAACAAATCGGAAAACTTGCAGCTTTTCTATGTAGTGATGCTGCTAATCAAATGACTGGCGCCCCTTATTCTGTAGATGGTGGCTGGATGGCGCAATAATTTAGCAAGTCATTATTATCATTATTTATTCTCTATCCGGGGAAATACAATAAACAAGAGATTTGTTTTATTGTATTTCCCTTTAATTTTACCTCTTGAAAACCAAAAAATAGATCTTAAATCTTTAAGTGTAAGAACAAGATTTAGTTTGTTAACTATTTTTTAGTTCATTTCTTGTAATCTTGTAATGTCAAAAAAGGTTTTTTAGTTTTTTTATTACTAGTTGTCTTTTTTTTGATGCCTCCCTGTTGACTTGCCGCCGGTTTTTTACCGGCGGATTTTTTTGTTTAATACTTTGATATTATTTAAATAATTACTCATCTAAATAAAAAATAGCGTCTGAAAAAAGGCAAACTTTGTCGTAAAAATGTCAAAAAACAAAACAAGGTCTTGACGAGAGGCTCGAGTCTTCATAACCTCTTGCATAACAAAGGCAAGTTGACAGGGTGGACAAACAGACCAAACGACATAGATCGTAATGTCTGTTAGATATATTGCCAAAAAAAACAAAGGCCGAGCTTATGGAATTAAGCTCGGCCTTTGGCATTTCTAGGCTATGAATTATTTTTGATCTATTAGCTCAGGTTCTTTGGATGTCCCATTTGAAATTGGGATTGTTCTTGGCTTTTTTGATTCTGGAATTTCGCGTGCCAGTTCAATGACAAGTAACCCGTTTTCAAGGGTCGCCCCGGTTACTTTTATATGATCAGCTAAATCAAAGCTCTTCTCGAAAGATCTATTGGCGATCCCTCTGTGCAAGTAGGTAACTTGTTCGTCTTTATCACGTTCTTTTTTACCGGAAACATGAAGAGAGTTTTCTTTGATTGTGATTTCGAGTTCGTCTTGAGCAAACCCAGCAATAGCCATTGTTATGCGATAATCATGCTCTGCTATTTTCTCTATATTATAGGGGGGATAGCTGGAAGATGCAGTATCAGGTCTGGCTGATGCATCGAGCATGTTCATCATGCGGTCAAAACCGACAGTGGCGCGTAGTAATGGTGTAAGGTCACGATGGTGCATTGCGTGTTCTCCCTTTGAGCAACAAGCTTAACAGTTAGCCTACCTTCATGGTCAGGCCAGCGAATACTAAGAAGCCCTATTGGCACTTCTTGTAGTATTTGAGTTAAGTGTGGATATAATTATTTTCAAGATATATCCCTCAAAAAAATACATGGTTTGAAAAGAGATACTTTATTCTCAAAGCTATTGTTGAATATTTGGAGGTCTGGCCGGGGGAATGTTTTATCGAATCTAGGTCAAATAGAGTATGGAATTGATTTTACAGGCCAAGAATTTGTTAAGGCCCTTGTGCTAGATTGTAAAAAACTCTGCATGTATCTGTGTTTATCAGGGCGGTGATAATCAGGCTGTTTATGGTTACGTATCTGGATTCGACTTATCAGGAGGCATTGTCTCTGACAAAAGAGGCAAGAGATTATCTGGCAAACAGAGCCAGTAACCGTCATCCATGGTTAAAACCAGAAGACAGATTACAGATTTGTTGTGAAAGTATGCGTCTTACAACGCGTTTAACACAGGTCGTGGCCTGGCTTTTGATGCAACGGGCAGTTCTGAATGGCGAGGTTTCTCTGGATGAAGCCAGAAAACCAGACAATCGCATATCCGGTCAAGGTGTCTGCGAGCCGTCAGACAAATTGCCTGATGGTGCAGATCCGCGAATGGTCGACCTAATGGGGCGAAGCCATCAGCTGTACATGCGTGTGGCCCGTTTGGATTCTCAGTTGGATCGGGCGGATCGAGCAAAAAAAAAGGCTCCGTAAAACGGAACCTTTTTTAACATTTAAACAGTTTGGCTTAGTTCTTGATGCCAAAAGCTGCAAAACGCTTGTTGAACTTGGCAACCTGTCCGCCGGTATCAACCAAGCGGTGCTCGCCAGTCCAAGCTGGATGACTCTTAGGGTCAATATCAAGACGCATTACATCGCCTTCTTTGCCCCATGTAGAGCGTGTTTCGAATTCACTGCCATCAGTCATAACAACTTTGATGGTGTGGTATTCTGGATGAATATCTTTTTTCATAGTCCGTATCCCCTTAGGAAGCGGGGGCTATTTAACCGAACCTGTGCCAAGAGGCAAGTTAATTCCACGAATCGTGAAAAATTACCTGTCAGAGGCATAGGGTCGCATTGAAGCCGTTAATAAATTGTGGTTTCTCATACTGGAGTACAAAGGTCAATTCCGTTATTAGGTAAGTTATTATTTTTATGGGCACCAGAAATGGAGTCCTTGTGCAGGAAAGACAGGTATGAGCCGCAACAGTGAAAAGAATTTAGCTGTCACATCGAAAGAAGATGCGCCTAAAAGCAAAGAGTTAAAGCACCTATTGCTGCTATGGCAATTTGTCCGCCCGTACAAGCTTCAGGTCTGTGGCGCGATGCTTGCGCTTGTCATTGCCGCAGGAACAGTTCTTGGTCTTGGTAGAGGGCTTAGAGCCCTCATTGATCAGGGATTTTCCAGTGGTAATAGTGGACTTCTTGATCAAGCGGTCTTTGTTTTGTTCGGTGTCACAGTGCTTTTGGCATTGGCCAGCTATTCTCGTTATTTCCTGGTTTCGTGGATTGGCGAGCGGGTGGTTGCCGATATCCGTTCAGCCGTATTCGGGCACATCATTAAAATGTCGCCTGCCTTTTTCGAAGTCACTCGAAGTGGAGAGGTTCTTTCCAGACTGACAACGGATACAACGCTTTTACAGGTTGTCGTTGGATCATCCTTTTCCATCGCTCTTCGTAATTTACTGATGTTTTTTGGGGGATTGGTTCTTCTTATTATTACATCACCAAAATTAACGGGGTTTGTCGCGCTTGTTATTCCATTCGTTTTGATCCCGATTCTATTCTTCGGGCGTAAAGTGCGTGCGTTGAGCAAAGACAGTCAGGATCGAATTGCAGACGTTGGTGTCTATGCGGACGAGACAATCGGGGCGATTCGCACCGTACAGGCCTTTAGTCATGAAGATCTTGATCGTCAGTATTTTTCTAGTCGTGTTGAGGATGCTTTTTCGACAGCAGTAACCCGAATCCGGTTTCGCGCCCTGCTGACGGCGATCGTCATTGTTCTGGTTTTTGGTTCTATCAGCGCGATACTCTGGGTTGGCGGTCGTGATGTTCTGGCCGGACGTATAACAGCGGGGGAACTGTCTTCGTTTGTTTTCTATGCAATTGTGGTTGCGGGCTCTCTTGGGGCCTTTAGCGAAGTTATTGGTGATTTACAGCGCGCAGCAGGGGCAACTGAGAGATTGTTAAGTCTTTTGGCCCTTGAAACAGATATCGCTGCACCGGAAACACCAGTACCGTTGCCTGAGAAAATCAAAGGGGCTGTTTCTTTCTCCAATGTAAGCTTTAATTATCCATCCCGGCCGACGCAGTCGGCGATGACTGGTTTCACGGCGGATATTAAGGCAGGGGAGAAGGTGGCCATCGTAGGCCCGTCCGGCGCCGGAAAGACCACTGTCTTTCAACTATTACTCCGCTACTATGATGTGCAACAGGGTGTTGTGAAGATTGATGGTGTTGATCTTCCTGACTTTGACCCCGTTGAAATGCGCAAGCACATTGGTTTGGTTTCACAAGAACCTGTGGTGTTTTCGGCCACGGCTTACGAGAATATCCGCTATGGCCGTCCGGATGCCAGTCATGAAGAGATCGTCAATGCTGCCAAAGCTGCCTCAGCACATGATTTTCTGGAGAAGCTACCGGAAGGGTATGACACCTATCTCGGCGAAAAGGGTGTGCGTCTCTCTGGTGGACAGAGACAGCGTCTTGCTATTGCCCGTGCGATTTTGAGGGATCCCGAAATTTTACTTCTTGATGAAGCGACTTCTGCTTTGGATTCTCAAAGTGAAGTGGCTGTTCAAAAAGCTTTGGATAATCTTTTGGAAGGGCGGACGACATTGATGATTGCGCACCGCTTGGCGACTGTTCTAAAGGCCGATCGTATCCTGGTCATGGACGAGGGGCGAATAGTGGCAAGTGGGACGCACGCTGAATTGGTTAAGCAGGACGGTCTCTATGCGCGTTTGGCAGAGCTGCAGTTCGGTCAGGATATGGACGCTGAGTTAACGGTTCAGGCCGCAAGCTAAGCTTTCCTTTTTCCAGACGCGTTTTCTTGCTGTGGAAAATGTTCTTGTGACTTTAGGGGATTCTCCGCCAAAAGGTTATTAAGGGGTGACTTTTCTTAATAGCCTTTTAGCGTTGTGTCAGCTTGAGTTCGATACGGCGGTTACGTCTAAAGGCTATTTCATCACGGCTGCTATCCAGGGGCTGGAATTGGCCAAAGCCTGTCGCGGCCAGTCTGGACGCCGGTATGCCCTGAGTGATCAGGAATTTGACCACTGATATGGCTCTTGCTGTCGAAAGTTCCCAATTTGATGGGAATTCAGCCGTAGAGATTGGCTGTACATCAGTGTGGCCGTCTACCCGTAGAATCCAGTCGATATCATCGGGAATATTGGCTGAAAGCTCTTTGAGAGTGTTTGCCAATTGCCCTAACTGTTCCTGTCCGCCAGCCTCCAGCGTTGCTGAACCGCTGGAAAAAAGAACTTCGGATTGAAAGACAAAACGATCTCCTACAATCCGGATATCCTGTCGGTTTCCCAGAACTTCACGAAGCTTGCCAAAGAATTCAGATCTGTACCTTGCCAGCTGTTGCACTTTGGTTGCCAGGGCAACGTTAAGCCGCTTGCCAAGGTCGATAATCTGGGTTTCCTGTGCTGCGTTGATGGCTTCGGTGATTTCCAGTGTAGCTGATATATCCGAGAGCTGTTTGCGAAGCGCAGCAATTTGCTGGTTTAGCAATACAACTTCTGTTTGGGCTTCTTCTGTGAGTGCTTTTTGACCAGAGATATCAGTTTCAGCAGTTGCGAGCTTTTCCGTCAGATTATCACGGAGCTCTTTAAGTAAGGCGATTTCCGCGAGCTGGGTTTCGACCTTCTCTTTATCAGCTTCAATTACTTTATAAGCGTCTTCCAGTTCAGCATTCACCTTGGCGGATTCTGCGGATAATTTAGCTGCTGCTTGTTCCAATGCGGATAGCTGCTCTTCAAGACTCTTTTTATCATCCAGAAGCTTTTGTTTGTCGCTTTCTAGTTGATCATGGTTGTCTTGTAAGAGCGCTTGTGCACCTACAAGATCCTTGAGTTCCTTACTGACTGACAGTAATTCACCTTCCAGATTTTCCTTGTCTTCGGAAAGAGCAGCGAGCTGATTGGCAAGGCTGTCGCGTGAGGATATGGAACTTTGTAATTCGGTCGTAAGCTGTGTAACGCTGGAACGTAATCTGGTATTCGCTGACTTCTCCAACGAAAGTAATTCGGCAAGCTCGCTAATTTCTCTGTTCAGGTTCGACAGCGCTTTGTCTTTACCGCTTAGCGCATTGCTGAGGGTGAACTGGGCAACCATAAAGACCATGAGAACAAAAATGATTACAAGCAACAGTGTTGCCAAGGCGTCGACGAAACCAGGCCAGATGTTAATTGATCTTTTGCTGCTTCTGCGACTTGCCGAAAACATACGGGGTTATTCCCCTTCTGCCATAGCTGCCAATGTGCGTGTTAACAGTCGTATTTCGCTCCTGATTTCCTGTACAGAACTTTCTCTGCCATTGGTTATGTCACCCGCCAGCTGTTCAAGGCGCAGGTCCATACTTCGCAGATGTCCTTTAGACGCTTCGTCAATGCCTGAATTTGCAGAGCTTGATTGTTTTTGCGCCAACTGGCTCAGTATTGGTTTTAGCTGTGCCTGTGTCTCTGCAATGCTGAGCATGACACTTTGTTCTGCACGCATATGATCGGTTAGTGTCGACATGCGCTCTGTTAGGGTGACCAGGGACTGGTTTGCTCGTACCCGCTCTTCCTCGTCCCGAGACATCGTTCTCTCTAACTTTTCAAGGCTTTCAGCAGTCTGTTCCAGCAAAGCTGATATGTAGGCAGGAACGGATTGATCGCCCTCGGCACCCGGGCCACCACTGGACAGTTTGGTTATACCAGACAGCCATTCTTCCAGATGGTTCAGGAAACGGTTATGGGCCTGTCCGGCCTGTAGTTCCAAAAAGCCGAGTACAAGTGATCCGGCAAGTCCAAACAACGACGAACTAAAGGCTGTCCCCATGCCGGATAACGGCGTGGCCAAGCCGGATTTCAATTCATCAAACATGGAAGAGGGATCATCGGCTGTTGTGCTAAGGCCAGCGATGGTATCGCCGACAGCATTGACTGTTTCTAACAACCCCCAAAAAGTACCCAGAAGGCCCAGGAAAATCAGCAGGCCAATCAAGTACCTGGAAATATCATGGCTTTCTTCTATACGGCTTTGAATGCCATCAAGAAGGGTCCGCATGGAAAGCGTGGAAAGACTTAGTTTGCCTTTCTTTTCACCGATCATCGTTGCCATGGGGCCAAGAAGTCTTGGCTCTCTGACTTCATTCATAGAGCCAGCAAAGACCAGACCGCCTTCGGTTTCACGTTTAAGATGTTCGAGCCAAGCCAGTTCTGGGTTAAGTGATAGGACCTGTCTGAAGATGTATATAATTCCCAGAAAAAGAACGCCTAGAATCATACCGTTCATAACCGCATTGGCCATGAAAGCTTCGTGAAGACTTGGTGCAAGTGCTGCAACAGCGAGACTAACTATCCCTAAGAAAATCCCCATTCGGATAAGGTAGCGTGTTGGCCGTTTCATGCGTTAAGCGCCCTCTGGTGTTTAGAAACTCTTCTGCAGGCTACAGCTTTTATTAGGCAAAACTAAGACAGCTATTTCCCGTGACAGAGAGTCGGTCAAAGAATTAGTTCTGAATTGGGATGATTTCTACCCGGTCCGGATTGCCATTTTTAGCTTTATTTCCCAAGGCACGGACATGCATTCTTGTACTCGGAATGCCCCTTTCCATAAGAACTCCTCTCACCGTGAGCGCGCGCGAGAGTGAGATCCGACGAGCCTGGGCATTGCTTTCGTTGTCACCTGCATAGGCTAACAGCTGTACAACTTTGCTATCGTCGGCCAAAAGTTGATCTGCGAGGGTGTTCAATTGCGCTTTAGCTTCAGAGCTGAGGTCAGCATCACTTGGCTCAAACAAAAGTTGAATAGGCCCAAGTTCGTCTGGGGATGTAATAGCAGCTGTTTCATCAGTGGGTAACAAACCTGTAGGAGATGACGTTGCTTCTGTCTCTGTTGGTGGCGGCGGCGGAGCTAAGGTCTCAGTACTTTCCGTCAGGGTCGTTTCCGCAATTGTTGGGGCCGATGGAATTGCTGTCTCAGAAATTGTCTCGGATGGTTCCGGTACCGGTGGCGGGGCCAATACAGGTTCTGCTGTCACTGTTTCAATCTTTGGCGCAGGTGCCGTAACCGATGGTGTCGGTGTTGTTACAGTTGGGGCAGGGGCGGAGAATGTCGTGCCTTCTTCTGTAGCAGAAGTAGCAGTGGTTGTTTCGACAGTTTCTTCGACTTTCGATGGCTTTGGAACAACAGCTTGTGGTGTTGCAACTGGCTCAAGATCGGTTGGCTGTGTCTCTTCTACAACAGGCGCCGGTGGAATTATGGACCGAGGTGCCTCAGCTTGAGTAACGGGCGCCTGATTGTCCGATGCCTGACTAATTGGTTCGGTTGTCGGTTCTGGCGCTGGTGCGACAGACGCTGTTTGTGTCACAGGTGCCTGTGATGGTGTTCTCTTTACAGCCGGTGCGTTTTGTACAACACGGTTTCCACCATTGGGGGGTGGAACCAACAATTGGGACTGTGGCGAAAAGGCTGGAACCTGTGATGGATACTGTGGTTGTTGCCCTGTACTTGCGACATGTGAACTGGATACCTGTGACAAGGGAACCAATGGTTGCCCATAAGGATTATAAAGGCTGGATCCTGTCGCTTGGCCAGGTTGTTGTGGGTAGCCGCCCTGTGCATAGGGATTTTGACCATAGCGTTGTTGCCAAGAATTATAGGCATTATAAGCTTGGGCATTTCCCTGCGCCGAGTAGGGATTTTGGTTATATCCAGACCCTTGAAAATCTGCGAAGTTATTTATAGTCACTTGGCTATGGGGGAAACTTGCAGGTGGAAAAAGTAGGTTTCCGGGTCTGCTTAGATATTGATTGCTACCTGCACCGGGATAGCCTGCTGGGACCGGTTGTGCTCCATAAGAATATCCGTTGGAATAGGCTGGTACTGATCCGATTAGCTGTTCATTAACATAAACGCCAGAACTGCCAGACCCGCCTATGATCGTTGTGTTCTGTGCAAATACGGTTGATGTACTACATAGAAGTGCGAGCGTGGCACAGCTAGCCTGTAACATCGTTGAGCGATTTTGGTGTCTATTTTTATGCATATAGCTCATAGGCTTGAACAATTTCCATCCCCCAGGATGATTCCCAAATGTGAATCTTTGTCCGTAGCTTAATGCTCATAGAGGGATACGACAATAGGGAAGGCTAAAAGAAACAAAGGCTCATCCATGATGAGCCTTTGTAAAATAGTCAAAACTGAGATGTTGTAAGAGCGGAAAGCTAGTATTTACCGGACTCTTTGAACAATTTAACCATCTTGGGATGCAGATCAATATTTGCGCAGAGAATGCTTTGGCTTTTGAGCTTGAAGGCCCGACCATCTATTTCTGTGACTGATCCACCAGCTTCTTTTACAAGCAGCAAGCCAGCAGCAACATCCCAGGCAGAGAGGTCTCTTTCCCAGAAAGCGTCATAGCGACCAGCAGCAACGTATGCCAGATCCAGCGCAGCTGCGCCCCATCTGCGAATGCCTGCGGTCTGTGCCATGACAGCATTAATTTCCCGAAGGAATGGTCCCCTGTCACCGCGACCAAGGAATGGTGTGCCAGTGGCAATGATAGTGCTATCCAGGCTGACACGACCAGAAACGCGCAGGCGGCGATCATTCAGGTAGGCGCCATTGCCTTTTTCGGCTGTGTACATTTCATCCTTGATCGGATCATAGACAACAGCGGCGACAATTTCATCGCGAACTTCCAGGGCAATGGAAATGGCAAAGTGCGGCAAACCGTGTAAGAAGTTTGTTGTTCCATCCAGGGGATCAATGATCCACCGTTCGTCTTTACTTTCGCCTTTTTCTTCCCCGGCTTCTTCAGTCAGAAATCCAAATTCAGGACGGGCTTTTTTCAGCTCCTCTTTTAGGATTTTCTCGGCTTTAAGGTCTGCTGTTGATACAAAATCAGCAGGTCCTTTTTTTGAAACCTGTAGGTTTTCTACTTCACCAAAATCGCGTTTCAGGCTACGGGCAGCTTTTTCAGCGGCGCGGATCATAACCGTAATACGGGGGGAGCGATATACCATCGAAATTACTTTCCGTGTTCAGGAGGCCTAGCTCTAGGGCCGTGTATTAAGAGGGGCCTGTCTCAGTCCCCCCTGTGTAAACGATTAATCTTTATAAAGGATTAGTCTTTGGCGCGTTCCACATAACTGCCGTCGGCAGTGTTAACAACAATGCGTGTGCCAGCTGCGATATGTGGTGGAACCAAAATACGGGCACCATTATCAAGTACGCCGGGTTTATAAGAAGAGGACGCTGTTTGCCCTTTGACAACGGCATCAGCTTCGACAACTTCACAGATAACGGTATCTGGCAGGACGACAGAGATTGGTTCTTCTTCGTAAAGTTCAATAGAAACGGTCATGCCGTCCTGAAGGAAGATAACAGGTTCGCCAACCATGTCTTCATGCAGAGAAATTTGCTCGTAGGTTTCATTGTTCATGAAGGTAAGCATGTCGTCTTCACGGAACAGAAACTGATATTCGATCTGATCAAGGCGAACACGATCAACATCTTCACTGGCGCGAAAGCGCTCGTTCATTTTGGTACCATCGCGGATATCTTTAAGTTCTACCTGGAGGTACGCTCCACCTTTGCCCGGTTGAGTGTGTTGAGTTTTCATGGCGCGCATCAGGCGGCCTTTGTGCTCAATAATATTGCCAGGGCGAATGGCATTACCGTTAATTTTCATAATCTGTGCCCGTCTTCAGTTGTCAAATAACATCAATTAGTGTGTGTACTTTTATTTCGCTGGGGAAACTATCAGGTCCTAAGCGTTCAGGCAATCGCCTCGTTTACTTCTGTGACTGCCGTTGTCGGATTATCTGTATGGTTCCATATGGCGGTTTGGATGGCAATGAAGTCAGCCCCGGCAGCTGCATGTGATTTTATGGCTTCAATAGGGATATCATCCATGGACACGCAAGGTGGCGTCATCATTGTTTGCCACCAGGTCAAAAGCTCCAAACCTTTGGGGCCGCCTTCTTCAAATTCACGAACATCCGGATCATCAATTTCGGGTAAGGGGCGTCGGTTATTAAAGGCAACGTAATCGGCCCCGGCCTCGCCAACCAGAATCGCGTCATGTCTGGATATACCACAGTCCACGCCAACGATATAATCTGCACCTAAAAACTCGCGCGCTTCTTTATAACGATCAGCATTATTAAGGTGTACACCGTCACACCCCAAAGCTTTGGCGTTCTGAAAATCATCTTCTATGAGAAAGGCAATATCCCGTTCCTGTGTCACAGGTCTTAGTATTTCGACTGCCTTTTCCAGCGTTGCCGGGGTGTTCGCTGTCCCGCTAAGTAAAACACAGGAAATCCCGCCACCGTCCAAAGCCTGAATATACGAGGATTTGAACCGTTCGACGTCTTTTTCATCAGACAACAGGTCTGTGGGGGTAAGAAGATAGATTTCTGAATTCATGTCTTTTCATACCTAAGCGGGTGAAGGCTGGCAATGGATAGAAAAGAATAGCTCATATCACAAAAGCGAATAGGTCGTGTCAAAAAAGCATGAAAAAGATATGAAAAAGCGTGCTTCAACAAGGTCAAAAGAAAATGGGGTTCAGATGAACCCCATTCACATGCATTGAAAATCTGTTTCTTTTACAGATGTTTTCCCATTGCGACCGCTGTGTCCAGCATCCGGAGACTAAAGCCCCATTCGTTATCGTACCAGGCCAGAACACGAACAAAGTTACCACCGATAATCTGTGTTTGTGTTGTATCAAAAACAGACGAGAACGGGTTGTGATTGAAGTCACAGGAAACCAGTGGAAGGGCATTAATACCCAGAACGCCTTTCAGGTACCCTTTTGAGGCATCAATCATCGCGTTATTGATTTCTTCAACCGTGGTATCCCGCTCAGCAGTAAAGGTGAGGTCAATACAGCTGACATTGGCGGTTGGAACGCGAATTGCGTTTCCTTCCAGCTTGCCTTCCAGCTCTGGAAGAACCTCGCCGATTGCGCGGGCAGCACCTGTGGATGTCGGGATCATTGAAACGGCGGCAGCACGGGCACGGCGCAAGTCTTTATGCTTGGAATCAACCGTTGTCTGGTCACCTGTGTAAGCATGCGTGGTTGTCATAAAACCGTTCTTGATCCCGATTTGGTTCTGAAGAACGTCAACAACCGGGGCCAGGCAGTTTGTTGTGCACGATGCGTTGGATACAATTTTATGGTCGGCCTGAAGCTGTTTGTGATTAACACCGTACACGACAGTCAGATCACAACCTTTTTTGGCCGGGGCAGAGATTAAAACTTTCTTTGCACCACCAACCATGTGAAGGGATGAGCCCTCTACATTGTTAAAGGCACCTGTGCATTCCAGTACAATATCAACACCATAATCGCTCCATGGCAATTTAGCCGGGTCACGATCATGCAGCATTCTGATTTTCTTGCCGTTGATAATGAGGTTTTCTTCATCCGCATCGACCTCGGCATTGAGGGTACCGTGAACGGAATCAAACTTAAGCATATGGGCGTGGATAGAGGGATCGCCAGATGCGTTAATAGCAACGATTTCGATGTCGTCACGATTGGTTTCAATTGCCCCACGAAGCGTGAGGCGACCAATGCGACCAAAACCATTGATTCCAACTTTGACTGTCATGGTTTGGAACCTATTTTCTTTATTTAGTTACAAATGTTTGAGGCTTTTGCCTCTTAATACAACACCCCAGCCTTTCGGATGGGGTGCTCATTAGGGTGAAGATTAATCGAGGGTGCCTGTCGACGCCCTGCTATTATCTTCGGCTCTTTTCAAAAACGCCTGTTGCATTGCATCGGCATTTTCTTTTTTACCAGCCCAAGCTTTGAGGGGGGCTGCCTGTAGCGCACGACCATAAGAGAAGCTGAGCTTCCATGGCAGGTTGCTACTGATCTTGTTCATGGCGTTGAGATGATTTGTTGCCTGTTCATCACTTTGACCGCCGGAAAGGAAAACAATGCCCGGAACAGCAGCTGGTACACAACGCAAGAGGGTTGCAACGGTGCGTTCAGCGACTTCTTCGACAGAATTTTGTTCGGGACAATCCTGTCCGGCAATCACCATGTTTGGCTTTAGAAGAATACCTTCCAGTTCGACTTCCTGATTTGCCAATTCGGCAAAAACGGAACGAAGGACTTCTTCGCTAATTGCCTGACAAACATTGATGTCATGATCGCCGTCCATCAGGATTTCTGGCTCAACGATGGGAACCAGCCCGGCTTCTTGTGCAAGCGCAGCGTAACGTGCCAAGGCATGAGCATTCGCGCTGACAGCGGCAAAGCTTGGAGTTTCATCTGTGATTTTATAAACGCCGCGCCATTTGGTGAATTTGGCACCAAGCTTGGCATATTCTTTCAAACGATCTCGCAGGCCATCGAGACCTTCGGTGATTGTTTCGGCATCGTGTCCGGCAAGTGGCTTGGCACCAAGATCAACTTTAATACCGGGGATAATGCCCTGATCCTGAAGTACCTTGCTCAGGGGCGTGCCATCAGCTGCATTCTGACGAAGAGTTTCATCATAGAGAATGACGCCGCTGATAAAGTTATTCCCGCCTTTCGCCCGGAACAGAAGTTCGCGGTAATCGCGACGAGAGTCTTCGGTTGACTCAACACTTATTGAATCAAATCGCTTTTTTATGGTGCCTGTGCTCTCATCAGCGGCAAGAATACCCTTGCCGCTGATTACAAGAGCTTGTGCAATATCTGCAAGTGATTCAGTCATATCTAAAATCCTTTAACAGATCCCAAGCTTTATAGACGTGCTTTAACCGCGTCTACGATTGCTTCAGGTGTAATTTTAAACTTCTTGTAGAGTTGATCAATCGGGGCTGACGCACCGAAATCAGTCATCCCGACAAATGCACCCTGTGATCCAATCCACTCGTGCCATCCAAACGGAAGAGCAGCTTCAACGGCAACTGTAAGCGTACCGGGGGAGAGAACTTCGTCACGATAATGCTGTGGCTGTTGTTTAAACAGTTCCCAGCATGGCATGGATACAACAGCTGTACCAATGCCCATTTCTTCAAGAAGTTTCTGGCCTGCAATCGCAATTTCAACTTCGGAACCCGAAGCAAGAAGTGTTACCTGGCGGTCCAGAACAGACGGGTTGAGGATATAAGCACCGTAACCAGAATAGTTTACGGAGATATCTTTGCGCTGTGCAGGCAGACCCTGACGGGTCAGAGCTATAACAGATGGTGTTTTTTCGCTCTCAAGTGCCAGCTCCCAACATTCCGCAGCTTCAACAGCATCCGCAGGGCGGAAGACGTTGAGGTTCGGGATTGCCCGAAGTGAAGCGAGGTGTTCAACAGGTTGGTGTGTCGGGCCATCTTCACCAAGGCCGATGGAATCGTGGGTCATCACATAGATAACACGTTGTTTCATCAGCGCAGAAAGACGGATGGACGGACGGCAATAGTCAGTGAAGACCAGGAAGGTGCCACCGTATGGAATAAATCCACCGTGTAGAGCCAAACCGTTCATTGCAGCTGCCATTCCGTGTTCACGTACACCGTAATAGATATAGCTGCCACCATAGTTGTCTACACTTACAGGGCCCTGAACACCAGACTTGGTGTTGTTAGAGCCTGTTAGGTCAGCAGAGCCACCAATCATTTGCGGGATCAGCGCAGTAAGCTCTTCCAGAGCTTTCTGGGAAGACTGGCGTGTTGCCAGCTTTGGTGCTTCTTCGCTCAGTTTGGTTTTGTAAGCCTGAAACGTTTCTTTCCAGCCATCTGGCAATTTGCCTGCCATCTGGTCTTCGAAAAGCTTTCGCTTGTCTGCTGGAAGCTTCGCAAGTTCAGCATCCCATGCCGCAGAAAACTCTGCACCGCGTTCACCCGCTGATCTCCATGCTTTGAGAACATTCTCAGGAATTTCGAACGGAGCGTGTGGCCAGCCAATTTTTTCTCTGGTACCAGCAATTTCGTCATCGCCAAGCGGCGCGCCGTGAGTTTTGGATGTGCCTGCTTTTGTCGGAGCACCAAAACCAATTACTGTTTTACAGGCAATCAAAGAAGGCTTGTCACTGTTGCGCGCGGTTTCTATTGCGGCGGCAATTGCCTCGGGGTCGTGGCCATCGATCGCAACGGCATCCCAGCCACAGGCTTCAAAGCGTTTGATCTGATTATCAGAAACGGACATATCCGTTGAGCCGTCAATGGTGATGCCATTGTCGTCGAATAGAACGATTAGTTTGTTCAGTTTCAGGTGACCCGCCATTGAAATTGCTTCGTGGCTAATGCCTTCCATCAGGCAGCCGTCCCCGGCAATCGCATAGGTATAGTGGTCAACAATCTCATCGCCATAGCGGGCGTTCATCATACGCTCACCCAGTGCCATACCAACAGCAGTCGCAATCCCTTGTCCCAGAGGACCTGTCGTTGTTTCGATGCCAGGTGCATGACCAAATTCAGGATGACCAGCTGTGATGCTGTCCAGTTGGCGGAAGTTTTTGATCTGATCCATTGTCATGTCTGGATAACCAGTCAGATGCAGCAAGGAATAGATCAGCATTGATCCATGACCAGCAGACAAAACAAAACGGTCGCGGTCTGCCCAGTCAGGGCGCAATGGATCAAATTTAAGAAAACGGCTGTAAAGTACGGTAGCTACATCAGCCATGCCCATTGGCATTCCTGGATGTCCAGAGTTCGCGCGTTGAACGGCATCCATGGAAAGAGCACGAATGGCATTTGCCATATCAGTGTGGTTGCTACCTGGCGCGGCGTCCGCAGCAGATACGGGAAGGCGCAGTGCAGTCATATTCAAGGTCCCCGGTTGGGTTCAGATTATCCTGTCTGTTATGCACAAGACAGGGGGCCATTAACGGCGGCAAAATGCCCCTTTGCAGGGCCAAGGTCAACAGTGATCTGAGGAATGGCTGTCATGTTTGAATAAATGACCCTATAAAGGACACAATGAAAAGACTTGTAAGACAGGCGGTTGACCTATGTAAGATGGGCATCTTATTCTGGTGAATATTGATATTACCCAGTAATTGGGCTGGGTTACTGAATCTGGGGATAAAAATCAGCAAATGGCTGTTTCTTGATATGACAAGATTACTGAAAGCTGTGGAGCGCCTTGCTCTTGCAGTGGATACAATTGAGAAAAACATTGATGCCACATCAAACGAATCCGGTGATGCTCTTCAAAAGCTGCAAACAAATCTGGATAAAAGTTTGAAAGAGAATGCTGAGCTTAAAACCATGAAACAAGAAGTCAGTGATCGCTTGGATAATGTGATCGGGCAACTTTCTGCCTCGCTGGAGAATTAAGGATATGGCGCAAGTAACACTAAACGTGAACGGACGCCGCTATTCAGTTGGTTGTCAGGATGGGCAGGAAGATCATCTTTTGGGTTTGGCAAAGTATATTAATCAGAAGATTGATGAACTTAAAGGATCAATGGGGCAGGTAAGCGAAGCTCATTTAATGCTTATGGCAAGCCTGCTTCTTGCGGACGAGTTACACGAAGCCTATATCCAGATTGATGATGGCAAATCCGGTAATGGCAAAAAAGATACCGCTGCTGACGAAGTTGAAGCAGAGAAAGTCGCAAGCGCGCTGGAAAGTTGTGCTGATCGCTTGGAATCTATTGCTGCCCGATTGGAAAATCAGTAAAAGATCTCACTGGTGCTGCGGGGTGCGTTAGGCTGGTAAAATCCCTGGGGCCAATAATCTTCTTTAGGGAGCTGTCCCTGCCGGGATCGTGGTCTCGGTATATGGCGCCCACCTGCTTATGCAGGCCGCAAGAGGACTTTGAGCCGACGGCTGCCGCGGCACCACGTTTTCCTCTCTGGTTTATTAGACCCCTTTGGGGTGAATGGCTATGAATTTGGAGGGGATGATGAACACACCGATTGTTGACGAGATTGATCAGCAGAAAAAACTGCTTCGTAAAGAGGCCAAGAAGAACCGGGTTGAGGCCTACAGGCGCTGTCCTGATGCTGCTGAACGTCTATGCAAACGCTTGTTTGAAGAAATTTCATTACCTGCGAAGGCTGTTGTTTCAGCCTATTGGCCTTTGGGGGATGAACTTGATCCCATGCCTTTGTTGCATGCCCTAAATATTAAAGGTTTCAAACCGGTACTTCCCGTTATGTTGGGGGCTGGAAAACCATTGATTTTCCGTAGTTGGGCCCCTGGCGATGAACTGGATGACGCTGGCTTTGGGACTAAAGAGCCTGGTGCTGACAAGGAAGAATTAGAGCCTGATGTTCTTTTCGTTCCACTTCTTGCCTTTGATCGCGCAGGGTATCGTCTGGGTTATGGTGGTGGATTCTATGATCGAACGCTGGATAAATTACGGGCTAAAAAATCCGTTACGGCTATCGGTATTGCCTATGCTGGGCAGGAAATGCCCGCAGTTATTCGCGGGCCTTATGACGAACCTCTGAATTATATCGTAACTGAACAGGAAGTTATTGAGTTTTCCTGATTTTGTGATCGTTACGATATGTGGGTTCTCGTTTTAACCGCTATGGTTTGATTGTTTTGCACGAAGTTTTTGAAACCTTATTCGGTATTGGTGTCTGGGTTCATTCAGGTAAATCTTTTGCCAAGCTGCCCTGCAAAGGGTAGTAGGACGGTGTATTGAACGAAGGTTACCTTCTTCAGTAACCCGTAAATTAAAGAGATTGTTATGAGATTATTGTTCTGTGGTGATGTTGTCGGGCGTTCTGGTCGCGATGCAATCGTTGCACACTTGCCGGGACTTCGCCGTGATCTGAAACTGGACTTCGTTATTGTGAATGGCGAAAATGCAGCGTCGGGCTTCGGGGTCACAGAAAAAATTTGTAAACAGTTTTTTGATCATGGCGCAGATGTTGTTTCTGGCGGGAATCATAGCTGGGACCAGCGTGATTGTATGGTCTATATAAACAATGAAAATCGTTTGTTGCGCCCCTTGAACTATCCCGAAGGTGCGCCGGGGCGGGGGGCAGCGCTTTATGAGGTGCCGGGTGGCCGTAAAATTATGGTTATGAACGCCATGGGGCGCGTCTTTATGGACCCGTTGGATGATCCCTTTGCGGCGATTTCCAAAATACTGGATCGCTACAAGATGGGGCAACAGGGGCTTTCTGCTGTCGTGGTGGATTTTCACGGGGAAGCGACCAGCGAGAAAATGGCTATGGGGCATTTTCTGGATGGTAAGGTTAGCCTCGTTGTTGGTACCCATACTCACGTACCAACCGCTGATCATACCGTATTGCCGAATGGTACGGCTTATCAGAGCGATGTTGGTATGACCGGGGATTATGATTCGGTGATCGGGATGAAAAAAGAAGTCCCCGTGGCTCGCTTCACCAAAAAGCTGCCGACAGAACGAATGAGTCCCGCGGTGGGCGAAGCCACCTTGTGCGCATTGTATATAGAGACAGATGATACGACGGGTTTAGCGACACGCGTAGAACCCGTTCGTGTTGGCGGCCGGTTGTCTCAGACAATTCCAAGGGTTGATTAACTTTTCAGAGTCCAGAATTTTCCTGCTCTAAAACTTTGCTGAGTCCAAAAGTTAGCGAAAGCCGGGGAAGTGTGAAGGAGTCAGGAGTGTTTGGCGATTTTTTTTGATAGAGATTTAAATCGCTGTACCTCATCAATCATCATGCTGGTTTGTTGAAGAGTATCTTTGGCAATAGATGCTGCCTGTGATGAAGCTTCTAAAGTTTTCTTCGGCGTGGGCGAGGCTGTTTCAAGAAGTGTGTTCAAAGCATCAAGATTGGCATAAAACGCATAGTCTTCGGTCAGATCAGCAGCTTGTTCCGCTAGCTTTGAAAATTCTTTCTCATCAAGTTGACTGTCCTCGGGGAAATCGAGGATATGAAATTTCTCTGCCATGATATGTACCCGATCCAGAAAACACATTCTGTTGTTGATGCTAGTCTATTCTGGGTATTTTAGCTTAAACTTTAGTTAATAATTTAGCGCAGATTTCGAATATTTATAAAGATAAATCGTATTGAACATTGGCTTTACCCTTGTTGGAAAGAAGAAAACAATTCTATTAGGGGTTCTTCTCGCCGCGAAATCCTGCTAGAAGGCAATTAAAAATACCGTTTAATAATACAAGAGCTAGGAATTCTGCTCATGGCAGGCCATTCACAATTTAAGAACATTATGCACCGCAAAGGTGCTCAGGATAAAAAACGTGCGAAAATTTTTGCACGCCACACCCGCGAAATTATGGTTGCAGCCCGTTCCGGGTTGCCGGATCCAGAACAAAACTCAACTTTGCGTAATGCCATCATGGCAGCACGTGCTGCGAACATGCCAAAAGATAACATTGATCGCGCTATTAAACGTGTTGCTGGCGGTGAAGATGTCGCGAACTATGAAGATGTCCGTTACGAAGGTTATGGTCCGGCTGGCGTGGCCGTGATTGTTGATGCATCAACAGATAATCGTAATAGAACGGCATCGGAAGTTCGCACGGCCTTTTCCAAGCTTGGTGGTAATCTGGGCGAGACGGGTAGCGTTTCTTTCATGTTTGATCGTGTCGGTTCTTTGACTTATCCCGCATCTGTTGCGGATGCCGATGCTATGTTTGAAGCGGCGGTTGAAGCTGGCGCTGATAACGTGGAGAGCACGGATGATGATCACGAAATCATTTGTGATCCGAGTGATTTTGCGGATGTTCGTGATGCCTTGATTGAAAAATTTGGCCCCCCGACGGAACTTGGATTGCAATGGAAGCCGCAAAATACCATCAGCCTGAACGAAGATCAGGCTTCGACAATGTTGAAGTTGATTGATACGCTTGATGACAACGACGATGTTCAAAATGTGAGTGCGAATTTTGAAATCGACGATGAAATTATGGCCAAGCTGACAGCTGGTTAAGTTATAAAGGAGGCCGGGTCCAGAAAGTATGCGGATCATAGGAATCGATCCCGGCCTTCGTTTTACCGGGTGGGGCATCATTGAATCTGAAGGCAGCAGACTGCACCATATTGCAAATGGTGTTGTGAAAACGCTGTCAACGAACGAATTACCCCGACGGCTTGTTGAAATCCATGACGGAATTCAGGCAGTTCTTGCCGATTATCAGCCCGATGAAGCCGCTGTTGAAATTACACTGGCCAACAAAAATCCAAGTTCAACTCTCAAGCTTGGTATGGCGCGTGGTATTGCCCTGATAACACCGGCTCTGGTTGGTTTACCAGTTGGCGAGTATCTGCCAATGATTGTCAAAAAATCAGTGGTTGGAACTGGTCACGCGACAAAAGATCAAGTTCAGATGATGGTTGAACGTCTGTTGCCGGGGTGTAAAATTACCTCTTCTGATGCGGCGGATGCCCTAGCTATTGCAATCTGTCATGCCCATAATGTTTCTACTGGTCGCAAGTGGGCAGAAGGAACCGAAGATCCGATTAGTGCTGCCTTGAAAAAAGCAGGCATTGAAGACCCAAGAGCGGTCAAAAAAACAGGTAAAGCGTGGGGGAAGAAATTTAGATGATCGGAAAGCTGACCGGAAAGGTTGATTCCACAGGGGATGACTGGGTTATGCTCGATGTCGGTGGCGTTGGATATATTGTTTTTTGTTCCAGCCGCACGCTCTCTGTTCTTCCCGGCGAAGGTGAAGTGACAAGCCTGTTGATCGAAACTCATGTCAGAGAAGACCACATTCACCTGTTCGGTTTTGCGACGGCAGCTGAAAAGGAATGGTATCTTTTGCTTGGCACTGTTCAGGGAGTTGGGGCGAAAGTTGGTCTTGCGATCTTGTCTGCCATATCTCCGGATGAATTGTCCGTAGCCATCGCTGCGCAGGATAAAACGACGATAACCCGTGCTAATGGTGTTGGGCCAAAGTTGGCTATCCGCATTATGAACGAATTAAAAGACAAAATTGCCAAGCTTTCACTGGGAACGTCGGGTGAAATTGTGGATAGTTCTGCATCTGAAGGAAAAGCTGCGGCAACACCAATGGCAATTTCAGAAGATGCAATTTCGGCGTTGGTTAATCTGGGGTATCGACGTTCAGAGGCCTATAGCGCCGTCGCAAAAATATCCAGTGAGCAGGGTGCTGATACGCCGCTTGAAGAGCTTATTCGCGGTGGTCTTGCGGAGTTAATGCGGTGAGTGATGATCGATTAGTATCAAATGAATTTTCCGAAGGTGATGGTGCCGAGAAGTCCTTGCGCCCGCTCAGCCTTGGGGAGTTTATCGGGCAGCGTCAGCTACGTGAAAACCTGCATATTTTTATTGAGGCTGCGAAACAGCGCGGTGATGCACTGGATCATGTGTTGTTTTTTGGGCCACCGGGTCTTGGTAAAACAACCTTGGCACAGGTTGTTGCCCGTGAACTGGGTGTTGGCTTTCGGGCAACATCTGGGCCCGTTATTGCTAAAGCCGGGGATCTGGCTGCTATTTTGACTAACCTGCAGCCCCACGACGTTCTCTTTATCGATGAAATTCATCGTCTGTCCCCTGTTGTCGAAGAAATACTTTATCCGGCTATGGAAGATTTTAAGCTGGATTTGATTATCGGGGAAGGACCAGCCGCAAGATCGGTTCAAATCGATCTGCCGCCCTTTACTTTGATTGGGGCCACAACACGATCCGGATTGATTTCAACACCACTGCGGGAACGGTTTGGAATTCCGCTAAGGCTTCAATTCTATGAGCCAGAGGAACTACAGCAAATCGTTGCCCGAGGTGCCAAAATTCTCGAAGCACCCATGAGTGATGACGGGGCTTTCGAAATTGCGCGCCGGGCAAGGGGAACGCCAAGGGTATCTGGCCGTCTGTTGCGCAGGGTAAGAGATTTCGCGGCTGTCGCGGGGGTTGATTTGATTGAAGCTGCTGATGCCGACGTGGCCTTGCGCCGTTTGGATGTTGACGAAAAAGGTCTTGATGCCATGGACCGCCGATATCTGCGTGTTATTGCAGAAAACTATGGCGGTGGTCCTGTTGGTGCAGAAACCCTTGCAGCTGCTTTATCCGAGCAACGGGATGTTATTGAAGATGTTATTGAACCCTATTTGATCCAACAGGGTTTTCTACAGCGAACACCGCGGGGGCGTTTGCTCAGTTCGACGGGATATAAATATCTGGGTCTAAACGAACCTGTTGAGGTTAAGGCCCGAAGATCATCTCAAATGGACCTGCTCTCAGGTGCAGGAGTACGAGAAGATAGCCCAGGCGATAGTAATGAAATCGGGTAATTGGGGCATAGTTAGCTGGAACTGGCATGAAACAAATTTGTGACCTTCCCCTAAGCGGGGCATTTGAAAAAGGCAGCCATTACTATCCTGTACGTGTTTATTACGAGGACACAGATAATGCTAAAATTGTCTATCACGCCAATTACTTGAAGTTTGCCGAACGCGCCCGGACAGAGATTTTGCGGCTGCTCGATTTTCAGCAAACTGATCTTAGTAAGCGTTTTGGCCTTTTTTTTGCCGTAAAAGATTGCTTTCTTAAGTTCGCGCAACCAGCATATCTTGATGATTTGCTGGTTGTGAAGTCCAGAATTACCCAAATGAAAGGCGCAAGTTTTTCATTTGAACAGATTATTTATCGGGACGATGTTCCATTGGTTCACTGCGATATCCGTATCGCTTGTGTGGATGAAAGGGGGGGACCCGCAAGGATCCCATCAGAAATAAGTCAGACTTTGAGTAAGTTCGGGCTGTAGGCTTGGACGTAAGTTTGGGGAATGAGTTTAGGGTGCTAAAAGGAGCTGTCAAAGCCGATGGCAAATGAAGTTATAGAAACAGTCGAGACAGTTGGTCTTGGTGGCGAAGTCGTTGATTCCGTTGCATTGGGTGGCGCTGCAGCCGTGCATGATCTCAGTGTGTGGGGATTGTTTCTTCAAGCCGACCTGATTGTGAAAATCGTTATCTTTATTCTCATTATTGCCTCTATCTGGTCTTGGGCAATCATGATTGATAAAATCGTGAAGCTAAGAAGCTTGCGGCGTCGCGCGGATCAATTCGATGAAGCATTCTGGTCTGGCGGTTCTTTGGATGATCTTTACGATCGTATCGAAAAACGTCCTTCTGATCCTGTTTCCAGTATCTTTATTTCGGCCATGCGCGAATGGCGCCGGGCAAGTAGCCGTGGCAATGGCAGCCGTAGCGATCATGCCCGTGTTAGTTTGCAACAGCGTATTGACCGTGTGATGGATATTAGTCTGAATCGGGAAATGGACATCCTTGAAAGAGGTATGGTTTTTCTCGCTTCTGTAGGCTCTTCTGCTCCTTTTATCGGTCTTTTCGGGACGGTCTGGGGCATTATGAACGCCTTTACCTCTATTGCTGCCTCTAAAAACACAAGCCTTGCTGTAGTTGCTCCGGGGATTGCAGAGGCGCTTTTTGCGACGGCCCTTGGTCTTGTTGCCGCTATTCCTGCTGTGCTGGCCTATAACAAGCTATCCAGTGATATCGGACGTTATGGCGCACGGCTGGAGGTTTTTGCCGGTGAATTCAGTGCCATTCTCTCGCGTCAGCTAGAGGAGCACTAGAATGGCAGCCCCGACACTTGGTGGTGGTTCATCCAAAGGCAGCGGTCGTTGGAAACGTTCTAGCCGCAAGCCGATGAGTGATATCAACGTAACGCCCTTTGTGGATGTTATGCTTGTGCTTCTGATTGTCTTTATGGTTACGGCACCTCTACTAACCGTTGGTGTGCCTGTTGACCTGCCCAAAGCACAAGCCAAAACATTGAATGCGTCGGAAGAACCTTTGGTTATTTCGGTAAACGCGACGGGTGAGCTTTTTCTACAAGAAACCAAGGTTACCGAAGAGCAACTGGTTCCTCGGCTGAATGCGATCACAGAAAATAAACCGGATACGCGGGTTTATGTGCGGGGCGATAAAGCCATCGATTACGGACGGGTCATGCAGGTAATGAGCCTTGTTAACAGTGCGGGTTATGACAGGGTCGCTTTGATTGCTGAATTACCCAAAGAAAAGAAGTAGTCGCTAAGAATATGCGTACAGGCATTGCTGTTTCTTTATTAATGCATATGGCGTTGTTGGCGTTTGTAATTTTTGGATTACCACGCTTTAACAAGCCCTTCCTTGCCGAGCAGGTTGTCCCTGTTGAATTTGTGGTGCTTGCAGAGCTTGATTTGGAGAAACCGCCTGCTCCTGAACAGGATATTCCTGAACCAGAGTCAGAAGAACTTCCAAAGCCGGAACCAAAACCGGAACCTGAACCCCAGCCAGAGCCGACCCCTCAGCCAGAACCACAACCTGAACCCGAGCCTGTTCCAGAGCCGGCTCCTGAGCCTGAGCCCCAGCCTGAACCTATTCCTGAGCCCGAACCAGCTCCTGAACCGGAGCCCGTTCCAGAGCCGGAACCTTTGAAGGTCGAAGCGCCAGAGCCGGAAATAATTGAAAATATAGAACCGGAACCTGAGGAAGTTAAAAAGGCTTTGCCGCCAAAACCCAAGGCACGTCCCAAGCCGCCTAAGCGTCCGGAACCCAAAACAGAAGTGGTGAAGAAAGAGAAAGAGCCGGAAGCAAAGGTTGATGCGCTAACGTCGATTTTGAAAAATGTAGATAAGCTAAAGTCTGCACCAAAGAAAACGACGACCAAAGGTAAGGCGCCAACAACGCCAACACGACAGCGGGCCTCTGCTGCGCAGATCAATGATATTCAAAGATCACTTCAACAACAGATGAAACGTTGCTGGCGGGTAGATGCTGGTGCATTACAAGCTGATGAAATGATCGTAGAGATCACTATGCAAATGCGCCAGGACGGCAGTATTAATAGCGTTAAGATTGTTGATCAAAATAGGTTTAACAAAGATGCTTATTTCAGAACCGCGGCTGAAAATGCCAGACGTGCTGTTATTAGCTGTGCACCTTATAAGCTTCCCGTTGATCTCTATTCTGATTGGCAAACACTAAACTTGAAATTTGATCCGTCTAAGATGTTTGGGCAATGATTTTAAGGCCTCGCATTAAACGCGCTTTGTCATGGTTATTTTGTGGGGTGTGTTTGTGTTTAAAGAGTGTGGCGGTAGCTGAGCCAATTACTTCTGTTAAAGAAATTGGCGAATGTTGGAAAACAAATTTTAGCCCTAATTCTTCGTTAGATACTATTGTTGAGTTATCAATGAAGTTGTCTCGTGATGGTAAGGTGGAAGAGGTTATCGTTGTTGATCCTGAGCGTTTCAATCATGATGATGCTTTTAACGCACTATCTAACGAGCTAGGTAAAGCACTTGTTGAGTGCGGACCTTATAAATTTCCAGATGATCTGCATGATGACTGGAAAGTGATGAATATTCGATTTGATCCGTCAAAAATGTTCGGGCAATGAACGGGAGAAGAACAGTGATGTTAATAAAGGCAACGCGCGGCTTGCTGATTACCGCGATCAGCGTGTTGGGAATTGTGATAGGAACTATTCCTGCCCAAGCTGAAATCAATGTAAATATTACCGAAGGTTTTGTGGAACCTTTACCCGTTGCTGTTGCTGATTTTAATGGTGGGCAGCCAGAAGCACAGTTGATCGGACGGGATATTGCTGAGGTAATTTCTGCCAATCTCGAGCGTACAGGTTTGTTCAAGCCTATCGATAATAAAGCCTTTATCCAGGATCAGAACTCTCTTCGGGTCGGTGTTCGCTTTGGTGATTGGCGTTTGATCAATGCTCAAGCACTGGTAACTGGGGCAGCCCAGGTTCAAGGTGATGGCAAGGTCCGGATCGAATTTCGTCTTTGGGATGTTTATGCGGAAAACATGATGACGGGCTTTTCCTATACCTCCACTCGTACGAACTGGAGACGGATCGCACATCAGATATCTGATGCGATCTATAAGCGTTTGACAGGTGAACAGGGGTATTTTGATACCCGCGTTGTCTATGTGTCTGAAACTGGGCCTCAGAATCGACGCCAAAGACGACTAGCAATTATGGATCAGGATGGATTTAACCATAAATTCCTGACTAATGGCAGATTTGACGTCTTTACGCCTCGGTTTTCGCCAACATCACAAGAGATCACATATTTGTCATTCGAGGGGAATGTTCCAAAGGTAAAGCTTCTTGATCTGCAAACAGGTCGGGAAGAAACCCTTGGAAACTTCAAGGGAATGAGTTTTGCGCCGCGATTCTCTCCCGATGGAAACTCTGTGGTGATGAGCTTGGCTGATCGTGGGAATACCGAGATCTATACAATGGATCTGAGGACCAGAAAGTTTTCTCGTCTGACAAATCACCCCGCTATTGATACGTCACCGTCCTATTCACCTGATGGATCCAAGGTTGTATTCAACTCGGACCGCGGTGGTAGCCAACAGCTTTATGTTATGGATGTTAATGGCGGCAATGTTAAAAGAATCTCTTTTAACAAAGGACGTTATGCGACACCTGTTTGGTCTCCACGTGGTGATTTGATTGCCTTTACACGTCTTTCCGGTAGAAAGTTCTATATCGGGGTGATGAAACCTGATGGATCTGGCGAGCGTATGCTGGCAGAGGGATACCATGTTGAAGGGCCAACGTGGTCCCCGAATGGTCGGGTTCTGTCTTATTACAAGCAGGGTAAGTCTGATAGCCGCGGTAAGGTGAAAAGCAAAGTTTATACGGTTGATCTGTCCGGATATAACGAAAGAGAGGTTGTTACGCCTCTTGATGGAGTTGATCCAGCTTGGTCTCCACTATTGCAATAAGCTGTATGCTTGATAAATAACAGTAATATCGTTATAGTCGGGGACGTTTCCCGATTTAATCGGTGTAACTGGGGGTTTATTGAGTTTCTTCGTTGATCTGTTGCTTCAGACAGATCACCTAACAATTTTAGTATTCGGGTATTACTCGAGAGGGCGAAAAAATTATGCGCTTTAAGTTGCTCACAATGTTTGCAGCCGCACTGTTCCTAAGTGCTTGTGCCAGCAATTCTGATAACAATGCAGACGGATCTAACGACGGTTCATCTGCTTCAACTGGTACAACTGACCAGTCCTCCTCTGTAAGTTCTTCATCTATTCAGGGACCACAGCCTGGTTCTCTGGAACACCTCGTTGTAAACGTTGGTGACCGTGTTTTCTTTGGTTATGACCAAAGCGATCTTCAGGGCGAAGGTCAGAAAACAACTGAAGCACTTGCAGTTTGGTTGAACAGCTACCCAGCTGTGACTTTGACTGTCGAAGGTCATGCTGATGAGCGTGGAACACGTGAATACAACTTGGCTCTTGGTGAGCGTCGTGCAAACTCTGTACGCGATTACCTTGTTGCTTTGGGTGTAAATCCGAATCGTGTTCAGGTCGTTAGCTATGGTAAAGAGCGCCCAGCTGTTCTTGGTTCAACCGAGGAAGCATGGTCTCAGAACCGTCGCGCAGTCTTCGTTGTAAACTAAGCGCATAGACTGACCTTATTAAAAATCCCGTTTGGTTGACGAAACCAGACGGGATTTTTTTATTAAATTACTGTTTTGCTTGTCCGATATTTGGTGTGCCATATTCTGACCAATATAGGGCTATATAAATTCAGGACCTACTATCGTTTAAGGGTGCAAGAAAAGATGTCATTGATGGCTGTTAGTTTGAAAACGCTTCGTATAGGCGCGGGTGCTGCGTTTGTTGTTATGGCAATGCAAGCAAGTGCCTGGGCGCAAAATTCACAGGTACAGGGACTGGTTAATAAAATTGACCGCCTTCAACGTGAACTGGTGACGTTACAACAACACGTTTATCAGGGCAAAACGCCTTCTGCCGAAGATCTTGCTGCCGTCGGTACCAATACTGGTGGCGCGAATGCTGGGCGGCTAGAATTACGCCTTTCTCAGGTTGAAAATCAAATGAGAAGTTTGACGGGGCAATTCGAAGAAGTGAATTTTCGCTTGGATCAGCTTGGTAAAAGGCTGGATAAACTTGTTGCCGATACGGATCTGCGTCTGCAAAATTTGGAAAATGGCCGGCAAATAGGGGCTGGACAGCAGGGAACGTCTCTTTCTGCTAATACCCCTTCTCAACCTGTGCCGCAAACGACTGGTACAGGGCAACCACCAGCCTCGGGACAGCCCGGTGTCTTGGGAACAATCCCGGCAGAAGACCTTAATAATTTTAACACGCAGCAACAGGCCGCAACGGCCCCCAATACTGCGGTTGACAGTTCTTCGCCACAAAGCTTGATACAGGGTGGGTTACGCGCTGACGAGGTCGGGGGTTATACGCTTCCCGGTGATACACCGAAAGAGCAATATGACTATTCCTTTGGTCTGCTGCGCCAGGCGCGTTATGACGAAGCAGAACAGGCTTTTTCTACTTTTGTTGAAAATCATCCCGAAGATTCCTTGGCAGGTAATGCGACCTACTGGTTAGGGGAAACCTATTATGTGCGAGGTGATTATCAGCAGGCGGCGATTACCTTTGCTGATTCTTTCCAGCGTTATCCCAATTCTTCGAAAGCACCGGACAACCTTTTAAAACTTGGTCTTTCGTTGTCTTCGTTAGGTAATACATCTGATGCCTGTGGTACTTTTGGAGAGCTTTTGAATCGTTACCCGAATGCGAGTGCTATCGTCAAACAGCGCGCAGGACAGGAATCTCAACGTTTGAATTGTCCGTAAGCTTTTATGCGAAGGGCAATCCAGTGAGTGATCTCTCGCCCGAAAAGGTGTTGCAATCAAAGGCTGATTCCAGGTTAAAGCCAGTTCAAGAAGACGAATTTGCACAGTTGATGTCTGTGATCACCCTGCCTCGAAATCCTTTTCGGGTCGGGGTGGCTGTGTCTGGTGGTGCTGACAGTATGGCACTGTGCCTGTTGCTAAGAAACTGGGTCACGGCCAAAGGGGGGGAGCTTTTCGCTGTAACGGTAGATCATGGTCTGCGCCCCGAATCCGGTATCGAGGCTCAGTGGGTGCATGTACGCTTACTGGCTGAGGGCATTGAGCACGAAGTGCTTACACGTTCGCTCAAAACGGATAGTGGGGGGAAGGGAAGCTCTCAGGTGCGGGCGCGTAAGGCCCGACATGACCTGATTGCCAAATGGTGCAGGGACAAAGAAATTTTTTTTCTGGCTCTTGGGCATCATCTGGATGATCAAATCGAAACATTTTTGATGCGACTTGTACGGCAGAGCAGATCAGATGGTCTGGCTGGTATTTCAATGCAACGTCAAGATGCTGCCATGACACTCATCCGCCCCTTGTTACGTTTGCCCAAAGAACGTTTGATCGAAACCCTCCGGCACCATGGTTGGGGCTGGATTGAAGAGCCGAGTAACCAACGGGCAGATTATCTGAGAAATCGAATTAGACAAAAGTTACCTGTAATTGAACGGCAAGGCGTAAAGAGAAGCACTTTAGTGCGGATTACCCATAGCTTGGGACGAATTCGTCGCTCCCTGCAAAAAAGGACCGATGCCTTTATCGATCAGAAGGTGAGATTGAATCCGGTTGGCTATGCAGAGATTGATTTTAACGAATCGGAAAAGATTCAGCCTGACATATTCAAAAGAGCCTTACAGCGCACTCTTTTGACGATTGGGGGAGGAAATTATTCTCCTGGAACCGCCAAGCTTGATCGTTTGGTTTTGTCGCTTATGAACCCTGAGCCGACCAAGATGACACTTGCTGGATGCGAAATTGTTCAAAAAGACCATACGATTTTTCTCGTTCGAGAGAACAGGCTGGTTCCACAGCTTTTGCTAACTCCGGGACTGGAATGCCTATGGGATAATAGATTCTTTGTGCAGGTACACGAAGAAATGAAAAGTAGTAGTTTGTTGCTTCGAACATTGGGCGAAAGAGGTTGGCAGGATTTGTGTGAATTACATCCTGCGGTCAAAAATATAGCTGTTTCTTCCTTTGCGCGGTATAGTCTGCCAGCTGTTTATCATGGGGATAAAATCATAACGGTTCCCCATTTGGAGTATCTGAATCCGGACTGGATCGATGAAATTCAGATGAAAATACGATTCGAACCAAAAAATATGCTGATTCAGTTGCCCTTTACGGTTGCTTAGGAGCGTAAGCGCATTATCTTCTAGGAAGAAGTGATTCATTTCGCTGGACCTGTTTGGGTGCAGCACAGATTTTTTGGAAGGTCGTTACCTTGAATTTCAGCCGTAATGCAGCCCTATGGATTGTAGTGGCCCTGCTTTTGTTTGCCCTGTTCAATTTGTTTCAGGGACCGTCGTCTCAAAACGGACAACAACAGGTCGCTTATTCAGAGTTTCTAACTCAGGTGGAATCTGGGCAAGTCACCTCTGTTACTATTCAGGGGCGCGAGATCAAAGGTGTTTCCAGCGATGGTCGCCAGTTCACCAGCTATGCACCTGATGATCCCAAGCTTGTTGAAACGCTGCGTGATTCCGGCGTAACAGTGAAGGCAATACCATTGGAAGAGGGATCTACGCTGATTCAGATCCTGATCTCGTGGTTCCCTATGATCCTGTTGATTGGGGTGTGGATTTTCCTCTTCCGCCAAATGCAGGGTAATAGTGGCAAAGCCATGGGCTTTGGTAAGTCCAAGGCTAAATTGCTGACAGAAAAGCAGGGGCGCGTAACTTTTGATGACGTCGCTGGTATTGATGAAGCCAAGGAAGAGCTTCAGGAAATTGTTGAGTTCCTGAAAGATCCCCAAAAATTCCAACGCTTGGGTGGTAAAATTCCCAAAGGTTGCTTGCTTGTTGGCCCTCCGGGTACTGGTAAAACCTTGTTGGCACGGGCAATTGCAGGGGAAGCGAACGTACCATTCTTTACCATCTCTGGTTCAGACTTTGTTGAGATGTTCGTTGGTGTTGGTGCCAGCCGTGTCCGCGATATGTTTGAACAGGGTAAAAAGAATGCCCCGTGTATTCTTTTTATTGATGAGATTGACGCTGTTGGCCGTCACCGTGGTGCTGGCATGGGCGGTGGTAATGATGAACGTGAACAGACATTGAACCAGTTATTGGTTGAGATGGATGGTTTTGAATCAAACGAAGGCGTGATCATTATTGCGGCGACAAACCGTCCGGATGTTCTTGATGCTGCTCTGCTACGTCCGGGACGTTTTGACCGTCAGGTTACCGTTTCAAACCCGGATATTCTGGGCCGTGAAAAGATTCTCAAGGTTCACCTGCGTAAAGTACCTCTGGCGCCTGATGTTGATGCGCGTGTTGTTGCTCGGGGTACGCCTGGTTTCTCTGGCGCTGCTTTGGCCAACTTGGTAAATGAAGCTGCCCTGCTTGCTGCACGTTCTGGTAAACGTGTGGTTACGATGTCTGATTTTGAAGATGCAAAAGACAAGGTCATGATGGGGGCAGAACGCCGTTCCATGGTGATGACTGATGAAGAACGGGAAATGACGGCTTATCATGAAGCTGGTCATGCACTTGTCGGGATTCATGTCAAAGGTAACGATCCGCTTCACAAGGTGACAATTATTCCTCGTGGTCAGTCATTAGGGGTAACAATGAACCTGCCGGAACGTGATCGTCTTGGCTATAAAGTCATGGAAATGAAGGCGCGCCTTGCGATGATGTTTGGTGGGCGTGAAGCCGAGCAACTTATCTATGGTGCAGACAATGTTACTACGGGTGCTGGAAATGATATTCAGCAGGCCACGAACATGGCGCGCTCCATGGTCATGGTATATGGCATGAGCGAAAAGCTGGGTCGTCTACGCTATGTTTCTCGCCAGGATGATCCGTTTAGCTATGGCGGTGGTGGCGATAATGGCCTGAGCGTTTCCAGTGAAACCCAAAAGATGATCGATGATGAAGTTCGTAGCATCATCGAGACGGCTGAAAAGCAAGCACGTGATGTGCTTACAAAACACCGCGATCAACTTGAACTTATCACCAAAGCCTTGTTGGAATACGAATCTCTTTCAGGGGAAGATGTTGAACAACTTCTGAGAGACGGTAAAATTGATCGTAGTGATGACAGCAGTTCTGGTCATGGTTCCGATGTGCCACGTGCATCGGTTCCAAAGAGCGGTAAAGCGCATCGTGATGATGAAAAAGATGACAAGGGCGGTGCTACACCAGAACCTCAGCCAGAGAGCTAATTGGTTCCCTTTATTTTTTGATTAATCAAACCAAGGCCTCGCATTCTGTGGGGCCTTGGTGGTTTCACAGATATCCACAGGTATCTTATGTCCGACAAACTTTATATTCGCCCGGTTGGGATATCATCCAGCCATAGCTCTGTTGGAAAGGCTTTGCCCTTTGTCGGTAGTAGCAGCCGGTTTGCCGCGGCAGAGGTCACAATCAGGTCTTCGTCCGGTAACATTCAAGAACGTCATGTTCTGCCAACGGCGGAAATTCTTCCCTGGCTGACGGACAATAAACATACGGGTTTGAGTGCCTCGGCATCAGAGTTGTTGGCAACTTTAGGTGCGCCAAGATCTTCTTTCGCCGGGTTGGATATGTCACGCCCGCATGTCATGGCAGTTATCAATGTAACACCTGATTCCTTCTCTGATGGTGGGGATCGCTATACAGCCCGTACTGCCGTTGATGATGGGTTGCGAATGATTGACCAAGGGGCAACCATTCTTGATGTGGGGGGGGAATCAACCCGCCCAGGTGCAGATCCCGTTTCGCTAGACGAAGAGCTGAGGCGCGTTATCCCTGTTGTTGAGAAACTCAGCCAAGCAGGTGGTGCATTGGTTTCTATCGATACCAGACATGCAAAGGTGATGACCGAGGCCGTGCAAGCTGGTGCAGCTATTATTAATGATGTCACGGCCTTGGAAGGAGATGCTGAAAGCCTTGAGGCAGCAGCAAAAGCCAAGGTGCCTGTTATCCTGATGCATATGCAGGGGACCCCTGAGACTATGCAGGTAAACCCGCAATATCAGGATGCCGCACTGGACATATATGACTATTTACAATCACGTGTTCAGGCTTGCCTGGATGCGGGTATTCCAAAAGAAATGATTGCTGTTGATCCGGGTATTGGCTTTGGCAAAACTGTGGATCATAATCTTAGATTATTGGATAGCCTGTCCCTCTTTCATGGCATTGGATGTCCGGTTTTACTGGGTGTAAGCCGCAAGAGCTTTATTGGAAAACTGTCACAAGGCGAAGAGCCGAAAGATCGCGTCGCAGGATCACTTGCCTGTGCCTTGGCTGGGATTAATCGTGGCGTTCAGATGTACCGCGTTCATGATGTTGCAGAAACCAGTCAAGCCTTTGCAATTGGACAGGCGATCCGGCAGGCTGTGTAAGTTAGGTGATATAAAATATTATCGTTGTGTTGGAGTTATGAAATAGATGAGCCGTAAGTACTTTGGAACAGATGGTATCCGTGGCAAAGCCAATGAAGAACCTGTGACAGCAGAAATTGCATTGGCCGTTGCGAAGGCGGCGGGGGCACATTTTCTTCGCGGCAATCATCGCCATACTGTTGTAATCGGCAAAGATACGCGCTTGTCTGGTTATCTTCTGGAGCCAGCTCTAACAGCTGGCTTTATCTCGGTTGGCATGGACGTGGTTCTTTTGGGGCCTGTGCCTACACCGGCTGTGGGGATGTTGACCCGTTCCATGCGGGCGGATATGGGGGTGATGATTTCAGCATCGCATAACCCCTTTGAAGATAACGGGATAAAACTGTTTGGTCCTGATGGTTTTAAACTGTCCGATGATGTCGAAGCGAAAATCGAATCTCGGCTTCAAGACAACTGTTCCATTCCTTTGGCCTCTAGTACGAAATTGGGGCGTGCCCGGCGTTTGGATGATGCATCCGGGCGGTATATTGAGTTCGTGAAAAATACCTTTCCAAAGGATTTGCGTCTCGATGGGATGAAGGTTGTTATCGATTGCGCTAATGGAGCTGCTTATAAAGTTGCGCCGACGGTTCTCTATGAATTGGGGGCCGAAGTTATTCCTGTGGCAGTGACCCCGGATGGTTTTAATATCAATCGCGATTGTGGGGCGACAGCAACCAGTCTGATGCAAGAAGCTGTTGTGGCACATGGCGCAGATATTGGTATTGCACTTGATGGCGATGCGGATCGTCTGATTCTGGCTGATGAACACGGGCAAATCGTTGATGGTGATCAGGTTATGGCTATCATTGCCAAGACGCTGCATGCACGTGAGCTTCTCAAGGGCGGTGGTGTCGTTGCAACGGTGATGTCCAACATGGGGCTGGAAACTTACTTGAAGGATCTTGGTCTAGAGCTTATCCGTACACCGGTTGGGGATCGCTATGTCGTTCAGACCATGCGAGAACAGGGATACAATCTTGGCGGAGAGCAATCCGGCCATATGGTGATTAGTGATCATACTACAACTGGTGATGGCCTGATTGCAGCCCTACAGGTATTGGCTGCCGTAATAAGGGCTGATCGCCCGGCAAGTGAGGTCGTGCGTGGCTTTACGCCTTTGCCACAGCTTTTAAAGAATGTCCGTATCACAAGCGGTGTGCCGCTGGATGATGTTTTGAGTATGAACAAGGTACAAGAAGCCATCAAAGCAGGGGAAGCCCAGTTAGATGGGGCGGGGCGCGTTCTGATCCGAAAATCAGGTACAGAACCATTGATCCGTGTTATGGCAGAAGGCGAGGATTCTGATCTGGTAAGCACTGTCGTATCCGAGATTTCAGAAACAATCTCGAATATAACCTAGCCGAGGACTGGCCAAGAGAATTGGCTTTGTCTTGTGGGGCTGCGACAGATGCGATCTTTTGGGCAGTGACCTGTGTGTCACTTGCCTAAAAGACAGATGTTCCTACATCGGGGCCTTTTTGTAGGATCCCGGCCAATATTTCTAATCCTCTTATTAGTTTTTCTTCTGTATCCGGCTGTCCTAGGCATATCCTGACTGCATGTGGTGGTGCTTTTCGGCCGACAATAAAAGCCTCGGAAGCTGAAATCGTTACACCGGCTCTGTTCGCCGCATGAGTGAATTGACTGGATCTCCAAGGGGCTGGCAAGTAAAGCCAGATGTAAATACCCAGTGTTTCACTTTCCATTTCATAATCGGCAAAGATTTCTCGGGCGATTTCCACACGACGACGTGCGCTCTTTTTTCTGCCCTCCAGAATTTTATCAGCAGAACCGCTCATGATCCATCTTGTGGCTATTTCAGCGGTAATGGGCGAAGCCATCCAACAGGTTGCGCGAACCGCAGCGATCAAGCTGGCAATGCTGTGTTGTGGACCCGTCAGATATCCAACCCGCAATCCCGGCGCGATGGTTTTTGCCAATGAGCTGATGTAATAACACCGTTCGGGAGCTAGGTTGGTAATGGGGGGTAATGCATTTTCTGCGACAAGCCCAAAGACATCATCTTCGATTATGGAAACTCTGTATCGGCGTGCGATATCGGCGATAGACTGCCGTCGATCCATCGGAAGTAGGCGCGTGGTCGGGTTCTGAAAGTTAGGGACGCAGTATAAAAATTTCACGTCACCTGCCTTACACGCTTCTTCAAAGGCCTGTGGTAAAATGCCGTGGGCATCCATTTCCAGACCATCAAGGCGTAACCCGAGCATTCGGCATACAGATTGTATGCCGGGATAAGTCATTTCTTCACACAGAACACGATCCCCGGGGCGTGCCAATGCTGCCATAGCCACGGCAATGGCGTGGTGGGCACCCGCCGTAAGGATAACATTATCCGGATCGACGGTAAGGCCGTTCATGTCAAACCACTTGGCGCCAGCTTCGCGGTGATGTGGCAAGCCAGAATGTGGCTGGTAACTGAGAAGGGTGGAGACTTCAGGGGCAGTCGAAATATTTTGAAGCGTTGATGTCATCTCCTTCTCTTCGACATCACCCGGTGGCGGATAGGCAAAATCCATCTGGATTAGATTATGGTCTTTGAATCTGGTCTGGTTAAGCATGTGGCGTTCGGCAGCTGATGGGCCATGAACAAAAGTACCGCGCCCAACCTCACCAAAAGTCAAACCTCGACGTTCTGCCTCGGCATAGGCGCGACTGACCGTGCCAACAGTGACGCCAAGGTGCCAAGAAAGATCACGGTGTGTCGGAAGACGGTCACCCTGTTGCAGAAAGCCGTTTCGAATATCTTCGGAAAGGGCATCGGCAATTGCCATATAGCGGGGACCTGCCCCGAATTTTACTTTAGGAAGCCAATTTGTCATGGTGACAATGTAATCATTGACCCCCTTCTTGATCAAGTTATAACTGTGACAATGTTGGATTATTTTGTAATTGTTCTTGCGAATTTAGAAAATTCGTTTTGTTTCAGTTTCTTAATTTGTGTTTGGGGTTGAAGGGGATGAAGACAATGTCACGTGAGTTGTTGCATAATGCTTATGAACGAAGTGAACGGTATCTCGCTGAAGTTGATAACCAGAGAGTCTTTCCTTCCAATTCAGATCTCATGGCGATGAACCGATTTGAAGAGCCTTTCCCAGAGAAGGGGCATGATCCTAATGATATTTTAAAGCAACTGGATGAAGTAGGATCCCCGGCCACAGTTGCATCAACGGGGAGCCGGTATTTCGGTTTCGTTGTGGGGGGGAGCCTGCCTGTGACAGTCGGTGCCAACTGGATGGCCACGGCTTGGGATCAGGTAGCATCCTCTGCTGTGACTTCGCCTGTGGCCGATAAAATAGAAAAGGTTACGTCTGGGTGGCTTTTGGAGGTGTTGGATTTACCGCGTGAATCTGTGGTGGGTTATGTTACCGGTGCAACGATGGCCACCTTTACTGCCTTAGCAGCAGCACGTCATAAAATTCTGAAGAAAAAGGGATGGAATGTCGAGGAAGATGGTCTTTTTGGTGCGCCAGAAATCAAGGTTATTGTCAGTGACGAAGTTCATGTCACAGTCCTCAAGGCCTTGTCGATGCTCGGTCTAGGGAAGAGCCGGGTTATCGAAGTTCCGACCGATGCCAATGGAGCACTGGACATCAGAAAAGTGCCAGTACTTGATGACAGTACCATTGTGTGTACACAGGCTGGTAATGTGAATAGTGGCGCGTTTGATCCCATAGGCGAAATTTGCAATCGTGCCCAAGCAGCTAATGCCTGGGTACACGTGGATGGCGCTTTTGGTCTTTGGGCGAGGTCTGCTTCATCCAAAGCATATCTGGCAGAGGGCATTGAAAAAGCTGATTCCTGGACCGCTGATGGTCACAAATGGCTAAACACGCCCTATGATGGTGGTATCGTTATTTGTCGGGACGAGGATGCTCTTTATGGAGCGATGTCGGTCTCTGCTGCTTACCTAAAGGAAAAAAGTGGCGCTTCACAAAGTTATATTCCAGAGTTCTCAAAACGTGCCCGCGGTATTGATGTATGGGCGGCACTGAAATTTTTGGGCCGGGATGGTCTTGATGACTTGATTACAAGCCGTTGCGATTTGGCTCAGCACTTTGCCAAAGGTCTAGAAGCCATGGGATTAAATGTTTTGAACCATGTTGTTCTTAATCAAATCGTCGTTTCATGGGATAGTGCAGAGAAGACAGGCGCGTTGATTAAAGCGGTTCAAGAAGATGGAACCTGTTGGTTTGGCCCGACGGTCTGGAAAGGTCATAATGCTTTCCGGCTTTCTGTGTCTTCTTGGAAAATCACGCAAAGGGATATTGATCTATCTTTGAAAGCTATTGAGAATGCGATGAAAGAAATTCAGACGCAGAAATAGAAAAGCATAAGTTCGGATCATGTTGGAAATACCTCTGTACCAAGTTGACGCATTTACTGATCAGGTTTTTAAGGGGAACCCGGCGGCTGTTTGTCCATTGGATGAATGGTTGCCGGATGATTTGCTCTATAAAATTGCGGCAGAGAACAATCTGTCTGAAACAGCATTCTTTGTGCCAACGCAACAAGGGTATCACCTGCGCTGGTTTACGCCGACTACCGAAGTTGATCTTTGTGGTCATGCAACCCTGGCAACAGCACACGTAATTGCTACCCAATTGGATAGAAGTGCGACAGAGATTCTATTTGAATCCAAAAGTGGTGTGCTCAAGGTTACCTGTGATGGGGGATGCTATACTCTTGATTTTCCAGCTCGTCCGCCGTCTGTTTTTGACGCTATATCCATTGTAGAAGATGCAATTGGTGTTTGTCCGCAAGCTACCTATAAATCAAGTAAATTGATGGCGGTGCTTGATGATGAAGCAAGTGTTCTTGGGGTAGAACCTGATTTCGACAAGGTGGCTGCATTGCCCGGCGATGGTCTGATTATTACATCGACCAGTCGTGATTTCGATTATGTGGCCAGGTACTTTGGCCCTCATTGTGGCATTCCGGAAGATCCCGTCACTGGGTCGGCACATGTGGTTTGCGCCCCTTACTGGAAAGACCGTTTGGGTAAATCAAAGATGATCGCAAAACAAATCTCGAAACGCGGTGGTGTGCTGGAAATAGAAGATTGTGGAGATAGAATTCTTTTAACGGGTTCAGCAGCGCTTTATCTCAAGGGGACAATTTACCTATACTAGGGTCTGATTGTGTAAAACGGGTTCTTAAACAGATGAAAATTGAAACAGTTACGTCTTCTGAGGATTTTTCTTTGGCTGTAAAGCTTTTTAAAAATTATGAGAAGTGGGCACAAGCATGCCCCTGTTTCGAAGGTTTTGAAAAAGAACTGGATGAAATTGATAAGCGTTATGCCCTTCCTTATGGGCGTTTGTGGCTTGTAAAGTCACGCGATGGAGATGCCGTTGGTGTTGTTGGAATTCAGTTGAAAGAAGATGCATGTTACGAGCTAAAGCGCCTTTGGATTGAACCAGAGGGGCGGGGGTATAATACAGGTCAGGCTCTTATTAGAATGGCTCTGGATTTTGCGAAAGAACAAGGGGCGCACTCAGTTTTTCTAGAAACTGTCCGTGGACGAATGGATCATGCGATCGCACTTTACGAAAAACAGGGGTTCCGGCAAGTGGACTTGGATGACGGCAGCAATGTTCTGAAAATGTCCTATCGTTTTTAGAGTGGCCATATCCAGAGAATAAGCGGTACCGAGACGATCAAGATGATAAGATCCAGTGGTAATCCCATACGCCAATAATCGCCAAATTTATATCCGCCGGGTCCCATGACAAGTAGGTTTGATTGGTGACCGATGGGGGTCAGGTAGGTTGATGAACTGCCGATGGCAATTGCAATCAGGAAGGTGTCGATATTAACACCCAAGCCATTGGCTATTGATATACCAATCGGTGCCATGAGAACGGCTGTTGCCGCGTTGTTCATGACGTCTGATAGTATCATCGTGATAAAGATCAATAATCCCAAGATTGCCCATACAGGAATATGCTCGCTCAAGGAAATAAGAGGAGAGGCAATCATCGCTGTTCCGCCAGTTGTTTCCAGTGCCAGGCCGACAGGAATCATTGCGCCCAACAGAACAATAATTGACCAATCCACAGATTCATAAAGTTCCTTGAGGTTAAGTTCGCCCAACAGAACCATAGTTCCTACTGCCCCAAGGAACGAAATCTGTGGGGGGAGAATGCCAAAAACGACAAGAAGAATTGCAAGTGCAAAGAGGAGCGGCGCAACAATTGATCCCCGTTTTGGTGTCAGGGAAAGTTCTCTTTCCGCTAGGGGTAAAAGTCCCAAAGATGACAGTGTTTCCGGCATCTCTTCTCTAATTCCCTGAATCAGTAGAACATCCCCGGGCATAAAACGTACCCGACCAATGCGTTCATTGACCGGCTTACCTTGTCTTGCGACCCCAAGGGTATTAATGCCGTGATGTGTATGTAATTGCATATTATGTGCTGTTCGACCTTCAAGCCTTGATCCAGGAGTCACAACTGCTTCGAGCACGCCAACGCGATCGGACTGGAGGTCTTGTGAACTCTCATCAGCAGAACCAACAAGCTCCAGATTGGCTTCGTCGACAACACGTTGCAAAGTATCGGTGTCGGATTCCAACGTAAGAATATCTCCGGCTTTCAGGCGCATATAGCCCGAAGGAGCCAGCATACGATCTTCGCGTCGCACCAGGGCAACCACGGCAACGTTACCCTGTGCCAACGTTTCCAAATCCACGAGACGATGGCCCACGTAGGGAGAATTTTCCGGAATGCGAACTTCGGCTATATAGTCTTCTATCTGGAACAGGTTTTCATTTTCACTGTTGTTGACGGCCCGTTTTGGCAATAGACGCCAGCCAAGGACGGAAATGAAAACAATGCCTGCGAGCGCTACGCCAAGTCCCACAGGCAAGAAGTCAAACATGGCAAAATTCTGCCCGGTCTCAGCCTGTCGAAAGCTTGAAATGATAATATTAGGGGGTGTCCCGATCAGAGTCGTTAGACCGCCGAGCAAAGAGCCAAAGCTCAACGGCATAAGAACTTCGCTTGTAGGGCGCTTGCTGTTGTAGGCACTGCCGATTGCAATTGGCAGCATCAAGGCGAGTGCCCCAACGTTATTCATAAAGGCAGAACAGATGGCGACGACAGTGGTCAGGGCAAGGATATGGAGTGTCGGGTGTCCGGCCGCGGGCTCTAAAAAGCGAGTCGCTAGCTCGACGATACCGGAATTTCGTAAAGCCTGAGAAATTATCAAAACTGCAGCAACGGTTATAACCGCGGGGTGACCGAATCCTTCAAAGGCAGTGTCGGCAGGAACCACGCCAAGGATCACTGATCCAATAAGCGCCATCATTGCAACAACATCGTACCTTATACGGCCCCATATAAATAAAATTAATGCGAGACCTATAACGGCAAAAACGATAAATTGATCGGTATTCATTCCCACCCTGCTTTGGCCCACCTAACTTTGCGAAGTCAATTCCTCTAAGTATATAGAAAATATTCTGGAATAGCACTGACTACAATGCTGTGCTTATGCAAAAATTTCATTTCTGTGAAAAACAGGTAAATAAAAGGGAGCATTTTGCGATGCAATATGTTTATGATGCATCCGCGACCTGAAAAAGTCGGTTTGCGACCCTGAAATATAGGGTGGTTTGTTTCGTGCAGTTCAAAAAACTGCCATACTGGAGTAAAATGTCCAATGAAAGAAAAACCTAGTGAACGTCCCTTAAATCCAAGATTTTCATCCGGTCCTTGTTCCAAGCGTCCCGGTTGGTCTTTGGATTCACTAGGCTCTTGCTGGCATGGTCGATCTCATCGCGCAAAAGGCGGAAAAGCCAAACTCGCAGAAGTGATCGAACAGTCACGCAAAATCCTTGGTATCCCCGAAGATTATCGTGTCGGAATTGTCCCAGCTTCCGATACTGGTGCCGTTGAAATGGCGTTATGGTCTCTTCTCGGACCACGGGGGGTAGATATGCTGTCATGGGAAAGTTTTGGTAAAGGTTGGGTTACGGATGTAATCAAACAGCTAAAACTGGATGACGTACGTACGTTTGAAGCTGATTACGGGAAATTACCTGATTTGTCACAGGTTTCCTGGGATCGTGATGTGGTCTTTACCTGGAACGGTACGACCTCTGGTGTTCGTGTGCCAAATGGAGAGTGGATCAATTCTGATCGTGCGGGACTGTCTATTTGCGATGCAACATCGGCGGCTTTTGCGATGCCGTTACCGTGGGATAAGCTGGATGTGACGACGTGGTCTTGGCAAAAGGTGCTGGGGGGCGAAGGTGCCCACGGTATGATTGCCCTGAGTCCACGCGCCGTTGAGCGCCTTGAAAGCCATGAACCGTCTTGGCCAATGCCAAAAATTTTCCGCTTAACAAAAGGTGGAAAATTAAACGAATCGATTTTCACTGGTGCGACTATCAATACGCCTTCGATGTTGTGTGTTGAAGACGCACTGGATTCACTGCAATGGGCAGAAAGTGTTGGTGGCCTAGAAGGCTTGGTCGGTCGATGTAATGCAAACTTTGCAGCTATTTCTGACTGGGTATCCAAAAGTGATTGGGCTGCTTTTCTTGCAGAAGACGTATCGACAAGCTCAACAACATCCGTTTGTCTGAAAGTAACAGCAGACTGGTTCAAAGCTCTTTCCGATGATGCACAGGCCAAAGCAGCAAAAAGGCTTGCTACGCTGTTGGAAGAAGAAAATGCAGCGCTTGATATCGGTGCTTATCGCGATGCACCAGCTGGATTGCGCATATGGGCAGGTGCCACGGTTGAAACGTCAGACATCGAACTTTTGTTGCCCTGGTTGGATTGGGCAATTGAACAAGTACGTACAGAATTCGAATAGAGTGTTGGAAAAATGGTAAAAGTACTCATAAGTGATAAGTTAAGTCCGAAAGCTGCGGATATTTTTCGTGATCGTGGAGTGGAGGTTGACACCAAAGTCGGTCTTTCCGAAGAAGAATTAATCGCCATTATCGGTGACTATGATGGATTGGCAATCCGATCTGCAACAAAAGTAACACCACAAGTCCTGGAAGCTGCAACCAATCTGAAAGTTGTCGGACGAGCAGGTATCGGTGTGGATAATGTGAATATTGATGCCGCATCTGCCAAAGGTGTTGTTGTCATGAACACGCCCCACGGTAATTCCATTACCACTGCCGAACATGCCATTGCGATGATGTTTGCTGCTGCGCGACAAATCCCGGAAGCTAACGAGTCAACTCAAGCTGGAAAGTGGGAAAAATCTCGCTTTATGGGATCTGAGTTGACGGCGAAAACCTTGGGTGTGATTGGTTGTGGTAATATCGGATCTATTGTTGTCGATCGGGCGCAGGGCCTGAAGATGAAGGTTATTTCCTTTGATCCTTTCCTCTCCCCAGAACGGGCCAAGGATCTGGGCGTTGAAAAGGTAGAACTGGACGAGCTATTAGCCCGTGCAGATTTTATCACGCTTCACGTTCCCCTGACGGATCAGACCAAGGGAATTATTGATGCCAAGGCGCTGGCCAAAACCAAAAAAGGAGTTCGCATTATCAACTGTGCCCGTGGTGGTCTGGTTGTTGAAGCGGATCTTAAAGAGGCCCTGGAAAGTGGTCATGTTGCGGGTGCGGCGAGTGATGTGTTCGAAGTGGAACCAGCAAAGGATTCTGTTTTGTTCGGGGCACCTAACTTTGTCGCGACACCACATTTGGGGGCATCAACAGCTGAAGCACAGGAAAACGTTGCTTTACAGGTTGCCGAGCAGCTTTCAGATTATCTGCTGACAGGTGCTGTGACCAATGCGTTGAACATGCCGTCTTTGACGGCTGAAGAGTTCAACAAGTTGGAACCTTACATGACACTATCCCAACAACTGGGAAGTTTTGCAGGACAGCTTACACAGACAGGCCTCAAGGCGATCAAGATTGATTATGAAGGCTCTGTTGCTTCCCTTAATTGCCGTCCACTGACACAGACAATCGTTGCCAGCCTTTTGGCGCCGATTATGGATTCTGTGAATGTGGTCAGTGCGCCTGTCATTGCCCGGGAACGTAATATTGATGTGAGTGAAGCCAAGCATGAACGCGATTGTGACTTCCAGACATTGATTCGCCTGACAGTCACAACAGAAAAGGGGGAACGTTCAGTTGCCGGAACTCTGTTTGGTGGCAAGCGTCCACGTCTGGTTAACATCAAAGGTATTGAGATTGAGGCCGAGCTTGGCAAACATATGCTTTATCTGACCAACGAAGATACGCCAGGTTACATTGGTGCGCTGGGAATGCAGTTGGGTGAGGCAGGTGTGAATATTGCAACCTTCCATTTGGGCAGAACGGCGCCAGGCCAAGATGCGATTGCTCTTGTTGAACTGGATAGTCCGTTAGATGCTGCTCAGATAGAAAAGGTTAAACAACTTCCACAAACGAAACAGGTTGTGCAGCTTAATTTCTAGGCGGTAATTTCCTGCCCACAGGGGCCGATTTTGAATCGGATATAAAGATCGAAGGCTGCGGGCTGTACCGTAGCCTTCTTTTTTATTCTTATGGGTGAATTATCAGCACACTGAATTTGCAGTATTTTTTTTAACGTAGGCGGAAAAGAATAACTTTTCAGGCCTTAATCAGGGAATCAGGTTGCTCTTACAGAGTAAAACCTGTAGTCAATCACCGAAAGAGCCCAAGGTTAGACCTTTCCCGGTCACGACAGGTTTTTTCGCATCGTATGAGCTTAAAAACGACCCGGAACGCAGACCATGAAAAAAAATGGGAACCAGGCTTTGTTGCCAGCTGGCTTACAGGATCTCTTGATGCCTGCAGCCGCGCATGAAGCCGAAGTAGTGCGCCGTCTTATAGATAGTTTTTCATCCGAAGGTTATGATCGCATCAAGCCGCCGTTACTGGAGTTTGAAAATGCGTTGCTTTCTGGTGCTGGCGAAACCTTATCTGACCAAATTTTCCGTCTTATGGATCCATCCAGCCATCGCATGATGGGGGTTCGTGCGGACATTACGCCACAAATCGCCCGTATTGCTGCATCTCGATTACAGAATGCGCCACGCCCACTTCGCCTTTGCTATGGCGGTGATGTCTTGCAGGTGACTGGTAGTCAGCTTCGTCCGGAAAGACAGTTTACTCAGGTTGGTGGTGAGCTGATCGGTATCACCGAGAATACGGCTGATGCAGAGGTTATCCTGGCTGCTGTTACGGCTCTTGAAACTGTTGGTGTCAAAGATCTGAGCGTTGATATCAATCAGCCAACGCTGGTCCCGGCGATAGCAAATGAGTTTGGCTATGATGCTGAACAGGCTTTGGAATTGCGCGTTGCTTTGGACCGTAAAGATGCGGCCGAAGTTGAAAAGATTGCCGGTGAAAACGCAGCTTTCTTCCTGAAGCTTCTCAATGCCGCTGGCTCTGCTCAGCATGTTATTGACTATGCCAAAGATCTGGAGTTTTCCGGTGTTGCAGCTAATGAATTTGCGAAACTTATTGATGTGGTGGAACTGGTTACAAAAGCAGCACCGAAATTAACCGTTACACTGGATCTGGTTGAACATCGCGGTTTCGAATACCACACTGGCACAAGTTTTATCTTTTTTGCCAAGGGTGTCCGGGGCGAGCTTGGACGTGGCGGACGATACGATTCTGTTAGTGTAGATAACGTTACAGAGCCAGCCACAGGCTTTACCCTCTTTATGGATACAGTTTTACGTGCCCTTCCCAAACCAAAGGTCGCACGCCGTATTTTCCTGCCACATGGAACACGACGTGACGAGGGTGCTGCATTGCGCGCACAGGGGTGGATAACAATTTCGGGCCTTAAGCCTGTTGAGAATGATCGCGCGGAAGCGCTGCGTTTGTCCTGTAGTCATCTGTTAGAGAATGACCACATACATGAGTTAGGAAATAACTGACATGTCTAATGTTGCTGTTGTTGGCTCCCAGTGGGGAGACGAAGGTAAAGGTAAAATTGTTGATTGGCTTTCTGAAAGAGCGGATGTTGTCGTTCGTTTCCAAGGGGGGCACAATGCTGGCCATACTCTGGTTATTGATGGCGAAGTATATAAACTTTCTCTTTTGCCTTCCGGTATTGTCCGCAAGGGTAAAATGTCGATCATTGGTAACGGTGTCGTCGTTGATCCCTGGGCTTTGCTGGCTGAGATGGACCGCCTGCGCGAGCAAGGTGTAGAACTTACGCCCGATAATCTGAAGATTTCCGAAAATGCAGCCCTTATTCTGCCGTTGCATGGTGAAGTTGATCGTGCACGCGAAGCAGCCGCAAAGGGTGATGCCAAGATTGGTACGACAGGTCGTGGCATTGGTCCGGCCTATGAAGACAAGGTTGGCCGTCGCGCAATTCGCATTTGCGACCTGGCAGATCCTGATTTTCTAAAAGAACGTGTCGATGCTCTTTTGTTGCATCACAACGCTTTGTTGCGGGGCTTGAACCAACCTGAGATTGATGGTGCTGGTGTTGTTGAAAAGCTGCTTGAGATTGCACCAAAAATTCTTCCCTTTGTTGATGTTGTTTGGCAGCGTCTTGAAGAGTGTCGTAAAACAGACAAGCGTGTTCTTTTTGAAGGTGCGCAAGGTGCGATGCTGGACGTTGATCACGGTACCTATCCTTTTGTGACATCTTCTAATACAATTTCTGGCCAGGCTTCTGCTGGATCAGGTGTCGGCCCAAGTTCTGTTGGTTATGTTCTGGGCATCACCAAGGCCTATACAACCCGCGTCGGTTCAGGCCCATTCCCAACAGAATTGTTTGATGACGTTGGACAGCGTCTTGGCGAACGCGGACACGAGTTCGGAACTGTAACCGGTCGTCAACGGCGTTGTGGCTGGTTTGATGCTGTGATGGTGCGTCAGGCATGTAAAGTTGGTGGTATCACGGGTATCGCCCTGACCAAACTTGACGTTCTTGACGGGTTTAAAGAGCTCAAGGTTTGTGTTGGTTACCGTATCGACGGTGAAGAGTTTGACCACCTGCCATCATTGCCAAGTAAACAGGCTAAAGTAGAGCCGATTTATGAAACACTGGAAGGCTGGGATGACAGTACCTATGGTGCGCGCTCTTGGGCTGATCTTCCTGCGACGGCAATTAAATACATCCGTCGTATCGAAGAACTTATTGATGTCCCGGTTGCGTTGCTGTCAACAAGTCCGGAACGTGATGATACTATCTTGGTTCAGGATCCGTTTCATCCAAAGTCATAAGAACTTCTAATTAAAATCATATAATGGTTTTTATAAAAGCACTTCCTGTTCGATGGGAAGTGCTTTTATTTTTTGCAAAGGACTTTTCCTTGATGGTGTAGGGCTTGTTAAAGAAATTGAAGTTCTGAGTATCGGTTTATGGGAATAGATAATCTTCTAGATCTCATCTAGTGGGAGTGCTGACGCTTTGGCTCGACTACTAACATTCAGAGCTTTAAGTATAGCTGTGACATGAGCTTTTACTGTGCTTTCTGCGCAGCCAATTTCACGTGCAATCTCTTTATTTGATGCCCCCTTACGCACACGATCAAGAACTTCTCGTTGTCGGGGGGTCAAGATATCCAACCTTTGTGTTTCATTGGTGAGATTGTTGGAATCTTGATTCAAATAGAGCGATGGGATGTAAATCTCTCCATCAAGAATCAGGCGAATTGCATTTAACATGACGGCTGTTTTTGAGGTTTTTGAGATATAGCCATCCGCGCCAAGAGCCAGTGCCTCTTTTACTAACTTTACATCGTTATGAGCGGAAAGAATTGCGACAGGAATGTCCGGTGCCAGCTTTTTTAAGGTGCTGATATTCGATATCCCATCCATTCCGGGCATTGTGATATCCAAAAGCAGAAGGTCCAGTTCGGGATGTAATGATAAAATTTTTTGTACATCCTGAAAGTTTTCTGCTTCAAGTACATCCAAATTTTCATCCAAGGCCGACAAAACACCTTTGACGCCCTCACGGACCATTTGATGATCATCTGCAATCAGTATCTTCAAGCTAACCTCGTAACCTATGCTCATCGCTCTCAATTTCTTAATTGACGAGAGCATGAAAAAGATAATAGCGAGGCATACGCAGAGATAGCAAGTCTTGGCGTTAAGTTTCTCTTGTGAAGTAAATATCCCTCCTTAGGTGTTTTTTTTGACAAACTCTTCTTCTCTGTATCCTTGTAAAAAAAGCAACGAGGTCAAATCAGAATAATCGATATGAAACGAAGTCTTTTGTCTGAGACTGGGTTTGGCATTAAAGGCGACGCCGAAACCTGCGGTTTTGATCATATCTTCATCATTCGCTCCATCTCCAACGGCGATGGTTTCATCCGTCTTAATGGCAAAATTTTGCATATATTGTTGTAGAATAGTTTTTTTACTTTCCTTACCAAGAACAGGTTCTGTTATTTCTCCGGTAAGTTCTTCGTTTGCTATTCCTAATATATTTGCATGGCAAAAATGGAAACCTACTTTATTAGCGATTTTTTGCGCAAAACAAGTAAAACCGCCTGATGCGAGAATAGTGACCGACTTGGATGCATTCATCGTTTGAACAAGTGTTTGTGCGCCGGGGGTTAGAGATATCTTCTCTTTGTAAGCTTGTTCAATCGCTTTGGTGGAGAGACCTTTGAGCAACCTAACTCTGGCATAAAGAGAAGGCTTAAAATCCAGTTCTCCCTGCATTGCTTTGGCTGTTATGGACTTTATCTGTTCGGCGACACCATGAATACTGGCCAGTTCATCAATACACTCTGATGTAATGATCGTGGCATCCATATCTGCAATAAGCAGTTTTTTCTTTCTGTTTTCTCCTGAACAGATATTGGCATCAATTCCCAAGGGGGCGAGTTGTTCGCGCAGTTCATTCAAGTAAGGTCTGGGGTCATTGGTAAAAGTTAGTTCTTGCCCATTATCTCCAAGAATTTTGGTGTTTTCTAATGGGACATTTCTATTATCCATAAAGGATGCGCAACGGTCCGTTATGGCAAAGGGTAGGGGAGCACCAGAGGTCAGGACCAATATATGATTAGAGGGGGGCATACGATCACCTGATCTCTTTAATGGGAAAGAATTTGGCTGAGGAATAGTTGTGTTCGGTCCATCTGCGGGTTGTTGAAGAATGCATCTGGTTCGTTTTCTTCCACAATTTCCCCGCCGTCCATAAAGATCACCCGATCTGCAACCGATTTTGCAAAGCCCATTTCATGAGTCACGCAAAGCATGGTCATGCCATCGTTGGCCAGTTCTTCCATGACATCCAGGACTTCCTTGATCATTTCAGGGTCAAGGGCGGATGTTGGTTCATCAAAAAGCATAACCTTGGGCGCCATGCAAAGAGAGCGGGCTATCGCAACGCGCTGTTGTTGTCCACCAGAGAGCTGACCGGGATATTTTTCACTCTGTTCGGCGATGTTCACCCTTTCCAGATAATTCATAGCGAGTTCAATCGCTGCTTTGCGAGGCATTTTACGTACCCAGATGGGGGCAAGGATCAGGTTCTCTAGAATGGTCATATGTGGAAAGAGGTTGAAGTGCTGGAAACACATGCCAACATCTTTACGTACTCTTTCGAGTGCTTTGGTATTACTGGTGAGTTCCTGGCCGTTGACAAGAATGCTACCTGTCTGGTGCTCTTCTAGCTGGTTAATACAGCGGATCATTGTGGATTTACCCGAGCCGGATGGCCCACAAATGACAATGCGTTCTCCTCGCTGTACATTAAGGTTGATGTTTTTGAGAACGTGGAAGTCCCCATACCATTTATTCATATCCACCAGGGAAATGACGGTATCTTGTTCAATAGTCGCCGCAGGGGCTGCATTTTGTTCTGACATAAGTTAACTCCTTTCATGCCCATAATTAGTGATGATCAACCCGGCCGCGCTTTTCGAGCGAACGGCCATAACGGCTAAGGCTGAAACAAAGCAACCAGTAAACGAAAGCACAGAAAACAAAGGCTTCTGCGTCAAAACCAAGCCATTCGGCATCTTGAGAAGCTGCTTTCGCAATGCCAAGAAAATCGAGCAAGCCAACGACCACGACGAGGGAAGTATCTTTAAGTAGAGCGATACAGCGCCCTATAAGAGGGGGAATAACAATCTTCAAAGCCTGAGGCAGAATAATGAAAGCGGTTGTTTGCCAGCGATTCAAACCCAGTGCCACAGCTGCTTCACCTTGCCCTTTTCCCACCCCCTGAAGGCCACCACGGACGACTTCGGCAATATAGGCAGAGGAAAAGAGGATGATGCCAAACTGAACACGATAGAGAATACCAATATCGACACCCGTTGGCAGAAAGAGAGGAAGCATAATGGTTGCCATGAAAAGGATGGTAACCAGTGGTACTCCACGAACCAGTTCAATGACGCAGATGCAAAAGCTCTTGATAACTTTGTTATTCATACTACGACCAAGAGCCAGTAAAACGCCGATTGGAAGAGATGCCAAAATACCAACAACAGCAAGAACCAGGGTAAGCATTAAGCCCCCCCATTCAGAGGTATCAACAACTTCGAGCCCTAAACCACCGCCAACAAGCCAGTAAATCGGTAAGGGTAGAATAAGCCAGGCTACAACCAAATGAGCCGTCTTGAGCATGTGCCTGGCAGTGATGATAAAGAGCCCAAAAAGCAAAACCGCAGAGAGGATCGGACGCCAGGCTAATTCTGTGGGGTATGGTCCTAACAAGAATAATTTTATCTGCGCGTCAACAAAGGCCCAACAAGCTCCTTGCCCCTGTCTGCATGTTTCTGCTGTTCCCTGGAAAATAGCATCCAGGAAAACCCAGTTAACCAGAGGAGGAATAATACTTGCCAATATTGTTAAGCCAATAAGGGTCAAGAGACCATTGGTGACACTATTGAACAGATTATTTTTTACCCAATGAAGAAGACCGCTCTGTGATGCTGGAGGCGGCATATCCGGAGAGGGCTGGAAAACCATAGTCATGATTAGCGCTCCACGAGTTGGAATTTGTTATTGGCAATATTCATCAGCAAGGAAATGATCAGGTTGATACAGAGATAAATACCCATCCAAATCGCGATCACCTCTATGGCCTGTCCGTTCTGGCCTATCATGGTTCCCCCAACGGACACCATATCTGGGAAACCAATGGCTATGGCCAGAGAGCTGTCTTTGACCAAGCTTGCATAATCATTGGTCGTTGAAGGAATTACCGTACGAAGGGCTTGGGGGAGAACGACATCACGCATGGTTCGCTCTGGTGATAATCCCAGTGCTGTCGCGGCTTCTCGCTGACCTTTTTGAACGGAAACGATGCCGCTGCGGACATTCTCGGCAATAAAGGCTCCCCGGTAGAGGACCAACCCAAAAACCAAAGCGGCAAATTCGGGACGGAAGACCCAGCCTCCTTTAAAATTAAAACCTTTAAGCTCTGGTACTTCCCAAGTCAGGACGTCGCTAAAAGTCGCTTGAATAATCACTGGTGGAATGATGATGAGAGCCAAGGAAATCCATATTGTCGGAAAACTTTTTCCTGTTATGTCTAGGGTTTTCTTCGCCCATTTAAGAAAAAAAACTGTTCCGACAATGCCTAAGCCAAGAGCAATCATCAGGTAGATAAAGTTTTCGCCGGCTATAGGACGGGGAACAAAGATTCCTCTTTGACTAAGGAAACCATCGGGTATGAATTCAATCGCTTGTTTGACAGACGGCAGACCGACCAGAACGACACCGTAAACAAACAAAAGAATTAAAAGAACGGGGATATTACGCATCACCTCAACATAAACCTCGGCCATCCGGGCAATCAGAGGATTACCGGATACCTGGGCAACCCCCATAACGATCCCCAGGATAGTTGCAAAGATAATGCAGAGGATTGCCGCAAAAAAGGTGTTTATGATACCGACCAGAAGGGCTCGTCCGTAAGTATCAGACGGGCTATAGGAAATCAGGGAATCACCAATGGGAAAGCCTGCTTCTTGGGAAAGAAAGGAAAATCCGGATTCAATGTGGCGTGCTTCGAGGTTTTCCTGGGTTGCGAGTAGAAGATAATAAGCACATGCAATGACTATTCCTGCTGTCAGTGTTTGATAGAAACAGGACAATAAATTGCGATAGGAAAACAGCCCACCAAGGCGCGCGCTGGTAGATTTCGACATTGTTTAACCTTTGGTCGGAAGGATGATCAAGAAGGATGGGGTAAAAGCAGTGCTTTTAACGACCGCATTACTTGGGCGGTGGATCCTCTTGTTCGTGTGGCAAGAGTAGCCACTGGTCGGTGAAAACTACTCTTGCCGTTTATTGCTTTGAACGAACCGTACAAGTCAAAGCAAAAGGGAGATTAACGTAGCGGTGCTACATACATAAGACCACCGTCTTGCCATAATGCGTTGGTACCGCGTGGCAAGTTGAGTGGGCTGTCTTTGCCAAGATTGCGATCAAAGATTTCACCGTAGTTACCCACTGCGGTGATTGCTTTAACCATCCAGTCGTTTTCCAATCCGATATAGCTGCCGTATTCACCTGAAGCACCGAGCATGCGCTGTACTGTTGGGTTGTTGCGTTGTGCTTCACCCAGATCGGAAACGTTCTTTTGGGTAACACCTAGCTCTTCAGCAGTAATCAAACCATTGATTGTCCAGGTTACAAGGTCTTTCCATTGATTGTCGCCATGCTTTACCAACGGAGAAAGAGGCTCTTTGGAAATGATTTCCGGCAGAAGCACATGAGCACTTGGGTCAGGCATTGTCGTTCTGAAAGAGGCTAGCTGACTGTTATCTGTTGTCAGTGCGTCACAACGGCCCGAACGGTACGCGTTTACAGCTTCTTTTTTACCTTCGAAAACAACAGGTTCGAAGTTCAGGCTGTTGGCGCGGGCAAAGTCGGCAAGATTGAGTTCTGTTGTGGTTCCTGATGTTACACAAACGGTTGCACCATCAAGTTCTTTGGCACTACTTACACCGAGATCTTTACGGGTCATGAAGCCTTGGCCGTCATAGAAAACGATAGTGGTGAAATCGACACCTTCTTTGGTATCACGTTTCATTGTCCAGGTTGTGGTCCGGGATGTCAGGTCGACCTGTCCTGTGACGACAGCGAGAATTTTTTGTTTTGAGGCAAGTGGCACAAACTTGATTTTGTCACTTTCGCCAAAAATTGCAGCGGATACTGCACGACACATATCGACGTCTAGTCCTGACCAGACACCATCAGAGTTCGGGTTAGAAAAGCCGGGAACGCCTTCACTGACGCCACAGTTGATATGCCCACGTGCTTTTACATCATCCAGTGTTCCTGCACTGGCCTGGGTCACAAAAAGGGCAAGACTGGCAGCCATTAAGCCAGAGATTTTTTTTGCAGTTAATTTTTTCATTGAACGCCTCTGTATTAAAAATTCCTGTTCGACACAGCACATGAATTTTTTCTTCTCTTAACTTACGGAGAATGTTTTTTGTTGGCCGTGTTGATCCAATCATTCCGCAAAAAAGCGGGGGTCCGCAATTGGACAGAGGTATTGGATAGAGGGACTAAAGTCGTAATCTTTAGGGTTATTTATAAGACTAAAGTCGTACACCGCTGTATATTCAGAGGGGCTTTGATATAGTCATTTCACGGGGGAACTTATTCAAGGATGCTAGACCGTGTTTAAAGAAAGATTTTTCCATTCTGCGGCCTTTCTCCTTATCTTGGGGCTGAGCTTGTTTACCGAGAGGGTTTCAGCTTCAACCCTTGAGAAGGTTAAAGAGCGGGGGTATCTGACCTGCGGTGTTGGGGAGCATGATTTTGGGTTTGCCCAGCGTGATATTCAGGGTAAGTGGCATGGATTTGACGTAGATTTCTGTCGGGCAGTGGCCACGGCTACCTTGGGTGATCCCACGGCGGTTCGTTTTGTTCCTGTTGATAGCCAAAATCGTATCACCACTTTGCTAGAGGGCGAAATAGATCTGTTAACCAGAACAACAACCTGGACCTTAGGCCGGGATGCTGCGATGGAAATTAATTTCACACGAATTACGCTCTACGAAGTTCAGGGGGTTCTTGCCAGGTCAGAGCTTGGTATCACGCAGTTGAACGAGGCCCAGGCGGGGACGATTTGCGTGAATTCAGGCACAACCAGTGCGCTTAATCTGGCCGATTATCTCAAACGTAATCAGTCAAATTTGAAGATGCTTGTGTTGGAAACTCAACAGGGAAGATGGGATGCTTTTTTTAACGGTCGATGTGACCTTATGACATCGGATCGAATTGACCTGCAGGCTGGTGCGGCCATTTTGGCACCAAATTTGGATGACTATGTCATATTACCAGATGTCATTTCAAAAGAGCCTTTGGCACCTGCTGTTCGAAATGACGATGATCAATGGTTTGATATCGTAAAGTGGGTAATTAATACGACGATTGCCGGCGAGGAATTCGGCATATCTTCTCAGAATTTTGTCGCCAAGAAAGAGGAGCTTCCTCCCCAAGCTTCCCGGTTGTTTAGTGATAATAATGAATTGGGTAAAGCATTAGGGCTTGATACGGGGTGGGCAAGCAGTGGATGTCGGTAATTATGGAGAGATCTTTAATCGAAACCTAGGAGAGAATTCACAATTTAAAATAGAGCGCGGTTTGAACAATATCTGGACCAATGGCGGCCTTATGTATGCTTTACCTGCACGATAATGCCAGGGTAGATCTGGGATGAGCATTTCTAATGATGAGAAAGTAAACTTTTCAGGACCCAGAATTGTTACGCGGGTGCTGGCTAGTTTAAGCTGTATGGTGATTTTAATTGCAGGGGCAAGTCTTGTTTCTCTTTATTCTTTCCATGAATTACGAAAAGGTCTGACTGATTTCACCAGCAATGATTTACCCAAAGTGGTTGCTGGGGCTAAGTTGAACCAGATTTCTGCTAATTTGGCATCCTTTGCACCAACGTTACTGGAAACAAATAGTAAAGGTACTCGACAGGCGGTTCTTTTGCGAGTGGCTGACCAAGAAGCTTGGTTAGAGGAGATACTTGCAGAGCTTCAATCTGGGCAATCTCAAGAAGATGTTCAGCAATTTCGAGAGCTAAAAGGAATACTGGTAGAAAATCTGCATACCGTTGCAGAGTTGGTCAGGCTGAGGGCGTTGAATACGATAGAGACAAAGCGGATATTTAATGAAATTTCTAATCTGAATAAAGATCTGTTTGCTTTTCGTGCCCAGTTTTCCCAAGGGGGGAGTGAAGATATTTATCAAATCTGGCATAATTCTTTTGCATCTTCTCTTTTGTTGATTCCGATTGCCGCAGCCAGTGACTTCCCTCTGGATTTAAAAAAATTTGAAACAACCATCCTCAAGAACTTAACAAAAATTATCCAGCTATCGAACACTTTTCCCCGGGGTGCTCAATCAGACGCTGAAAAACTAATACGAAATTTGCAGATGTTAGCTCTGGGAGAGAGGGGGATTATTGCGTTAAAAAACAGATCTTTTGAACTTGATGATTTGGTGGAAGGCACTGTCAGCCAGAATAAAATTGTAGCTGATCGTTTTGTGGCATCAGCGTCAAATTTAACCCGTAAATTACAAAACAATATTTTGGATCGAAGTGAACAGCTTGATCATACGGCACAGGATCGTAGCACTTATTTTTTGCTTATGTCTCTTTTAAGCTCTGTGGCGGCAATTCTTGTTTTTTTACATATTAACAAGTCGGTTGTTCAGCGGTTGGCTAATCTAAACCGAACAATGATCTCTCATGCCTCGGGACAACGCCCACCAATTGTAAGTTCTGGGAATGATGAGATAACTGACATGACCAAGGCTTTTAAGTTTTTTGTGGATGTTATTGAAAGACGCGAAGAGGAATTAGAAGAAGCCAAAGACATAGCTGTCCGAGCTGATCAGGCCAAATCCCGTTTTCTTGCAGCAGCAAGCCACGATCTTCGTCAACCACTTCATGCAATCAGCCTTTTTGTCGCAACCTTGTTGGACCGAAATTCCAATAAAACAGAAAATCCTGTTTTAAAAAACATTGGAAGATCGGTTGAACATATGAATGATCTGTTTGAATCGATTCTTGATTATTCCCAGTTGGAAACAGAAGAGTTTGCCGTTGAGCTTCGCACCTTTGGTCTAAAAAACCTCTTTTCTGCTTTAGAGACTGATTTTGCGATACTTGCAAAAGAGAAAGGCTTGAATCTTACAATTGAGGGAAGTGAACTTTTTGTTAAAAGTGAACCGCTTTTATTGGATCGTATTTTACGAAACCTGCTGTCTAATGCCGTTCGTTATACGCAAAAAGGGGGGATTCAACTTAAGGCGGTATCTAAGTCACCTGGCGTGATAATTAGCGTTCAAGATAGTGGCCGTGGTATTGAGAAAGAGCAACAACAGCAGATTTTTCAAGAATTTTACCGTAATGGTGATAAATCTGAAAAGGGACTTGGTTTGGGGTTGGCTATCGCTCAACAGATGGCCGTTTTGTTAGAGACACAAATAAACTTGTCATCGGAAATTGGCAAAGGTTCTTGCTTTAGCATTGAGGTAGCCGAGGCAAGTGTGTCCATGTCTTTGGAGCAAAATATTTCTCTTTCAGAAAACACAATAAGTGAGAATGTTTTGCAGGATCAAACGATTGTTTTTCTTGATGATAACCCTCAAATTATTATGGCTATGACGGGGCTACTTGAAAAATGGGGGTGCAAGGTTTTTGCGACGCAAAGTAGCGAGGAACTAAACAGATTTTTAACTACAGCGGAAATACAGCCCCTTGCCTATGTTGTTGATTATGAGTTGGAGAGTGACATAACTGGTTTGGATATTTTGGACTCTTTACTTCAGGAAAAAGATCGCGGGCGAGGAATAATTTTGACAGGTAACACAGACCCAGAAATTGAAGCTGTTACAAAAAGAAAGGGTTACAGTTATTATAATAAGCCAATACGTCCTGCAAAGTTAGCTGCATTTTTGAGATATTTGGCAAGACGCTATAATTTTTAACTTAGAAATATAATTCTACATATAAGTTTATTGTGCGTAATCGTGAGATTTTTAAATTCATCGTCATATTGAATTAGGGGCTGACATAGATAACTGAAAAAAGTTATTTATGTCATATGGTTAAGGTTGATCTAAGGTCTCGTCTTCCTATAAATATTCAAAAAGAGCTTATCAAATATTTCTGTGCAGGTTCGGCAGGTGAATTATCCTGTGTAAATCGCAACACAGCTGCACTGTTTTTTTATAAGCTAAATTAACTCTTATCTATGTCAGTTCCTATTTTTTATGATTTGAAAGGCGTTATATATTTTTTGTTAACTATCTTTTTTACCTTTCTCTGTTATAGCTCTAGAACAGTATTCATATTTTGTGTTGTGAAGGCCGGGGGGCCTGTTCTCGGGTTGAGGAAGTAATGCCTGCTCATATCAAGGAAATTGCCAATGAATTGGCGCATCTACAACAGCCTGTAGAGTTTGAGGACAAGTTTCGGTTGTTGCCTGCGGAACGTCTGCCCGAATTGCAATCGCCGGGAACGCTGGCAATTGCGGCCGCTAGTCTTAAGGGGAACAATTCTCTTTTTGCATTAATTTGTCAGAAAGAAGCCGCACCGCGTTTTTCTATGATCAGGTTAATGAGCAGGGTCGCCTGTCCAGTTATGATGACACCTGTGGGTTCCGGAACTGTTGTCTTTCCCGAAGATAACGTACGTCGTTTTGTTCTGGTATATGAACGACCATCTGGGAAACCTCTCATACCAGAAGCAGGTCATCCAGTTCCGAAAATAGACGAAGAAAAAATTATCGGTGGGGTCATACATAATTTATTGCCAGCCCTCAGGGAACTTTCTTCCCGAACACTGATGCATCGTGCTATCCGCCCTGAGAATATCTTTATGTCATCAGATGGCAGGGCCATGTTGGGAGAATGCCTTTCAACTCCGGCGGCCTATGCGCAACCAGTATTATACGAACCGATTGATTCAGGGATGGCGGCCCCCTCTGGGCGTGGTGATGGTGGCGTCCTTGATGATTTTTACTCGTTTGGTGTTCTTCTGGCTGAGCTTGCCATGGGGGGCTCTCTTCTCAAAGGGAAGTCTGACGAAGAGATTATTGAAGCTAAAATAAAGCTTGGATCTTATGGTGCTCTTGTAGGGCAAACGCGTGTGCCGCTGAAATTAATGGAGCCCTTGCGCGGATTGTTAAGTGATGATCCATATGAACGCTGGTCAATGCAAGACATTGAAATGTGGGCGAATGGTCGTCACCTAAGCCCCAAGCAGGTTCCTTTGCCCCCAAAGGCTGTCAGATCGATTTCATTTGCTGGTAAAGATTACCTGACAGCACCAATGCTTGCGAATGCGATGAGATTGAACTGGTCTGAAAGCAAAGCACTTATTCAATCTGATCATCTTGATTCTTGGGTTAGACGTGCACTTTCAAATGATGATATGGGCGACCTTATTGTCCTCGCAGAACGGACTTCTCATGCCTTGGCGACAACGGGTAGTGGAGAGGACAGGGCTGTGTCTGCCTCTATTATGGCATTAGACCCCACTGCGCCAATTATTTACAAGGATGTTGCCGTTCGCGTTGATGCCATTGCCCAAGCAATTGCATTGGAATTTTTTGAGCCCGGTAAAGTAGAGCAATTCCTTGATATTATCAGAATGAAATTATCACAGGCTTGGGTGACCTCGCAAACGAGAACTAAGCCCGAATTTATTGCCATAATTAAACAGATTGAACACTTGGCCCAAAATGTAAAAAGCATGGTTCCGGGATATGGGATGGAGCGTGCCGTATATGCTGGTAACGAAGGATGGCCCTGTATGTCTCCGTTAGTGGGCGATCACTATGTTGACGATATAAAAAATCTGTTACCTGCTTTGGAAAATATGGTTGCTTCGGGAAGGATAGAGGGTGCCCCAGTTGATAGGCACATCTTGGCCTTTGCCCTGAACCATATGCGTGGAAACTTTGATGCCTTACTAAAGCGTTTCGAAGATCCTTTTAATCGTGATGTTTATAACGGGGCGTCATTAAGAATTTTATCAGACATGCAAAAGCAGTTCGGTCCAGCTAGTTTACCTGCATTGTCGGCCCATATGGCGAACTTGTTGATCGATTCTGTTGAGAATTTTCATAATACGGCTTTCCGAAAACAATTGCGCGAAGCTGTTGATAACGCGACTGCAGAAGGTAAATTAACAACATTACAGTCGATTTTGGATAACTCTCAAATTAAGGACCAGGACCAAACAGGCTTTGATCAGGCACAAATGATTTTCTCTAACCTAGAAGCGCAGGCGACGTGGCTTGAACAGGGGGGACTTGTTTCTGATGAGAATGTTAGACTTGTTAGTGACAAGACATCAGCGGTAATTTCTGGCGTGTGTTCCAGCTTGGCATTGGTCTTTATGACGATCGCCTGGGTTTTTTAGAGGGAAAAATGGGTCGGATACCTCTTCTTTTAATTATTCTTGTGCTGGCAGCAGTACTTATGCCATCGGCGATTTTGCTCGCTGTTTTAATGGTGCCCAGTCTGGTCGTCTATGTGATTGATCGTAATCCGCACCGCTATTTTACAGTGACGATAAGTTTACCAAATTTTTGCGGTGTTCTTCCGCCTTTAATGGAGCTTTGGGAGCGTGGGCAGACATTTGATGGGGCTTTCAGTGCACTTTCTGACCCATGGAATATGATGATTGCCTATGGTGCTGCTGGCTTGGGATGGGTTCTTTATCTGGGAACTCCGATCTTTGTGTCCAGCTATTTGAGCATCTCGACGGACGGCAAGATCAAAGCTATTCGTCGTTATCAAGATGACTTGATCGATGCATGGGGAGACGGCGTTAAACAATCAGTTACTGTTGCTCCCGAAGAAGGGGTTGAACCCCAAGAGGAAGAAGTCAGTTAAGTTTTCTTACTCTCTTTAAAATTATGATCAGATAGAAGAGAACAAAAAGAGCAAAGAAAAGTTCTTGAACCTCACTGGCTCTTTGGAAAAAACGAAAAGGGACATCCAGCGCAGCGAGCAAACGTTCTGTCATACGGGTCGTTTCTGCGATGACTGCCGTAGGAAGCAGAACCAGGGTAGGAACAATGATCGCTTTTGGATGATTTCTCAGATTTGGTTGGCGTCGAAAAATCAGGGGCAGAACAATGCCACCTATAATAATGCCAATTTCCAAAATCGTTCGTGGTTTTTGGTCCAGCCAAGAGCTGGTGTTATGAAAATTGGTTTCCCCCTGATCGTTTACTTTGGACCATTCGGCAGATGTATCCCACTGAAACCAATGTTGCCCCCAGCTTGCTTCTTCGCCTGACATATAAAAGCTGCCCAAGGCCGCAAGTAAAATCCAGAACCATAGAAATGAAAAGGTGGGGACGTTTGTATGTAGCATGATGCGAACAGCCAATAGAAAGGATATGGCAGGAATGATCGCATGTGATGTCTCAAGAATACCGGTTCGTTCGTTCCCGATCCAATCATTGTAAACCTGTCCGGGAAGAAGAAGGCCTGTTAGCAACAGCAATAATGCCAGAATAATTGGCAGCCATAACCACATCCATTTGGGAAGATTGTCTTCGAATGTGTTTTCAGAGGAAGTCATGGCGCGCCTAATTTTCGTTTCACTAACTGATTTGGGAAACTAGCTTTTCAACAGGTCATTTTCCAGCAAATTTTCAGATAGGAATAATCAAAATGTCCGGTACCATTATACGTGAGCAACAAAAAAGCCAGCTAAACGGATCTAACTGGCTTTCTTGAGTTCTTTTAAACCGATTTAGGAGCTTGCCAACTTTTGTTCGATCGCGGCATTCTTGATTGCTTTTTGCAATTTTTCAAAGGCACGAACTTCAATTTGTCTGACCCGTTCACGGCTGATGTCATAGATGTGGGATAAATCTTCCAGTGTAGTCGGGTTATCTTTCAGACGACGTTCCTGGAGGATATGTCTTTCCCGTTCATTCAAGGTTTGCAATGCGTCTTCGAGCAAAGCACGACGCTTGGTAAGCTCTTCAGATTCTGCAAACTGAACTTCCTGGCTTTCTGTTTCATCAACCAACCAGTCCTGCCATTCGCCATCACCATCAATGCGTAATGGGGCGTTTAATGAATTATCTGGCCCGGCAAGACGACGGTTCATTTGGACGACATCGTTTTCGGAAACTTTAAGCGTATCAGCGATATGTGTGACCTGTTCAGGGGACAGATCGCCTTCGTCGATCGCGGACATTTGCCCCTTTAGCTTGCGCAAGTTGAAAAACAGCTTCTTCTGCGCAGCAGTCGTTCCCATTTTGACAAGAGACCATGAATGCAGGATGTATTCCTGAATCGACGCCCTGATCCACCACATAGCATAAGTTGCCAGACGGAAACCTTTTTCCGGATCAAAGCGCTTCACAGCCTGCATCATACCAACATTGCCTTCAGAGATCAGCTCTGAAACGGGCAATCCGTAACCACGATAACCCATAGCAATTTTGGCGACGAGGCGCAGGTGACTGGTAACGAGAGTATGGGCCGCATCGGTATCGTCATGTTCACGCCAGCGCTTCGCCAGCATGTATTCTTCGTTTTGCTCTAGCATCGGAAACTTGCGGATATCCTGTAGATACCGTGACAGGTTTCCCTCTGGTGTCAGGGCTGGGATTTTTGATGATACCATTTTACGTTCCCCTTTTAATAGCTAGTTATGATGCGATGCTCACAACGGCAATTCTCTGCGTGATGATACATATGGTGTGTCATGCCGCGGTGCACAAGAGGTAACTTAATTCTAAATGCGATTTTTAATTATTATAAACTAATAATCAAATCTTTCAAATCTATTGATAGTTCACTTGAAAAGGATAGATTTTCTTTTGTGATCGGGTGAATAAAGCCAAGTGTTTTGGCGTGAAGAGCCTGTCTTTGGAAGGTTTTCATAAGTCCTTGGGCTTTTGCTGGAAGGTTTCTGATCTTACTCTGGCTTTGGTTGCCATAGAGCGGATCTCCTAGAAGAGGGTGTCCGATATGGGTCATGTGAACGCGGATTTGATGGGTGCGTCCGGTTTCCAAACGGCACTCTATGAGGCTGGCAGCACCATGCGAAAAAACTTCAAGGGTTTTGTAATGGGTAACGGCCCTTTTGCCTCCTGTGGGGACCACGGCCATTTTTTTTCTGTTTTTCGGGCTGCGGCCGATGTTACCTCTAATTTCATCTGCCGAAGGTTTTGGAAACCCCCATACAATTGCGTTATAGCTTCGTTCGATGTCGTGAGTGGCAAAAAGCTGTACCAGCCCCTGGTGGCATTCATCTGTTTTTGCGACAACCATTAAGCCACTTGTGTCTTTGTCTATTCGGTGAACAATGCCAGGACGGCGTACGCCCCCAATACCTTTAAAATCATCTCCGCAGTGGTAAAGTAGTGCATTGACCAGGGTTCCATCACTATTTCCGGGGGCGGGGTGGACAACCATGCCAGAGGGTTTGTTCACGATCAGGAGGTAAGGGTCTTCATAAACAATATCGAGCGGAATGTCTTGAGCAACAGGTTCTGGATCTGCGGCTGAAGGAACGGTCAAGCTAACTTTCTGTCCGGGTTTTAATCTATAGTTAGGCGTTTCGACTATTGTTTCGTCAATGGTCAGGCACTTGTCGGTAATGAGAGCCTGCAAGCGGCTTCTGGACAGGTCAGGAAGATGTTGAACGAGAAAACGATCAAGGCGCTGTTTCTTTTCAATATCAGAAACGGTCAAGCTATATATCTGTGCGTCATTCGTATTTGTGCCGTTATCTGGCATATTTTCCTCGTGTAGGCTTTTCTTTTGGCTGCTCTGGCTTGCCGAACAGACACTGCTCGCTTATTACATGATTTCCTTTTACTCGCGGGTTGTACAAGATGAAAGCTATTAAGATAGCCGTTGCTATCATGACTGTTCTATTGGTTGTCGGTTTTGCCGTTGTTATCTACACGATCTCGACAAGATTAAGCGATGGTACTCTTTCAAAGAAAAAAGAAGAAGTAGAAATACTTTCCGATGATAGTGCCGCAGGAACGTTGCTTGATAAATCGGGCAAGCCTTTTGATACTGTTTCCATCAAGGTCCCTGCTGGTTGTCGCTTGGCTGATACGCAGTTACTCGAAGGTCGCGTTCTCTTTCGATTTGATGGCGAACTGGGCCGTAACTGTCAGCGTGTCGAACTTTACAATGCTAGGAATGGAACGAAAATCGGTGGTTGGCAGATTGATATTTCTGCAGACTGAGTTTTTTTGAGTAATAAAAAGATTGTGGGACGTGCTCTATGACTAATTTTGCCTCTGATAATGTAACTGGTGTATCACCAGAAATCATGGATGCATTGATACAAGCAAACAATGATCATGCGGCAATGAGCTATGGTGCAGATCGGTGGACTGATTGTCTAAAGGATAAAGTTTCCGAGATTTTTGAAACTGATGTCACTGTTTTCCCGGTTATTAGCGGTACAGCGGCCAATGTTTTACCGATTGCTTCTCTGACACCTGGTTTTGGCACCATATATTGCCACAAAGAAGCTCATATCAATGTGGATGAGTGCGGAGCCTCAGAGTTTTATACAGGGGGAGCAAAGCTTATTCCATTGTCTGGCGATCATGGGAAATTTTCTGACAGGGCATTGGAAGACGCAATTTTTGGTCGGGGAGTTCCTCGTCATACACAACCGTCTTTGGTCAGCTTGACGCAAACAACAGAAGCAGGAACGCTGTATCAACCAGATGAAATTGCGGCGATTACAGATATCGCGAGAAAGAATGATCTCAAGGTTCATATGGATGGCGCGCGTTTTGCCAATGCAGTTGTGGGAACAGGGTGCTCGCCGGCAGATCTTACGTGGCGGTCCGGCGTTGATGTTCTTTCATTCGGGGCGACCAAAAATGGAGCAATGGGTGCTGAACTGGTTGTGTTCTTTGGGAACGCAAAGATAAAGGAGCTTGAAAACAGGCGCGTTCGCGGGGGGCATTTTATTTCCAAAATGCGCTTTTTGTCTGCGCAGTTAACAGCTTATCTGGACAATGATCTATGGCGGAATAATGCCCGACAGGCCAATGATATGGCACAGCGGATGGCGAAGCTTTTGTCTAATCATTCTGCTATTGAATTTATTCACCCTGTGGAAGCCAATATTTTGTTTTTGACCATGCCAAAAGCGATGGTGACATCTCTCAAAAATGCAGGTTTTGAGTTTTATGAAATGGTACCGGGGGAAGAAAGATCAGTGGTTCGCTTGGTTATGTCTTTTAATTCAAGCCAATCTGATGTCGATCGTTTTGCTTTGGTTGCGAACGAATATAGAGCATAGAGACTTTTTCAGGTTTCGTATATAGGTTCCGAACAAAGTCCCGGTTTTATCGCATGGTTTACCCCCATGATTTAACCGGGGCTTTTTTCATAGATTGAACTTTTTATGAAATAAAAACAAAAATAGTTAATCCAGCTTCTTACGTGAAGCGTAAAAAATATAAGAGCAGTATCAAGCGATTAGAATTTATTGATTTTCTTGTTCGCTTTTTGATGGATTTTGGTTTCAGCCTTCCAAAGTTCTTTTTTTCAAATGAATGACACAGGCTGATTTTACGAAGGAACGCATCACAGGTTACGCCAATATATACAGAGGAGGTCATAATGCCCAAGACCGATATTTTCGAAGCCTATTCCGAGCTATATGATAGCCGGCAAGAAAGCGAAATGTCGTTGAGGGATTACTTGTCCGGGTGTCGTGAAGACAAGGGTATGTTCGCCTCAACTGCTGAACGAATGCTGGATGCTATTGGCAAGCCTGAACTTTTCGATACCAGTCAGGACGAGCGCATGGGCCGGATCTTTATGAACCGGACGATCAAGCGCTATCCAAGTTTTAGTGAGTTCTATGGTATGGAAGAAACCGTAGAGCGCATTGTTGGGTTTTTCAAACATGCTTCTCAAGGGCTCGAAGAAAAGAAGCAAATTCTTTATTTATTGGGGCCGGTTGGCGGCGGTAAATCTTCTATCGCTGAACGCTTGAAGATCCTGATGGAAAACTGTCCCGTCTATGTTTTGAAGGCCGGCGATCATATCAGTCCTATTTTTGAATCTCCGTTGGGGCTGTTTAATCCCGAGACCATGGGCGACCTGTTGGAGGATAAATATCATATTCCCAAACATCGTCTGACCGGTTTGATTTCTCCGTGGGCGCTCAAGCGTTTGGAAGAGTTTGAGGGAGATATTTCCAAATTCACTGTGGTGAAGATGTATCCGTCAAAGCTGCGTCAAATCTGTATTTCGAAAACAGAACCCGGGGACGAAAATAATCAGGATATTTCGACGCTAGTCGGAAAAGTCGATATTCGCAAACTGGAATATTATAGCCAAAATGATTCGGATGCCTATTCCTATAGTGGCGGTTTGAACATGGCGACCCAGGGCCTTCTTGAATTTGTCGAGATGTTCAAAGCACCCATTAAAATGCTGCACCCCTTGTTGACTGCAACTCAAGAGGGCAACTATGTGGGAACAGAAAATCTGGGGGCTATTCCCTTTCAGGGCATCATTCTGGCGCATTCGAATGAATCTGAATGGCAAAACTTTAAGAACAACAAGAATAATGAAGCCTTTATTGATCGGGTGTGTGTGATCAAGGTTCCTTATAGCTTACGGGCGAATGAGGAAGCAGACATTTATCACAAACTGCTGAGAGACAGTGATTTAAGCGAAACGCACTGTGCCCCGGCGACCCTGGAAATGATGTCACAGTTCAGTGTAATGACACGCCTGAAAGAGCATGAGAATTCCAATATCTTCTCTAAAATGCGTGTTTATAACGGTGATAATCTCAAAGACGTTGATCCAAACGCAAAGCCAATCCAGGAATATAGAGAAGCTGCGGGACAAAACGAAGGCATGAATGGTGTTTCTACCCGTTTTGCCTTTAAGGTTTTGGCGGAAACATTTAACTATGACCCGAATGAGGTCGCCGCCGATCCCGTACATTTGATGTATGTGTTGGAACAGGCAATTCAAAGAGAACAATTCCCGGATGAAATAGAGAAACGATACCTTGAATTTATCAAGGGATATCTATCTGTTCGCTATGCAGAATTTATCGGGAATGAGATTCAAAAAGCCTATCTGGAATCCTATTCTGACTTTGGGCAAAACTTGTTTGACCGTTACATATCCTATGCTGATGCATGGATTGAAGGGCACGATTTCAAAGATCCAGATACCGGGCAATTGCTGGATCCGCGTATTCTGGATCAGGAATTGTCAAAAATTGAGAAACCAGCAGGCATTTCAAATCCGAAGGATTTCAGAAACGAAGTCGTGAAATTCACCCTTCGTGCGCGAGCAAACAACAAAGGGCAAAACCCGCGTTGGACATCTTATGAAAAGTTGCGTGAAGTCATTGAAAAACGCATGTTCAGTCAGGTGGAAGACCTGTTACCTGTGATCTCTTTTGGTTCCAAAAAAGACAAAAAAACTGAATCCAAGCACAATGAATTTGTCGATCGGATGGTTGATCGCGGCTATAGCAAACGACAGGTTCATCGTCTGGTTGACTGGTACATGCGTGTGAATAAAGCAGGTTAAGGGCGTTGATCGTGATCTTGGGAGGCAATGGATAGGATGGGTTAAACAGCATGATGCATTTTATTGACAGGCGTTTAAATCCAAAGGGTAAGAGTTTACCCAATCGGCAGAGATTTATTCGCCGTGCCCAAAACCAGATCCGCAAGGCAGTAAAAGAAGCTGTGAATGGTGGAAAGGTAACCGATATTGGTCACAATGGCCGTATAACCATTCCCTCTAAAGGTTTAAATGAACCACGTTTCAAATATGATTATACAAAAGGCAAACATGACCGTGTCCTACCCGGCAACAAAGAATTTTCGACAGGAGATCAGATAAAACGTCCGCCAAAAGGTGGCGAGGGGCAGGGTGGTAAAAAAGCCAGTGAAGATGGTGAAGGAGAAGATAGTTTCCAGTTCTCTCTTTCAAGAGAAGAGTTTCTGGATGTTTTCTTTGAAGATTTGGAGTTGCCAGATCTCGTAAAAACGTCCTTGAAGGAAGACGTTGAATTTGAAAAGCAGCGCGCAGGCTATGTGCGTGTTGGGTCACCAAGTAATATGGACTTGAAGCGGACAATGCGTCATAGCCTGGCCCGGCGCATTTCCATGAAACGACCTGGCAGCGAGGAACTCAATACACTCCGTGAAGAGATTTTGGATTTGGAAGCGCGAGGGCGCAAAACCAAAAAGCTGAAAGAGTTACAGGAAAAGCTGGAACAGCTGGAACATCGCCGCCGGTTTGTCCCTTACATAGATCCTTTGGATGTTCGATATAAATCCTTCACAAAAATTCCAAAACCGAACACACGTGCTGTCATGTTCTGCTTGATGGATGTTTCCGGGTCCATGAGCGAAAGCATGAAAGACCTGGCAAAGAGATTTTTTATGCTCTTGCACTTGTTTCTTACAACGCAATACGAGCGGGTCGAGCTGGTTTTTATTCGCCATACACACATGGCAAAAGAAGTTGATGAAGAGACCTTTTTCTATTCAAGAGAAACGGGTGGAACCATTGTTTCCTCTGCCTTGGAAGAAATGCAGAAAGTTTTGGAAGATCGTTACCCTCTTGGGGATTGGAATGTCTATGCCGCGCAAGCATCGGACGGTGATAATTTTGCCAGTGACCGGGAAAAGTGTCTGGCCATCATGGGGGATGTGATCCTGCCCGCCTGTCAATATTTTGCCTACATCGAAGTCATGGATGAACAGGAACTCGAGATCTTTAAAGATGAGCAAAACATGACGGATCTCTGGCGGATTTATGCGCAGCTTACGGCAGGATTTGAGCAGTTTGCGATGAGAAGAGTTGTCAAACCCAATGACATTTTTCCTGTTTTTCAAGATTTATTTTCCAAGGAGAATGCCGGGGACAGCTAAATGGCCTGTCATCTTTTGGTGGATTAGAAGCGGTTTGTTTATCGCGCTATAGAAAGGAGTTCCTATGGCAAAGGCAGAGAAAGTAGAGAAGCCACCCAAACACCTTTACGATGGTGCAGAATGGAGCTTTGAGAAGCTTGATCGTGTCTATGATGCCATAGAAGAAATTGCGAATACCGAGTTGGGATTGAATGTTTATCCCAACCAAATAGAAGTTATAACGTCTGAACAGATGCTGGATGCCTATTCAGGTATCGGAATGCCATTAATGTATAACCACTGGTCATTCGGTAAGAGCTTTGTTCAGGATGAATTCTATTATCGTAAAGGCATGCGCGGTCTCGCTTATGAGATAGTGATAAATTCCAGCCCCTGTATCAGCTATATCATGGAAGAAAACACCATGACTATGCAGGCACTGGTCGTGGCCCATGCTGCTTTTGGGCATAATCATTTTTTCAAAAATAATCATTTGTTTCAGCAATGGACAGATGCCGAAGCCATCCTAGATTACATGCATTTTGCCCGGGAATATATCAGCAAGTGTGAAGAACGACATGGTGTTGAAGCCGTGGAAGAGCTATTGGATGCGGCACATGCACTTCGTGAAAATGCTGTCGATCACTATTCAAGGCCTGTACCCATGTCCCGAGAAATGGCGCAACAGCGCATAGCTGATCGGGAAGAACATAAACGTAGCGACTATCGGGATATTTGGCGGACACTGCCGCATAAAGGGTCTGACGTTGAGGATGAAGAGGTAAAGAGCAAACGCCAGGAAGCTAACATGGCCAAGTTTGGATTGCCGGAAGCGAACCTTCTTTATTTCTTCGAAAAGCACAGCCCCATACTGGAAGAATGGCAGCGTGAAATTTTACGTATTGTTCGGAATATTGCCCAGTATTTTTATCCGCAAAAGCAAACCAAGGTCATGAACGAAGGCTGTGCGTGTTTTTGCCACTACTACATTATGAACAGGCTTTTTGATAAGGGCCTGATTACCGAAGGAGCAATGCTGGAATTTATTGACTATCATAGTCGTGTCGTGGCACAGCCGGATTTTGATGACCAGCGATGGAATGGGATTAATCCTTATGCATTAGGTTTTGCCATGATGCAGGATATCTATCGCATATGCCATGAGCCGACTGACGAAGACAGGCAGTGGTTTCCCGATATAGCAGGATCGAAGAAGGGGATTGAAGTTCTCAAGGACGCTTGGGCAAACTACCGGGATGAGAGCTTTATCCTACAGTTTTTGAGCCCGAAACTCATTCGGGATTTCAGGTTGTTCCAGATTCATGATAATTCCTCTCTCCCTCATTTAAAGGTTGATGCCATTCACGATAGTCGCGGATATAAAAAAATTCGCAGTGCCTTGGCAAAATCCTATACTGTTTCTGCGATGACGCTGGATATACAGGTTGCCGATGTGGAATTCGAAGGTGATCGGGCCATTACCTTGCGTCACATGGTGCATGATGATGTTCCTATAGATGGCAAGGAAGCCGAGCAGGTGATGCGTAGGATTGCACAATTGTGGGGATATGATGTGAGCCTCTATTGTGAAGATGCGCTTTCAGGGAAAGTTCTTGCCACTTACGATGTTACGGCGACATAACGAAACCTAAATTCGATCCTATTCATACATGCTTAATTTAGGTTGCTGTGAAGCTTCCATACATTTGATGCCATACATTTGATGTATGTAGGATTCCTGACTTTTATACTGTGTAAATATTTGATAGCTATAATTCTTCAAGAGCCGTTCAAGATATCTGTTTTCTGTTGCCCTTATTTAGAAAACAGGTTTCTTTGCGGCACGTGTTCATGACTTAACTGCCAGGATTTATAATCCTGAAAAATTGGTGTTGCCGTACCAATTTCAGAGGGGAGCACAGGAAAATTAGCTCGATAAATGAATTAGACACACTAGCACTGGATCAATCCTATCCTATTCGGGATGAGCGGGTTCTCCGGTCCTTGTCAAATGAAGTTGGGGAAGAGACGATTCCCTTCCTTGTTGAACAGTTTCGCACAGATCTAAGAACGCATCTTGCTGGTGTTCTTGATGCGGCACGTGTTCATGATGTTCAAGAGCTGGAAAGGGAAAGTCATACTTTAAAAAGTGTGAGTGGTACTTTTGGCGCTCTGCGATTACAGGAACGTATGCGGCTTATTAATGAAGCCTGTCGACGTGGCGAGCACGAGCCGGCGTTTAAGCTTGTTGCTGATGTTGGTGACATTGGTTCACTAACTATGAAAGCCTACCAAGATAATTAAAGAACAAACGCGTCTTGCCTTGTGGTGTTGTTGATTACCTGTTCTGTAAAATGCCATTACTTGAAAGTAAAAGGGCTTAACTAACTGACTTGGAACAAGCCCTTGGCAAGACGTATGTTCCTTCGTATCATTTGTGTCATTCCTGTTGAACTGAATAACAGTTCCTGATCGGTACAATATTTGATGGCAGATAGACCCTCTATTTTACTTGTTGAAGATACGGCTTCGCTTGTTGCTGTTTATACAAGCTATTTAAAACGCTCTGGCTATGATTCGACACAAGTAATGTCTGGAAAAGAGGCTCTCCAAGAATTGGAGGGCGGTGGATACAGAGTTATTTTGCTTGATCTGCAATTGCCGGACATGGACGGTATAGAAATCTTGCGTATGGTTCAGGAGAGAAAATTACCCATCGCAGTCGTGATTATCACATCCAATGCATCTGTGAATGTCGCTGTCGAATCAATGCGATTAGGGGCGTATGACTTTCTGGAAAAGCCTTTTTCTGCTGATCGGTTAATCGTCACTGTGCGTAACGCATTGAAACATATGCAGTTATCCGAGATGGTGGAAGCCATCAAGGAACGCACGCAGTTCTATGGTTTTATAGGCTCTTCCTTTGCTATGCAGTCTATTTACCGCACGATTGATTCTGCTGCGGCTTCCAAAGCAACCGTATTTATTACCGGTGAAAGTGGGACAGGAAAGGAAGTTTGCGCGGACGCTATTCATAAGTCTAGCCCCCGTTCAGACAAGCCATTCGTTCCCCTTAATTGTGGTGCTATTCCAAAGGATTTAATGGAATCAGAGATTTTTGGCCATGTAAAAGGAGCCTTTACCGGGGCGATCGGTCATCGTGACGGTGCTGCAACCCAGGCAGATGGCGGAACTTTGTTTTTGGATGAAATCTGTGAAATGGATCTTGATCTGCAAACAAAACTCTTACGTTTTATTCAGAGCGGAACTTTCCATAAAGTTGGGAGTACGCGGCTAGAAAAGGTAAATATCAGGATTGTTTGTGCGACCAACCGTAATCCTTTGCAAGAAGTTCAAGCCGGACGGTTTAGAGAAGATCTATATTATCGTCTTCATGTTATTCCTATTCACCTTCCGCCGTTAAGAGATCGTGATCAGGATATACTGGAAATTGCGAAGTCTTTTCTGGTTGACTATGCCAAGGAAGAAGGAAAAGAGTTCACAAGCTTTTCTGCCGAAGCAACTGAGGTGATTAATAGTTACAATTGGCCGGGCAATATTCGTCAATTACAAAATGTGATAAGAAATTCAATTGTTTTGAACGAAGGCAAGGTGCTAACCGTTGAGATGTTACCTTCCTTGGGAAATCACAACTCTAGCTTTGTCGAACACAGGGAAAATGGGGGGCAGGTCACTTCTGATAGTGCAAGCAGCGCATTGACCGCTGATGCCAGCGCTCTTTATGTCGCCAATCAACTTACTGAAACACAGGGAACTACAGAAATCCTACCGCTTTGGATGGTTGAAAAAGAAGCAATAGAAGATGCGATTGAAAGATGTGATGGCAACGTTGTAAAGGCCGCCAGCTTGTTGAATATCAATCCTTCGACAATCTATCGTAAAAAGGTTCAATGGAAAGAACTGACGAAGAAAACCAGTTAATTGTAGTTTTTCTTTCCTACTTTGGAATTTATCAAAGAGCCAGCCATCAGAATGACAAATAGTAACGTCAGTGCCAGTGACACGTATATTAGGGCGTTACCTTGATAAGCTTGGGTTGCTTGCCCACCAATAAGAGGCATTAAACCACCTATACCCCACAAAAATCCAAATGCTGCGTTTGCGGCTATTAAGTCAGCGCCTTTGTATTCGTGCCCGACGGCAGTGAGAACCGTGTTGTAGATAGATGTTAAAATTCCCCCCCAACAAAATAAGAGAAATTTAAAAAGAAAGATTATGTGGGAAAACTGGAATGTCAGAATGATACACGCAATGCACACCAACCCGAGAATAAGAAGCAAACGGGGAATGTTCATGTGATCGGCCAGCCACCCAATCGGGTATTGAAAAACCAGCCCCCCCAGGAAGAACAAGGTTAACATGACATGCATCTGGGGTTGCGCATAGCCAACTCTGGAACCGTAATAGTGAAAAAAGGTTCCCATTAATGTCTCCGTCCCCGAGGCAAGCACAACAGCTGCGCAATAGGCTGGGGCAATCAGGATAAAGGAAAACTGATTAAAGCTGCCCGGAGTTTCCAAATCCATTTCTGGATCTTTTACCACCAGTAGAGGAAGGGTCGCGAAAAAACAAATACAGGCCCCGGTTATATAGGGGAGCCAGCTGTCTGTACCCGTCATGATAAGAAGTAAGGGACCGGACGCAAAGCCAAGGCCCAAAGAAATATTGAACAGGGCGAGAATACGTCCCCGGTGAGAAGAGATAGCAAGGTGGTTTATCCAGCTCTCGCTTCCAATAAAAATGCCAGCAACCGCCATACCCATAACAAATCGTATGATAACCCATGCAACAGGATCGGGAAAAAGGAACAGGCAAACAAACATGAGGGTTTCACCAATCATACATATGATGACAAATTTTCTCATGCCCAGATAGGAAATACAGGCCGGAACAAAAGGCGAGAACAGCACAATGGCTATTCCTAGCATGGACCCGATTAATCCTATGAATGATCCACTGCTCCCATCACGATCGAGGGAAATAGTCATCAATGGAAGGGTAAACCCCATACTAATGCCAGCGATGGACACACAAGAAATGACGGCAATCAAGTCTTTGAGGTTGCTGGGTCTTTCAGAAGATAATTTTTTTTCCCCTGTGCTATCACTCACACGGATATTTTTCCCTTAATGTTAAGACAATGTTTTCAAATGCTGATTGTGTCTCAGCTTTGTTTGCAAATGACTGCCGAATGAGATCAATGTATTGCCCCCGTTGTGTGTTGGCAGGAAAACAAAAAGCCTCTGCAATCAAACCTTGTTCTCGCATCTCTAACAGGCTTTCTACCGTACCGGTAATATAGCCGTTACACAGACCGCCATACCATCGGTCCTCGGAATTACATAGTTGTGCAAGCTCTTTATTCGTCAGTTGTTGCCCGGCAAAGCTGTTAGAGGACGTGAATAGTAGAAAACCAAAAATAAAGATTCTGAACAAAGTGTCGTATCCGTTAGTTAAAGAATTAAATGATGAGCTTATCATGGAATTGCACGCGATGGTTTATTTTTGCGAATAATGAGTAAATTTAACAGAAATGGTCACATTTAAACAAAGGTATTTCTTGCAAATGATTGATTAAACACAAGGTTATGAGTAGTTTAGATCATAACAATTATAGAGTGTGATTTTTACACAAAACCTTAAAACATTATAAAAGGTTGGATCGTGCGCAAATTTACGATTTCAATATTCATAATATTGCTACTTGTTATTGGTGGTGTGTTATTTGGCCCAGGCTTTATTGACTGGAACAAGTACAAGGGAGATATCACTGAGCAGGTTTATGCTCAAACAGGACGGGCATTGGATATTGAAGGGGATCTTCACCTAAGGATACTCCCGGTCCCGAGTTTTTCAGCCGCAAATGTTCGCTTTGCAAATGACCCCAAGTCCAGTGAAAAAACGATGATTTCTCTTGATGAATTAGGGGTTAAAGTAGCTGTTTTTCCTCTATTAAGTGGGCGTCTTCGGGTTGATGAGGTTGTTTTAAGAAAACCGATTATACGTGTTGAGAAGTTTGCTGACGGTTCAGGTAACTGGAATTTTTCACCTGTTGAGAACGCCCAAAAAGGGACGAGTAACAGTACTGTAGCAAAGGAAGACACAGGGCTACAGGGGGGGGGGCAGGATACGACAGAGAATGATTTTTTGGCGGATATTGTCCTTGATCATTTCCGTATTATTGACGGCACAATCCATTACAGTGATGCAAAAACAGATCTTGACGAGATGTTCGAGGGGATCAATGTCGAGATCGCGGCAAAAAGCCTGGTCGGACCGTTCTCCCTAGGGGGGGATTTGCTGTTGCGGGGCCAACGTACGGAAATAGAGCTTGATATAGGGCAATTTGCAGATGACGGGGCAACGGCGATTAATGCAGGTGTCCGTCTGCCGGATTCAGAAGCAAAATTAAGGTTCAACGGTCTGGTTTCCCGACATGTAAACAGCACGTCTTATCGTGGCAAGTTCGAGGGTGATGGAAGCGATCTTGGATCGTTGATTTCCGAACTATTTGACGTTGATGTCGCAACCAGTGCCGACAGTGATTTCGAATTATCTGCAGAGCTTGAGGGGAACCTCAACAAGCTTTCGGTAAATGATATTGTGGTTCGGGTCGGTGCACAAAAGGTAAGTGGTGCTGTTGATGTTGGCCTTAAGGGGGGTGTCGATATTTCTATGGATCTATCAAGTCCGAGGGTAAACTTGGACGATATTCTTACCGTAGAAAACTCTGTTCAAAGAAAGCTGAGCCCAAAAACCAAAAATACTTCCAATGAAGGCGATCCGGTAACTGGAAATTCAAAAGCTGGTAGTGATCAGGAACAAACACAGCTTTCTGCATCTTCGTGGCCCGTATTTTCGCCTGAAGTTTCTCTGAAAGCGCAAATTCGTATTGATGATATTATTTATAACCAGAGAATTGTTCGGGGCTTTGCCCTTCAGTCACGCCTTGAAAATGGTCTGTTTGAAATTCAGAATTTAAGTGCGCAGCTTCCCAGTGGAAGCCAGATTGCTCTTGCTGCAAATTATCAAAATCAGACGGTAAACGGTCAGCTAAATGCAAGAACAGAGGACCTGCGCGGACTTTTGACGTGGTTAGATGTGGCCGTCCCAGAGGTTCCCAACGATAGATTCCGACGTTTGGATAGTAAGGTCCGTTTTAGCCTAAAACCGGAACAGGTTGTTCTAAATCCGGTTTCCGTTACCCTGGACGTAACCCATTTGGATGGTGCAGCTACAATTGCGCTTCGTGACCGTTTGGGGGTTGGGGCACGTGTTGTTATTGACCGAGTTGATTTGGACGCTTATCTGATCGAAAAAGACAAAGGTCAGCCCGTTGAAGTGAATGATAATGCCGGTGTGTCAAATGGCTCTGCGCCGATTGACGAGATGAAAGCACAAGATCAAAAAACACCCGTAGGCAATAATGAAACGCAGTCGATTTTGGGCAAATTAGATGCTAATTTGGATATTACGCTTGGTGAAGTAGTGTATCAGGGTGTCCCCCTCCGTGGTGTAAAGCTGGATGCCACTTTGCAACAGGGTAATCTACAAATCAGAAATGCATCGTTGGATAACATCGAGGGGTCATCTTTTGCCTTATCTGGTGCCATCAAAGGAATAGAGGCCGAAGCACCTGATTTTGATACGACAATTATTGCCAAAGTGGTTGATCTTCCAAAACTGTTACAGCTTGCGAAACAGGATCAGATTAACGGATTACCTGATTTGGGATCTATAGAAGTTAGCGGCAATGTTAAAGGAACCAAGGACAATCTGGCGGTCGACTTGCTGGGGGCGGCATTGGGCGGGTCTTATCAAGCTAAAGGCGCGATACAACCGGGGACGAATTCGTTATATCAAGGGTTGATTGTGATTGATCATCCTGATGCTGCAAAGCTGGTTAAGCGGATTAATCCAGAAGCCTCTATAAACCCAAGATGGGGGCGCGTTTCTGCAAAGTCGATGGTAACAGCCAGCCCTGAGGTAATAGAACTGTATGAACTCGATGGCACCATTGCAAATACAGCTATTCAAGGGAGTGTCGTTGCGAACCTAGCTGATGCTAAACCGAAGGTGACAGCTAACCTGATGACAGGCACTTTGGATCTTAGCAGTCTTTTACCCAAATCTGCTGCGGGTGGAGCTTCTGGTGGTGCAAGTGGTGGCGGCAGTTCTGTTTCTGCTGGATTAAACAGACGTTGGTCACAGGAAAACTTAGATCTATCTGCTTTGTCTTCGTTGAATGCCGAAATTTCACTGATATCAGATGCTGTTCGAAGTGACGCGCTGACCATTGAAAATGTGCAGGCTAAAGCAACATTACAGGATGCCATGCTGACTTTGTCTCAATTTTCCGGAACTGCCTATGGCGGCGGGGTAACGGCAACAGGTAATGTTGATGGGCGAGACCAGCTCATTGTGGATATGGACATCAGTGCCCAGAACATTGATAGCGGATCATTGCTTAGGGATATGGCAGATTTCAAAAGGGTATCCGGACCTGTTTCGGTTCAGGGCAAGGTAAAAACGGCGGGACGTTCCGAAGCTGATCTTGTTCAGCAGCTAAACGGGAATGGCCAAATTAGTGGCGTCTTAACTGCCAAGGTTAAAACGAAAGAGGTTGTCGGAGGTGCCTTGCTTGGTGTTCTTGGTTCCAAACTAAAAGGAATTCAAGGCGTAGGCGATGCGACAACGACATTGTTGCAATCTTTTGCCGGGCATCCAGCTCAGATGAAGGGAACCTACACGATTCATAACGGTGTTTTGGTAACCAATGATCTTCGGGTTGATGGTAATCGAACATCTGTCTTCACGGCAGCAACAGTCGATTTGCCCGCTTGGTTGATTGAAAGTCAAAGTGATCTGTTCAGAGAGGGAGAAGATCCGACAAAACCTTATCTGACTGTTCATTTGAAAGGTGACTTGGATAAGCCTAATCCAAGAGTTAAAGGGCAGTTCCTTCAGTCAAACAAATCCAATACAATCAATCAGCTTTTGGGTGGCGAACTTCCTAGTGACGAAACGCCAGAAACACAAACAGGGGCTACAGGTGCTGAAACGACAGGGGAATCTGGCAAGCAAACAAGTGAGCCCGTTGTTGACGATAAAAAAGCTAAGAAGAAAAAAGCAAAAGAACTGTTGAAAGGTCTCTTTAAAGAGCTCGGTGGTTAAAAACGGCGTTCTTATGTAAAAAATTATAAGGCTATGAAGTAAGCCTAACAATATATAGAGCGCTTTTCGGACAGAAGAGCGCTCTAGCTTTCAAGTGTTGTTGCAGAAACAGTGTTTTTGTTATTGTCTTCAAGCTGTTTTTTTAGGTGATTCAAGACTAGGATACGAAGTGCACTTGAAAGATTACTTGTTCGTGCTTCGTCGACTTTTTCAACAAATTGGTTGAGCGAAAGTCCTTCACTTTTTGCCAGATTTTTTACTTCCTGCCAAAAGCCTTCTTCAAGACTAAAGCTGGTTCTGTGTCCGGATATGGTTACGGAGCGTTTTTTTATTTCTTCCGATTTGAAGTCCAGAACCATCTTTTTCTCCCAAAATTTCCTTTTAGGGAACCACCTTTTCGCAATGCGATTTCAAAGAATAAAGGCGAGCCAGAGATAAACTCGTGCTCGCCTTTTGCTACTTAGGCTTTACGTGGGCCGACCATGTTTTCAGGCCGAACCTTTTCATCAAACTCTTCTGCAGTCAGAAGTCCAAGAGCCACAGCAGCTTCTTTGAGGGTGCTATTTTCCACATAGGCTTTCTTGGCAACTTTGGCTGCATTGTCATAACCGATATGCGGGTTGAGGGCTGTGACCAGCATCAGGGACTGTTGCATCAGGGTTGTGATGCGTTCTTCGTTGGCTTCGATGCCATCAACACAATTTTCACGGAATGAGTCACAAGCATCGCCAATCAATTTTGCTGATTGTAGCAGGTTGTAAATCATTACAGGTTTGAAGACGTTCAATTCAAAATGCCCGTTTGATCCAGACACGGTTATCGTTGTGTGATTGCCCATAACTTGTGCACAGACCATGGTCATGGCTTCGGCCTGGGTCGGGTTTACTTTACCGGGCATGATAGATGACCCCGGCTCGTTCGCAGGCAGTAGAAGTTCCCCCAATCCGCAACGTGGGCCGGAACCAAGCATACGAATGTCGTTGGCAATCTTCATCAATGAAGCGGCAAGGACATTCAGTGCGCCCGATGCCTCGATAATGGCGTCATGGGCCGCAAGTGCTTCAAACTTGTTTGGCGCCGTTGTGAAGGGTAGTTTGGTAATGTCTGAAACCTGCGCGGCAAACTTTTCAGCAAAGCCTTCGACAGAGTTCAATCCGGTACCAACGGCTGTGCCGCCCTGAGCTAGTTCAGCCAGACGCGGAAGGGTATTTTTAATACGAGCAATGCCATATTCGATCTGTTTAGCATAGCCAGAAAACTCTTGCCCCAGGGTCAGGGGCGTTGCGTCCATCAAGTGAGTGCGGCCAATCTTGATGATTTTGTCATAAGTTTTTGCCTTGGCATCAAGGGATGCATGCAATTTCTCTAGCGCAGGAATTGTTTCTTCGCTTAGCTGTCTGACGCCTGCAATGGACATTGCTGATGGGAAGGTATCGTTTGATGACTGTCCCATGTTACAATGGTCATTGGGGTGGACAGGTGACTTACCACCACGTTCCCCGGTAAGCAGTTCATTTGCACGACCAGCAATAACTTCATTGGTGTTCATATTACTTTGTGTGCCTGAACCCGTTTGCCAGACAACCAAGGGAAAATGCTCTGTTAGCTTGCCGTCGATTACTTCCTGAGCAGCCTTACAGATTACTTCACCGAGCTTTTTATCCAGTACACCCAATTCCATATTGGTACGGGCTGCGGCAAGTTTTTGTGTACCAAGTGCTTTAATCAGAGCAGGTGGCATTTTCTCGCCACCAATCTTGAAGTTCTGAAGCGAACGTTGAGTCTGTGCCCCCCAATAACGGTCTGCAGCGACTTCAATCTCGCCCATGGAATCTGTTTCAATACGAATATTGCCTTGATCGGACATGTTGGTGGCTCCCTAACTTTCTCTGGCAGCTGGTATGATAAATTGAACAGTTACAGAATTGTCTGCTCTCTGCCCATTTGTAATGTTGCGCCGCAGTATACACAGAATGCGTCACGGAAAAACAGGCTATCTGTACTATTTATTTTTTGCTGGTTGCTATTCATTTATTTCGGGTGGCAATTCTGACTGCTCGCTGGTTTAATTATAGCTTTCTTTTTTTCGGTTTCTTTTTTGCGTGGGCGCGTTTTGAAGCTGCGATTGCCAGTTCGGCCCAATAGATGAACTCTTCCGGATCTTCTTGGGCTGATTCAGGGACAAGCCAATAGGACATTTTTATCGGTTTGTTTTTACCTTCATAAGTGAACGGTTCACTACCCGCTTCTACAAAAAGGTGCTCATTTTTTTTATCAGCTTTTAAATAGATGCTGCCAAAGGCCTCGAGGGCAAACATAATGTCTTCAAAATAAAGGCCATGTCCGCCAAACATGGGTTTTACCCTGACTTCTCCCAAAGGCAGGCACAGGTTGATCGTCTCTTCGACACAGCTAGGTAAAGTTTTACTCATTTGTTTGTCTCGTCGATAAATGCGTTTATGACATCAATAGCTTCGGACCAGTTTTGTTCAGCTGTTCTGCCTGATCTTTTGCGCGGGGTTAAGTTATGATCCCCGTCTTCTGACCAGAAGATTTTTATTTTATCCGATAATTTATAATGCTCAACTTCGTCGGGTTTTCCAAAAGGGTCCCGTGTTCCTTGGATTATAAGGCAAGATGTTTCCATGCTTTCCAAGTGATCAGTTCTGGTTTTCTCTGGTTTACCTGGTGGATGAAAAGGATATCCAGGGCATATGGTACCAGTCACGTTCACGTCATCAGCAATCATACTCGCCATACGGCCACCAAGGGATTTTCCCATAATATAAAGGGGGCGCTGGGGGTGTTGGCTTATAATTTGTCGCCAAAATTCCAGCAGCTTGGGTGCTCTGTCCGGAGGGCGCTTTTTCCCCGTTGCTCTTCGTTCTGCCATAAAGGGAAATTCAAATCTGACAACATGGTGACCGTCATTCCCTAACTTTTCTGCAAAGTAGTTCATGAAATCAGTGTCCATAGGTGCGCCAGATCCATGGGCGAAAAGAATAGTGGCTTTGGCTGTGTCGCGGGGCTTATCCGGGCCGTTTTGTAGAAAATGGATGCTTGTCATGATGCTTTCGTGTATATTTAGAATAGGTTATGACTTTTTATGCACAGATCTACGGTACAGAGCATGAGTGATATTCGCCAGAAAGATTTATCAGACAAGTCTGTTCAGGAGATGTCTGCGGAAGAGAAAAAGGAAATGCGTCGGCGCTTTGAAGAGTTTGCCAGTCAGGTAGGGCAAAATAATGATTCTATCCTTGCCACGCCTGAAAAGCCAAAAAAAGTTGTGAAATGGGATCCTAAAACAATGGGGCGTGCTGCAAAAAAATAGGTCCCAAAGATACCGTGTTTACGCGTGATTGACGTGGCAATAATGGCGCAGGATACCGCGGAATATATTGCAATGCGGCATCAATTTGCTATACACCGACATACAAAAAGCTTCTCGGGTCCTCTTAGTCCCTTCATAACGACCTGATGCTTAATAATTTATCTAACGTCAGACGTCGGGATAACCATGAGCCTCTATACAGACTATCTAAAAGAGATTGAAACGCGTAAAGAACAGGGATTAAACCCTAAGCCTATTGAAGATGACGCGCTTACAAGAGAAATCATTTCTCAAATCAAAGACTCTGCCAATGAGCACAGAGAAGATTCTCTGAAATATTTCATCTATAATACCTTGCCGGGAACAACGAGCGCGGCAGGTGAAAAGGCGAAATTTTTAAAAGAGATTATTCTTGGCGAAGCAATTGTGGAAGAGATTTCAGTCTCCTTTGCCTTTGAACTCCTTTCGCACATGAAAGGTGGCCCTTCTGTTGAGGTTCTTCTTGATCTGGCACTGGGCGATGATTCCGCGATTGCACAGCAGGCGGCAGATGTACTGAAAACACAGGTCTTCCTGTATGATGCAGATACGGCACGTCTGAAAGCTGCTTTTGACGCTGGAAACCCTGTTGCACGCGATGTTCTAGAAAGCTATGCAAACGCCGAATTTTATACCAAGCTTCCTGATGTAGAAGACGAGATCAAGGTTGTTACCTACATCGCGGCTGAGGGTGATATCTCTACCGACCTGCTTTCACCGGGTAATCAGGCGCATTCCCGTTCTGATCGCGAGCTTCACGGTAAATGCTTTATCTCCAAAGAAGCACAGGATGAAATTCAGGAACTGCAAAGACAGCACCCTGACAAGCGCGTGATGCTGATTGCTGAAAAAGGCACCATGGGTGTTGGATCCTCGCGTATGTCCGGTGTAAATAATGTTGCCTTGTGGACAGGAAAACAGGCCAGCCCCTATGTTCCATTCGTTAATGTTGCGCCGATTGTCGCAGGGACAAATGGAATTTCCCCGATTTTCCTGACAACGGTTGGTGTGACCGGTGGTATTGGTATTGATCTGAAAAACTGGGTCAAGAAACTAAGCCCTGAAGGTAAGCCAATTCTGAACAATGATGGCAATCCGATTTTGGAACAGAAGTATTCTGTTGAAACCGGTACTGTTCTTACCATCAACACAAAAGACAAAAAACTTCTCAACGATTCCGGTGATGAAGAACTTGCTGATGTGGCCTCTTCCTTTAGCCCACAAAAAGTGGAGTTTATGAAAGCTGGTGGGTCCTATGCGATTGTCTTTGGTAAAAAGCTTCAAACCTTTGCCTGCGAAACGCTGGGTATCGAGTTGAAATCTGCTTTTGCGCCGTCAAAAGAGATTTATCATGAAGGGCAGGGCCTTACAGCCGTTGAAAAAATCTTTAACGCCAATGCTGTTGGTGTGCGTCCGGGTGCTGTCTTGCATGCCGGGTCTGATGTCCGCGTGAAGGTCAATATTGTTGGTTCGCAAGACACAACAGGCCTTATGACGTCGCAAGAACTGGAAGCAATGGCTGCCACAGTTTTGTCCCCGACAATCGATGGTGCTTATCAGTCCGGATGTCACACGGCGTCGGTCTGGGACTTCAAAGCTCAGGAAAACACGCCCAAGCTGATGGCCTTTATGCACAAGTTTGGGCTGATCACAGCCCGTGATCCGAAGGACGTCTATCATTCCATGACAGACGTGATCCACAAGGTGCTGAATGATATTACCGTGGATGACTGGGCAATTATTATTGGCGGTGATTCTCATACACGTATGTCAAAGGGTGTGGCCTTTGGTGCGGACTCGGGTACTGTGGCCCTCGCTTTGGCTACGGGTGAGGCAACAATGCCAATTCCTGAATCAGTGAAGGTGACCTTTAAGGGAACGATGGCTGACCACATGGATTTCCGTGATGTTGTCCATGCAACGCAGGCACAGATGCTTAAACAGTTCGGGGATAACGTCTTCCAGGGACGGATTATCGAAGTTCATATCGGTACGTTGCTTGCTGATCAGGCCTTTACCTTCACGGACTGGACTGCTGAGATGAAGGCCAAAGCGTCGATCTGTATTTCTCAGGATGAGACGCTGATCGAATCACTGGAAATCGCAAAATCCAGAATTCAGATCATGATTGATAAAGGCATGGAGAACGAGAACAAAATGCTCCATGGCCTGATCGCCATTGCCGAGAAGCGTATTGCCGAAATCAAATCCGGTGAGAAACCAGCCCTGACACCTGATGCGAATGCCAAGTACTTTGCAGAAGTTGTCGTTGATCTGGATGAAATTGACGAGCCGATGATCGCGGATCCTGATGTAAACAATGCAGATGTTTCCAAGCGTTACACCCACGATACCATCAGACCGATTTCTTATTACCAAGCCGATAAAAAAGTCGATCTTGGCTTTGTTGGATCTTGTATGGTTCACAAAGGTGATGTGAAAATCGTGGCTCAGATGCTGCGCAATCTTGAGAAGCTGAACGGCACTGTTGAATTCAAGGCACCTCTGGTCGTTGCTGCCCCAACCTATAATATTATTGATGAGTTGAAGGCTGAGGGTGACTGGACTGTGCTGCAAAAGTACTCTGGTTTTGAATTTGACGATGCGGCGCCGAAACTCGAAGCCCGTACAGAATACGAGAACATTCTTTATCTTGAGCGACCAGGCTGTAGCCTTTGCATGGGGAACCAGGAAAAGGCTGCCAAAGGTGACACAGTTCTTGCGACTTCCACGCGTCTGTTCCAAGGCCGGGTTGTTGAAGATTCCAAAGATAAAAAGGGTGAATCTCTATTGGCTTCTACACCTGTTGTTGTGCTCTCTGCGATACTTGGAAGAACACCAACAGTGGAAGAGTACAAAGCTTCTGTTGAAGGCATCGACCTGACTAAATTTGCACCGCCGCTTGAAAAGCCGGGGAATACAAAGTCAGCTCACTTTTAATATGTGATCTTTCAAATGTTTTGTGCGGGGGCCGCCTTTATGGTTGCCCCCGTATTTGATTCTACAGGATATTTAAATGGGATTTTAACCGAGCTCTTGCATGCTTAACACTGCTAGCTGCGTTTATTGCACACTGCAAAGAATAGCGGATAAGAGAGGTTGGTTTAACGTGTTTGATGCCGAGTAAAGAAGGATTACTTCTTTCTGAAGGTATCCAGCGTGACAATGTTATCACCAGCCTCGCGCTGTTTTTCTTTGGCCTTTTGTTCTTCAGGGCTGTCATCTGCATTGGCGGCCGTGTCACTATTTTCGAAGCCGTCTTCTTCAAAGTCTTCCAGAAGATCTTCCAGTTCTTCTTCCATGTCTTCACTATCACCGTTTGTGATATCAAACTGCAAGCCAAAGCGTACGGACGGATCGGCAAAGGCAACGATAGCAGAATAGGGAATGCTCATGCGTTCGGGAACGTCAGAGAAGCTGAGAGTTACGCTGAACCCATCTTTACCAACTTCCAGATCCCAGAATTGGTATTGAAGGATGATGGTCATTTCACCGGGATAACGGGCTTTCAGATGATCAGGGATACTGACGTCTTCTTGCGCGGTTTTAAAGGTGATGTAGAAGTGATGATCCCCGGGTAGACCGTGTTCTGCAGCATATTCGAGCGATTCCCGAACTACGTTCAAGAGAGCTTTTTCGACCATATGGTCGTAGCGGAGTTCGCTTTCTGAAATCTCGTTGTTTCCCGACATACTTTTAATTTACCCGGCCACTGCTTTATCTGAACGTTTTGTCGCTCTGATTAATTTTATACCCCTATCTGCTACTCTAACACAAAGTCAGAGTCCAGACATGAAAAGTGGGGGCTTCTGTTGCCAGGTGCCCCCGAACCCCGCCTGAGCTTGTGATAGCTCAGGGCTTAAAAGCGGTTGCTCAGACTGCAATTAAGCAGCGAGAGCTACCTCACGAGAATTGTCATTTGCAATTACTCAAAACGGCCCGATAACGGCGGAACCATGCCGGGCACCGAACAAATCTTTACCACGCGTGTCGATCCTGTTTCGCCCCCATAATTCACATTCATCAGAATGTAAGAAATGGTGGAGGCGCCGGGTACCGCCCCCGGGTCCACAACGCTTATTCCATAAGCCCGTTTAGCACCATAGACGGCCGAAGCCGACACCCTGAATATAGTAACTATCTGTAGGACTTCACAAGGGCAGATGTCTAAAAAGAGTGTTTTTCTTCGACAAAAGGATCTACGGGGTATTTAAAATAGGAAAAACCCAGGGCTATTCGGATATTCTGGGCAGGAAAGAGAGATCTACGAAATATTTTTTCGGGTTCGACTGATCAACAAAAACAGTAACCGTGTCTTGGTTTATATGGGGACTGGGGTTAAACCAGATGTTTTCACTTTTGAAGATATGTAAGGTGTTATTTGTTGGGTCTTGCCATTGTGAAATAACCTGAAACGGGTATCTGCCGTTAACTCTGATGCTCGTGTTCTCAGCAATGGAATCTATTTTAGCGGTAATGGGAGACCCGTGGCGCAAGAGATAGTTTTTCAGTTTCTCTTTTTTTGATAGATAGATTGATATGCCAATACCAAAAGCGGAAAAGATGAGGCCTATTATTCCCAAAATGATGGGGCTAAACCAAAGTGATAAGGTGTCATTGATTTTCGCATCTTGAGGATTTTCCGGCTCATAGAGAATGCTTACACTTTCACCTTTTTTATAAGCTGGTGGATTTGATCCGGTGCTTGATTGGAAGATTATCTCGTCACCAGTTAAGGTTTGAAAAGAAACTTCCGGACGATAGACATAAGAGTTACTTGTGGATGAGCTTGAAGTCGAACGGGACTGGATCAGGTTGATGACTGTTCCCTGAGCCGAATGAGCAGTATCTATAAATTGATATGTCTTATAGCCCCAAGCTCCCATAGATAGTAGAGCGATTAGCCCCACTGTGATGAAAATATAGTGAAGTATTTTAATCGTTTTCATTTGGGATACTTCTTTATTGCGCCTTCAGGTCTTGTCGTTGGATTGATAAAGTATGCGTACTTAGCATTTTTTGCAAAAGGACACAGGCTCAGCTGATGACTATATCCTGACACGTGATATGATCCTGTGATCAGGTTTTCGGATTCTTCCCATCCAAACTTTTGCCACTCTAGCTTTTGAAGGAAAATTAATGCGTCAGTATCTCGATCTCATGAAAGATGTCCTGGAGAACGGAACGGATAAAGGGGATCGTACAGGTACAGGGACCAGAAGTGTTTTCGGACGGCAGATCCGCTTTGATCTCTCGCAAGGCTTTCCCTTGATGACGACAAAAAAACTTCACATTAAGTCTGTTATTCACGAACTGCTTTGGTTTCTATCCGGAGATACGAATATCAAGTATCTCAAGGAAAACGGAGTGAGGATTTGGGATGAGTGGGCGGACGAAAATGGTGATTTAGGCCCTGTCTATGGGCATCAATGGCGTTCCTGGCCTACGCCCGATGGGACAACAGTGGATCAGATCACCAATTTGATGGCGCAGATCAAGAACAATCCTGATTCCAGACGGCATATTGTTTCTGCCTGGAATGTGGCTGAAGTGGATAATATGGCCTTGCCGCCGTGTCATAGCCTGTTTCAGTTCTATGTTGCTGATGGTCGCCTGTCTTGCCAGCTTTATCAGCGGTCTGCGGATATCTTTCTGGGGGTGCCTTTTAACATCGCGTCCTATGCGCTTTTGACCTGTATGATTGCCCAGCAAGCCGATTTGGAACCCGGTGACTTTGTGCATACCTTTGGCGATGCCCATATCTATTCAAATCATTTTGAGCAGGTCAAAACTCAGTTGCAGCGTGAACCGCTCAAGCTGCCGAGCCTGCGGATCAAGGGAAAACCCGACAGCATTTTTGATTATACCTTTGATGATTTTGAAATCCTGAACTACGAGGCACACCCGCATATCGCAGGAAAAGTATCTGTTTAAGCACTAAATACTTTGCTCTCGTCTTGATTAACAGCACGTTCTTTATGGGAATATCATTATGCCTTTTAATACGTTGAATACGCCCGCACTTTTACTTGATAAAGACGTGTTTGAAGAAAATTGCCGGGTGATGCAAGAACGCGTGCAAGAGGCCGGAATAAAGCTGCGTCCGCATATGAAAACGGCAAAAGCCCTCGAAGCCTATCATTGTGCAACAAAAGATGGTTTTGATGGCATCACGGTTTCTACCTTGGCGGAAGCTGATTTTTTTGCCAGTGGCGGCGTGACAGATATCCTCTATGCTGTGGGGATTGTTCCGTCCAAATTGTCACAGGCACAGCGGGTGCAGGATAAGGGCGTTAAGCTCACGTTGATCACCGATAATCCTGATGCCATTTCGGTTTTGGACGTGGAAGCCAAGAGGCTCGGGACAACTTTTCCAATTTTGATTGAGATTGACAGCGGAGGACGCCGCGGAGGTGTGCTAGCTGATTCTCAGGATCTTTTGAACCTGGCAAAGGCTATTGCTGCATCCCGGTGCTTGAGCCTGGAAGGTGTCATGACGCATGCTGGTCATTCCTATCATTTTTCTACACCAGAAGAAATTGCGGACATAGCCGAGCAAGAGAGATTATCTGTTGTTCAGGCAGCAGAACGCCTTTTGAAATCTGGATTTCCTTGCCCTGTTGTCAGTGCAGGATCAACGCCGACAGCTGTTTTTGCAAAAAGCTATGAAGGTCTGACAGAGATCAGGCCGGGCGTTTATATGTTTGGTGATGTTGACCAGATGTTTATTGGGGCCTGTAAACAAAACGAGATTGCAGCAACGGTTCTTGCTTCTGTCATTGGTCATAACAAAACTGCAAAACGTCTTCTGATTGATGCCGGGGGCTTGGCTCTCTCGAAAGATATAAGCGCCAGCGAGTTCTCTTCCCATACAGGATATGGCCTTGTGTGTGAACTGAATGGCGAAGTTATTGAAGAGTTGTATGTTGAATCTGTTCATCAGGAACACGGGCTCATTGCGTCTGTTTCCGGTGATCTTCCCTATGATAAATTTCCTGTCGGCAGCCGACTTCGAATCTTGCCAATTCACACTTGCATGACCTGCGCAGGCTTCTCTCATTATGACGTGCATAGCGCCGAAGGAGAGCTTTTGGGGAAATGGGAGCGGGTTAATCGTTGGTGATGTGCAAATGGATTTTGTGAGACCCAGTATTATGAAGTTGGGTATTATGAAGTTGGGTATTATGAGATTAGGATGAGTTTTCTTAATCGTTTCCGGGACGTCTTTCTCTTTGTTGGCAGCCTTTGGGTGGTTTTCGCCTTGAACTGGGCATTGTCCGGTGCGCTTTATCAGTATGGTCTTGTCCCCAGACATGTCGAAACATTACCGGGAATTCTCGTCACTCCCTTTTTACATGCCGACTACCTACACTTGTTATCAAACTCGATACCTCTCTTGATTTTAGGCTGTTTGGTCTCACTGGAAAGGCGTGGCGACAGAAGAGACCAGTTTCGTTCGATCTGTCTGGCTCTGATCCTCTTTTCCGGCGGGCTGGTATGGTGTTTTGGCCGCACGGCACTTCACATCGGGGCAAGTGGTGTTGTCTATGGATTACTGGGCTATCTTTTGGGATCTGCCTGGTGGCGTCGTGATTTTCGATCCATCATTATCGCGATATTTGTTCTCGCTCTTTATAGCGGGTTGATCTCGGGACTTTTTATCCCGATGAGAGGCGTTTCATTCGAAGCGCATCTGTTTGGTTTCTTATCAGGTGGGTTGATTGCCTATATTTCCTGTCGCACAAAAAAGCCACCCAGATATTTTTAATACGATATCTTATTTTTAATAGGATATCTGTGGGTGGCTTTTTGTTTGCGGGTTATTCCGAGGGTTATGTCAGCAAGAAACCTTTTGCGTAGGGGTCGCGATCATCAATAAAGATGTTGTTTAGGCCGTGAATACGCGCCCAGCCTTCTATGGATGGAATGATGGCGTCATAGTCGCCAACTTTTGCCCGGTCTTCGATGCGGCCTTTGAACAGGCTGCCAATGATGCTCTCGTGAACAAAATCACTGCCGACGTTCAGCTTTCCGCGCGCTGCCAACTGTGCCATTCGTGCAGATGTTCCTGTGCCGCAAGGCGAGCGATCAATTCCCTTGTCTCCATAAAAAACAGCGTTCCGTGCGTGAGCTTCGGGATGCACAGGGGTTCCCGTCCACTGTAAATGTGAGCAACCACGAATGCGATCATCTTCGGGGTGAACGAAGTCGTATTTTTCATTGATCAGGTTTCGGATCAGGGGGCTAAGGCGTTGAATGTCACCGGGCGTGATATCATTTAGGTCCTGATAGTTTTCCTGCTGCTCTATGATGGCATAAAAATTACCGCCATACGCGACGTCAAACTTCAGATTGCCAAAATCAGGCACATCAACATTAAGATCTGTTGAATGCAGGAAAGAGGCAACGTTGCGAATACGCACAGAATCAACGTAGTCACCATTCTTTTTGTATTCCGCGATCACCAGACCCGCAGGGGTGTCGAGGCGTAAAACACCTTCTTCTTTGGGCGTTACCAAACCACGCTCAATCATGATGGTCACGGTACCGATTGTGCCATGTCCGCACATGGGTAAACAACCACTGGTCTCTATGAAAAGAATTCCGATATCGCAATCTTCACGGGTGGGCGGGTAGAGAATACTGCCGGACATAATGTCGTGGCCGCGCGGTTCAAACATTAATCCTGTTCTGATCCAGTCATATTCAGCTAGGAAATGCGCGCGCCGTTCCAGCATGGAATCACCCTGAAGAAGAGGGCCGCCGCCCGCAACAACCCGGACGGGGTTTCCGCAAGTATGTGCATCAACACAGAAAAAAGTATGGTTCGCCACGTGTGTTTATCCTTATGGAATCTTTCTGCCCAACAAGCTGTGATTTATTGTCCGGGCCTTTGCTGTTGTTAGTAAGGTTGAGATGAATTAGTTAAAGCGGTCAATTCTAAAGGGTGTGAGGTCAAAGTCTGTTGGTCGGCCAGCCACCAAGTCAGCAATGCTCCGTCCTGTGACGGCCCCACCCGTGATACCAAGATGTCCATGTCCAAAGGCGTAATGAACATTTGAATGGTGACTGGATTGGCTAATAACCGGGGCACTGTCTGGGGTTGATGGACGACGTCCCATCCATTTCGTGCCACCTGTGCCGTTCAGATTTGGCATGTAGTTCTTTGCGAGTGTAAGAAGGGCATCGCACCGTTTGTAATTGGGTTCAGCTTCTATCCCGGCAAATTCAACAGCTCCGCCGATACGCAGACCCATGCTCATAGGCGTAGCGACAAACTTGTCCTCTGCAAAAAGGACCATGTTGTTAAGGCTGACACCGGGGGTCGGTAGTGTCGTGTTGTAACCACGTTCAGTATCCAGAGGAAAATGATCGCCGAGCTTTTTAGCCAAACGCGCCGACCAGGCACCGGCACAAACCACCAACTGGTCAAACGCAATATTCTGTCCACCCTTGGTTCTAGCTGATGCCGGGTGGCTATCCTGATGTTCAATGTGTTCTAATTCATCCGTAATATAAGTACCGCCATTACGGGTAAACTGTTCTGCAAGGCCTTTGATTAAATCAGCCGGGTTGGCAAAGTGTCCCCAACGTGGGGTATAGACGCCGCATTTTGCCAGCTCTCCCAACTGTGGTTCGCGTTCCAGAATTTCTGATCGGGAGAGATTATGTGCCTCAATACCGTTTCGACGTGTCAGGTCCCAGTAATAGGAGTCTTTTTCCCGGCCCTTTTCACTTTTGTAAACGGTCAGAGATCCTTCTGTTTTCAACAGGGATTGCAGGCCTGCTTCCCCCAGAAGCGGGGCGTAGTCATCAAAGGCGTTCTTCAGGTAGGCACTCATGGCCGAAGCCGTTTTTTCCACCTGTTGATGACTGCTGGATTTCAGGAACAGATACAGCCAGGGGAGGAACTTTGGCAGATAGGTCAGGCGAAGGGAAAGGGGACCGAGAGGATCCAATAACCAGCCGGGTACATCTTTCCAAAGCCCGGGAAGAGCAAAGGGAACGATTTCTGTTGCGGCAATTGCACCTGCATTTCCACACGATGCGCTATCGCCAAGTGGATCGCGTTCGACAATGGTTACAGAATGGCCATCTTTTAAAAGATAGCTCGCACTGCAAAGACCAATGATACCCGATCCAACAACGAGGATGTTTTTTTTCGTTCCCTTACTCATCCGTAATCTCCAAAGGCTGAGTCTTGTTCGTTACCTTATGGCAGCGTATAGGCTGTTTTTACTGTTGTGAAGAATTCAGCAGCATAACTGCCCTGTTCTCTACTGCCATAGCTTGATCCTTTGGTGCCACCAAATGGAACGTGGTAATCAACGCCTGCTGTGGGCAGGTTCACCATTGCCATACCTGCTTTGGCGTTCCGTTTGAAATGAGAAGCGTATTTCAGGGATGTTGTGCAGATACCGGAAGACAGACCGAAATCCGTATCATTGGCTACGGCAAGGGCTTGATCGTAGTCGGTAACGCGGATAACAGAAGCAACAGGTCCAAAAACCTCTTCACGGTTAATGCGCATTGCATTTTCTGTTTCAGTAAAGAGAGCCGGGGAGAGATAGAAGCCTTTGGTCGCTCGTTCCAGAAGTTCACCACCATAGGCCAATTTTGCACCTTCGTCCTGACCAATACGGATATAGTCCAGATCCTGTTTTAGCTGGCTTTCGTCAACGACCGGACCGATGTGAACACCATCGGACAGGGCGTTGTCGATTTTCAGCTGTTCCAGTCTGGCGATGACCTTTGCAACGAATTCATCGTGAACACCTTCGGTAACAATCAGGCGTGAAGATGCTGTGCAACGCTGACCTGTCGAGAAGTATGCACCCTGGACAGCTGTCTCAACAGCAATATCCATATCCGCATCATCCAGAACAACCAGAGGGTTTTTGCCACCCATTTCCAACTGGAATTTGGCCATACGTCCGGCACAGGTTGCGGCGACATGACGGCCAGTTGCAACTGATCCGGTGAAGCTAACGCCATTTACCTTAGGATTGGTCAGAATTTCTTCACCAACAACTGAACCACGGCCCATAACAAGGTTGAAGACGCCTTCTGGTAAGCCAGAGCGTGAAATAATATCGGCCAATGCCCAGCCACAGCCGGGAACCAGGTCGGCAGGTTTAAACACGATGGCATTACCATAACAAATAGCAGGGGCAATTTTCCAGGCGGGAATAGCAATCGGGAAGTTCCACGGGGTAATGATACCCACAACACCCAACGCTTCTCTGACAACCTCGACCTCTACGCCGGGGCGGACTGAAGCAAGTTTATCGCCTTTAAGACGTAGCGCCTCGCCAGCAAAAAATTTGAAGATTTGTCCCGCACGCGCCGTTTCGCCGATGCCTTCCGCAAGGGTTTTACCTTCTTCGCGTGAAAGAAGTTCACCCAACTCTGCTTTTCTAGCCAGAAGTTCTGTGCCGATTGCATCCAGTACGTCAAAGCGTTGTTGTGGTGTCGATTGGGACCAGCTTTTTGCAGCAACATCCGCTACATCAATGGCTTCGCGCGTTTGTGCCGCGTTAGCTTGGGTATATACGCCAACAATTTCAGCTGTATTGGACGGATTGATATTATCACGGGCAGTTGAACCGTCGACATATTGACCGTTAATATAATTCTGTTTCAAAGCTTCTACTCCCTTGAGTTGGGGTGTCATTATCTATTCGTATGATCTGTCTTGTATTGGGCATAATGGCTGCCGATCACAGTGAATAAGATGATAAATTTCCGATTGTCTGTGTTGGATTGCCGACATTATAAGAGTTTATTGGATATTGTATACAATATTTTGGCGCAAGCTAATGATTTCATGCTAGCCTTGTTCTATCTAATTGTATTTATTTACTTTAAGAGAAACCCTTTGCCAATTCTATCATCTTGTTCCAGGGTGAATACGGATTCACCTGTGTAGTGTGCTTTGCCTTTTACACGGACGCGAACAGCTTGATGGGGGCCATAGTTAAATACTTCTTCTGCTGTTGCCTCGAATAAGCTTTTTGTTACGCTTTCAAATTGTCGGGTCTGTCCCTTACTGATTTGACTTTTGGCCATTTGCACAGCTATGCGTGCTGTTACGCCTGATCCAGTTGGGCTTCTATCTACTTGCTTGTCGGCAAAAACGCAGATGTTTGCAGAGGCGCAATTCGAAAAGGTATCTTTGCCGTCTGTCAGAATAGTGCCGTAGAGAAAAGCAAGATCATTGGATTCAGGATGTGACAGTTTGATGTTTTCTTTTATTGCTGTGCTGATTTTGTCCGCCGCTTGAACGAGGTCGCGTGTTGATGATTCATGTACGTCTAGTCCTAATTGCTTTGCTGATACTAAACCATAAAAAGCGCCGCCATATCCGATATCGTACTTAACTGTACCGTAGCCAGGAACATCAATGTTCTGATCTGTTGAAAAGGCAAATGCTGGAACGGACAAGAAAGAAACAGCGCCACTTTGACCATCCTTGACATCGACATTCGCAATAACAAGGCCACAAGGGCATTCGATTTTGACTGTTGTTGTTGGCTCTACCGCTTTGACGATACCCTGATCAACGGCATATCGTCCAAGCGCAATGACAGCATGCCCGCACATGGTGCTGTAACCTTCGTTGTGCAAAAAAAGGACGCCAAGGTCTGCTTCGGGATGACATGGTTCTACCAGAAGAGCACCATACATGTCATAATGCCCCCGAGGTTCGAACATGAGGAGCTGCCGCAAGTTGTCGAGGTTATCTCTGACAAAGCGGCGTTTTTCGAGAATACTGTTTCCTTTAATCTCTGGGTACCCACTTGTGATGATCCTTAGTGGCTCGCCACCAGTATGCATCTCTATTGTATTAATTCTGACGTCACGCATCTTTTTCTCTATAAATAATAATTTTGAATATTTTATACAATAATTCTTGCCTCAAAAAAAAGCAGCAAATTTATAAGCTGCTTTTTTCTTAGGGGGGACCCCAGAATAACTATCCACAATAACTATCCGCAACAACTATATTGAATTGTAAGAGGTATTATCCCGCAGATTGTTCGTCCAAAAACTCGATTAAATTCTCACACCCGGCCTCAATATGTCGGTCAAGCAAATCAGCGGCTGCTTCTACATCCCCCGCTTTACAGAATTTTAGAAGGTCCCAATGGTCGTCGCGTGCTTTAGCGCGTGCACCAGCACTGTGGAGCTGTATCCGAAGGTAGCGATCAATATTGTTGTGCAGGTTTTGCACTATTGCCAAGGTTTTTGGACGCTCGGCGGCGATATAGAGGATGTGATGAAACTCTGCGTTTAGCTCGCCCCACAAAGATACTTCGCCATTTTCAAGCGCGACATCATAGCGGTTAAGGATGTTTTCTGCGTCCTGAATAAGTTCCGGTGGCATTCGGGGAATTGCGCGAGAGATCAAATCGCCTTCCAGCAAGCGTCTGATATCAAAAAGCTCGCGAATTTCTTCGCGGGATAATGCTGAAACAACGGCACCTTTGTGTGCATAAAAGGTAACGAGCCCTTCGGCCTCTAGCTGTCGTAAAGCTTCACGAACGGGAATTCTGCTGACGTTAAAGCGCGACGCAATGGCATCCTGCCTTAGTTGCGCACCTTCTTTTTGCTGACCTGAAAGTATTTCTTCTCTTAGAGCTTCTGCCACCGCTTCGGTGATGGTTTGGCGTTTAAAGCCGCCAGATTTATTATTGATGTCGGCCATTCGGTTTTGGGCTTCCGTTTTTATAATTGCTTAATTATGATGCCTTCATTGCCAATGACGGCGGGGCTGCATAATAGGATATTTTATCCGTATTTGACCAGTAGCTTTCATCGATAATCTGAAATCAAGGTTAATTGGCTTAATCTATAGGCCATGCTTTTTGTGTTTTTTATAGTTTTGTGTGATTAAAGAGAGTGGATTTATGACGACTGTTTCCCTGATTGTAGCCCACGGTAAAAACCGAGCGATCGGGAAAGATAATGTTATGCCTTGGCATATTCCTGGTGATTTGAAGTTTTTCAAAGCGCAAACAATAGGAAAACCAGTTATCATGGGGCGCAAAACCTTTCTGTCAATTGGTCGTCCATTACCGGGGCGCTTGAATATTGTGATTACCCGGGATGAAAACTTTACAGCAGAAGGTGTCAGCCTGTGTTCAAATCTGGAAGATGCCCTGAAACTGGCCCGTGAAGAGGTCCAGCGTATAGGTGGTGACGAATTAATGATTATCGGGGGGGCGCAAATTTACACGCAGTCCATTGATTTAGCTGATCGTCTCTATGTCACAGAAGTTGATTTGACCCCTGAAGCAGATGCTTTTTTTCCTGAAATAAAAGCTGAGGAATGGGCTGAAGTTTCCCGTGAAGTACATGCCCCGGATGGTAGTACACCCGGGTATGCCTTTGTCATTTCTGATCGCGTGTAAAGGCCCGCTAGTAAGCTCTGTTTCTGTTGCCAAGTCTACTAAGGTTTTGAGGTTTTAAGCGCAATTTCTGATGTGCCTTTGATTTCGCGCTTTAGTTTCTCTTTCAGAATATCACTAAAAGCTTCAAAACCGAGAACTTCAATCAGGAAAGCATTTTCGCCACCAATCACATTTTTAAGATAATATGCGCCGAGCCAGGCAGATGGCGCCCCGAGCCCGTCGGGGTTGGGGCGAAAAGATAAAACGGGAAGGCCGTTGATAGTGATGCCCTGATTAATCGCATCATTTCTAGCTAGCTGAACATGCCGCCCGTCACTGTTTGGGCCGTCCCCGGAAATATCAATGACGGACCGTGGAGCAATGAAGTCATTGTGATTGATTTCAAAGCTGGCGACATCGATCATTTTACTGATGGATGTTGAGGGCGCGGAGCTAATGGGACGCTGCGTTAGTTTTTTTTCAAAGAGTTCGGCACTTTGGCGACTATCCAGTAGTGACCATTCAACCACTTTGATTTGGTGATCTTCTCCGGCCCACTCGATGTAGGTCACGGCGATACGGCCCAAGGGCCCGGAGCGAATACTATCGATTACATCGGGATCTTTTAGTGCCTCGATATAACCGCTGCGTTGAAGGTTTGCTTCGTATTCATCAACACTGTGGGAAACATCCACAGCCAGAACCAATTCCAGATCGACGGGGCTAAGTTCTGGGCTCAGTTCTGTTGCATAGGTGATAGGGCATAGAGATGTACTCAGAAGTAATCCGAGGGCTGTGCCAAGAATACAGGTGAAATGTTTTATTCTCACTCTTGCCATGGAGTACACCAAAGACAGTTTGATCAGCTTTTAAAGCCTGTCATAAAAAGTGAAATTCTCAAAATGCTGTGGAAAAGCCCTCTGAAAATTCCAGAGGGCTTTTAAATCCAGAGGGCTTTTAAATATTGAAGAGAGTATGCGTGTTAGAAGTGTGCTTATTCCATAGATATCGAAGGGGCCTTACGTTCAGCACCGGAGAGGCCGGACCAGATCTTTTCTGCGATTGCCGCATAGCGTTTGGCATGTTCGCCGTCCGGTGAGGAAATCACAATAGGCTCTCCTTCGTCAGATGTCATTCTGATGTCGATGTGTAGGGGCATTTCACCCAGGAAAGGGGTGTCCATTTTTTCTGCTTCGGCACGCGCACCGTGCTCGCCAAAGATGTGGGCCTCGTGACCACACTCAGGGCAGATGTATACACTCATGTTCTCGATAATACCGAGAACAGGCACATCAACCTTGCGGAACATGTTCAGCCCCTTACGCGCATCGAGCAAGGCGATATCTTGCGGCGTTGAAACAATGACAGCGCCATTCAGGGGAACCTGTTGCGCCATGGTCAGCTGTGCATCACCTGTGCCGGGTGGCATGTCAACGATCAGAAGATCCAGATCACCCCAGACAACATCGCGTAACATTTGAGTTAAGGCGCTTTGTACCATCGGGCCACGCCAGATCATGGGGGTGTCTTCTGCAACAAGAAAGCCGACAGACATACACTTGATGCCGTGTCTTTCCATTGGCAACAGGGTTTTCCCATCCGGGGAAGATGGTTTTCCGGTGATTCCCATCATGCGTGGCTGAGACGGACCATAGATATCTGCATCCATCAGGCCAATTTTAAATCCTTGTTTGGCGAGTGACAGTGCTAGGTTGATTGCGGTTGTTGATTTGCCGACGCCGCCCTTGCCACTGGCAACAGCAATAACGTGTTTGATACCTTTTAGGTCAATCTTGTTACTTGAACCTGGTGCGGGCGGAGACTTCGGTTGGGAAGCAGGGGGCTGGGACTTGGTTTCACCGGGGGCATTATCTGCAGTAAGAATCGCACTGACGGATAAAACGCCATCAAGCGCATGAACTGCTTTCTCTGCAGATTTACGCAACGATTCCATCTCCGCAGCCTGTGCTGGATCTATCTCGATAGAGAAGCCGACATTACCTTCTTTTATGATAAGGCCAGAAATCATGCCTAGGCTGACAATATCCTTTTTACTCTGAGGTTCTACAATCGTTCTCAAAGTATCGAGAATTTTTTGCTCTGTAACCATACTCATCCCTGAATTCCCTATGAATTAACTTGAATTCTTTGCGCCTTGAACAATATGTGCAGGTACTCTTTGTCGGTCTCTTACACGTTGATTAAAGTGTTATGCCTTGATTATATAGTGGGGTCCACGACAAAGATAAGGGGGAATTGACGCACCCTCTGCTGAAAATATTTAGTTTTCTGTTGCACTGGGCTTGAAAAACAGGTGCATTTAGTGACAGATTCAAGCAAATTCGTTTGCATTCTTAATTGATTAACACAGGGAAAATAGATGCCTTGGGAAAATAAAGGTTCTGGCGGCGGCGGCCCTTGGGGCGGTGGCAATAGCGGCGGTGGCGGCGGAGGACAGCGACCACCTGATATAGAAGATATGATTCGCAAGAGTCAGGACCGGGTTAAAGAAATGATCCCAGGGGGTGGTGGATTCAGCGGTAAAGGCTTTGTTTTTATCCTTGGTGTTGTCCTTCTCCTATGGCTTGCTTCCGGTTTTTATCGTGTTCAGCCTAACCAGCAGGGTGTTGTTCTCCAGTTTGGTAAGTGGGTGAATACGACAGAAGCTGGTTTGAACTGGCACTATCCTTATCCGATTCAAACAGTTCTCACACCCGAAGTTACAACAATTCATCAGATTGATATCGGGTTCCGTGGAAACAACACGGGGGGCCGTTCGCAAAGCAGAGCTGTTGCCGAAGAGAGTCTGATGCTGACGGGCGACCAGAATATCATTGATATTCATTTGACGCTTCAGTGGAAGATTTCAGACCCTGGCCAGTTCCTGTTTAATATTCGTGAGCCCGAAGCGACGGTCAAAATTGCTGCTGAATCAGCACTGCGCGAAGTTATTGGACGTACAGATATTCAACCAGCACTGACTGAAGCCCGTGATGATATCCAAACACAAACAAGGGTTCTTCTACAGTCTATTCTGGATGGTTATGAAGCGGGTATCCTGATTACGGAAGTTCAGCTTCAGAACGTTCAGCCGCCGGCGGCTGTGATTGATGCCTTTGATGATGTTCAGCGTTCTTTGCAGGATAAAGACCGTGCACGTAACGAAGCGGAGAAGTATCGTAATGATATTATCCCGCGTGCTCGTGGTGAAGCGCAGCGACAGATTCAGGAAGCTGAAGCTTATAAAGAGCGTCTTGTGAACGAGGCGACGGGTGAAGCGGATCGTTTCCTTTCTGTTTATCGCGAATATAAACAAAACCCGGAAGTGACCAAGCGACGTATGTATCTAGAAACGATGCAAAAAGTTCTCAAAGAAACCGATAAGGTTATTTTGGGATCGGATCAAGATGGTGTGGTGCCATATCTGCCGCTTGATCAACTTCGTAAAAATAGCCAATAAGATCGGGAGTTAGTATTATGAATAATAAAATTACTCTCATTGTTGGAGTTGTTGTCGTTGCTGTTGCGTTTCTTGCCAGCAGTATGCTTTTTACCGTGGATCAACGTGAACAGGCGATGGTTCTTCAGTTTGGTAACCCGATTAAAACGGTTTCCGAACCTGGTCTGGAGTGGAAACTGCCATGGCAGGATGTTCAAAAATACGAGAAGCGTGTTTTGAACCTTGACCCACCGGAAGAACGTATGATCCTTTCCGATCAGAAGCCTTTGTTGGTCGACGCATTTGCACGTTATAAAATCGAAGATCCGCTGCAGTTCTTTAAAACTGTTCGATCAGAAGATGTTGCCCGAACACGATTGGGAACAATTGTGAATGCCGGTTTGCGTGGTGAACTGGGTAAGGCAACACTAAGTTCCGTATTGTCACCAGAGCGTGATATTTTCATGGCACGTGTTCTTAAGCATGTGAATGAACAGGCAAGACGCTTTGGTATTGATGTGCTCGACCTTCGTATTCGTCGTGCTGATCTGCCTGTTGAAACCAGTCAAGCTGTGTTCGCACGTATGAAAACAGAACGTGAAAGAGAAGCGGCAGAGTTCCGTGCGCAAGGTTTTGAGTTGGCGCAGCGGATCAAATCGAGTGCTGATCGTGAAGTGACGGTTTTAACGGCGGAAGCCAAAAAAGAATCTGAAATTCTACGTGGTCAGGGTGATGCTGCTCTTACAAAGATCTTGAACGATGCTTATGGACAAGACCCAGAGTTCTTCAAGTTCTATCGTTCTATGCAGGCTTATGAAGAGGCGTTAGCCACCAAAGGGACCTATATGGTGATTTCACCGGACAGTGATTTCTTTGACTTCTTCTCGAGTGTTGATGCACCGTCTGAATAAGTTGATGTCGTAGTTATGAAAGCGGCGGTATCTTTCGGGATGCCGCCGCTTTTGTGTGGTAGGTTAGTGGTCAGGTTTCTGGCGAATTAAGTAGTGTGTAGAAATGACTGAATTTTTAACAGCACTGGCGATGGTTCTTGTCATTGAGGGGATCTTCTTATCGCTGTTTCCGCATAGATTACGACAGTTGTTAGAGCTTTTGAACGAGATGTCACCAAGTGCATTACGTGCAGGTGGGCTTAGCTGTGCTGTGATCGGTGTTTTTCTGATCTGGATTATCAGGTCTGTATAAATAATGATTTTGATCAGACTGGAAACAAAGTAGGTGATAGGGTGTAAAAGGAATAATAAAGGATGAATTGTCACGCCGAAGTCACAATTACGCCCATTTCCTCCCCCATCGTCAAAGGCAATATAGCTTGAATCCTATTGGTTTGAGCATAAATATTCGTTACTCGCTAAATGCGACAAGAATAGTTGGAGAAATCGCGAATGACAAAAAGAGCGGATAATACAAATAACCGCGCAATGGCGGTGGCGAAAGCCGTAACTTACGATCATGGTGCGCTGCGGTGGCAGAAATGGCTTCTTGGTGTGACCGTTGCTATCGGTATGCTTTCTATAGCTGCGGCGGCAAAAGCTCGATCCGCGCCAGATAGCTTCGCTGATCTAGCTGAAGAGTTATTGCCTTCGGTTGTGAATATCATCACGACACAGACGATTGAGGCCAATGAACAGACCGAAGGTGAGCAACAAATTCCTCAGGGCGAAAATTTTGAGGAATTTTTCCGTGACTTTTTTGAACGAAGAGGTGGTCGAGGACCTCAACAACCCCGTAGAGGTGGTGCACAAGGGTCCGGCTTTATTATCGATTCTGATGGTTTGATTGTAACCAATCATCATGTAATCGATGGCGCAGACGAGGTTGCTGTTCGTTTGCAGGACGGAACTGTTCTTGATGCAGAGATTATCGGGACTGACCAAAAAACCGATCTGGCTTTGTTAAAGGTCGATACAAAAATCGATTTACCTGAAACCAAGTGGGGTGATTCCAACAAAGCCCGCATTGGCGACTGGGTTCTTGCTATTGGTAACCCCTTTGGTCTTGGTGGTTCTGTATCTGCAGGTATTATTTCTGCTCATTCACGTGATATTCGTTCTGGCCCTTATGATAACTTTATTCAGACCGATGCTGCGATCAACCGCGGTAACTCTGGCGGGCCACTCTTTAACATGGATGGCGAGGTTATCGGTGTTAACTCTGCAATCTATTCACCATCGGGTGGTTCCGTAGGTATTGGCTTCTCTATTCCTTCGGCGATGGCAAAAAACATTATTGAGCAGCTTGAATCCCATGGCGAAGTTAGACGTGGCTGGCTTGGTGTCCATATCCAGACTGTAACCGAAGAACTCGCCGAAGGCCTGCGTTTGGACGAAGCAAGCGGGGCGCTGGTTGCCTCTGTTGCCGAAGGTGGTCCCGCCGAGAAAGCTGGAATCAAGCAGGGCGATGTTATTCTGGAATTCAATGGCCGCAAGGTTCCGGAAATGCGCAAGCTTCCTCTCATGGTGGCAGAGACACCAATCGGACGTGAAGTTGATGTTGTTGTCTGGCGCAAAGGAAAACGTAAAACGGTTCAGGTTGACTTGGGTCAGTTGGATGATGACGTCGTTGCCGCCGTGGCACCTTCCAAGTCGGAAAAGAAAAATGAGCGTAAAACAAGCAAGGTTGATGATCTCGGTCTTTACCTAGGTAAGCTTGATGATGAAACCCGGCAGCGCTTTAAACTGAACGACAGTGTAAATGGTGTGGTGATTACAGATGTCGTCCCTAATAGTAGCGCAGCAGAGAAAAGCCTGCGTCCTGGTGATGTTATTGTCGAAGTTGATCAGGAAGAAGTGTCTGATCCGGGACAGGTGGCATCACTTGTTGGTAAAGCCAAAGACGCTGGTTTCAGGGTTGTTACTCTGCTGGTCTTCAAACAGGGAGAATATTCCTGGGTTGCAATCAAACTTGATTCGTAACCAAAGAGCTTTTCTTTAAATGAAAAGGGCGTCCCGTTTATCGGTGACGCCCCAGACCGTTGACAAACCCCGTCGATTTTCGT
>NZ_LANI01000021.1 GCF_000982415.1 Kiloniella litopenaei
AAAATCGACGGGGTTTGTCAACGGTCTGAAGGCTGCCCGATGGGCAGCCTTTTGCGTTTGTTAGAAACGTTATTGATGTTTGCTCTGGTATCAAGCGGCTTGACGCTTGGTGAATCTTTTCTGAGATCTGTTCTCGCCATTTGCATTTTGAGCCTGACGATTACCAAAGCCACCATTTCCGTTACCTGCGGAACGACCACGTCCAGGACCGCTTCGCCCGGGGCCACCGCGCCCCCGATTGCCACCGGGTTTGCCAAAGTTCCGGCCGCGACGATTGTTCGGGCGTTGGGAATTTGCATCGCGTTTGCTGATTTCAACGTGGAAAGGGTGATCCTTTTCAACGGTGATATCTTGACGGATGGATTTTTCAATACGTTTCAGCGTACCAATTTCTTTTGGCGAACAGAATGAATAGGCATCACCTGTGGCTTCAGCACGGCCAGTACGACCAATACGGTGTACGTAGTTTTCCGGGTCGGTCGGTAGGTCGATATTGACAACAACCTTGATGCCTTGCACGTCAATACCACGTGCCGCAACATCGGTTGCGACCAGAACGTCGATATCACCGCGACGGAACTTGTTCAGTACTTTTGTTCTTATGCGCTGTTGCTTGTCGCCGTGAATGGCATCAACGCGACGTCCATCTTCGCGAAGGGCGTCGGACCAGCGATCACACTCTGCTTTGGTCTGCATGAAAACCAGAACGCGCTCACCCGGATGTTTATCCAGAATATGGCCGAGAAGAGCCTGTTTCTGGCCACCGTGAACATAAAATGCACGCTGTGTAACGTTCGCAGCTGTTGTTGATTCTTTAGCTGTTTCGATGCGCACCGGATCTTTCAAAAGCTTTGTGATCAGACGATCAACAGATTTCGGCATTGTCGCAGAGAACAGAACAGTCTGGTGTTCAGTTGGCAGACTGTTTGCGATTTCAATCACTTCATCTGAGAAGCCAAGGTCGAGCATGCGATCAGCTTCATCAAGAATAAGCGTTGTTGTGTGATCAAATTTAACAGATCCACGTTTTACATGGTCGAGCAAACGGCCCGGTGTTGCCACAAGAATGTGCACGCCGCGATTAAGATCGCGGAACTGTGGGAACATTGGTGCACCACCCGTAACCGTTGTGTAACGGATCGGCAAAAACTTGGACAGGCCGCGAAGAACGTGACCGATCTGCATGGCGATTTCACGGGTTGGGGCAAGAATGAGGGCTTGTGGATGGTTGGCAACATAGCGCTCTTTTCGTTCATACAGACGCTGTAATAGCGGAAGAACGAAGGCAGCTGTTTTACCACCACCTGTTTGGGAAAGACCAATAACATCTCTGCCTTCCATGAGGGCAGGAATAGTCTTTGATTGAATAGCAGTAGGCGTGGTGAAACCTTGTGCGTCGATAGCACGTTGAAGCGGCTCAATCAGATTGAGCTCGGAAAACTGAGTCATGCAGGAAAGTTCCTTTAAAAGCATGGTGAAGGCTATACCTGGATCAATCTAGCTCTTCGCCGCACTTTTGGAGACATCAATGTCCAACACAAGGATAAGCGCTATCGATCTAGGCGGGGCTATTATGCAACCCCATCACAGCGAAAAAACATGTGCCGAAACCCAAGCTCTCTCGCGAAGTGACGCTTGAATATAGGAAGGGTCTCTTTGGGTCAAGCCCGATCCGACGATATCTTTTGCATGGCGCCTATGCATTGATTGTAATCGCATTGTGCATTCAGGCATTAGTTTAATGGTGCAAAAAGACATTCAAGTCACTGGATGCCGTGTTTTTGACGATAAAAAGTTGCCTGTTCCTACCCCTTCGATTACCGTATCCGCCATAATAATAGAGGGAGGCGCCGGGCTGTTGGCTTCGGGCCATAAATCGCGAGACAACTTCTTGGCTCGTTTTTAACGGGCAAATTTTAGGGGCGAAAAATGAAAAAAAACAAACATCTATTACCAATGCTTATGGCTGGTGCCATGGCGTTAAGTGCAAGTTTTGCATCGCCAGCTATTCAAGCTGCGGAGCCTGTTAAAATTGGTATGATCACAACATTGTCCGGTGGCGGTGCGAGCCTTGGCATTGATATTCGTGACGGTTTCATGCTTGGCTTGAAAATGAAAGACGGCAAGCTGGGGGGCGTCGAAACGCAGGTTATCGAGGTCGATGATGCCCGCAAGGTTGAAAACGCCAAGCAGATTGCAACGCGGATGATCAAACAAGACGATGTTGATATTGTAACTGGAATTGTCTGGTCAAACCTTGCCATGGCGGTTGTCCCAAGTGTAACCCGTGCGGGCAAATTTTATATCAGCCCCAATGCAGGGCCCTCTGCTTTGGCAGGGAAAAAATGCCATGAAAACTATTTCAATGTCGCATGGCAAAATGACAATCTGCACGAGGCTGCCGGGCAATATGTCACCGATAAGGGCCTGAAAAATGTTTATCTCATGGCCCCGAACTATCCGGCTGGTAAAGATGCGATTGCCGGATTTAAGCGGTTTTACAAAGGTAACGTAGCTGGCGAAGTTTATACAAAACTTGGCCAGGTTGATTACGCAGCAGAGCTGGCGAACCTTCGCGCGGCGAAACCGGATGCTGTTTATTTCTTCTTGCCGGGTGGTATGGGCATTAACTTTGTGAAGCAGTATTCACAGGCTGGACTTAGTGCGGATACGCCGCTTTTTGGCCCTGCCTTCTCGTTTGACGAAGGTATTTTGAAGGCGGTAGGTGACGCGGCGATTGGCGTTTACAACACATCGCAATGGAACAAGGACATTGATAATCCTGCGAACGCTTCCTTTGTAAAGGCATTCAAAGAAGCTTATGGACGCAGCCCGTCCCTCTATGCCAGTCAGGGATATGATGCGGCGCTTTTGATTGATTCAGCGATTGCTTCTGTTGGCGGGGATCTTTCAGATGATGACAAGTTCCGCAATGCCCTTCGCAAGGCAGAGTTTGAGTCCGTACGGGGTAATTTCAAGTTTGGATCAAACCAGCACCCGGTACAGGATATCTATGTGCGTATTGTTCACAAGGACGGGGACACCGTAACTAACAAGATTGTGAGCAAAGTCTTCACCGCTCATCAGGATGCTTACGCAACAGAATGTAAGCTATAAGTATAGTCCAAGCCTAATGACAAGACCTTAACAACAGGATCGGTTGACGTCTGAGAAAAGTGTTTTACGCACTCAGAATGCCAATCGATCCTGATGCTATATGGGGAACTGGCTTGGTCATGTCTGGCCGTGTCTGGCAATTATCTGGAATGTATTTATGTTAACGATTGAACTGTTTTTGGAACAGTCATTAAACGGGCTTCAACAGGGGGTTATGCTTTTCCTGATGGCGGCGGGCTTGACGCTGGTTTTTGGAATTATGCACCTCATTAATCTGGCTCATGGGTCTCTCTATATGATCGGGGCTTATGTGGCGGCCAGTGTAACCCAGGCAAGCGATAACTTTGCCCTTGGTATTCTGGCTGCTTTGGTGGCTGCTGGCCTGACCGGAATGTTATTGGAATTCTCGGCATTACGCAGATTGTATAACCGTGATCATCTTGATCAGGTCCTCGCAACCTTTGGTATGATTCTGTTTTTTAACGAGCTTGTGAAAATCCTCTGGGGTCCTCAGGCGTTATTTTTATCCACACCGGAATTTCTTTCGGGGACTTTGGAATTTATTCCGGGGGCTCCCTATCCATCCTATCGACTGTTTATTATCGGGGCGGGCCTTGTTGTCGCGTTACTTCTACGGCATTTGATTATTCATACTCGGGTCGGAATGCTGATCCGGGCCGGGGCAACACACCGTGAAATGGTTGGGGCCTTGGGGGTGAACATTGATCAGCTCTACACAATTGTCTTCGGGTTAGGGGCGATGCTTGCCGGGCTTGCCGGGGCCTTGGCCGGGCCAATGCTTGCCGTTGAGGTTGGGATGGGTGAAAAAATCCTGATCCTTACCTTTGTGGTTATTATTATTGGGGGCATTGGCTCTGTTCGTGGTGCCTTGGTTGGTGCGCTGCTGGTGGGAATGGTCGATACCTATGGTCGGGCTTTTTTACCAACAATCATGCGAGAGATTCTTGATCCGGCCTCTGCTGATACTGTGGCTGCCTCTATGTCTTCTGTTGCTATTTATGTGTTGATGGCTGTGGTGCTGATTTGGAAGCCCCGCGGTTTGTTTCAGGCGTACGGGAGCTAGCGGGTCATATGTTTTTAAACAAAATTTTAGGCTCAGAGGCCAGCTTAAGAGCAAAGATTGTGTCTTTGATCGGGCTTGTCATCCTCTTGACTGTTCCGGTTTTTGCCAACCTGTTCGATGAACCTTTTCTGGTTGATATCGCCAGTCGCATTCTGATCTATGCGTTGGTTGCTGTCAGTCTGGATCTTATCCTTGGTTATGGTGGCATGGTCAGCTTTGGCCATGGTGCTTTTCTGGGACTTGGCGCTTATGTCGTGGGCATCTTGACGCATCACAGCTACGAAGGAACCGCAATTGCCTTTTTGCCCGGGGAGTGGCAGGGAACAACGCATGCTTTTATCCAATGGCCATTGGCAATGCTGCTCAGTGGTTTTCTGGCATTGATTATCGGGGCCTTGAGCCTGCGAACATCAGGTGTTTATTTCATCATGATCACGCTGGCTTTCGCCCAGATGTTATATTTTTTCATGATCTCTATTCCGACCTATGGCGGTGAAGACGGCCTTAATATCTGGGAGAGAAGTGAAATTCCTCTGCTGGATCTTTATGACGCCAAAAGTTTTTATTTTACCTGTTTATTTCTTTTGCTTTTGTGCCTGTGGTGTTGTTCGCGGATTGTGAAAAGCCGCTTTGGCATGGTTCTACGTGGATGTCGGCAGAACGAAGTCAGAATGAAGGCGCTGGGGTACCCTGTATATCGTTATAAGCTTATGGCATTTGTATTGTCGGGCATGATCGCGGGACTAGCAGGTGCTTTGTTGGCGAACCATACCGAGTTTGTTGGTCCCGGCCTGATGCATTGGACCCGTTCCGGAGAGATCATGATCATGGTTATTCTCGGTGGAATGGGATCTTTGATTGGTCCGGTTCTTGGGTCTGCCGCCCTGTTGATGATGGAAGAAGTGTTGGCCGGGTTAACGGAACACTGGATGATTTTTCTGGGGCCGATGCTGGTTCTGATTGTCCTTTTTGCGCGCAAGGGGCTTTACGGACTGCTCGTCGGAAAGGGGGCAGACAATGGCTGATCCTATTCTCGAAGTCATAAGCCTGACGAAATGTTTTGGGGCTATTGCCGCGAGTGATGGCCTTACCTTTTCGGTGAAGCGTGGCACCATTCACGGCTTAATTGGTCCCAATGGTGCGGGTAAATCCACGGCGATTGCACAGTTGTCTGGAGAGCTGCAATCCGACGCGGGGCGTGTCCGTTTCGATGGGCAGGATGTGACCCGCTGGTCCGTGGACAAACGAGCAAGGTCGGGATTGCAGCGGTCGTATCAAATAACCAGTTTGCTACCGGAATTTACCGCCGAAGATAACGTGGCAATGGCGATACAGTCCCAGCAAGGTCACAGTTTCCGCTTTTGGGAGAATGCGCGCAGAGATCACAGCCTGCGGACGCCTTCGCGAAAAATACTGGAACGAGTTGGCCTTTCTGATTTTGCCGATAGTCCGGTAATGGATCTGGCACACGGGCAGCAAAGGCAGTTGGAACTGGCAATGGTTTTGGCGACAGCGCCCTCGATGCTGTTGCTGGATGAACCAATGGCCGGGATGGGACAATCTGAATCTCTGCGGATGATGGAACTTTTACGTCCCTTGAAAGGGGATGTAACCATGTTATTGGTCGAGCACGATATGGATGTTGTCTTTGCCCTTGCGGATATGATCACCGTTCTAGTCAAGGGGCAGGTGCTGGTGACGGGAACGCCTGATGAAATCAAAGGTCATCCCGAAGTACGGCGTGCTTATCTGGGGGATTATTAAATGGGGGATTTAAGGCTTTCAGGTGTTGAAACCAGCTACGGCCCCAGCCAGGTTCTGTTCGGTGTTGATCTGGAGATCAAGGCCGGAGAGGTTGTAACCCTGATGGGGCGTAATGGTATGGGAAAAACCACCACTGTTCGTTCGATTATGGGGCTGACGCCTGCAAAAAAGGGCGAGATTTCTTTCGGTGGTGTGGCCATTCAGGATTTTCGAAGCCATAACATCGCGCAGCTGGGTATTGGCTACGTTCCCGAAGGGCGTCAGGTTTTCTCGAACCTGACCGTGCTTGAAAACCTTGTGGCTACAGCAGCCAATCATGCGGGTGTTGATGATCCGTGGTGTGTTGATATGGTTATGGATCTTTTTCCTCGATTAAGAGAGCGTGCCAAACAATACGCCCGAACGCTTTCTGGCGGAGAGCAACAGATGTTGGCGATTGGTCGCGCTTTGATGACCAACCCAAGCTTTATGATTCTCGACGAAGCAACCGAAGGGCTTGCGCCGATCATTCGCGATGAAATCTGGCATGTGCTGGAACACAATCTGAAAAAATCGGGACAGGCCATTCTTGTGATTGATAAGCATCCGGAAGCCATGGCCCGGATTGCTGATCGACATTATGTCATGGAAAAGGGACGGGTTGTCTGGTCGGGAACCTCAGAAGATCTCCTGGAAAATGAAGAGATGCAACACCGCTATTTGGGAGTTTAGGCAATGACGATAGATCCTGAACTGGAAAAGCTTTACAACGTCCGTGCCGCGATACCGGACCATATGAATATTTTTGCTGAATGGGAACAGCGTGCGACAGATTTCAGCAATGCTGTTCCGGGTCTGTTGGACCTTCCTTATGGTACGGGCGATCGGGCAAAATTGGATCTTTATCTGACGGAAGATAAAGAGGCGCCACTGCATGTCTTTATTCACGGCGGCTATTGGCAAGCAAGGGATAAAAGTCAAACCAACTTTTTGGCCAAGGCCTTTGTGGATACCGGAGTGAATGTGGCGATGCTAGGTTATGACCTCTGTCCGACAGTCACTTTGAGAGAGCTTACTGAAGAGATCAGGCAGGCATTCGTCTGGCTATGGCAGCATGCTGACAAGCATGGCTATGACCAGCGCAAAATTCAAATTTGCGGACATTCGGCAGGGGGACATTTGGTTGGGATGTTGTTGACGACAGATTGGTCAAAATATGGTCTGCCAGCTGGTGCAAAATTCATACACAGTGCAATTGCAATTAGTGGCCTTTTTGATCTAACACAATTGGTGCCAACATCAATCAATAACAAACTGGGGCTGGATTTGGATGAAGCAAAGGCGTTAAGTCCTTTATTTGCGGAGCCCCAAAATATCTGCCCTTTTCTTCTTGTGGTTGGCGGTGATGAAAGTCGTGGTTTTCACCAGCAATCTGATAATCTGGAGAAAGCGTGGCGTGATAAATTTACACAGCTTGATCGCATGAATACTGAGGGTTGCCACCATCTTTCTGTGGTTGCTCAACTGGCTGACACAGAAAGTACCCTGTTCCAATGGGCTATCGACATGTTGAAAAGGTAGGCTCGTATTTTCAGGCACGACAGCATATCGAAAAAAGTAACAAGGTTACTGTGATGGTATGGTTTTTAACTCCGGACAGTCTTGTTTCGTTTTAGGCTTCTTCAGAGTGATTGGGAAATCGTTATAGATTGCTGTTTTCTATAGCTATTCAATCAAGCGCTTTTTCAGATTTTCATCAGGTAACAGACAGCGGTCTGTTCGTCCGAATAAGCGGTATCGGTTTCGTGCAATCATATCATACAGCCAGGTATCTAGCGGAGAGGGGATATATTTGGCTAAACTGAGAAACTTGGCCGGATAGGGCAGGAGAGATGTGGTTTGTGAAAATGCAGACATCTTGGCGTAGGCTCGGCCTTTTGATATCAAAAGATTGGTCTCAAAATTCACAGTATCCAAACCATAGTGCTGGAAGAGTGCCTGACCTAAATTGGATTGCCCCGTTGAAAATTGAAACTCTTTTTGTTTGTCGTGCTTGATTACAAATTGAACGAAGGCCGAACACAAGGCACATTCACCATCAAAGACAATGATTGGATTTTGATCGTTAAAGTCTGAAACTTTGGGATCAGCTCGATAGCTATAGTCTTTGAAGGGTAGGGATTTTCTTGTCATTGTCATTTCCCGCAGAGCCAAGGACAGTCTTTATCTGGTAAAAAAGAAAAAACAGCTAAAGTTTGTGGTATACTGTTTTGTGAGAGGGTTCAACCGCCTGTTTGGCAGATCAAGATGAAAGAGGTTGGCGATGAAATCTCGTACAAGTTCCATTTTTGCGGTCAGCATGTTTATATGCTGTTGGTCACAAATCACGTTGGCGGATGATTGTGATAAAACATACTCTATTGCTTATTCCAATAATTATATCCCTTATCAATATGTACCTGAAAGTAAGCAGCCGACGGGCTTGGATATTGATATTGTAGAATCAATTATGTCTGAATTGGGGTGTGAATATCGTTTGGTTTTGTCGCCGTCAAAACGGGCTCAGGCACTTTTACAACAAGGTAAAATAGATATTATGCCCGCAGCATCCGTTACCGAGGAACGGTCAGAATATGCTCATTTTTCAGCCCCTTATCGGGATGAGACCGTGGCAATGTTTGTGCGATCAATGGATTATGAACGCTACAAAGACTATGATTTAAAGGACGCTATTGATAACAAACTTAGTCTCGCGGCTGGTCTGGGTGGTTGGTATGGCCCTGAGTATGGCAAAGAGAAACAGCGTGCTTTGGATGCTGGCGTATTGAGACTGAACGCCGAGACCGGGGTCCGTATTCAACAGCTGTTAAATGATCGTGTTGATATTGTTATTGCAGATTTGTACGTTGGGTATCATCACGCCATAGAGGCCCGTTGATTGAATTCAATCCGACCTTTGCCTCATTTGCTGAATTCAGACCCTGCACATTTTATGCTAAGTAAAGAATCCGTATCCCCCGCTTTTGTTGATCGTTTTAACCTGGCATTGGCGAGTGTCCTGAAAAGCGAGGCGTATCAGGAACTTCTTGAGCGATATCGTCCGATAGAAAGTACGCCCTCTAATTAGGGCAGTCCCAAAAGCTGTTGTTGATTTGAACAGTAGGGGGCAATAAGAAAAACGAGCCAAATCGTATTTCTTTTATGCCCATGATCGCTTTATCCTGAAGATTGTTAAAAACACAGGTGCTGTCCCTTCCTCTTTGCTGTGCAATAGGGGAAATGTTTAGGCAATCTTTGTGTCAGGTCTTGGTTATGCTTGTTACTACTTGAAAAACAAGTCATTAATCATAATGTTTCATGTTGAAATTTTATCCTTTATTCTGAGAAATCCCAAATCTTTTTCATTAATTCTGGTGGTAACTGTGCCCGGACATATAACACAATCAACAATTTTGAATGCTTACGACTCAATCCGGGAGCATATTCGTCGTACACCTGTTTTAAGAGTTCCGGCGGGTGAGCTTATTCATGATGTACCAATCACACTAAAATTTGAACAAATGCAGCATTCTGGCTCTTTCAAGGCGCGGGGTGGATTTAATGCTCTTTTGTCGGGTAATATTCCAGAGACCGGTGTAATTGCGGCGTCTGGTGGAAACCACGGGGCCGCAGTTGCCTATGCAGCAAGTAAGCTGGGTGTTCGTGCCGAAATTTTTGTCCCGGAAATTGTCTCTCCGGCAAAGTTGGCCAAACTGGAACAGTATGGTGCCCGCATCAATGTTGTCGGGGAAAACTTCTCAGAAGCATTTTCCGCTTGTCTTGAGCGACAAAGGGAAACAGGTGCTCACCTACTTCATGCCTATGATCAGCTGGAAATTGTCGCAGGGCAAGGGACCGTGGGGCTTGAGCTAGAAGAACAAGCGCCAGAGATCGATAGTTTGTTGGTTGCCGTTGGCGGCGGTGGCTTAATCGGCGGGGTGGCATCGTGGTATCGTGGCAGGATAAAGATTATTGCTGTGGAAACAACAGGAACTGCGACACTACATTCGGCTTTGAAAGCTGGGTATCCGGTGGGTGTTTCTGTTTCCGGCTTGGCGGCGGATGCTTTGGGGGCAAGTACTATAGGTGACTTTGGCCTTGAAGCCAGCAAGAGCTATGTCCATCAGTCTGTTCTTGTCGATGATGCGGATGTGAAAGCTGCCCAGGATTGTCTGTGGAATAACTATCGCCAGATTGCTGAGCCTGGTGGTGCGACGGCTTTGGCAGGACTGTTGTCGGGCGCTTATGTTCCAGAAAAAGATGAGAAAGTTGGTGTGCTGGTTTGTGGTGGCAACGCTTCTCTATCTTCTTTTTAATTAAGGTTTTGGTTTAGAGCCGGATAACATAGAAAACGGCTAATCAACTTAATGATTAGCCGTTTCTGGAACGGGGTATCTCGGGGGGAGAGACAACCAGTTCTAGAGAAAATAATCTCTTGAGTTTTCAGGGGATTATTTCAGGTTGGCGACCCCCAAAGGGACATCAAATTTTTCACACCAGACATAAATTTCGTTGAAGTTTGCTGGATTGATGCCTGCCGGAAGGCTGTATTCCTGTTTCCCGGTTTTGCTTTTAAGTGGCGCAAAGATAGTGCTTCTATCAACGCCATCTTTACCAAAGGCAAGCTTTGGATCTGGGGCGCCATCAAGCGAAAAATTGTCCGCTAAAATAACGGTGTAACTGCCATCACTTGCTTTTTTAATTTCGACATTTCCCGTGGTGATATGGTCGCTTCTTCCTTCAAATGTTCCTTTTGAAACGATGCCACCTGCATGTGCGGATGTGATAGAAAAAGTTGTCGCGGCCAAGAAAGTTAATGCCAAGAATTTGAATAAACGGTTCATTTTTGTCTCCACAATAAAACGAGCTATACGGTTTCTGAAAGACCTGCTCATTTGTCTGGGCAGATCGGCTCAATAGTATGATTAAGAGTATCTGGTGCCCTGACGGGTGTTGATCCTGCTTCCTGATTAACATAGTATTGGGAACTGATCGGTTAAAAACACAAAGGCGTGATGATTTCGTTACCTCCACAAGATCGATCAGGGTGTTGAGATGCTATCGATCTATTCTTTTTGAGTTATGGATATCTAGGATTAAGGAGCGTAAAATTTGGCACGACCACGTGAGTTCGATGTTGATGATGCCCTGAATGGTGCATTGCAGATATTCTGGACAAAAGGGTATGAAGGAACTGGTATTACAGATTTGCTGAACGCAATGAAAATAGCCAGGGGGAGCCTCTATAAAGCTTTTGGTGATAAAAAGGGTTTATTCATTGCTGCATTGAAGCAGTATGAAACAAGCTGTGTTGATCCGGGGGTAGAGCTGCTACAGAGTAACAAAATCCCTGACGGAACAATGCGTATCCAAATGCTATTTGATACGGTTATTCTTGCTGTTGAAAATGACAACGATCGCCGTGGGTGCTTTTTGTGCAATACGGCGGTTGATCAAGCACCTCATGACACGGAAATAAGTAAAATCTGTCAGCAAATGATGGAAAAGATGGTTGAAGGATTTTATTGCGCTCTAGAGGATATTGCAGATCAATCAGATAAAGAAGACAAGATTTTACGTTCAAGGGCAATGAGTTTAAATGTGGCTTATAATGGTCTTCGTGTTATGGCCAAAGCGGGATATCCGCCATCAGATATCAAAGACGCGAGCAATAGAACACTGATAGAATTTGGGTTGTTATAATCTATTGATAAGGCTTGCCGCCAAGTTTGATGTCTGGTTTTTGAAAGCTGTCAGGCCCAAAAATTGTTCCGTTTAATTCATGTCTTGCCGAAGCTCATTCCATGCCTTAGCTTCCAAGGGCCTGCATATGGTTTGATAAACGGATGTTGGCAAAATCCAAAAAAACGCCCGAAAAGGGGCTGAAACAGGGCTTAGGCTAAGGCCCGAAAAAGAGGTTCGTATGTCTTCTCAACGCTGGGCAGTTCTGTTCTTGGTATCTGCGCAATTACTATGGGCTGGAAACTTTATTGTTGGCCGCGCGGTTTCTACTGAAATAGCCCCGCTTACACTTTCTTTCTGGCGTTGGACACTTGCGCTTGCCTGCCTTTTTCCCTTCACAATTTTTTCTCTAAAGAAAGATTGGCATTTGTATCGCCCTGTTATGGGGAAGATGATTGTTCTTGGGCTGTTAAGTGTCGCCAGCTTTAACACGCTGCTTTATTTTGGCTTACAGACAACTGCCGCGACCAATGCCGCGCTTTTTAACTCTATGATTCCGGTAATAATCATTGGACTGTCTTTTTTGGTTTTTGGGGATAGAATTCGGTCGATACAGGCCGTCGGTATCGTGATTTCCTTTTGCGGGGTTGTGACCCTTCTTGTCCGGGGGCACCCTGAGAATTTGATGAATCTGTCTTTGAACAGTGGTGATTTATTTGTTCTGGGCGCAGTATTGAGCTGGTCGTTATATTCTCTCTTACTTCGATGGAAGCCAGCTGGCGCTTCGCCTTTTTCTTTCATACTGTTGAGCGTGCTTATTGGTGAAGTGGCTCTTGCGGCACTCTATTTACCCGGGTGGATAGAGTCAGCCCCTCTCGAGATGACAACAAACAATTTGTTAGCTGTTTTCTATGCTGGTGTGCCGGTTTCTATTGTTGCTTTCATCTGCTGGAACGAAGGGGTTAAGCATGTCGGGGCCAGCTTGGCGGGACAGTTTATTCACCTTTTGCCTGTCTTTGCTGCGTCACTCGCTATTTTGTTATTGGGGGAAACGCCCGAGTTGTATCATGCGGTCGGGGCCGTATTGATTGGCTTTGGTGTCTGGCTGTCTGTGCGGAAAAAACGAAAACCAGTGGTTGTTTCATCCCAATAGAAAGCAGGTACCAGATTTCTATAAGGTAAAGGGATATGGGGGTACTATCGACACTCTTTGCAGGCATTGGAAACAGAGCATCTGTTATTCTCGCGCTGAGTTTACCCCTTTGTGCTTTTTTACCTTCTAAAGTAAGCGAAGTACTTCTGCCCTATATGGGGGGAATTATCATCGGGCTAATAACTGTGGCGATGATCAGGGTCGATCTGTCACGGGTTTTGGGGCATTTGAAAAGCCCTATTGCTTTGCTGGTTGTCTTGGTTGCCTTGATGTTGGTGTTTCCGCTAGGTGTCGATTTGGTCGCGCGCCATTTTTCACTGGACACCACAATACATATTGCATTGGTGCTGGTGGCCTGTGCGCCACCGCTAGGGTCGGCACCAAACCTTGCTTACCTTTTGAAGCTTGATGGCGAGTTGGTGTTCAATATTACTTTGGCTGGCACTGCGATTATACCTTTGACGGCACCTTTTATTATTGGGATGACGCTGGGGGATCAAATGGCCTTTGATCAATGGGCGCTATTTCAAAAGCTATTGATTACAGTGGGAAGCTCGTTTTTGATTGCCGTTATCGTCCGCAAAATGTTGGGGCGAGAACGCATTAAAAGAAGTGGTCTTCAACTAGATGGTATAAGCACTGTTATCATGGTGGTGTTTGTGGCAACGGCTATGGCTGGTGTATCAGTCACCATAGAAAACGACCCTGTGTATATGGTGTTTTTATTCGCTATTGCTGTTGTCTCTAACTTTGGGGCGCAGTTTTTGTTTTCTGTCCTTGGGCTTCTTGTTCGAAGCATGGTTGGACGATTTTCTTCTTCCCGGGGGATAAAAGTAGAAAGCGTTTTATCCTTTGCGATGGTCGCGGGAAATAGAAACTTGGGGCTTGTGGCAGCGGTCATACCGATTGTTTTTTTACAAGAGATATTACCCTTTTTAGCTCTTTATCAGATACCGATTTATTTGACGCCTCTGATTGGTGGTCTGTTTTACGGATACGTCTTGAAAAGACGATAAATGTCTAGGTTGGCGTGGATGTCGTACTGCATATCCCCTTGTTGAATGAGTACGATTCGCTGCAATTCTGAATCTGTTTTCCAGTGTAATATTCGTTGTAAGATTTTGATTTATAATAAATATTTTTGTTTTATAAATGAGTTCAATGAAAATGTTCTCTTTTTGTTCTTTTTGTTGTATTTCTAGTTTATGGAACAAACTACAGATCAATCATCGGAAAAGCAGGACGCGATTGTTACGGGACATCTTCATCCCAATGCGCATCGGGGACGGGGCGCCATAACAAATCGTGTTGGGCGGTTCGAAACCTTTGAGCGTGAGCGAACGGATGATGGCTGGGGCAGTCTGGATGAAGGCGAAAGGTTGCAAACCGAAGTTGCTCCTGATCCAAGTCGTTCTGTCATATCCAGAAATAATTCTCCGGATATACCTTTTGAACTGTCCTTTAATCCCTACAAGGGGTGTGAACACGGATGTATCTATTGTTTTGCTAGGCCGACGCATGCCTATCTTGGCCATTCGCCCGGGGTGGATTTTGAGCGTTTGATTTATGTGAAAGATGATGCCGCTGAACTGTTAGGTAAGGAGCTATCAAAAAAATCTTACCAGTGTAAGGTGATCGCATTCGGGGCCAATACAGATCCCTATCAACCCATTGAGCGAGAACAACTAGTTACTCGGCAGGCCTTGGAAGTCTGTGAAGCTTTTAATCAGCCAGTAGGTATCATAACCAAAGGCTATCTGGTCATGCGGGATGCAGATATTCTACAGCGGATGGCACAAAAAAATCTGGTTTCTGTAGCCGTATCGGTCACGACACTCGACCGGAAGTTGGCGCGGGCGATGGAACCCAGGGCGAGTACGCCGATGAAGCGTTTGGATGCAGTTCGACAGTTGACGGAACTTGGCGTGCCTGTTTCTGTGCTCATGGCGCCTGTCATTCCGGCTTTGAATGATCATGAAATTGAACGGGTTCTCGGGCTTGCGGCACGTGCGGGTGCTGTCTCCTGTAGTTATGTTTTATTACGACTTCCGGGGGAGATCAGGGACCTTTGGGTCGAATGGTTGCACTTGCACTATCCGGACAGGGCCAATCGTGTCATGAAAATCTTGAAATCTATGCGCGGCGGGCGAGATTATGATGCCCGATGGGGCAAGCGTATGCGGGGGGAAGGTGTCTTTGCACAACTCATTGCTGACCGTTTCTCTTTGGCCAGAAAGCGCTATGGATTAAATAAAAGATCGCTGCGGCATCTGGATGTCAGTCTCTTTTCAGTTCCATCTGATTTTTACCACTCTGGTTCTGATAAGAAAGCATCTACTAATCAGATGGATCTGTTTGACTGACATGCTTATCAAAACTCTAATCCTGAGCGCGCAAATAAAATGTCATACCTAGAGAAGGAGGGGTAACATTGGTTTGACTTAAAAGACAGTGTATCTGGCCTCTATGGTGCGTTTGATGGTTAAAGGCGTGTTGGAGAAGAATTCCCAAGGGGTCAGAATAGGTATCTCCGGCAATAGTGGTATAGCTAAGGGTGCTATCCAGTGTGTCTTGTGTAATGTTCCGGGCGTAATCAAGGATACGTAAATCTTCGTTCTCTCGCGCAGTTTGTAAGCTAGCGAAATCCTCATACAGCACATCAGACAAAGACAGCTTTTCGGGTTTGTTCTCAAAACGGCCGAACCAAATTCTGTCACCAACAAGGATGTGGTTAAGTGTGTTGTGGATTGATCCGAAAAAGCTGGGGCGTTCAGCTTTGTAATCCGTTTCAGAAAGATTTGAGCAGCTTTTATAGAGGGTATGATTGGCCCAGTAATTATATTCGGCGAGTTGTTGTAATTCCTTTGGTGTCATGTGGTGCAGTTCCAATTTTTGACATAATTTTGAGCTAAGCAGTGTGTGGTTAAGGTGCAAATTTTTCAATACTATAATGACGTAATTTATTTATCTAAAAGGTTTTTTCGTGACTGAAAGTACAAGTAAAGATCATTTTGAAATTCGCCTTGCTAAAGAAGACGAAATTCAGTTTTTGTGCGATCTGGCGGCGGGTGAAGGCTGGAACCCCGGCCTGAGAGACATTGAATGCTTTTATCAGGCGGATAAGACTGGCTTTTTTATTGGGCTTTTGAATGAGGAGCCTATTGCATGTATTTCTGCCGTTAAATATGGCGCTGATTATGGATTTGTCGGCTTTTATATCGTCCGGGAACAGTGGCGAGGAAAGGGCTATGGGCTTAGTATCTGGGACTATGCCTTGAATAGCTTGAGCGGGCGTATTGTTGGCTTGGACGGTGTTGTTGACCAACAGGATAACTATATCAAATCAGGCTTTAAACTTTCGCACCGGAATATCCGTTTTGAAGGTACGGCGCGGGCGCAAGGGAAAAAGGCACCGGGCCTTGTTGATGTGAAGTCCTTGCCTTTAGAACAGATCATGGCATTTGACGCAGGATGTTTCTTTCAGGAACGTAAGGATTTTCTGAAGGCTTGGCTTGGTGAAGAGGGCCACCAGGGCTTTGCAGCTGTTGATGGTGATAAGATTAGAGGTTACGGCCTTGTTCGCCCCTTTTTCGACGGTTATAAAACAGGACCCTTGTTTGCGGATGATCCCGTTGTAGCAAATGATGTTTTTGACGCCCTCTGCGCGGCGATTGAAGGCAATACCATTATTTTAGATGTGCCCGAAAACAATACAGAAGGGCTGTTGCTGGCAGAAAGATATGGGCTGGTACAAAGCTTTGAAACGGCCAGAATGTACAAGGGGGGTAGTATTAATCTGCCGCTGGATAGAATTTACGGCATAACGTCATTTGAACTGGGATGATGATTTGACAAGACGATGCTGCGACGTTGTGAAGCGTCACTTTGTTATCGTATAAAGCGTAATTTCAGACTATCTATAGTTCCATAACTAATCGGACCTGTTCGTTTGGGACAGTAACCGAATAACAATATGGAATTTAACATGCACGATACAGCAGAGAAAATTTACCCCAAACTGTCTTCTATGAAGACGGGAACCCGGGGGAAATGTCCGAGATGTGGCGAAGGGAAAATCTTTGACGGATTTTTGACCGTTGCCAAAGGGTGCAAGGTCTGTGGCCTTGACTATTCCTTTGCAGATCCAGCCGATGGACCTGCTTTTTTTATTCAGATGCTGTTTTGTATTCCTGTTGTTGTTTTTGCCCTATGGTTCGAAGTCAAGTTTGAGCCAGCGATCTGGGCGCATTTTCTCACTACGATGCCCTTGCTTTTGTTGACCTGTATCCTTCCTCTACGCCCCTTGAAGGGGTGGTTGATTGCTAGTCAGTTCTTTTTCAAAGCTGAAGAGGGACGCTTGGTTGTTGAGGGAGAGGACAAGTAAAGTCCAATAGGTAATTTAAAAATTGATTGGTTCTTAATCTAGGTTTCTAGTTCTCGGTTAAGAACCAAAGATGTTTTAAGCTCACTGACTACCGGGTTTGCAGACAATTTGTTGCGCACATCGTTGAGGGCCTCGGGCGTCTTTGCCATCACCTCAACCAGAAGATCGGGTTCACCCGCCAGAGAATAACACCGGATGACTTCCGGGAAGCTGGATATTTCGGTGATCAAATCTTTTGCGGGCGTCTGAGTCAGGTTCAAAAACAAAAAAGCACCAAAGCCACGGGTTGATGCATTTTTAAGCTCAACTCTGTACCCCGTAATGATTTGATCATCTTCAAGACGTTGTAAGCGATGACGCACTGTGGATCTGGCGATATTGGTTTGTGCCGCAATTCCCTTGATCGTTTCACGCGCATTATGGCGCAGTACCTGTAGGATCTGGCGATCAATTTCATCTAAGTCACGCATCGAACCGTCAACATCTTTTGCTTGGTGGAAATAACGGGCAGAGAATATCAGGCAGAGAATATCAGGCACCGGCCATAAAAACAATCAAACGCGCATAATGGCGAAAGAAGTGGGCGTTTATTTTTTTTATACTGCTTTCAACTAATTAACCGCAAAACATCATTCGTAGTACAAGGTGCATAAAATGTCCGTTGATCAACTCCATGTTTATACCATAGGTGAAGCCGAAGCTCTTTTTCAGGAGTTTTATGGTCTTGCGGCAAAGGCCACGGTTTTGCCGAGCGAAAGAGATCAGAACTTTCGAATGGACACCACAACGGGTGAGAGTTTTGTTCTTAAATTATACGCGCCCGAAACGGATGTGTGTTGGTTAGATGCTCAGGATCAGCTGCTTATTGAGTTGGCAAATAAGGATTCTGAATTGCCGCTTCCGAGAATGGTAGAGAACAATAAAAAAACAACGACTTTCAAGATTACAGATTATAACGGGCAAGATAGGTTCATCCGGGCACTCAGCTGGTTAGAGGGTGAGGTTTGGAATAAGGCTGCGCAAAATCAAAACCTGGATTTCAAACAGATCGGGGCGTTAATGGGACGCATGGACCTGGCTTTGAAATCCTTTATGCATGCGGGCGCAGACAGAACCTTTTTATGGGATGTCGCCCAGGCATCAGCTCATACAGCATTTATTGATTTGATAGAGGATACGGTCACACGCGATATCGTTGCGTCTATTCTTGATAAATTTACCAAGGAAACGGCAAGTGCTTTGAGCCGGTTGCCACGACAAGTTATTCACAACGATGCCAATGATTACAACCTCCTTGTGGATACACAGGGAAATATCAACGGCCTTATTGATTTTGGCGATTTCATTCAAAGTCATCGGGTATGCGAGGTGGCAGTCGCTTGTGCCTATGCGATGTTGGCACAAAAAGACCCGGTCGGACGCGCTTGTGATGTTGTCGCCGGTTATCACAAGGTTAATCCCCTGCACGAAGGTGAACTTGCCATACTGTATGATTTGATACGCGTGCGTCTGGCGGAATCATCCTGTATGGCTGCACAGCAATATGCGGCTAATCCGGACAATGAATATCTGTTGATTAGTCAGAAAGATGTACGCGATCTTCTTCACAAGATGGAACAGATCAACCCGAAAGTGGTGCATTATCGTTTGCGGGATGTCTGTGGTTTCGAGGCATGTGCCGGATCGCGAAAGCTGGAACAGTGGCTTTTGACCAATGCCGATAAGATCGGACCAATCTGCCAGCACGATCTTTCGCCCGAAAATGTACTGGTCCTTGATCTCTCGCCTCTGTCAGTAAATGACGAGGGGATCCCGCGTAGTGCAGAAGAAGCCACGGATGTTATCTTTGCTTTAATGAAAGAGGCTGGTGCAGCCGTTGGGGTTGGCAGTTATCTGGAAGACCGGGATGTATATAAGGGAGACTTTTTTGAGACGGTAGATCCGGATGAAAAACGCACCGTTCATCTAGGAATTGATCTTTTCCTTCCCGCCTATGAACCGCTTTATGCGCCGTTAGATGGTATTGTCCGTGTTCATAATGATAATACGCGGGATTATGACTATGGCCCGGTTGTGATTCTGGAACACAAAACAGATGAAGGACAGGTATTCTATACAAAGTACGGTCATTTGAGCCGAACATCGCTAGAGCTTTGGGAAGACGGTAAGACCTTCAAGAAGGGGGATGTTATTGGTTATCTTGGCCCTTATCCTGAAAATGGTAACTGGGCGCCTCATGTTCACTTTCAGCTTCTGCTGGATTTGATGGGAATGGAAAATGATGTCTGCGGTGTTGCCGCACGCAGCGAAATCAATGTCTGGTCATCTGTCTGCCCAAGCCCGAACCTTATTCTTGGGATGAAAACCAAATGTCAGGGAGATGTGACGCGCAGTTCGAAAAGCATTCGCGAGGAACGAGCCCGACATTTAAGTCCTAACCTGAGCTTGTCTTACGCGGAACCGCTTAAAATCGTTCGTGGGGAAGGACAGTATCTCTATACCGAACAGGGGGAAGAGTATCTGGATATGGTGAACAATGTTTGCCATGTTGGCCACTGTCATCCCCGTGTTGTTGCCGCTGCTACCGGGCAAATGCCTGTTCTCAATACGAATACGCGCTACATGCACGACAATATTGTCAACTATGCGCGTGAATTGTTGGCAACATTCCCGGACTCTCTTGAAGTTTGTTTTTTCACGAATTCAGGCAGTGAAGCCAATGATCTCGCGCTACGTTTATCACAGAACTATACCGGGCAAAGGGATATGCTGATTGTGGATCATGCATATCACGGAAATCTGACATCCCTGATCGATCTCAGCCCCTATAAGTTCAATCGCAAGGGGGGCAAGGGCTGCCCGGATCATGTGAAAATATGTCCGATGCCGGATGGATATCGGGGGCCGGTAAAATGGGATGATCCTGATTGTGGTGAAAAATACGCTGATATGGCCATTGAGCAGTTAGAGCTCTTGCAAAAACAGGGGCGGAAACCTGCGGCCTTTATTGCTGAGTCTCTGCTGGGGTGTGGCGGGCAGATTGTTCTGCCGGACGGGTATCTGAAACGTGTGTACGAGGCTGTGCGCCGTGCGGGCGGTCTTTGTATTGCTGACGAGGTTCAGGTTGGTTTCGGTCGCATTGGAAGCCACATGTGGGGCTTTGAACTGCAGGATGTGGTGCCAGATATTGTGACCCTTGGCAAGCCAATTGGAAATGGTCATCCCCTGGGGGCTGTTATCACAACCCGGGCCGTTGCGGATGCTTTTTTCAATGGCATGGAATACTTCAATACCTTTGGTGGAAACCCTGTCTCCTGCGCTATCGGGCGGGAAGTGTTACAGGTTATCCGGGACGAACGTTTACAACATAATGCTGAAAAGGTCGGGCAACGTATTCTCGATGGCCTGACAGAGATGATGGCACGCTATCCATTAATCGGTGAAGTGCGCGGGCGGGGCCTCTTTATCGGTGTCGAGCTGGTATCTGACCGGAAAACCCTGGAACCTGCTACTGCAGAAGCAAGCAAGGTTGTTAATCTTATGAAGGAAAAGAACATTCTGCTGTCAACGGATGGTCCGCTGGACAATGTCGTGAAGATCAAACCGCCAGTTTGCTTTACGATGGAAAATGCTGATCAGTTCCTGAAAGAGTTTGATGAGTGCATGGCTTTGGTTAGTCAGGCCTGATCTATTTAAAAAGGTTTTATGTGTTAGCCCAAAGGGACTTGAACAGTTTCAGGTTCTTTTGGGTTTTCGTTTGCTCATTCAGGAGTATAGTGAGTGCTTAATCACAACTGAAATTGAGTTGATTAAGTTATGCGTGATGGCACGGCGACAAAAAACAAAATCAATCGGGTGGCGATGGAGCTCTTTGCCAAACAGGGGGTGACTGAAACCACAACCAAAGATATTGCGGCTGGCGCTGGTATTGCCGAAGGCACAATATATCGTCATTACAAAAGTAAAGATGAATTGGTGAAAAAGCTCTTCCTGTCGCTTTATGAAGAACAGGGGAATTATCTATGCGACATTGCTGCGTCTGCAAAAGACCCCAAGCAAAAAATTGCTGACATGATTGCCAGATTTTGCCAGCTGTTTGCAGAGGACAAGGCGCTTTTTACCTTCTTGCTTTTGACACAACATGGTCAGCTAAAAGAAGTCCCGGATGACATGGTGACACCAGTGGTTGTCTTGCGAGATTTAATTGCGCAGGGGCAAGACAACGGACGAATAAAGCAAGGCGATCCTGACTTGATGGCGGCAATGGTTCTGGGCGTTGTTGTGCAACCCGCCGTCTTTCATGTCTATGGTCGCCTGACCCAGGATTATAAAAGCTTCACGCAAGATCTAACCGAAGCAGCGTGGGGTGTTCTTGGTCTTGACTAAGGTTGCTTTTGCTTTCTTGACCTGATCAGATTTGCTGTTGTCTTTTTGTCCCAGGTGACCATTTTGAAAAGACGATCAGATTTCCGCCGAGTGCCAATAAAACACCCAGAACTGACGTCTCTGTCCAGATATAGCCTTCGAAAAGGGTTGAGAGTGACAGGGCGACAATCGGAAAAAGAACTGTTGAATAGGCTGCTTTTTCCGCACCGATCTTGCCAATGAGTTTAAGATACATGGCGAAACCAATGACGGTTCCAGGGATGGCGAGATAAAAAAGAGATCCCAGATATTTGTATGAATTTTCCACATCAAATGAGAAGCCTTGAAGCAGGCACCAAAGCCCGAGTGTTATGCTGCCATAAACCAGTGCATAGGAATTCGAGACAAGGACATGGCGTCCCGCTTTTTGTTGATGCTGTGAGACCAGGTTACCAAGAGAGAAACAATAGGTTCCGGCAAGGGACAGAAGTAAGCCCAACAGGCCGGTATTTGCCCAGTTGCCAAGTTGAATATCTTCCCAGAAGAGGGCGCAAACTCCTAAAACACCAAGGCATGCACCAATCAAGGGTCTTGGTGTTGGCGTTTTTTGCTGAAAAACAGAGGCATTAATCATATTGAATATACTTGCCAGGGAAAAAACAACAGCGATCAGCCCGCTGGGCAAGTATTTGGCGGCGTTATAAAAGAAGATGAAATTTAGACAAAAAAGAAACCAGCCTTGTAGAACAAACCACTTATGCTGCCTGATGGGAACCCATGTGAGTTTTCCTATAGCCAACATAAAAAGAATTTGTGTCAATGCCGCCAAAGAAAATCGATAAAAAGCGGACACTTCGACCTGTACAGTGCCGACCTGAAAAGCAATTGCCAGCCAGGTTGTTCCCCAAATGAGGACTGTTCCGATATAAAGCAGGATATTCACGGGATGCCTAAATAGTTTTCTGTTGAAAGAAGCTTAAAGTCATAACGGCGGGAAGCCATGCTGTATATCAGTTTTGTGTGCTTTTTTCATATTCTTGCGGTTAAGTGAAGGCAGATGCCTTCTCAAAAGAGGATAAGCGGGCTAGATTAATAGAAATTTGTTTTGGCGAAGATGATGCGGCCTGAAGAACTGTATATATATAAAACCCTGAAAGAAGTGGGTGCGCAATCCAGTCAGACGCTTGATGTTGGATCAGGATTGTCTTTGTCTGCATGGCACAATGATGGCGGCTATGCTGTATATGAGAAAGCAAGCCATCACACGCTTAGTTATTATCTGCAGGGTGGCAAGGGCACACGGCGCCATAATGGAGAGCGCTCACTGGGAAAGGGCCATCCCGGTGCTGTTTGTATTATGCCTGCGGGTGTCCGTTCTGAATGGAGTATTGAAGCCCCTTTTAGGTTTATGCACCTCTATTTTGATCAGGCAGAGTTCGATAGGATTGCGCTGGAAAGTTATGACATTGATCCAAATTTGGTCGAGTTGGAAGATATTACATTTCAAAGTGATCCTGTTATTGAGCAGCTGTTTCGCCAGGTTATTTTGCCTTTGGATTGGCAGAACCCTGCGGATAAAATGAGTCTGTCTCATGCTGGTCAGCTTTTGATACAACATCTCTTTCGCCACTATAGTAATAAAAATGTCGAACCGACGCTTGCACGGGGCGGATTGTCACCTTTTGTAACGAAAAGGGTAAAGGATTATATCGAAGAGGCTCTGGATCAAGGACTGGTCATTGAAGATCTGGCCGCGGTTGCAGAGTTGAGCCCTTTTCACTTTACGCGTATGTTTCAATTGACAATGGGGCTTAGCCCGCATCAGTACGTTTTGTCGCGGCGCGTGCAACGGGCCAAAGATTTATTGGGTGACACTTATAATACGTTGGGGGCAATTGCGCTTCAGTGTGGGTTTAGCAGTCAAAGCCATCTGACAACACGCTTCCGCCGGGCAACGGGTTTGACACCGAGTAAATTCCGACAGCTATCTTAAGAATTTTATCTGGCTTAAAATTTACCTGATTTTGTTAATCTCTCTGGGTTCAGAGCTCTGCCCATGTTATGGCATATTTTGCCGATAACATTCTTAACCTACAGAGGGAAACAAGATGGCTTTGCCGGAAGATCAAAACAAGCCTTTTCATATTGTGGCTGTGGTCGGAAGTTTACGAAAAGATTCTTATAATCGTGCCTTGTTGAAAGAAGCGATTGCGGCAGCACCGGAAGGTGTGACCATCGAGTTTTTTGATCAACTGGCTGATATGCCGTTTTTTAATCAAGATCTGGAAGATATCGAGACGCCAGCAGTGGCGCTGGCCTTTAAGGAGGCAATTCGTCAGGCTGATGGGCTGCTTGTTGTGACGCCAGAATATAACAGTGGTTTACCCGCCGTTTTGAAGAATGCCATTGATTGGACTTCGCGCGGGGCACCGTCTGTTTTCAAAAATCTTGCCGTTGGTATTATGGGAACCAGCCCGGGGGCCTTGGGGACATCCAAAGTACAGCAGCAGTTGAAACAAAGTCTTTCTGGTCTGGGCGCCTATCCACTAGCGGCACCTGATTTTGTCTTACCACTTTACAAAAATCAATTTGATGATGAGATGAAACTTAGTGATCCGAAAACGGTGACACGTATAACCAATTATCTGAACCGCTTAAGAGAATTGGGACTTTGTTTAAATACTATTCGCCATCCAGCATAATTGCCCTGGAATATGATGTCGAGAAACCGGGGGAGTAATTAAATCATCTCTTGTCGATCTCTCTCCTTAGAAAATATTAATCGAAAGGTCGTGGCGTGCCCGTAACAGGTTTGGGAATGAGCGACGCGATTGCGTTGCAACTACGGAATGATATCCTGCGAGGAGAAATTTCTGGCGGTGAGCGTTTGCGTCAGGATCATATTGCCGAGCGCTTTGGAGCTAGTCACGTGCCTGTGCGTGAGGCCTTGCAGAAATTGGGTGCAGAAGGGTTGGTGCTTTTTCAGCCTCGACGTGGTGCGATGGTTGCGCCCTTGACCATGGAAGATGCCCAGGAAATCACGGACATGCGTGTTGAGCTGGAATGTCTGGCTCTTAATAAAGCCATGACTTTGTTTCCTGTAGCTGATTATGAAAGCGCCCAACAAGCTATTTTAAAGGGGAACCAATCTGAAGATCTTGATCAGCTCATGATAGCTAATTGGGATTTTCATCGATCTATTTATGCAGTGGAAAAACAACCCAGACTTATGAAGTCTCTTGATGAGTTGTGGTTGCATAATGAACGTTATCAAAGGCTTGTTTTTGAAACGATTCCCTATAAGCTGAAATCTCAACAGGAACATGCCGATATTTTAACCGCGGTCGAAGCGGGTGAGCGTGATCAAGCCGTAGATTTACTCGCAAAGCATATCACCGAAGGCGGGGTTATGATGACGCAAATTTTGGGTGATCGTTTATCCTGATCTTTGTTGGTATAACATTTCTCTGTACTGATAGTTTCTCTGGGCTGGAAAGTTTATGCCTTAAGTGCTAGGCCTGAAAGACGTGTAGAGGTATAAGCACATAATATGGACATAATATTAGTGCATTTCACTTAAATCATATTCCAGAGTTTCATAAAAAGGTTCTCCCGTGTCGTTTCAAAATTATTGCCAGACTGTTGTAAAAAACTTTGAAGCCCTCAGCGTTTTGGGGGATGTCATGGATGAAGCTGCTGATATCTGGGTACAGGCACTTAAGCGCGGCAATAAGATTATCTTTTGTGGAAATGGGGGATCCGCTTCTGATTCCCAGCATCTGGCGGCTGAATTGGTTGGGCGTTATATTATTGAACGTGATTCTCTTCCTTCGATTGCCTTGACCGTAGATACCTCTGCCTTGACGGCGATTGCAAATGACTATGGATATGAGCAGGTCTTTGCGCGTCAGTTAAGCGGTCTGGGTAAAGAGGGCGATGTTTTTGTTGGTATTACGACCAGTGGCAACAGTGGCAATATTATTGCTGCTGTTGATGTTGCAAAGAAGATGGGAATTACAGTGATGGGGCTCACCGGGCAAGATGGTGGCAAACTCGCTGAACTCTGTGATCTCTGTATCAAGGTGCCATCGGATACAACAAACCATATTCAGGAAATGCATATTGCCGTCGGCCATTATATCTGTGGCGTGACCGAAATCAGATTACGGGATGAACAATAATCACAGGTTTATCCTGTTTTATGATTGCTGTTAATACTTTCTCTTGGCCTTCGGTTGGCTCTTGACCATCGATTGGCGCGTCCAGAAAACTTAAGACACAAACAACGGCAGATTTTGCGCAGCTTTGATCGATTCCGCATCCTGAATTCGATAGGTCGGGCTGGATAATTGTCTTGCGAGGGTGACTTCCCCCGCACGAGAACCATGCCCGGTCAAGACGTGTAAGCCGCCAGCCAGCCCGGCTTTTTTCCCCGCCTCAAGATCTGAAGCTCTGTCACCGACAATCCATGATTTCTCCATGTTGATTGAAAACATGGTGCTGGCCCGCAGAAGCATGCCTGCATTGGGTTTCCTTGCTTCGTGGTCAGGGTGTCCGCCCCATGGGGTATCCCCTTTTTGGTGAAAGGGACAGGCGTAGACCGCATCTACATAGGAGCCTTTGGCCTTAAGTTGTTCATGCATCTTGTCTTGCACGGCCTGAAAATCCTGCCACCCAAAATACCCATACGCAATTCCCGCCTGATTTGTGATGATGATCACCGGTATGTTTTGTTGATTGGCGGCTATGATTGTTTCGGCTGCTCCGGGAATAAGCTCGACATCATTCGGGTTTTGAAGGTAATTCACTTCTTTGACGATAACACCATCACGATCCAGAAAGAGAGCTGGCCTGTTTTCTGACAAAATGTGGCTTTTGACATTTCTCTTTTCACACCAGATACCATCTTGCTGAATAGAAGGCATTGTTGTGTAAGGAAAACCGGGATCGTGAAAGAGCGTTTGCATGTGTCTTATTTCATTTATGAAGCAATAAGAGAATATATACCCTGTCTATCTTGTTGATAACAGATACTCAAATTTATTAATAAAAATACATTTGTTTTGTGTTGTTTGGTGTTTTTTCTTTTCTGGTTAAATGAAGAATCAGTAAGAAAAGTTTGTTAATTTATTGAAATATATAAAATATTTATAACTTAATTAATAACATATAATTAGTGTGCAATATTAAAAAATATCTTTTATTGTTGTTAAATTGAGTGTAGTACCTATTTTACATATCAGTTGAGCATGATTTTTCACTATTTACTGAAAAATTGTGTTTAATGGGTGGCCCTGATTTTCAGTTAAAACTTGACATCTGTTGAGTTTATGGCTGCTTTGGGGCTGATTTTTTTGTATTTTACCTGCTTGATAGCAGTATTTCGGAGGAAACGGTGAGCGACCCGTATCTGACACACTTAAAACAGCTGGAAGCTGAAAGCATCCATATCATTCGTGAGGTAGCGGCAGAGTTTCGTAACCCAGTGATGCTCTATTCCATCGGTAAGGATTCTGCCGTTATGCTGCATCTTGCGCGTAAGGCTTTTTATCCGTCAAAACCTCCTTTTCCCCTGATGCATATCGACACCACATGGAAATTCAGGGAGATGATTGCATTCCGCGACAAAATGGCTGCGGAATACGGGTTTGATCTTATCGTTTATACCAATGAGGAAGGACGAGAGAAGGGGATGAACCCCTTTGATCATGGCTCCGCTCTTTATACCGATGTGATGAAAACCGAAGCTCTGAAACAAGCGTTGGATAAATACAAGTTTGATGCTGCTTTTGGGGGCGCGCGCCGGGACGAAGAAAAGTCCCGTGCTAAAGAACGCGTGTTCTCTTTCCGGTCAGAGAACCATCGCTGGGATCCGAAAAATCAGCGTCCGGAACTGTGGAATATTTATAATGCCCGTGTGAAACCGGGGGAAAGTATTCGTGCCTTCCCGATATCCAACTGGACCGAGTTGGATATCTGGCAATACATCTATCGTGAAAACATTCCGATCGTGCCGCTTTATTATTCTGCTGAACGTCCTGTTGTTGAGCGCGATGGTGCTTTGATCATGGTTGATGATGATCGTATGCCACTTAAGCCCGGTGAAACACCGGAAATGAAATCTGTTCGGTTTAGAACGCTTGGGTGCTACCCACTTACAGGCGCGGTTGAATCAGAAGCCGCGACACTGCCGGACATTATTCAGGAAATGTTGCTGACAACGACGTCAGAACGCCAGGGGCGTGTCATCGATCACGATCAGGCGGGGTCAATGGAAAAGAAAAAGCAGGAGGGCTACTTCTAATGGCCCACAAAGATACCCTTATTTCTGAAGATATTCTCGCCTATCTAAAGGCACAGGAAGAAAAAAGCCTGTTGAGGTTTATTACCTGTGGTTCTGTAGATGATGGGAAATCAACACTTATTGGTCGCTTGCTTTATGATTCAAAGCTGATCTTTGAAGACCAGTTAACAGCGCTTGAAAGTGATAGCAAAAAAGTTGGCACGACAGGCGAAGATATTGATCTTGCCCTTTTGGTTGATGGACTTCAGGCCGAGCGCGAGCAGGGCATTACGATTGATGTTGCCTATCGTTTTTTCTCTACGGACAAGCGCAAATTTATTGTCGCGGATACACCGGGTCATGAACAGTATACCCGGAACATGGCAACGGGCGCATCGGGGGCAGAGCTTGCGCTGATCCTGGTTGATGCCCGCAAGGGTGTTCTGACCCAGACGAGACGTCACAGCTATATTGTGTCCCAGCTTGGCATTAAGAATGTTGTGCTGGTGGTCAATAAAATGGATCTGGTTGACTATTCTCAGGACAGATACAACGAAGTTGTTGAAGAGTATCTGGCCTTTGCCGAAAAGCTGGATATTCCAAACATTATCACCACACCAATCTCTGCGCTTAAGGGCGAGAACGTTATTGAGCCTAGCGCCGAGATGGATTGGTACAAGGGCCCAACATTACTTGGTCACCTGGAAACTGTTGATGTTACTACGGATATAACCGAGACAGCTTTCCGGATGCCTGTGCAATGGGTGAACCGCCCCAACCTTGATTTCCGTGGTTTTAGCGGAACGATTGCATCCGGACGTATCAAGCCGGGGGACGACATCGCCGTTTCTCCGTCAGGTAAAACATCCAAAGTTGACAGGATCGTTACCTTTGATGGTGATTTGGACGAGGCGATCGCGGGGCAAGCGGTTACTATTACCTTGCAGGACGAAATTGATATCAGCCGGGGGGATGTTCTGTCCAAAGCTGATGAAGTTCCGGAATTGAGTGATCAGTTAAGGGCACATATTCTATGGATGCAGGAAGATGCTTTGTTGCCCGGACGTCCCTATCTGTTGAAGACAGCGGCAACGACTGTTCCTGTCGTGATTTCTGATCTTCATCACAAGGTAAATGTGAATACCTTGGAAGAACAGGCAGGGAAAACACTGGAACTGAATGAGGTTGGTGTCTGTAACCTTGCTTTGGATCGGGCTATTCCCTTTGATGCCTATAAAGATAACCGGGAAACAGGTTCTTTCATTCTGATTGATCGCTATACCAACGCCACAGTTGGTGCTGGTATGATTGACTTCGGATTGCGCCGCGCAAGTAATATTGTCTGGCAGGAACTGGATGTTAACAAGGGTAATCGAGCCGAGCAGAAGGGGCAAAAACCCTGTGTTCTTTGGTTTACCGGTTTGTCCGGGGCAGGTAAGTCAACCGTGGCCAATCTGGTTGAAAAGAAGCTTTTTGCCGAAGGCCGACACACATACACGCTGGATGGGGATAATGTACGTCATGGTTTGAACAAGGATCTTGGCTTTACAGATGCTGACCGTGTTGAAAACATTCGCCGTGTCTCTGAGACCGCAAGTCTGTTTGTCGATGCCGGATTGATTGTTCTTGTGTCCTTTATTTCTCCCTTTAGAAGCGAACGTCGTATGGCACGCGAACTGATGGGCGAAAGCGAGTTTCTCGAAGTCTTTGTGGACACGCCATTGGAAGTCTGTGAAGAACGCGATCCAAAGGGCCTTTACAAGAAAGCACGCGCCGGAGACATCAAAAACTTCACGGGTATTGATTCTGCTTATGAAGCCCCCGTGAATGCCGAGATTGTTTTGGAGGGCGGTAGCGCAGAGCCAGAGGTCTTGGCTGATCAGGTTATTGCTCAACTCAAAGAGCGTGGGTTTATATAAAACAAACCTTGTTTGCTATTAGAAAAGGGGTTGGTGATTTTACCAACCCCTTTTTTATGCCTTAATTTTGCGCGAAAGTAAGTAATATTAATACTACCTTAGCCCGTATTGTGGTTTACTTAAGCATGAGAGGATTGAGATAATGTGTTTCTTGATCTCTGAATTGTGATTTTCAGGTGAGGATGTTCGTACACAGATAATTATTATGAAGCCGCATTCTAATCTAGCAGGATTTTGCGGGTAATGGCTTAGGTGGGGAGATGGATACAGAGCTGGACCTCGACTTCAAACCAACATACGACTGGTGTGTGAGGGCTTTTTCTTTGGTGAAAAGTCGTCTTGGCATCAATATTTGCCTGCACGATGACTACGATAAGTTTGCTGAGGGCGATATTTATCTTTTTAATCATTTCGCCCGGTTTGAAACCATTATCCCCCAGTATCTCATCCACGAAGAAACAGGCCAGTATTGTCGTTGTGTTGCCGCGGGTGAATTGTTCGAGGGCAGTGAATCTTTTGCCAACTTTTTATACGGTGTTGGCGCTGTGCCGCATAATCATCCGGGGTTGCTCCCATTTTTGGCGGCTGAAATACTGAGAGGCCGTAAGGTCATCATTTTTCCAGAAGGAGGAATGGTCAAAGACAGGCATGTTGTCGGGCCATCCGGCGAATACAGTATCTTTTCTCCAACAGCAAAGATCAGGCGTAAGCATCATACCGGGGCCGCGGTTCTGGCGCTGACTGTGGAGCTATTCAAGCAACGCGTTTTGTCTGTTTTTGAAGCCAAGGAGTATGCACGTCTTGAGCGGTGGGCAAAGGCATTGGAGATGGATACAACAGAAGAGCTTCTGGCGGTCGCCAGCAAGCCGACAGAAATCATTCCGGCTAACATTACGTTTTATCCCATCAGGGCGAGTGACAATATTTTAAGCCGAAGCGCAGAGTTCTTCAGCAAAGGAAGTAACCCCAGGCTGGTTGAAGAGGTGCTGATAGAGGCGAATATGATCCTCAAGAATTGTGATATGGATATTCGTGTCAGCAAGCCATTGGATGTGCGTCATGTGTGGAAATGGTGGGAAAAACGCCTGCTTTCCAGAGTATTTAACCAGATCAATTCTCTGGATGATTTTTTCAAACTATCTCATGCTCCGGATACATTGAATGAAAAGATCTTCAAGCTGTGTAGTTCCCGTGGAACCAATCGTCTGCGCGATTATTATATGGACGCGATATATACAGGGGTCACGGTAAATCTCTATCACTTGGCCTCGTCTTTAATTCGGTATCTTGTTTTAAAAAAAGAACCGCGCATTTTAAAATCAGATTTTCATACTGCTCTCTATCTCGGTATTAAGTCGTGTCAGAAAAAATCAGATGTTCACCCGCACCGTAGCCTGACGAAGCCTGAAAATTATTGGAACCTGGGGAACGGGCAGATTTGTGGCGCGTTGGAAAAATATATGTCTGCCGAAGGCTGTGCAGAACACATTACGCAAGATGGGGATTATTATATTTTTGATGAAACTGTTCTTGAGATGACAAGCTTTAATACGGTTCGATTAGAGAATTTGATCCGTGTTTATGCTAACGAAGTGATGCCCATCAAAGAAGCTGTTGTCAGTGTCGAAGAAGCCTATGAAACTCTAATGGATGTTGAGCGAAAGACATTGGCATTCCATCTTTTTGATGATGAAATGCTGTCTCTTGATTGCGATCGTAAAACCTATACCAAGCCCCATCATCTGGAAATCAATATTAAGGAAACAGCCTGTGCACCCGCAGAGCCTTATCTAATCGTACCCGAAAACTGCCGTAAAACGGGGGTTCTTATCGTTCATGGCCTTTTGGCTTCTCCATCTGAGTTGTATGAATTCGGACGTGAAATATCCGAGCTTGGTTTTGCTGTTATGGGCGTTCGTTTAAAGGGGCATGGTACATCCCCTTGGGATTTAAGGGATCGGCACTGGCAGGATTGGATGGATTCCATTGGGCGCGGGCGACAGATTTTATCTGCTTTTGTTGATGATATTAGTCTCGTGGGGTTTGCGACTGGTGGCACGCTTTCCCTGCTTGAAGCTGCGCATAACCCCGTTGGGATATCCTCTGTTTCAGCAGTTTCAGTACCGTGGCAGTTCAAGGCGCGTAATCTGTTGTTTGCTCACCTTGCTCATGGTTTGGAAAAGCTGACAAGCTGGGTGCCGACAATAGAAGAAAAAGGAGTTTTTAAAGAGCACCCCAGTGAAAATCCGGAAATTAACTATCGTAGCGTCCCTGTGCGAACGACATATGAGCTTTATCAACTGCATGAACAGCTTCGCGAAAACCTGCCGCATGTTTCCTGCCCAGTGAAGCTTTTTCAGGGGATTGAAGACCCAATTGTCGATGCCGAAGGGATTAACAAGGTTTTTGATTTGATCGGTGCAGAAGATAAAGAGCTGATCATGGTGGAATCAGAGAAGCACGGCATTTTGCACGAGAACATTGGTAATTGTCGACAGGGCATTTTGGGCTTTCTGGAAAGTATTGATCAGCGGTCAGTGGCCGATCACAAGGTAGAACAAAAAGGAAAAGCGGAAGAGCATCTTTTGGAAAATCAAGGGATAGGCGCATGAGTGAACAGGTGAAAAAAGCATCTCATACTGGTACTTATCCCGAAGCTTCTTTACTGCGGGATGATGCGGTTCGGCCTGATAATCAATCTCTTTATCAAAATCTGGAACAGGTTGCTGCGCGGTTCCCCGACCGTACCTGTGTCGAGTTTCTTGGCCGCAGCTATAGTTACGCAGATATTTATGAGCAAGTACAACTTGTTGCAGCAGGGTTGCAGCGTCAGGGTGTTAACAAGGGGGATTGTGTGGTTCTGTTCCTGCCGAACTGCCCTTATTTTGTTGTTTGTTATTATGCGATTTTAAAAATTGGGGCGATTGTTGTTAATTCAAATCCTTTGTATGCACCTGAAGAACTGGAACACCAGCTCAAGGATTGTGGCGCGAAGCTTTTGATAACGCTGGATGTTAAAGAACTTTGCGAGAAAGTCGAAAAACAGTTCTTTGAAACACCTTTGGAAAAAGTTGTTATTTGTCGGCTTGCCCAGGCGATGCCAGTGATCAAGGGAACACTGTTTTCTTTATTGCAGTTTCACAAGATATCGCACCCTTCAGGGCCGGAATTTATAGAATTTACTGATCTGTCCGAGAGCAAAGAAGGTGCTTACGCCGTTGATGTTTCTCGTAAGGATACCGCCGTCTTGCAATATACAGGGGGCACGACGGGTAAACCGAAGGGTGCTATCCTTAGCCATGGTAACGTTCTTGCCAATACGACCCAAGTTGTGGCCTGGTTTTCGGATGCTGTGCCGGGTGAAGAACGTATTCTTGGTGTTTTGCCGATGTTTCATGTCTTTGCCATGACCACCGTCCTGAATATGGGAATTGCGCTTGGGGCAGAGATAATTTTGCTCCCCCGGTTTCAATTGGGGCAGATGCTTAAAACGATAGATCGCTTGAAGCCAACAATAATGATGGGTGTTCCAACGTTGTATGGCGCGGTTAATAATTCTCCGGTTGTCGGGCGGTATGATCTTTCTTCGATTAAGTACTGTATCTCTGGCGGGGCACCGCTGCCATTGGATACAAAAAAGCAATTTGAAGCCATCACTGGCTGTGTTCTTGTCGAAGGGTACGGTTTGAGTGAAGCGTCACCTGTTTGTGCCTGTAATCCCGTAGGAGGAAAGAACAAAGAAGGAGCGATTGGATTACCGTTACCTGAAACGCATTTTGAAATTCGGGATATCGAAGCACCCCATGCCTTGCTGGACATCGGGGAGAAAGGAGAGCTCTGTGTTACGGGGCCTCAAGTCATGTCAGGTTATTGGCATAACGAGGAAGCAACTGGGCGCGCAATCAGGGAAGGACGCCTTCACACTGGTGATGTTGGCTATATGGATGACGAGGGATATGTTTTCCTTTTGGATCGTCTCAAGGACTTGATCATTTGCAACGGCTACAATGTTTATCCCCGGAATATTGAAGAGGCGATCAATCGCCACCCTGCCGTCGAAGAAGTTACGGTCATTGGTGTTGCCGAGGTTGAGCACGGTGAAATCCCCAAAGCCTTTATCAAGTTACGGACAGATAAAAAACTGGCTGAAGATGAGCTGTTAGAGTTTCTGGAAGAATACCTGTCCCCGATTGAAATGCCGAGAGAAATTGAGTTCAGATCTGAACTTCCCAAAACCATGATTGGCAAACTTTCCAAGAAAGAACTACGGGAAGAAACATCTTCGACATAGTGCTTTAGCGGGAATAGCAAAAAGATATTGAAATACAGAGCAACAGTTCTGAGAGCAACAGAGGTAGAAATATGGTCGATATAGTCATTGCAGGTTATGCGCGTTCCCCGTTTCATTTTGCGAACAAAGGCGCTTTGGCCAAGGTTCGACCCGATGACCTTGTCTCGCAGGTCATTAAAGGACTGGTGCATAAAACAGGGATTGAAGGAAAGGCGATTGAAGCCGTTTTCATGGGGTGTGCTTTTCCAGAAGGCGAACAGGGATTAAACGTCGCCCGTCTGGCTGTGTTTCTGGCAGATTTACCGCAATCTGTAGGGGGGGCGACAATCAATCATTTTTGCGGGTCATCAATGCAGGCCATTCACATGGCTGCTGGCGCAATCTCAATGGGTGCAGGGAATGCTTATGTTTGTGCGGGTATTGAATCAATGACCCGTGTGCCGATGATGGGTTTTAACCCTCTGTTGAACCTGGCCCTCGCAAAGGAATATCCCGCGGCTTATGTTTCCATGGGGGAAACGGCTGAAAATGTTGCAGATAAATATGCCATCAGCCGAAAGGATCAGGATCAGTTTTCCCTTAACAGCCATCTGAAAGCTGCCGCTGCACAGGATAAGGGAAACTTCAGCGATGAAGTCATTCCTGTAAAAACGGCAACGGGGGATGTCATTGATCAGGATGGCTGTATACGGGGCAGCAGTACGATTGAGGGATTGTCCGGGCTTTCCCCTGCTTTTAAAGAAGAGGGAAGCGTAACCGCCGGATCGTCATCGCCACTGACCGATGGGGCAACCGCAGTTATTGTCTGTACGGCTGACTTTGCAAAGGCGCAGGGATTGGATGTGCTGGCTAAAATTCGCAGCATTGCTGTTGCAGGTTGTGCGCCGGAAATCATGGGAATTGGTCCGGTTGCCGCGACAAACAAGGCAATTGAACGCGCCGGAATTTCCCTCTCTGATCTTGATGTTATTGAATTGAACGAAGCCTTTGCCAGCCAGGCGCTGGCCTGTATGGCTGATTTAAAGCTGGATGAAAGCAAAATTAATCTGGATGGTGGCGCGATTGCCATTGGGCATCCCTTGGGGGCTACAGGGGCGCGTATTACAGGTAAAGCGGCCCAGTTGCTAAGGCGGGAAAAGGGAAAGTTTGCGCTGGCAACTCAGTGTATTGGCGGCGGTCAGGGAATAGCGACTGTACTGGAGGCCGTTGAATGAAGGGGATAAATAAAGTTGCCGTCATCGGCGCAGGCGTCATGGGGGCTGGCATTGCCGCGCAGATTGCAAATGCAGGCGTGCCTGTTCTCTTGTTTGATCGCCCGGTAGAAAGTTCAGAGGATAAAGAGGGACGTAATCAAATCGCCAAGGATGCCATTGGTAAGCTGATCAAAAGTAATCCGGCTGCTTTGATGAGCAAAGGGAATGCAAAACGCATTACCCCCGCGAACACAGAAGATGATTTGGGGCTTTTGTCTGACTGTGATTGGATCGTAGAGGCAATTATTGAAGACGTCACGATCAAGCAGACGCTTTATAAAAAAATTGATAAATTCCGCAAGAAGGGCGCGGTTTTTTCATCCAACACTTCTACTTTGTGCCGAGAACAGCTTGTCGCTGGTTTGCCTGAAAGCTTCAGGCGTGATTTTCTGATCACTCATTTTTTTAATCCGCCTCGTTATATGCGCTTGCTTGAGCTTGTCTCGGGTCCTGAAGTTTCGGAAGAACAGTGCAAGCTGATCGAGCGGTTTTGTGATCACAGTCTGGGAAAAGGTGTCGTTCATTGTAGGGATACACCGGGCTTTCTTGCCAACCGTATAGGTATTTTCTGGCTGCAATGTGCCGTTGTCGAGGCCATGAAACAGAATATTTCCATAGAGCTTGCAGATGCTGTGATCGGGCGACCCTTTGGTATTCCCAAGACAGGCGTTTTTGCGTTATTGGATATGGTTGGGCTGGATCTCATGCCCCATGTTCTCTCTTCTATGTCAGAAAGCTTGCCACCTGATGACCCTTTTCATGAAATCTATCAGGAACCGGAACTGATCAAGACCCTTATTGCCGATGGCTATACCGGACGTAAGGGCAAGGGAGGGTTTTATCGTCTCAGGCCGGATAGTTCTGACAAGATAAAAGAAGCGATTGACTTAAATACAGGTGACTATGCAAAAGCGGAGCGCCCTGTCGTTGCAGTTGTTAAAAAAGCAGGTCGCAAGAACCCGCGCAAGGTTCTGGAAGATGACAGTACTGCGGGGCGTTATGCCTGGTCTGTTATGTCAAAAACACTGGCCTATGCGGCATCACTGGTCCCTGATGTTTCCGATGATATTGAAGCCATCGATGAAGCCATGCGGTTAGGGTACAACTGGAAATATGGTCCTTTCGAGTTGTTGGACCAAATCGGTGCGGAATGGTTCTGCGCGAAGCTGCGGTCTGAAAAGATAGAGGTTCCCTCAGTTTTACGAAATGTCGGCACGGGTAAATTCTATCGTAAATCAAAAGGAGCCAGAGAAGTCTTTGGACCTGAAGGACAGTATTTAAAGCGTTATCCCAATGCCGGAGTTCTCAGGCTCGATGATATTAAAGCCAGATCAAAACCTGTCATGCGGAACCCCTCTGCATCCCTGTGGGATCTGGATGATGACGTTTTGTGTCTGGAATTTCATAGCAAAATGAACTCTCTCAATCTTTGGACCTTGTCCATGATGGACCGCGCCAGAGAGAAAATTGAAACCAGTGAATACAAAGCACTGGTTGTTTATAACGATGGCAGCAATTTTTCGGTCGGGGCCAATATCGGTTTGATGTCAGTTGCGGCCCGGCTTTGGGCCTACCCCTTTATTGATTATATGGTTCGTCGCGGTCAGGAAACGTACAAAGCATTGAAGTTCGCGCCTTTTCCCGTTGTTTCTGCGCCTTCGGGGATGGCGTTGGGCGGGGCCTGTGAGTTGCTGTTACACAGTGATGCAGTGCAGGCACACGCAGAGACCTACACAGGGTTGGTCGAGGTCGGTGTTGGTATTATCCCGGGATGGGGAGGCTGCAAGGAAATGATGTGCCGCTGGTCTTTGGCATCCGATACACCGCGCGGCCCCATGCCCGCGGTGTCGAAAGTTTTTGAGCTGATTGGACTGGCACAGGTCGCCAAATCTGCAGAAGAAGCACGAGATATGAAAATCATCCGGGCGGATGACAGGATTACGATGAACCGTGACCGTGTTCTTGCTGATGCCAAAGAGCGGGCGCTTGAACTGGTTTCCGGATACCACGCACCAACAGCAGCTGAAATCGCTTTGCCGGGTGAAAGTGGTAAAGTTGCTCTGGATCTGGCTGTGGAAGGTTTTCGAAAATCAGGAAAGGCCACGCCGCACGATGTCGTCGTTTCGGCGGCCCTTTCAACTGTTCTGAGCGGCGGTGATACGGATATGACTGGTAAAGTCAGCGAAGACAGATTGTTACAGTTAGAGCGTGAGGCATTCCATACACTGTGCCGTCATCCTGATACGATTGAGCGTGTACATCACATGCTCAAGACAGGTAAGCCTTTGAGAAATTGAGTATTGTTTGTAAACCTGGCCAAAGTTTGAGATTACAAAATAAGAAGAGGTCTCCCCTATGATTATCCTTTTCACGTTCATACTTGCGATCATTGTTGCTGCAACGCTGTTTTATCGCGGGCAAGGGTTTTGGGGATGGGTGCTGGCTCTTCTGGTGCTTATTGCTGGTGGTGATCTGGCCGGAATGCCAACGGTCCTTACAGGATGGGCAATCATTCTGACAGCGGTTTTGTCCGGATTGTTTGGTGTTCATGCTATCCGGCGACCTTTTCTAACCGCAGCCTTGATGAAAATAGTCAAGCGCAGCCTGCCTAAAATCAGTGAGACCGAACAGACTGCGTTAGACGCCGGTACAGTGTGGTGGGATGCTGAGATATTCAGTGGCCGCCCTGATTGGGCGACGCTGGAAGAGTTTAATGTTTCCGGATTAACAAAAGAAGAGCAGGCGTTTCTGGATGGTCCTGTCGAAGAAATCTGTCGGGAAACAGACGACTGGAAGATTGCTCAGGATCGGGATCTTCCCGAAGAGTTATGGCAAAAACTGAGGGATATGAAATTTTTCGGGATGATTATTCCCAAAAAATACGGAGGGTTGGGCTTTTCTGCACAGGCGCATTCTGCTGTCGTGCTGAAGCTTTCATCCCGTTCTCTGCCTCTGTCGGTCATTGTGATGGTCCCGAATTCTTTGGGACCGGCTGAACTGTTACTCCATTACGGTACGGATGAACAAAAAGATTATTATCTTCCGCGTCTGGCAACCGGAGAAGAGATGCCGTGTTTTGCTTTGACAGAACCAAAGGCCGGAAGTGATGCGGCCTCAATTCAGAGCCACGGTGTTATTTGTGAAGAGAAGATCAAGGGTAAGAAAGTTCTGGGTATCCGCCTTAACTGGCGTAAACGCTATATTACATTGGCTCCTGTTGCGACGGTTATTGGCCTGGCTTTCAAGTTGAGTGACCCCGATGGTTTGTTGGGTGACAAAGAAGACCTTGGTATAACCTGTGCGCTGATCCCACGGGATACAAAGGGTATGTCAATTGGCAGACGCCATGACCCGATGGGCATTCCCTTTCCAAACGGCCCCATTGAGGGCAAGGATGTTTTCATCCCAATCAGCTATGTGATCGGTGGTGAAGAAGGCGTTGGGCAGGGGTGGCGTATGCTGATGGAATCTCTTGCCGCAGGGCGATCGGTTTCTCTTCCCTCTCTTTCTTTGGGGGCATCACAGTTGGCGACGCGTGTGACCGGGGCTTATTCTGCCGTTCGCCGTCAGTTCGGACTGCCAATTGGCAAGTTTGAAGGGGTGGCAGAACGTCTGGCCAGAATTGGCGGGCTGACCTATGGGATGGATGCGGCGCGACAATTAACCTGCGCCGCTGTTGATGCCGGAGAGCGCCCTTCAGTACTATCGGGCATCGCCAAGGCTTACTTAACGGAAAACATGCGAACGGTTTTTCTGGATGCCATGGACATATTGGGCGGTGCTGCGATTTGTCGGGGCCCGAAAAACCTTCTGAGCCGGGCCTATGATGGATTGCCGATTGCCATTACGGTTGAAGGGGCAAATATCTTGACCCGATCCATGATTATCTTTGGGCAGGGATCTATTCGTGGCCATCCCTTTGTCCCAAAAGAGCTGGAAGCTGTGGCAAAGAATAGCCTCGAAGATTTTGATGATGCTTTTTGGGGACATATCAACTTTACAGTTTGTAATGCGGTCAGAGCTGGTATTGACGGATTGACCGCAGGACGTTTTCTCAAAGTTAGGGGCACGGCAAAAGCGCGTCGGCACAAACAGCTAATCACCCGCTATTCATCGGCCTTTGTTTTGGTTGCAGACGTTTCCATGCTGTTGCTGGGCAGCAGTTTAAAGCGCCGGGAAACCCTTAGCGGGCGTCTTGCAGACGCTTTATCCTGGCTTTATCTGGCGACAGCAGCGGTGAAGCGTTTTGAAGACGAAGGAAGTTCGAAAGAAGACGAACTTTATCTGGACTGGTTTTGCGCGCATGCCTATCAGGAAATAGAAACGGCGTTGCTGACAATCACACACAACTATCCGGTCAAGTTTGTCGGAACGATGCTGCGACTACGATTGTTCCTTCTGGGGCGAAAAGCCCATGGCCCAACGGACATGCAGAACATTGCACTGGCTAATCGATTGATGGGGGATCTCGGCGGACGCGAAAAACTGTCCAGTGATATTTCAGTATCAGATAGTCCGGATGATGCTATGGGAGCTTTGGAACAAGCCTACCGCAAGATACAGGCGGTTATTCCGTTGGAGGCCCGTATCCGCACTTCGCGGAAAACGGGCGTTTTGAAGGGTGTTGCGCGGGAAGATCTATATCAGGCTGCTCTGGAAAAAGGTGTCGTTGATGACGATGAATTCCAGCAACTCTTGGAAGCTCAGAGCCTCGCAGATGCGGTTGTCGAGGTAGATGACTATAGTCAGACTGCCTATAAACGGCTGAAGGGGTGATGTCTATCTGACTGGAGAGGCCAAAGAATCAGATTGTAATTAAAGGTAAATTATAGCATTTATCAGCTTTGAAATAAGAAGCTGATTTAATTAGGCGATGGGTGACTTCTCTTATTGTAAAATCAGGGGATGGCTTTAATTACTATCGGATTGATGTTGATCAATAGCGATTGAACTGATCTTGCTCTATATAGCTGAGGTTATACAGCGGATGTCATCAGAGCTATTCGTGTCGCTGGATGTTTTGATGTGTTTTCTGGCATAAAACCTGATAGAAAAGAAAGATTGCAGGGGGAAAGTATGGAACGGTATGAACTTGTTGTTATCGGCAGTGGACCATCAGGGCGCCGTGCTGCTGTCCAGGCTGCCAAATGGAACAAACGAGTTCTTGTTATCGAAAAAAGTCCTGCTATTGGTGGGGTTTCTGTTCACACTGGTACATTGCCGAGTAAAACGCTACGGGAAACTGTCCTGAATTTGTCAGGTTGGCGCGAGCGTACTTTCTATGGCCGTTCCTATCGTGTGAAAGATAACATTACTGCCGAAGACCTTCTGGAGCGCTTGCATATGACCTTGCAGCACGAGGTGGATAACCTTGAGCATCAGTTTGTGCGCAACAAGGTAGATTGGTTACAGGGGCTAGCACACTTTGTCGATCAGAACACACTTGAAGTCGTTGATGATGAAGGTGAGGTGACCTCTGTTCATGGTGACAAAATTCTTATTGCAACCGGTACGCAGCCTCATAGACCTGACTACATTCCTTTTGATGGCGAAACGATCATCGATAGCGATGAAATTATTGACCTGAAAACTTTGCCGAGATCACTTGCAGTAATTGGTGCCGGGGTGATTGGTATTGAATACGCGACTATTTTCAGTGCATTGGATGTTGCAGTCACTGTTATTGAACCGCGTGAAACCATGCTTGATTTCATTGATCGCGAGCTTATTGCTGAATTCATGCATCTTCTCAGACAGCAAAACGTCACTTTCCGTTTTGGGCAAGGAGTAGAAGCAATCGAAAAGGTCGAGGGCGGTAGCAACCTGATCCGGCTTGAGAACAAACGTATTGTCAAAGCCGATATGGTTCTTTTCTCTGCCGGAAGAATGGGGGCCACAGATAAGCTTGGCCTGGATAAAGCAGGGATCAAGGCCGACCATCGTAACCGAATTCAAGTTAACGAGAATTTTCAGACCGAAGTTGATCACATCTATGCCGCTGGCGATGTCATCGGCTTTCCAAGTCTGGCGTCAACGTCCATGGAACAGGGGCGTATTGTTGCTTGCCATGCTTTTGAGCAAGATGCCTATGATGCGCCTGAATATTTTCCCTATGGTATTTATTCTGTCCCGGAGATGTCCACAGTTGGTATGTCAGAGGAAGAAGTCCAACAGCGCGGTATTCCCTATGAATGTGGTATCTGTCATTTCCACGAAACTGCCCGAGGGCAGATTATGGGCCTCAGCCACGGTATGATGAAAATGATTTTCTCGCTTAAAACTCGACGCCTTCTCGGGGTCCATATTGTCGGGGAAGGAGCGACAGAGCTTATTCATATTGGACAGGCCGTTCTCAACCTAAAGGGGACGTTGGAGTATTTTGTAGAAAATACTTTCAACTATCCAACACTTGCCGAAGCCTACAAAGTCGCTGCATTGGACGCCTGGAACAGAATGCCGTCTGAATAGAGTGTGACCACGGTCAGTTTTGAGACTGACCGTGGCATTGTGCAGAGAATATTGTACTGGGAACATAGTACTGGGAACATAGTACTGGGCGCGTTCTCTATTTTATCTCATTCTTTATTTGTGGGTCATGGTGAATCGGAAAGTTTACCGACCTGGCTATAAAGCAGAGTTTGTTTGCTTCATGATGGAGTTGAGCGGCTTTTTCGCTATCTGAATCCTGGCTGATGGTGACGACCGGGTTAAGCGTTGCTGATGAAAACTGTCCGCTGCCATCAGAGTTCATGGTCATTGTTGCTGTTGACGTGTCTTGATAATCAACCACAACAATTTTGTTGACCGAACAGAGATGCAAATACCAGAGCATGTGGCAGGATGAAATCGACGCCAGTAACATATCTTCGGGGTTATGTCGTGTTGGGTCCCCACGAAAAGCCGGATCCGAAGAACCTGACAACGTGGTTTTGCCTTCGATTATAATATCATAGTTGCGGTCATAAGCTTTGTAATTAAGCGTTCCGTCTCCTTTGTTCCCAGTCCAGGAAAGGTGTGATTTGTATTGGTGCTCTTGGCTCATCGGCGTGATCCTGTCACAGATTATTCATTCAGGTAGAAGCATACGAAATTAATTTTATAAATAAAAATGTTTGTTTTTGATCTCAATTAATACAAAAATGAATAGATGAGTGATTGGGATGATTATCGATATTTTCAGGCCGTTATGAAATACGGTGGGCTTTCTGCTGCGGCACGAGAGCTGGGCGTGAGCCAGCCAACAGTTGGCCGACGCATTACGGCTATGGAAGAACGGTTGGGGCAGCAGCTTTTGGAACGCGATGGCAAGTATGTTCAGCCAACTGCCTATGGTCTGTTACTTGCCGAGCGAATTGCGCCCCTTGTTGAAACGGCTTTTTGTCTTGAAAGAGAATTGGAGAGCTTTGGGCAGCGCGATTATCCTCCGGTACGTTTGACCGCAACCGGGGGGCTGGCAACCTATTGGCTGCCAAAGGTTATTGCTCAACTTCAAGGGCGGGAGCCGGATTTGAAGGTTTTATTGACGCCCGGGAACCAAGTAGAAGACATAGATCGGGGTGATGCCGATATTGCATTCAGAATTGGTGGGCGAAAAGTAACAGACCTTATTGAAAAACAGATATTCGCCTTGAAAAATGCATTGTGGGCATCAGAAAAATATCTGGAGGCTTATGGAATGCCTCGTTCTAAAGCGGATCTTGGTTTGCATAAGCTTGTTGCCTTTAACGAGGTCTATATGTCGATGCCTGCTATGGAAAGTTTTGCATCACGGGAGCTTTCCCGGAATATTGTCTTTCGATCAGATAATGTACCTGTTCAGGCGCAGGCCGTGCTGGCCGGGATCGGGATCGGTATTTTGCCAAGCTATATCGCAATTCCCTTGGGGCTTTGTCGTATCCAGTGGCAAGATGTAATACCTGAAACTCAGGTTTCAATGCTGTGTCATCCTGAGGCACTGAAAAATTCTCATGTTAACTTCCTCTGGCATAGGTTCTTACAGGATGGAGCTGGCTTGATGGCCTCGCTGCAAACCCAGGATGTTTTGTGACATCCTGGATCAGTTATGGGCGTTGGGTGTGTATGTTATGCCTTTGTCCGTTGAGAAATGATGGTGATGACAATACCTATGGCTATGATTCCTGCGCCGCCCCAGGTGAAGAGACTATAACGTTCACCTAGAATAAAGGTTGCGGTAATAAGGCCGACTGCGGCGGCAACATACCCGATCTGGCTAAGAAGAACAGGCCCGCCTTTTTGTTGCAATCTAAAGAAAACCGGAAAAGTTAAACCCGCAACAACGGCTTGGGTTAGTGCTATCCAAGGAATGACTGCCAATTCAGAAATGCGAACTGTTCCTGTTGTGGCAAGAAGCAAGACAATGAAAACAAATATTGCAAAGCTATGGCTCCAGAATGCGAGGCTGTCGGGTAGAGCATTTTCGGGCCAATCGATGGTTCTGTAAATGTTACCACACGCCAAGGTTAGCGGTATGAGGATCGCTGCGATGATCCAAATCAGCTCAGGTGCTTCCGCAGATCCGGCACGGGTAATACTGACCACGATGGCCCCGATCAGGCCGATGGCAATGCCTGCTATTCCCAAAAGATTAGGTGTTTTTAGCCTGAATAAAGTTGCAAGCGCCAGTGTGAACACAGGCGAGAGGGCAAACATTAATCCTGTGTAACCCGCCCCGGCATGAGGGATAACGCTAAAGAGCAAAAGGTTAGGGATTACAAAGGAAATAAGGGCAGATAAAACCGCATAGCGTAACGTTTTGCCTTTGGGCCTTTGCAGTTGTCTGCGAAAGAGCAAGCTTGGAAAAAGCAGGCTACAAACCCCGACAGAAACCAAAAGAGCCCAGATCATCGGTGACACGTTTGCTTCACCAGCAATCTTTCCCAAGGGAAAGTTGAAACCAATCAATGTGCCGGTAATCAGGAGAAGGCTGGTTGGGCTTTTCAGTACGTTTTCACCTTTTATATTCTTGCCGCCTATTTTCTGGTCGCCAATATTCTGGTTCGGGGCATCGTCTGTTGTTGATAAGCTCATTAATCTTCTCCTGAATACTAGAGTACTTTAGCGCGGGGTAAAGTTGCAAAAAGCGAGGGGCTTCAAACGCTATGAATGGGAAGCACTATGAAAAGGTGCCAGCAAAAATAATGTCATCACTTGCAAGGCGTTGGCTTGGTACTTCTCTTTCCTGTAGTTCAGGTGCAAGAAAGTCCGGTGCTGTGTTTTTGCCAATCGCGACAGCGACCTCGACTTTATAGCGGTCGGGAAGCTTTAAGGCTTTTTGTGCTTGGTCGAAATAAAGACCAGCCATCGCGTGGGCTTTGTATCCACTGATAGAAGCTTGAAGAGCCAGTTGTGCCCAGGCTGCACCCGCGTCAAAGCTGTTGTAGTTTGAAGGGCTGTCAGGACGTGTGCCATCCCCCGATACAATCTTATCTGATATGACAAAAACAAGTGCTGAAGCATTTTGCGCCCAGCTTTTATTGAACGGATCCAGCAGGTCCAGCTGTGTGTTCCAGTGTTCATCACCACGGCGGGAATAGACAAAGCGCCAGGGCTGCACATTAAAGGCAGATGGCGCCCATCTGGCGGCTTCGAGAATGGTTTGAAGATCCGCGTCTGGAATGCTGTTGCTATCAAAAGCGCGAGGAGACCACCGGTTGATGAAGATTGGATCAATTGGGTGGTTGGGTGCGCGGTGTGGAAGTGATGTATCTGGCATTACGAAGTCCTTTACAATTTTCAGGACGTCATGTATCTCTATTTAGGATAATTTGATATAAGATATTTTGACGTCAAATAATTTGATATCGAAATAAATAAGGATTTTTTTAGGATGAGTCAAGACCCTGAAAAGGCGATTCACAAAAATAGTGCTACGTCACAGGCAGCAGAAGGTGGCCCTATGGAAGGAATTCTGGCGCAATGGCGCCGGGAACGGCCAGACATTGATCCTGCGCCAATGGCTGTTTGCGGCGAGGTTTGGCGGGCCGGGGAAAAACTTCGGCAGGGAGTTTTAAATAATATTGCCACCTATAATCTGGACTTTGCTGGCATGGATGTTTTGTTGACCTTGCGTCGTCAGGGGAGGGGAGAGACGTTATCTCCTTCTCTGTTGGCAAAGGACATGATGCTGTCGACATCTGCCATGACCAATCGGCTTGATCGCCTGGAAAAGCGTGGCCTTGTCGAGAGAAGGATGGACCCAAACGATAGGCGCGGACAAATGGTGGCCTTAACTACTGAGGGGTTTGATCTGGCAAATGAGGTCGTGGTGACGCATGTTGAAACAGAAGAAAAGTTGCTGTCAAATCTATCGCCCGAAGAACGTCAAAACCTTCGTTTCCTTTTAGAAAAGATAGCCTGATCAAAGACGAGGCTCGAGATGATGTTGTCAGGTATGATAAAAGCCATCCGGCTGTATCGGGTCGGGCAAATTCTCTTCGTTGAGGGTTTCTAGTAGATTGATTTCAATGTTGTAAGACATTGTGGTCAGGGCCAGGTCGTGTGCCGAAGTGCCAAAAGGATCTTCCAGTTCTTCACCCAATGCATCCAGACCAAAGAAGGTGTAGGCGATTATTGCGGTGACAAAAGGTGTCATGATGCCCAATGAAGTGACGAGACCGAAGGGAAGACAAAAACAATAGATATAAGCTGTTCTGTGGAGGAGCAGGTTATAGGCAAAGGGTAAAGGCGTATTATGTATCCGCTCACAAGCTGCAAGAATGGTCGATAGGGATGTCAGGCGTTCTTCCAGATTTCTTGCCGAGATCTCACCGATAAATTCTTTCTGAAGCATGTGCCTAAGTTCATCCCCCATTAAATTTAGAATGAAATTTGGCTTGTGGCGCGTGCTTTTTAAGTGACTAGAATCATCAGCGGATAAAAACCTGTGAACGTCGTTGTTATACTCAGTTCCTCTAAGGTGATGCCGCAGTGCATGTGAAAAACTGATCGCAAGTAGAACAAATCGTTTTTGATGTTCTTTGCATTCTAATGCGTAATCATTATTTTCATCGTTGTTTTCATTAAAGGGCTTGGGATCGGATCTATCTTTTGCCCATGCGTATGTTTGGACCTGCCTTGCAAGAGAACGTGTGTCGATAATCAGTTGTCCCCAAAGTTTGCGTGCTTCCCACCAGCGTTCGTAAGAAGCGCTGTTTCTAAAGCCTAAAAATATCGAGAGTGTGACACCCAGCAAAATAAAGGGCGTGACCGTTAGAATTGGCAACCAGTCAGGAAAGTTGCTGTAAAGAAAATAGACAAACAGGCCGACCAGTGCGGAAAACAAAATTTGAGGGGCAATTGTCGGAACGACAGATCCCTTGATAATGAAAAAGAGTTTAAATGCGTTGGGTTTGTCCCTGATTATCATTTGGAAACTTGCCTTGGTCGTATGTGTTTGATCGGCAAGGTTTAAGAGAATTTAATGCCAGCGCAATTCGTATCTTTGGTATAGGAGTTTTGAAATTTCGAATAGAGACAGGCGTGTATTCATGCATTGTAGAAATAAATACTGCAGCTTGGTTTATTTGATGAGCCTTAACGCGCTCTATAGTGAGAATGTGCCGTAAAAAGAGTCCATTCAACAAGCTTCTTTGTCACTTTACCCAATCCGTCGTCGAAAGCAGCAACAATCGAATTTAACTGGTCTGACTGGGCAGGGATGTTTGCTTCGAAGCTTTGCGAACCAATAATGGTCCTGCGGGGCATTTGTACAATTTTGGCGTTGAGGACGACACGGACTTCAGGTGTGCTTCCAAAATAGAGTGTTTGGAACTCACGGAGCTCTGTCTTTAAGATGAAATCTGATCTTAGGCCAATTGTTTCCCGGCCTACGGCAACAATCTTGCCCGTGTTTTCAAATGATTCCACTAAAAGTGTCTGTACCATAATTGGCGCTTTATCAACCCACCCGGCGTTTGCATAGTATTCCATTTGGTTTGTTTTACGCTGTAGGGCAATTTTTGTGGTATTGAGGCTAGCGTTGGCTGATGTTTGTTCCAGAACCAGTTGCCAGGGTACTTCGGGTAAAGTTGCGTCGAAGGTGCTTTTGGGCGACAGACGATAGAGATCAGGCAAAGGCCCTTGCCCGGGTATAAGTGTCGCGCAGGATGCAAGAAGGCCAGAAACAGGGAGCAGCCCGGCAAGCTTTAAAAAGTTACGTCGGTTGTTGTCTCTTGTATCGTCCATTGGGCTCATTCTTTTTCTGTCTTTGTCATTGTTATTTAGAAAGATCGACATAGTTCGATCAGGAAACCAGTATTTATGTTGCTTCTATATTATTCCGGGGGTTCAAAGCCCTTTTGTTTGTCGCCAAAAAAGAATCTTGCAGGGTCGCGTTCAATTTCCCCAGCGATGAGTTGCAGGTCCCGGACAAGAGTTCTGGTTTCAGATAACAGGTTGGAAAATTCGTAGAGGCCCGTTGATGTGAAATCCTGTAATGGCTCGCGGTTTTCGCTAATTAAAGCCTCTACCTGATCGCTGGTCTTTGCAAAACTACGTGCTGTTTGCTGAAAATCCTGCACCAAAACTTTTATTTCAGGTGAGCTTTCGGCAACGAGCTTATCGATGGATACTGCGGCGTTATCCAACGATGTAATAGCACTGTTGGTTTTGTTCATTATTTCCGAGCTACCCTGATGTAATTCTTCTGTTAGCTCTTTTACTGATATTGATACAGTTTTCATGTTGCTGGCGGTCATCGCTGTATCGTCAATGAGACGGGCAATCTGGTTTTCTTTTTCAGCAAGCGCCTGTGTCAGTGCTTCAATATTTTTCAGGGTTTGTGCAATGCTTGCTCTGTTTTGATCGTTAAAGAGATCATTGCCTCGGGCAAGAAGCACATTGGCATTTGAAACAAGTTCCGGAGCACCTTCCAATAGTTGGTCCAAGGCCGATGTTTTGGACTGAATCACCGGGTGCCCATAAGGGCCTTTCTCGACAAGGGCTTCGGACTGCATATTTCCGATGGTCAACTGGATGGATTTAACCCCTGTAATCCCCTCGAGTTGCAGGGTTGCTGTTGTATCTTTCTTAACGGGTGTACCTTCTTCGACTTCGAGTAAAATAACGACCTCTTCGGCTGGCTTGTCAGGTGACAGCGAGACGTCAATCACTTCCCCTACATTAACCCCATGGTAGCGAACGGGGCTACCGGGTTTCAGGCCAGTGACGTCGCCACGATAAATAATATTGTAATTGGCATAGCTGCGGTCAGCTTCAAATTTGGCGAGCCAGATTACAAAGACCAGTGCCCCGATAAAAAAGGCAATGACAAAAGAACCGACAATCATATGGTTTGCACGGGTTTCCATTATATCTCCTCGGCAAGGCAGGATGCCCTGATATCAGCTTTTGTTAGAGTATAGCTTTTTGTTTGGTCTCTGTTAAAAAATCTCATAAGAGTGTCGGCTATTGTTTCTATAATATCAGTCATGTGATCTTGTCGCGGCACGTCCCCTGGGGCCGCCGAAATATTCTTTAATCCATGGATCTTCTTCCTTGGACAGTTCAGTAATGGTACCAACCTTGATTTTTTTATCCAATAAAACGCCAATGCGATTACAAATGGCGTGAAGTGAGTCCAGGTCGTGGGTGATCATAATAACGGTGAGGCCAAGGGTATCTTGCAGCTTTGCGATTAAGTCATCAAATTGGGCTGCACCAATGGGATCAAGACCAGCTGTTGGTTCATCCAGAAAAAGAATATCTGGGTCAAGGGCTAGCGCGCGGGCAATCCCGGCTCGTTTTCTCATGCCGCCTGACAGTTCGGACGGATACTTGCCGCCGGCTTCAATGGGTAAGCCTGCTAATGCAATTTTCAAGGCCGCGATCTCTCGTACAAACTGTGCGGGAAGGTTTGTATGTTCGTTTATAACCGCTTCAATGTTCTGCGAAACCGTCAGTGAAGAAAAGAGCGCGCCATCCTGAAAGAGAACACCCATGCGCTGCCTTAGAGAGGCCAGTTCGGCCTGTGAAATCTGATCGACATCCTGTCCAAGAATTTTAATTGTTCCGGCAGCTTTGTGATTGAGTCCTACAATTGTTCGCATCAGAACAGATTTTCCGGTTCCGGACCCGCCAACAATCCCTAAAACTTCGCCTTTTCTGATATCCAGGTTGAGTTGATTGTGAAGAATATGGTCCCCGAACTGATTCCGGATATCTTTTAGAGATATAACAAAATCCCGGGATTTAAGTTCTTTTGGCATTCTCAAATTCCCATCACGGAAAAGAGGATGGAAAGAAGAGCATCCAAAACGATTACAAAGAAGATAGCTTCAACAACAGATCGGGTTGTTTGTCGGCCGACTGATTCTGCGCTTCTGCTGACCTGTAGTCCTTCGTGGCAACCGATCAAAGCAATGATAAATGCAAATATTGGGGCTTTGATCATGCCGACAAAAAAATCACCGAGAGATGCGGCATCCTGAAGATAGCGAATGTACTGGAACAGCGATAAATCCAGGGTGATCATTGTCATGGCTGCCCCGCCGAGCAATCCCATGATATCGGCATAGAAGGTGAGAAGGGGTAACACCAGAATGAGGCCGAAGATTCGGGGAAGTACCAGAACATCAATTGGGTCGAGACCAATGGTGCGCATGGCATCAATTTCTTCATTCACCTTCATCGTACCCAACTGTGCGGTGAATGCGCTGCCTGACCGACCGGCAACAATGATTGCCGTTAACAGAATTCCCATTTCTCTCAGGACACCAACCGCGACGAGGTTGATGGTAAAGATTTGTGCACCAAAGCGTTCGAGTTGTCCGGCCCCCTGAAAAGCAAGGACAACACCAATAAGAAATGAAATCAGACCCACAATAGGAAGCGCATGAATCCCGATCTGTTCCATCTGCGCAACAAGAGGTGTCCAGCGAATACGCCGGGGGTTAATAAGCTGTTTTCCAAAAGCGTTGAGAACAAGCCCCAGAAAAGTGACCAATTCACGCCCCTGGGTCATAATCTTGAAAAAGCTTTCACCCGTATCGGTGAGAAGTTTTCTTATGCCCTTTAGTGTTGTTTCAGGAGGGCATTCCTTAACGCGGTGTTTTTCTACCGTATCCAGAATTTGTCTGACATGTTTCGGAACATTTTTCAGTGATGTTTTCTGTCCGCTTGTTTTAACATCATCTCTGTACTTTAAAAAATAAAGGGCGCCAGCTGTGTCCATGACCTCAACGTTTTTAAGATCAAAAATTTGTTCATCATGACCTGATTTATTTTTACGGGGTGTTTGTGCGATAAGCTTAGCAAGCTCTTGTGTGGTCCAGGAACCGGAAAGAGCACAGGTCAGGGTCGTCTTGTCAGAAGAGAACTTGATTTCCGGTGACGTCAAACTATCAGTGGCCGCTTTTTTGTTTCAATGGGTTAGTTAATATATTACCCGTTTTTTTCCTAAAAAAGCCAGTTTAAAGAAAGTTATGTGACCTGATAGGTTGAAACGAGTTCCCGCACGGCATCTTCACCTGCGATAAAAGCTGCTTCTACCTGTTTTGCATATTCAACATGCAAAAGACGCTTGTTGGACAGAGTTTTGTCGTGGCGGCCAGTTCCACCCAGTACATAATCTTTTATCAGGTCGGGAGGTGTCGGGACTGTGCGTTGGTTTTCTGGTAATTCTACTTCGGCTAAAGAGAAATATGTTTTGCCATCCTGTTTTAGAAAATCGACATCCCATGTCACATCATCGATGATGAATTTGAAGCGGATTTTTGTGACATCATATTCGCGCACAGACCAAAGACGGTTAAAATCGTCTTCGGATATATCTGTTTCGATTTCTATAACGTCATCATCGACACGTTGTTTGTATGTAAAAATATAGCGAATGCTTTGTGCCTGAAGATCGCGCCATTCCCGAATACGAGCACCTTTTCTGATGTAGCCCTGTCGAATGGCGACACGGAAATAATCCGAGGCCAATAACCTTGCTTCCAGCTTGCCCTCTGGATCATGGAGGGCAAATTTATACTCGTTTTCAATTGGCACTTTCTTGCCTTTCACCTTTGCAGAAAAGATTTATTACCTTTTTCCAGCTGTGCAAGCCAGAGCAAGAAGGTACTGTCATAATAGTTTCATATTTCTCAATTTTCTTTAAATAACTATGTAAAGTTATGCACTTAATATAACGCTTGATGGTCAATGAAATTGTTGTAATGATCTGCTTACGTTTGGTTTTATTTGGTTTGGTTGCTTGCGTTTATGAAGTCTAGCTTGCTTGTTCTGTGTTTTATGCTGTCATCGATCAATGCTGTGTTTGCAGCGGATATACCGTTGAAAGCAGTTGTGTTGGCAGAAGAACCTTGGGGCTTTTATAATGAAGCGGGCGATGTCGATGGTGTGACAGTCTCTTATTTTAAGCGTTTGTCAAAATTTTTGAATGAACCTGTCGAAGTGTTTCTTGTTCCACGACAAAGGCTCCTTCACGGTATGAAAAAAGGAACCTATGACTTAACGATTACATTTCGAGACTATTTGCCAGAAGAGTTTGCGACAGCTTTGGACCCAACCATACAACTAGATAAAATGCTTGTTGGGTTGAAGGGGCTGGATATCAAATCGCGTGAAGATATCGAAGGGTTACGACTGGCTGTGGTAAGAGGGGCAAGTACTGGATCCTGGGTAGATCAGAACGAGGCGATCAAGAAAGTTGAAACAGCTAATTTTACCGAGGCATTGTGGTTACTTAAAAAAGGTCGTGTAGATGTCGTAACCGGAACCAAGCAGGTCATCCATGCTTCTTTGGCCAAGGTTGGCATGACAGCAGAAGATATTGGAACACCTTATTTTTTAAGTTGTAAGCATGTTCTTTTGATGCTCTCCAAGGCTTCGCCAAACTATGTTCGAAAAGCTAAAATTAAAAAGGCGGCTGAAGAACTCAGAAATAGTCCCGAATGGGATGTGCTATTAAGGGATGCAACAAAAATCGCACCCAACTTGATTCATGACTACAGCAACCACAACTAGCCATGACTAAAGAACCCGGGCTTGGCCTATCTTGATCGTGGAAGTTGTGGGCGCCTATCTTGGCCAAGCGCCCGCAACAATGGTTTCTTAATTATATACATATTTTGATGTATTGGCGTTATAAAGCGATGCTTCCTGAGTGTTATTTAAGATATAGAAAGCAACTCTTGTGCTCGGCGTCTTAATGGTACTTTTCTTTTGCCAGGATGTTTCGCGCTGAGACGTTTTCCATTGTTGGGCAACTTTTTGTCTCCAAGCGGCGTCTTTCGCCAGGGCGGCAAGGGTCATCGCTTCACCTTTATGGTTTTTGGGAACGATGATGTCCTGTGAAAAAGCCTGAACGGTAAGCGTCGATGATAAAGTGATCAGGGATAGAGCAAGCATAAGTTTTTTCATAACAAGAATTCCAAATACAGTTTTAAGACAGTGAATTATTTAAATCGAACGGTCGATTTGGTTTGTCAGGCCTAACCATTCATTCATTTAGGCCTTTTAATGCGGTGCTTTGGATTAAAAGGCGCGGACTTAAATTTCATTCATACACGGTTTAAATACTGCAATTTGGGCTCCTCTTACTTATCGGTTTGTTTGTTCAGGATTTGATGTCTAGAACAACAGTTAAACTATCCTCAGTTGGTCGTGACACTTAATCTAACCAATAATCCCGGTTTTTGGTGTGATATTAAAAAGACAACCATTTGTTCACAAAAAGGCAGGGCGTCTCGTTTTTGTGGGAAAAGGTTAACGTCATAGTTTTTTTGAGATTTGTTTTTAAAACAATGTGTTATGTGGGTTTTTATGTCCGGGATATCCTTGAGCTTGCTTTTGGCGAGATTAAAAGTGTAACTGTGTGACACATTATTCTCACAGGATCGCCGCGCTTTATGTTGCCAGATGTCACACTTAGTTTTTATGTCGTTGCTGCCTTTGCCGTTTTAATCACCGGTATTTCCAAAAGTGGTTTTTCTGGTGGAATGGGAGCCTTGACTGTGCCTTTGATGGCGATGTTTATTTCTCCCTTTAAAGCTGCTGCTATCATGCTTCCGATATTGTGTTGCATGGATTTACTCAGCATCTGGGCCTATCGGAAAAGCTTTCACCGTAAAAATTTGATTATATTGGTTTTGGGGGCCTTATCAGGCATTGGTATTGGGACTTTGACCTATAGTTATGTCGATGCCAATGATATCCGAATTTTGCTTGGACTTTTGACCCTGTTGTTTGGGGTAAGTTATTTTGTTGGCGATCAAAAAGAAAAAAAACGGACAGAGGCGTCATCGTCGGTTGGGGGTGTCTGTGGTGTGATTGCTGGGTTTACCAGCTTTGTTGCTCATGCAGGTGGTCCCCCGGTTAAGTTTTTTCTGTTAAGGCAGCGGTTGGACAAGACAGTGTTTGTCGGGACAAATGTTGCCTTCTTTTTGATTGTTAATCAGGTTAAACTGATTCCCTATGCCTGGATGGGGCAATTTTCTAATGAAAACCTGCTATTATCGCTTATCTTTTTACCAATTGTGCCCTTGGGGATTTGGTTGGGGTTAAAGCTGCATAAATTGATTGCCCCTGAATTATTCTATCAGATCAGTTATCTGATGATGATATTGGCAGGTGGCAAACTACTTTATGACGGTATGTCTCCGCTGGTTTTTTAAAAAGGCAAAAGCTCGATCAGTTATGACCGAGCTTTTAGAAGGGGGGCAGGGCGTTTGCCCAAAACATTAACCGTATTTGCGCTCTAGAACACGTAATCGGCTGTCAAAATCGCTACGATCCACGTAACAGCCGCGTAAATGCCGTGCGCCACTATAACCTGGACCGGCTTCGTAGGCGTTTCGACCATGCATGACGCGTCGGTTATCAAAGATACATAGATCGCCCGGTTTCATCTTAATGGAAATAACAAATCGAGAGTCATTGATAAGGTCCATGAGTTTTCTATAGGCCAGATAAAAACTGTCCATTATGCTTTCATCCATATCAAAGGTATCGACCAGATGAGGACTGTATCTCAGTTCTACAAGGTTGCCATTTTCATCGACATTGATGATTGTTTTCCGTGTACGGATGTCTGTTTCAAAGTCATGAAATCGCATTGGGACAGTTATGGTCGTTAACAGGTGGAAAGCATCCGGATCTGTTTCTCTTAGTTCTTCTATAATTTTGAAGCCATCGGCATAGGTTGATTCACCTCCTTGACTGTCATTTACAAGGCAGTGAAGGAATTGGTATCCCGGTGGTGTCTCTTGATTGATCAAATCAATGTGCAGCGGCAGGGCTTCGGATGTATAGGCATTGTTTATCGGATTGGGTTTTGATTGTACGTCAAAAACAGTACCAAAGTTTGTCTGCCGCAGGAAGGAAATGCGATTGGCCACATCGGTCACACCCTCGTCAGTACAGGGCACGTTACGCACATAGGAAATTCCTGATTTTTTAACTTCTTTTAACCAGTTAAAGAGGACCAGATCATCTTGCATCAGATCGCTGTAATCAACCTCGTACAGGCTGTTCAGGATTTCCGTCCCCCACGGTTCGATAACAGATGTAAGCGTTTTTTTGAAATCCGGGGAATAGGCATTTTCATAAAGCCATTGAAGTGGATAGGCGCTTTTATGCGCACCTTCTGACCAGGTAATGTAAAGGGTGGTTGTATCAAAGGTGCCTTCGAATGCGTAGATGTCAGGGCTTACTGTTGTCAGGTTGAATAAACGCTCTTGAGTAGAGGGGTGAAAGCCGCTGGGGCAGTTATCGCGAAGCCACAGATAATGGAAATTTGCATTTTTTCCGTCCGACCACCTGATTTCAAGCGACCGTTCAGAAAGTTTCAATGTTTCTGCTAAAACATGAAATTGCTCTTCTTGGGCGAGCGAACTCATTTGCTACTCCATAGATAACTGTTTTGTCTCCACTGGGTGAGGGAGAATCTGTTGATGATTTAAAAAGAATTTGGAGTAGATCAGCGTTATGGGGAAGTGATTTTATTTGGTGAACCAGTCAGTTTTTCTCAGGGGACTGGCTAACGAATAATCAGATCGATAATAGTTTGAACTTTCATTGTGTATAAACCAGCTAAGATGTTACTATTAATACAAGAAATTCTAAACGGGAGCCAACACCATGAAAGATGCCAATTCTGTCCTCTCTTCTTATAGTACCACTGTTTTCGAAGTGATGTCCCAATTGGCGCTGGAACATGATGCGATTAATTTGGGTCAGGGATTTCCCGATGAAGATGGCCCGGAAGAGTTACGAAAAATAGCCGCTGACAGCCTTATGGAAGGGCCGAACCAGTATCCGTCAATGATGGGTATTCCTGAACTGCGTCAAGCGATCGCGAAGCACGATAAAAAGTTCTATGGCATTAATCTGGATTGGAAGACAGAGGTGATGGTGACCTCTGGCGCCACGGAAGCTCTGGCGGATTGTTTGTTCGGGTTGATTGAGCCGGGCGATGAAGTTGTGGTGCTTGAGCCGTCCTATGATTGTTATATTCCGCTTATTAAAAGAGCAGGGGGCATTCCCGTAACTGTCCAGATGTCGGCGCCGGACTGGAAATTACCAATCGAAGAGCTGGACGAAGCTCTTACGCATGACACCAAACTGATTATTATCAACAGCCCGATGAACCCGACTGGAAAGGCATTTCATTGGGAAGAGCTGGAAGCCTTGGCTGAATTATGCCTGCGCTATGATATCTATGCGGTTTGTGATGAAGTGTATGAGCATCTCATTTTTGACGGGCGCAAACACTATCCACTCATCACGCTTCCGGGTATGAGAGATCGTACTGTCCGTATTGGCTCTGCCGGGAAAAGTTTTGCGCTCACAGGCTGGAAAATCGGTTATATTTGCGGCGCGCCAGAGGTTCTGGCCCCGATTGCCAAGGCACATCAATTTACCACCTTTACCACACCGCCAAACTTGCAAAAGGCTGTGGCCGCCGGGCTGTCAAAAGACAAAAGCTATTTTGCTAGTATGACAAAAGATTTGGAAGCTAAACGAGATTATCTTGCCAAAGCACTGGCTGATATTGGTTTTGAGGTTCTGCCCTGTGATGGAACCTATTTCGTAACCGTTGATATTCGCGGTGTTCATAATGGCAGGGATGAAGAGTTTTGTCGTTACATAACGACCGAGGCAAAGGTGGCCGCAATTCCGGTTAGCGTGTTTTACGATATGGAAGGTCCATCGAACCTTGTCCGTTTTTGCTTTAGCAAACGCAGGGAAGTTCTCGAAGAAGCGGTGAGCAGATTAAGGAAGGCTTTGTCGTAAGTTCTTTACTGTTAAAGGTGAAAGAGATCCTTGGTTATCAGAGGATCTCTTTCAGTATTTTCGCCATGCCTTTGATCCCATCGGGGATTTTTTCTTCGGGTGTGCCAGCAAAACCGATCATGAAGCCCTTTCGTTTGAGTGGGGTCATGCAGTAATAGTCCAGGTTATTTACGGCGTATCCAGCGGATCGTAGAGTTTGTTCTACCTGTTCAGGGTCGGCATGGTCGGGAAGCCATGCGTTACAGTGAAATCCCTGTTCTACCGGATTAATTTCAACCAGACCTTTGAGGTGTTTTTCTGCGGCTTCAATAAGAATTTGCTGACGCTGGTGATAGATCCGACGCATTTTCCGCATGTGTGTTGCGAAGAAACCTTCGTTTATAAAGTCGGCAATGATTTGTTGCGTCAATTTAGGGGTTGAACGTTGTAATATGGTCGAGGCGTGTGCAAAATCTTCGGCCATTGATTTGGGAACAATCATATAGCCCAACCGAAGGCCGGGGAAGAGAATCTTAGTGAAGGAACTGACGTAGAGTACACGCCCACCCTTGTCGAGGCCTTGCAGAGCAGATAGCGGACGACCCGTGTATCTGAATTCACTGTTATAATCGTCTTCGAAGATCCAGGTGTTGTTTTGTTGCGCCCATTCCAAAAGCTTGATCCGTCGCGTGAGGGGCATGCGATAGCCCAAGGGGTGTTGGCTTGATGGTGTTACATAAGCAAGGCGTGCCGGTGTGTTTTTAACTTCTTCCGGGCAAAGATCAGGGTTGAAGCCATGTTCATCCAAAGGAACAGGCACGACATTGGCACCTGTGCCTTCAAATACACAGCGTGCAGCCGTGTGACCGGGATCTTCCATCCAGACTGTATCGCCGGGGTCAAGCAGAAGCTGACTTGCAAGGTTCAGGGCTGACTGAGTGCCAGAGGTAATAATTATTTGTTCGGGTGTGCATCGCACCGAACGGGATGTTTTCAGATAGCTTGAAATCGCTTCTCGTAAAGGCATGAAACCGCCGCGATCTGCATAGGTCAGATCATCGTTAGATGGTTTGCGTTGATATCGGTTGGTCAGGCGAGAAAAAACATCATGGGGTAATAATTCGTATGCAGGTTGGCTTGGCCTAAAGGTGTAAATGCCTTCGGGTTCGTATTGATGCGGCAGCTCCGAATATCTAAGTCCCCGCTTTGAAAGGGTTAAATCGGGATCTTCGTCGAAAGAATCGGGGTCGTCATCACTGGCAGATTGATAAAAATCTGTCATGGCTGATAAACGATGGGTTACATAAGTTCCGGCACCGCGGCGTGTTTCCAGAAAACCTTCGGATATCATTTGCTCAATCGTATTAATAACCGTTGTTCTGGAAATTTCGAGTTCAGTTGCGATTGTTCGGCTTGCCGAAAGCTTGGTCCCGGGGGGTAAGTCACCGGAAAGAATAAGCTTTCTGATCCCGCTGTAGAGTTGTCGGTAGAGCGGGGTGTGTGATGTCGGGTCCAGTTTAATGCCTTCTAATAAGGCGCCGGATGCAAATTTAGCCATAATCGTGAACTTAATGTAAAATTGGTCTGCTTGGGTGTCCAATAATGGATCTTAAAGTGATGCCACTATCTGTGTAGTATTTCCAAAATAACAAAGCCGCAAGCAAAACCGTGTAAAAGCGGAATTGCAAACAAAGTTCAATGTCACTGTAATACATGCCCTGTAGGTGTGCATTCATGATAAGAAAATGTTCATTCTGAACATTAAGATCAGACTTGGAGAGCTCTTGTTCGGTGAATGAAAGGTTCAGTTTGAGCCTATGACGTATTCGAACATGCGCATTATTAAACACGGAGGTTTTTATGACTAACACGAAAGCCAAGCTTTCGCTTAAACAGGCAATTCTGGGTGTAACTGCGGTTGCAGGATTGGCATTTGCTGGTCAAGTACAGGCAGAAGAACTACGCCTTCTTACTTGGGGTGGTTATGCACCTGAATCTGTTGTTAAGCAGTTCAAGGAAGAAACTGGTATCGATGTTAAGGTTACTAAATCTAACAACGAAGAAATGATCGCAAAGCTTCGTGCGACTGGCGGCGGCGGGTTCGACCTTGCACAGCCAAGCCAAGACCGTATTTCCGGTGCGCAGGCCGAACACAGAATTTACAAGCCAATCGATCTTTCAAAAATCGATTCCAGCCAGTTCATTGGCTCTATGCTTGAAGCAACTAAGACCAACACAACATACAAGGGCGATGTCTATGGCGTGCCGCACGTATGGGGTACAAGTGGTCTGGTTCTGAACACAAAGCTGGCAAGCACTGTTAAAGACTATACAGATCTTTGTAACGATGCTGTTGCTGGTAAAGTTTCTTACCGTCTAAAACGCCCGACATTGATCGGTTTTGCATTTGCCCTTGGCCACGATCCATTTGCGGCCTATGGCGATAAAGCTAAATACGAAGAAATCATGGGCGATGTTGAAAAGAAACTCATTTCCTGTAAAGCAAATGTAAAAACATACTGGGAAGGTGGCGATGCCCTTCTTAGTTTGGTTCGTTCCGGCGAAGTTGTTGCCGCTATGGCTTGGGATACAGGCGGATGGAAGCTTAATAACGACAATGCTGATGTAACTTTTGTTGCGCCTAAATCCGGTGCTCTTGGTTGGATTGATACCTTTGTTCTGCCAAAGAAAACTGAAAACGAAGAAGCTGCTTACAAGTGGATCAACTTTGTAATGCGTCCTGAAATTGCAGCACAGATTACCGCTGCTGCGGGTAACTTTACAGCGTCCAAAGGTGCTGATGAGCACGCTGATGACAAACTGAAAGCTCAGTTTCAGGGTAGCTTCCCGCAGGAAGATCTGGATAACATTAAATGGTATCCAACAGTACCACCAGGGCTTGAGACCATCGAAGGTAAAGTTCTGGACCGTGTGAAAGCTGCTTCTTCTAACTAAGAAGACGGTGCCATTCGGTGCATAAACGGCGGCCCCCGGTCTTAATAGAGATCGGGGGCATTGCCATAAGCGGAATGATGGACTGATTTTCCGCTAAAGCCCTAATCTCGGGGGGCTGAAAGAAAACCTGACATAACAGGTCTTCAGACCTGATAAAACACAACATCCTTTCGTAGGTAAGTAAAGAATATGAGCAATCAATTGGATCTTGAGTGTCGCCAGCTGGTGAAGTCCTTTGGGAAATTTACCGCGGTTGATAATGTGTCTTTGGAAATTCCAAAGGGATCTTTCTTCTCAATACTCGGTCCAAGTGGCTGTGGTAAAACCACTCTGTTACGTATGCTTGCCGGTTTTATTGAACCGACAGCCGGCGATATTGTTATTAAAGAACAATCCATGTTGGGGGTTCCCCCGAACAAGCGCCCTGTGAATATGGTCTTTCAGCATCTCGCGCTTTTCCCAATGATGAACGTGGCCGAGAATATTGCCTATGGCCTAAAGCGCAGAAAATTGCCGCAAGCCGAAATTGATAAAAAAGTTGCTGACGTTCTGGAACGCGTCAGCCTGCCCGATGCTGGACCAAAGGACGTCACACAGCTTTCCGGTGGGCAGCGTCAGCGCATAGCAATTGCGCGCTCGCTTGTTCTGGAACCTGCAGTTTTACTTCTTGATGAGCCGCTAGGGGCTCTCGATTTAAAACTTCGCGAACATATGAAAGTAGAGCTGAAACAGCTTCAGCATGAGGTTGGAACAACCTTTGTCTATATTACGCATGATCAATCAGAAGCGTTGGTGATGTCCGATAATGTTGCCGTTATGAACGAAGGCCGCTTTGAACAAGTCGGATCCCCGCAGGATCTTTATTACAATCCACAAACGGCTTTTGTTGCCGGATTTGTGGGGGATACAAATCGCTGGAGTGGTAGGGTTGATTCGCTTGATGGTGGACAGGCGCTGGTATTACTTGACGATGGTGGCGTTATTGCCGGGATAAGCGGTAATGACAGGACGCTTAATGTTGGCGATCGTGTCGAACTTTTTGTACGTCCCGAGGCGATTACTATTGAACGTGACAGCTCGGCACAAACAGGCGCGCATCTCGAAGATGGTCAAAATACCCTGTCCGGCATTGTTGAAAACCTTCTGTTTGATGGTGCAAACAGCCGTGCTCAGGTGCGAGATCAGCAGACAGGACATCAGGTAACCGTTTCCTTGCCGCAAACCGGTGCTTTTAGTGATCTCAAGTCAGGTGAACAGCTCCGTTTGTCCTGGGGAGTGGATAAGGCCCGCGCTTATATCTCTCAGGCTGGTGTTGGTAAGGAGCAGGCAGCATGAGTACACTCCAGATGACCTCTGGAACAGAAAAGAGCGATACAATCCCGATGATCAAGCTCGGGACTTTCCTTTTGATGTTGCCACTTTTGCTCTGGCTGTTCCTACTTATTATTTTGCCGCATCTTGATCTTTTGACGGTTTCTTTACGTGAAAAGCTGGGGTATCGGGAATACGCTTTCAGTCTGCAAAACTATATCGAATTTTTTACTGAGCCTCTTTACTGGAACACTTTTGTTCGAACGGCAGTTATGTCGATTGTTGCGACAGCTATAACCCTGGTCGTGGGCTTCCCGGTGTCCTATTACATCGCCAAGGTGATCAAGGGCAAAAAGCGTAATCTGTTGTTTATGATGTGTCTGATCCCCTTTTGGGTTTCGGAACTTGTCAGGACTTTTGGGTGGATGATTCTGCTGCGTGAATCCGGTGTGATCAGTAGCTTCCTGCAATGGGCTGGTCTGGTTGATGGCCCTGTTGAGCTGCTCTATAGTGATGCAACCCTGATGGTCGGTTTGGTATATACATCCATGCTGTTTATGGTCGTGCCGTTGGTTTCTGTTTTGGACACGCTGGATGATAGCCTGATCGAAGCGGGGTATGATCTGGGGGGGAGTACCTATTCCATTCTGCGCGAGATTGTTATTCCACACGCGATGCCGGGGATTGCTTCGGGCTGTATCGTCGTTTTTATGTTGACGCTGGGGAACTATCTGACGCCAACGCTTCTTGGCGGTAAAGACAGTCTTTGGTTTACCGAGCAAATCTATAACCAGTTTATTACCCGCTTTAACTGGGAATCTGGTTCTGCTTTTGGCTTCCTGCTTTTGTTCCTGTCATCTGTCATCGTTTTTGTCGGCTTGAAGTTAAGTCGCCAGACACTTGCTGATACTGTGAAATAAGGAGCTTTGATATGATACCGTCTCTTCCTCAATCAAAGTTCAGCACCCGTCTTTACGCGGCTTATATCACGCTGTTTTTCATCTATCTGGCGGCACCGTTGGTTGTTGTTGGTGTGTTTGCCTTTAACGACAGTCTGTTCCCCTCCATGCCGTGGAACGGTGTTACCTTTGACTGGTTTGTGGGCACAGAAGAACCACGCATCGGCATCTTTAATGATGGGCAGCTTTTGGAATCAATTGGCTATTCCGGCTTTATTGCTGTTTGTGTGACGTTACTTTCGGTCTTTGTTGGAACCTGTAATGCATTTCTGTTCGAACGCCATAACTTCCCGGGTAAAAATGTTCTCTACATTTTTGCCTTGATGCCGCTGGTTATTCCCGGGGTGATTTTGGGCATCTCGATTTTGATCTTCACCAATTCGATTGCCAATGGTGTTGAAGACAGCTTTGGATTGGATCTGGACTTCCTGCGCCCCGGTTTGTTTATCGTTATTATGGGGCAATTTGCTTTTGTCACGACAATCACGACCTTGGTGATTTCGGCGCGGCTTCGAAAGTTTGATACCAGCTTGGAAGAAGCTGCTTTGAACTTGGGGGCAACAAAGTGGGAAGCGGTGAAAACCATTACGCTTCCCTTTTTGAAGCCAGCAATGATTGGGGCCGGGATTGTCTGTTTCCTTATGTCTTTTGAAAACTTCAACACGACCTTGATGTTGGTGGGATCTGACTCGCCGCTAACCATCACGATGTTTGATCGCCTCAAGCAAGGATCAACCCCTGCATTGAATGCTGTATCGTTGATGTTGATGGTCGTATCGGGTGTTCTGGCATTGATATCTGTTTTTGTTCAGCGCGATAAAAAGGCGGTGGATGATGAGTAATAGAAGGGTACTGTGCTTGGATTGAGGCTTCTCGGTTCTGCTCAGACCCACGAGTTATGCGCCGTCCGATCCGAAAGGCCGGCGCATAAAAAGGAAGTTGCTCTTCGAGTAACTTACCCCACATGACTTGGCCGGGCTTTTTGCCCGGCTTTTTTTTGCCGGCCTTTTTTGGGCTAGTCTTTTGGCCCCCAGCTACTTTTTGTATCACGCAGCTGTTATATCCAATGGATGTGGATTCAAGGTATACGCTTGTTGGTCGGGATGTACCTGAGTGAGAAACATGTTCGGGCTATTTTCTTTATGGCTTTTTGCAAAGCTGGCTATTATGCTCGCTATGTGGCGGTCAAGGAATTGGGGACTGATCTTTGGCGGGTCACTAATATTTTACAATAAAGCTTATTTTATCTGATCAGGTAAATGTGTTGAGTGGGGGCTTGATGGCATTATCTGAAAGGGAAATTAATTGGGAAGTTTCAGTCCATGGCCTTGCCGTATCGTCCTGTTGTGTCTGACAAAAGTACTAACTCCGTTAAACAGAGTGTGCCCCTTTTGGGACGTCGTAGCCTTCTTAAAGGGCTGACTGGCCTTGCGGGGGTCAGTTGTGCGTCCACCCTTTTTTCTTCGCCAGCGATCAGTGCGGCGCAAGAGCTCGAAGTTTTTTCCTGGAGAGGGTATTTCAGCCAGGAAATGATTGATGAGTTTAAAAAGGATACAGGTATTCAGATATATCTGACGGAATATGACAGTAACGACGAAGCACTCTTAATGCTGAAAGCTACCAAGGGATTGGGTTTTGATCTTGTCTTTCCATCATCAACTTATTTGACAAACTGGCACCTGGCCAGAGATCTCTTGCGGCCAATAGACGAGACCCGGCTAAACCTTGATTCCGTTCATGACAGTATTTTGTTGAATGCCGAGCGGATGGGAACGGTATACCGGGGGCGTCGTTATGCTGTGCCTTTTGCATGGGGGTGTGAGGGTATTATCTATGATAGCCTTTTAAGAGACTATCAGCCGGGCGAAATTTCCTGGAATGACCAGTGGTCGTTTATTAATAAAGGTTTTGTTGCGACACGCCCTGAATCTGCTTTGATCTCTATGGCACTAATGATCGATGGAACAGGGGAACGATTGAACGATGCCTATGTAAATGAGGATCTGTGCCGCGAAATATTTGGCGAAGCGCTCCTTTTTGGAAAGGAACATAAATCGCATGTTCGCCAGTTTTGGCGTGATACCGATGGTTTGGCATCAGCTTTTACCCTTAACAATTGCGTTGTTGGGCAGGGATGGTGCGGTCCGGCACATGCGTTATGGAAACAAACAAAAAGCAGGTTTAAATTTTTAGCACCGAAAGAAGGTGCCTTGGCCTGGATGGATACCTTGGCTATGCCCAGTGGCACCCCAAATGTTGATCAGGGCTATGAATTGATCAATTGGTTACTATCAACCAAAGGTGCGGGAATGTTTATGGCGGCATCGGGATTTAATTCGGTTGTCGAGGGTGCTCAGAATGAATTGGATTTAGCCGCGCAAGAACGATTTAATTTTTCCTATAATGATGGCGCAGCCATTGATCAGCTATATTGGCTTAAACCTGAAGCAGCTTGGTTCAGGGACCTACGTGATATTTACGTTCGAAAATATATTGAATCAGCGTGATTGCTGAGGATTGTTGGGTATTCTTTTTCGGGGCAATTGCGATTGAGCCAAGAAAATTTCGGGGTATTATTTCGTGTTCAACCAGGTATCATTATGATCTTGATTCTGCATAGTTTTGAAATATTGTGTCATTAAGTGGAGAAATAAAGTCGTTTTTGTATAAAAGTGTGGTTGTTTTTGATCTATACTGATTGTGTAATGCACAGGGAAAAGGAATTGTGTTATGGCGAATACCATTATCCTTACAGTTATTGGGTCTGATCGACCGGGGTTAGTAGATGACCTGTCTACCATGGTGAACAAACACGGTGGAAACTGGCTGGAAAGCCGGATGACCAGGTTGTCCAGTAATTTTGCGGGTATTGTCCGTGTTTCTGTGCCTGAAACCAATCACGAAGCACTAGAACGTGATATTCAGTCTCTTGGGTGTGCCAACTGTCAACTTATTATTGAGCAAGAAGCCAAAGCTGGTGCTGATGAGGCATTGCGAGAACTGAGCCTGGAAATTATCGGTCCGGATCATCCCGGTATTGTTCAGGACATTTCTCACGCACTTGCAGAGAAAAAAATTGGCATTAATGAAATTTCGACAGACTGCCAAGATGGCGCGATGTCTTCGGAAAGAATTTTCAGTGCAGAGATTAATATTGCAATCCCGACATCAATACCGGTCGATAGTATTCGCGATCAGCTAGAAGAACTGGCAAATCAGTTATTCGTCGATATCACCATGGATGATTTACAGGGTACAGTGACACGGATCTAACTGTCTTTATTCATTCAAGCTTATCAAATACAGAAGGCAGCCATCATCTGGTACAGGGGGCATTACGGGCTTTCGGGGAGTAACCAGTTGATGGCTGTCTTGTTCTGTTGTTCCAGATAAGTATTTGTCTTTGAGAAGTGTTGATTACCAAAAAATCCGCGATGGGCACTTAGTGGTGAGGGGTGCGGCGATTGCAAAACGAGATGTCGGTTTCTGTCTATAACCGCACCTTTCTTTTGGGCGTAACTTCCCCAAAGCAGAAATACCAGCCCGCTATGTTTCTGATTCAGAGTTTCTATTATTTTATCTGTAAAGATTTCCCAGCCACGTCCTTGGTGGGATCCGGCTTTATGTTGTTCTACGGTCAATACAGAGTTTAAAAGTAAAACGCCCTGTTCTGCCCAAGAACAGAGGTATCCATGCGGAGGCTGGGAAATGCCCAGATCCTGTTCCATCTCTTTATAAATATTTTTAAGGGAAGGTGGGATTGGAACGTTAGGTTTAACGGAAAAGCACAGTCCGTGAGCTTGACCGGGACCGTGATAGGGGTCTTGTCCCAGAATAATAACTTTCACCTTGTCAATTGGGGTGAGGTCAAGGGCCTGAAAGTATTCATTCCCTTTGGGGAAGATAACCTTATCATTGTTTTTTTGCTGCTTTAAAAAGGCCTTCAGACTTCGCATATAGTCTTTACTAAACTCGGAGGCCAGGGCCTCTTTCCAACCGGGTTCAAGCTTGATGGTGTCTGTTGTCGTATTCATCACTGGTATCAGTAGTTTCTATCGTCGATTAGTGAAGTCAGCTTTAACTATTTCAATTTTCCCGGTCAGCTTCCTGCAGTAACTTTTCCACATCCAGACGCTTGGTGTGTTTAAAAAATTCTTTCGCAATGGGGGAGCTGGGCTCTCTTTTCGCGATAATCATACCGATTTTGTTGACAAGTCTCGGTTCCGACAAGGGGATAGCAACGACGCCCTCCAAATTCCTGAGAACATGAATTAGGCTGATTGGGACGATACTGGACGTATTGCCAAATCGTGTTTCATGAAGAAGCTGAGTGATCGAGTTGGTCTGGGTATGGGGAGTGATAAAGCAGTCCAATTCCTCAAAGGTCTTATCAATAATGCGCCGATACTGCATATCCCGTGTTAAAAGGCTTAGCGGTAGCTCGGCAGCTTCTTGCCAGGTTATTGTTTCTCGGTCCTTGAGGGGGCCGTCTGCCTTATGGATAAGGGAATATTCTTCGTGATAAAGCTCGTGGCTTTCTACGTTGGTGCTGAGTTCGTTGCTGAGGTAGGTGACACCGACTTCGAGGTCGAATTTTTCCAAACCGAGCTGTATTTCAGCTGATGAGAGCGATAGAATTGAAACGGTTATATTGGGATGTGCTTCGCAAAAAGGGTTTTTAATAAGTGACATCATTGGCATTGCTGATGGAATGGCCCCGATACGGAGATGACCCGCCAGACCCTTGCTCATTTGGCTGAGGGATTGTTTCAGTGTGCGGGCTTCGGCCAGAATGCGCTGTGCAATGGTAACAACCAGTTCTCCCTCGGTGGTCAGCCCTTGGAAGCTGCGTTCTCTCTTTACGATTGGAACACCCAGTTCATTTTCCAGCTGTCGAATTCTGGCGGAAAAGGCAGGCTGTGAGATATTGCAATTTTTCGCAGCTCGCCCGAAATGTTTTTCGCGCGCCAGCGCACAGAGTAGTTCCAATTGGCGCAAATCCAAAGTCGTGATCTCCTGTAGTGCAATAAAATTAATTTTTTTGTTTTGAGAACTACGGCGTGCCGAATTCCTGACAGAGGCTGTATACAACATATCCCTAAAAGATATAAGGGGATATGTTCTTAGAGCCATGACTCAAAACGGCAAAGTCATATAACCTTGGCGACATCAGGCTTGTTTTTTTATTACTTTGCCTGTCATTAAGCTTGGTGTCCCAAGCGGCGATGTCATGCCTGATTTCATCATGAAATGGCGTAGCGGAGCAAAATTTCGCACGGCTGACAGGCCTAGGTCTCTTACCTTGTGAAGAATGGCGCTGTCATTTGATGCAAATCGGTTAAGACCATCCGCAGCAGCGAGACGGCTGACAACATCGAACCGTCTGGCTCTGTCGTATTCAGCAAGTAACTGGCAGTCGCCCAAATCATAACCTTTATTATGCTGGTCGATTAACTGTTCAGCCAGAACGGCGACGTCGCGCAAGCTAAGGTTAAGGCCCTGAGCCGCAATTGGGGGCAGCGCGTGTGCTGCTTCTGCAATAAGCGCAAAGCGGTCTGTATGGAAAGAATTGCTAAGCATGGCAGAAATAGGGAAGCCACCGCGTCTGCCAAACAACTTCACACTACCCAAGCGGCCTTTGATCTTCTCTTTTAGGGCCTTGGTGAAGTCATCCTCGCTTAGTGCGAGCATTTTTTTTGCCAGAATAGTTTCTTCGACCCAGACAATAGATGATCGCTTCCCGGTCATGGGAACAAGAGTAAAGGGGCCAGCCGGATAATGCGTTTCAGTCGAGATGTTTTGGTGTGATTTACTATGTTCAATATAACAGGTTATCGCCGTTTGCGGATAAGGCCATGACATGGATTTGATACCAACAGCTTTTCGACTGGCGGAGTTTTTTCCATCAGCGCCAATTGTTAGTTCTGCGGTAGATTTTTGTCCGTTTGACAAGGTGAGAATATGGCCTCTGTCATCTTTTTGCAGAGCTTGCATTTTTGTTGATGTCAGGTGCGTGACAGCGGGGAGTTTATCTAGCCTGGCGCACAAGGACCTGCGCAAAACCGCGTTGGGAACATTAAAGCCAAAGGGGCTGTCATTTATCTCGCGGGAATCAAAATCTGTTGAACTGGGGTATTTTTGTTTGCCGCGGGGCAGATTAACAATGCGCATCACTGTTAATGCTGTGGCGTATTCTTCACATCCAGTCCAGGCTCCACAGGCATTAAGTAGGTTAATCGAATTTTGAATCAGAGCGGTAGTTCGGTTATCTTTGGCATCCTGATAAGGATCTTCCGGGAGGGGAGGCTCAAGGTCGACCAAAAGAGTTTTTATACCTGCTGTACCCAGTGCAGCGGCTAAACTTAATCCGGCCAGCCCGCCACCAATAATCTGAACCTGATTTGTGAGCATTGTGGAAGAATTCTGGTCGGTCATGGTTTTGGCGTGCACCTGTGCTGAATGCGGACAGTATTATTGATATTCTGAGGTACCCCCAAAGTAACAGTGGCGCAAGGCGTTGTCTTGTCACAGTTCACAGAATCTTGTGAATTGATAAAGAAAATGGGGTCACTCTTGATCAGGGACCCCATTTTTTACGTTTCCTTATATCGGTTTGTGATTAATCACCAAGCAAACCCTTTAACGCTTTTCCGGCGCCATCCGCTGCACCCTTTAGCTCTTCGGAAGCCCCCGAGGCAGCGTCTCCAACTGTATCTGTTACAGCTGATGCACTGCTTGCCGCTCCCTCGGACAGGTCCTGTACGCGGCCTTTTACATCTTTGGCTATACCTTCAAGATCTACTGAGTTCAGCGCGCTAGTGATATTTTTCGTTACCGCCCCAAGTGCTGCTTTTAAAATGACATCTGGGCTTGCGCCATTGCCGCCCTTGCCAATGTCCTTGAGGTGAATATTCGGCAGGTCAACGTCAATCGTTTTATCCCCAAGAGGTGCGGCAGCCACGGAAACTTCGCCATCGTTCAGGTAAAGGTGCTCAACAATGAATTTAGGGCCAGAATCTGTGCCGTTGCTACTATTGTCACTTGAACCGCTGTTTGATTGGGCATTTTCATTAATGGTGTCGATATTACTTTTTTGTGGTCCTACTTCATAGGTGATGTGTGGTGCTTTGATACGGATCTCATTAATAACAACCACGTCGCTCGCGATAGAGGCTGGATCAACCTTTATTGTGATTTCCTCGAATTTAAAGGCGTCGCTTGATTTGAAACCTTTCGGGTTGCTCATTAGAAAGCCGGATAAGCTGCCTTCACCTGTCGTTGGTGAAATTGAGACATTATCCAAAGTGACTTCGGTTTGCGTCATGTCCGAAGCAACACTCTCGACAGCAGCTTTTACAATTGAATCCAGTGACGAATATATGAAAATGACGCCGGCAACGATGAGTACAGCAATTGAAATAAGTGTGATACCGGCAACTTTAATGGTCTTGTTCATAGTTTCAGGCTTCCCCGAGGTTGATCTGATAGGGCACTTAAACATTTGTGACGTCTAAAATCTATAGGTATATGCCGCAAAGACCATGTCAAATTTGGGGACGTTTTTTTGTGAATCCTTGGAAAACTTGGTTTTGTTTACAGTAAATATGGTTAACGGGTTAAGTAAAAAGGTTAATGAAAAAGCAGTGAGAAACAGGGGCTATCGAATGCCTTTTACCTGTTGTAATTTTGCCACGTTGTGTTTTTTAAATAAAAAATATTAACGCCAAGAATTCGCTTGAAAATTATAAGGTAAAATAAATTTATATATATCAGCATCTTGGGGTGTTTTTTAGATTTTGAAACTTTGGTCTCATTTTTATCACAATAAATATCAGTATTTTTAATTAGGCGGCATAGGTTGCATGCGAAAGTTGCATGGCTATTTATTTTTTATTTAAAGTAAAAATGCATTTGTTAAAGTAAATGTTGTTTTTAGTTAGTGTATTCATGGGTGTTGTAAGTAGTTTTAGTCGTTTTTGTCTCTAATTCATGATAAATATTTCTTTGACTCTTTGTGTTAATCTCTTGTAAAGATTTGGGCGTAACAGGCGACACAGGGTTGCTTGTTTTTAATTCATCCCCATATCGGGGTACGCTCACAATGATACAGGCTGTGTGGGCACGGGCTTGAAGAAGCTGCTGAAGTGATAAACTGAGGTACTTAAATGAGACGTGGTTTACGACAGATCAGACGTGTAGGGTATAGGCTACGTGGCCAATTCCGTAACCATTGGTATGGTTTTTCGTCATTCTTGTTCGCACTTGTTATCAGTGCTGGGTTGATTGCACCCGAGGCACAGCAAGGTGCGCAAGCTGTGCAAGTCGCAGAAGATGATTTTATTTCCCCTGTAGATGTACGGCCATTGGCACGTGATTACGCTGTTTTGCCCGAGCTAGAGCGTCGCCGCCCAACACTGGCCAATTATGACACCGAGCTTGAGTGTCTGGCACAGAATATTTATTTTGAATCCCGCAGTGAGAATACAAGTGGAAAACGTGCAGTAGCGCATGTTGTCCTTAACCGTGTTGCCAGCAAAAGATTCCCGTCAACTATTTGTGGGGTCGTGCAACAGGGGGGGTCTTCTCGCCTACACAAATGTCAGTTTTCCTGGTGGTGTGACGGCAAAAAAGACGAGATTAAAGATCTGGCCGCATGGGACGAAGCGCAGAAGCTTGCGCGTTATGTGTACTGGGGTGTGTCTAACGATGTTAGTGAAGGTGCTCTGTGGTATCACGCTGACTATGTGAACCCCAAATGGCGCACTGCTTTTGATGAGGGACCAACGATAGGCCGTCATATTTTCTATCGTGAGAAAACGGATGATCTTGAAGTTGCTTCGCTGGATGTAGAGTAAGATATCTGTCGAATGCCGGAATTGAAAAAAGCGCCAATTTTGGTGGCGCTTTTTTATTGTGAGCAATTTGATTTTTAACAGCGATTATCATTATTGCGCTTCGTGGGATGCAAAAACTTCTTTTGCAGCATTTAATCCGTTAATCGCAGCTGGCAATCCACCATAGACAGCCATTTGCCAGATTGTTTCAGAAATTTCCTGTTTATTTGCACCGCTTTTAAGGGCGTGTTCGATATTGATTTTAAGTTGGGGGGCTGTTTGACCTCCAAGCACAGTCAGGGCGGCTACGGTACAAAGTTGTCTCGTTTTTGGATCAAGGCCATCTCGGCAATAATGACGGCCGTAAGCCCATTCAATAAGACTTTCTGACATGCCAGGAACCAGGTCATCGTAGCGTTCGCCTAAAATTTCTTCCAGATTTGGAGTGAGATTTTTTGCGGCGTAGTCTCGCCCTTTTTGTAGGGCTGATTTATCTGTTGTCTCAATCGTCATTTTTCAAAATACCTTTGGTTTGAACTCTGGCTTCCAGCGGAGAATTTATCGTGGTGTTGGATGCTTCCATTTTTTCGTAGAGATCGATTTTGTGATTCAGCAAATCCAGACAGTCAGAAAGTTCTGCAATTTTATTTTTGACGATTTCCCGACGTTCTTCGAGCATCTCGCGTCGTTGATTTGCTGTCTGTGGCCCAACTTCTCGCAATGCGGCGTAGCGGGCCATATCTTTGACGCCCATACCAGTGGCCCGAAGCTTCTTTAAAAAGCTGATCCAGTCTGTGATCGAAGGTTGGTAAACCCGTCGCCCACCGTGATCTCTATTGGTGTCAGGGATTAAGCCAATCTTTTCGTAATACCGAAGAGTATCTATGGAAAGGCCACTTTGGGCTGAAAGCTCGCCGATATACATAATTTTCCGTCCATCTGTTGTAAGTAAAAATGACTGTCACCAGCACGCTTTTCAGGACAATGAAGGTGCTTTCGGGTGCAGACACTTTGTACCGTAATTGCTGGAGTGCACTCTAGGTCAAGAGTGTTTTTATGAAATGTATAAAAATATTAGAAACAGGTGATAACGACAGTATAAGAGATCGCTATTTATCCAGCTTGTGGTCGTCAAGAATCTTTGTTTGGCGTTTCTTTTCGGTCTTTGAAATTTCTTTTTCAGCTTTTGTGCGACCGAACTCGATACGGTTATCAGCAGCCTTTGACGCCTTTTCTTTCCGTGCCTTGCTTTTACGGGCCTGCTTTAGATTGATAACATTGCTCATGGAATATCTTTGCTATTTGTATGTGCTGTCGCCAGATACAATTTCCTGTGATTTCTTGTTTCCTAATATGATGTAACCATTTAATGCTTCTGTACCAGAACTTTTTATGACCAGATGGAGCCAAGATGAGCCGCAGTCCTGTATCTGAAAATACCTTTGCCCCAAAAGCACAGCAAAAACCACATGTGCATGAACTGCATGGTGATCGACGCGAAGATCCCTATGCATGGTTGCGGGCAGATAACTGGCAGGAAGTCATGCGGCAACCGGATAAACTTGCGCCGGATATTCGGGATTATCTTGAACAGGAAAACGGATACTGCAAGGCTGTTATGGCCGATACAGAAGATCTGCAAAAGGTACTGTTCGAAGAACTGAAGGGGCGGATTAAGGAAGATGATTCATCCGTGCCATCACCGGACGGCCCCTGGCTTTATTATGTGCGTTATGAAGAGGGGCAACAGCATCCGATTTTCTGTCGCAAACCACGGGATAATCAGGGGAGTGAAGAGGTTCTTCTGGACGGGAATGAGAAGGCTGAGGGAAAGGATTTTTTTCAGATTGCAAGCTGTTCCCATAGCCCGGATCACCGCTATGTCGCCTATAGTGTCGATGAAAAGGGATCTGAATACTACACGTTGAGAATTAAGGACCTGGCCACCGGGGCCGAATTGGACGATGTTATCGACAGTACATCTGGTTCGGTGGTCTGGGCAGCAGACAACCAGACGCTGTTCTACACTGTACTGGATGACAACCACCGTCCATCAAAAGTACTGCGACACTATCTGGGCGATGACGAGAGCCTTGATGTGCTTGTCTACGAAGAAAGTGACCCGGGTTTTTTTGTTGGTATTGGCAAAAGCGAGTCCGGCAAGTTCATTCAGATACTGCGCACGATCATCAGACTTCTGAAGTTCATCTGATCCCGGCAGATAATCCTGCGTCAAAACCTTCTGTTGTTTCCGTACGAGAGCCGGGAATTGAATATGAAGTCAGTGACCATGGCGATCGCCTTCTTATCCTGACCAATGCCAGTGACGCGGTTGATTTTAAGGTCTGTGAAACGTCTTTGGATCAGGCTGGACGGGAAAACTGGCAAGACCTTGTTGCCCATAAGCCCGGCGTTTTGATTCTAAGCCTGATTGTGTTCCAGAATTTTATGGCCAGACTGGAACGTGTCGAGGGGCTACCCAAAATTATTGTGACGCATTTTTCAGACAGTCAGGAGCACGAGATCGCTTTTGATGAAGAGGCTTATAGTCTTGGTATTTCCGGTGGATATGAATTTGATACCAAGACACTGCGGTTTAGCTATTCCTCTCCTTCCACACCCGCGCGGGTTTTTGATTACGATATGGAAAACCGGGAACGGACGCTGCGCAAGGAAGATGAAATCCCGAGCGGGCACAACCCGGATGACTATAGTGTTCGCAGGTTGTTGGCGCCGTCGCATGATGGTGCGCTTGTGCCGATTTCACTGATACACAGAAAAGATACTGCACTGGATGGCAAAGCACCACTTCTGCTTTATGGCTATGGTTCCTACGGGAATGCCATTCCAGCAGGTTTTATGCGCAACAGCTTCTCATTGGTGGATCGGGGCTTTGTCTATGCTATCGCGCATATTCGAGGCGGTACAGACAAGGGCTATGGCTGGTATCTCGATGGTAAGATGGATAGGAAGAAGAATACCTTCATCGATTTTATCGCCGCTGCAGAACACCTGATTGCTGAGGGCTATACCGCGGCGGGACAGATTGCGGCCCATGGGGGCAGTGCGGGTGGCATGCTGATGGGCGTGGTTTCCAACATGCGCCCGGATCTTTTCAAGGCAATTGTTGCGGATGTACCCTTTGTGGATGTCCTGACAACCATGTGTGATGAAACCTTGCCGCTGACGCCACCGGAATGGCCGGAATGGGGTAACCCAATTGCCAGTAAAGCGGCTTATGACTATATCAAATCCTACTCGCCTGTGGATAATGTAACGGCACAGGATTACCCGAATATACTGGTCACAGCTGGACTGACCGATCCGCGCGTGACCTATTGGGAGCCAGCAAAGTGGGTTGCGCGTCTGCGTGAGCTTAAAACAGATAGCAATCATCTGATCTTCAAAACCAATATGTCCGCAGGCCACGGGGGCGCGTCTGGTCGTTTCGAGCGTCTAAAAGAAGTCGCTCTGATGGATGCGTTTCTTTTGAAGGTATTTGGTTTGGTGTAAGTGCTGTGCTGCTGGGGATTATGAAAGGGGTGATATGTTTAGAAGAATAATTTCTTGTTTGGTTTTATCTTTGACAATTTTTACGCCTCTTTCTTCTATGGGTAGTGAAACTCAAGCGCATGAGAATGCTGTTACCCTACGGTTTAAAGCCTTCCACGATCCAGGATATCTCTATTTTTCTGATAAGGAAGGCAAGGAAGTCGAAGCAGGATTTTTCTATCGTTTCATAACATTTGAAATGGTTGATACGTGGGAGGCGGGAGAGGAATTTCTTCTCTTTATTAACCCCGATATAGGGGTTGGGATAAAGCGTATTGTTGATGGGACGATTTATAAGGCCATATTTGCATCAGACAACCCGATTGATAGAGCTGAAGCAAGCTGCCTGTCTAAGGCAATAAGCACCTTGGATATCTCGGGATGTTATTATGAAAGCCGCTCTCACTGGCTGCGCGAGATAGATTTTTTGATGAATGAGCTTAGGAAATCGAGTTCTGAAAGCTTGGTTTCAGAATTGTCAGCCGCTGAGCAATCTTGGCAGGGATATGAAACCGATCTCATGAATAGCTTCTATATTCATGCCGAAGAACAGGGCGGTTCTATAAAAAAAATACAAGCCGCAGCTTTGCAGAGTGAGCTTATGAAATCCAGATATAAACAACTTTTAAGTTTCTTTGAATAGCAAGAACTTTTCTTTGTTATATCTTTGTAATTGCTGCGCGAATATCTGTAACTTCTGGGCCTTCTGCTGCCAGACCACGGCTGGAACTGACGATAATTCTCTTTAGGTCAGGGGTGAGGGCCTTCACATCTTCTGGTTTTGCGCCCTGCTTTCCGATGCCTGGTGTCAAAAAGTAAGCGTTAGGGAGTTGTTCGAGGGCATATTTAAGGTCGCTGGGAACGGTAGCGCCGACAACCGCACCTATGGTTTTGTTGCCGTGAATTGCTTCCCAAGTGCCGATGTCATCCAAAATTGTTTGCCATAATTTGGGGGAGCCGTGTTCCTGCAAAACCGTGCCTTCAGGGTTTGATGAGCGGGTTACAACAAAGACGTAAGCACCAGCATCATGGGCTCTTTCAAGCAGCGGTTTTAATGAACCAAAACCAAGGTATGGCGTAACGGTAATGGCATCCACCTGCATCGGTGCTTTGTCGCCAAGCCAAGCTTGGGAGTAGGCATCAATAGTGGAACCTATATCACCTCTTTTTGCATCTGCGAGAACAAGAAGCCCCATTGATCTGGCTTCCTTGATGATATCAGTCAGCACACGATAACCTTCGGCCCCAAAACGTTCGAAATAGGCGACCTGGGGTTTTACTATTGAGGCATTATTGTGAGCTGCTTCTAACATCGTTAGCGCAAATTTTTGAGCACCAGTTGCGGTGTCATCCAGCCCCCAAGCTGTGAGCGTATCTTGAGTAGGATCAATCCCCACACATCTGGTTAGAGCATCACAAGGAGCTTTTGATAAGGTTTCGAAGAGTGTCATTTATTGGTGCTCCTTTTAAGATGTGTTGCTACCGATCAGATTAAGTTGTTGTTCGTTTAGTCCTTATTCACAAAGCGTCGTAACCAAAGAGGGTTTTTTGCGTTTGGCGGGGTATGGTGACAAAGGGCGCAGTTAGGGAGGGGCTCGTAATCTGGCAAATCGAAATAATGTTTTATGGCTCCATAGAGGCCGCCGTGGGCAGCGATTAAAACTGGCCCGGGGTAATCAATTGCTGTGTTAACAGCGTTGGTAGCGCGTTGGATAAATTCTTGTCTTGTTTCTGCGCCTTCGGGGGTGAATTCGCCGTCTTTCCAGGCTGTAAACCATCCGTCATCGACAAGTCCTTCCTGAACCCCAAAGCCTGCTTCTTTTAAATCATCCAGAATGACTATTTCACAGTTGAGGACCTGGTTCAGAATTTCTGCAGTTTCCAAGGCGCGGCCCAGTGGACTGGCACAGATGGTTCTGATTTTTGTGCCTTTAATCGCTTCTGCTGCTTCGTAAGCTTGTTTTCGCCCCGTTTCGTTCAGCGGAATATCTGTGAAGCCCTGCATCAAACCTTTGGCATTCCAGTCTGTTTGACCGTGGCGAATATAATAGAATTCTTTGTGATGCAGCATAGTTAATTCACTCACTCTACTTAAAAAAATACCCGGTATCTCAATGGAGTACCGGGTATTATCTTAGCCAAAAAATTGTGGCTTAAATATATTCAATCTTGACGATCTCGTAGCCTTTTTCACCCGCAGGTGTTCTGACTTCGACGGAATCACCTTCTTCTTTACCGATCATTGCACGTGCCATAGGTGACGTAATCGCAATGCGGCCAGCTTTGACATCTGCTTCCAGATCGCCAACCAGTTGATAGGTGGATTCTTCGTCAGTATCTTCGTCAGCAATGGTTATCGTTGCGCCGAACTTCACGGTTGAACCGCTCATGGCTGCGACGTCAATAACCTCTGCACGGGAAATTCGTGCTTCAAGCTCAAGAACGCGGCCCTCAATAAAGCTCTGCTTTTCGCGGGCGGCGTGATACTCGGCGTTCTCTGACAGATCGCCATGTTCACGTGCTTCGGCAATAGCGCGAATCACTGCCGGACGCTCGACAACTTTTAGGTTACGGAGCTCTTCTTCAAGACGGGCAAGGCCCTCCTTGGTCATTGGGAACTTATCACTCATTCGCTTTTCCAGGCGTTTATAAAAACAGTTGCTCCCGATTCCACCACCGTTTTACGGCAGAATCGGGAGCCACTTAAATTAGAACGAACTCTTAAAATAAGCCTGAAGTGGCTCAACTTCAAGTATGCCTTCTTTTTTTGCTTTCAAAGCCTCTACCATGGCGCGGGCACCATTGGCAGTTGTGAAGTAAGGAACCGAGCTGTCGAGAGCGCCACGACGGATATTAAAGCTGTCCGCAATCGCCTTGGCACCTTCGGTTGTATTGATGATCAGGTGAACTTTACCAGACTTGATGTTATCGGCAATGTTCGGGCGGCCTTCACGAACTTTCAGGGCACGTTCTACTTCAAAACCCTTTTCCTGAAGATGAGTCGCTGTGCCGCTGGTCGCGACAATTTTGTAGCCCATATCCAAAAGATCCTTGGCCAAGTCTTCCATAACTTTTTTGTCACGATCTTTGACAGAAATGAAGACTGTTCCCTCGTCCGGAAGATCAATGCCAACGGCCATCTGTGCTTTGAGGAAAGCGCGGCCAAAGGAAGTATCCAGTCCCATAACCTCACCAGTTGACCGCATTTCAGGGCCAAGCATTACATCAACACCGGGGAAGCGGTTGAAGGGGAAAACAGCTTCCTTGATGGCAATATGGTCACCGCGTTCTGTGATCAGGTCGATATTGGCAAGCTTTTCACCAGCCATAACGCGCGAAGCAATTTTAGCCACGGCATTGCCGGTTGCTTTTGCCACAAAAGGCACCGTACGGCTGGCACGCGGGTTAACTTCGAGAATGTAAACAACATCGTCTTTAACCGCGAACTGAACATTCATCAGGCCCACAACATTGAGGGCCAGAGCCAGTTTGTGCGCTTGCTCATTAATCTCGGCAATAATGCTTTCAGACAGGCTGTATGGCGGCAAGGAACAGGCGGAGTCACCAGAGTGAATACCCGCTTCTTCGATGTGTTCCATGATCCCGGCTACAAAGACATCCTTGCCATCGCAGATTGCATCAACATCCACCTCAATGGCGTCTTGCAGGTAACCATCAAGCAGGACAGGGTTCTTTCCAGAGACCTGAACAGCTGTGTTGATATAGCGTTCCAGCTGACTGGTTTCGTGTATGATCTCCATAGCACGGCCGCCGAGAACATAGGATGGACGAATAACAACCGGGAAACCAATGCGTTCAGCAACGGCAAAGGCTTCTTCCTTGGTTGTTGCAGTACCATTTGTTGGCTGGCGCAACCCGAGTTCCTGCAAGAGCTTCTGGAAGCGTTCGCGATCTTCGGCAAGATCAATGGCATCCGGTGAGGTGCCGAGGATCGGAATGCCCGCATCTTCGAGAGCCTGTGACAGTTTAAGAGGTGTCTGTCCGCCAAACTGTACAATCACACCTTTGAGGGTGCCGTTACTCTGTTCCTTGCGGGCGATCTCGATAACGTCTTCACCTGTAAGCGGTTCGAAATAGAGACGATCAGAAGTGTCGTAATCTGTGGAAACTGTTTCCGGGTTACAGTTGACCATAATGGTCTCGTAGCCTGCATCGCTAAGGGCGTAGGCCGCGTGCACACAACAGTAATCAAACTCGATACCCTGACCAATTCGGTTTGGGCCACCGCCAAGGATCATAATTTTCTCGCGGTCAGTCGGCTCTGATTCGCATTCTGCCGGGTTTACGCCGTCCCCTTCGTAACATGAATACATGTATGGGGTGGTAGACGGGAATTCACCTGCGCAGGTATCAATCCGTTTGTACACGGGGGATACGTTCAGGCTGTGGCGATGTTTCGTGACTTCGCTTTCTTCCTGATTGGTCAGCTCGGCAAGACGCGCATCTGCAAACCCCATTTTCTTGAGGGTCAGGAAGGATTGACGATCTTTAGGAAGGCCATTTTCGCGAATATCATTTTCCATCAGGACAATGTCTTCGATCTGGCGCACAAACCATGGATCAAATTTGGTGACGTCAAAAATTTCTTCGACAGTCAAGCCGTGACGCAGAGCCTGAGCAATGGTCAACATTCTGTCTTTTGTCGGTTTTGACAGGAAGGAACGAACCGTGTCTTTATCCACATTGCCGTCGGCATCAACGGCGCCGGGGATATGAACTTCGTTAAAGCCTGTCAGGCCGGTTTCCATGGACCGCAGTGCTTTTTGGACTGATTCGCCAAAGCAGCGTCCGATGGACATGGCTTCGCCCACAGATTTCATCGCTGTGGTCAGATAATCTTCAGCGCCGGGGAATTTTTCGAAGGTAAAGCGAGGGATCTTGGTCACGACATAGTCGATTGTTGGTTCAAAAGATGCCGGTGTGACTTTGGTAATATCGTTCTTGAGCTCGTCCAGTGTATAGCCAACAGCCAGTTTTGCCGCGATCTTGGCAATCGGGAAACCTGTTGCTTTGGATGCCAGTGCAGATGAACGGGAAACACGCGGGTTCATTTCGATAACCACGAGCTCGCCATTTTCCGGGTTGAGGCCGAACTGTACGTTTGAGCCACCTGTGTCCACACCTATTTCGCGCAGACAATCGATAGAGGCATCGCGGAGAATTTGATACTCTTTATCTGTCAGGGTCAGGGCCGGGGCAACGGTGACTGAGTCGCCTGTGTGAATGCCCATGGGGTCGATGTTTTCGATGGAACAGATGATAATGCAGTTGTCGGCACTGTCGCGGACAACTTCCATTTCATACTCTTTCCATCCCAGAACAGACTGTTCAACCAGTACTTCAGTAGTTGGTGAGGCTTTCAGGCCGCTTTTGACGATCTCTTCAAACTCTTCGGGGTTGTAGGCGATGCCGCCACCCGTGCCGCCGAGGGTAAAGGACGGGCGGATAATGGCCGGAATGCCAACATATTCCAAAGCTTCCAGAGCTTCTTCGTAAGAGTGTACAACCTTTGAACGTGGAGAATTCAGGCCAATTTTTTCCATGGCCGTTCTGAACAGCAAGCGGTCTTCGGCCTTTTCAATGACATCGGCTTTCGCACCAATCATTTCAACGCCGTGCTTGTGTAAAGCGCCCGAACGTTCCAGAGCAAGGCCTGTGTTCAGGGCTGTTTGGCCACCCATTGTTGGCAAAAGCGCGTCGGGTTTTTCTTTTTCGATGATCTTTTCGACAACTTCCGGTGTGATCGGCTCGACATAGGTTGCATCAGCAAGACCGGGGTCGGTCATAATCGTTGCCGGGTTCGAGTTCACCAGGATAACCCGGTAGCCTTCTTCGCGTAGTGCTTTACAGGCCTGTGCACCGGAATAGTCAAACTCGCAAGCCTGACCGATAATGATCGGCCCCGCGCCGATGATCATAATGGATTTGATGTCTGTTCTTTTAGGCATGGTCTGCTTTACTCATCTTTTGTCTGTTTGCTCGTGCCTTGTGACGGGCAATGAGCTGTTCAGCTGTCTTGTTAAAACAATGGCGGCTGCTGTCGAAAGCGCCGCCATTGCAACTTATTTTCGGCGGTCTGCCATAAGATCGCGGAACCGCTTGAACAGGTATTGGCTATCCTGTGGTCCGGGCGAAGCCTCTGGGTGATATTGAACAGAGAACACCGGGCGGTCCTTCAGACGGATGCCCTGATTCGTGTTGTCGAAAAGTGAGATGTGTGTCTCTTCAACATTTTCAGGCAGGCTAACTTTATCCACCATAAAGCCATGGTTCTGGCTGGTGATCTCTACCTTGTTTGTGGTGAAATCCTTGACGGGGTGGTTTGCACCACGGTGGCCTAGATGCATTTTCTTCGTGCGAGCACCAAGCGCGAGAGCAAGGATTTGATGGCCAAGGCAGATGCCAAAGATTGGCAGGTCTTTTTGTTCCAGAAGGCTCTTTACCATTGGGATGGCATATTCACCTGTTGCAGCCGGGTCACCTGGGCCGTTAGACAGAAAGACGCCGTCAGGCTTGTGAGCCAAAATTTCATCTGCAGTTGCGTTGGCCGGAACCACCGTCACGCGACAGCCTTGAGAGCTAAGAGAGCGCAGAATATTGCGTTTGGCTCCGAAATCAACAGCGACAACATGAAATTCGGGATTGTCTTCGCTTTGATATCCTTCTTCAAGTGTCCAGCGTTTTTCGTTCCAGTTTGATGTCTGGGCACAGGTAACCTCTTTGGCAAGGTCCATACCATTTAGGCCGGGAAAGTCTGCAGCTTTTTTGCGGAGGGTTTCCAGATCAAACTTGCCATCAGCGTGATAGGCGATACAGCCGTTAGGCGCGCCATTGTCACGGATCAGACGGGTAAGAACACGGGTATCAACGCCTGTGATAGCGCTGAGATTATGAGATTTTAGCCACGCATCTAGATCACGGGTCGCGCGCCAGTTAGAGGGCTGCGTAATATCCATTCGCAGAATGGCACCGCGTGAAGAAGGGGTGATTGTCTCAATGTCTTCATCATTGGTACCAACATTCCCGATATGCGGGAAAGTAAAGGTGATGATCTGTCCAGCATAGGAAGGGTCGGTCAGGATTTCCTGATACCCGGTCATTGAGGTGTTAAAGCAGACTTCTGCAACGGCTTCACCTTCTGCGCCCAAACCTCTTCCCCAAAAAACTTGCCCGCTGGCAAGAACGAGGACTGCGGTTGCTCCCGCAGGTTGTTTGCAGGCAGAATCAATAGCCCCTGTCTGGGAGACGGAGGTTTCTTTTGATGTCATAATACTCATGGATGAGGCGTCCTTTAGGCAGACGTAATCGTCAGCGATTTAATAGCTGAGGCCTTTGTATAAGCATAAGTGGCTTTTAGGTCAAGAAAAACACGAAAGAAAATATTGTTTAATAACAGTTACTTAGAAACTTTTTAAAACTTTGCCATTTCTTTGTTTTTAGAGTAGGTTCTGGTCCTTTCTAAACTTGTTCGGGGCAAATGATGCTACGCAACAGCTTGAATGATGCTCTCAAAGAAGCCATGCGCAACAAAGATAAGCAAGCAATATCAACGCTTAGGCTTATTTTGGCTGCTTTAAAAGACCGCGATATTGCGGCGCGTGGCGAGGGGAGTGATCCTATTGGTGAGGAAGCGGTTCTGGAAATGCTCCAGAAAATGATTCGCCAAAGAAGAGATTCGATTGAAATGTACGAAAAGGCTGGTCGTACAGAACTCGCAGAGCGGGAACAGAGCGAAATTGAGGTAATCGAAAAGTTTCTTCCGAAGCAGATGTCTGCTGAAGAAGTTGAAAAGATTGTCGAAGACCTTATTTCAGAGCTCGGGGCAGATTCCATTAAAGATATGGGAAAAGTCATGGGCGCTCTTAAATCCAAGTACGCAGGTACAATGGATTTTGGTAAAGCCAGTGGTGTTGTAAAAGCCAAACTGGTTTAAACCTGCCAAAAGCTGATTATATGTTAACAGAACTCATGGGATGCCTATGGGTTCTGTTTTCTTTTGCACTGCTGTGATAAGCTAACTTTCAGATCAAGGTACTTGTTGGTTTGGGAACACGCCCTTCAATGTCATTCACGCCAGAATTTTTAGATGAACTGCGCGCACGTGTGCCGGTTTCCGGTGTGGTCGGGCGCAAGGTAAAATTGACCAAACGTGGCCGGGAATTCAGCGGCCTCTGCCCTTTTCATAATGAAAACACCCCTTCGTTCACGGTTAATGATGATAAAGGTTTTTATCATTGCTTTGGTTGCGGTGCTCATGGGGATGTCATTACCTTTGTCACCGAGACAGAGGGACTTTCTTTCCCCGAGTCTGTAGAACGTCTTGCCGAACAGGCAGGTTTGCAGGTGCCAAAAGCCAGCAAAGAAGAGGCCGAGCGGTCAAAGAAACGCGCCAGTCTTTATGATGTGATGGAAGAAGTCGCCAAGTGGTTCGAAGAGCAACTGGCGGGTGATGCAGGCAAGGAAGCGCGTGATTATGTTAATCGTCGCGGACTTAGGCCAGAGACTGTTAGCCGTTTTCGTCTTGGGTATTCCCCCAATCAACGGGGCTTGATCCGCAAAGCAATGAACGCGCGCGGGATTGACGACGAACAGTTGGTCGATGTCGGGGTGATCAAGCACAGTGATGAGGACCGACGTAAAGACGGGAATGAATACTGGGATTATTTTATCCATCGCCTGATGTTCCCGATTACTGATCGTCGTGGTCGAATTATTGCTTTTGGTGGGCGTGCGCTTGGTGACAGCAAAGCCAAGTATTTAAACTCGCCAGATACGATCCTATTTCATAAAGGCAAGATTCTTTACAATCTGGCAAACGCCCGTCAGGCGGCCCACGATCTGGGCGAAGTCATTGTGACCGAAGGTTACATGGATGTTATCGCGCTTGCCCAAGCGGGTTTCCCGTCGGCGGTTGCGCCGTTGGGCACAGCGGTAACCGAAGATCAGATACAGGAACTCTGGCGCATGGTGCCGGAACCCGTGCTGTGCCTTGATGGCGATACCGCGGGTATTCGCGCTGCGAACAGAGTGGTCGAGCGGGCTTTGCCGATCATTCAGCCCGGGAAATCCCTCAGCTTTGCAACCTTGCCCGAGGGCGAGGATCCGGACAGCCTTATCCAGACCCAGGGCCCGGCGCAAATGCGCGAAGTTCTGCGCACAGCAAAACCCTTGTCAGAAATGCTATGGCGAAAAACCACCACAGGCGCGGATATTGAAACACCTGAACGGCGCGCGGCCCTGAAAGCGGAGTTACGCCGACAGTTCAGTGTTATCACGGATAAAGATCTAAGGTTCGAATATCAAAAAGAGATGTTCAGGCGCTTTGACGAGTTAACGGGCGTTATCAGTAAAGGCGCGGCACAACCTGCTGCTCAATCTTATGGTGGACCCAGCTATAATCAAGGGTATAACCAGGGAGGGGGTGGTTATGGTGGAAATAGCTATCAAGGCTATAACAAGCCCTTCAAGAAACAGGCCGGGCGCAAGCAGAATCGCAACCGCCAATGGGGGAAGAAGGATTCGTTTGAACTGGACCCACGGATCCCACGACCGAATTTACCCACGAGAAAATTAGCACAACGACAGGAACAGGTTTTACTGGCGACGCTGATCAATCACCCCAATGTTTTGTCCAAACAGCTAGAGGATCTGGCGAGTTTGAGGCTGCCGAGTGAAGAATATAACAGGGTGTTACAAGATCTCGTGGATGTTATTGTTCGAGACCCAGATCTTGACAGAGAGGCACTTAAATGCCAACTCTGCGATAAGGGATATTCTCGACTAATGGATGAACTCTTGAGTCCTGCTGTTATGGATCACGGAAAATTTGCGCGACCGGCAACGGACAGCTACGCAGCTGAGCACGGTGTGACGCATATAGCGGCTATGTTCCGCGAGAAACAGGCAGAACAGGAAAAAGGTGTTCACAGTCGCGAATTTGCGGCGAATATGGATGAAACGGGATTGACTCAGCTGGAAGCGCACAAGCAACTCCGGCAAGAGGCATCTGGTATAGCTATTGATTTGGACAGCTATGACCCGGATGCTTATGAAGACAGTCACTAAGCGTTACGAAAGAGCACGTTGGCTAATGAGTAGAATCGGCTAGCGTGCTAAATTGCTATTTGGGGTACAAGGTTATATGGCGACCAAGGCGACCGAAACCGCTGAAAAGAGCACGGAAAATCGGGAAGAAACTTCCGACGGACCTCTAATGGATATTACATCGGCGACCGTCAAAAAGATGATCGCGAAGGCAAAAGAAGTTGGCTATGTCACTTATGACGAGCTCAACAAGGTTTTGCCATCTGATGAGATGTCATCCGAACAGATCGAAGACATTATGGCCCTTCTTTCCGAGATGGGTATCAATGTTGTCGAAAACGAAGAATCAGACGAAGCCGTTGACGAAGAAGCAAAACCCGACGAAGCCGTTGTCGGGAACGTAAAGGAAGAGGACGCGGGTCGTACCGATGATCCTGTCCGGATGTATCTTCGTGAAATGGGTACGGTTGAATTGCTGTCTCGCGAAGGTGAGATTGCGATTGCAAAACGTATTGAGGCTGGTCGGGATAAAATGATTGGCGGGATTTGCGAAAGCCCGCTGACTATTCGGTCCTTGCTTCACTGGCGCGAAGGTCTGATACAGGGTGATCTTCTGCTCAGAGATATTATTGATCTGGATGCCACCTATGGCGGCGGGCCAAACGACGATGATATCGCGTTTGAAGAATCCGGTGCGGGTGACAAGACAGATGTCGAAGACGAAATCGTCAGCCAGCCGGGTGAGCAGGTTGATGATGACGATGACGACGACAAGCCTGCCCCTGCCGAAGGGGAGGAAGAGTCTGGAGAAGGTGGCGAAGATGACGGCGAAGAGAACAACATGTCTCTTGCTGCCATGGAAGAAGCATTGCTGCCGCAGGTTCTCGAGATGCTCGAAAACATTGCCAGCCATCAACAAAAGCTGAGCAAGGTTCAGGAAAAGCGCCTGACATCTCTGCTTGCTGGTGACAAGGTGCCGGATGCTGTAGAGAAAAAATACAGCAAGATGAAGCAGGAAATGATCGAGCTTATGGAAGGGGTTCATTTTAACTCTAACCGTCTTGAACAGCTTATGGATCAGCTTTACGGCCTGAACAAAAACCTGATGTCTCAGGAAGGTAAACTTCTGCGTCTGGCTGAAAAGTCCGGTGTTGCACGTCAGGAATTCCTCGATACCTACTTTGGTAGTGAGCTTCACCCGAACTGGCTGGAAGAAATCAAAACTTACAAAGGCAAGGGTTGGGATAAGTTCGCAGAACGTTACGCGGACGACATTACAAAAATCCGTGGCAGCATTTCCAAGGTTGCTGATGATGTTGGCCTGCCAATTCCAGAGTTCCGCAAGACTGTTAAAGTCGTGCAGACCAGTGAAAAGGAAGCCAGCCGCGCCAAGACCGAAATGGTCGAGGCCAACTTGCGTCTTGTGATCTCTATTGCCAAGAAGTACACCAACCGTGGCCTTCAGTTCCTGGATCTTATTCAGGAAGGTAACATTGGCCTGATGAAGGCGGTGGACAAGTTCGAATACCGTCGTGGTTACAAGTTCTCGACCTATGCGACCTGGTGGATCCGTCAGGCCATTACCCGCTCTATCGCGGATCAGGCCCGGACAATCCGTATTCCGGTTCACATGATTGAAACCATCAACAAGCTGGTTCGCACCAGCCGTCAGATGCTTCATGAAATTGGCCGCGAGCCACAGCCGGAAGAATTGGCAGAACGTCTGGGCATGCCGCTTGAAAAAGTGCGCAAGGTCCTGAAGATTGCCAAGGAACCTATTTCGCTTGAAACCCCGATCGGGGACGAGGAAGACAGCCATCTCGGTGATTTCATCGAAGATAAAAATGCTGTTATTCCGCTTGATTCTGCAATCCAGTCAAATCTGCGCGAAACCACAACCCGTGTTCTCGCCAGCTTGACCCCACGTGAAGAGCGCGTGCTCCGTATGCGCTTTGGTATTGGTATGAACACTGACCACACTCTGGAAGAAGTTGGTCAGCAGTTCTCGGTCACACGTGAGCGTATTCGTCAGATTGAGGCGAAAGCACTGCGTAAGCTCAAGCATCCAAGTCGTTCGCGCAAACTGCGCAGCTTCCTAGATACATAACTATTGGAACCTGAAATGGTTGATAATCCACTTCGGGAATCAGATGAAAAGCTAGAGGCGTTTTGGAAAAGCTGTTGGGACTATGTCCCGGCACAAGACCGAAACGCCTCTTTTTCGTCGTGGTTCTTTGGTGATAGTCCTGAAATGGCCGACGATCTTCTGGCTCTTGTTATGAAGGGTCAGAAAATGGCAACCTGTGGTGCGCTTTTTGATTACGAGCATGATAACGAAGATCCACCCGAAGATGGCAGTTATCATATCCTGACCGATTTTGACGGAAACCCACGCTGTTTGATCCAGATGACATCGGTATCACGCGCTGCCTTCAAGGACGTTACCGAAGACTTTGCGCTGTCAGAGGGGGAGGGAAGCTATCAGGAGTGGCAGCAAGTTCATGAGGAATTTTTCGAACGCCGTGCTGCGGCAACTGGAAACAGCTTTACACCTGACACTTTATTGGTGCTTGAGCGTTTCAAGTTGATCTATCCAATAAAATAATACCAATAAAACATTATAGTTTCATTTGATACTTTTTCTGTGCAAAGTACAAAGACAAGAAGCCAGTTAAAAAAACGTGTCATGACGTCCGCATCAAGACGGATTTGATGTGCCGGATAATAGAGAGGTAAAGATGGATATCACACTTTTGGGAACGGGATGTCCGGCGGTCCATACGGAACGCTATGGGGCGGGGCAATTGATCCGTCATTCTGGCGTCGATGGTGATACCGAAATCCTGATTGACTGTGGTTCCGGTGTGACGCAGCGCCTCGTCGGTACGGGATCATCCGGGGCCAAGCTGGATGCTATTTTGCTTACCCATCTGCACTCGGACCATGTGATTGATATCTATCAGGTTATTGTCTCTGCCTGGCATCAGGGCCGAACAACGCCGCAACGGATCTATGGCCCCACGGGGACGCGCAAGTTTGTTGAGGGATTGATGGCGGTCTGGAAAGAAGAGCTGGACCTGCGCATCGCGCATGAAAAGCGCCCTTCGACTGCGGCGCTGGAACTGGATATTACCGAAATCAAAGCAGGCGAGCGTCTCCAGTTTGGCGAAGTGACCGTTGATATTGTTGCGGTAGATCACCAGCCGATTGATCCGGCCTTCGGTTTTGTCTTTGCTGCGCCAAAGGACGCTGGAAAGGATAAGGGAAGGGCGGCAACCAAGATCGCACTGTCTGGTGATACCACCTATTGCCCGGCCTTGATTAAGGCAGCCAAGGGCGTTGACCTTTTGGTGCACGAGGTTTTTGTCCACCGGGAAATGCACGTGGTCGAAGGCGTGCGTTCCGCCGAGACTATCGCCGCCGTTGCGGGCTATCACACCTTGTCAGACGAAGTGGGGAAGGTGGCAAGTGAGGCTGGTGTTGGATGTTTGCTTCTGACCCATATCGTGCCGCCAAACAGCAACCGCGATGACCTGCTTGCCGAAGTCCAGAAGTCATTCGATGGCCCCGTACTGGTTGGTGAAGACCTGATGCGAGTTGATCCGGTCAGTAAATCCGTCTCTTACGGTGCCGCTCGACTTTCCTATGCCTGATACACTGCGTGTACCATTTTGTTTATAGGCGTGTATGATGCAAAGAGTGATATCCATCGTCGGTTATTAGGCTCAATATTTGATAGGTAAAATTATCAAGTCGAAAATTTTAATGATTATGTTCCAGAATCGAACATTTAACACTTGAAGATTCCGAGCGCCTGAGCAACATTAGGCGCTCAAGTGGGCCTGTAGTTCAGTTGGTTAGAACCCTCCGCTCATAACGGAGATGTCGCAGGTTCAAGTCCTGCCGGGCCCACCAATTTTCTGTTATATTTATTGATGACTATGGCTCATTAATTTCGATGTTTTACGCGACTACGGACAGGATTTTCTTTACCTGAAAACTTGTACCTTTTTTATCTGGCGTGATTTCTACATCCAATTTTTGGTTTAATTGAATTTGATCTCTTTTATCTTCTGGAAAAACTGATACGTGAAAAAATGCAGTTCTCGCATTGCCATCTAGTTTGACAAACCCATATCCTCGTTCAGGAAATAGTCTTATTATTTGACATTTTACGCTCTCAACTTTGGCAGAATCTATTTCTATATCATGTATTTTTTGAATGAAGATACCTTTTGGTCCGCGAGCTAAATCACATAATATGCCGTCTCCATCACTCAACGATTTGATTCCATGTTCTTGTAACTTTTCAGCATGAATAAATATCCTGGAATCAATGCCTTCAACTTCTGTAAAACCAAATCCTTTTGAAGCATCATAATAATCGACAACGGCAATCACACCGCTTTTTACAATACCTTCTTTATATTCTTCTCCAAGGGTCGCCACTAAGTCATTATCAACAGGCGATTGAAGGAATTTATTTAAATTATTTATTAGTTCTATTTGGCAATTGTATTGAGGAAGTTCCACTCCGATTGAAAAATGTTGATGATCTTCTGCAATTAGATAATCAAGAAACATACTTCTAATTGCCTCAACTTTTTGTGGGAATGGAGTTTGGGCTTTGTATGCACTGTTTATTTTTAATGAAGTATCTTCATCTACAATCGCTGTAGTTAAAGCCATTTGGTAGAAAAAAACGCTGTTATGAGAGGCGAGTCTAAGGTGAACCATTCCACGGTATGAAATTGCGAGTTTTTGTTTTACAGATAGTTCTCTATTTGAGACGTCGTATGGTTCAATCAAATTGGCTTCAAGCATAGATGCAAGAGCTTTTTCAACTGCCGATTCTGAACATCCAATTGCATCAAAGTAATCAATTAAAGATTGTAGATCGAGATGTTTTTCATCAACGGAGCGGCTGTTTTTGTGAATTGAACTCAATAGGGTTAATATTCTGAGATTCAATAAAGGAGATTGCCTGATTTCACTGTCAACTTGGAATATCGGGTAAATTTCATGATTGTCACCCTGTTTATAAGCATCGTAATCACCTTTCATGAGAGCATCCATGAATTTAGTGAAGTTTGTTGTAACAGGCTCGTCGTTTAAATAAGATTTAATTAGGTCTTCAATCTTAATAACTGAAGAGGTTATTACTCTCTGTGATAATAATAATGTTCTTCTTATGTTATAATTTGTCAGTTCTCCAATTGTTTTTGAAGTGTAGTCATGATCAACAAAAACATTTTCTAGTACTTGAGCAAATCCATCAAGATTATCAATTGAAATTTTTATACCTTTACTAGAAAAATATCCTTTTTTCTCTTTCTTTTGAAATTTATCTTCTGCAAGCTTTTGTTTTAAAAAATCGATACGTTTTCTGAAAACTTCTCTAGGGGAGGGAGTGGGTAGAAAAAATGATCTAGATTTATAAATGCCAAAGAGGTCTGTTTTTGAAAATGACCAAGCTGATTTGTCTGTTACGGGAAAAATAACAAGACAGTGATTCGTATGTCTTCTTAGTGCTTGTGTAAATTGAAATATTTTTTGTTTATACTCTGCTGAGAATTCATCAATATTGTCCACCAATATAATTGGAAGCATTTTCCTATTTTTTACGACATCATCAAGAACACGCTTTAAGTATCCTTCTCGATCTCCTTCGACTTGGCTATCCAAATACTGCCCAAATTTTTCTTTAAAACGCTCTTTGTCTTTATCGTATAGCTGTGCATCAACGCCCTTTGAGCGCCTTAAATATTCTCCATGATACAGACCTAATAAATCGTCCCAGCTTGGTGAAGCATCTGGGTATGTCGCTTTTTCTAATTCGGAAATAAGGCGCTCTGTTATCCACTCTAAAGCTGTATCTTCTCTACCTGTTGCATCTAAACAGTTTACACGAGCTAGAACACATCTTTTTCGTATGGGGTTGGTGAGAGTTTTTTTGAAAAATCGATCTAAGAATGTTGTTTTTCCCGCGCCAGTTGGTCCTACAATAAATATTGTTTGTCCTGATTCTGATGGTGATACTTCGACCTCAACATTTGATTTTATTAAGTTGGTAAGTTCTATATCAACATTCTTTTCTGATGGTGTGATATTTCCTAATATGCTTGTTGTCATTTTCTCTAAGGAGAAATCTGCAATTCGGCTTTCTCTGGTCTCAACAAAGCATTCAATTAGTAAATTCTCGTCTTCATCGCCAGTTAGCCTTGAAAAAAAACTTGAAAAAACTCGATCTAAGTCAAATGCAATTTCTGATTTATGAGAAAGTTGTATATCTTCCTTTTCTAGGGGGGCTTTTAAATCTTGAGACAACAATAGTCTTTTATTGTGAATTTGGTCAAAAAGCGAATTATATATCTTTTTACAAAACTGCTGTTTTGAAAGTAGATCATAAAATTCAGAAAAATCAGAAAGCACAGCTTCTAAACTTGGAAAAACAATAGCTTCTTTTAATTGGTAATTTTCTCCGGGTACAAATGTTTTAAATATGATCCAAGTTATACCGTCAGTTAGAACTGCAATAGGAAAGCCGTTGGGGGTTGAGTAACTCGCAGCTTGATGGATACCTTGTGAAGCTTTTTTTAAACTTGATCCAGAAATTTTTAGATACTTTACTTTGTCTTTTTCTGCTGTTGCTACATCTATTATGCCAATACGTTTGGCCTCGATAAGTAGTAAAGGTGTTTCATTATCGCTTAGTATGTAATCGGAATATCCATTATCGTGTTTACGTTCAGTTCTGAAGTCTTGATAGGACCAACCAAGGCATTCATTTAAAAATCGATTGATAATTTTAATTTTAGCGTCTTCTTCAGATATAATCTCGTTTAGATTTTCTTTTATATCTGTTATGATTTCGAAAGCTTTTTCTTCTGCTACGTCTAGTGTCCCCATCGTATTATCCAAAAATGTTTCAATGTTTTTAAAGCTTATGGCTTTATAGTAGCTATAAATTTTCAATTTATTCTAGAGAAAATTTAATCTTATGTTAGAAATATAATATCAAATAATTGCTAATAGTTGCTTTTTGGGGGAAGTGATTAGATTGAATTAAATTATCTATTTCCGCGCCACAATAAACATTGAATGGCTCTTTTCCGGTTCCCATGAGCTGATGATGTCAAAGCCTGCGTTGGTGATGCTTTTTTCCAGATGTTTGGCAGAGAAGAATTTTACCAGTGGCATAAATCCGAAGAGTCTGCCGATGGGGACAATCAGCTGCAGGAACCTCATCATTCCGGTCAGGCAGACGGTGCTGCTGATGAAATAGCCGCTGGGTTTGAGCATTTTATGGATGTTGGCGATGGTGGCTTCTTTGTCTTCGAGCAGATGAAGAACGCTGTGGGTCATGATAATGTCATAGGATTGATCCGGGACACTGAAAGTATCAATGGCCGCCTGATCAAAGGTGACGTTCGTGATGTTCTGTTGTTTTGCTTTGTCCTGTGCGATTTCAAGCATATTTTCCGAGATATCAACAGCGCGGATATGCTTGACAAAGGGCGCGTGAATAAGGGCTGTTGTGCCTGTGCCGCAGCCAAGTTCCAGAACTTCCATGTCCGGCGTGAAGTAGCTTTGTGTGATCTCAAGCTTCTTTTCATAGGCGGCCTGATTAGAGACGGGAGATTTCGAATAGCGAGCTGCCATTTTATTCCAAAATTTCGCCGAGGGTGCTTCTCTTGATGATGTGGTCATATTCATTTCTCTGGTTGCTCTGTTAATCACGTATCGGGTTTCTGCACTTTGATGAAACGCTTCAATGAGAGGGTGCTCGTACTGTGATCGCATTTAATGGTGGAGTCAAATATATTTGACTTTGAGTATGATTTACTTGATATTGTGTCGTGAAAATAAGACCCGCAGAAATAAGACGGGGAAATGTAATTGGCCCTTTAACCAAATGACAGGAAGATAGTGGCAATGTCACAACAGGAAAGAAGAGTTGGTGTTTCTCTATTAACCACGATGATTATGTTTGGGGTGTTTGGTTTTTATATGTTCGGCCTCTATCAGGACGGGGCAATGGACGGGCCGGATAGTTATCGTTTGATCGGGAAAAGTTTCTTTGTTCTTGTGGGCGGTGGTATTGTGGTTAGCATTGTGGTGCATATCCTCTTTACCATTATTCATTCGATCATCACCAAAGACTATGAACCCATGATGAATGACGAACGGGACAAGCTGTTCGACCTGAAGTCCATGCAAATTATTCTGCTGGTTTTCAGTTTTGGCTTTATGGTGTCCATGGGTATTTTGGCATTGGATATTCTGGCCCCTTCGCTGGTTTTCCTGTTGATTATTTTCTCCATGTTTATCGCCAACGTCATTGGTGATCTGGTTAAGCTGTTCCTCTACCGCGGTGGCATTTAAAATGGTCAAAAGAGAGATGATGAAAGGCAAGATTACCAATAACATTCGCCGATTACGTTTTGACCACGATGAAATGACGCAAAAACAACTGGCAGAAAAAACCGGGGTATCCCGGCAAACGATTGTGGCGATTGAAAAGGCAAAATATTCTCCGTCGCTAGAACTGGCCTTTCAAATCGCCCATGTATTTGGTTGTTCGCTGGGGGATGTTTTTTCCTATGAGATTACTGAATAGTTTACTCTCAAAGGGGCTATTCCTTTATTAGGGAAAACGAACTCTTCGTTTCGCATAAAAAAAGACGGCTCACCCTTTTGAAGGCGAGCCGTAAGAGGCAGGTCAAACTGAATTTTCGTGTGATCTAGAAACCTTCCAGCACAATTTTTCCCTTCACATTGCCGGCTTCAATCAAGGCATGGCTTTTTCGAATGTTCTGGGCATTGATGGGGGAGAGAATATCCGAAACGGTGGTTCGGATATGTCCGGCATCAATCTCTTTGGCGACGTGGTTTAGCAGCTTGTGTTGCTCGATCATGTCGGGGGTATTGTGCATGGCACGGGCGAACATGAATTCCCAGTGCAGGCTGGCAGCCTTCATTTTCATTCCGGCCATGGGCATTGGTTTGTCCGTATCGTCAATAGTGACAATACCGCCTTGGGGACGAATGAGCTCTACGGCTGTTTCCCAATGGCGCATGTCGTTGAAGATGGCAATGTGATCGACATGTTCCATGCCAAGGGCGCGCACCTGTTGAACCATATCTTCGCGGTGATTAACGACGTGATTGGCGCCAAGTTCTTTGACCCAGGATGTGGTTTCCGGGCGAGAGGCCGTTGCGATCACTTTCAAACCTGCGCGTTTGGCAAGCTGAATACCGATAGAGCCGACACCGCCCCCGGCACCAATGATAAGAATACTCTCACCTTTGTTTGCGCCGTTGATATCAAGGGAGAGGCGATCAAAAAACGCTTCATAGGCGGTGATTGTGGTCAGGGGAAGGGCAGCAGCCTGAGCGTGAGAAAGCGATTTGGGCTTGTGTCCGACAATGCGCTCATCAACCAGTTGAAATTCGGCATTGGTACCTGATCTGGTGATATCCCCGGCGTAATAAACCTCGTCACCAACCTTGAATAACGTGACATCTTCACCAACAGCTTCAACGACACCACTGGCATCATAGCCAATGACACGCGGGGTTTCTTCGACTGTATCCTTGGGGGCACGTACTTTGGTGTCAACCGGGTTCACGGCAACCGCCTTGACCGAGACAAGGATATCTCGGCCCGTTGGTGTTGGCTTTTCAAGATCGGCATCAAAGAATGAATTGGGATCTTCGATGGGAAGGTAACGGGTTAAAGCAACAGCTTTCATTTTGTGTTTCCTTTGCAGGTTATCTGTTTTTGATTGTGTCAAAGTGTCGGGTTGCGTCCGAAGTGACAGGGTGATCAACAGGGGAATGGAACTCGACAGTGACAAAAATCAGTGGTGTATTTCCGTTATTGGTCAGATCGTGCACAAATCCGCTTTCGGGGGTGAGATCAGGGAAATGCTGGGTGTCTCCGGCTTTGTATGTAACGGCCACTTCTCTACCATCGTCAAAGCGGGATAGCCCTTTACCGTCGGTCATAACCGTCCAGAAATAAGGACGGTCATGACGATGGGGCGCAATGGTGTCGCCGGGATCCAGCCGCAGATGCCAAATGGTCATATCATCGGTATCGAGAACACGTTCTGTACCAATGTTACCATTCTGCCAGCCGGCTTGAATTTCCTTGGGTGTTAGAGTTTCGCCAGTGGATAAGGTCATGATGCCTCTTTCCATGCGGGGTAATCGCTATAGCCCTTTTCTGTGCCGCCAAAGAGCGTGCTTCCGTCAAAGTCCGCGAGAGGGAGGTTGTTGGCAAAACGATGCGGTAAATCCGGGTTGGCGATGAAGGGGCGACCATAGGCAATGACATCAGCCAAACCATCAGCGATAATTTGTTCGCCGCGCTCTTTGGTGTATTTTCCGGCAACGATAATCTTGCCGGAATAGCACGCGCGCAGATCGTGGCGAAACTGGACCGGCACCTGCGGGGCATCGTCCCAATCCGCTTCGGACAGATGGATATAGGTCAATCCTATACGGTTGAGCTCTTTCGCAGATTTGAGGATAACATCAATAATTTCCTCGTCAGCCATATTGCGCTGGGTGATGTAGGGTGACAAGCGAATACCTGTGCGTTCGGCACCTATTTCATTCGCAATCGCTTCGGCTACTTCGACCAGAAAACGAATACGATTTTCCTGTGAACCACCGTATTCATCTGTGCGTTGGTTTGATGAACGGCGCAGGAATTGATCAATCAGGTATCCATTGGCACCGTGAATTTCGACACCGTCAAAACCCGCGGCGATGGCATTGGCTGCGGCTTGTCGGAAGTCGTTGACGATGGCTTTGATCTCGTGCTTTTCCAATGCGCGGGGGATCGGGCAATCAACCATGTTTCCTTCGCCAGTAGCCGGGTCAACAACCCAGACCTGTGCATCAGGTGACAAGGCCGAAGGGGCAACAGGTTTACCGTCGGCATGAAAACTTTCGTGGCTCATACGCCCGACGTGCCATAGTTGCAGAAAAATTCTGCCATCCTTTTTGTGAACGGCATTGGTTACAAGTTTCCAGCCGTCTATGTGTTCGTCAGAGAAAATGCCCGGCGTGAAGGAGTATCCCTGACCTTGCTGAGAAATTTGGGTCGCTTCGCTGATGATCAGTCCCGCAGATGCCCTTTGTGCGTAATATTCGGCCATGCGGGCGTTGGGAATGTTGCCGGGCTGAGTTGTCCGTGCGCGGGTCATGGGCGACATGGCAATCCGGTTTGGTAAATTTGCCGGGCCAAGTGAAAGCGGTTGGAACAGAGAGCTGGTCATAGTGATTATCCTTGTTCTTTATGAGGGCGTTTTTCATCGGGGGCGTGATCCGTAAAATCAGAAGCAGCGGCTGCGAATACGGCTTCGAGAAGAGGGCCGCAGGGCGTGCGAAAGAAAAGCCGTCTTTCTTTGATTTCAGGAAGATCCATACAGCTGTAACGGATACCCAGGGTGTGGAGCTTTTCCTTGAATTTCTGGTAATCGTGTAATCGAAAAGCAACGTGGTCAAAAGCTTCGGCAGCGCAGTCGATACCATGACCTTGTGAGCCGATCAGATGCACGATCGGCTGATCATTTGAATAGAGCCAGTGACCGGGAATACGTTTAATTGTCTGGGGACGGTCGTGTTCTTCCAAATCAAAAAGACTGATAAAGAAGTCACGTGTGACCGCAAGATTCCGTGTGCGTATGGTGACATGATCGAGTTGCATAAGAGGCTTTTCCTTTCGTGATTATCAGATAGCACTTGCTATGGCGCCTGATAATTGTGCAAAATTCGAAATGATATTTTGGAAAATCCGAATAATGAATGAGGCAGTGGCAATATGGATTTGGATAATCTGACGCTGTTTTTGCGTATTGTGGAAAAGGGGGGAATGGCTGCTGCCGGACGTGAACTCGGTTTGTCCCCGGCAAGCGTTTCCGAGCGTCTTGCTGCGCTGGAAGTATATTACGGTGCGAGCCTTTTGACGCGGACCACACGCTCTATCAGTCTGACCGATGAAGGGCGTGAACTGGTTTCGGGTGCTCGACGTATTTTGGCCGAAGCAGATGAAGTTCAATCACGTATCAGGCTTGGCGTGGAAAAGATTTCAGGCACAATTCATATCAGTGCGCCGATTGATCTGGGGTACAATCGCATTGTGCCGCTGCTGGACAATTTTATGGAACAACACCCCGAAATCAGTATCAATCTGACCCTGACGGATGGATATGTTGATCTTGTCGGGCAAGGACTTGATTTTGCGTTACGTCTCGGGGTTCTGGCAGACAGCTCTCTGCGCATCAAAAAGCTGGGGGATAACAGGCGTGTGGTCTGTGCCTCACCTGATTATCTTGAGAAAAACGGCACCCCGGGCCATCCCGATGATTTGATCCATCACAACTGTATCTTAATGAGGTTTGGCAATCAGGTAGATCACGCATGGCGCTTTGCCGTGGCGGGACGGGAAAAGAAGTACTTTGTCCGTGGAAACCGTACGGTGAACGATGGCCATTTGGTCCGGATCTGGTGCCGTGCCGGGCATGGACTGGCGTTAAAATCTATCTGGGATATTCAGGATGATCTAAAATCTGGTGCTTTGGTGCCGGTTCTGGAAGAATTTGCAGCTATTCCGGCTGGACTTCAGATTGTTTACCCCGATGGGGCAATCCAGCCCCGCCGTGTTCGTCTTTTGATTGATCATCTCGCGCGATGGTTTGCAAATAATCAGGTGACATTACCAGAGACAGGTTAGCCGAGATCAATCAACATTTTCGGAAGCATTTTATCCTGTACTTCCGAAGGGACTTCTCCCACTCGTTTGGCACCCATGGCTTTGTAAAAACCTTCGGCGTAAATATCAGAGACAATCGTGAGGCTTGGCCAGTTAAGTTTTTGTGCTTCCTTGATCAGAAGATCAAAGGCCTGTTTGCCATAACCTTTGCCGATGTTTTCAGGCAGTAGCCAAAAGCTGTCGATCATCGGTATGTCTTCCCAGAGCAGGCTCGCCATACCAACGATTTCGCTGTCTTGCACGAACAGAAAGGTATGGGATGTTTTCTAATATTCTTCTGTGTATTCCGCTTCAAAAAAGATTTTGCATTTGTCCAGAAAGTCCTGGGGGTAATCCCAATGGCTTTTGGACCTCAAAGCAATTGATGGCAGCAGAGGAAGATCTTCACGGCGGGCAGGGACAAGTTTCATCTGGTTTCATCTTCAAAGGTCTGGATATGGAAGGGGGCAAGCTCTTGCAAATAGTCCTCAAGAGAAACCAGCCCGACACAGGGCATTGCACCTGACGCTATCCTTTCGTTTCGGACAATTTTTTTTGCAAGGATGATGGCTGGAATTGTCGGGATCTGTGGGCCGTCACCGTCCAGGCCAATGATAAACCATTTCTTTGTGAGTGGCTGACCCTTGTTGTCTTTTCCCTTGAGGATGATATGCATGCCACCATCACTGGTGCCAAAGACATTAAACCAGTTACTGAGCTTGAGCAAAGTGGCGGCGTACTTCTCAGGCTTTAAGGGCAGGCCCCAGCGAATAAGCCATGAGAGGCTCCATAGACCAAAGTGGAGCAGGCTAAGCTCCATCCCGGCGGAAAACTGCAGAGACTTGATCTTGTAGTGTGATGGCAACAGATCGAGATCGGGAATATCGCAATTCGCCATCCAGCGTTTGCCGAGTAAGGGGAATTCCTGGCGATAAATATCCTGCCACCCATAGCGAGATGCTGATGACCCTTGCACAGACGAGAGTTTTTTACCCAGATAACTCATAATGCCCTGTGTTGTGGCCAGACCGCGCTCGGCACCCTGTCCGGGGGAAATGCCATAGATCATCTGATCAATTTCAGAAAAGAGACCACGGTATTTGTCCAGTACAGCAGATGACAATCCGGGAACAGTCGAAGCCCCGGAAATAACAGGTACCCCGGCCACGCAGGCTCTATCATCCAAAGTGCTGATGCCAACAACAAAATCGCGTCCATCCGCAAGGTCAATATAGGGAACAGCAGTCTCGATACAGATTTTTGCGACATCATAGTTACTGTTCTGAAAGGGACCACAGGTATTGATAACAACTGCTGGCTTAAGGCGGGTAAGCTCATGGGCAAGGTCTTTGCGAACATCGAAACAGGCTGTTCGAACCAGCTTGTCGGGGAGTTGTGTTGCGAAGATTCTGGCTTTTTCTGCGTTGCGCCCCACGATGATAACAGGGATATCGTCACGTGTTAGGGCAGAGGCGATGCGCTTACCAAAGTTACCATAGCCCCCGAGAATCAGGACGGATTGCTGGATTTCCGGTGTTGTTTGTGTTTTGGGCGATGTTTCTATTCGGGGCATCTGATGTCTGTGACTGTAAAGCTACCTGCGTACCCAAAGGTTGGCCCGAACAGAGAGTGTTTGGCGTGGGTCCACATGGAAAATTCATCATCGGAAAGTGGTTTTTCTTCGGCATAACCTTTGCCCATAACAAACGAGAGAGGCAGAGGAAGCAATTTTCCAAAGAGCCGCCAGACATAGCCCTTGTGACACAGGATAACTTTTTCACCATCCCACTCATAGGCAAGTTTCCAGCCAATACCGAAGCGCATGAATTCAACCAATACATTGCCTTCAATCTGTTCCATACGAGAGCGAAAGGTGATATCGCCGTGATCGGGGAAATGAAAGGTACGGTCAAAATAGAAGGGTGTGTTTGCTTCAGAAGTTCTGACCTTATGATCGCTTCTGAACACAACGGTAACGGGGATGTCTTTGCCAGAGTAAGCGAGAAGCATGCCGCTAATCCGGGCCATTAAACGAACCATTGGCGAGATTTTTATATCCAGCTTGCCTTTGACCTCGACATAGTCGTTGCTATTGGAACGCACGGCATAATGTTTTTTCATTACGGGTGGAAGCCTGTCCCAGTCTTTCCCGAAGACGGATTTGAATATGGGGTCGCCTGCTGACACGCTTTGCTCCGAAAGAAGTGCTGTGGAAATCAAATTAGTTTAGACAGGATTTTGTTTGTGGAACAAGTTGAAAACAAACTAATCTTTCAAATGCTTAAGTATGTTTAATTCAGAAAGTAATCACAAAGAGAGGGTAAGAACCCAATGGACTACGAACTCCTGAAATGGATACATATCTTGAGCGCGACAATTCTCTTTGGTACAGGGATCGGCAGTGCGTTCTATATGTTTATGGCCAATCGCAGCCGGAATTTATCGGCAATGTATTTTGTCGTACGCCATGTGGTTGTCGCTGATTGGTTGTTTACAACGCCTGCTGTGATTGTGCAGTTACTTTCGGGGCTCGGGCTTCTTTACGTCACGGGATATGATCTGGATGATACATGGGTTTTGTGGGGGATCGTCCTTTATTTCTGCGCAGGCATTTGCTGGCTTCCGGTTGTATGGATCCAAATTCGAATGCGAAACTTGATCAAGGCAGCTCTGGATAACAATAGGGATATCTCTCCAGACTATTGGATATTCGATCGCTGGTGGATTTTGCTGGGATCTTTGGCCTTTCCTATGGTTGTAATCGTGTTCTATCTTATGGCTTTTAAACCTGAATAGGTTAATTTATGTTATGCTGATAGGGACATCGTGATGTTTGCTGTAAAAAAAAAGAAGGGAAATAAGTGACAGCTACGTCGAATTTTGATGAAAACCTGGGCTTGGAAGCGACTCATTTGGTTGAATTGTTTCGGTATTGGCAATCTTTGTTGCGGGTAAAGGAGTTACCCGCCCGTGCAGATATAGATCCACAAGCAATCCCCGCCTTACTTCCTTATTGTGAACTGATTGATGTTCATCGCGACCCGCTTGATTTTGAATATCGTCTTGTTGGGACCTTGATTGATGAAATTGTCACGCAGAGTTATACGGGGTTGCGCCTTAGCGAGATTCCAACGCAAAACTCACCAAGTTTGATGTTTTCGCTTTATGAACAGGTTACCAAAGAGAAAAGGCCGGTTCGTTCTGTTTTACCCTACACTGGTGAACTGCCGGATATAAAAGACGTCGAAAGTCTTGTTTTACCGTTGTCCAGCAATGGTCACGATGTGGATATGTTGCTTGGTGGTATTGCTCTAAGAAGACCTGATCGTGATAATTATTAGTTGCTAACCGTTCTGTGCCTCTTATTTTGAAGTTTATACTTTAAAACGTTAGAAAAATATTCTGATTTGACCTACGTCAAAGTCTGAAACTCGCATTGCCTCTATTGTTATGTTTGTAAATGGCAGCAATGAAGGAGTGGGAATGTCACAGCACACACCGCATGAACTCGTAGAGGAATTTCCCGAGTTTAAGGACCGCATCCACACCAAGAAGCAGTCTGATGCACATTTTGCAAAACTCGCCGAGGATTATCACCGTATTAATAAGATGGTCCACCGGCACGAAAGTGAGGTTGAAACGTTAAGTGATGATCACATTCATGAGATCAAAAAGGAACGTTTGGCGCTTAAGGATACGATCTACTCGCTATTAGCTGTTTAATTTACTTGTTAAATTCCCCAAGACAAACTTTGGCTGCCTGTTAAGGGCAGCCTTTTTTTATGCCCGCGTTAAGTTGTGCCCACGTTAGGTTGTACTCGTGTTAAGGCTCGGACCATAGTCGTAAAAGGTTGGCATGTGTCTTGGTCAAGAGGTCAAATTCCCGACTTTTTCCGTCTCGTTCAAAAAGGGTACGACGTGTTTGGTCAATGTCATAGATTATTTCTCGCTTTTCAGCGGATCGGACCAAGCTTTGTATCCAGCTGACAGCGACCTGTCTGACACCTTTTGTGACCGGGGCAACCCTATGTAATGTGGTTGATGGATATATGATGGCTGAACCTGCGGGCAGTTTGAATTTCTGTTCACCGATAGGGCTGTCCATAATCAGCTCACCACCTTCGTAACTTTCTGGATCATTGAGGAAGACGGTAAAGGAAATATCGGTGCGAAAGCCACGATCCGAGCCCATAATAGCATCATCAACGTGGCTTCCATATTCCATGCCGGGGTTATAGCGGCTAAAGAGAAGAGGGCGCATGCGTCGTAAAAGTGTTGCCCGGGAAAAAGTAGCGTTCCGTTGCAGGGAGTTGGTCAACTGCGCGGTTGCCTGTTTCGCGGCACTGTCGCGACCAGTGAGCTGGGTGTTGTTTTTTACAAGTTTTGCGTGCCAGCCTGCTGTTAACTTGCCATCTTTAAACTGACCTTGATCAAGAAGTGCATTGATTTTTTCAAGTCCAGCTTTGTTCAGAACATCGGGTATTGTTATAAGCATTAAATCATACTGGTTATAAAGGTTGATGCCCGAACAATAGCATTATAATTCACATTAAGCGATATTGCTGGGACAGACAAAATTGCTTGATGGTGTAATCTATGTTTGGGTGATCGCGCTCAGGTGATTATCCCATGCGATTTCTGGATCCTGATAGATTGCCCGATCTTTTTGCCACAAATTCCCCTGTCCATCGGATATAATGAAATCTTTCCCGCAAGCGGCAACCCCGCCTGCATCGCTGTGTGATAATATCTTAACCAATTCGCGGGTTTCGCTATTCCATATGGCGACCTTATTACCTTTTGGTGCTGTGGTGGCCACCAGACTGCCATCAATGTTTGCGCTAACGGAGCCAATATATTGCTTCATTCCAAGATAGGTTTTCTCATGGGATACGGGGGTAATTTCTTCTCCTATACGGTGTGTCGCGACAAGGCTGATGTTACTGCTTGGGTCACCTTCAAACTGTCCGCCGATCCATATATGGTCTTTTGCGGCACTCATGTGTCGTAAGGATAGCTGAGTGAAGTCAGCGGGCAGTTTACTTTGTGAAATGATCTTTCCATCACGGCGATCAATATAACTTATCTGTGGTTTCATTGATGACAGATTCAGTTTCTGCCTGGGGTAGTCTGGGTGTGTGATAATACCGCCATTTGCAATGGCAATGGTAATGCCATCAGAAAGCAGGATTGCTTCGTGTGGACCTATACCATAACTATCGTAATGCCCGATACGTGTGAAAGAATTCGTTGTATCGTATATGCCGATAATGCCACGTTCGTTTTCGTAGTCATTTTCGGTGGTGTAGAGAAGCTTACCATCGGGAGAAAAAAAACCGTGACCATAAAAATGATGACCAGCTGGGGGCGAGAAGGCTAGATGTCGTTTGTTGTTTATTAGGTCCAATACCAAGGCAAAACGCCCAGGGCGGCGAGCAAACACAACAGCAAATTTTTTGTTGGGTGTTATTGCTGTTGCATGCCCTCTGTCATCCAGGTGTTCCTGAAAGATTAAACCTCCCTCACGATCAATAACAGCGGCAGCAAAATGCCCATCTGCTGTTCTTAGGGTCGAAACATAAGCGGCTTGCAAAGAGGAAGCTTCGGCCTGTGCAAAGGAAGCTATAGGAAGATACCCGGTAGCCAAAACACCGCTGGCTGCAATTCTGTTTAAAAACGCTCTTCGGGATAAAGGCATTCTTTAATCACCATCCAGCGAATTAAAACCGAGGCTGAGACCAAGTTTTTGGGGGATGAGGTCACTAACGATGTAGTGTGCACCCTCTAGCGGAATAAGGGTGAAAGCCAAAGTTTCGTGGGACTCTTTTTGTTTTACCAGTTTTTCCCAGGCAATGTTTTCTTGTTCGAGTTTTCTCAGAAACTTGTTTGTTTGTTCCAGTTCAAATGACAGGGATTTTGCGTAACGTGGGGTTAGTTCTGCCAATCCCCCCTTTATAAAGAGGTCCTCTACGGCATGAAGATTGTTCTGGTATGCGTGGAGAGTTTGGTTGGATCGCCAGAAAGGGGCGCGTTTGGGCTTTGATTTTTCGGGACTTTCCTTGATGGTATTCTGTATCTTGAGGTCCCGCGTACTCTGAATCATTTCACTGCTTATGCGCAGAAGGTCCTGTATGACTTCTGCATCTGATCGGTATATCGGGTTTGTGGGGCCTGTCTCAAGCATTACCGCTGCATAGCCAGAGGGGGATGACCAATCGCCAATAATTTTCTGTGCTGTCGTTTGTATTGCTCGGGTGATGCTTACCCCATAATTGCACCGATAGGACTGAGGATTAGCTGTTGCGAGCATTTCTGAATTTTTTCCAAAGAGAACATATTCAAGAGCAAGTACCCCCTGAACTGCAACGCTTTTCTTTTGGAGAGTTTCTTTCGTCAGGGCTGTTTTATCTTGGGTATCTATAAGTTTTCGGACCTGGCGTAATCCAATGGATTTGCGGTCGGGCCAAAAGAATAGCTTTTCTTGCCTGTTGTTTTTTATGGCGGGGCCAATACGATACATTTCAACGCCAGACCATGCACCGACAAGCGGACGAAAAGCCTGTTGAGCCTTCGTCAGGTTTTCTTCACTTGGTTGTTCACACAATTTTGCCAGATGATTTTCTTGTGCGTTGGCGACATCAGCTAGATTTTTGTATCCCGGCAGGATTGCTTTCTCAATAGTTTGCCTGATTATTGGTTTGAAGTTTATTTCCGGGGTTTGCCCCCAGGCGTTTACAGCGGTACCTGCAATTAAAATTCCGGCAAACACAGGACTAATTAGTCTGCTCAATCGCGGTTTTGGATTGGATTTGAAAGGGAGATTTATCATTACAGGGATTCCAGAAAAGTAATCAGGGATTTTCGTTCTTCAGGGGACATTGCGACAACATTGTCTCTGGCCTGTTTGGCTTCGCCGCCATGCCAGATAATTGCTTCTAGCAGATTCCGGGCCCGGCCATCATGGAGAAAATAGGTGTGTCCATTTACTTTTTCTGTCAACCCAATTCCCCACAATGGGGGTGTCCGCCACTCGCGGCCGGTTGCGTTGCCAACTGGACGATTGTCAGACAACCCTTCGCCCATGTCATGAAGCAACAGGTCGCTATAGGGCCATATCAGCTGGAATGCTAATTCTTTCTGGGCGGCATCTCGACGGGTAACAAACTTTGGCTTGTGACAAGAAATACATCCGCTTTTGTAGAAAAGTTCTTTGCCTTTTAGAACCGTTGGGTCGTTGACGTTGCGCCGTGCCGGAACAGCTAGGTTGCGAGAATAAAAAACAACCAGATCCAATACTTTCTGTGGGGCTTCGCCTTCGCCCAGATTGTGTTGTGATCCATGCGGCTGCGAAAGGCAGCTGGGTTGTTTTTCTGTGCAATCGCCCCAATGTGCTGTCAAATCCGGGGTAGATAGACCGATATCCCCGGCAAAAGCATTGACCGATTGGGTGTGAACGTTTCTGTTCGATGCTTTCCAGCCAAAGCGACCGATTTCCTTTTGTCCTGTTTCAGGATTGAGAACCAAGCTGGCTTTGCCGGATATACCGTCGCCGTCTTTGTCTTCGGGGTCTGCCAGATTCAAAAGGTCCTGTTCATGGATTTCTTCCAGAAGTCCAAGCCCAATCATCGGTGGGGCAACCCTGGGGGAAAGCATAACTTCCGGATCCATATCACCATAAGCTAATTCAGCAACGCTGTAGCTCGGTCTGCGTAAAGAAACACTTTCGCCCCCCTCTAGTTCGACAACTTCTTCTTCATAAGAAATTCGCATCTTACCTTCGGCGGGCAGGCCCGTTACCGCTTGGTCCTGCAACTGTCCGCCATAGGTCGGTTCTGGAATGCGGAGTAGTGTGCCTGTGGTGATGGCCTGTTTTTCTGCATCCGTTCTGGGTGGGACTGAAAGGCGTAAAAACATAGAGGTCGCCAAGTCTTCATTACTTTCGGGCGGGTGCCCCCGACCATCCTGTAAGTGACAGCGTTGACAGGACCTGGCATTGAATAGAGGTCCAAGCCCGTCGGAAGCTTTGGTAGAGGAGGGGGACGAAACCCAGATTTTCTTAAAAAGGCTGTTGCCTAACTTAAAATCTCGTTCTCCCTTGAAAGGTAAATTCGCCGAAGAATGGGAAAAGGATTTTGATGTGACTGATTTTTTTGATGTTGGCGCCCCTGCAGACTTGTTTTCAAAGGCCTCTGCTTTGGTGAAGTCACTGGTCGGTTGGGTGACTTTTTCAACACGCTTAAGATCTTGAACACTAAGGTCATCTCGGGATGGTTGAGCAAGGGCCGTGGCAGGGATAAGCGTCATCCCACAGAGAAGAGCGCAATAGAGGGACAGGCATTTACCAAATGACGTGGGCATCTTGTTTTAATCGATGATTAGAATATATGAAATGGGCAGCCCTGAATTCAGAACTGCCCACAAACTAGCATAACTAAATATTTTGGATAGATAGACACGTAGTCGCAGTGACCATGTATCTATAACCATATCATTTTTTAGTTAAAAACCGCATTCGGGTTGTCAAGACTATCTGAGCCTTCGACTTCAATAGCTGAAAGACCAAGTGCTACAACAGCGCGCTCAATCGAGCGTGTCTGGTCAATCAGGCCATCAATTGCTTTTTGAACAACTGCATTCCCGACAACATTACCTTCACCAATCATTTGGTCATAGGCTTCGATGCTTTCTGCGCGTGCTTTCATGACAGCCATGGATGTTACAGTTGCATCCAGCTTTGCGGTCAATTCGCTATCAACCGCAGCATCTTTTGCTTTTACAAGATCAGAAATGGACGGACCACTTACAACAGAACCGTCAAGGCGACGATAGTGACCAGTGTACACATTGCGAATACCGATTTGGTCAAAGTAGTGAGAGTTATGAGTGTTATCAGAGAAACAGTCGTGTTCTTCTTCTGGATCGTTGAGCAGAAGGCCTAGCTTCATACGCTCACCCGCAAGCTCACCATATGAAAGAGACCCCATGCCTGTCAGAATTGTTGTCAGGCCGGCAGAGGCGTCCTTTAGAAGGGCCGTTCTTGCAGCGCCTTTCTCATCCCAGTTTGCTTTCATTTCTTCCAGATCTGCAATCAGAAGGGTTGAAGCAGATTTCAGGTACTGAGCGCGACGATCACAGTTGCCGCCTGTGCAGTTTTTAACGTCAAAGTCTGTTGCCGGACGGCTACCAGCCCCTGCACCATTGCCATTCAGGTCTTGCCCCCAAAGGAGGAATTCGATCGCGTGGTATCCTGTGGCGACGTTTGATTCAACTTCTTCTGCTTCGTGCAGTGTTGCAGAAATCAATTCTGGTGTGATTTTAGAGGCATCAACTTCCTTACCGTTTACGGATAGTTTGGAATTTGCAATAACGTTCACAGTGTACAACGCGTTTTCGTCTGACTCGTCACCATATGATGTATCAACATAGTCAATCAAACCTTCGTCAAGAGGCCAAGCGTTAACGCGGCCTTCCCAATCATCAACGATGGCATTACCAAAACGGTAAACTTCGGTCTGCTGATAAGGGGCACGTGCGGAAACCCATGCTGCACGAGCCGCGTTCAGGGAGGCAGAAGTAGGCGAAGCAATTAGTTGATCAATCGCACTATCCAAAGCTTTTGCAGAGATCAGTGAATCTTCGAAACCTGCCTGGGCGATGTTTGCGTAGTTGTTCAAGACGCTTTTTGCGTCAACAGTGTCTGCAAATGCAGTACCTGTACCGAGTACAGTTAGAACGGTAACAGTGCTTGCTACACGCGCAGCTTTTTTAAGAGCGTGACTCATTTTCATTCCAATTTAGTTTTGGTCAGTTTCGTTTAGACCAATTCAGTTTTGGCTATTTTGGCTTTAATAGCCGGGCGATAAAACGTTTTGCTTGTAGAAGAAAGCAAAAGCAGTTGAGTGTTATTCGCAATTAATTAGCATGTTTGAGAATGAGTTGCAATTTCGTAATTGCTCTTTTTGAGAGAAAATATCTTACTTATATGGTCGGATATTTAGGAGAAATCCTTTGTGCTTAATAGGTTATGTTGGAAAAGATAATCGCAAATTATATGAAGTGATTTGATTGGTTGTAAAAAAGCCAGCTGCAAAATGCAGCTGGCTATAACATGAAAAAAACGTCAACATATTTCAGGACGAGTCAGGCTATATTGACTCAACAGAGTTCAGGGAAGCTTAGTCACCTTCGACTTTACTCTGGGATTGGATGTAGTTCTGAATACCAACACGTTTAATCAATTCAAACTGTGATTCCAGGTGATCCACGTGCTCTTCTTCGTCAACCAGAATTTCACGAAGCAACTCGCGGCTTCCATAGTCTTTAACGGACTCGCAATAGGCAATGCCTTCTTTGTAAACTTCGACGGCTTCCAGTTCTCCGGCCAGATCACACTTTAGGATCTCTTCGACATCTTCGCCGATTTTGAGTTTGTTCAAGTTTTGAAGATTTGGGAAACCATCAAGAAGCAAAATGCGATCCATCAGCTTGTCAGCGTGTTGCATTTCTTCGATAGATTCTTTGTACTCATGTTTAGCAAGACCTTCGACGCCCCAGTCTTGCAGAAGCTTGGAGTGTAGATAGTATTGATTAATCGCCGTTAGTTCATGCGTTAGAGCGGTGTTCAGGTGCTCGATGACTTTTTTGTCGCCTTTCATGATATCCTCGCTTTTAATTCGTTCTTCGTGAAATTTATTATCTTACTGCGGTTTGTAATCTACTTTAGAATCTTTCCAATAATGTAAATTGTCTGGCGAAAATTTCAAGTATTTTATCTGAAAAAATAGTGAATGATAATGATTATTAATTGCCTAATTATTATCTTGTAAGTATATTTTTGTGTAATCTCATGTTGTTTGTAGGATGGGATTTGTTTTTATTAATAATTTGGTGTTTTTGTCGCTATTTTCATGTTTATCGTTTTTGTATAATTTGTTTAATATTCTTGCTTTTCTTTTATTAAAAGAAGTCGCACGAAGTTTCATTTGGATTTGATAAAACAGTCTTAAGCTTTATTAGGGCTTTTTCTAGTTTTTGTGCTGTTTCAGGTGCCATGATTGAGAGCCTGACATTGTGTTTTCCTGCTGTGGCGTTATTTGCGAAACGGTTACCATCGAGAATATGGACTCCGGCTTCGGCAGCGCGTCGCACAAGTTGGGGGATTGAAATGTCTTGGGAAAATTCGATCCAGGCATGCGATTGACAGATCTTGAGGCTAGTTGCGTATGGGGAAAGAGTACGGATCGTTAAATCATGACGTTGCTTCGCCTCTTTCCTTATTTCTTCTAAAAACGAAATAAGATCGTCTTGCCGTCCAGCAATTTCTATGGCTGCGTTGATGAGTATGGGGGAAACCATCCAGGTCTGAGCTGTAATCCCTTGGGCCATAAGCATAGTGATATGGGGTGGTGCAATTGCAAAACCTATTCGAAGAGAGGGGGAAATCCTTTTTGCCAGACCGCTTAAATAAATGGTTTGTTCAGGGAAAAGGTGTGCGTAGGGGGGCGGTGCATCTGGATATAAAAATCCGTAAATATCATCTTCTATAATCAATACATCATATTTTTGCGCAATGAGGCCAATTTCTTTCCGTCGGGAAAGCGGCGTAGTGATACAAGTTGGATTGTGACCCGTCGCCGTTGTGACAAGAATACGGATGCGACCCTTTTTACAATGCTGCTCAAAAGAGATGGGGCAAATACCAAATTCATCGGTTTCTACTGTTATGTTTGAAAGGCCTAATTGGGATATAGCGGCCCTTACCCCCGGGTAGCTAAGGGGTTCGAGGCATATTGTATCCCCCGGTGTTGTCAGGCGTCCCAAGGCGGTGTAAACGCCGTTTTGAGCCCCATGGTTGATGAGTATTCTGTCCTCGCCGATTTCCTGAAGTAAGGGTGGTAAAAAGGCACGTAAGGCCAGTTTTTGTTGAGTGTCACCAAAGCCATCGCGATAGGTCATAAGATTAAAGCTCGATGCTTTGGTTGATGTTCGCTGAAGTGCCCAGCGAATTATTTCTTCCCCCCAGTCATTGGCAATAGCATTCATGCCTAAATCAATCATCTGCCCCAAATCAGTTGCCTGGCCAGTGTTAACGAGGGGGGCTTTCTGTGATTGCAGGGGATTAGGTAAAATAACATCAGCCCCAATATTTGTGGCTTCTTGAACAAAGGTACCCTGACCAACCCTGGCATTGACTAATCCTTTGCGTTCAAGGGAGCTGTAAACCCGTGACATTGTGCCTAGGCTGCATTTGGCTTCCCATGCAGCCGTTCGCAGAGGAGGTAGCTTCTCGCCAGGTTTTAGAATGCCATCACGGATGGCGCCTTTAAACAGCTGTTCCAGATGGGCGTACTTTTGACCTTGGTCGGATTTGTTTTCTGCAATGAGCGTTAAAATTGTCATAGGAACAATATAGTAATTGTTCAATGAACATTTCAATATAAATATTTAAAGGTGAATTGTAATCAGCCACCTGGTTCAGGTGTGAGTGAAAGGGGCATTATGTTATGCCAATTGAAAATATTATTCCTGCGTTGGTTTTTGCCGCGGTCATGTCTGGTACGCCAGGGCCCGCAAATATGATATTGATGGCAACGGGGGCAAAGCTCGGTTTTCGTGGCGCTTTTCCTTTTACCATGGGGGTGCAAAGCGGTTTCTTTCTGGTCCTTGCCGTTGCGGCCTTTGGGGTCACAAGTCTCTTAAAAGGTGTCCCGGGATTGGCGCCGGTTATAACAGTTATTAGTAGTGGGTATCTGTTATATTTGGCATGGAAAATAGCGCGTTCAGATCCTGGAAAGCTGTCAGGCGGGGAAAGTGTTAGTGCTGTTGGCTATTTGAATGGTTTGATTGTGCATCCAATGAACCCAAAGGCTTGGTTAATGGCAACAACCGTATTTGCCCAGTTTACAAGCCAATCCAGCCCGGTATGGGAGCAATGGGGCGTTATGTGTTTGATTTTTATTGTTGGTGGGTTTCCCACAAATTGTATGTGGTCCTGGTGCGGTTCTAGAATAATTTCTTCCATTCAAAGCCCGCAGAAACGTTTGATTATAAATGGGGTGCTGGCTGTTTTGACCGTTGCGATTGTGGCGTATATGGGAATTGGTCAGATGATGGCCTAAAAGAAAGTAGGTCAAGATCAAAAAAAGACGAGAGGGGCTTAGCCTCTCTCGCTCAGTAAGGTCGATAGAGCTTCACTGGTTACAAAGTTGGCGGTAACCAGTTTGCCTATATCCCCAAGGTGTTTTTTAGCTCGGGCGAAAACACAAACGCCCGAACAGACCTCAGAGATTAGTTCTCTGCCATAATCTGTTGTTTATCATCACTCTCTAGAGAAATGCGAACATCACAGGGCAGAAGTACGATGGCCATGCACAAAGCCACAACTAACAAAATCAAGCACAGGGACTGACTTGTTCGTATGGTGCGAAAGTAGAATTGATTGATAATTCTGGCAATAAAACGTTGTGTTGTTTTGCAAATTTTGTAAAAATATTTAGGTAAATTTTCTAAATTTTGTGAAAGCTGTAAATATTATGGCGCGACAAGTCTTTGCGGGGCGAAAAATTCGCCATCTACGCAGCCAGATTGGCCTTACACAACTAGCCATGGCAAAGAAAATAGATATTTCTGCGGCGTACCTGAACCTTGTCGAACATAATCAGCGGCCTTTGTCGCGCAAGCTTCAAAAGAAATTGGAAGAAGCCTTTAATGTAAAGGAAGGTGAGCTTACGGGGGGAGAGGAAGCGCGGTTACTTTCGGCAATGAATGAGCTTTTTGCCGACCCGTTGTTTGAGCGATCAAGACCAGATACAACCGTACTTGGTGATTTTGTCGCGATGCACCCTGAAATCAGTCGCGCACTTTTAAAGCTTTATCGTGCCTTTCGAAATGCCCGCGAAGATACGCTCAAGGCGCGTGAGTCTATTTCGGCGGATCCCTATTTTACTGAAACCAGTCATCAACTTTTGACCCAGTTAACGTCAATTCGATCCTTTGCTGAAATTCTGCAGGATAATGATGATCTTTCCGAGCATCAAAGAGAACGCTTTACCAATGTTTTGGTTGATGAAAGTCAGAAGCTGACCTCTATGGTTGGAGAGTTATTTGATTTCATTAATGGTGAATCTAAAAAGGGAACTTTGTTAAGTGAAACGCCCACTGATGAAGTTGTGGATATGCTTTCGGCCAATGACCATTATTTTCCGGTATTGGAAGCTGCAGCTGAAGAACTACGAGGTCGATTAGGTGAACCCAAGCCTTATGGGCTGTTCGATGCTTTGGCAAAGTATCTGGATCAACAGCTGGGTATTCAGGTCGAGATTGTTCCGGTTTCTTCTCAGGGGACTTTGCAGCGCGGTATGTGGGAATTGGAAGGTGAAGATGGCGGAACTCTTCGGCTTATGGAAACCTTGGCAACCAGCTCGCTTAATTTCAGGATGGCACGGATCATTGCCGAAGTGGCCTATGCCGATGTGCTGGAAAAGGTTCTTGCGGATGTGCCGCTTAGCAGCGATGAAGCGCAAAGCTTATGTTTAAAGGCTCTGGGCAGCTATTTTGCCGGGGCAGTGATGATGCCATACAGCGTTTTCCGGATTGCTGCTTATGATCTTCGTCATGACATAGATCTGCTACGTCGGCGTTTTCGCGCCGGGTTTGAACAAGTTTGTCATCGCTTGACAACCTTGCAAAAACCCGAAGAGGAAGGCGTGCCTTTTCATTTTATTCGCGTTGATCTTGCAGGGCAAATATCAAAACGTTTCAGTGCATCCGGCCTGCGTATTCCACGGTATGGTGTTTTATCGCCGGATTGGGGTGTACAGGATGCATTCCTAAAGCCAGGACGGATTAATCTCCATTCTTTGCGGGACGAGGATCAAAGTGTTTATTTTTCGATTTCAAAGACCGTGACAAAACCGGGTGTAATGGTCGGGCAGGCGGGAAATACCTATGCTGTTAGTTTGGGGTGTGAAGCATCATTTGCGCGGCATGTGGTTTATGCTGACGGTGTGGATTTTTCCCATCCAGATAGTGTTTTGGTTGGAAATTAAGGTCATCAACATTTTCAGAATGAAATCACAGCTTGGCAAAACACCTGACCAGATTGTAATGTAGGGCCTACAGGGAATGGAAAAAGAGATAACCGGATAGTGGAGAAAGGCAGAAAATGCCTCAGACGGTTCTTGTGGTCGAAGACGAGCCTCATATTGTCGACTCATTAAGCTTTTTGATGAAAAAAGCTGGCTTCGAAGTCTTTATTGCGCGTGATGGCGATGCAGCATTGCGGATGGTAAAAAGCCGCCCGCCTGATCTTATGCTACTGGATATCATGTTGCCAAGAAAAGACGGTTTTGAAGTGTTGAAATCTGTGCGTTCAAATGATGCATGGAAAGATATACGCGTTATTTTGCTTACGGCAAAAGGGCGTGATGTTGATCGATTAAAGGGGATGGAACTCGGAGCAGACGATTTTGTGACGAAGCCTTTTTCCACAAAAGATGTTGTTCGACTGGTTAAGCAACATCTTGGAGTTGAAGAGAAACTGGCATAGCACTCGACTTATCACGTCACTGATAAGATCTACTAGTTTGCATCCCTTAGAAGGAGTACGAGTGAGCCGTCCTGGTGATAAAGGCGATCGCAGTATAGCGCTTTTTCTATTGGCGCTACTGCTTTTTAGCCCTCTTTTTTTATCTATTTTTAGTGGCGAGAAGCTAATCTGGGGTCTTCCGCCCTTGTTTCTGTACCTCTTTGCCGCATGGGGCGGGATTATCTTGGCTGTCGCTTGGTCCGCATCAAAGGATGCTGATGATGCGACACGTTCTCTTGAAAGAAATGAATCGTCTGTAATTGATACTTTAGTGTCCGATCACCACAGTGATTTAAATCCAAGCCTTTCCGATCAAGAAGGGAAAGAACAGACAGCTACAGTAAAAGGTAATGATCATGCTGGTTGATTGGATCATTATACTTTCTTCGTTCGGTTATTTGCTTGTTTTATTTGCGATTGCCTATGTTGCCGACAAACGTGCTGAGCGTGGTGCTGGGATTACATCCCATCCCTATATCTATGCACTTTCGCTGGGGGTTTATTGTACGTCCTGGACCTTTTATGGTTCCGTGGGGCGCGCGTCATCCAGCGGGTTGGACTTTTTGCCTATTTATTTGGGACCAACGCTTGTTTTTATTCTCTGGTGGTTGGTTGTTAAAAAGATAATCAGGATCACCAAAGCCCACCGCATCACGTCGATTGCTGACTTTATATCTTCTCGCTATGGTAAAAGTACGCCTTTAAGTGCTTTGGTTACCGTGATCGCTGTTGTGGGCATTGTGCCCTATATATCTCTGCAGCTTAAAGCCGTTGCAACAAGCTTTAATGTTTTAAGTCAGTACCCCGAGGTTGTTGCACCGCTTAATTCCCCCCCGATTGCAACGGTTGCTGATACAGCCTTTTGGGTGGCGTTGGTTTTGGCTATATTTGCGATCCTGTTCGGCACACGACACATTGACAACAGTGAACACCACGATGGTGTGGTGGTTGCTATTGCTTTTGAATCTGTGGTGAAGCTTTTTGCTTTTCTTGCTGTTGGTATCTTTGTCACTTTTGGGCTTTATGACGGATTTGGTGACCTGTTCCAGCAAGCATCAAAGGTGCCCGAACTTGTGCAACTGATGACTTTTGAAAAAGAGGGGGCCTATATCACATGGGTAACCTTGACCACCTTGTCTATGGTTGCTGCGGTGTGTTTGCCCCGGCAGTTTCAAGTCATTGCTGTGGAAAATGTTAATGAGCCAGAGCTTCGTAAAGGCGTTTGGCTTTTCCCTCTCTATTTACTGGTGATCAATATATTTGTTTTGCCTATAGCGCTTGGAGGGATGCTGCAATTTCCCCGGGGCGACGTTAATGCAGATACTTTTATTTTGACGCTTCCGATGGCCCATGGGCAAGAAATGCTGGCGTTACTGGTTTTTCTGGGGGGATTATCTGCCGCCACCTCTATGGTTATTGTTGCCACCATCGCCTTGAGTACGATGGTTTGTAACGATCTGGTGATGCCTGTGCTTTTGCGATGGAATTGGTTGGGATTAAGAAAAAGAAGCGATTTTACCGGTGTCTTACTTTTTGTAAGGCGTAGCAGTATTATCCTGATCCTCTTGTTCGGGTATGCCTATTTTCGCTTTTTGGGTGAGAGCGATGCCTTGGTGACAATCGGCCTGATCTCGTTCGCGGCAGTATTTCAATTTGCCCCGGCAATGATTGGGGGGATGTTTTGGAAAGGTGGCAACCGAAAAGGGGCTTTGGTGGGGCTTTCCTGTGGGTTTGTTATTTGGGCCTATACGCTTCTTTTGCCCTCGTTTGCAAAATCGGGATTACTGCCGATCACCTTTATTGCCGCCGGGCCATGGGGCATAGAATTACTCAGACCCTATGAGCTATTCGGATTGCAGGGGCTGGATCATCTAACCCATGCGTTATTCTGGACAACGGTTTTTAATGCCGGGTCCTATGTGTTTGTTTCTCTCTATACACGGCATTCAGCCATTGAGAGGGTGCAAGGAGCCTTGTTTGTCGATGTTTATCGTTACGCAGATCAAGGTCCACGTTCACAGCTATGGCAAGGTTCTGCATCTGTTGAAGATTTGTTTAATCTGCTTGTTCGGTTTTTAGGGCGTGCCAGAGCTGACAGGGCTTTTAGTGGATATTTCAGGGATAGAGGGTTAGAGCGCCGGCGGGTTATTGCTGCAGATGCGGACCTTGTTCATCTGACAGAACGTTTACTCTCTGGTGCTATTGGTGCTGCTTCGGCGCGTGTGATGATTTCTTCTGTGGTTAAGGGGGAGGTTGTCCGGCTCGAAGAAGTTATGACGATTTTGGATGAAACGTCGCAGGTAATTGAATACAGCCAAAATCTGGAACAGAAATCCAAGGAACTAGAAAGTACCACGGCACAATTACGGGCTGCGAATGAACGGCTTCAGGAACTTGATCGTCTAAAGGATGAATTTTTATCCACCGTCAGTCATGAATTAAGAACACCGCTTACGTCTATTCGTTCATTTAGTGAAATTCTAAGTGATCATCCCGATCTGGAGGACGAAGAAAAAAGCAGATTCTTAGGGATTATTGTAAAGGAGAGTGTTCGTTTAACCCGCCTTATTAATCAGGTGCTTGATCTGGCCAAAATTGAAGCGGGGCAAATGGAGTGGGTCTTGGAGGATCTGGACATTCCCCAGGTTGTTGAGAATGCGATGGACACCATGTCTGCAATCCTGAGTGAAAAAGACATTGTTCTTGATGTTGATTTTGAACCGGGTTTACCAGAAATCAGGGGGGATAAAGATCGACTGATGCAGGTTTTCGTAAACTTGCTTTCCAATGCGGTTAAGTTTTGTGACGAAGATCAGGGACGGGTCAAGGTATCTGTTTTTCGACAGGGGCAAGAGATTGCTATTACTGTTGCGGATAATGGGGGCGGTGTCCCCTGGCAGGCGCGTGAGCGCATTTTTGATAAATTTCACCAATCCCGCGAAGGTCTTGCCGATAAACCACATGGAACTGGTTTGGGATTGAGCATCTCACGACAGATTGTTCAATATTTCGATGGTCGTTTGGAGTTGGTTGAGACAAGTAGTAAGGGATCAGTTTTTGGTGTCTTTTTGCCTGTATCTTCAGCTCAGATTGTCGCAAAGGCTGGTGAATAGAATGATCGCTGGCTTGGGACCAATCTTTGGCTGGGGTGATTGCGTCTGACTGTTCAATAGGGTAAAACCGCATCAACGCAGGATCTCTGCAAAATTCTATATACCATTAATTGGAGCGCCGAATGGCATCATATCAGTACATCTATCAAATGGATGGGGTTTCTAAAACCTTTCCCGGTGGAAAACAGGTTCTAAAAAACATTCATTTGAACTTTCTTCCTGGCGCAAAAATTGGCGTTTTGGGACTGAATGGTTCAGGTAAGTCGACCTTGATGAAAGTCATGGCTGGTCTCGATAATGAAATAAATGGTGAAGCCCGTGCTGCCGATGGTGTAAAGGTTGGTTACTTACCTCAGGAACCCCAACTTAACCCGGACAAGGACGTGGCAGGGAATGTTTTTGAGGGCGTTGCCGAGACAAAAGCGTTGCTGGAAAATTTTGAGGCATTGAGCGCAAAGTTTGCTGAAGTTGATCCGGATGAAATGGATGATTTGATCGCACAACAGGGCGAGCTTCAGGAAAAGATTGATGCCATGGATGCGTGGGATCTTGATCGTCAGGTTGAAATTGCCATGGATGCGTTGCGCTGCCCGCCGGGTGATGCTGATGTAACAAAGCTTTCTGGTGGTGAGCGCCGTCGTGTTGCCTTATGTAAGTTGCTTTTATCCTCGCCTGATATGCTTCTTCTTGATGAGCCAACCAACCATCTTGATGCTGAATCAGTTTCTTGGCTAGAACGCTTCCTGGAAGACTATAAAGGGACTGTTGTGTGCGTGACGCACGATAGATACTTCCTGGATAATGTTGCGGGCTGGATTTTGGAGCTCGATCGCGGTGAAGGTATTCCTTACGAAGGAAACTATTCAAGCTGGTTGGAACAAAAACAGAAACGTCTTTCTATTGAAGAGAAGCAGGAAAGCGCGAAACAAAAATTCCTCAAAGATGAATTGCAATGGGTGCGTCAGGGGGCAAAAGCACGCCAGACAAAATCCAAAGCACGTCTGCAGGCTTATGAGACACTTGTTCAGGAAGAAAGCTCTCGCGCGCCTGACCCTGGTCGGATTGTTATCCCGCCAGCACCGCGTTTGGGTGATCTGGTTATCGAGGCAAATAACCTTTCAAAGGCTTTTGGTGACAAGCTGCTGATCGAAAATTTGAATTTCAAGATTCCAAAAGGAGCGATCGTCGGCATCATTGGGCCTAACGGTGCTGGTAAAACAACATTGTTTAGAATGATCACTGGACAGGAAGAGCCAAACGAAGGGTCTTTGAATGTTGGTGAAACAGTTGAAATTGGATATGTTGATCAAAGCCGTGATGCTCTATCTCCTGAAAAGAATGTTTGGGAAGAAATCTCGGACGGTCTTGATGTGATTGAAATCGGTAAACACACCTATCAGTCGCGTTCTTATGTCGGGGCATTTAACTTCAAAGGGGGCGATCAGCAAAAGAAAGTAGGTCAACTTTCTGGTGGTGAGCGTAACCGTGTGCATCTTGCAAAGATGCTCAGAAAGAGTGCAAACGTCATTCTTCTGGATGAGCCGACGAACGATCTTGATGTTGATACGTTGCGCTCTCTTGAAGAATCCATTCTTGAATATAGCGGCTGTGTTCTGGTGACATCACACGACCGCTGGTTCCTGGATCGTATTGCCACGCATATCCTTGCTTTCGAAGGGGACAGCCAGGTTGTCTGGTTCGAGGGGAATTACGAGGACTATGAAGCTGACCGCAAACGTCGTTTGGGCGCAGAAGCTGATCAACCACACAGGATCAAGTACAAGCCTTTGAAACGATAGAGACCTGCTTTATCAATTCTCAAAGATGATGAAAGGTGCTGGAAGCAGATTTGTTTCTGGCACCTTTTTTTATGAACAAAGAAAAAGAACTTTAGGCAATCAGCGGCGTTTGAGAGCAGCGCTTCTTTTTCCTGAAAAAAAAGCCCCGGATCGTTAAACCCGGGGCTTTGTCTTTTTTGTGTGATTTGTTCTAGCTGCTTTCTTTTGGAGCAAAATCACCCGATTGTACTTTTTTCCGCAACTTACTGTTCAGTGCCGAAAGATCACCCCCAAGGCTTTTAAGGGCAGAGGTGTAATCAGATCGGTAAGTAGATCGTAGGCTAATGCCTTCGGCTGCGATGTCGGTGACGATATGGGAAGAAGCTTCGTCTTTCTTTTCAACACGCCACAGTATCTGGGCGGGTTCACCGTTTTCAGTTTTAACTGTACTGAAGACAATAAAAAAAGATTTTTTTGGAACAACCTTTGTTACTTCAAAATCAGAACCAGCGTACTGATTGAAGGTTGGCAAGAAGCGCTGAACCATGATGTCTTCAAATATCGCTATGAATTCGTCGCGATGCTCAGTCTCGGCTTTGCGCCAGTATTTTCCAATTACAAAGCGCGCGATACCCTCGACATCAAAGTTTTCGTTCAGGAGAGTACGGAATTGCTTTTCGCGCTCTTCTTCAGATACATCTTCGTTTGATAGCTGGGTAATCGCTTTTTCCTGCAGGGCTTTTAGAAATAGACCTGCGTCATCGTCTGCGTTGGCAGTGCCATTAAAAGCGGCCAAACAGAAAGCAGCCCCCGCTAGGAGGGCTGCAATGTTTTTTATAAAGCAAGAAATGTGCTTCATCGTTTATTCCACAAGAGAAACTTGGTCGTCATCTTCTGGGAAGATGTCTGTTAACCCCGGTGCCAATGTTGGTTCTACATCACCGTCGTTAATTTCGTTCACACGTTTTTGGTGATATAGCGAACGAACACGTGCATAGAAGTCAACTGAATCACGTTCCAGTTCATCCAGCGTTTCAATGTTACGTGATCTTTTGTCGACACCATCGGTCACTTTACGCGCAATCAGAACTTCTGTTTTTGCAACATACGTCAATGGATCCAGAAGCGCGTCACCGATCAGGCCAACACCGTCACGGACGTTTGATGGGCCAAGAATTGGAAGGACCAAGTAAGGTCCCTCGGGAACGCCCCAAGTTCCTAGTGTCTGTCCAAAATCTTCTGCGTGGTATTCCAAACCAGTTTGACCGGCCACATCTGCCAAGCCACCAGCACCAGCAATTGTGTTCACCAAGAAACGAGCAAAAGTATTTTCTGCTTTTTCAATATCACCCTGAAGAAGATCATTCGCAAGAATAACAGGCGAGTATGAGTTTCTGATGAAATTACGAACAGAATCGCGAATAGGAGATGGAACAATAAAGCGATAACCTTCTGCAACGGGGCGGAAGATCAGTGTATCTGCTGCATCGTTGAATGCGAAAATAAAGCGGTTAACGGTTTCAATTGGATCATTGTCACCTTCGTCAACTGCGGCTGCGCTTTCAGTTTGCGCCCACTGGTCATCAGTGCTTGCGTTTGCTTCTTCTTGCAGCGTTGAATTTGGCTTGCTGGCACAGCCTGTCACAAAAATAGCAACAGCAGTAAAAGCTACCAAACGTTTAATTAGTCGAGAATTAATCTCGGACAAAATACCTAACCCCACGACATTTCGCCTATCATTTGTTTCTACGGTCATAACACTTGTCCACCAGAGACCCCCCTGACATCTGCTTTTAGTACACGATCTATTCCAAGCGTATTCCAAGGCAAATGCGTATGAACAAAACAAAATACTTAAATGCTCTTAAAAGGTAACAACAATACAGTCTTTTAAAGAGTACAAAACTTAGTATGGTTGATTATCACAGGCTTGATAGCAAAACCAGTCATAAGAGTAATTAAATGCGGTAGAAGAAACATACTGTTGCATTTTTGCATCATCATGCATTGATTTGTTTTAAATTTTAGCGAAATAGGGCGTGCGAATCTTCGTTAGGGTAATGTTTTTTTAATCTTTTTTCCATGGTGTGGTTTTTTATGGATTCGTCAAATAATGTGTTGGTTTCTTGTTTACCGGTAGAGGAATAAAGGCGTGATTAATTCGAACGAGGTAATGCCTCTGGTCACTTATAAGGGGAGTGTTCCATCCGAATGGCTTGATTACAATGGGCATATGAATGTCGCTTATTATATGCACGTCTTTTGCGATGCGACGGATGCTTTTTTAGAATTTTTTGGTGTGACTGAAAGTTATCGGCAAGAAAAAAGCTGCTCAACCTTCGTTGTTGAAAACCATGTTAATTACATAAAAGAGCTTCATCATGGGTCGAAGATGAAGGTGGAAACAAGGCTACTCGGCTATGATCGAAAAAAAATGAGCTATCATCATTCCCTTTATAATGTTGATGCCGGGTATTTAGCTGCGACGTCTGAATGGATATCTCTTCATGTAGATTTGGAAAAACGTGCATCATGTGAAATGCCTGATACATTGGTTGGCAACCTGAAAGAGATATATGAGGCTCAACAAAGCATGCCCTTGCCTGTGAACATTGGGCGTTCAATAATGTCTTGGGATATTAAGTCCTGAGTTATTTACTCAATGGTTTGACCCAATTATGTCATGGCCAACTATGTCGTGGCCAAGGATGTCAGGGGGGGATCTGCAAGGAATGTGGTTTGGCTCGGGCTGTAGGCTGGGAGGGAAGCAGAGGTGAATTTACTTGAAGTTAGGGCGTTGATTTCTAACATTAAGATTATGAAAAAATGTCTTTATCTTGCGATTCTCGCTTTTGCCTGTTTTCAGTCACCTACTGATGTTTATGCTGCCTGTACAGATCCGGCTGGACCAGATGTGAACTGGCAACGCTGTAATATGGATGGCTTGAGTCTCGATAATGTTGACCTATCCAGCGCTCGCCTGCGAGATACCAGCTTTTTGCGGGGGTCGCTTGATGGCGCAGACCTTAAAAATGTTTCTGCCTTCCGCACCAAATTTGTCAGTTCTTCCTTGGTTGATGCGAATTTCTCTAAGGCATCTTTGCCGGAAGCCGATTTCACCAAAGCTGATTTGCGGGGCGCTAACTTCACAGGGGCAAATTTGAAACGAGCCCGACTTTTTAAAACCGTGTTAAGAGGCGCAAACCTGACAAAAGCTAAAATTGAGGGGGCAGACTTGACGAAAGCTGACTTGTCTGGTGCGACTTGGCTTGATGGAAAACGTATTTGTGCCGAGGGATCAATCGGTCGCTGTATGTAATTCGTATATGAATGCTTTTGGCGTGAAGGTTGATAATTTTAATCGGCGTTAATGTCTATCCTTTCTAAGGCTGTTTTGAGTAATTTTATAAAAAAATCGATTGTTCTGGTGGAACTATAATTTCCATAGCGTTATAACCATTATTAGAACTATTAAATACTTTAGCTGTGGATGGCGGTCCTGCTTATTTTAACCTGTACTTCTTATTTATCCCGGAGGATGGGGATAAACGTAATCTGTATGATCAGTTTATGCAGAAAAGCGATCCTTTATCCTTTGGTTATATGGGGCCGATATGTCTAGGGATAAAGCGCCCCGGTTGTCGCCGTTACAACAGATCAAGCAATTCATACAGAATGAGCAGGTTATTCTTTCGTCACTTGCTGTAATTATAGGGGTGGCAGCCGGACTTGCCGCTATGGCATTCCGTCATTTCATTGATCTTGTCCAGATGTTTTTCTACGGGTTTCAAGGCGAGAAAGTATCTGCGGGAATGGCCGGGTTACCTTGGTGGCAAATTGTTCTGGTGCCCGTTATTGGTGGTGGGATCGTTGGGTTGTTTATTCGATACTTCTTGCCAGATGGTAAACCACAGGGGGTTCCGCACGTCATAGAGGCTACCGCGCTAAAAGGTGGCCGCATGTCCTTGAAAATTGGTGTCAGAGCTGCCATTGCATCAGCATTCTCGATTGGGGTCGGGGCGTCCGTCGGGCGTGAGGGGCCCGTTGTTCATCTGGGGGCATCAATTGGCGCATGGCTTTCAAAACGGCTACACCTCGGATATTCACTCTTCCGCACGCTGTTGGGCTGTGGCGTTGCTGCGGCTATTGCGACATCTTTTAATGCCCCGATTGCGGGGGTCTTTTTTGCTTTGGAAGTTGTTGTCGGTCATTACGCGCTTTCTGCCTTTGCCCCGATTGTTATCGCGTCCGTTGTCGGTACGATTATCAGCCGCATTTACTATGGTGATTTTCCGGCCTTTATTCTGCCCAAGGCAATGTCCTTGTCATCATTCTGGGAATTCCCGGCCTTTGCCCTTCTGGGCATTATTTCAGCTTTGGCGGCCATTGCTTTTATGTGGTCGGTGATTTTTGCAGAAGATACCTTTAAGAAACTGAATGTTCCCTTCTGGGGAAAACCGATGATCGGTGGGCTGGCACTGGGTGTTATGGCTCTTGTCTTCCCACAGGTTCTTGGTGTTGGTTATGAAGCAACCGATGCGGCCTTGTCAGAACTTTACCCCCTTTGGTTGTTATTGGCTTTGATTGTGGTGAAGACCATCGCAACCGCGATTTCCTTGGGATCTGGCTTCTCCGGGGGCGTATTTTCGCCATCGATCTTTCTTGGGGCAATGGTCGGTGGTGCCTATGGCATTATTGCGACCAGTATTTTTCCCGAACTCTCTTCCGGAACGGGGGCCTATACCGTGATTGGCATGGGGGCTGTTGCCGGGGCGGTTCTTGGGGCACCAGTCTCAACCATCCTGATGATTTTTGAGCTGACAAACGACTATGCCCTAACCATTGCCGTTATGATTGCGACTTCCCTTTCCAGTGTCATCACGCAGCAGGTTCACGGCCGCTCTTTTTTCATGTGGCAGCTTGAAAGGCGGGGCGTTGAAATTCGGGGCGGGCGCGAAGCCAGCCTGATGCGATCTATCACCATATCTCATATGGTACATTGCGAAGTATCAACTGTTGATACGACCGCGGATTTGCAGCATGTCAGGGAAGAGATCAGGAAAACACGGCTGGGACAGGTCTTTGTGATTGATGAGGAAGAACGACTTAAAGGATCGATCACTTTTATTGAGCTGGCTGATGGGCTGGATTTACAGGAAGAAAAGGGTGTTGCCCTTACGGCACTGGATATTGCGCGCACCAAGGCTGTTCAGCTAGAGGAAGATTCTAATATTGAACAGGCACTTCAGGCCCATGGGGCAAGTGGAGAGGTTTATATCCCCGTGATTGATGAAGAAGGTGTTCTGAAAGGTGTCTTACACGAACACGATGTGGCACTCGCCTATAAAAAAGCGATGGAGCAGGCCCGGGCAGAAGAGCGTGGCGACATGTAACAGTTTCTGTAAAATTAGATCAAAAATTGTATTGATATAGATAAGGGCTGAAAACGCTATATGGTTTCAGCCCTTAATTTTTTAAACACGATTCTCAAAATGAGATTTAGTCTTCGAGAAGATAGCCTGATTTGAGTGGTTCTTTGCCCGCAACCTTGCCGACAACAAGGCCCGGTTTGACGGCTTTGTGCTGGCGGCGTGTAAAGAAAATTCCATCTGTTCCAGCATAGATCGGCGTGCGAGATTGTGTCGGATCTTCAGCTGCGGGGTCAATCAGCGTTGCGATTTGATCGCCTTTTTTCACCATGTCACCCAGTTCTCGGCAATAGGTCACAAAGCCTGCGCCCGGTGAGGGAATAATCTCACAAGCGTCAGTACCTGTTGCATCACACAAAGGTGCAGACAGAGGGCCTGCGTCGCCTTTGATCAGGCCGCGACGAACAAAGAATTTATAGAGTGCATCGGCATCTTTTGCCCCGATTTCGTCCGAGACGTCTGGGCGTCCGCGATGTTCAACCGTCATCGACATGGTTGCCTGCGGAATGGTTGCATCCGGGAACAGACGTGAAAGCTCCGCCCAGGGGCGCGTATATACCTCGTCAAAGCTGCCGCCACCTGAATTTTCAGCCATCATGACGGCTGCTGCGCCGAAATCGGCGGCAAAATCCTGACAATCTGGCCAGTTGAGGTCAGATATATAAAGATATGGGAGAGATTCATCATCGCAATGAAGATCAAAGACATAGTCAGCGCGGGCGGCTTCTTTTGTCAGTATCTTGCGAAGGCTTTCGAATTCGCTTGTTGGTGTCACTTCGTCCAGAACGCCCTGCATTGTTGCCCTAATAAGTTGAACGTTGCTATCTGCATCTGTTCCAAGTTTGCCAACAAGACGATCTTTCATCATTGCGGTTAGATCATACCAACCACGGTTAAAGTTACCTTCACCGCCACGGTGAACACGCCCTAGAAGAATGTCATCTTCAAATTGATCCAGGCCAATAGGGTTGGCAAAGGGAACAACAACGATTTCGCCCTTTATCAAGCCCTGTTGATCTGCGTCTTCGAGACGTTGCAGCAAATGATGAGTGCAAGCCATTGCCGGCGTTTCATCTGCGTGTAGGCAAGCTTGTACATAAGCAACTTTACCATCTGTGCCTGCACCGTAGCGATGCATGGTGACGACCCGTTGTGTACTTGGTGTTTCGGAAAGCAGCGCGTGGCGCTCTGTAATACGGGTCATGTTTTTTCCTGTATGTTCTTGTGGTTCAGAGTTTTGCATAACATAAAGAGTTGTTTGATCTTTAGGTCAAGAGGTAAAAGTGGATGAGCTTGCCGAGAAGCTGCGTTATAAACCAATCATGATAAACGAATCGCAAATGCAAAACGACGGGCTGCCGCCCTATCTTACCGGTCTTAATGAATCGCAGATGGATGCTGTTCAGACCACTGATGGACCTGTTCTTGTGCTGGCTGGTGCCGGGACCGGAAAGACACGCGTTCTAACCACACGGCTTGCCCATATTCTGGCGACGGGGAAAGCTTTCCCGGGGCAGGTGCTGGCTGTGACCTTTACAAACAAAGCCGCGCAGGAAATGAAGGAGAGGGTCGCTGGCATCCTCAATGAACCTTCTGTCGAACGCTGGTGGTTGGGTACTTTTCATGCCATTGCGGTTCGTATGTTGCGGGCTCATGCCGAGAAGGTTGGCCTGGGAACTGACTTTGCGATTATTGATACAGATGATCAGCTGCGTCTGGTAAAGCAGCTTCTGAAAGAAAATAATCTCGACGATAAAAAATGGCCGCCGAAATCGGTTCTCGGTGTTATTCAGCGCTGGAAAGATCGCGGGCAAACGCCGGATCATGTTTCTGCCAACGAAGCCAAGGAATTTGCCGGCGGACGTATTCATAAAATTTACCAGAGCTATCAGCAGCGCATGAAAGAACTCAATGCCTGTGATTTTGGTGATTTGCTGTTGCATACTCTGGTTATTTTTCAGACCTATCCGGATGTTTTAGCGGATTATCATCGGCGTTTTCACTATATTCTTGTTGATGAGTATCAGGATACCAACGTGGCCCAGTACCTTTGGTTACGTCTTTTGGCCCAAGGGCATCAGAATGTGTGCTGTGTTGGGGATGATGATCAATCCATTTACGGATGGCGTGGGGCCGAGGTTGGCAATATCCTGCGATTTGAAAAGGATTTTCCCGGCGCTAAAGTTGTCCGTCTGGAACGGAATTATCGTTCGACCGGACGTATTCTTGCCGCGGCATCTTCTGTGATCAGCCACAACGAAGGTCGTTTGGGCAAGACGCTTTGGACGGATGATGATGACGGCGAGATGATTCGTGTTCGCGGCCTTTGGGATGGCGAGGCTGAAGCCCGGTTTGTCGGCGAAGAAACGGAAAGCTTACAACGCAAGGGGCAATCATTGGATCAGATTGCTGTTCTTGTTCGGACGGGGGCCATGACCCGTGAGTTTGAAGAGCGTTTTTTGACGTTGGGTATCCCTTACCGGGTGATCGGCGGTGCACGGTTTTATGAACGTCTGGAAATCCGTGATGCCTTGGCGTACCTGCGCCTTGTGAATTCGGCGGATGACAGTCTGGCGTTTGAGCGGGTTATCAATACGCCGAAAAGAGGGCTTGGTCCTGCGGCCGTCAGCGTGGTTCATCAATTGGCCCGTCAGATCGAGACATCTTTGTTTAAGGCGGCGCAGGAAATCGTTGAAACGGATGAGCTGCGTCCAGCAGCACGCAAGTCGATGGCCGGCTTTGTTGCACAGGTTGAACGTTGGCAGGGTTTGAAAAATGATATCCCGCATCCAGAGCTAGCTGACCTTATTCTGGAAGAAAGCGGTTATCTGGAATTCTGGCAGAATGACAAATCAGTTGAAGCCAAGGGACGCGTTGAAAACTTACGTGAGTTGGTGAATGCCTTGGGTGAGTTCGAGAGTCTTCCCGATTTTCTGGAACATGTCAGTCTTGTGATGGATACCAACAGCCAACAAAACCAGGACATGGTGTCTATCATGACCTTGCATGGTGCCAAGGGTCTTGAATTTGAAACTGTTTTCTTGCCGGGTTGGGAAGAGGGATTGTTCCCGAACCAACGCGCAATGGATGAACAGGGTCTGAAAGGGCTGGAAGAAGAGCGTCGATTGGCTTACGTGGGGTTAACCCGGGCCAGAGAACGCGCCATTATTTCCTTTGCAGCCAACAGACGTATGCATGGGTCGTGGGCCTCGGCAATTCCGTCACGATTTGTCGATGAGCTTCCCCATGAACATATTGAGCGGGAAAGTGATCGTGGTATCTATTCTGCACCGTTAGAGCCATCATACGGTGGCTTTGGCTCTGGTAGAGGGTGGCAGGATAATGATCGGGTTAGTCCGGGCATGCAGCGTGCTAGAAGTTATTCAAGTGGTGAATCTCAGCTTGTTCGACAAGCAGCGCAAAAGGTTTCAGAAAGTAAAAGCGGCTTCGGGCGTGGAGAGCGTGTTTTCCATCAAAAATTCGGTTACGGGTTGATCACTTCAGTAGAAGGCGAACGCCTGACAATTTCTTTTGATAAGGCTGGAAGTAAAAAAGTTCTGAGCAACTTTGTGGTTCCCGCTGAACAGGCAGGTATGTAATGAAAGAAGATAATTCCGCAGTTTGGGTTGTTGCCCTGGATATAAAAGAGGTCAACTTGCCTATCTATGAGCTTGCTCTGGAGCCGCTAGATGGCGCGATAGTCACAACGAACCCCGACGCAGCAGGCATTGTTTCCGTTAAGCTGTATGTTGACGGAAAACCATCTGATGAACAGGTGAACAGTATTTTGGCAAGCACTGCCGAAATTATAGGTGGCGATGTTCCTGAAGTAACGATCGAACAGCTTCCCGATGTTGATTGGGTTGCTGAGAGTCAAAAAGCTTTGCCGCCAATTGTCGCGGGAAAGTTCTTTGTCCACGGATCGCATGTCACAGAACAACCGCCCGAAGGTTCGGTGCCTTTGTTGATAGAGGCAAATGTTGCCTTTGGTACCGGACAGCACGATACAACCAAAGGGTGCCTGATTGCTCTCACGGATTTGGCCGAAGACAGAAAAATTGCCAATGCGCTGGATATGGGCTGTGGGTCAGGTATCTTGTCCATGGGGATCAAGATCCTGTGGAATTGCCCGGTTCTGGGGGTGGATATCGATGCTGATTCCGTGCGTGTGGCGCTGGAAAATGCCGAGCTGAATAATGTTTCGGATATCACAGGTGTTTGTGGTGATGGCTACAATGCGCCGGAAGTTACCGCTCGGGGGCCCTATGATCTGATTGCAGCAAATATTCTGGCTGAACCGCTGTGTCAAATGGCGCCATTACTGGAAAAGAATTTGGCGCAAGGCGGAATTGCGGTTCTGTCCGGGTTACTCATTACACAGCAGGATAAAGTTGTGAAGGCGCATAAAGCGCTGGGGTTGAAAGTTATTCGTGAGCTTCATTTAGGTGAATGGGCAACGCTCGTTCTGTCACGATAAAAGTGAAGTCAGATTTATTGTAATAAAAGAAAGGCCGATGTTGAATTAACATCGGCCTTTCTTTTTCTGGCTAAATAAAAAAACGCGCCGGAGTTTCCGGCGCGTCAGACCGTTGACAAACCCCGTCGATTTTCG
>NZ_LANI01000022.1 GCF_000982415.1 Kiloniella litopenaei
CCCCTCAACCAACACTGTCAAAGACCTTTTTGCAAAAAACTCACATTTTTTTAATATTACCTTCACAAGGGGTCTTTGCGTAAGTTTATTACCCGAAACATAACCATCTGTGATGTTTTCTGAAAAGAACAGATTCCCGAAAGTAAAAATCATGAAAGAATCAGTGCAAATCCATGAAGAATCCCTGACTCTAAATATGAATCGATGCAAAAAAACACGTATGATTCTTCCGCACATTATAAAAAACAACTCTCGTCCCTATAAATTTGTCCGAATTTCTGCGAATCACCCCAAACAAAAAGGATTCTGCACTCGAGATGCCCATAGATAACGATTTTATATTCAAAAGAATCTCTTCCGACGACGCTGCCCTTTATAGAGAACTCAGATTGGAAGGCCTGAAAAACACACCCGAAGCATTTGGCGCATCTTATTCGGATGAATCAACCAAAGCGCCTTCTCATTATCGGGAGCTCTTAACAAACAACGAAGTGTTTGGTGCCTACACCAACAAAGGGATAATTGTTGGTATTGCTGGCTTAGCCATTCCAAGGAAAGAGAAGCTCAAACACAAAGGAATGTTGTGGGGCATCTATATAAAGCCGGAAATGCGGGGTAACGGTTTGGCCAAACAACTAATTTCACAAATTATCGAAATAGCAAAGCACAGAACCGAAGAGCTTCTCTTAACTGTGGTGACATCGAATACTTCAGCCATCAAGCTATATAAGAAGCTGGGCTTTATCGAATATGGGTGCGAACCCAGAGCCATCAAGGTTGGAGATTGTTACTATGATGAACTTCTTATGCGCTTACCACTCAAGACAAAAGCCATATAAGAAGCATACGCCATTTCCCGATACCTAAATAACCAGATTAACGGCTAAATATCATTCCCCGGACAACACCTCCCCCCCTAAAGAAGGAATCAATCATATAGCCGCCCCTCATCAACCGCGCGAAGGTGCCCGGCAAAATCAGAAGAAGACATTAACGCCTTACAACGCTCAAAGCGCTCAATACTGTAGGCCCAAAAATCTTCGGCCGGATTATTATTCCCGTGCTGAATTAGCCCCCAAAGCGTCCAGAGAAGATCACACATTGCCTTGTAGATGACCATACGACCAAGAATTTCAGCTGGTGGTTCCTCCCCCCAGTAAGCAACAAGTAATTCCCGATCCTGTTCCTCGGAAAATTCAGCTTCGACTGAAAGATCGCCAAGATCCCAGAGAGGATCATTCATCCCTGAATATTCCCAGTCCACAATCCACATCTTATCGCCGTCATCCAGAAAGTTTTCAGACAGGGGATCACAATGACACGGTGCTAACGGCAGATTTTTCTTTGAGGCCAATATATTGCGAATATTTTGTGCCTCTTCGACAACCTCGGAATACCCCTCGGGCAAGGTGACATCCAAGCCAGAGAGAACCTTCAAATACTCATCAATCATGGCAAAGAGTTCAAAACGGAACAAAAACTCCTGACCAGAGTTATGCAACAGGGCCAAGGAATGCCCAGCACGCCCCACAGCCCCGGATACTTCTTTGAAGGCAAGAGGGCTCATTGTTTGCGCCCCCTCCAAGAATCTAGAAACCATCACACCGCTTGCAGGATCACTATAGAGTACTTCCGCAGATACCTCTATATCCGCAGCAACTTGTGCATTATGAGATTCAACAGACCGATCAATATATGCCTCAGTTCCCTCACCGGGAATTCGAACAATATAGCTCTCGTCATTTCTCGATAGCTTAAAAACAAGGTTTGTCAGCCCACCGAGGCGTTCAACACTATAGCTGCCGGGTGTCCAATCTTCTAGCTCAGGAACCAACAACAGGACTGATGTAATTTGCTGCGCATCCATTTCCATCCCCTTACATTTTTAATCGCTTATTCGTCGGATCATACAATGCGCCATCAACACGCACTGCAGGATAGCGTTTACCAAAAGCTTCAATCTCGAATCCCTGTTGGTCAGCAAGCGAAGCAGGAAGATAACCCATCGCAATTTGCGTCCCGATTGTATGACCATGATTTGCAGATGTCGTCAGCCCAACCACATCATCCCCGTGGAAAATTGTTTCTGCACCATAAAGAGAGACATCAGCCTCAACAGTAAAGGTCGATAATTTTTCAGTCGGCCCACTTTCCTTGATCGACAAAAGAGCTTCACGGCCAATGAAATTTTCTTTTGATTTCAACGCGACCTTAAAACCCAGCCCCGCCGCATAGGGATTGTAATCTGGGGTTACTTCCGAGCTCCAATAGACATAGCCCTTTTCCAATCTCAAGCTATCAATCGCCCGGTAACCAATATTGGCAATTTCATAGGATTGCCCTGCCTCCCAGAGCTTTTCGTACACATGAGCAGTAAATTCAGTTGGAATATGTAATTCCCAACCCAATTCACCAACATAACCAATACGCAACGCCCAAAGAGTTGCAGCGCCAATTTCAATTTGTTGACAGGTCGAAAAAGGGAAAGCGTCGTTGGAAATATCTTCCCGCGTAACAGACTGCAAAACAGCCCTTGAATTTGGCCCACAGATATTGATCACGGCCCGGGCAGAAGTCACATCAAACGTATGGACCGACCCATCTGCTGGTAAATGTGATTTAATCCAATGAAAATCATGCGTCGCAAAACCGCTACCTGTAATAATATAAAAGCGCTCACGCCCCAGACGACAAATCGTCAAGTCAGCTTCAATCCCGCCTTTTTCGTTACAAAGCTGAGTATAGATAACCGATCCATCTGGCTTATCAAGGTTTGAAATAGCGAGCCTTTGCAAGGCTGCTAATGCGCCCGGCCCGACAACTTCCATCTTCGCAAAAGAGGATTGATCTATTAATCCCACATTCTCTCGCACTGCCTTGCACTCTTTGGCAACAGGAGAGAACCAGTTTGTTTTCTTGCGGTCAAAATCCAGCTGATCAACAGCTTCTTCCCTATCCTGCGCAAACCAGTTTGGGCGCTCCCAGCCCGCTTTGCTGCCATAACAGGCCCCTTTTTCCTTCAAGATATCATAAAGCGGGCTGCGTCTTATTCCTCTGGCCGCTTCGGCTTCCTCGCCTGGTTTATGGAGCAGGTAATGCCCCCCATAGTGTTCAACGGCACGGTTATACATAAAATAGTTAGTGTTATGATGTTCACTGAACCGCCGAATATCCAGGGGCCAAAGATCAAGGCTCGGGGCTTCATTAACGATCCACTCAGCCATCATTTGCCCGGCGCCACCGCCTGCGGCAATCCCGTAGAGGAAACCACTGGCAACAAAATAGTTATCAAGCTCAACGGCCTTTCCCATTACAAAGTCACCATCTGCAGAATAGGGAATAGGGCCATTAATAAGTTCGCGAATACCAACAGAGTTAATTACCGGTGTGATTTCCGAAGCCAGACAAGCCAACTGTTCAAAGCGGTCAAAATTTCCACCCAGTAGTTCCCGCCCGAATCCCTGAGGAATACCATCATCCCCAAAGGGAAGCGTTCCTTTTTCATATCCGCCGACAACCATTCCTCGCACTTCTGGCTTGTAATAGACCAACCGATCCGGATCACGCATGGTTGGCATGTTCTTGGGCATATCAGGGATTGGATCAGTGATCATGTATTGATGTTCCAAAGCACACGCGGGCACTTTTACGTTACTAAGCTTGCCGAGATCCCGAGACCACATACCACCAGCATTTACCAATATGTCGAAAGTCCAAGTTCCCTCAGAGGTAACGACCTCGGTGGCTTGCCGTCCGTTTCGACGCACTTCCAGTACTTCGACACCCTGGTAAATTTTTGCCCCCTGATCTCGGGCCCCCTTTGCCAATGCCTGACAAACCGAACTTGGGTCAATATAACCATCACTTGGAATGTAGGCCGCCCCTTCGACACCGTCCGTTGTCATAATCGGAAAGAGTTCCTGAGCCTCTTGTGTCGTCAGGATTTGCATCTCAAGACCAAAGCTTTTGGACGTTGTCGCCAAACGCTTTATTTCGAGCATGCGATCCTTAGAACTTGCCAATCTAAGGCTGCCAACCTTTTTCCAATCCAGTGCTTGCCCGGTTTCGGCTTCTAGCTTGTCATATAGTTCAACAGATTTCTGTAACATGCGGGTTGTATTCCGCGAGGATCTTAACTGCCCAACCAAACCAGCGGCATGCCATGTTGCCCCATGGGTTAACTGATTTTTTTCCAAAACAGCCACATCCTGCTTGCCCATACGCGTCAGATGATAGGCAATAGAACACCCTATAATCCCACCCCCGACAACAAGAACCTCTACATGACGCCGATCAGTCATCACTTTCTCCCTAGAGCAACAAATGCCCACATAAATCCACAATAACCACATAAAACCACTTAAATTAGAGTCGCGTCAATCACAAAAACTCAAAATTTGAGGATAAATTATGTTTTTCTTGTGGATTTGATGTTATAGACAGAGAAACAACAGCAAAGATATGAAATAGAATTAAATGACCCCTTCAAAACGCCAACTCGATATCCTGAAAAACGTTCGCTTTAATGGCTTTTGCACCACGTCCGCTCTTGCAGATACCCTTGAGGTTTCAATGGAAACAATCCGCAGGAATGTAAATAGCCTTGTCGCAGAAGGTTTATTGGAAAAAGTACACGGTGGCGTCTCACTTCCTGAAAGTATTCCAGAACCATCCTTTTCCCGGCGGCTTGCAGAGGATAAAGAAGCCAAACAACAGATCGCCGCCCTGGTCGCAGCACAAATTCGCAACGGAGAATCACTTTTTCTCGATAATAGCTCGACCACTGCTTACGTTGCCATGGCACTTAGCGAACATAAAAATTTGTTCATCGTTACAAACTCGGCCTCGATTGCCAATATACTGGTAAGTAGAAATGGAAACAGAGTATTTTTAGCCGGGGGAGAGCTGAGGGAACATGACGCAGGCGCTTTCGGCCCCGAGGCGTTGGAATTCGTAAGTCGGTTTGAGCTGGACCACGCGATACTATCGGCATCAGCTGTGCATTGCGAAAAGGGTTTTATGGTCAACCATCTTTGCGAAGCAGTATTCTCTCAAACCCTAATCAGCCATTCCCAACAGACCATTATGGCGCTTGACCAAAGCAAGTTTGATAAAATGGCCCCGGTTAAACAATGCGACTTCTCTCAAATCAATCAATTTGTCACGAACAACGCGCCTCTGGACCCTTTGCGAGAAGCAATTAAACTTGGCGACTGTGATTTACTGACCGCAGAACAACAAACCTTTTCACAGTAGAAATTTGCAGATTATACCAATCACCCGCCATCAGCCCCCTTGCCTAATCGCAATTCCTCTGTGATCTTAGGCGCTTAAGTAAAGAGGGCAAACTAGGAATGAATGCAAGCACAGAACCAGCAAACGGACAGGTCGTGATCGGGCTGAATGCCGTTATTGTTGCGATTATTGAAGAGCAACCAAAGGTTCTTGTCGTACAACATACATCCGAAACATTGACTGCCCAGCACGAAACCCTGACAGAACGAACAGCTCTGCCCCATGACAATCGGCACGAAGCTCTTCCCTTTGGCCCCTTCTACCCGCTTAAACACCGCACCCTTGAGACAGGATTGAGATCATGGGTGGAAGAACAGACAGATCATGACATCGGGTATGTCGAACAGCTCTATACATTCGGCAACGAGGGACGTGACCCTCGTGAAGAAGCAGGCGGCGCCCGTCTGGTGTCCGTTGGTTACCTTGCTTTGGTGCAAGACACCGGGCCAACCGCAATTGAGAATGCAGTTTGGCAGGACTGGTATCGTTTCTTCCCATGGGAAGATTGGCGCGATGGTACGCCCTCTATATTAGAGAGCGATATTATTCCCGCCTTACGAAGCTGGATTGTAAATGCCCCAAATAGCGACGAAAAAAAAGATCGCTACGAACGAACCTGCATCACCTTTGGATTGGATGACACTCCCTGGAACGATGAACTGGTTCTCGAGCGGTACGAGCTCCTCTATGAAGCAAGTTTAGTCACAGAACGACAAGATAGCTTGAATGGAGAAAAAATAAGTGACCATCGCGGAACCGCAATGGCACTGGATCATCGACGCATTTTAGCAACAGCTATTGGGCGCCTGCGGGGTAAAATAAAATATCGACCTGTCGTGTTTGAGTTGATGCCCCCAACCTTTACCCTGTTGCAACTCCAAAAAGTTGTCGAGGCTCTCTCGGGATCCCTTCTCCATAAACAGAATTTTCGGCGCCTGATCGAGAAAAAGGGTCTGGTGGAAGCAACGGGTAAAATCGAAAGCCAGACCGGGGGGCGTCCGGCCAGTCAGTTCCGTTTTCGGCGTGAAGTCCTTAAAGAACGACAAGCACTGGGTGTCCGGCAAAACTGACTCTCTCAAAAAAACCCGAGTCATCTCTGCACCACCCTACTTATACTAATATTGAGCATAATATGCTTGACCCAAGTAATACTCATTTGTAGCATAAGCCAAACAGGGGCTACCCATCTTTTTTTATAGCCCCCTTATACTCAAATGGAGCAAAAGAGGTTGTCATGTCTGCCAATATCGCACTAGCAGAGACAGAAGAATACACATACACCCCAGAAGTAGCCAAACGTACTGCAGCTGTCTTTGATCAGGTTTACCCCGCGATAAGTAAGGAAGAATGGCCCGATTTTGCACCTTATGTTGATGAGATCCTGCGGTTAAAAAAAGAACGTAATGCAGTTGTTCTCGCCCACAACTATCAGACCAGAGATATCTATCACTGCGTTTCTGATATCGTCGGGGACTCACTGGCTCTGGCACAAAAGGCCGTTGATGTCGAAGCCGACGTCATTGTCATGGCGGGGGTTCACTTTATGGCCGAAACAACAAAGCTTCTTAACCCGTCCAAAACCGTCTTGATACCAGACCCCAAAGCCGGGTGCTCACTGGCAGATTCCATCACAGGTGAAGATGTACGTAATCTTCGCAAAAAATATCCCGGCGTGCCGATTGTGACCTATGTAAACACCTCGGTCGAAGTAAAAGCTGAATCAGATATCTGCTGCACATCGGGCAATGCTGTGAAAATTGTTGAATCATTGGGTGTGGATCGGGTGCTCTTGATCCCCGACCGTTTTCTTGCCGCCAATGTTGCCGCCGAAACCAACGTTGAGATTCTGACATGGCAAGGCGAATGCGAAGTACATGAACGCTTTACGGCACGACAGGTTACTCAACTGCGCAAAGCGCACCCCAACGTCACCGTCCTTGCACACCCGGAATGCCCACCAGAAGTTGTCGAAGCTGCGGACTATTCAGGATCAACAGCAGGTATGATCAATTTTGTATCAGAGCAAAAACCAGCCGAAGTTGCCCTGATCACCGAATGTTCTATGGGCGATAACATAGCTTCTGAAAACCCGGATACCAACTTCATCAGATCCTGTAATCTTTGCCCCCATATGCAACGTATCAATCTGATGAACATCTGTGAGTCCCTAAAGACCATGACCCACGAGGTTACTGTCGACCCTGCCCTTGCTGATCGGGCACGTCTTGCGGTTCAACGCATGCTGGATGCAAGTTAGGAAGGCTTCGCCGTGCCCACACAAGCTGACACAATTAAAGGTACAACCACAGATGTTTTGATCATTGGTGCAGGTCTCGCCGGATTGATGGCCGCGCTACGTCTTGCGCCCAAAACAGTTACGCTTTTATCCAAAGGTCCGCTTGGGCAAGAGGCATCCAGCACCTGGGCACAGGGGGGAATATCGGCGGCACTGGATCCTGCCGATAGTCCTGCAAACCACCTCGCGGATACGCTTGCTGTGGCCGGGGGCATTGCAGATGAAGATGTTGCTTCACTCGTCACCGATCTCGGGCCAGAACGCATTCGCGATCTGATCGATCTTGGTGTCATCTTTGATCATGATGACAAAGGCCTGTCCCTCAGCAGAGAAGCCGCACACAGCCACAGGCGCGTTGTCCATGCCAACGGGGATTCGACGGGCAAAGAAGTCATGCGTGTTCTGCAGCTACGGGTCAAAGAAGCCGCACATATTACTGTCCTCGAAAATGCAGAAGCCCTGGATTTGCTATGCCAGAATAAACAGGTTTTCGGCGCAAGCCTTCTGCAAGACAATCAGGTGCTGACAGTCACCGCAGAGGCCACAGTTATTGCAACAGGCGGTATTGGACAAATCTACAGCGCAACAACCAATCCTTTTGCCGCCTGCGGGGATGGACTTGCCATGGCCGCCCGGGCTGGTGCACGACTGAAAGATCTCGAATTTGTGCAGTTTCACCCCACAGCCATAGATGTAGAAGCTACTCCCCGCCCTCTGGCAACAGAAGCTCTGCGCGGGGATGGCGCCTGGTTGGTGAATGAAACAGGCAAGCGATTTATGCAGGATGAACACCCCCTCGCCGAACTGGCGCCAAGGGACGTTGTCGCCAGAGGCATATGGCAACAGATACAAAAAGGGCATCGCTGTTATCTTGATTGCCGTAAATCTATCGGGGATGTCTTTCCCGAAAACTTTCCCACAGTATACGCGCACTGTAAAAACCACGGCATTGATCCGGTAAATGATCTTATTCCGGTCGTTCCCGCCGCCCACTATCATATGGGCGGCATAGAAACGGATAATCGTGGACGGACAAAGCTTAAGAGACTTTGGGCCTGTGGCGAAGTCGCCTGCACCGGCTTGCACGGCGCGAACAGGTTGGCCAGTAACTCCTTGCTGGAAGCGCTGGTTTTTGCCCCCCTTGTCAGCAAGGATATCTGTGATTCTCTTGCCGACAATGCAGTGCGCAGTAAACCGAAAATCAAGATTCCAGAAAGCGCTTATGCTCGTGCCTACACCAAACCAGATGAAGAGAACATCAGTGAACTGCAAACCCTGAACTATCGCCATATCGGACTTTGCCGGGATGAAAAGGGATTAAAAATGCTGCTGAAAGAGCTGGATCGTATCGAGTTAGAGGTCCCGCATGCTTCGGCGCGACTAAGAAACATAATGACCGTCAGTCGCTTGATAGCAGCAACAGCACTTGAGCGACAGGAAAGTCGGGGTGGGCATTATCGTCTCGACTACCCCGCAAGCAATCCTCAGTACCAGCATCACAGCACAATAGATCTGAGCGATGTCATAAAGAACACAGCTACTGGCACAACAAATACTGCAATGAAGCTGGCTTCATAAACGCCCCCAAAGATGAAAAAGTTTAAACGATGAATATACCCTCCCTACCCTTTCCCCTTATTAAACAGGCTGTACAGGCCGCGCTTGTGGAAGACCTAGGATCAACCGGGGATCTCACCAGCCAGTCAATGATCCCCGAAGATGCCCAACTAAAAGCGTCAATCGTTAGCAGGGAGAATGGCATCATTTCCGGGACAGCATTTCTAAAAGCTGCAATGGCTGAATTATCGGAACAGGTGAGCGTCAAAATCCTGCTGGAAGATGGCTCACGTCTTTCGCCCGGCAGTATCGTTGCTACAATAACAGGCCCTGCCCGTGCAATCCTGAGCGGGGAGCGTGTTGGCCTGAACTATATGGGGCATCTATCAGGGATTGCCACGGCCACTCGCAATATTGTTGACCTGATTCACGACCTGCCTGTGCGTGTTACCTGTACCAGAAAAACTACCCCCGGCCTGCGTGCTTTTGAAAAATACGCCGTGCGGTGCGGCGGAGGACACAATCATCGCTTTGGTCTTTATGACGGCGTCATGATCAAGGATAACCATATTGCTGCAGTTGGTGGGGACATTGGAAAAGCCATAACGTCCGCCAGATCTCAAATTGGGCATATGGTCAAAATCGAAGTCGAAGTTGATCGGCTTGATCAGCTGGAACAGGCACTTCCACACAAGCCGGATATTATTCTGTTAGACAACATGGATCTGCCCACCTTGCGTCAGGCCGTTGCCATGATTGATGGGCAGGCCATCGCAGAAGCATCCGGCGGCATCACTCACGAAACGGCACGCGCCATCGCAGAAACCGGCGTTGATGTTATCTCTATGGGATGGCTGACCCACAGTGCGTCTTGTCTGGATTTGGGCTTGGATATCCTCTGACCCCAAACTCAAGAAAGGCCCAGCCAGGCACGGATCGCATAACCGACCACACCCAAAGCGAAAACACCGCCAAGCCACAAGCCAACAAACCAAATCAAACGATGCCAAAGGTTCTTTCCCTCTGGTTGAGGTGTTATTTCGGCCTGATTCTTTATAGGTGCCCTAGGCAAAGTCTTATTCACAGGGCTATTCGTTGCCATCAATGATACCCCTCTTTTGGATCGACTTTTCCACGGAACACCCAATAGGCGTAGGCCGTATAGCCAAGAATTAACGGTATGAGTACCGCAGTACCAATAAGCAAAAATTCCAAACTAACATCCGGTGCGGCCGCTTGCCAGATCGTCAGGCTAGGAGGCACCATGTAAGGAAAAAAGCTGATCCCCAAACCAACATACGTCAAAACAAACAACCCCAGGCTGGCAAAGAAAGGCCAAGCATCGTTCTTTTCCCGAAGCCCCCGCAACAACACCAGCGCCGTGACCAAAACAAGAAGAGGCACCGGAGCCGTATAGATTATTTGCGGCATGGTAAACCAGCGCGCCAGAAATTCCGGATTAAGAAAGGGCGTCCAAATACTGACAAGGCCAATGAGGCCCAAAAGTCCGAATAACGCCGGCTTCGCGTAGCGATAAGCTTTTTCCTGAACTGGTCCGACAGTTTTTAAAATCAACCATGTCGATCCCAGCAGAATGTAGCCCACAGCAACAGATACCCCCGTCAGCAATGAAAACGGCGTCAGCCAATTCCACCATCCACCAGCATAGGCACGATCAACCACATCAATGCCCTGAACCAAAGCCCCCAAGGCAATTCCCTGACAAAAGGCTGCCGCAAGCGAACCGCCAAAAAAAGCCAAATCCCAAAATCCTTGAGAGTTCTTACTTCGCCATCTGTACTCAAAGGCAACACCGCGAAAAATCAGCCCCAACAGCATAAGGGTCAAAGGCGCATAAAGTGCAGGTAGCACAACAGAATACGCCAGAGGAAAAACAGCAAAAAGCCCGCCACCGCCGAGAACCAGCCAGGTCTCGTTCCCATCCCATACCGGCGCAATGGTATTCATGGCATAGTCACGTTCACTTCCCTTGTTAAAGATGGGAAACAAAATACCAATGCCCAAATCGAAACCATCCAGCAGGACATAAGCAAGAACAGCAAAAGCAATTAACAAAGACCAGATAAGTGCGAGATCAATTTCCATTTGTCTTACCTCCTGAAGCTTTTGCTAATTCTTGATCATGTGAAGAGAGCTTTTTCACTGGGAACATACTTGTGGCACGCACGGGGACTCCATCAGATTTATAATCATCAGGGATATCCGTATCCGGTGTTCGCTTCATCAAACGCAGGATATAAACCACCCCGACACCAAACACTGCGAAGTACACCACAACAAAAGCAAGGAGAGATATTGCCACCGCAGGGGCATCAATCGGTGATATGGAATCAGATGTACGCAACAGACCATAAACCGTGTAGGGTTGTCTCCCGACCTCTGTTGTAATCCACCCTGCCAAAAGGGCGATAAAACCGGATGGCGCCATCCATGTCGCAAATCGCAGCATCAAAGGTGTTTCATACAGCTTATTCTGCATGCGCCGAAGAAAGCTCCAGGCCCCCAAGGCAGCCATCAGGAATCCCAGCCCAACCATAATACGAAATGACCAGAAAACAATGGGCACATTCGGCCTGTCTTCCGGGGCCCATTCTTTCAAGCCCTTGATTTCACCATTGAGATCATGCGTCAGAATCAAGCTGCCTAACTTGGGGATTTCCAATGCATAATGAACCGCTTCATCCTGCATTGATGGCAGACCAAAGAGAATAAGTGGCGCCCCTTTTTTTGTTTCAAAATGTCCTTCGATGGCAGCGATTTTAGCAGGCTGATGCTCCAGGGTATTCAGCCCATGAAAATCACCCGCGATAATCTGGATCGGTGCAACGATAACCGCCATCCACATCGCCATTGAAAACATAATCCGCGCAGACTGGTTCGTCTTGTCACGCAACAGATGCCACGCCGCAACACCGCCAACAACAAAGGCCGTTGTCAGATAGGCCGCCAAGACCATATGAACCAAACGATAGGGAAAGGACGGGTTGAAAACAGCAGCCCACCAGTCCACGGGTATAAACTGTCCAACTTCGTTGATACCGTAGCCTGCCGGTGTCTGCATCCAGGAATTCACAGACAATATCCAGAAGGCAGAGAAAAGAGTACCAAGGGCCACCATAAGCGTCGCAAAAAAATGTAGCTTTTTGCCAACCTTGTTCATGCCAAAAAGCATGACACCCAGAAATCCGGCCTCAAGGAAAAAGGCGGACAGCACTTCATAGCCCATTAAGGGACCAAGTATCGGGCCTGTTTTGTCGGAAAAAACACTCCAGTTCGTTCCGAACTGATAGCTCATGACAATGCCAGAGACCACACCCATGCCAAAAACAACGGCAAAGATTTTTATCCAGTATTGGAAAATACGCAGGAAGACATCACGCCCCGTCCAAAGCCAGAGGCCTTCGAGAACAGCAAGGTAACTCGCTAATCCGATAGAGAAGGCCGGAAAGACAATATGAAACGAAATCGTAAAGGCAAATTGCACACGCGCCAGAAACGCAGCATCCAGAAACTCAACCATATCCAATCGCACTCGGATCAGAGTGCCCTCAGTTGTTGATCTGAATCTATAGTCACGTCAAATGGATATAAGCGCAAGACGCCATAAACGAGCGAATTGTCTCGCACAAAAAGTAGGGATTTAGAGTGATACACCTAACTAAAGAGGATGCACTCTTCGCCAGATGCATCCTCTTTTCTATGATCGCACAATTAAAATGTGACTTCATTAAATACAGATCAGTTATTGGCAACCGCTGAATAGTCATTCCAGCTCGACACAGGCACAATGGCCTCACGCGGGGATACATTCGGGCGCGTGACCGGGCGATAGCCATCAGCCGCTTTTTTACGCAACGCCGTATCAAGTCTTGAGGTCTCCTGTGGGGAGCGCCCCCCATGGACAAGGATTTTCTGTCCGACTTGATGCACTGGGAAGCCAGCTTTTATCGTGTCCCCATTTTCAACATAACAAACGCCATCCACCAAATCGCCAACGGTATCATCCGTAAAATCAAGTTCTTCGGAATAATCCAAAAGCAATGGAACCGAAGACCCAAGCTCTAAAAGGGCCTGTCGGGCAGAGGCCAACTGTGCACGTGCCTGTTCCAAATCGGCCACAGGCTTGAACGTCAGCGCATCAACGCCCCCAGATACAAGTCCCTGAACCTGAATGTAAGCACCATATCGCAATTCATTATCAGTGCCAGATGCACCAGACTGATCTGCAACGCCCAACACAAATCGACGACGATCACCGCCGGGCAGGGAATCAACGGCGAGACAAGCAGCCTCCGCGGCCAGATGATTGATAATAAAGACTTCATCCTGCATATCGAACTTTGCCAAAGCATCTATCGAAGCTTCTTTTGTATGAGTTCGAATAACATCCGCGCCTGCTTCCAAAAAGTCTTTGTGGGCAGCCGTCACCAAATCGGGGCGGGAAATGTTCAAGGCGGCAAGGCAATCGTCGTTACCAAAAGTCGCACGCTTTAGATCAATCGCAGCCTCACGCAGGGTTGGCTTCAAATCGCCATCAGTTAACAAAACACGGCTGTTTAGCGCATCAATAAAGTTTCTCATTATGCAGCTTCCTTCTCTTCAGCTTGAATAGATAGAAGCCGGCATACAGCTTCTGTTAACGGTGAACGGTTAAGTGTATAAAAATGGAATGCGTTCACACCGCCATCGATCAAATCACGGCACAGATCCAGACAGAGCGATACGGCAACGGCCGCAGCCGTTTCAGGATTATCGTCCAACCCCTCGAAAGCTTTGCTAACCCAGTCTGGAATTGTCGCGCCACAACGATCGGCAAAGCGCTGTAATTGAGTAATATTATTAATGGGTAAAATACCCGGAATAATCGGAATTGTTATGCCCGCTTTTCGCGCGGCCTCAACAAAGCGAAAATAGCACTCAGCCTCAAAGAAAAACTGGGTGATGGCCGTTGTGGCCCCCGCATCCTGTTTTTGCTTCAAAAACGCCAGATCATCGGCCAATGACTTACTGTCGGGATGTGGATCAGGATAGGCCGCAACGGCAATATCGAAATCACCCAGTTCTCTCAGACTTGCAATAAACTCAACAGAATCCCGAAAACCATTTTCATGAGGTTTAAAGGCCGCACCCGGTTCCTCTGCATCACCACGCAAGGCAACCAGACGGGTTACACCCAGATCACGCCAACCTTTGACCGTTTCCAGAATATCAGCTTTTGATGCGCCGGACATTGTGATGTGAGCCGCAAGTGTCAGGTCTTTGTCTTGTGACAGCTGTTCCAGCAGATTTTTTGATTTCTGTTGCCCGGACCCACCCGCTCCATATGTAATAGAGTAGTATTTCGGCTCAAAAGCTTTCAGACGCGTTACAGTCTTTGTTAGATTATCAAGACCGTTTGCCGAAGTCGGCGGAAACAGTTCAAAACTGATATCGGGTCTTTTCATTCTTTTTACTCCGTATTGGGATCGCGACGCGCTGTCCAAATGCAGACCGTCAGCGGATCACCCGGAAGATGTTCTGGGTCAGAGAGGGTTAACCCCGCATCATCACAAAACTCTTCAATTTGTTTATCATCAAAACCCAACCAATGATGTGCATGATCATCGCGCAGGCTGTCCATACGGTGGGGCGCGAAGTCCACCAGAATTAAACGGCCCCCGGGCTTGATAACCCTTGCAGCCTCGCGCAGACACATTCGCGGATCGAGCGCATAATGCAGAACCATGTTCAGACACACAGCATCGAAACGGGCATTACCAAAGGGTATTTGGTACATATCCCCCTGGCGCACCTGACAGTTTGTCAAACCTGCACGATCAATATTGTTTCGGGCAATTGCCAACATCTCGCGGGAAATATCCAAACCGACAATGGAACCGACTTCGCCAGAGACAAGTTCCAGCACGCGTCCGGTTCCGGTCCCAATGTCGAGCAACTCCTCTACAGGTTCACTCAACAACGTTTCCTGGAATGCTGTTTCAATAGAAGAGGTATCGATATGAAGAGATCTGATCTCGTGCCAATCCGAAGCATTTTTACGGAAATATTCCTGTGCTTTGCGACCACGCTCTTCTTTAATGTCTTCCAGTCGTTGAAAATCCAAAGCGAGTTTAGGGTCATCTGCCGGGATCAAATCAATAATCAATCGCGCCAATTCTGAACAGGGCTGGTTATCCGATAGCCTGAAATAAGCCCAATTACCTTCTTGATGACGTTCCAGAAGCCCCGCTTCCATCAAAAGCTTCAAGTGGCGTGAAACACGTGGTTGGCTTTGTCCAAGAATTTGAACAAGCTCGCTCACAGTCAATTCCGCATGGGCACATAGTCCCAAAACACGTAACCGCGTTGGTTCGGCGATTGACTGTAATCCTTTTAATAACACTTCCACGATAACGACTCCTCTAGGCGTGAGCTGTGCGCCAAAATCAATATAACAATATCTTTATATTGTGATTTATCAAGATAAAAAATAACCCAATAGCGATCATTTTTTACTCTCATGCGACACTTGCGGTTTTATCTAATTGTTTTCACAGCATTTTATATAGTTCATTCACTACCATTACAAAAAATGAAGAATCTTTAAGCCATAGGATAAATCACCATTTCGCCACATTTAGGGCTAAGTCCCTTCAAAATTGGGTCCTACATTCAAAACCGTAGAGAGCTTCCCCTCTCTGCTAGAGATCCTGAAGATCTCCACATTACCCCAAAGCTGGACTCTAGCGGCTGCCGGATACCCGACTGGCAGCCGCATCCTCTTTAAGGACTCCCGATCCCCTTGCGTCATAAGGAAACACCTTATTGGCGAGAGGGGATTTTTTTTGCTATACGCTTTTTAGTTATTCGCGAAAGAACTGATCGGGCATGATGACTTCTGCACTTTCGTTCCTATAAAAATAAGGGTTTAGAAATTGGGCAATAGCCTTTTCCATGGGGAAGACCTTACCTGTATAAGAGGTGGGCGCACCGTCTTTCTCGGATTGAATTTCAGTCTATCAGAAGGAGAGGCCCTAATTTTAGAAGGACCGAACGGTAGCGGGAAGTCCAGTCTGATACGCATGCTGTCCGGCCTTGTCCGACCAAAGCTAGGTAAGATTCTCTGGCAACAGCAGGATGCCACAAAAGAGCCCGAAATTGTCCAAAGGCACATCCACTACATCGGACACCGAAACGCAATTAAGCCTGTCTTAACAGTTTTGGAAAATCTGGCCTATTGGTCGGGAAAGACAAAAGACGATCCGAGTTTGGACGATGCATTGGATCATTTCAGAATGCTTCCCCTTAAACACACCCCGGCGAATCTTCTGTCATCCGGGCAGAGCAGACGGCTAACCCTGTCACGCTTGCTGGCATCAGAGCGATCTGTCTGGCTATTGGATGAACCCTCTGTCGGGCTGGATGTCGCATCAGTGGCTTTGCTGGAGAACGTCATACAAACGCACAGATCAAAAGGCGGGTCTGTTATTTTTGCGACCCACAGCCCTATTCATGTTGAAAGTCCAAGCCGATTAAACCTGCAGGATTACAGCCCGCTTTATAACAAGGAACTTCTTGCGGTCGAAGATGACGAGGAGTCCTGGGTATGACAACTTTCCTGAACATTGTTTCCAGAGATTTGCGTCTGGCTCTACGCCAAAAGTCAGATTTAACCATGGCCGTTTTGTTTTTTATTCTCACCGCCATGCTATTTCCTTTTGGTCTCGGGCCAGAGCCAAACTTGCTCGCGCGTATTGCCCCCGGCATTATTTGGGTCACGGCGCTGTTGGCTGTCCTGCTTTCTCTTGAACGGTTATTTCTTGCTGATTACGAAGACGGAAGCCTGGAACAACTGATTCTGTCCTCAACATCGCTGGAAGTTGCGGTCCTCGCCAAGGTCCTCGCACACTGGCTGACAACTGGCCTCCCCCTTATTCTGGCGGCTCCGTTGATTGCCCTGCTGTTTAATATGGATTCTGATGCCATGACGATTCTTCTGATTGCCATGATGTTGGGAACACCAAGTCTGAGCTTAATCGGAGCTATTGCAGCCACACTTACACTCGGTGCAAGACGCGGGGGTGTCTTGATTCCTCTGCTCGTTCTCCCACTTTATATACCAACATTGATTTTTGGTGTCGGGGCTATTGATGCGGCCATGAACAGTCTGGAAGCTGGTGCAGTGATCGCCAATGCGCGACCTCACCTTTTGTTGCTTGGCGCGATATTGCTCGTTTCGTTATTAATAACGCCACTGGCCGGAGCCGCCGCTTTAAGGCAATCGGTAGAGTAAAAAACATAAGAAAGTGAGTTGAGACCAATTGATAAATACCCAAGTTGATTGATATCTCAAAATTGATTGATATCCCAAAATTGATTGATATCAAGGCAAGGTATATATCTTTGCACTAGTGTCTGCTCACCATTGAATGAACCTGTGCCTGATGCACAAGAATGTAAATTGAAGGGATAAGGACAATGTCGGTCTTTCACCGATTTGCCAATCCAAATAGATTTTTGAAGCTGACCAATCAGGTGCTTCCATGGGTTTCCGGCCTGACAGTAATCTCACTGGCCGTCGGTCTCTACATGTCATTTTTCACCTCTCCCCCTGATTATCAACAGGGTGAAAGCGTACGAATTATGTACATTCATGTGCCCTCTGCGTGGATGGCCATGTTTGTTTACACCTCAATCGCTATTGCATCCGTATGCTCTTTGATCTGGCGGCATCCTCTTGCAGATCTTGCGGCCAAGGCATCCGCCCCCATCGGGGCTGGTTTTACCTTTCTGGCCCTTGCAACAGGATCACTTTGGGGCAAGCCCATGTGGGGAGCCTGGTGGGTATGGGATGCACGCCTGACATCTGTGCTCATTCTCTTCTTCCTTTATCTCGGCCACATGGCCCTGATGCATGCCTTTGAAGAACAGGAACGGGGAAACAAGGCGGCAGCCATTCTTGGGATTGTCGGTTTTGTAAATATTCCGATTATCAAGTTCTCTGTCGATTGGTGGAACACGCTTCATCAACCAGCTTCTGTAATGCGTGCCGATGGTCCCACTATTGACCCATCAATGTTGTGGCCATTGATGATCATGGGGATTGCTTTCAAATTTTTTTACGTCGTTGTTTTACTGATACGAATCAAAAGCGAGTTAATAGAGGCTAAACTGCGAAAATATCGTCGTGCAGTTGTCGACAGAGCGCACTAGTAAAAGGGTGTACAAAACAGAAATGAAAAGCTTTGATTAATTAGCCCAGATCAAGAAATATTGATCATGATGTGAATCAAAGTCTTAGGGTTTTAGTGTGACATAATGCGCCAGTGTTTAAACGGTAGAATTATGTCTATCTACAAAATAAGAGAAGAAGCCGGGAAGCTGTTATAATTAATCCCGACACAACTCAGGTTACGCAGGACAGTATGGAACAGATAACGAACTTTCTCTCTATGGGAAACTATGGCGCTTACATCTGGACGGCCTATCTTTTAACGGCTGTCGTGATGTTGGGCTTACTTGTTACAACCTTGCAACGCCTGCGGAAAAACAAAGCTGAACTGGAAGAATTCCAAAACCTTCAGAATTCAACCAAACAGTCTGGTCACAAGGAAGAGACAGCCCGCCCATGACGCGGAAAAGCCGTAGAATGTATATACTCGTGGTCGCCATTGCTTTGCTGGCCTCTGCGACAGCGCTCGTTTTAACTGCACTGGATGATAACATCACCTACTTTTACAGCCCGTCAGACCTCAAAACCAAGCAGGTAACAGTTGGCCGGGCGATTAGACTGGGTGGCCTTGTCGAAGATGGTACATTCGAGAAACTGGGCGATGGCCTCGAGGTTAAGTTCTCCATTACAGATGGCGCAGAAACTGTCGCCGTCACCTACCAAGGTATCCTCCCAGATCTCTTTCGCGAAGGGCAAGGCGTCATTACCGAAGGCAGTCTAAACGAAAAAGGTGAGTTCGTGGCCCACGAAGTTCTTGCAAAACATGACGAGAATTATATGCCAGCCGAAGTCACCGAAGCCCTGAAAGCAGCTGGCGAGTGGCGCGGAGATGAGGAGCAAGCAACGGAATGATTGCCGAACTTGGACAGTTTGCCATTATCATGGCTCTGCTTGCCGCGATTGCTCAATCAATCCTGCCGTTAATAGGTGCGGAACGACTGGATAGCCGTTTGATGGCTTTTGGCAGTCAGGCATCATTGGTGCAATTGCTTTTTGTTATTCTTGCTTTCGGCTGTTTAACCCAAGCCTATATCGTTTCTGACTTTACCCTTGTTAATGTCGCCGAAAACTCTCACTCCACAAAACCGTTGCTTTATAAAATTAGCGGTGTTTGGGGAAACCATGAAGGTTCCATGTTATTGTGGATCCTTATCCTTGCTGTTTTCGGGGCTGCAGTCGCAGCTTTCGGGCGCAACCTCCCTGTAACACTCAAAGCACGTGTTCTCGCCGTCCAGGCCATGATTGGTGTCGGGTTTCTAACTTTCCTGATCTTCACATCCAATCCTTTCGCACGCCTTGTCGTGCCCCCGGAAAACGGCCGCGATCTCAATCCGTTGTTGCAAGACCCCGGCCTGGCCTTTCATCCACCGATGCTTTACGTCGGATATGTCGGGTTTTCCGTTGCATTCTCTTTTGCCATCGCTGCACTTATCGAAGGCAAGGTTGATGCCGCGTGGGCGCGTTGGGTTCGACCCTGGACATTGACCGCATGGACCTTTTTGACAGGCGGCATTGCACTGGGGAGCTGGTGGGCCTATTACGAACTTGGCTGGGGTGGCTGGTGGTTCTGGGACCCTGTGGAGAACGTTTCCTTCATGCCATGGCTTATGGGCACTGCCCTGCTGCATTCCGCCATTGTGGTTGAGAAAAGAAACTCTCTCAAAGTCTGGACAATTCTTCTTGCCATCCTGACCTTCTCACTCTCCCTCATCGGAACTTTTATTGTGCGTTCAGGACTGCTGACATCTGTCCACGCTTTTGCCGTGAACCCGGAACGCGGTATTTTTATTCTCTTCCTTCTCGCCATTGCCATCGGCGGATCACTGACTCTTTTTGCCCTTCGTGCACCTTCCCTCAAAGCGGGTGGTATTTTCTCACCAATCAGTCGCGAAGGCGGGTTGCTGTTAAACAATCTCTTGCTCAGTACAGCCTGCGCTACGGTTTTTCTCGGCACACTCTATCCGCTGTTTATGGAAGCTTTGGGCGGCGGTCGCGTTTCAATCGGACCACCTTTCTATAACAACACCTTTGTCCCTGTTATGGTTCCACTGCTTTTGCTTGTTTGTGTCGGCCCGCTGCTGCCATGGAAACGTGCTGATTTGATTGGTGTTCTCGGGCGCTTGAAGTATGCAGGCCTGGCAACAATTCTGGCTATTTTACTGGCCTGGTATGTCACAGAAGGTGGCCCGCTTATCGCTATCCTTGGACTTGGCATGGCCGCCTGGCTCTTGCTGGGTACCCTGAGTGAATGGGCAGATAAAATAAAGCTTTTCCGTGCGCCACTGGCCACAAGCTGGCAACGCATGATCAAACTACCCGGTTCAGCCTGGGGAATGACACTTGCTCATGGAGGCCTTGCCATTGCCGTTGCAGGTATGATTTCAACATCTGTGTGGAAAGTCGAAGACGTTGCCGTCCTGAAACCCGGCGAGACGATTTCTGTTGCCGGAACGGATTATCGTTTTGATGGTGTTCGCGAACTGACAGGCCCCAACTATCAGGCAGTAGAAGGCACCTTTACAGTTAGTCAGAACGGAGAGTTTATGACGATCCTAAAGCCTGAAAAACGCCTTTATAACGTTCAGAAAATGCCGACCACAGAAGCTGCGATCTATTCCACTTTTGTTGGTGACTACTATGCGGTTATCGGGGATCAAGTTGAGGACGGTGGCTGGACAGTTCGCATATACCGCGAGCCTATGGTTACCTGGATATGGTTTGGCTGTACCTTGATGGTCTTGGCTGGGTTCCTCTCTCTTGCTGATCGACGTCTCAGGGTCGGTGCCCCCGCAGGGAAACGAAAACAAGGCAAAGGAAAACAACAATCAGAGCGGAATGCCGCAGCATGAATAAAAAAATACTCTTCACGCTTCCACTTCTGATCACGCTGGTTCTGTTTGGCTATTTCTTCTGGGCCCTGACCAAACCGGGCAGAGACCCTAAAATTCTGCCTTCGGTATTGATCGACAAACCAGCACCCGATTTCAATCTTGTTGCCTTGGAGAATCTTGGCGTTCCCGGTTTCTCACGCGCTGATTTAACCAGCAATGGCAAGGTATCAGTTGTAAATATTTTTGCCTCTTGGTGTGTTCCTTGTCTTGCCGAACACCCTGACATGGTCAAACTTGGCGAACGGGATGATATAAATCTTTACGGCATCAACTATCGAGACAAGCCGGAAGATGCCCTGAAATGGTTAAACCGTAACGGCAATCCCTACCACAGAGTTGGCCGAGATCCCAAAAGCAGGACAGGGATCGAATGGGGCGTGTATGGTGTTCCGGAAACCTTTATTGTCGATGCAACAGGGACCATTCGTTACAAACATGTCGGGCCTTTGAATCCGGGTGATCTGGAAAACAAAATTCTACCGATTATCGACAACCTTCAGACACAAAACTAGTCTGGCTTTGTTTTAATATCTGGTTTTATATCTGGAAAGTTATTCATCGATGCGTGGCTTATTTCTTTTTGCAGCCGTCCTTTTTCTCTTCACAGCCAACTCTAATCCTGTGAAGGCTTTCGATCCTGATGAAGTCCTTGATGACCCGGCACTGGAAGCACGCGCCCGCGAGATATCAAAAGAAGTCAGATGTCTGGTTTGCCAAAATGAGCCGATCGATTCTTCAAATGCTGATCTGGCAAAAGAGCTACGAATTGTTGTTCGGGAAAGGCTTGTTGCCGGTGATAGTGATGAGGAAGTAAGAAGTTATCTCTCGGACCGCTATGGCGATTTCGTTTTATTTCGTCCTCCATTTAACACAGCGACCTTTTTGCTGTGGTTCGGCCCTCTTCTGGTTTTAGGCGTCGGGGGCATCGGCATGTTCTTTTTTTATCGCGGGAGCAAAAAACTCAAAGTTGCCAATCCTCTCAGTCCCGAAGAAAAGGCCCGTTTGAATCAACTACTAGATAAAAACACGAAAACACAAGGTTCGGATTCAGGAGAAGTTTCATGATTTTTTGGGCAATCATCGGAACACTGACAGCACTTTCTCTTCTAGTTCTTATCAAGCCATTGGCAAAAAAAGCTGAGAGTGCACCCGCAGATACAGCTGAATCAGATCTTGCTGTCTACAAGGACCAGTTGACAGAAATCGACAAGGACCTGAAAGCGGGAAACATTGCCGAAGCACAGGCAGAAATAGCGCGTATTGAAATCCAACGACGCATCCTGAACGCCGGCCAGGAACAATCAGCCACAACCAAAGGCCAGCCCCTATCACCAAATACCATGAAGGGGTTACTAGCCTGCTTGATCGTGATCTTCCCAATCGCGGGGCTTTCGCTCTATATGTATCTGGGGCAGCCCGGTATTCCGGGTATGCCGCTCGCCGAACGCGACATCACCGCCGAACGCATGGCGATTGCCCAACAGCAAAACGATCAACGCAACCAGGAAATGATGGGGCTTGCAGAAAAGCTTCGGGCGCGTCTGGAAAACGAACCCCAGAATCTAGAAGGCTGGATGCTACTCGGCAGTACCTATGCCGAAATCGGCCAGTTTTCGTTGGCCGAAAAAGTCTTTCGCCAAGCGATGGAAAACAATCCGCCCAATCCTATGATTTACAGTGCACTTGGCGAAATGATGGTTGCACAGGCAGAGGGGCAAGTCTCATCTGATGCGCTTGAGCTCTTTAGAAAAACGCTTGAACTCGATCCTCGTGACCCTCGCGGACTTTTCTATAGCGGACTGGCCTTAACACAAGCCGGGGCAAACGAAGATGCCCTGAAAATTTGGCTGACTTTGCGCACTTATACTTCTGCTGCGGATCCATGGTTGCCTATACTCGATTCACAGATTGTAGAACTTGCGAAACAGGAACAGATGAACCCAGGAAAACTGCTCGCATCTTACCCTCCTCAAGAAGCAGCGGAACAGCAGGAAACAGCTCAATCCGGACCTTCTGCAGAAGACATGGCCGCAGCAGCAGAATTAAGCGCAACGGAAAGAACAGAGATGATCAACGGTATGGTTGAAAGGCTTGCTGAGCGATTATCAGAGACCCCGGATGACTTGAAAGGCTGGATACAACTGGCAAGGTCTTATCACACTCTGGGTAGGTCAGCAGATGTGTTAGAGGCGATAAAAGGGGCAGAAATTGCAGCAGAGAAACAGCCTAATGTTCAAGAAGCCAAAGAAGAAATTCAAAAGCTAAAGCAAGAACTTGGCCTTTAAATGCCCAAGACAAAGGCATCTACAGAAGTTGTATGTATTTTTTTTGCTTTTCATAATGAAAAAACCACACTAATTTCATTAGGAAGTAAAATAATAAAACAATTCAACAATGGGGACATAACCTATGGCGTCAAACGCCGCGGCTATGGTGGATAAAACACCTGCTCTTGTCTGTGAAGACATACATAAATCATTCGGTAATATCGAAGTTTTAAAAGGTGTTTCCTTAACGGCTCACGAAGGTGATGTGATCTCTATGCTCGGTTCCAGTGGTTCCGGGAAGAGCACTTTTTTACGCTGCATCAATCTTTTAGAAACCCCGAATTCCGGTAAAGTGATCGTAGGTGGTGAACTCATTAACATGAAAGCCACCAAATCTGGGGAACCTGTCCCCGTCGACAACAAGCAAATCGAACGTATTCGTTCCAAGTTATCAATGGTATTTCAAGGTTTTAATCTTTGGTCCCATATGACAACACTGGAAAACATCATCGAAGCTCCAATTCATGTCCTTGGCCTAAGCAAAGCCGAAGCAATTGAACGCGCGAATGAAATGATGGAAAAGGTCGGCATTTATGAACGCAAGGATTACTATCCAGCCCACATGTCTGGTGGCCAGCAACAACGTGTGGCAATTGCACGCGCCCTGGCAATGAATCCATCTGTCATGCTATTCGATGAACCGACGTCCGCTTTGGACCCAGAATTGGTCGGCGAAGTATTAAAAGTAATTCGCGATCTTGCCGAAGAAGGTCGCACAATGATTGTTGTTACACACGAAATGGGGTTTGCCCGGGAAGTGTCAAACCAGACTCTTTTCCTTCATAAAGGGCACATTCTGGAGCAAGGAAATCCACAAGAGATTTTCGCAAATCCGCAATCAGAACGTTTCAAACAGTTTATCGCTGGAAATCTAAAATAAGAACATAAACACAAGTATAACAATTAAATTTAGGGAGCCATTAAATGAAAAAGTTTCTTGTAACTGCTGTAGCTGCAGCAATGACATTCACAGCTGGCGCTGTCGCAGCAAAAGACCTGCGGATCGGTGTAGAGGGCGCATACCCTCCATTCAGCAGCATCGACACCAATGGTAACGTTGTTGGTTTTGATATCGATATTGCCAATGCCCTTTGCGAAGAAATGAAAGTAAAATGCACCTTGGTCGTTCAGGATTGGGACGGTATCATTCCTGCGCTTAACGCAAAAAAATACGATGCAATCATCGCATCTATGTCCATTACTGAAGAGCGCAAAAAGAAAGTTGATTTTTCAGAGAAGTACTACAACTCTCCAGCTCGCTTCCTTCGCAAAAAAGGATCAGGTATCGAAATCACAGCTGAAAGCATGAAAGGCAAAACTGTGGGTGTACAACGCGGTACAATCCACGACACTTTCATCACAGCTGAATTCCCTGATACCGAGATTAAGCGTTACGGTACGCAGGATGAAGCATATCTTGATATCGCAGCTGGCCGTGTAGATCTGTTGATTGCTGATTCCATTGCCATGGATGACGGTTTCGTCAAAACAGACGCAGGAAAAGATTTCGAATTTGTAGGCCCATCTTACAGCGACCCTAAATACTTCGGTGACGGTGCCGGTATTGCCGTACGTAAGTCAGATACAGAACTACGTGATCGTTTCTCAGCTGCGATTAAAGCTATCCGTGGAAACGGCGTTTACAAAGCGATTAACGACAAATACTTCGACTTTGATATCTACTAAGATTAAGGATGGATCACCATCTTACATCCTAGTTATGTAGTACAAAAGCACCCCCAGATACCAGTATCAGGGTTTTGGGGGTGCTTTTTTGAAGCTCTTAAACGGGCCAAAAACCGATAGGTTTAAAATGATAGATCTTGATGGCTATGGATACAGCATCCTAATTGACGGTGGTATCATTACCATCTCCATCTCTATGGCATCTCTGTTCGTTGCTTGTATTCTCGGAATGATTGCGGCCCTAGCCCGCCTTTCCAATAACAGAATTGCCAGCTCAATTGCCTTTAGCTACACCACCATAATCAGGGGTGTTCCTGATCTGGTTCTCATGCTCTTGATTTTCTTCGGGGGACAGATTTTTGTAAACAATCTGCCGGAAAATCTCTTGAACCTCACAGCTTGGCTAGGAGAGCTCGTCTCTGGAAATGGCGATAGTTGGAGAGCTACAGCCGAACCCTATCTTGATTGGGGCTATATAGATATAAATCCCTTCATTGCTGGTGTCCTTACGATCGGATTTATCTTTGGTGCCTATATGGGCGAAACCTTCCGCGGTGCCATTATGGCCGTTGACCATGGCATGCTGGAAGCAGGTACCGCCTATGGCATGACCAAAGGCCAAATCAATCGGCGTATTCTCCTGCCTCAGATGGTACGCCATGCGCTTCCCGGCATTGGCAACAACTGGCTTGTTTTGATGAAAGCCAGTGCCATCACATCAATCATTGGATTGGAAGATATGGTCCGTAAAGCGGGCCTTGCTGCTGGAGCAACCCGTCAACCATTCAAATTTTATCTTACTGCTGCCGTCGCTTTCCTGATCTTAACGACTCTCTCAATATGGATACTTAAGCTCATTGAAAAGAGATATTCAGCCGGTGTCAGGAGTGCGCTCTAATGGATCTACAAATTATCTGGGACGAGTTGCCTCTATATTTTGACGGCCTACTTCTTACCATTCAACTGGTACCCTTATCGCTCCTAATCGGTTTTGTAATCGCAGTCCCATTAGCTGTCATGCGCTTATCCAAAAACCCTTTCGTTAACTACCCGGTTTTTGCCTTTACCTATGCCTTTAGGGGGACGCCCCTGATCGTTCAGCTTTTTATTCTCTATTATGGGGTCGGTACACTTGATGGTTACAGCGAGCTGACAAAAGAATTCAACTTTCTTAAGGGAGCATATTTCTTTGCCTTATTGGGTTTCACACTCAATACCGCAGCATATACGGCCGAAATTTTCCGCGGGGCAATGGCACAGACATCCTTTGGAGAAGTCGAAGCCGCAAAAGCCTGTGGCATGTCACAGTTTTTGATCTTTCGACGGATCATCATTCCCAGTGCATTAAGACGCGCCCTGCCTGCTTATTCCAACGAAGTGATCTTTATGCTGCACGGCAGCGCATTGGCCAGTACCATTACCCTTGTTGATCTGACAGGTGCAGCACGTATCGTTCAATCCCGTTATTACGCCCCTTACGAAGCGTTTATTACAGCCGCCGTCTTTTATTTCGTGCTGACCTTCTTGTTTATCTGGCTCTTCCGCCTAGTTGAAAACCATTACAACAGGCACCTGAAGCGTCGAGAAGAAACAATTCAGGTTGTGACTTGATATAAGGCAAGAGGGACACAACATACCCAAAACCGATTTCCGCAGCAGAAAAACACCCCGTCGGGATGATAGACGCTGCGGAAAATCAATAATTAGGTATACGTAAATAACGACCTTTTACGTGGTGGATAATTGTGACGCTATTATCTATAGCGCCTACAACGAGGTTTTTATGGAACAGCTTTTTTCACTCGCGCAGCAAAACTTGCTATCCCCCATAATACTTTTCTTTGCCCTAGGCTTTTCAGCAGCAATTGCCAAATCAGATCTGAACTTCCCGGAAGCTATTGCCAAGGGTATGTCCCTTTATTTGCTTTTTGCGATTGGGTTTAAGGGCGGCGCAAGTCTTTCAGGGTACGGAATTGATGCACAATTAATACTATCGTTGTTGTCCGGTGTTATTTTATCCGCCTGTTTACCGTTTCTTGCTTTTGTTTTATTACGCATAATGACGAAAATGTCGGCCATAGATGCGGCGGCTGTTGCAGCACACTATGGCTCAATTTCTATCGTCACATTTGTCGCAGCGTCATCTATTCTGGAAATTCAGGGCATTACTTTTGATGGCTATATGGTCGCTGTCGCTGCAACTATGGAAGCACCTGCGATCATATCTGCGCTTTGGTTGATCTCGCGAAAGAGCAAAGAATCAAAAGGGCTCGACAGCGAATTAATGCGTGAAATCCTGTTAAACGGATCAATTGTTCTTCTGATCGGCTCGTTCTTTATCGGACTGCTCACAGGAAAAGAAGGGCTTTCTGAAATTGCTCCTTTTATAAGTGCTCCTTTTAAGGGTGTTTTGTGCCTCTTCCTTCTCGATATGGGGCTTGTTGCCGGACGCGGGTTAGTGAACGCGAAAGGCGCTGTTTCTGCCCGCGCTGTTCTATTTGGAATTGTAATGCCATTAGCTGGCGCAACAGCAGGCTTAATCTGTGCCATGATAATCGGGCTATCTCTTGGTAGCACTGTTTTGATGATGGTGCTGTCCGCATCCGCTTCTTATATTGCAGTTCCCGCGGCTATGCGTGTAGCAGTACCAGAAGCGAACCCGGCGATTTATCTAACACTGTCCTTAGGGGTTACCTTCCCATTTAATCTAACTGTGGGTATTCCACTTTATGTTACTATAGCAAGTGCCGTGATCGGAGCGTGAAATGGATATGCATGAAGCCAAAAGAGTCGAAATTATTATCGAAAAGATCATGGAAAATCGTCTGACAGATTTATTGATTGAAGCAGGCGTAAAGGGTTTCAGTGTATTGCCCGTTTCAGGAGGTTCAGGACGATCCGGTCATTGGAGCCGAGAGGGACAAATTAGCCGAGCACAGGGAATGTCTGCAGTCGTTTGCCTTGTAAAACCGGACAGACTGGATAAAACGCTGGACGCTATATTCCCAATGCTTGATCGCCATATCGGTGTTGTCAGCGTAACCGATACAAAAGTGATGCGGGCAGAGCTCTTTTAAATCAATCGCCACAAAATCGACATCTCTCGTCGAAATAAGCGAGACTGAACAAGCTTCTTCTACCTGTGCGTTTTATTGCTCTTCAATTGATCACAACATTATCAATTATTAGCGATTTTTGTATAAGTAATATCGCCAATTAAGATATTCTTTACGTTGCTCTATGTTAAAATCGGGCATGCCTTTTTACTCAATAATAAATTATCGACTGAAGATTAAGGGTAAATTTATATAGTTGGCAGAAAATAGGTTAACAGCACTGTAGGGTGTTCACGCCCCCAAACAGCAATAAAAAAAGGTGAGAGCTACGTGGATCGTGAAAGCATCAAGGCACAATTACCAGGCTCAAATATTGATGAGACGAGCTTTCTAGCGACGGATTATTTAAATCATCTCAACGAAGCAGTGATGATGCTAGAAATGGTGCCCGATATGCCGGATCTTTTTGATGAAGTTCAAGCTTGGCAACCAAAAAGCTATCAACAACACTTCTTGGACAGCAGCTTTCAAGCCAAAGAGCTTGCTGTTGCCGCTTATGAAGCAGCCCCAAGCGAATTCCGCGAACCTTTTGACAAAGCAGTCGAGCTTGCAGACAAAGGCATCAAAGACAGTAAAGACGCGATAGAACAGGCTCTTGCCGCAGGTGACCACGTTTCCATCGCCGCGCTTGTGCCCGATGCTTCCACCCATATCCGCCATATGATTGACATTGCCAGTGCTGTTATCCACGGTAACCACAATGTACTACCCGCCGATAAAGTCATGGAAATAGAAATGGATTGGCAGGCTACATTGTCTGGTAACATGATGGCTGGCGGCATGTCAGAAGAAGAAAAACTTGATGCAGAGGCAATGGGGCAAGACGATATTGATGCCCTTTTCGATTAGGTCAATATTTCTTCTTACCAAATCTTTCTTTGTTGTTCCGTGACTGCCAGCTTTCACTCTTGACGACATAGCTCTCCCTGAGCAAACTCCCCTCGCGCACAAACCGAGGAGAAGTCATGGACGATTTATCAACATTCTGGGAAATAACACTGGAAGTCTGGAATCAGGGTGTTTTTGGAGTCAGCATTGGCCACATTGTAACTTCCATAGCAATTTTCTTTGCTTTCCTTGTCATTAGGGGATTGTTTTCAAGGCTCGTAATCAATCGCCTCAAAGCGCTGACACGCAGAACCAAAAACTCGGTGGATGATCATGCTTTAGAAGCACTAGAGGGACCAATAAGGATGATCCCTATTGCCCTTGGTGTTTTTTTCTCACTCGATTATTTGAACCTCGGTGGCGAAGCCGCCGTATTAGGCAACAATCTTGTGCGCTCCCTGATTGCCTACACGCTTTTTTATGCCGTCTTTAAACTAATCGATCCGCTAGATTTTCTACTTCATCGTTTCACCACTGTGCTCACCAGCATTATGGTTGATTGGATTATCAAAGCCCTCAAAATTTGTGTCGTTCTACTGGGGGCCGCCAGTATTCTGGAGCTATGGGGAATCAATGTCGGCGCCATTATTGCCGGTCTTGGCCTGTTCGGTGTTGCAGTTGCTCTTGGTGCTCAGGATCTATTCAAGAACCTGATTGCCGGCATTCTCATCATAGCTGAAAAGCGTTTCAGTCGCGGCGATTGGGTACGGATCGAAGGAATTGTCGAAGGAACGGTCGAAGATATCGGGTTCAGATCCACCCGGATCAGGCGTTTTGACAAAGCTCCGGTTTATGTGCCAAACGCCAAGCTCGCGGACAATGCCGTTATCAACTTTTCCAAGATGACCAACCGACGCATTTACTGGAAAATTGGCGTTGAGTACGACACGACAAGCGAACAGCTTCGCAAGATCGTGCAAGAGATTAAAGATCACCTTTATGGGACAGAAGCATTTGAAACGGATGATGCCCGTGCCACAACCCTGGTGAATGTCGATTCATTTAACAGTTCATCCATCGACATTATGATTTATTGCTTTACCAAGACAACAAACTGGGGCGACTGGATGAACATCAAAGAAGATTTCGCCCTGAAATTAAAAGAAATCGTCGAAGGTAACGATAGCGCCTTTGCCTTCCCAACATCCACTTTGCATGTGGCAAGCCTGCCTGAATCTCCCGCACAAATTCAAAATCTTCCGGGGCTTGAGCCGGAAACGCCACTCAATAAATAATCGCGATAAAGAAAAGGGGCTCTTTGATGAGCCCCTTTGTTCCTTAGCACCTAGCGGTTAGTACATTACCCCTCATTCCAGGGCATAATCGGGACAGAGGTAATCGAGTTCTTCGGGCTACCTTCGATAACGCGGTCGCTATAAACCAGATAAATCAGAACATTGCGCTTTTCATCAAAAAAACGAACGACCTGCATGGTTTTGAACACAAGCGATGTCCTCTTGGTGAAGACTTCTTCGCCGTCCTCTAGCTCTTCCCGGAATTTGATCGGACCAATTTGACGACAGGCAATAGATGCATCAGTCGTATCTTCGGCTAGTCCCACTGCACCGGATATACCCCCGGTCTTTGCACGACTGAGGTGACAGGCAACGCCTTCGACCTTTGGATCATCAAAGGCTTCAATCACAATCTTATGGTTAGGCCCTAACCATTTAAAAACAGTATCAACCTCCCCAATCTCTTCTGCCTGAACAGCGGAAGAGAAAACAAGCAGGCAAGCGCCAAAACACAAAGATACCCTGTTCACAATAGTACGTAATTTTAAATTCATTTTTAAATCTCACTAAGTTCTAGGGGCATGTTTTTCATAACAAAAGCAATCGGTCGTATGGTCATTGACCATGCCGCATGCCTGCATAAATGCATAACAAATTGTCGGACCAACAAAACGGAAACCTTTTTTCTTCAAAAGCTTGGAAAGTTTTTCAGATTCAGCCGTCGAAGCCGGTACCTGGGATAAATCAGTCCACGAATTCACAAGTGTTTTGTGATCCACAACGGACCAGACAAAATCGCGAAAAGCCCCTTCGCCCGCTTTCATAATCTCTAGCCATGCCTTGGCATTACTGACGACCGAATTTATTTTCAGACGGTTTCGTACCAACCCGGTATCCTGCATAAGACGTTCCACATCATCCTCGGAAAAACTTGCAATTTTTTGTGGATCAAAACCTGCGAATGCTTTGCGATAATTTTCACGCTTTCTCAAAACCGTTATCCAGGATAATCCCGCCTGTGCCCCTTCGAGAATAAGCATTTCAAAAAGTTCTTTATCATCAGTGACCGGAACGCCCCATTCTTCATCATGATAGTCAAGATACAAGGGTTCATCACTCACCCAGCCACAACGATTTTTTTCCTGATTATTACTCAAAACCTTTCCACCCTCACCTCTGTCTAAAGCACTTATGCTCTCTCGCGGAAAACGTATAGCAACCGCGAACGTATTTACAAAATATTGATAACCGGATACTCAATCCCTGTCTGGGAATACAACAACGACTATATAGGATGCCAAATGAGCGAAATCAATTCACTGATCAAAGGCTACCATGCTTATCAAACTGTAGATTATCGCAGAGACGAAGCATTGTTACGCTCTCTTGCTGAAAAAGGACAGTCACCAAAAGCAATGGTCATAAGTTGTTGCGATTCCCGGGTTGAACCCTCCTCAATATTAGGTACCTTGCCCGGCGATCTTTTTATGGTTCGTAATGTTGCCAACTTGGTCCCCCCCTGTGCCGCGGATGACCAACATCATGGTACCTCTGCTGCGCTTGAATATGCGATTACACAGTTACACATTCCGAATATCATTATTATGGGCCATGCTATGTGTGGCGGTATTAAAGCCCTTGTTGATGGAATCCTCGACGACTCCAATGACAGTTCATTTATTGCCAACTGGATTGAAATCGCAAAAAACGCAAAAGAAAATGTCAATTGCTGTGACAAAACTGAAGAAGAAATCCAGCGTTCTGTTGAGCAAGCCTCTATCCTTAACTCACTGAAAAACCTAATGACTTTCCCATTCATTAAGGAACGGGTTGCTGATGGGCGGGTTCATTTACACGGCTGGTATTTTGACTTCTCTACGGGCGAGTTATTCAGCTATGACAAAGAAAAAGACGCTTTTATCAACCTCTAGAAGCTAACCGATTCAAATCGTTAACTTTTAATCAAATGAATCGAGTCACACTACCCTCAATCAGGTAAACTATTGGGGGTTGTGCGCGCATGCGCATTACAGGGGACATGGCATTGGTTGAGTTAGACGAGAGAACACAGAACACAAGCACTGAAAAAAACACCGATAAAAGATCCAGTTCTACAGAAGATGCTTTTATCAAACACTACTTTAGCCGTATTGACCCTGATATTGCCGCAAGCTTCACAGATGACCAAAAACATGCCATCAAACAGATGTTTGGTGCTAGGGGCTATGCAAAACATCCCGTAGAGGTCAGAAGGTCAATTCCCTTTGGAAGACATAGGTTCTATCTTATCTTTTTGCTTGGTCGTGAACGTCGCGCCTATGAACGTTTAAAGTCAGAGGGGCAAGCATCTGGCTATGTTGCCTATGCACTGGCGAGTGCTTTTTGGCTTGCACCCGCGATCATGATAGCTGCACTTGTACATTATTTCGGTTAAAAATATTTCAAAAAGCAATCATTATTATCGGGTTGAAAATTTGCGCTGGGAACAAGACCCTTAGCACAATTGATCTCGCCTATTTTTTCCCGTGTCACTTTTTCGTCTGATCAATTTTTGCGATCGTGTTTGTCGTGGAAAACCCATCTTGAAGATCTGCCAAGATAACCCGGCCGCCATTTTTGATAACAACGTCCCCACCGACAACCTGATCCAACGTGTAATCAGCGCCCTTGACCAATACATCCGGAAGAATGGCTTCGATCAGCTTCAAAGGTGTATCGTCATCAAACAACACAACCTGATCAACGATTTCCAAAGCTGCCAGAACCGTTGCCCGTGCATTTTGATCTTGAATCGGGCGGCTTTCCCCTTTGTAGCGCTTTACGGACGCATCTGTATTAAGACCCACAATTAGACGATCGCACGCAGATCGAGACTGTTGCAAAGATGCAATATGTCCAGGATGCAAAAGATCAAAACTACCGTTTGTAAATCCGATTTTGTAACCCGCTTTACGCCATTGATCGACACGATGCAGTACGGCGTCCAGTTCAGCAACTTTTGCCTGGCAGGTCTGCCCGTTCCTCGCCAGTAAAGCCTGTCTGATTTCGCTGCCATAGGCAACGGCTGTCCCCGTCTTGCCGACCACGATCCCGGCCGCAACATTAGCAAGGCAAGATGCTTCGAGAATGTTCAACCCGGCCGCAAGGGCCGCCCCAAGTACAGCAACGACGGTATCACCAGCCCCGGATACATCAAAGACCTCACGTGCTTCTGCGCCCAGGTGCTCAACAACGCCATCGGATGTAACCAAGGTCATCCCTTCTTCACTGCGTGTCGCCAGAACGCCGTTAATACCGCAGGTTTCAATCAAATGACGGCAGGCTGCGACAACGGCCGCATCACCGTCAACTGACATACCAGTGGCTTCGTGCAACTCTCTACGGTTCGGGGTTACAATGCTCACGCCTTTATAGATGCTATAATCCCGACCTTTGGGATCAGCAATTATTTGACACCCCGCTTCTAGGGCTGAACGAATAATCGTGCTCAATGTCTTTTGAGTTAGAACCCCTTTGTCGTAATCAGACAAAATTAAAACAGGTACAGCGTCCAGATTTTCCTGAACCCGCTCTATAATTTGAGAACAGGTATGCGGGGTAAGAGCACGGTCCATCTCGCGGTCAGCGCGCAAGAGTTGCTGATTGCTGGCAACAAAACGTTCTTTAATGGTGGTTTGACGCTTGGCCTCAACAACAAGATTAAGCGATTCCGAACCAATTTCTTTTTGAACAAGGTCGCTCACTTCCTGTCCGACAGCGTCATCGCCAATAACAGCTACAAAATTCGTAGAGGCACCAATCGCCGCCAGATTACGAAGAACATTCCCCGATCCACCCAACATCGAAACCTGACGATTGATCTTTAACACCGGAATTGGACCTTCGGGTGAGATACGTTCAACACTGCCATAGATAAAACGATCAAGCATCAGATCCCCCACAGTACGCACACGTGCACCTGCAAGGTCATCGACCCGAGCAACTAAATCCAATAAATCAATCGTGGGAAGAGATTCCGTAGTCATCCGAATTTGAACCATATATCCATAAATTTTCTTGCCTCTCTTTTGCAATCAATTCAAAGGGCGAGCAAGTTTTTTAGAGGAAAGCTCGTCTAACCACCTATATTTTGTTTGTAAAACACATAAATATAGGTCATTCCGGTAAGGTTAACGAACTTTGAAGACTCTCATGGTTAATAATGTTACACAAGCTAGTGCAATCTGGATGTAATGTAGTCTACCCTAATGGATAACTCGACCTCAACAAAACAACCTGAGGGCCAATTCAGTCAAGAAAAGGTCTTTCTGGATTATGTGAAGCGGATCGGAAAACAAACCGATAACCGCCGTGCAGTTCATATACATTTATCGCGCTTGCGCCCCTATCACCAGCGAGACCACCATCTACGTATTGCACAAAATGCCTGTGAAGATCTGATCGCAAAGTTTTCAGGCACTGTTTTTAGACTGCATAACAATGATTTAGTTGTTGTTACGACGGGTGCTTCGGTCGCCCAGATTGACGAAACAATTCTAAGGTTACGCTATTTATTTAGTGATGACCCGATGCTGGCTGGTGATTACGATCTTCAAGCTGATCAATTCTGTAGCTGGTTTGATCTCGACCATCAATACGCTGATCTGATTGCCCTTGCAGTCAAGATGAACGAAGACCTTGATACCCAGATCCGCCGGGAAAAAGCAGAAGCTATCGCGGCTATGCATGGCAAACCGCCCGCAAAACCTAAAATTCCGCTCATGCCCTCGCATCTGGATGCAGTCTCAAAGGCTATCAATCAAGCAGATCTATCAAGCCTTATGAAACGCCAATCTATTTTTTTGGTGAACAAAGATCAAAAGCCCGAGGCTTTATTCAAAGAGCTGTTCTTTTCCATTGATCAGCTTCAACAAACTCTTTTACCAACCCATGATTTATTATCAAACCGCTGGCTGTTTCAAGACCTGACACGTTATCTAGACAAACGTATGTTGGTTATTCTCCGCCAGAATGATGATTCGAGTTTGACCCGGTCCTATAGTTTGAATCTCAACATTTCAACAGCTTTATCCGACGAATTTCTAAAGCTGGACCACACCTTAGGCGAATCAGTTCGGCGTTCAATCGTTATTGAATTTCAGCTCCTGGATGTTTTTGCTGATATCGGTAGCTTTACTTTCGCACGCGATTTTCTTAGGGAACGTGGTTACAAAATCTGTCTTGATGGCATTACACATCTGTCTTTACCAATGATTGATCGTCGGACCATGGGCTTTGATTTGATAAAGCTACAATGGAACCAGGACCTGACCAAGTTTCTGACAACTCCACGCGGCGATGAAATCAGAAACACCGTCAAGAAAGTGGATCCTAACAGAATGATCCTCTGCCATTGTGGTGCCGAAGATGCAATTGCGACCTCTCACGAGCTTGGAATTAAGCTTATGCAAGGTTTTTACATTGATAAATTTGTCAGGAACTGGGCTGCATCGAAAAAAGAAGAGTCCAAAAATCTTGCAGATGCAATGGGTCGTCACCGTGCTGAAGCAGATCACGACGCCTAGGAATTATTCAAGATAATATAGTAAACACAACGTTATACGCGCCAAACCGTGACTAAAGATCTACGCGTGTGGCGCATACTTTGCCAAAATACGCTGTAACGTACGACGGTGCATTCTTAATCTACGAGCAGTCTCAGACACATTACGATCACATTGCTCATACACGCGCTGAATATGTTCCCAGCGTACACGATCTGCTGTCATGGGAAGTTCAGGCGGTGGCGGCATATCCCCGTCGGCGCTCGACTGTAATAATGTCGCGGCGACCTGATCAGGGTCAGCAGGTTTCGGTAAATAATCCAATGCCCCGACTTTAACGGCGGCAACAGCCGTTGCAATATTTCCGTATCCGGTTAACACAACAACGCGTGCATCTTCAGAGCTTTCGTGGATGGCCTTAACGACATCAAGCCCCGACCCGTCCTGAAGCCTTAGATCAACAACAGCATATTCCTGGGATTCTGAATGCGCCAAACGAATGCCATCAGCGACAGAATTGGCGATAACAGGCTCAAATCCACGTCGATCCATAGCCCGTGACAAGCGTTCTGCAAAACGCTCGTCATCATCAACAATCAGCAGCTTCTTTTTTTCCGCATCTTGCGACTCTGACATTACTCGTTACCCCTAGACTGATTCTATTCTTTGTTATCTTATAATATTCTAAGCTGCCAAATACAGGTGGTCAAAGATGTATTAAGCTCAGCTGTCTTGCAAAATTTTCATACGCTCTGGGCTTAACAGATCCAAAAGCATGTCACCTATATTGGATGTGCCGCAACCTCTAAACGATGACGTGGCCAGACAATCTGGACAACTGCTCCACCTGTTTCATGATTCGAATAGGCAACTTTGCCCCCCGTATGAGAAAGCAGGGTTGTTGCGATAAAAACACCTAGTCCCATGTGGTCTCCGTCTTCTTCTTTACGACGATCCAGCTTCTTTGGCGCTTGATTTTTTTGAACGTATTCACGATTAGATAACAAAGGATCGCCTAAACGCCCGAGAACTTGAGGGTCAAAGCCTGGACCATCGTCATGTATTGTCAAAGTGATCGTTCGTTTATCCCAAACCAGAGAGATATCAACTTTCTCTCTCGCAAACTGAATAGCGTTTTGAGCAAAAAGCCCCAGTGAATGTAAAATCTCGGGGCTTCGCTCGACCATTGGATGTTCTGGACCTGTATGTTCTGGGCTTGAATTCTTTCCATCATCTTCACGTGCAGATGCTTTAATAACTGTTTCAATTTCCAATTTTTCATAGGGCGCGACAGCTGCCTCAACAAGGCTTTGGATTGGCATAAAATTATATGGATCGCCCCCATCCTCTTCCGGCCAGGCCGCAAGATTTTGTAATATTTCCCGGCATCTGAGAATTTCACTAATCAAAAGCTCAACATCAGGTAAATAAATATCATCGGGCGGCAGTTCCTCTTTCATTTCTTTGGCCACAACAAGCATTGTTCCCAAGGGGCTTCCAAGTTCATGAGCGGCAGCGGCAGCCAATCCCCCCAATGCCGATAGTTTTTGTTCTCTCGCCAATGCCATCTGTGAAGCCACCAGCGCCATTCCCATTGAACGTGCCTCTTCTGTTAGGGAAGAAACATAAACAGCCAAAAAAATTGCCGTAAAAACCAACGCAGCCCATAAGCCATAGAGATAAAGCGAATGAAGAAAGAAACTACCTTCGGGCCATGGTAAAGGCAGGTAAAAGAAAACATCAGCAGTCACAGCAACAATTGCCAGGATGCTTAAGCAAATTGTACTCCGTCTGGTTAAAATCGAAGCTGATACCGTTACCGGACCTAGGATCAGAATTGAGAAAGGGTTTGTCAGTCCACCAGTTAACGACAGCAGTACCGATATTTGAATCAGATCAAATGCCAAGGCCATGGTCGCTTCTTTGTTACGCAACCATGATGACGCAGGACGCGTGGCTACCTGTGCAACATTCAAGGCACCGGATGTCAAAACCACCAAAAACGCCGCAATCAATGGAAGTTCTAATCCAAGACCAAAATGCGCAATCAGCAACGCCGCTGTCTGCCCACAAATTGCCATCCACCTGATAAAAACCAGAGTTCTTAAACGGACGCGCCCTTGATCGGGATGTAATCCAACTTCAGGTTCCAATCGGAAAGCACTACTCACTTTTTTCTTCCATGTAACGGATTTGCTCTATTCCAAGGCTCTGTCGCCTTGGTAAGGTCCAGCAATCATTCTCGATTAAATAGCTATAATTCATATGATTTTTCTAGCATCTCATGGAAATAGATATCATTCTATAGCAAAACAGAACAAAATTTCTTTTCCTATCATGTAATATTAAGTTCATGCCTAAATACGCTATCCACGTCGAGAAACTCAGCAAAAGTTACGATGACGTTCTTGCCGTTAAATCTATTTCTTTCGCGGTGAAACCCGGTGAAACCGTCGCCCTATTGGGCGGAAACGGTGCAGGGAAAACCACAACTATATCCATGCTTCTCGGTATTCTCTTGCCAACATCGGGAACGATTAATGTTCTTGGCGAAGATATGGTCAAAGACCGTTTCAAAGTCATGCATCGTCTAAACTTTTCATCCCCCTATGTCGATTTACCCAGAAGGCTGACCGTCCGGCAAAATCTTATGTTTTTTAGCAAGCTCTATGGCATTATCAACGCCCGGGAACGCTTGATGCATCTGGCAGAGGAACTTGACCTTCTAGAGCTATTAAATCGCCCAACGGGCAGTTTGTCGGCGGGACAGAAAACACGGGTTTCCGTTGCGAAAGCCCTGATCAACGAGCCTGAGATTTTGTTACTTGATGAACCTACTGCTTCCCTTGATCCGGATACAGCAGATTGGGTCAGAAACTATATCAAGGAATATCAAAAACGCACCAACGCCGCGATCTTGCTCGCGTCCCATAACATGACAGAGGTCGAGCGAATCTGTGACAACGTCCTAATGATGAAATACGGCAAGATCGTTGATCAAGGAACACCGGATGATCTTTTACATCGCTATAGCCGGACAAACCTGGAAGAGGTCTTTCTTGATATTGCTCGGGATAGGAAAAATTCTGCAGATCAAAAGGACAGTGATGTTCCCTCAAAGAATATACCGAGAAAACCGCCTCATGATGATCTGGAATACGGGGATATTTAGATGTCGAACGCATCAAACCAAACCACATCGACGATCCCTCAAATCAGACGTAATCCATCGACACTGATTCGCATACACTCAGTCATGATGCGTCACCTCTACCTGATGCGTGCTTCCTGGCCTCGCATTTTTGAACTTATGTACTGGCCATCCATTCAGATTGTTCTCTGGGGTTTCATTACACAATTCCTGTTAACAAACAGCAGCTATATCGCTCAGGCTGCGGGCGTTTTGGTCTCTGCTGTCCTTTTGTGGGACATCCTCTTTCGGGCACAGCTTGGCTTCAGCCTCTCGTTTTTGGAAGAACTCTGGTCCCGTAACATAGGCAATCTGGCTGTCAGCCCTCTTCGACCCTATGAGTTCTTAACTGCCCTGATGGTCATGAGTATGATCAGAACGCTTATCGGGATTTTACCTGCAACTTTCCTCGCAATTCTGTTCTACGAAGTATCGCTCTATGATCTGGGGTTACCTCTGATCCTGTTTTTCAGCAATTTAATGATGATGGGATGGACCATCGGCCTTTTGGTTTGCGCACTGATTCTCAGGGTTGGGTTGGGCGCAGAATCCATGGCCTGGCTCACCATCTTTCTCATTGCCCCCATATCGGCAGTCTACTACCCCGTAGACATCTTGCCTGAATGGCTACAAGCCCTTGCGTGGGGGTTGCCAACAGCGCCCGTGTTTGAAGGCATGCGTGCCATTCTTTTTGATCAGGGATTTCAACTTGACCTCTTCATACATTCCCTGCTCTTGAACGTCCTCTATTTCTCTATCGCAATCGGCGTATTTTTGTGGGCTTATCACGTTGCCCGAAAACGCGGTCTCTTATTACAAATGGGGGAATAGCAGCGCTCCTCCCCCGAAAAAAATATTCATGTAGGTGTGAAGGTCTGGCATTAAGCCGGACCACTTACTCCGGCTTCAGCAAAAGTGGCCATGCCATTATGACAAGCACAGGCTGCCTTCAGGATTTGCATTGCGAGAACAGCCCCGGAGCCTTCGCCCAGACGCATATTGAAATCCAGTAAAGGTTCCTTCCCGATATTTGCCATCAAAGCCTGATGTCCGGGTTCAACAGACTGGTGTCCGACAACACAGTGATCAAGCAACCGGTCATCAATGGCATGAAGAACAGCCGCCGCTGCTGTACAGGTATAGCCGTCAAGAATAACAGGAGTGCGCGCTAGCCGGGCCGCAATAACCGCCCCGACAATTGCCGCAAGCTCAAGCCCGCCAACACATCGTAAAATCTGAAAAGGATCATCCGCAAAAGTCGGTTTATGCAATTCAACCGCCTGATTAATCAGCTTTGTTTTCAGGGCGAGCGTTTCATCGTCCACCCCCGTACCACGTCCAACCCAGTCGGCAGCATCTCCGCCATAGAGAGCTGTGCAAATCGCGGCTGCTGAGGTGGTGTTACCGATACCCATCTCGCCAACAGCCAAAACATCTATTCCCTCTTCAACCGCCATCATTCCATAGGCAATCGCACGGACAAAGTCTTCCTCTTCCATCGCGGGCTGTTCACTGAAATCAGCCGTTGGCTCGTCAAGAGCAAGCTCGTACACACGAAGGTCTGAATCAGCCAGTCCGCAAAGCTGGTTTACCGCCGCGCCACCATGGATGAAGTTCGCGACCATTTGTTTGGTAACTTCAGTTGGATAGGCCGAAACACCCTTGGCCGCAATGCCATGGTTTCCAGCAAAAACAGCCGTAAAGGGACGTTCAACCTGTGGCTTTTTCTTTCCCTGCCACGCAGCAAGCCAAATGGCCAACTCTTCTAGTCGCCCCAAGGCACCCAAGGGTTTCGTGAGCTGTGTCTGCCTTTCTTCTGCGGCTTTTGCAGCCTCTCGACTTGGCCCCGGTAATTCCTTGAGCAGAACATGAATTTCATCCAGCGTCGAAATAGATGCCGCGTCTGACATAGTTTATTATCTCCCTTGCCCCTGATTTAACACAGGATTGCGATGCCCTCAGACTATCAAATAACTTTACAGAGCCGCTTTGGAGCGGCATTTGTTTCTTTGTGCGTTGATAGCCCGATTTAATCGGTTTTATAGCTCTGGCCCAAGCCATACCATAGCAGCAAGCCATTGTCTTTACCTCAGAACCACTCACTTTGTCGCATATAGACCGGATAAGGCAACATGACAGCTCAACAGAATAATAAACCGCACCAATGGCTGAACATGATAAAACAGTTTGAACAGGACCTTCGCATCGCCCTTGCTTTTATGACACGCATCCCGGTGCCCTATCCCATGGACCAAGAAGGAAAACCAACAAGCCGTAGCCTTGCAGAAGCATCCTGGTCCTTCCCCCTTATCGGTATTCTGGTTGGCTTTATTAGTGCCACAGTGCTGGTTATAAGCTTCTACCTCTCGCTTCCCCTCTATGTTTGCGCTCTTCTCGCGATTATCGCCAGTATTCTCTCCACAGGTGCCCTGCACGAAGACGGACTGGCCGATGTTGCTGATGGTTTTGGCGGCAGTCATGATCCGGAACGAAAGCTGGAAATTATGAAAGACAGCCGTGTCGGGAGCTATGGTGTCCTTGCCCTTGGTATCTCGGTTCTCATGCGCACGCTTTTGCTGGGCAGTTTACTTTCTTTAGCGCAACTTAGCCCTCTGGGAGCCGATAACTATCAATGGGCCATTCTAATACAGATCTTTGCCATCTACATTTCGGCACACATGATTGGCAGAGGACTGGCCCCCTTGATGATGAGCCATCTTCCACTGGCAAAGAAAAGCGGTATGGCAGCGACCGCCGCAAAACCCAAATTACGAAGCAGTTACGGCAGCCTGCTTCTGACCATGGTGTTTCTGTTTCTTTTTCTGCCGCCCTTGTCTGTCTTGATTGTTCTTGTTTCCAATGTCCTAATGGTTCTGTTTTTATCATGGCTAACAATGCGACAGATTGGCGGCTATACGGGGGACGTTCTTGGTACCGCGGTTCAACTCTGTGAAATCGTGACCTATCTCGCTCTGTTAAGCTATATCGCCTAGGAGGCACAGGTGACACAAACCAGATGGTGGTGGATCAGGCATGCGCCTGTCACAGAAAACAACGGCACGATATACGGCAATCTGGATCTGAATTGTGACTGCCATGACAAAGAAAGCTTTCAGGCTCTCGCTGGGGTTCTGCCTGATGATGGCATATGGGTGACAACACCTCTCAAACGAACACACCAAACGGCCAATGCTATTCGTGAAGAAATGCAGGCTAATGATTTTCCAGCTTATGATGTAATTGACGATTTTCAGGAACAGTCCTTTGGCGACTGGCATGGTATGACGCATCAGGAGTTGGGTGAAATTCGGGGTGATGCCTGGCATCGTTTCTGGCATGCACCTGCATCGGAAGCGCCACCGGGTGGCGAAAGCTTCGAAGAGCTTATTTCCAGAACAGCACGATCGATCGATGTCCTTAATCAAAAATACAGCGGCAAAGATATTATTGCGGTAACCCACGGCGGCACAATTCGGGCAGCAGTAGCTCATGCGCTGGATCTAAAGCCCGAAAAAGCCCTTGGCCTGTCTATTGGTAATCTGTCTTTAACAAAGCTTAATTACTACACGACCCAAAACGATACCCAATTGGATCAGTCATCTTGGGGAGTTGATTGTATAAATGCAGAACCTCTAAGCTTCAAAAGCAAAAAAGCCCCGGAACCGGAGCTTTTTTCGCAATCACAAAAGATTAAATTATAGCACAAAGGTGATCACAAAGAAGATGGAAGCAGACAATAGAGCTGCAGCAGGAACCGTGATCACCCAAGCCGCAATAATCGTCGTAAAGTGGGAACGACGCACCAGTTTACGACGGCCAATTTCCTCTCGATCAGAAACAATACCTTCGTGTTTCGTCTCTGGATGGCGTTCGTGCTGACGCACGTACTGGCGGCGACGTTTACTGTTTTTGGTATAATATTCCCGGAAGAAACCAACACCAAACACGGCCCCGACAGCAATGTGTGTTGAGCTAACAGGTAATCCCAAGGCTGACGCCATGATCACTGTAATCGCGGCAGAAAGCGCCACACAGTAAGCCCGCATTGGGTTCATCTTGGTAATCTGCTCACCCACCATCCGGATCAGTTTCGGACCATAGAGGAAAAGCCCAAGGCTGATACCACCGGCACCAATAACCATCACCCAGATCGGAATAGAAACCTTCGCGGCAACATCACCTGATTCAACAGCATGTAAAACCGCCGCCAAGGGACCAACGGCATTGGCAACGTCGTTTGCTCCATGTGCAAAAGACAACAAAGCAGCAGAGAAGATCAGCGGCAAATGGAACAGCTCTCTCAGGGACTGATTCCGGTTTTCCATACCTTCGGATTGCTTGCGAATAACAGGTTTCAACAACGCATAGGAAGCAACAAAGATCGCAGCACCAACCATGGCAACAGTTGCATAATCAGGCTTCCAGATTTTCTTAAGCCCCTTCATCATCAAATAACAAGAAAAGGCCGTCGCCATAACAGCAAGCAACACTGGCACCCAACGGCGGGCAGCGGCAATCTTGTCATCACGATAGATGATGTTGCTTTTGATAAAGGCAAGGAAAAGCGCCGCAATAACACCACCCAAAACAGGCGATATCACCCAACTCGCTGCAATCTTGCCCATGGTAAACCAGTTAACGGCACCAAAACCAACCGCAGCAATACCAGCACCCATAACACCACCAACGACAGAGTGTGTTGTTGAAACCGGTGCCCCGATATAGGTAGCCAGATTAACCCATAGTGCCGATGACAACAGCGCAGCCATCATTGCCCAGATAAAGGTCTGACTATCAGGAACGAGCGATGGGTCAATAATGCCTTTGGATATTGTTGAAACAACATCCCCCCCGGCCAACAGCGCCCCGGCACTTTCAAAAATGGCGGCGATAATCAGCGCCCCGGTCATGGTCAAGGCCCGCGACCCAACGGCCGGCCCGACATTGTTTGCCACATCATTGGCACCGATGTTTAGCGCCATATAGCCGCCCAGGGTTGCCGCGACGATGATATAAACCGCATTCGGCTGTGCCCCGATCAAGATACTGGCAAAGCCACCAGCAACCGCTAGAAAGAGGATCGCAAGACCCGGCGCAAAAAGATGTTGCGATATCGAGCGCGTGGCCTCTTCCATCGTAACAATTTTGCTCAGGTCTTTATCCAGGGATGGTTTTGCTAACTTCATATCGTCTGATGACGATGAGTTCGTATTTCCTGATGGATCAGAAGATGCCATTTTTCAAACTTTCATACACCAAAGTCGGGGTAATTTCCGAATTGTGATAGTTTCGTTGCAGTTAAATGACAAATTATCGTTTCGTGACTCTAATGTGACAGTTTAATGACAGCCCCTATTCAGATAACAAAATCAATTTGTTCCATCCCGTTACGGAAATCGCTATACCTATGGGCACATTATCGAAGACAACAAAAACCTTGTTGTTTCAGGTGGTCTGGGTTGTTCCATACTCACCGTCCGTTTTGGCGTTCTCCCGGGAATTACATTAATTGATTTAGAGTGAACGACTCTCGCCAAGAATTAAATCACTCGCCTTCTCAGCGATCATGATTGTTGGCGCATTAGTGTTGCCAGAGGTTATCGTCGGCATGATTGAAGCATCCGCCACCCGTAAACCCGCTATGCCGTGTACGCGGAGTTCTTCATCCACCACGGCCATCGCATCAGATCCCATTTTACAGGTCCCAACGGGATGAAAGATCGTTGTCCCGATATCCCCGACAGCTTTTAAGATATCTTCATCGCTGACAACATGAGAGCCGGGCAGATATTCCCTTGGGGAATGAACTGACAGTGCAGGGCTAGCACAGATCTTACGGGTTAGTTTTATCGCATCAATGGCAACCTGCCGATCCCCTTCTGTCGAGAGATAGTTCGGAGCAATCTTTGGCATTGCCTCACCGTTAGGATCATTCAGGTGCACGTAACCACGGGATTCAGGTCTCAGATTACAGACCGAAGCGGTAAAGCCGGAAAACTTGTGGAGAGGATCACCAAGTTTATCCGTCGACAGCGGTTGCACATGATATTCCAGATCCGGCGTTTCCAGCCCCGGATTACTCTTTGCAAAGCAACCCAACTGGCTTGGTGCCATCGACAAAGGCCCCTTGCGAAACAGGGTATAGTCCACCGCCATAGCAGCTTTAGAAAGAAGGCTGTGAGACATTTCATTCAACGTCTTCGTACCCGAGACCTGAAAAACAGTCCGGATTTGCAAATGATCCTGCAGATTTTCGCCAACACCTGCGAGTTCATGCTGCACCTCAACCCCATGACGAGCCAAAAGATCTCCCCCGCCGATACCAGAACTCTGTAACAATACGGGTGATGCCACAGCTCCGGCAGATAAAATCAGCTCTTTTCTGGCCTTTACCTCGGACCGAACACCGTTATGGTCAAGCACCAGTCCTTTGGCTGTTTTATTTTCCAGAATTATTTTTCGTGCCTGCGCTCGTGTCAGGACCGTCAGGTTTTTGCGGCTTTTAACAGGATGAAGAAAGGCACGCGCCGCACTGAAACGCACGCCTTTCTTCTGCGTTACTTCGAAATAGCCAACGCCTTCATTATTTCCCCTGTTAAAATCCGTAGTTATGGGAATCCCGGCTTCTGCCGCGGCTTCTTGAAAACGATCAAGGATCGGCCAGGAAAGACGTTGTTCTTCTACCCTGAGTTCCCCCCCTTCACTGTGAAACTCAGAATTCCCTCTGTGATAATTCTCTCCCCGTTTAAACAGCGGGAGAACATCATCCCACGCCCAGCCAGTATTTCCCATCTGTCGCCACTGGTCATAATCACGGGCCTGACCACGCATATAGATCATACCGTTAATTGAGGAACAGCCCCCCAGAACCTTGCCACGGGGGTAACTCAGGGACCGACCGTTCAGTCCCTTCTCTTTAACGGTAGAAAAGCACCAGTCCGTTCGGGGATTGTTAATCGTATAGAGATACCCAACAGGAATATGAATCCAGTGATAGTTATCTTTTCCACCAGCTTCCAGCAAAAGCACAGAGTTGTTCGGATCTTTTGATAGTCGGTTTGCCAAAACACAACCGGCTGTTCCCGCCCCGACAATCACATAATCATAAGTTCCTAAACTCTGCATAATCAGCCTCTCCGAGCCAAAGCCTTGGAAATAAGACTTGGCCTATTATTTGGGATTAAAGGAAATTACGGATGTGCGGTACGGTGATAATGAATCAGCCTGTTTGAGGGGTATTAAAGTAAAATCCTTTGCATAGATGACAATAAATTATGCTAATTGACACAAATTGTCTCTGCCTTTTCCGGCATTTTCCTGCGATACTGCTTTGCAGAATTAACCATATCTGCCCCTAACAACCGCTTACGAGCGAGGAGAACGACATGATCAAAAGCCTCGGACAGGCTTTCATTTCTGCCATTTCATCCAAATTAATATTTCTGATCACCCTTTTCGCAGTATCCTTTTCCTTTCAGGTACAGGCCGCAAGCGATGCCGAGGAACTCGTTGCAAAATCCCGCTATACATTGGAAAAAATGCTCAGTAATCCCGATTATTCCAAATTGCAGGAATTCGCCAAGCAATCCAAAGGCATCATCATCATCCCCCAACTGGTAAAAGGCGGTTTCATCATTGGCGGTGAAGGCGGGTCAGGTGTCCTGCTTGTCAGAGGCGCCGATGGCACGTGGAGCAACCCATCCTTTTATACACTAGCCGCGGGGAGTATCGGCCTACAAATCGGTGGAGAGGTTTCCGAAGTCGTCTTTACCCTTATGAACCAAGGCGCCGTTGATGCTATTTTGGAAAGTGAAATCAAATTTGGCGGGGATCTATCGCTCGCAGTTGGTCCCTTTGGGGCCGGCGTAGAAGCGTCAACAACAGCAAACCTAGATGTTGATGTCTATGCTTTCTCTAGCTCTGTCGGCCTATTTGGTGGCGGTGCCTTTGAAGGGGCAAAACTATTTACCCGGGAAAGCTATAACAGCAGTTATTATGGTGCTGGTGCTACACCCCGGAAAATTACCATCGAACGCGCCTTTTCAAATCCGCATTCAGACAAACTAAGGGCTGCACTTCCCCAGTAACTCTCTAGTAACGCCTATAGTCTTCTCACTGCGAAAGACCACATCACGATAAAATCCCTGTCCGGATCACTAATCCTGGCAGGGATTTTTTTTTAGCCTAAAAAGCAAAGCGTACCAGAATAGCGCTAGCGATAAGTCCGATAGCCATAATTCCCGCGATTAGCACAATCATATTGCCGCGCTCCAGTTCCTGTCGCCAGTTGGTTTCGCTGGGGCGGGACAGATCCAGCTGCAAAGCACCACCAAGCGCAGCATCAGCCATATGCGTACCGCGCCAGCACCTGAGAAAAGCTTGCGAGAAAGATGTCTTGGGAATAAAGAGCGAAGAAAGAATAAACATCATCGCCGCAAGCGCATCGGGAACGACGATGAAAATTCGTTCGAAAACAAAATACATCTGACTGAATTGTTTTTCCTGCGGCGCTTGTAAATAACGCTGTTTATAAAACTGTGCCCCCTGAAAAACCGCCTGTTGTGCTAAAAGCCCGGGGAGGCCCAGCAAGGCGTACCAGAAAGCGGGTGTGATAAAACCTTCGACAAAACCACGCGCCATCCCACCAACACAAGCTGCTGCCAACTGACTTTCGGACAGTTTCTCTAGATCTCTGGGACGGAACAGGGATGAAACCAGTGGATACAGTTCTCCTCGTACAGTGATAAAACTCTTCAATGCCAAAGCTTTACGCACCTTTCTCATCCGAACTTGCTGATCTCTATAATCCAGACAAAAGGCAATCACAAAAACCTCAATCAGCCAGAGAAAAGGCGCATTTAAACTGATCAGAGAAATACCAAAACCAACAATAACAGCCAGAGTAATCAATAAAATCGTGCTCAATCCACCTGTGACAAACGTTATTTTAGACGAAGAAGAGGACTCGTTTAGAAGCCTGTCAAAGCGCACAATTATTCCCGCCAACAAACGCCGCGGTTTGGGCAACCACTTTTCAAGGAAAAACACGCCCCCGTACAAAGCCTCAATGCCCAAAGCAAAGAGTAAAAGAAACAGTGGTTCAGCGGAACCATAGACGCCTGGCACGAAGTATTCCCCTTGGCCTGTTACACCTGATTTTGTTTGAGACGATTGAGCACAGAAACAAGCTTGTCCGCAAGCTCCTTTCGCTCAATTGGCGCAAGAAAACGTCCAAGAGAAATCGAGCGCCCATGTGAAGATAGAATCAGAGAATTTTCATCATCCTGCTCTTTCAATGATATCTGTAGCCAATAGGGCTGAAAGGAAAAGGATCTTTTCTGTCCCCACGGGTTCACTGTTGTAACCAGCATTTCATCCTCGGTCATTTGCACCAATTCATATTGCCCGCCAGATCGGTAACTGAATCGAAAGGCAAAATAAACCAGAGCAACATCAAGCCCCAAAAACCCCAGAACAGGCCACGCACCAGCCAGGAAAAAACCCAAACTGCAAATAAAGATGATACTGAAGATAAAGCCCATCAAAACCTTAAAGCCCTTTTTACTCAGGTTTCTATTGGGGCGTAACACAGCATTGAAAAGAAGATTTTCAGTACTGGAAACTGAACCTTTCACACTTAACATGGGACCTCATTCAGGGCACAACTCAAGCAATCAACACAAAGCTTAGTGGTTTTGCCAAAAATATCCCACTGAAATATCTCGTTAAGCTATTTTGTCTGTCAGAAGTGACGATGACGAGCTATTGCTTTGACAAAAGCAAACGACGCAAACATGCTCGATTATCCATCGGCCTGACCTGATCGTCACGGGCCTCAACATAGGATGTCACAGCATCATAGAGAACAAGATCCAACACGCAGTTCTTTGCATTGTATTGCCAGATCTCCGCAGGGCTCTCTTTTCTAATAAGTGACGGTGTTCCCAGCAGTTCTTTTAACGCTTGCGTATCAATCCCCAAGAGCTGTTTTGGATCATCGTTAATTTCTGCCTCTATCGGCGCAGCATCATAGGTTAACGCGGCCAGCTCTTCCGGCTGTTTTGCATTATCAGCTTCGGTCTTGTCTTTTGATTCTGCAGTTGCTGTTTCCCCACTGTCCGCTTTTTGCGAAACCTGTGGCTCTGAGCCGACAATCACAACCTTTCGCTTGGCCGCGCTACCGCAAGCGCCAAGTGTCATAGCTAAAACAACGAGCACGAGAAGTCTTTTATAATTGGACATCCGTCTTCTTACTACGCAACGTCTCGACGAATGCGCTCAAAACGATGAAGCATAAAAGCCGTCGCCCAGATTGGCATCGCAATATTCAGAATAGGAACCGTCAACAGAAACGCGAGGAAAAAGCCAGCGATAATGACACGTCCGCCAAACTGTTTACGAAGCAGCTTTGCTTCTCTTAACACCATGCGACGTTGTGCAACCATTTCAAAATACTCACGCCCAAGCAGATAACCATTGATCAAGTAGAAAGCAAAAAGGTTTACAAGCGGGATGAAATATAGAGGTAAAGCGATAATATTTACCAGTAACGTCACACCAACAAACTGTATTGATCCTAAAATCGTTTCTCCCACTGGCGGTTGGCGCCCTTCCCCTAGCTCTGGGTAAAACTTAGTCTCAACAGCCTTGGCAATATCTTCCAGGAAAAAAGGGATAATAATCAGCATCACTGAAGGAAAGAGCATAATGCTCAAAAAGGCGACCCCTATCCAAGAAACCGCCTCGGCAACTGTGACCAGCACACTCGTAAACCAACCATCAGATTCAGCCCAGTTCGCAATCAGTCCGTCCAAAAAGCTGACACCATATCCCGCCAAACCCCAGAGAAGTGCAAAAATTACCAGCGAAATAGCGGTAGAGATAAAGAACACTTTTCTGAAAGCCGGATCACCTGTTTGGCCAAATGCTTTTGAAAGATCACTGAACATAAGTCTAAATTCCGTCGCTTAACCCAATGGAAGAAAATCACAAACAAGGCCTCGCCCTAACGAACAAAACCTCATTCCTTGAAATTAGATTAATTCTTTACGGGGGAAACGTGCCTTTTTCAAGGCGAGAAAGTATTTCGTCTGGTCATAACAGCTACTTTCCCCCTGTAGGACAGGTAAACAAGTGGGCGATTATGCCGCAACCTTTCGCTTAATTGTGATCGGTTGAGGTTATTGTCATCCCCGCCTATTCACATTAAACATAAAGGTGATTATCAATCCTGTTTTCGCGAGCCAAATCAGATGCCGAAAAGTTTTATTGCACGTTCAATTTTTATTCTATGTATCGCCTTAATCGTCGCTGCCGCTGCTTTTATCGGAATGAAAGTTTTCGATCAGAAACCAACCTCTAGCCAGTCGAGTTCACTTATCGGTGGGCCTTTTAATTTGGTCGACCACACGGGTAAGAACGTTACTGAAAAAGATTTTCTGGGCAAATACATGCTGATTTACTTTGGCTATACCTATTGCCCTGATGTGTGCCCTACATCTTTGACGCTGTTATCAGGTGCAATGGACATCGTAGAAGAAAAGGATCCGGAACTGGCCAAGCAAATAACACCAGTATTTATTACGGTTGATCCAGAGCGGGATACTGTTTCTGCAATTCATGACTATGTCGAAAATTTTTATCCCACAATGGTTGGTCTGACGGGGACAACAGAGCAGGTTGCTGCCGCAGCAAAAGCCTATCGTGTTTTTTACCAAAAGGCTGAAACCGAGGAATCAAGCGAATATCTGATGGATCATTCATCAATTACCTATTTGATCGGCCCTGATGGCCTTTATGCCAAACACTATGGCCACGGCACTGAATCAGACAAAATGGCAGCGTCTTTGATTGATATCTTATCCAAGTAATTTGGCCCAAATAATCTGGTCCAAGTAATCTGGTTAAATTACGTTTTTTGCCTCTAACGAAGATAATTATCCATTCTTTGATTAGAGGCCAAAAATGAGAATTCAAAACAAAACTTACCTCAAGACAGGCTCGACGACAGAACCCAAGGCGCAATACGAAACTAACCACTAAGGGCAAAGTCGATCATATCAGTTAAGCTTGTCGTCTCTAGTTAACTTTTCTGGTTAAGCTTTCTGGGTTGCGGGTATGCCAACAGACCGATAATCTGCCCAAATGGTCAAGAAAAACACCTATCTAGATATTCAGGGGCAAAAACTCGAGGTCATTGTTCAGCCTCACCCAACCTCTAAAAAACTATCCCTGAGATTGGTTGCGGGAAAAGCTGCCATTAAAGTTGTTTCCCCCCCCAACTATCCCATCGCTGATATACTGGATTTTGTTGAAAGACAACGGAACTGGATTACGGATCGTCTTGATAAACAGTCACCCTCAGTTTCCTATGAAGACGGCTCAAATATACCCATTCTCGGGCGCGAGCATAAAATTGTCAGGATAGAGCCAGGTACCAAAACCTATTCTCAAAAAGGAGCTGTCTGGCTAGAAGCTAATCAGCTTTATATCAAATCACATGCGGAACATTTGCCACGAAGAGTTCGGGATTTTCTAAAGAAACAGGTTCGCTTTGAAATCAATCTCCGTGCGCAGGAGAAAGCCGCAAGAATTAACAAAAAAATTACAGCCATTCGTATCAAAGACACGACAAGCAGATGGGGAAGCTGCTCGACAAAGGGTAATCTGAACTTTTCCTGGCGTTTAATTTTTTCCCCCGAAGAAGTTCTGGATTATGTCGTCGCCCATGAAGTCGCCCATTTAGAACATATGAATCACAGTGCAGAATTCTGGGCATTGGTCGACCAGTTAACAAGTACCCGAAAAGCGTCTCAACAATGGCTTAAGCGCAATGGCAATCAACTTCTTTCATACAGCTAGATGAAATCTATTTTTCAGAATAAACCTCGATCTCATAAATACGGAAATCACCCCCTTGATTTCCAAAAACCAGCCCATCGAAATCACCCTCTAAAGAAGTATCTTTAACTTCAAAAAGAAGTTTGTCATCCAACAAGATATCCATTTCCCCTCGGCTGTTACGGCGTAATTCTACATTATGAATTTCACCACTCAGCTGTTGATCCAAATCGGCCACCGCCAGTACGACCTGCCCATCCCGCGAAGTACGCGTTAGCTTCACCTGACTCTCTTTACCTGTGATATAAGCCAGCGAATACCCATTAATTCTCGAAGATCCTTGGTACACACCAAAATTTGCACGTCCGTTATCCTGTAGCCCATTCAAATTCACTCTTAGAGAAAAACTGTTTGTGATACTTGTGGCACTATAGATCTCGGCATAGCCTTTATATTGTGTATTGTTGGGGGACTGATCTTTACTCTTCAGGAAAATATCCGAAAAAATACCAACAATTTCCTGGGCACCATTTTTACTTTTTTCTTTTGTTTCAGCCTTAGCAACCGGAACTGAGCTATATAGATACTCTCTGTTAACGACATCAAAATCACCTGACTCAACGAACCACTTTGGATTTAAAGAGAAATCCCCGTCACGGAATGAATCAAACAAGACCCGGGTTGACCAGGGACGATCATAGTCCGCCAGTATTGCAGAAATTCTCTGTTTATATTGAGCCCCGGAAAGTTTTGATTTCTGCCCTTCGTCATCAAGGTCTCTTAACTGCTGGACCAAGACTTCGGAACGAGAGTCTGTTACAGTTTCTAACACGGTGTCAGCAAAATTTCGGGTTCTTAAATCTTCTAGAATCTCACGACTTACCAAACCATCTACAACCAGTCCAAAATCAGATTGATAAGATCTGATCGCCCTCAGGGTTCGTTGCCCCGGCAGCCCATCGATTGGTCCGGGATCATACCCTGCATCACGTAACCTGCGCTGTAGCTCTCTCTTTTCATCGCGGGTCAGGTCTATTTGGACATCGGCCGTCGGCGGATTTGGGTTAGACCACGTAATTGAAGATTGTTGCTTCTCGTCACCCTCAAGCTTTTCGGCCTCAGGCTGTTCCGACAAAACGTCTTCATCAGCATTTTTTGATTTCACCGAAACTGGTTGCCAATTGGCGGCTTCCTCTTGTGCCAAAGAAATCTGCTGCGCTGACATGAAAGGCGTCAACTTATCCCGTGCCCTACGAGCTTCCCGATCCCCTTGGGACGCGGCAATATTGAACCACTTGTGGGCCTGAACATAATCCTGTGTTGTTCCATAACCTTTGGAATAAACATACCCCAACATGAATTGAGCATCACGATTACCTGCCATTGCAGCTTTGGAAAAATCGCGAAAGGCAACGGCATAATCCCGGCGATCAAAGGCAGCCATCGCGTCATCAAATGTCGCGGACACCGCAAGAGAACTCGTAGCCAAATTCAATGCGATGATCCCAGCTATAATGATCTGCTGAAGCTTTCCCATATTTACACTTTCCCGAATAGATAGCGATCTTCTGTCCAAGGTAGAGTATAAACACCCGAATTTGACCAAAATATGCGGCAACTTATGATTGTTGCCAAAAATCGCTGGGCACGAAAAAGTATGTAATCAGATTATTTAAATTTTCCGGTACCATTATTAGAAGGCAGGTAATCCAAATCATTTTTATCCCGGGGCTTTCTGTCATTGTTATCAGTTGAACTATCACTCGACTTCAAGCGGCCAAAAAGGCTTTCCAAAAACCCTGACGCCTCTTCAACAACATCTTCCAGCACCGTTGGGGATTGTTTTGGTAGCTCTACAACGGGTTTATTCTGTTCAATTTCACGAACAAGATTCCCCCATACCCTGGCAGGCAGGGTGCCGCCTGTGACTGATTTCATAGGGCTGCCATTATCATTGCCAAACCATACACCTGCGACAGTATAGGGCGTATAGCCCACAAAAAGAGCATCACGTGAATCCTGTGTCGTTCCGGTTTTTCCGGCTGCCGCACGCCCAGTTTGCGCAGCTTTTCCCGTTCCCCAGGCAACGGTTGCGCTCATCATGTCATTTATCATGGCAACATTACGCGTCTTTACAACACGGCCAAGGCCACTTCCTGTGCGTTGATAGAGCTTGTTACCGTTACGGTCCTGAATTTCTTTAATGCCATAGGCAGAAACTGCATTCCCCCCGTTGGAAAAAACAGAATAGGCCGCAGTAAGTTCCAATAAAGTCACTTCGGACGCACCCAAGGCAATGGAAGGGGATGTATCCAGATCAGTTTCAATACCTAATCGGTGCGCAACCTCTGCCACTTGCTTTCGCCCAACCTTTTCCGAGACTTGCACAGCGACCGAGTTCATCGACCTTGCAAAGGCATCTCGCAAAGTAACGTCGCCATAATACTTGCCTTTGTAATTTCCCGGTTTCCATTTTCCGACCTTGATCGGCTTATCGACAAACCGACTATCCGGACGCAATCCGCTTTCGATACCCGCAAGGAAAACAAACGGTTTAAAAGCCGATCCCGGCTGGCGTAGAGCCTGTGTCACACGGTTGAACTGACTTGACCGATAATCCCGCCCGCCAACCATAGCCGTCACGGCCCCATAGTTTGACATGACAACAACGGCAGCTTGCTCAACATTATGCTTCTTACCGTTATCCTTTAGGACCTTGAGAAGATTTTTTTCGGCCAGACGTTGATGTTGGGTATTCAAGGTAGTGTGAACCACGATATCACCACGATATCCACCGATATACTCATCAACCTGACGTAAAACCCAGTCAGTGAAATACTTTCCCTGACCATGACTATCCCGCTTTAGAGATGGACGGTTTTTCTTGGCCTTTGCCGCCTCTTCACTTGTGATAAATCTGGCATCAACCATAGCCTGGAGAACAAGGTTGGTTCTGTTTTCCGCCTTAGACGCACTACTGGTAGGATTATATCGCGAAGGAGCTTTCAAAAGACCTGCAATAAGTGCTGATTCATACAGGCCTACCTGTCGCGCTGACAATCCAAAGTAAATCCGGGATGCAGCATCTACACCATAGGTTCCTGCGCCAAAATAAACCCTGTTCATATACAGAGTAAGGATTTGCTTTTTGGTAAATTTTTGCTCCAACCAAATGGCAAGTAAAGCTTCTTGAACCTTGCGCTTCAAACTCCGTTCCGAGCTTAAAAACAGATTCTTTGCCAACTGTTGTGTAATGGTTGATCCACCGTGCGCCATACGGCCCGCACGGATATTGACCAACATCGCCCGGGCTATACCCAAAATATCAATACCAAAATGATCATAAAAACGGCGATCTTCGATCGCGATTATCGCCTGAGGCAAATAGGGCGACATCTCGTCAACGTCCAGCACATCACCATAGACATCACCATAGCTCGCCAGACGAATTCCATCATCAGACATCAAAGTAACAGAAGGTCGTCTGGATACCTGATCCAATCCACCTACATCTGGTAAATCCCACGCGTAATAAGCAACAAGACCGCCGAGAAGTATGGTGCCCCAGATGGCCAGCACAGAACACCACAACACCATTGTCTTAAACAGCCCACGCTTCACCGTCCGCTTCTTGCCGACCCCTTTTGTCCTTCTCTTGGCCGGGCCAGTCTTACGGGGTTTTGTCGATCGCTTGCTCGCACTTGTAACTCTTTTTTTCGAATCAGCTTTCAGCCCCTTCGATTTTCGAGAGCCAGATCCCTTTTTTGGTGTCTTTTTTGTCGTCGCCATAATGTCACTGATAAACTATTCGTATTTGGCAGGCTAGTGGCAGGTCGGTGTCAAGAAGATGACCTCATAAATAAAAGGCCGATAATAACAAAGGCCGGGACTTTATAAGTACCGGCCTTTTATTACGTCAACATCGTTCTGTTAGACATCGAGATTGGCAACTTCCAGCGCGTTACTCTGAATGAAGTCACGGCGCGGCTCAACCACATCCCCCATAAGTGTCGAGAAGATATCGGATGCCTCATCACTATGACCAACTTTTACCTGAAGCAAGGTTCGTGCGTTTGCATCCAGCGTTGTTTCCCAAAGCTGATCCGGGTTCATTTCCCCCAACCCTTTATAGCGGGAAACATTAATGCCTTTACGGCCCAGATCAAATACAAGATTTGCCAAAGCATTCGGCCCTGTAATCACTGTCTCTTTGTCTTTCACACGGTAGGTAGAACTGGCCGCATAAAATTCTTGCATTTCGTCGGCAAGGCTATTCAAACGGCGTGCTTCACCCGTACGGACAAGCGTCAGATCAATCACCCGACGCTCAGTCAGGCCGCGCAAGGTTCTGGTCAAGGTGATCTCGCCATCCACAGTATTGGTTTCGGCGGCCCATCCGCGTTGCAGTTCAGGCAGGTTTTCATTCATACGCTGTGCAATTTTTTCAGCAACCGCAGGGGCACGATTTTCATCCAGCAGTAATGGCTCGCTCAATGCGCCCAAAATAGTTGCCTGTTCTACCAATTCAACAGAGCCAACCTTGCGGATCAGCGGAATCATCAAGTTACGAGCAGCAACCGCATTGGAAACTACTTCGATCAGATCTTCCCCTGCAACCTGAACACCTTCCTTTGTCTCAAGAATAGCATCTTTGACACCATTGCTAATCAGATAGGATTCCATCATCCGGTCATCTTTAAGATAGCGAATGGAATCACCTCTTTTGGCGCGATAAAGCGGCGGTTGAGCGATATAGAGATATCCACGTTCAATAATTTCAGGCATCTGACGATAGAAAAATGTCAGCAACAGTGTACGGATGTGACTACCATCCACATCCGCATCGGTCATGATGATAATCTTGTGATACCGTAGCTTCTCGATATTAAATTCATCCCGGCCAATGCCGGTTCCCAGCGCGGTGATCAAGGTCCCGATTTCAGATGACGACAGCATCTTGTCAAAACGGGCACGTTCGACGTTCAGGATTTTACCACGCAGAGGCAGAATCGCCTGTGTGGCACGATCACGTCCCTGCTTGGCAGAACCACCCGCAGAATCACCCTCCACGATGAAGAGTTCAGAAAGCGCCGGGTCCCGTTCCTGACAATCGGCCAGTTTTCCAGGCAGCGAAGAAATATCCAAGGCCCCCTTACGACGAGTCAGTTCGCGTGCTTTACGTGCCGCCTCACGGGCTGCGGCAGCCTCAACAACCTTGCCGACAATTCGCTTTGCTTCATTCGGATGCTCTTCAAAGAACTGCCCCAGGCGGTCGTTGACAATATTCTCAACAACGGGGCGTACCTCTGATGAAACCAGTTTGTCTTTTGTTTGGCTAGAGAATTTGGGGTCCGGCACCTTTACAGAAAGAACACAGGTCAGACCTTCACGCGAATCATCGCCTGTCAGGCTTACTTTCTCTTTCTTTAGCAATCCCGAGGACGTCGCATAGGAATTAATCTGACGCGTTAGGGCCGCCCTGAAACCCGCCATATGAGTCCCGCCATCACGTTGTGGAATATTGTTGGTAAAACACAATGTGTTTTCGTGATAGCTGTCTGTCCACTGCATCGCGACTTCGACAGTGATCCCGTCTTTTTCAGATTCCATGTGGACAACATCTTCAAAAAGCGATGTCTTTGTCCGATCAAGGTACTGTACGTAAGCTTTCAAACCACCTTCGTAGAGGAATACAGTTTCCTTTGGTTCGGCATGGCGATCATCACGTAGTGTTATACGCACACCTGAATTCAAGAATGCCAATTCACGCAGGCGATGTTCCAAGGTGCTGAAATCAAATTCAACCATGGTAAAGGTTTCAGGTGACGGCAAGAAGGTTACACGCGATCCCTTGCGACCATTCGCTGGCCCCTTTTCGACAAGACGTCCGTCAGCTTCCCCGTGGGTAAAGGAAATATAGTGTTCAATATCATTACGATAAATATGAAGCTCCAACTTAACAGACAAAGCGTTCACAACTGAAACACCTACGCCGTGAAGACCACCGGAAACCTTATAGGAATTCTGGTCAAATTTACCCCCGGCATGAAGCTGGGTCATAATAACCTCAGCAGCTGAAACACCTTCTTCGGGGTGAATATCAACGGGAATGCCACGGCCGTTATCGTGAACGGTCACAGAACCATCGCCGTTCAGAATAACGCCAACCGTGTCACAATGCCCGGCAAGTGCCTCATCAATCGCGTTATCAACAACCTCGTAAACCATATGGTGAAGACCTGAGCCATCATCAGTATCACCGATATACATACCGGGACGTTTCCGAACCGCTTCGAGGCCACGTAGAACCTTGATAGAGTCAGCGCCATAATCGCCGTTCTGGCCGCCATTTTCCTGGTCTAGCATATCGCCGTTTTCGGTCATTTTCACCACTTTCTTCCAAGTTTGACGTGCACGAGACTATTCCCCCGTGTGGGCCAGGAACACGGCCCCGTCCTTAATCGTTAAATATTGCGCATTTTCACCCATGTCTGAAAAGACATTAGCATCAGTGCCAGTCATCCAGGCCTGACAACGCAAGTGTAGTATTTCATCAAAAAGGCTCTTGCGTCGTTTTTCATCCAGATGCGCAACAACCTCGTCCAGCAACATTAAGGGCGCTGCCCCCCGTTCCAGCATCACCAATCGCGCATGAGCCAGAACAATAGATAACAAAAGCGCCTTTTGCTCGCCCGTTGAACACAAAGCAGCCGGCATATCCTTTTCCTGATGATGAACCAGCAGATCGCTTCGATGGGGTCCCCATGAAGCGCCACCAGTAATAGCATCTTTCGATCTGCTTTCACCCAAACAGGATCTCAAATCTTCCTCGACAAGCAAAGCTGGCTTTTCATCCAACCAACCTTCAACCGTCCCCTCCAAAGCCAAGCCGGCGATTGGAAAATCACCAACAGTTTGCGCACAGGCATCAATCAGCTTTTCGGTCATTTCACGCCGTGCGACAGCAATCGCAACACCATGCCTTGCCATGCGGTCTTCTAGTGTGGACAGCCAGGCTTCATCCGTGTTTCCAGCTTTGAGAAGACGAGAACGCTCTCTCAAAGCATGATCATAAGCACTTGTGTTCCCTGCATGCGCAGGATCAAAACCAAGAACCAATCGATCCAGAAACTTTCGACGCCCTGCGGCACCATCCCTGAGCAACCCGTCCATTTGCGGGGTTAACCAAATCGTCGAAAAAACCTCGGCCAAGGCTTGCTGGCTTTTGCAGGTTTCACCATCAACACGAACGATCCGACGCTCTCGAGAGGTACCGTTCATGTTTAACGGGTCACGCCCGGTTCCGACATCGCGCGGCCCGTCTTCGGTCATCACTTCAGCGGCAACCGCCCAGGCTTCCGGCTTTTCAGGTGCCGATCTTCGTGCAATTTCTGGCAGCGACGCACTTCGCAACCCACGCCCGGGGTTCATTAGCGAAATAGCCTCTAGCAAATTGGTTTTACCGACACCATTCGCCCCGGTAAGAATCACAGGACGCGCATCAACTGTGACTTCCGCACGCTCGTAATTACGAAATTGGGTTAGAACAACCCGACGCAGCCAAAGATTCTCTGACAAGGTTTCGTCAGTCACAAATGATGTTCCATTCTGGGCAGCAGCCTGCATACGACTGTTTTATCCAGATCCGGCTAAACACGCATCGGCATCAACACATAAAGTGCAGATGTATCAGCAGAATCCCGAACAATCGTTGGGGAAGCAGCATCAGCCATTAAAAATTCGGCAGAATCACCTTCGATTTGTTGGGCAATATCCAAAAGATATCTGGAATTAAAACCAATATCGAGGGATGTGCCTTCGTAGTTCACTTCCAAAACTTCAACCGCACTACCATTTTCGGCTGATGTAGCAGAAAGCGTCAAAGCAGATCCATCCAACGTGATTTTAACCGCGCGGCTTTTTTCAGTAGAAATGGTGGAAACACGATCAACAGCGGCAGAAAAGGTTTTACAATCCAGAACCAAGCTCTTGTCATTACCACTTGGGATAACACGCTGGTAATCAGGGAATGTACCATCAATCAACTTGGAACTCAGAACAGTTGAATCAAAACGGAACATGATTTTTGTTTCGGACAGAGAAACCTCAATCGGATCATTTGTTTCATCAATAAGCTTGCGAAGCTCATTCACCGTTTTACGCGGAACAATGACGCCGGGAAGGTTTTCCGCACCTTGTGGCAATGGCATTTCAAACCGGGCAAGACGGTGGCCATCAGTAGCAACAGCACGCAAGACAGGAATACCTTCGGCCTCTGTCGCATGAACGTATATGCCGTTCAGATAATATCTGGTTTCTTCTGTTGAAATCGCAAAGCGGGTTCTATCAATCAGGTTCTTAAGCTCACCAGCCTGAATACCAAAAACCTGAGGCAAATCAGCAACGCCGGCAGCGGGAAAATCTTCGCGCGGCAATGTCTGAAGTGTGAAGGTAGAACGACCAGCCTTTAGAGTCATCTGGGCTGTTTCAGCATTCGCGGTAAGTTCGACTTCGGAGCCGTCAGGAAGCTTTCTGACGATATCATAGAATGTATGTGCAGGAGCCGTCGTCACACCCGCATCAACAATTGTAGCCTCAACCTGATCAACAATAGTCAGATCCATGTCCGTTGCCGTTAGGGATAGCTTTCCGTCTTTTGCTTCCATCAGAACGTTGGAGAGAATTGGAATAGTATTCCTGCGTTCAACGACACTTTGAACATGTGCCAGGGATTTCAACAATGCAGAGCGTTCGATTGTCAACTTCATGATGCTATGACTCAGTCCGTATCTTTCATCAGTACCAGTTCAAACCCCTCCTGGGTAACACCACAGAACAAGGTCACGATTTAGCATCCCATCATTGACAGTCCTAGGACTTTCTAGGTGGGACTCGGGCGGAAAGTATAGCGGGTTAGTTCACAGAAGGAAAACAATTATAACATCTTATCGACTTATGAGGTGAATTTCCAAAATCCTGGAATCATATCAAGGAATCACATCAAAGAGATATATAGAAATTGAGGATGAATATACATCGCTCACAACACAGTCAGGCACAAAAAAATCAGAAACCCGTCAATTTTCCAACATCCGGCTAAGAAGCTCGATATCCTCTGCAAACTCCAGATCCGTGGCCTTCAATTCCTCAACCTTTTTCACCGCATGCATAACAGTTGTATGATCACGCCCCCCAAACTTGCGTCCAATTTCAGGTAACGATCGTGATGTCAGCTGCTTTGAAAGGTACATGGCAATCTGGCGTGGTCGGGCAACAGCCCTGGCACGGCGTGCAGAGTGCATATCAGAAACACGTACATTAAAATGTTCCGCAACTTTCTTTTGAATTTCCTCAATTGTCACCCGACGATCATTCGCCCGCAGAAGATCATGGAGAACTTCCTGTGTGGTTTCCAAGGTGACCGAACGCCCAACTAACGTTGCATGGGCAACAATACGGTTTAAAGCACCTTCCAGCTCACGGATGTTGGACGTTATCTTGTGGGCAAGGAATTCAATAACCTTTTGCGGGATTTCAACATCCAATTGCTCTGCTTTGGATTCCAAAATCCCCAACCTCAGTTCGTACGTCGTTGGGTGAATATCAGCAACAAGCCCCCACCCCAGACGAGATTTCATCCGTTCCTCGACACCCTCCAGATCAGAAGGACTTTTATCCGCCGAGATAATAACCTGTCGATTTTGATCAACCAGCGCATTGAAGGTATGAAAAAACTCTTCCTGTGTGGCCTCTCGGCCGCCGATGAACTGAACATCATCAATCATCAAGACATCAACTGAGCGGAACTGTTCTTTGAAAGACATCGTATCTTTTGTCCGCAAAGCACGCACAAATTGATACATGAACTTTTCAGCAGAAAGATAAATAACCTTTTTCTCAGGATGCGCCTTGCGAATTTGATGTGCGATAGCATGCATCAAATGCGTCTTACCAAGACCGACACCACCGTAAAGGAAAAGAGGATTAAAAGGCACGGCCTCAGCATCAGCGACCCGCTGAGCCGCGGCATAGGCAAGCTCGTTCGGCTTTCCGACGACAAAATTTTCAAAGGTAAATCGAGGGTCCAAAGATCCTGTGATTTGCTGAACATCACTTTCTTGCACAGCCTCGACAGGCAAATCAGTCGCCACAGGCAGCACAGGCACATCTCTTTCCTGTGCACGCAAAACTTCAGGCTCGTCCTTAACGTCAACTAGTGCAGGCTTAGGAACGGGACGAGACGGAGACAAAACAACAATCTCAACGTCTATGGGAGTTCCGATTTCTTCAAGCCAAAGAGCCTGAATACGATCCTGGTAATTGCTTGCAACCCAATCACGCATAAACCGCGTCGGCACAGCCATACGAATAAAGGATTCATCACCAGACAACAATGACAGAGGTTTTAACCAGCTACGATACGCAGCCTCACCAACCTCAGTGCGCAGCTTACCCAGCACACGATCCCATTGCTCCTGAAAAGATAAAACCACCTCACTCTGAGCCATATGCCTCCCCGCCCACACATACTAACAAATAAAAATCACACATTACCCGCCGCCATTAAGTCCAAATATGTCCAAAGCAACAAATGAACTCAAAAATCCCATGTAAAGACAAAATAAAACCAATCCCAAAATCAATAAAATTTTAGGTTTTACTTACACTCTAAATATCAAGGACGGAATAATCTCAACTCGCAGAAATATTATGCTGAGTAAACCATATTTTAATTATGAATTTCCCTTCCCGAGAGGATGTAATGTACTCGGCAATGGCATCTCATGCAACACGATCAGATCAAGAACATGACATTTTTTCGACAAAAATTCAGCCCTTGGGTATTGCCAAAAAGATGACCCACTAAATCTAGTATGAAAAAGTTTCCAAGCAATAAAATTACAATTCTGATTCCAGCAAATTCTGGAGAATCCATGCGACTCCGCATAAAAAAAGTCGCACTCAAAAGAGCACGACTTTTTACCAACCCATCCTATAAATGGGTAGGATAACTTAACCCAGAGCTTTGATGCGTCCGTTCAAACGGGACAGCTTACGAGCTACTGTGTTTTTGCGCAGGATGCCGGCACGAACGCCACGATGCATTTCAGGCTGAGCAGCTTTGAAAGCTTCCTGAGCAGCAGCTTTATCGCCTTCGCCAATCGCAGCTTCAACACTCTTAACAAAAGTGCGAATGCGGCCGAGACGTGATGCGTTCAGTTCATAACGACGTGCGTTACGACGGATCCGGGTTTTCGCAGAAAGATGATTAGCCATCGATAGGCGCCTATTCTTCAGTAATAATGAATCTCGAAAGTTGCGGCGTTATAACGGTGCCTTGTGTGTTCGTCAAGCGTGATGAGTCAGTTTTATGAACATACAAGAAAGTCCTAAACCGCTTTTACATCTTTGTTTACCTGTTGGCCGCCCAATTTTAAACGCCCCAACCAACAGGCAAACATAGCAAAGCCAGCTTTATCAGCGGTGTTTCCACTCAGGTTTACGCTTTTCAACAAAAGCTGTCATTCCTTCGCGTCTGTCTTCCAAAGCAAAGGTTGAATGGAAAACACGACGTTCAAAACGGAGTCCCTCAGAAAGGCTAACTTCATAAGCTCTATCCACGGATTCTTTGGCAATCATGGTTACAGGCAAAGAGAATCCTGCAATCTTTTTCGCAGCCGCCAGCGCTTCTTCCATTAAATCAGCAGCGGGAACAACACGGCTGACCAATCCGCTGCGCTCTGCTTCCTCTGCATCCATCATCCGGCCCGTCAGGCACATATCCATTGCCTTTGCCTTGCCAATCAAATGTGTCAGACGCTGCGTCCCACCAGCACCAGGGATGGTGCCAATGGTAATTTCAGGCTGTCCAAACTTTGCCGTATCCGCAGCAATGATAAAATCGCACATCATGGCAACTTCACAGCCGCCCCCGAGTGCGTAGCCAGCAACAGCTGCAATTACCGGCTTTCTCGTTTTGGCCAGAACTTCCCAGTCATCGGTGATAAAATCTTCCCGATAGGCCGTTTGAAAATCCTTACCCACCATTTCCTTAATATCAGCGCCAGCAGCAAAAGCTTTTTCAGATCCGGTAACGACCATACAGCCGATCGAATCATCCGCTTCAAATTCTGAAACAGCCTTACCCAATTCATCAATCAGGCCAACACACAAAGCATTCAGAGCTTCCGGGCGATCAAGTTTGATAAGACCAACACGGTCATGTTTTTCCACAGCGATATATTCATATGTCATTTTAGATCAGCTCCTGGTTTCAGACTTGCCCGACCTTCTATCAGTAAAGGGCAATATCGTATGTTCTGGATCGTATGTTCTGGATCATCAATTCTAGATCGTTTTTTCGGGCAAAGAGTGCCGTATGTTTATTGCGAGGGCGCGAGAATAATTCGCAGAATCGATCTGCTGTTTTCCACACCTTCAAGGATCTCAATCTTCAAAACCTCACCTTCGCGGACAAACAGGCCTTCGCCGATGACTTCCCACCCTAATTGCGGCAATGCTCGTCCATAGAACTCTCTCACATCTTCTTGTGACAAATGGCCCGAGGCAAAAGCCTCAACAATACGGCCTTCGGGTTTATCAAAAACAACCCCCAGCTCTTCCATTTCTTCCATTCCCGGAACAATTGGTACGCCACCGCTACCAGCGAAAAACCCACCTTCTGAAGCCAGAACAGGGGTTAATATCATTAGGGCAGCACCCACCAAGAGTGTGCTTAGGGTTTTGACTAAAGTCGGAAATATTCGTTTCATTAAATCAATCATCACTATCGCATCCCTAGCACTGACAAGCAGGACAATAAAAAGTAGAGCGCCCGTTTTGCTGGATACGTTCTATCAGAAATTGTGCAGTATCTTTACCATCGCATTTTCGACAAGACTCACCTTCGCGCCCATAAACGGACCAGGAATGCTGAAAATATCCCAACTCACCCGAGGCTTGAACATAATCGCGCAAGCTGGACCCCCCAGCCTCAATCGCTTTATTCAAGACATCACGAATGGTTACCACCAAAAGATCGGCCTCTGCCATTGTCAGGCTTTGCGCCTGTCTTTCCGGCGAAATTCCAGCTAAATGCAGTGCTTCACAGGCATAGATGTTTCCTATTCCCGCTACAACACGCTGATCCAAAATCGTGGCTTTGATATTGGTTTTCTTGTTTTTGATTCGCGTATAGAAATCTGGTCCGTTAAATGTATTCCCCAAGGGTTCCGGCCCTAAATCCTTAAAGGCTTTATGGCTTTCCAGATCATTAACATGGACAAGATCCATCATGCCAAAACGCCGGGGATCACAATATCTGATTTCATCACCGCCATCTGTTTCAAAGATAATATGATCATGAGCCCCAAGTGGTGGTCGTTTTTCATCTTGCAGAATTGTCACGCGGCCAGACATCCCGAGATGAAAAAACAAAACCATGTCATCATCAAGATGCGCAAGTACATACTTTGCCCGACGCTTTAACTGCTCAACCTTACGGCCCGTTAATCTCATTGCCATATTCTCTGGCAAGGGAAAGCGGAGATCTTTGCGCCTTTGTGTGACTTTTTTAAGAATACTCCCTTCAAGACTGGGGCGTAGGCCACGCATAACAGTCTCAACCTCGGGCAGTTCTGGCATATCCTTGTTTTCCTTTGCGTTCGACAAGCAGCAGTACTATATCATTCAAGCAGAAACACTAAAGTGCTTTACACAAGCCACAGCAATATAACTGCTCCAGAGCTTCGCAGTTGGAACTTTCTAATGGCAAATACAACAAACAAACAAACTTCGGCAGGCGTTACGACTGACACAACCCATTTCGGGTTCGAAGAAGTATCCGTTAACGACAAGAAGAATCGAGTCCGCGGTGTATTCGAGAGTGTCGCAAGTAAATACGACATTATGAACGACCTCATGAGCGGGGGCATTCACAGGCTGTGGAAAGCGTCTTTAATCGATTGGGTCAACCCTCAGCCCGGTGAAGCCCATCTGGATGTTGCTGGTGGAACAGGTGATATTGCGATGCGCATCATTGATCGCGTAGGACGGGACAAGGCCGGCCCCGTGACGGTTTGCGATCTGACACCAGACATGATGCTTGTCGGCAGAGATCGCACCATTGACCAAGGTATTCTGAAAGGACTGAGCTGGACCTGTGGCAATGCAGAGAATCTCCCCTTTCCTAGTCGGAGCATGGATTCCTATACCATTGCCTTTGGCCTCAGAAACGTGACTCATATTGACCGCGCATTGGCCGAGGCGAAACGCGTTCTAAAGCCCGGCGGGCGATTCTTCTGCCTTGAATTCAGCCAGGTTGTTCTGCCAATTCTAGACCAGATTTATGACCAGTATTCTTTTAAGATCCTGCCAAACATGGGGCAACTGGTCACAAATGATCGCGAATCATATCAATATCTAGCGGAATCCATACGCCGTTTCCCACCCCAGGATGACTTGATTTCCATGATGAACTCCGCTGGTTTCGAGCATTGCAGCTACAGAAATCACACTGGGGGAGTTGCCGCGATACATTGCGGATGGCGTATCTAATATTTCAATGAAGCACATTTGATGTTCAAAAACATAGCTACTCTTTTACGTCTATTCCAAATTGCCCGCGTCTTTGCACGCCATGATGCCTTGGCTGTTCTAGAAGAAAGACGCCTTGTACCCGGTAAACTTGCTGCCGTTGCTGTGTGGATTGCCCGTAAAGCATCAAAAAAGAATACTGAACTTCGGCCAGGACAAAAGCTAGCCGCTGCGTTAACAGAACTTGGCCCCAGCCACATCAAACTTGGCCAGTTTCTATCAACTCGCGCAGATATACTTGGCGAGCAGTTTACCGAAGATCTGGCTCACCTACAGGATCAGCTCCCTGCTTTTGATGGCAAGCGTGCGGTTGCTATTATCGAAAAAGAGCTTCAGGGAAAGATTGATGATTTTTTCCTTTCTTTCAACGAAACTCCGGTTTCCGCAGCATCCATTGCCCAAGTACATTTTGCAGAGACACTAGATGGCACCCCCGTCGCCGTTAAGGTTTTACGGCCTGGTGTCGAAGAAGATTTCAAAAAAGACCTTTCTCTTTTTTATAGCCTTGCCGGATTGTTGGAAAAAGCGCGGCCAAGCCTAAAACGTTTCAAAATCACAGAAGTCGTCGAGACATTTCACGAGACTGTACGCCTTGAAATGGACCTGCGCATGGAGGCTGCAGCAGCTTGCGAGCTCAGCGATAACTTTACGGGCGATTATACCTATGACACGCCAGAAGTAGATTGGGACAGAACAGCCCGTCGCGTTCTGACAATGAGCAGAATTGAAGGGATTCCTCTTGACGATCGTCAGGCTCTACTTGATGCGGGACACGATCTGGAAGAGGTTCTGACAACGGCGGCCGCCATATTCTTTAATCAGGTATTCCGTGATGGTTTCTTTCACGGTGACCAACATCCCGGAAATATGTTCGTTGGTGACGACGGCCGAATCGTAGCCGTTGATTTCGGCATCATGGGCAGAATAGATAAATCAACACGCCATTTTCTTGCCGACATGCTTATTGCCCTGTTGAAACAAGACTATTTAGCACTGGCAAAAGCACATGTTGCTGCCGGTATGATTCCGCCAGATCAAAAGATAGAAACCTTTGCCCAGGCCCTTCGATCGGTTTGCCAGCCAATTATGGGAAAAGACCTCAGTGATTTTTCCTTTGCTAAATTGCTCGGTCAAATGCTTCATCTGGCAGAATCCTTTGATATGACAATCCAACCTCACCTGTTACTCCTGCAAAAAAATATGGTAATGGCCGAAGGAGTTAGCCGAGGACTGGAAGAGAATCTGAACTTGTGGGCAATTTCTCAACCCCTCGTCGAAGAATGGATCATTGAAAACCGCGGTCCGGAAGCAATAATCAAAGACGGTGTCACAAATCTGTCCGACAGCCTTAAAGCCCTCCCGAAATTGATTCATAATCTAGAGGCTGCTTCGGATGCATTCTCTCAGCAGGGCCTTAGGCTTCACAACAAAACTATTCAAGACTTTCACAATGAAAGTAGTGGTACTGCCAAATGGGCTTTCATCATTGCAATAGCCAGTTTCACATTTTCCATTGGATTTGCTGTAAATTTTATATTTTTCAATAGTTAACAATTATTAACATCTCCTGTTGACAAGTGAGCGATTTAGCCAAAAAATTAAGAGGTTAATTTACGCAATTTTACAGTGAAATAGTACGTTTAATAATGATAACTGGCAAAAGCATTCTACTGGTGGTTACTGGTGGTATTGCAGCATATAAATCTCTGGAGTTGATTCGGCGCCTTAAAGAGCGTGACGTCTCTGTGCGTGCAATCCTTACAAAATCCGGATCAGAGTTTGTAACGCCACTCTCGGTTTCGGCCCTGACAGGCGAAAAGACCTTTGTTGATCTCTTTTCACTTACTGATGAAACTGAAATCGGGCATATTCAGCTTTCACGCCAATCCGATCTTGTCGTTGTCGTTCCTGCCAGTGCTGATTTCATGGCAAAGATGGCCCAGGGACGTGCAGATGATCTTGCCTCTACGGTTTTGCTTGCGACGGATAAAGATACACTTATTGCACCCGCGATGAATGTACGCATGTGGGAACACCCCGCAACACAAGCCAATCTGGAAACCTTGGTCCGTCGTGGTGTCAAGGTTATCGGCCCGGGCGAAGGCGCCATGGCATGTGGGGAGTTTGGCCCAGGACGTATGTCTGAACCCGCTGAAATCCTAAGTGCTATTGAAGATTATTTTTCCACCCCCGACGAAAAACCACTGGCTGGGGTAAAAACCCTTGTCACAGCGGGTCCAACACACGAGGCGCTTGATCCAGTCAGGTACATTGCCAATCATTCGTCCGGCAAGCAGGGCTATGCCATTGCCAAAGCCATGCAACAACTTGGTGCTGACGTCACATTGGTATCTGGCCCAACAAAACTATCGCCCCCACAGGGGGTGAATTTCATTTCCATCACAAGTGCCGAAGAAATGCTTGCTGCCTGTCAAAATGCGATGCCATCTGACATTGCCATTTGTGCCGCAGCTGTCGCGGACTGGCGTGTCGCAGAACCAAGCAAACAAAAAATCAAAAAGAAAAACAACACAGAAGCACCGACACTTAGTTTTATTCAGAACCCTGATATTCTCGCGACACTGTCTCAATCTGGTCCAAATCGCCCCGGACTTGTCATTGGCTTTGCCGCTGAGACAGAGCATGTCACGGAAAACGCTGTTTCAAAACGAGAGCGAAAGGGATGTGACTGGATTTTGGCAAATGATGTATCGCCGGCCACAGGCACTTTCGGTGGGGACGAAAACACACTGTTTTTAATCGATAAAAACGGCGTGAATCCATGGCATAAAATGACAAAAGACGCAGCAGCAAAAAAGCTGTCCAAGCGCATTGCAGACCACTTAACCCTTAATGCTTGATCACAAGCATACACGTCAGGAAGAAATTGTATGAACGTAGAGATTTCGATCGTTCAGCTCTCACACGGAGAAGGCCTCCCCCTTCCCTCTTATGCCACCCCACAGTCAGCTGGGATGGATCTTCTTGCTGCTGTTGATAAGGTAATAGAATTGGCACCAGGCGATCGCACACTGGTTCCAACGGGCCTTAAAATTGCTCTGCCTGATGGGTATGAGGCTCAAATAAGACCAAAATCAGGCTTAGCACTAAAACACGGAATAACCCTGGTAAACACGCCAGGGACCATAGATGCCGACTATCGCGGAGAAATCGGTGTTATTATGATTAACCTTGGCAAAGAAACCTTCACTATCGAAAGAGGCAAAAAAATCGCCCAGATGGTGGTGGCCCCCTATATTCAGGCTAGTTGGACCCCGGTGACTTCACTTGAAAAAACTTCACGTGGAGAAGGCGGTTTTGGGTCAACAGGCGTCTTTGCTCAGGAATAAAAGGGACTGGGACACAAAAAATGCTTCGGCTATCAAAAAAGCTACTCTTTGCAATAGAAGCGGTGGTAGATATCGCTTACCACGCGGGCTCTGCGCCTGTACGATCAACCGAAATATCGCGTCGAGAAGGCATTCCAAGACGCTATCTTGAACAAGTGCTCCAACAGCTGGTGCACAATGGCGTTTTAGCCGGGCAACGGGGTCCTCGGGGTGGGTACCGCTTGGCAAAAGAGAGACGACGTATAACCGTTGGCGAGATTATCCGTGTGGTCCGCGATCTAGAGGGTGCATCAGATCCTGCCAGTGATAACGAAGGTTCCGATATTGGCATCAATGTCGTTCGACCTATCTGGGTTGACATGCAAAGGGAAATAATGGAGCGTTTCGACAAAATAACCATTGAGCAACTTTGCGACGAAGCAAGAAAACAAAACATTCCCAGCGAGGCCACAGCCGCAATGCCTGATTTCAGTATCTAATCAGGCGGTCTCTTGGGGTCGTATAGCGAGAAACCATGAAGACCAAAAACAACACCTTATCTTCCTCTTTCCGGGGCAAAATATACGATTCTATCCTTGATACGATCGGTGCGACACCACTTGTGCGCCTGCAAAAGCTCGCCGATGCACATGGGTCCGGCGCAGAGATCCTTGGGAAGTGCGAGTTCTTTAACCCTCTAGCATCGATCAAGGATCGCATTGGCTTTGCGATGATTGAAGCGTTGGAAGAATCGGGTGAACTCGATAAAGATACTGTCATTATCGAGCCAACCAGTGGCAACACAGGTATTGCGCTTGCTTTTGTGTGCGCAGCAAAAGGCTATAGGCTAATCCTGACGATGCCTAAAACAATGTCTGCCGAACGACGTAAGATGCTGCGTTATCTAGGGGCAGAACTGGTTCTGACAGATGGCGCACTGGGCATTAGCGGCGCAGTTGCCCGTGCAGAAGCATTGGTCAAAGAATTGCCAAAAGCCGTGATGCCGCAACAGTTTATGAACAAGGCAAATCCGGCAATCCACAGAATCACAACAGCCGAAGAAATCTGGCACGACACCGCGGGTCAGGTTGATATGGTTGTTTGCGGTGTGGGCACAGGTGGTACCCTGACAGGTGTTGGGGCCGTTCTCAAAGAACTAAACCCCGAAATCAAAATGGTCGCTGTCGAACCCGAAGACAGCCCGGTCCTTTCTGGCGGGCAACCCGGCCCCCATAAAATTCAGGGTATCGGCGCAGGTTTCATCCCAAGCATTCTGGACACAGGACTGATTGATGAAATCATTCGGATCGGAAATGACACTGCTTTCAGAACGGCCCGTGAAGCAGCGGCACTCGAAGGGTTACCCATAGGGATTTCTTCCGGTGCAGCTTTGGCTGCTACGCTGGAAATTGGCGGAAGACCCGAAATGGCAGGAAAAAAGATTGTTACTATTCTGCCTTCCTTTGCCGAACGCTATCTGAGTACAGATCTTTTTGAAAACGGTTGATATTCAAAGAATAAAACCAGACAACACCGACCAAAACACACGTAGCGAAAACGGGATCAAAAAACGTGAATGAACAATTGGAAGACGAGCTAACCGATGATCAGATTGATCGTTATGCCCGACATCTTGTCCTTCCAGAAGTGGGCGAAGAAGGTCAGATAAAACTTCTTCGTTCCAAAGTTCTCGTGATTGGTGCCGGGGGGCTTGGCTCTCCTCTCTTACTATATCTTGCCGCCGCAGGTATTGGAACAATTGGGGTTGTCGATGATGATGTTGTTGATCTGTCGAACCTCCAGCGCCAAATTTTACACGATACCAATCATATTAATCACCCCAAGGTTCAATCTGCCAAGACCCGTTTGAGCGCGATCAATCCGGATATAAATATCCAAACCCATCACTTCCGTCTGGATTCAGAAAACATTGATGATCTGGTCAGCCAGTATGATTTGGTGGCGGATGGCTGTGATAATTTCAATACCCGTTATCTGGTCAATGACGCCTGCTATCGGCAAAAAGTCCCGCTGGTCTCTGCCGCGATCATGCGATTTGATGGTCAGCTAACAACCTTCCGCGCTTTTGAAGAAGGGGACAAGCCCTGCTACCGCTGCCTTTTTGGTAACGAACAGGTGGCGGAAAAAGACAGTTGTGCCGATGTTGGTGTTCTCGGTGCACTGGCTGGTACAATGGGCAGCTTGCAATCCGTCGAAGTTATCAAAGAGTTGCTGGGAATTGGCGAGAGTATGAGCAACAGCTTGTTACTTTATGATTCTCTGAGCACATCTTTCCACAAGATGAAAACCAAGCGCGATCCAGCCTGCACGCTATGTGGGTCAAAATAGGATTCGTTACAAAAGCTTTTCGATCGGGTAGCCGGAAAAATGCTTGGATGTATTGAGGACAACATGGCTGCTGATGTTCATCACACCCGGCGTATCAGTTGCGTCCAGTAGATAATCGTTTATTTCATTGTATCGTCCCATATCCGGGGCTACGATGCGTAAACAAAAATCAAAAGATCCACTGACCATATAACATTCGACCACTTCCGGGATCTTTTGCACATAGTCCTGAAAGGCCTTGAATTGATCCCGGCTATGATCCTTCAGGGTCACAGTCGCAATCACCATGACAGATCTACAAACCCGTTCCAGATCGATCATCCCGAAATAGGGGCCGATAAAGCCACGCTCTTCCAGTTTTCGGACTCTATTCAAGCAAGAGCTTGGCGATAAATTCACCCTGTCCGACAAATCCTGATTGGTTATACGCGCTTCTTGTTGAAGAATCGAAAGAATCTTTTGGTCTATCCGGTCTAACTGCTGACTAAACGACATATACAGGCCTTATTTTTACAAGATCAGATACTACAGAGTGCAATTTCCTCTTTAACAACAGAAAACCTAACTCGGCAAAAATCCTTATTTTCTCTATATATCAGAAGAAAGCATTAATCAAAAATTTAACAACAGCTGTAAATACCTGTTGCAAACAAGCAAACAAAATATAATTCGGTATAGATCACTTAAACCGCAGTATCTGCAGTTAAATAGACTGACTTCGATAAGACCTTCGGCAGATTCTGCGATAAGCTTATTTAACTGAGCGAAACAAAGGCGACAGAAAATCCGCCACCAATAAAATCGCCAAACAATGCGTAATACACAGGTAATACAAATACACAGGTAATACACTGGGACGCCTGATTAAATATCAGGCTTAGATCCACCAAAGGAGCATATAATGTCTAACGTTCTTCCTGGCCGCGAAGCCATGATGACCACCTATAACCCGCCTAACATCGCTTTTGAAAGAGGTGAAGGCACCTGGCTTTACGCAGAAGACGGCAAAAAATATCTCGACTTTTACAGCGGGATTGCTGTTTGCGCCTTTGGCCACGCGCACCCTCATCTAGTTGCTGCGTTGAAAGATCAGGCTGATAAATTCTGGCACTGCTCCAACATGTTCCGGGTCACAGAGTCAGAAAAGCTGGCAAAACGCCTGACCGATAACTCTTTTGCGTCAAAGGTTTTCTTTAGCAATTCAGGTGCAGAAGCCAATGAATGCGGTCTGAAAGTTTTACGTAAATATCAAGAAGCCAAAGGCCGTCCAGAGCGTAAACGTATTATTGGTATGACCAGCGCCTTTCACGGTCGCACACTCGGCACGATTGCCGCCGCCGGAAATCCAGCACACACTGCGGGCTTTCTGATGGAAGATGAAGGGTATGATCAGGTTCCTTTTGGTGATCTAGAAGCTCTGGAAGCAGCAATTACAAACGAAACTGCTGGCGTGATTTTTGAGCCTGTTCAGGGTGAAGGTGGTATTCGTCCGGGCACGGCTGAGTACCTTCGGGGTATTCGCGCCCTGTGCGACAAACACGATATCCTGATGATGGTTGACGAAGTCCAGTGTGGCATGGGTCGTACCGGCAAACTCTTTGCCTATGAGTGGTCAGGGATCGAGCCTGATGTCATGTCCCTTGCCAAAGGCATTGGTGGCGGTTTCCCACTTGGTGCCTGTCTGGCAAATGACAAAGCTGCAGAAGCAATGATTTTTGGTACACACGGCAGCACCTATGGCGGTAACCCACTTGCAGGTGCAGTTGGAAATGCTGTTATGGATCTGTTGATGGAAGACGGCTTCCTTGCTTCAGTTACCGAGAAATCAAACAAGGTTCGCGCCCAGCTAGAAGAGCTTATCGCAAAGCACCCCAAAGCGCTGGTTTCCGTTCACGGCCTTGGTCTGATGATCGGTCTAAAATGCGCTATTCCAAACGGCGATGTACTCGTTGAGCTTAGAAACGAAGGCATGCTGTGTGCGAAATCCGGAGATAACCAGATTCGCTTCCTGCCCCCGCTCAACGTCTCTGACGACGAGCTGGATACCGCGATCGAGATCCTTGATCGTGTTTGCACGAAACTGACAGCCTAAGGAAAACGGTCGATGACTTACGCTCCTTTGCTCGAATGGATCGATACGCAACAGGACAACATGCTTTCGGAAGTTTTGGCACTGAGTGAAATCAATTCCGGAAGTGCAAATATTCCGGGGATTGAAAAGGTCATCGACCGCCTCTCTGACTTTGCATCGTCACTCGGTGCAGAAGAAGAGCGCCTTGAGTTACCCCCCCGAACAGATGTTCTTGATAACGGCGAGGTCGTCGAGAGCGAAAGTGGTCCGCTGCTTCGTCTCACAAAATGGCCAAACGCCAATCGCCGTATTCTTCTGGTAGGTCACAGCGATACCGTCTATCCCAAAGATCATAGTTTCCAGCACTGTACCAAGCTTGATGAAAACACCATCAATGGTCCCGGTGTTGCCGATATGAAGGGTGGTATTGTTGTTATGCTCACAGCCTTGCAGGCTCTTGAGCGCAGTCCCTATGCAGGGAACATCGGCTGGCAGGTTATTATTAATCCGGATGAGGAGATTGGTTCTTTTGCGTCGGCACAGCATCTGGATCAAGCTGCCAGAGCCGCCGATGTCGGGATGATCTTTGAACCTGCCCTGGCCGATGGCACATTGGCTGGCGCGCGCAAAGGCAGTGGAAACTTTACACTCGTGGCCCACGGACGTGCTGCGCATGCCGGACGGGAACACCACCTTGGCAGAAATGCTATCGCAGCCCTCGCCCGGGTAATTTCACTTCTGGATGGCCTGAACGGCCAGATGGATGGCGTCACCATTAATGTTGCCAAGCTGACGGGTGGCGGCCCCAACAACGTGGTTCCCGACTTTGCTCTGTGCCGCTTTAACATTCGCGTCCCTAGCCCGGAAGGACAGAGTTGGGCCGAAAAGCAACTGCAACAAATCATTGATGACGTCAGTCAGGCCGATGGAATTTCACTTGAATTGCACGGTTCCTTCGGACGGCAACCAAAAGTCATGGACAAGGCCCACCAGCAACTCTTTTCCCTGCTGAAAAGCTGCGGAGATGATCTGGGCCTTTCAACAGAAGCAAAAGCAACAGGCGGATGCTGCGATGGCAATAACCTCGCCGCGGCTGGCCTTGCAAATATAGATACCCTCGGCGTTCGTGGCGGGGCAATTCACAGTACTGATGAATTCCTGCTGATCGACAGCCTGAGTGAACGCGCCAAACTCTCTGCTCTTCTGCTTTTTAAATTGGCAGCAGGCGAAGCAAGTTGGCCCGACCGTACAACCACAGCCTGATTCGGCTGACAGATCCGGGGAAAACGTCCCAATGTTAATTATCAGACCAGCTAGACAAAGTGATCTCGGCGATCTTATGGATTTGTCCCACGCTGTGGGAACCGGCATGACATCCATGCCAGCCAACGAAGGTTCCTGGCTTGAAAAGCTGACCCGTTCCGAGGCGAGTTTCAAGTCCCCCGCAATGGGACCACAAGGTGAAATTTACTTTATGGTTCTTGAGGATACCGAGACAAAAAAAGCTGTTGGTACCACGGCACTCTACGCTGGGGTCGGACTAAAATATCCTTTTTATTCCTATAAGATATCGACCTTGGTCAGTGCCTCATCCGAGCTGGAAACCACCCGTAAGATGAAGGTTATGCACTTGGTCAATGACTACACGGGTGCAACCGAAATCGGATCGCTTTATCTTTCCAAAGAATATCGCCAACCCGGTATCGGCCAGTTTCTGTCCAGATGCCGTTATCTAACTCTGGCAGATTTCCCGGACCGCTTCGGTGACATGGTGATGGCCGAAATGCGCGGATGGCAAGACAAAAACGGAGACTCCCCTTTCTGGGCCCATCTCGGCGAAAAGTTCTTTGGCATTGCTTTTGAGAATGCGGATAAAATTTCATCGGTCAAAGGAACCCAAATCATTTCAGATTTGATGCCCAAGTATCCGATCTATATCGACCTGCTGCCGGAAGAAGCACAGGAAGTTATTGGCAAGCCGCACGAATCATCCAGTCCCGCGTTACGACTACTTGAAAAAGAAGGGTTTAACTTCAACGGCTATGTCGATGTTTTTGACGGTGGCCCCTCTGTGGAGGTTCCAACCAGAAACATCAAAACGCTGCAATCAAGTCGCGTTGCCAAGCTTAACGGCACAACAGATCAAACTGCCGCAGAAGATCAATCAAACCTCTATATGATCAGTAACGCCAACATTGATGCCTACCGCATGTGTCTCCAGCCAGCAGAGCTGGACGGCGCGCAATCTATCAAACTGACACAAGAAACCATCGACGCACTCCGCCTTAAAGACGGCGATGAAATACGTTATGTGAAATTCCGGGAGAACAAGTCATGAGCCTAGCACAAAAACTTTATATCAATGGCGAATGGCGCGATGGCAAAGGCAGTGTCCTCTCGTCGACCAATCCCGCAAACAACGAAGTCATCTGGCAAGCGGCTTCTGCAACGGCAGAGGATGTAAACAATGCCATTATTGCGGCCCGATCCGCACTGCGTGGATGGGCGCTTGCCTCACTCGACAGTCGTGTTGAGATCATCACAAAATATCGCGACCTTCTGAAAGAACGTCAGGAAGATATCGCTGTTGCAATCGCAATGGAAACGGGGAAACCACTTTGGGAAACCCGAACAGAAGCAGCTGCAATGATTGGCAAGGTTGCTCTATCCCTCGACGCTTTTGAAAAACGTACGGGCGATCATGAAAACCAGATGGGTGACGGCCTGAAGGCTACTTTACGGCACAAACCCCACGGCGTTGTTGCTGTATTCGGCCCCTACAACTTCCCCGGTCACCTTCCTAACGGGCACATCGTCCCGTCTTTGATTGCGGGAAACACCATCGTTTTCAAACCCAGCGACCTGACGCCAATGGTTGCCGAAGTTATGATGCAGGCATGGCATGACGCCGGGCTTCCTGCCGGTGTTCTCAATCTGGTACAAGGTGCCAAGGAAACAGGTATCGCCCTTGCCGAACATGATGGCATAGATGGCCTCTTTTTCACCGGTAGTTCAGCAACAGGAGAACTTCTCCACCGCCAATACGCGGGCAAAACTGGTAAAATTCTGGCACTGGAAATGGGGGGCAACAACCCGCTGGTTGTTATGGAAGCAAGCGATCACAAAGCCGCGGCCTATCACACCATTCAGTCAGCCTATGTTACCTCTGGTCAGCGCTGCACCTGTTCCCGCCGATTGATTGTGCCAACAGGGGCAGAAGGCGATCAGTTTATCGAAACTCTGTCTTCGCAGATTGATGGCATCAAAGTTGGACAGGATGATCAGGAAAACCCACCCTTTATGGGATCCTTGATTTCCAATGCCGCAGCAGACGGTATTCTTGCCGCACAGGAAAGTCTGGAGAAGCTTGGCGGCAAAGTCATCAAGCGCCTGGAACGACTTTATGACGGCAAGCCATTTTTAACTCCGGGCCTGATCGATGTTACAACCATCAAGGATCTTCCTGACGAAGAGTATTTTGGCCCATTGCTGCAAATCATCCGCGTTGCTGATTTTGACGAAGCTATTGCCGTTGCCAACAATACCCGCTTTGGGCTTTCAGCGGGTATTTTAACGGATAACAAAGATCTTTGGGAAAAGTTCTGGGTTGAAAGCCGCGCCGGGATTGTGAACTGGAATCGTCCCCTAACAGGCGCCAGCGGATCAGCACCATTCGGCGGTGTTGGTGCCAGTGGAAACCATCGCCCAAGTGCGTTCTATGCTGCTGATTATGCCGCCTATCCTGTTGCTTCCCTTGAGGCTGATACCCTTAACGTACCTGCACAGCTAACACCCGGCATTACCCTAGAGGATAGAGGATAAGCCGATGACCTATTACGAGGTTAATTTTGACGGTCTTGTGGGTCCGACACACAACTTTGCAGGTCTTTCCTATGGAAACATAGCATCCGACAAATCAGCCAAAGGGACCTCAAGCCCCAAAGGGGCCGCCTTGCAAGGGCTGGAGAAAATGAAAGCCTTGGCAGATATGGGCATGAAACAAGGGGTTTTACCCCCGCAGGAGCGTCCTCACCTGCCAACCCTGCGCGGCTTGGGTTACAGCGGAAACGAGCGTGATATCATCAAGAAAGCGGCAGAGGACAACCCGGCCCTCTTTGCCGGGACCTGTTCAGCCTCTTCAATGTGGGTTGCCAATGCCGGAACGGTATCCCCGCGTCCGGACACTAGGGATGGTAAAACACATTTCACCCCGGCCAATTTGATTTCCATGTTCCATCGCTCTATCGAGCACCCGACAACTGGCCGGACCCTGCAAACCATCTTCGCCGACGACAGCCGTTTTGCCCATCATCCGGCCTTGCATGGTAGCCACCACTTTGGGGACGAAGGCGCTGCGAACCATACCCGTTTTTGCAACGACTATGGTGACCCCGGTGTCGAGTTTTTTGTCTATGGTGTCGAAGCTCTGCGTAAAGGCGCACCCGGTCCAAAGAAATTCCCCGCCCGGCAAACCCTGGAAGCCTGTCAGGCTGTGGCCCGCCTTCACGGTCTGTCCGAAGATCGGGTCGTCTATGCGCAGCAAAACCCCGATGTGATTGATCAGGGTGTTTTCCACAACGATGTAATTTCGGTCGGCAACGGACGTGTTCTGTTCCACCACGAAAAAGCCTTCCTCAATACAGATACTGTCAAGGAAGAGCTGAACCGAAAGCTGCCAAACGGCGACATGATTTTTGTCGAAGTGCCCGACAATCAAGTCTCTGTCGAAGATGCTGTGCAAAGTTATCTCTTCAACAGCCAGCTGATTTCCCCTTCGGGCAGCGGCAGTAACGCCATGACCTTGATCGCACCTTTCGAGTGTCAGGAAAACCCACGGGTAAAGAAATACCTTGATGACCTTGTCCAGCAAGGCGGGGCCATCAGCAATGTTGAATTTTTCAACCTGCGCCAATCCATGAAAAATGGTGGTGGTCCGGCATGTCTTAGACTGCGTGTTGTCCTCAGTGATGATGATTTAAAAAATCTGGGCGCACGTGTCCTGCTTGATGATGCGCTCTACGAAGACCTGAAGGCATGGGTTTCCAGACACTACCGTGATGAACTCGCCCCCGATGACATCAGGGATCCAGCACTTCTGTTCGAAGTGCGTACAGCACTTGAAGAACTGACCGACATTTTAAATCTTGGAAAACTTTACGATTTCCAGCGGGCTTAAGTCGGATTCCCGTCCTGGCTTAAGCTTCTTTTATCCCGAGTGATCACCGTATCACTCGGGATCTTTTTAACGCTTCGCGCCATGTATATTTTCAAGGTAAGGCGATTCCAAAGTAGGATGATCCTAATCATGGCCTGTTTTGTAGAGATCAGATCGCGTCGGAGGCATGCCTGAAAGCCCTTTGGTTCTTTTGGTCGCAACGGTCTGGAAAATATTCAGTGTCCCCCGTGTAAAGGCTAACGACACCCCCGTGAGGTAAAGCACCCAAAGGCGATAACGCTCTTCGCCAGCTTCTGCTATTGCCTCTTCTTTTCTCTCCATCAGGCGGCGTGCCCAGAGTTCAGTTGTTCTGGCGTAATGCTCACGCCATGCCTCGACGTCATGAACCTCAAAACCATGCGCTTCAAGATTTCTCGCGGTCATGCCTATATGATCAACTTCGGCGCCTGGGAAGATATATTTAAGCATTGAATTATATTCAGGGCGCTTTCGGTTAAACTTCGCATCGCTGGTTTTGCCTCTGCGGGTAATAGCGTGATGCAGATAAATCCCGCGCGGTTCTAACAGTCGATTAACAGTCAGATAGTATTCCCGATGATTTTCGATTCCCACATGCTCAAACATGCCAATAGACGAAATCTTGTCAAAGGTACCTTCAAGCAAGCGGAAATCCTTGAGTTCTACCGAGACCTTGTCTTCAAGGCCCCTTTCTTTAATGCGTTTTCTGGCCAAGGTTAACTGTTCTTCGGACAGTGTGACACCAACCGCTGTAACGCCATAGTGTGCCGCAGCATGACAGATCAGCGCACCCCAACCACAGCCAATGTCCAGCAAGCGATCTCCCGGTTTCAACCGCAATTTACGGCAAATCATATCCAGCTTGTCACGCTGAGCCTGTGCCAGATCATTGGACCAGTCTGTGAAATACCCGCAGGTATAAACCATTTCGGGGTCGAGAAAGAGTTCATAAAACCTGTTCGATACATCGTAGTGATAGGCAATATCGTTTTGCTTGCTTCCCCGGCCAGAGGTTTCACCCTGCCCGTCCAGTTGAACGTTCTGTTGGTCCGTCCGTGCAAAGAGAAGTGGAAAGAGGTTTCGCAGTAACAGGCTTTTATTCAAGCTTCTGATAAGCTTTTTGGTTTTGCCCTTGGGGCGTCGTTCAGCCAGATCAAAAAGCGTACCGCCGCGAATATCAAGCCCCCCCGACAGATAAAGATCAATAACCGTCTTAAGTTTTGGTCGCCTGAGCAATCTGGTCAAAACAGTTCTGTCGGTCAGTGCCAGACGCAGCTTATTCTTTTCATCATCAGAAGGCGGTATAAGGGAATCATCCCAAAGCTGAAACGAAAAATCCAAACCTAGCTTTTCATGGAGATGCGAAAGTGCCTTTCGAACACTCTCTAACGAACGGTCCTGTCCCATAACAGACATCACTAATCCTTTGATAAATCAAATAAGATTGCACCGCACTTGGTAAAAGCTTACTCAAGCAGAATAGACAAGGCAAATACTCTGTCATGGACAGATCAATTATTTCAGGACCTGTTTCAAAGATGACACGACAAGATAGCCAAGGGCCTCCATCTGCTAGTTATTTTGTTGACCCAATCCTATTTAGCTGCAAAAGAAGCATACGATTTAACAGGTAAAAAATCCCGAGGTGATAGCTTGGCTTGAATCCCTTGGAACAGCTATGTAGTCTGTTCTTGGTTCAATATTGCCAGCAACCTCCCAACCAATTGAGATGTGTTTACGATGGATATTATTCTGGGACCTTTGATTACTGTACTCGTTATTGCGCTCGATCTTTTCAAATGGGCTGTTATCATTTCGGCAATTCTAAGCTGGCTCGTTGCTTTCAACGTAATCAATACACACAACCAGTTTGTCAGCATGGTTGGGGAGTTTCTCTGGCGTTTGACCGAACCTGCCCTTCGCCCCATCAGAAGCATCATTCCCAATATTGGTGGTATGGACCTGTCCCCGATTGTTCTTTTACTAATCATCATATTCTTGCAAAATGTGCTGATTAATATCCGCATCAGCTTTGCGTAAAATCACTTTAATCCCCGTTTAACAAAGAAGGTATCGCACAATGTCATATTCTCTTGATTTGAGTAGTCGCGATGCTCTTTTAGTCATAGATCTACAAAACGATTTTTGCACAGGCGGGGCATTGGCCGTGCCGGATGGTGAAGCCATTGTCCCCGTTGTTAACCGGTTGATCGATCGCTTTCCCCACGCATTGGCAACACAGGACTGGCACCCCGAGGGGCATCTGTCTTTTGCCTCATCCCACGAAGGCCAAACACCATACGGAACAATAGAACTGAGCTATGGCACACAGGTGCTTTGGCCAGATCATTGTGTTCAGGGACATGACGGATCGACACTACATAAAGATCTCAATAAAACTGCGCTAGAACTGATCCTGCGCAAAGGTTTTCGCAAAGAAATAGATTCCTATTCCGCCTTTTTCGAAAACGATAAAACGACCTCAACCGGGCTAACAGGGTATTTGAAAGAACGCCAGATAGAACGAGTCTTCCTTTGCGGCCTTGCAACAGATTTCTGTGTGTATTATTCCGCGATAGATGCCATTAAACAGGGCTTCGAAACCTTTGTTATTGCGGATGCCTGTCGTGCCATTGATTTGGAGGGGTCATTAGCTAAAGCCATGACTCACATGCGAGAATCAGGTGTCGAAATTCTAAGCTCTGACGAGCTTTAACCGGATTATCCGATCAGGCAATTCACAATTCAAAACAGAAAGCCTGTTCTGCCTTGCGATAAGTCATTGCATCGCCAGACCTAAAGCCATAAAACCACGAAAACAGAAGTCAAGAATACCTGTGCTGTACCCTGGTTCAAGCTGAGTTTTGTTTGGCTTACGACACTGATGTCTGATGACAAAGGGATCAATCAAGGAGACCTATGATGTCCACTGCGACAATTATTGATGGCAAAAAATTTTCCGCAACCCTTCGTGGCCGTATTGCAGAAGAAGTTACCCGTCTGAAAAACGATCACAACCTGACACCCGGTCTTGCTGTTGTTCTGGTTGGTGAAGATCCTGCCAGTCAGGTTTATGTGCGCAGTAAAGGCAAACAGACCCTTGAAGCAGGTATGAATTCTTACGAGCACAAGATGCCTGCCGAGACCACACAGGAAGAGCTTCTGGCCAAAGTTGAAGAGCTGAACAACGACCCTGCTGTCCACGGTATTCTTGTGCAGTTACCTGTACCCGACCATATTGATGACCATGCAATCATCAATGCAATCGATCCAAACAAAGACGTTGATGGCTTTCACGTGATCAACTCTGGCCGTTTGGCAACTGGTGCTCGCGGCGCAAGCGCCCCAATGATCCCCTGTACTCCCCTTGGGTCTATCATGTTGTTGAAAGATCACCTTGGTGACCTTTCTGGCAAAACAGCCGTTGTTGTTGGTCGCTCCAACATCGTTGGCAAGCCAATGGCCCAGCTTCTGCTCCAGGAAAGCTGCACTGTAACCATCGCACACAGCCGTACCAAAGATCTTGCAGACGTTGTTCGTCAGGCTGACATTGTTGTTGCCGCTGTTGGACGCCCTGAGATGGTAAAAGGCGACTGGATCAAACCTGGCGCAACTGTTATCGACGTTGGGATCAACCGTATTGAAGTTGACGGCAAAAATAAACTTGTTGGTGACGTGGCAACAGCCGAAGCCATGGAACATGCTGGCGCAATTACACCCGTTCCGGGTGGCGTTGGTCCCATGACAATTGCGTGTTTGCTTGCCAATACCCTGACCGCAGCAAGTCGTCAAAACGGACTGGAAGAGCCAAATCTTCTCTAAAAATCTGTTATAGAACAGCAATCAAAAAAAGCCCGGGTCTGAATTCTCAGCCCGGGCTTTTTATTATTCGTTCGCTAGCACAATAAACCCAGCGATAGGTAGCGCGTAAATATTTCCCTTAAGCAATTACAAGCTTGAACAGCCCCTTGATCGGCGCATTCGGGTCAGCAACTTCGCCTTTGCGAATAATGTTAATCCGGCCTGTGCGTGCCAGATGTAAAGCCTGCTGACGTACTGCTGGCAAGTATTTACGCCAAGCATCCGGGCGATCTTCCTTTTTTGCACGAGGCTTGTAGTAAGCGCGCGCAAGAGCATCGGGGCTAACTGCGTTCTCAGCTCCGTAGAGTTCCCCAAGGATAAAAATCGCAATCGGGTCGTCAGTTTTTTTCTTCTCGTCGCTCATATCAATCTCTCTTCATAAGAATGGCGCCTTCACTAACGTGAATCTCGTCCCGGAGCAATGACAATCTGCACGGTTGATCGCCTAGCAGCTTTGCGATTAAGGCATGGGATTGTGATAGTTTATCAAAGTTTCTTTTGGGCAACGATAAATAATCGTGGAAACGTCAGAAGAACACGACCGTCTTTTAATGGCGTATAAGCCTGTTTAATCTTGCGAAGATATTGCTCCAGATAGGCTTCTCTTTCCCGGTCATTGAGAGGATTCAAAAAAGGTCTGAGACCTGTTGATTTCACCCAATCCACGATGGCAGTTGCATCAGCGAGCACATGTTCATAGCTGGTCCGCCAGATGTCGATAACCCCGGATTGATCTGCAAGCCAGTTATAGTAATCCGCACTGTTTCCAATAACCTCTCGTGACTTTACAGCTTCTGACAGCTTCTCTGCCCACGGCCCTTCATACGCCGCTTCCCGCATCAAAACATGACTTGGTTCGGATAGATTATCTGGCATTTGCACTGCGAGGAAACCACCCGCGTTCAGATGTTCCATTAAACGAGGAAACAGATCACGATGGCCCGTTACCCACTGTAGCGACGCGTTGGCAAAAATAACATCCACCTTTTTCTCAGGATTCCACGTTGCAATATCATCATGGGAGAACGTTACATCAGGTAATCTCTTTTTTGCTTCATCCAGCATTTTCGGGGAGGAATCTATCCCTGTAATAACAGCAGATGGAAACCTTGCTCGCAAAAGCTCTGTCGAGTTACCGGGACCACAGCCAAGATCGACGACCAGTTGGGGATCATTAATCCCTACCCTGTCCAGCAGTTCAGAGGCAGGACGTGTCCTAAGGTCTTCAAACTGAAGATATTGAACTGTGTTCCAGTCACTCATGTATCAATTTGTCTCTGTAATTTTCCGATATAAATAATAGCGTCCTTTTTGCACTCCCTCAGGCAATGGAATCTCTTCAAATTCTGGAAGTTCAAATGTTAACCCAGAAGCAACAATCCCTCCTTTTGTTGTCAGAGGTCCAATCAAAGGAGATATCCATGAACAGGTCGCAAGATCTGTCGTAGGATCACCCGATCCAATATCACAATGTACTAAGGATGCCTGCCTCTTAATCCTTGGACGGCAAAAAGCAAGTGTATCCCTGATTTCGCCCAAAATCATGTGCTCACCATCCGGAACAGATCTGGGGTTAGCATTTATGGCACGATCAAAAACAAAGATTTCTTTGCCCGGTAAGTTTTCACGCAAATGATCATAAGTCCGACCATTTCCAAGTCCCAATTCTAAAACAGGACCATCAATTTCAACGACCTCAGCAATAACAAAATTAATAATATCCCGCTGTGCTGTCATCCTGCGGATAAAACTATCAAGCCTACTAATCTGAATATCCTTCTCTATAGAAAAATTGTCCGGTTTCTTAGTTTACAACTATGTATCATTTGATCAAAAACAATAGGTACTCTCATCACAAAACCGTAATTGCAATTGGAGTAAGAATTCAAAAAAATAAGCCAGCTAAGATATCTCAGCTGGCCTATCTAAATGTTCCGAATACGCTTAAATTTACAGTAAACGATCTTATCTTTGTTTATTCAGAAGCTTCAAACGCAAGGCGTTCAACTTAATGAAACCTTCTGCGTCGCGCTGGTCATAAACACTGTCTTCTTCGAAGGTCACGTGCTCAAGACTGTAAAGTGACTTTGCTGATTCACGCCCGGTCACGATTGCATTCCCTTTGTAGAGGGACAAACGCACAGTACCTTCGACATGCTCTTGAGACTTATCGATCATTGCCTGTAACATTTCACGCTCTGGGCTAAACCAGAAACCGTTATAGATAAGCTCGGCATATTTCGGCATCAGCTCATCTTTCAGGTGCATCGCACCACGGTCCAGCGTGATGGATTCGATAGCGCGATGTGCGGTCAGCAAAATTGTGCCACCCGGTGTTTCGTAGATACCACGAGACTTCATCCCGACAAAACGGCCTTCAACAAGGTCAAGGCGACCGATACCGTTCGCCCCACCCAACTCATTCAATTTGGTAAGGATTTCAGCCGGAGACATTTTCTGACCATTGATTCCAACGGCATCACCCTTTTTGAACTCAATAGTGATCTCGGTTGCTTCATCAGGTGCCGCCATCGGCGAAACAATACGCTGATAAACATGCTCACCCGGTGCAACCCAAGGATCTTCCATTTCCTTACCTTCTGAAGAAGTATGCAGAAGGTTGGCATCAACAGAGAACGGTGCTTCGCCACGCTTGTCTTTGGCGATTGGAATTTGGTGCTTCTCGGCAAAATCGATCAGCTTTGTACGGGATGTCAGATCCCATTCGCGCCAGGGAGCAATAACCTTGATATCCGGGTTCAACGCATAGCAACTTAGCTCGAAACGAACCTGATCATTTCCTTTACCTGTTGCACCATGGGCAACAGCATCGGCGCCAGTTTCTTCGGCGATCTCAATCAAGCGTTTGGAAATTAGCGGACGTGCGATTGACGTTCCCAACAGATAAACGCCTTCGTAAACAGCGTTGGCGCGGAACATCGGGAAAACAAAATCGCTGACAAACTCTTCACGGACATCTTCGATATAGATATCTTTAACGCCACAAGCCGCCGCTTTTTTGCGTGCTGGCTCCAGCTCTTCGCCCTGACCAAGATCCGCCGTGAAAGTCACAACTTCACAATTGTAGGTTTCCTGAAGCCATTTCAGGATAACTGAAGTATCAAGTCCGCCTGAATAGGCAAGTACGACTTTTTTGATATCGCCCATAAGAGTTCACGCCTCTGCAAATAGTGGCCATGCCGCAAGAAGGCATAAGTGCCGTTTTTCGGTAAATCTGCCGGGAGTATAGGTAAATCCTGATCCAGAGCAAGTATTGTCCGCAGGAATTGCTGCAAAAATTGCAATTATTTTACCTAATTAAATTAGTTTATTTATCTAGAGATCCAACACCACTTCACCATCGTCATCAGAATTCATCGATACCTTCTTGGGCACAGCAGAACATAAAAGAACCTCATCGCCTGAAATTGCTGCTGAATACCCTTTCGGATAAGAAACCGCCCCGGACTTCAGTTTCGTGACGCAAGCACCACAATTCCCGACCCGACAAGAAAAATCAGGAAAGAGACCATTTTCTTCAGCCAACTGTAACAAACTGCCCTTTTCAGGACGCCATTCTACCGCTTGAGCTGTCGATGCAAATCGAACCATCACGTGTTCTTGGGGAAGATCATTTTGATCCGCCATTTCCAAGCTGCCACTTTCTTCTGCTGTACTTGTTTTTAGCACCATGGCAGGGCCAAAGGTTTCATAACGAATACGTTCCTCGTGCACCCCCAATGTCCTCAGAGCTTCGTAGAGAGTTTGCATAAACCCTTTTGGACCGCAGAGGTAAAAATCGTAATCATCAAGAGGCAGATATTTCCTCAGAAAATTCAAATCAATATGCCCTTTGGCTTGAAACCCCTCTCCCAAAACATCAGAAGATTCCGGCTGAGAATAAACATTCGTTACGTCAAAGCAGTCAAACCAGGAGGACAGGGCATTTGTATATTTTTTAAAAGCATGCACCGTCCCATTCCGTGTGCCATGAATGAAATGGATTTTGTGCCCAAGAGGGAACTTTTTCTCTTGTTCCAATAAAGTTTCCGCCATCGCCATCATTGGTGTCACACCAACACCCCCAGAAAGAAGCACCACGGGTCGTGTACTTTCTCTATCCAGATAAAAATCACCTCGGGGCCCTTGCGCTTCAATAATATCGCCCGGTTTCACGCAATCATGGAAATATTTGGAAACTGATCCGGCTTCTTCGCGTTTAATTGAAAGGCGATAATAACGACCGTTAAAAGCATTAGAAATTGTGTAAGTTCTTCTTACTTTTTTGCCTTCTCGTTTCGATAGATCGTCCGGCATACGCACCCGAACTGGCAAGTGTTGACCCGGTTCATAACTCGCCAGCGCCTTTTTATCTTCCGGCATCAGATAAAAGGATGAAATACTTTCGCTTTCTTTCTCTATCTTAGCGACAACGTATCGCCGCCACGAGTTCTGGTCCCTAGAAGCCGAGAGCATTTCTTCAACTTCTTCCCAAGTACCTATCTGATCAAGAAAAGGCGAATAGCTCTCAAACGTCCAGGACAACGGCAGACTCTTTTCAACAAGCAGAACTTCTTCCACCCTGATCTGAACCAGACGTTGCGCATTGGCAAAAGCCTGAACCTCTGGCCCATCCCAGATAATTTCTGCCTGTCCTGTGATATAAAGAAGATCACCAGTCTCGAAGTCAGGAACCAGCAAACCAGCTTTTGGGTAAATCTCTATATTGCCTATAGTATTAAAATGGTTATTACCCGGAAAATCGGGAAACAATAACGTTTCATCACCAACCACTTTCAGAAATCCGGGTTTACCGCCACGATGAGACACATCAACGCCAAAGCGACGATCACTGCTGTCGGGAAAATAGGCCGACGCAATAAAAAATGTATCCGCTTTGCCAATTATCTCTTTAGCCATCCTACCCAAGATTTTGGAACGCTTCTCGGTATGCGGCCCTAACACATGGGAAGGTTTCTGACTTGTTTTGTTCTGACCTCGGTCTTCATCATAAACGGGGGTCCGCGCTTGAATGAATTGCGGGCAGTTGCCAAAGCTTTGATCGACTTTAACTGAAAACCCCATGCCGGCTGTTCGTCCCTGCATCTTGCCTGCCAAACGGTTTCTTCGCCGCGAATGGAATTCAATTCCCAGAAAGCCCAGCGGAGATCCGATTTCCAGATTTTCAGACAGGGGGTCACCCGATAAAGGCGCATTATCGATAATAAGTGTTTCCCGGTCAGGGGAGCTAATAAAACCTGGCTGCCCAACGATCATTGATGCCCATGGACGTCCCTTTTGATCCAATGATCCAACGACAAGTTGCGGCAATTTCCCGTAAAATTCACGATGTTGATCCGGTAAAAAATCACGCACAAATTTAGGGGCATAGTGGTGAACATTTTCAAGAACCCCAAGACGCTGCTGAACAGCCAACTCCCCTTTGTGAAAGGGCGTGGTTTCAGGATCAAAAAAGGATGTGTCCATAACAGAGCTCCTGATCCGCTATACGTATCGCTAATTTTTAGGGGAGAGAACATAAGGGCTCTGAACGAAAATTTATTCAGAGCCCAACATTTAAACCTGTGATCAGGCTGCGTCACTCAAAGGTGTTTTTTGCATGCCAACAAAATTTGGCAGCGCTTCAATTCTGGAAACCCAGGCCTGGATATTAGGATAAGGGTCAAGAGAAACGCCGCCTTCAGGCGCGTGTGCGATGTAGGTATAAGCTGCGATATCAGCAATAGTTACCTTCGCCCCAACCAGATAACTTTGTCCATCAAGGATCTTGTTCATCGTTTCAAAAAGCGTTGCCGCACGTGCTTTGGCAACGTCATGATCAAGCTTTGCACCAAACACAGTGACTAAACGTGCCGTCGCAGGACCAGATGCAATCGGGCCGGCTGCGATAGAAAGCCAGCCTTGTATTGCTGCTTCTTCCTGTGGCGAACCCAAGCTCCAGGCCTCACCACCGTATGTACGGGCCAGATAGATAAGAATACCGTTGGAATCCCACAGAATAATACCGTTATCATCAAGAACAGGAACCTGCCCAAAGGGATGCATTTTCAAAAATTCTGCATCCTTATGCGCGCCAGCCATCAAATCGACATCAATCAACTCGTACTCAAGTTCCAGCAATGAGAGAAACAGTTCAACACGATGCGCATGACCGGAAAGTGCATGGCGATATAATTTAATCATTTTCTAACCCTTGGAATTCTAAATCAAAATATTGATCACTCATTTCAGAAACGGAGAATTCCCCGCCATCTGTTAATAAAATAATTTACTAGCCTTTTATTTACTACCCATAGATATTGGACATAATTATAAACAAAATAGATATAATAATGGATACACTTAAGAGTATGCGTGTTTTTACCGCAGTCGTTGAACACGGTAGCTTCACCGCAGCTTCAAAGAGCCTGGGCATTTCAACGATGCTCGCCAGTAAACATGTCAAAAACCTTGAAGAAAAAATTCAAGCCCGTCTTCTCAACCGAACGACACGTAAAGTTAGCGTCACCGAACTCGGGCAAGAGTTTTATGATCGATCGCTTTTAATCATTGAACAAAGTGATGAATTACTTGATCTCGTCAGTGAACAAACTGACTCTATAAAAGGGCATCTTCGCGTCACAGCCCCCAGAGTTCTCGGTGAAGAGATCGTGGTCGATTGCGCCAATGACTTTATGAAACTTCACCCCGAAGTCACACTGGATTTAAGATTGGAAGAAAGAACAGTAGATATTATTCAAGAGGGAATAGACGTCGCGATAAGATTAGGCACCCTCAACGATAGCAGTCTAATTGCCAGACACCTCGCTAAATACAAATACCTGCTTTGTGCGACACCAGGATACCTAAAAGAACGCGGAACACCAACACATCCCAATCAATTAATCGATCATGATTGTATTCTTGGATCAACCATCAGTCCGACAAATCAACTGGACTTTGTTATTGATGGAAAAAAAACAGCGTTAACCATCAAGCCTCGCGCACGCGTCAATGCGGCCCAACCTATTAAGAAAATGACTTTAGAAGGTCACGGCATTGGTATGTGCCTGATTTCCACCGTCAAAGAAGACCTCGCAGTGGGCCGCCTTGTCCGCGTTCTTGAAGAATTCGAAGCCTATGACAGAAGTGCCTATGTAATCTATCCTCACCGGCGGCATCTAGCACCGCGAGTTAAGGCTTTTGTAGATCATGTTGCCCTGTACTTCAAAAGGTCAGACAAGGTTGAACACTAATTGGCAAAGGCCCCGGATTGACTATAGTTGTTCCAGGCAAACCAATAGGAAATGTGCCCCGGCAAACGTTTCAGTTTACGGCCATCACTCAAAACCAGTGCGTCCTCTGTAATCTTCCATCTACCACTATTGCTTTCAAGATAATCACTCTTTTCTGACAGAGAAAAAACGTCACCATTTCCAGCATAGGCCCGAACTGTTCTGGTCTTTTCATCCCCTATCAAAATCACTTTCTGCCCATCTATTGTATCTTCAATAACCTGACCGTTTCGAAATTTCGAAAGCGGCCAAGCCTGCTCTCTGCCTTTTATACGCAGAACAAAAACATAAGATTTTGCGGTATTTTCACTTTGATCCACCAAGGCCGGAAACATCAGTTCTGGTGAGGCAAAATACTCGCTATAAGCAACGCCGGATCCATAGTCTCTTCGAAACCCTGTATCAATATCAAGAACCGTTGTTTTTGGGTGGTGCGCCTTCCATTGTTCCCAGTTTGTAATGGTCACAGGTCTGGTTTTAAGTTCAAGATCTGTCCCCGTTAAAGTACCGACAACCGGACGTCCCGTAAACTGGTTCCAGAGCGAGTGCGTCCTTCTGTCGAACATAAGCTTGTTTGAGCGATAGAGAAAACCCGATGACCCAAAAATCAACGGCTCTTTTCCATCACCCAAATCAGTTTCGTACAAAATGCCCGACCCGCAAAGCGTACAGTAAGCCAAGGCAACCGGAACACCCCCAATGACGTCATTGAACATTTCATGCCAATTCATAATGCGGAGCGGGTAAGCTCTGGTATCGCCATTAATGGAAACGCCAAACACCAGATCATCATCGTGCATGTAATCGGCTTTTCTCGCGGGAATCATTCCTGGACGATCCAGCGAGGGGATACCGTCTTTTTGAACGCCACCCCATGCTATTTCCTCTAACCGAATAGAATGACGAACACCCGGAAAAAGAAAGTCAGCAAAATTCGGATCAATCAATTGAGCAACACGGGCCTTGAAAATATCAAAGCCATCAAAGGGCTTAACTTCGGGGTGTTCTTCTTGCCAAAGCATCCAATCGCCCCAGCTTTGATCTGGCTGTCCTGTCAAAGAAACCAGTGTTGATCTAAGCCGGGCACTGTCGGGTTGGAAACGAAGTGCTTGAATCAAAGCAGGAACGACATCTGTCTTTCCGCGTTGTTCGAAAATCGCAAGATTTCTATCCCTGTCTTCATGACTGCCCACTACAACCTGCAGACTCTGCTCAACAAGAAGAGGGGTATGTTGAGCATTTTGAGCCTGAAGGTGCAGTGGTAACACACAGAGGAACATAGACAACAGCAGGGCAAAAGCCCTTTGTGCAGAAATAAAGACCATAATATCCTCGCGACCTTCGAACACTCTCAAGGTAAGCAGAGATCATTAAGGGGTAAAAACACGGCACGTCACAGTTCTGTGACGTTAATTTGAACTGTGACATTCGTTTGGACAGGCAGAACTAATTCCTGTTCGGCCAGAGCTCATGATGGCTATCAATCACAAAGGCATGCTTGTGTACCTGTTTGGGGTGATAATGGGGGTGGCGATGCGGTTCTGGCCCTTCCCAGCCTTCGTGTTCGTGCTGGTGGTGTTCATCATGTGTATGCAAATGCAAATGAGACACTTCCGGATGTTCATGAGTTAACACGGCACTATCCTTTGCTGGCCATACAATCATGGCAACGACCAACCCGCCAAGTACACCACCTGCACTGACCAGAAACGTTTCTGATAATCCGAGGTAAAGCCCCAACCAGCCAGCAGCCGGATAGGCAATAAGCCAGCAGGCGTGTGACAAGGCAAAATGACTGGCAAATAATGCGGGGAGGTCCTGCTTATGTGCCGAGCGCTTTAAGAGCAAACCACCCGGTGTCTGGATTAAGGAGGTCCCTGCCCCAATCAAACACCAGACAATCAAAGCAAGGCTGTAGGTCAGCTCAAACGAACCCGCGACAAGAGTGATTAACAGGACCACAGCTCCCAGAAGCATGATGGATCGTGGTTCGAACTCATCAAGTATTTTTCGTAAGCTCAAGGCAACACACATAGATCCCAAACCGGCCGCCCCAAGAAAAACAGCGACGTCACTCTCGCTGCCATCAAGTACTTCACGTACGTAAACAATGGTATTTACAATCACCATGACACCAGCTGCAGAAACAGCGAAGCTCAAGGCAAGCAAACCTCGCAATCGAGGCGTCGCGAGGTAAATTCTGGTCCCGCGAGAAACTTTTCTAAAAAAGTTTTTCTCTTCTTCCGTTGGTTCGACTTTGGGCAGAATGACGGAAATGACAAGTATAGCAGAGGCCAGGAAGCCAATAATCGTTCCCAAAAACAACCAATGAAAGCTCATGATAGATAATAATAATCCAGCAACAAGTGGGCTCAACAAGGCTTCCAGATCATAAGATAAGCGGGACAAAGACAATGCTTTTGTAAAATCACTCTCTTCTGGCAAAACATCAGGGATCGTCGCTTGAAAAGTCGGGGTGAAGGCCGCAGAAAAGGACTGAAATAAAAACACCAGTAGATAGATCTGCCAGACTTCCGTTACAAAGGGAAGAAACAGCACCATGCCTGCACGGCATAAATCCAGAGTAACCAAAAAACTTTTACGCGGCACCCGGTCAGCAAATGCCCCAACAACCGGGGCAATTCCGACGTAGGCAACCATTTTAAGAGCTAAGGCAGTTCCTAAAACAGCCCCCGCATTTGCCCCGGCCAAGTCATATGCAAGAAGGCCAAGAGCAACCGTTGTTAATCCACTGCCCATCAGGGACAAAATCTGGGCAGCAAACAAATTCCGGTAAATCCTGTTTTTTAGAATGCTAAGCATAATAAAAGTCTTACCAAAGGTTATGTTTGTTTTCATTTTGATATCCCCCCTAGGGGGATTGGTCAAGTTTTCCACTATAGAAAAATATGAATCAAAAAAGAGAAAACCCGTAAACTTCAAGAAATTAAGCAACTCTAATAATTTGTTTTTAAAAGATTTATTTAATCATTTCACAGGAAGAACAATTTTTTTAAGCATCATGACAAATTATTTACCTTTTGCACTTTAAGCTTCTGCTCAAAATTCAATAGAAGCAATAATTGTGCGGTTAAGGAGCAAGAGGTATGAACGTCCCAAATACTAATGATTCCCATAAAGAGGACGTAGGGGATGAAAACGTTGGCGACATGCCTAATACAGAAGAAACCAGCACCAGCGTTATCGATGACAATATAAATAATAATCACACGTTGGAAGATAACGAAGTAAGCCAAGCTACAAATGAAGCACCGCAAATAAAGTTTGGTATTGGTAAACGCCTTATTCTTTCTTTTGGTATAGTCGCTGCAATGACTATTCTGGTTAGTTGTATAAGCTGGTATAATCTGTCCAAACTTTCCCAAACCCAACAAGCCCTCACAGAAGAAACTGTCCCCGCTATAACCGCAGCGCTGAAACTTTCCGAGGAAATATCACGCTTGGCTGCAACCGCACCGCTTTTAGAGTCAGCATCAGATACAGCACTACGTGATCAAAGGTTTTTAGAGCTACAAAGCTCTATTTTGTCTGCCCAAGGCCACCTATCAAACCTAACCCAGCTAAATGTCAGCCAGGAAACCGTCAACAATATCCAAACAAGTTTGGGCGATATCGGACCAAAAATTGACGAACTTCGCGAATTGGGGAATGAAAAACAAACCTACGCACTCCGCAGACAAGAATTGGGGAAACAACTATCATCCTACAGAGAATTGGTTGCCAAAGAGATCGCACCCCACCTTATCAAAGTTAGGCTTGGTGTCATCGATGGAGAAGGTGAGCCCCTACAGCTGTTCCAGTTACAACAGGGCTTATTAGATTTTAAAGGATCAACCAACCTTCTAATTGGTCTTCTCGCAGAAGGTGGACAAACCAATACGCTGGAAGATATTGAGAAAATTGAACAGCTTTTCCTGACGTCTCTAGGTTCAATGGCGACACCCCTTTCGAAACTGTCGCAAACCCAGAAGGTGGAAAAACTTTCAGAACTTTTCCAAAATCTCTTAACTCTTGGTAGCAAGGGAGATCTTCAGAATAATATCTTTACCCTTCGCAAAGCCGAGCTGACAGCGCAGAATAAAAGCAACGCGATCATGGAAGAAACCAGAGCGATCGCAGAAAATCTCTCGGGGCAAATCAGTGAACTTGTAAGCAATACCGAAGCAGGTATTGCTGTCACGGCAGAAGAAAACAAAGCATCATCCAAACAAACAGAAATCATAATGATTGTCATAGCAGTCGCAGCACTGGTTGTGTCTGTATTAATTGGCTGGCTGTATGTTGTTCGTTCTCTGCTAAGCCGTCTTATGGGACTCGTTCATTCCATGGAACAAATTGCCAATGGCGATTTGACGACAAGTATTATGCGTAACGGAAATGATGAAATCAGTAAAATGGGCTTTGCCCTGGCCCAACTTCGGAACGTTTCACGCGAAGCAGAAGCACTAAAAGCAGAACAAGAACTCAATGAGGCCCGCGTAGAGGAAGAAAAGCGACAGAACGCAGAAAAAATGGCAAACGATTTTGATGCCTCTGTTGGTTCATCCATTGGTATTCTTTCCAGCAATGTCACCGTTATGCGTGATCAGGCCAAAGAAATGCAAAACCTAGCCGCTGGATCGCAAAGAGAAGCACAGGAAATCAGTGGCGCAAGTGAGGCCATGTCCAATGACATATCTACTGTTGCTGCCGCGACTGAAGAGCTTTCAGCATCTATTTCTGAAATCTCTAACCTGGTCAATAAATCAACAGATTGTTCAAACAATGCTGTTGAACGTGCGGCAACAATGAACGGTAATATTTCCCGCCTTAATGAAGGATCTCAGGAAATTGAAAATGTCATTAGTATGATCAGTGGAATTGCCGAACAAACCAATCTTCTTGCGCTAAACGCCACGATTGAAGCCGCCCGTGCCGGAGAGGCAGGAAAGGGATTTGCTGTTGTTGCCGCCGAAGTTAAAAACCTGTCAAACCAGACCACATCGGCGACAGAGGACATTCGCTCCCTTATCGGCAATATCCAAAGCGAGATCAGCAGTGCTGTTGACGCTGCAGAGCAAATTGATAATGTCATCAAGGAAATAAATGAAATCGCCAGCGGAATCTCAACAGCCGTAGAAGAACAAGGTGGTGCAACCCGCGAGATCAGCCAGACAGTCAATCAGTCTGCGAATAACTGTTCCGTTATTGCCGAACGTGTACAAGAAGTTTCCACCGCCCTAAACCAAACCAATCAATCAATGGAACAGGTCATAGGCGGAGTCCAAAAGATTGATCAAGAAAGCTCTCTGCTAACAGAAAATGTAGATCAGTTCCTTAATTCTGTTCGCGGTCAATAGTTACAAAATCAACCCAAGCCCCGGATCATTTTCTATCCGGGGCTTTTTCATGCCCTATGACACCGCTTTCATCACCAACGACAAGGCAATTGCCCACATAATAACACCAATGAAGCTATCCAGGATGCGCCATGCAATCGGCCTTTTGAATAGAGGTGCCAACCATTGTGCCCCTAAACTGAGCGAGAAAAACCATAGGAAAGATGAAACAACAGCCCCCGCCCCAAACCATATTCTGCTATCTGCGGGGTATTGGCCACCAATAGACCCCAACAGGATCACAGTATCCAGATAGATGTGCGGATTTAAAAGGCTAACAGCCAACGTGGTCAGCACAGCTTTGATAAGTGTATCTGGGCCGCGATTTTGCTCTACTGTCAAAACATCTGGGTTTAGGGCTGATTTGAATGCCTTTAAACCATAGACAAAAAGAAAAAGGGCACCACCCCACATTGTAAAATGCAAAAGCAAGGGGATTGAGGTGATCAACACCCCCATACCCGCCACGCCAACAGTTATCAGTACTGCGTCAATAAAACTGCAGAGTGAAGCAATAAGATATTGATTGTTACGACGAAGGCCCTGGGTAAGAACATAGGCATTCTGTGCCCCAATCGCGATAATTAACCCAGCGCCAATACCCATTCCCTGAAAAAAGGGTGCAGCAATCCCAAACATTATCTCGTTCCTGTTAAATCAGCTAAAGCCACTTAGTTTTGATCTCAATGGTTTCAACTTAGACAATCACAAAGAACAAGTAATGCTTATAATATTTATACTGCATTAGATTTCTTAATTATGCTTCATCTTCCTGAACAATCCAGGGTTCTGCCTTTCCGGCCTCTTCCCATTCTTGCCAGGCCGGAAGGTCTGTCATTGCAGAAGAATAGCGTTTCACAACAGGATCATCACTTAACTGATACTTGGCAATACGGTTGACGACCGGGGCAAACATCGCATCAGCATTGCAGAAGTCACCAAACAGAAAAGGACCACCGGATTTTTCCAGACAATCGCGCCAGATCTCAATAATCCGTCGCAGGTCTTTATGAACGCCTTCTGAAACACTGATCGCTTCTTCCTTGCGGCGCATGTTCATGGGGCACTCTGCTCTTAGAGACAGAAACCCACCATGCATTTCATTGGAAATACACCGGGCCATAACCCGGTCAGATTGCTCAGCGGGCCACAGCCCTGTATCAGGAAACTTCTCTGCCAGATATTCAAGTATCGCCAGCGATTCCCAAACGGTCAGATCACCATCTTTTAAAACCGGTACTTTCTTGGTTGGTGAGAACTCCGCAAAGTGCCTGTGCCCAGTTGCTTCATCAAACTGGGAAAAAACCTCTTCAAATTCGATCCCTTTTACTTTTAGCGCGATCCAAGGACGCAAAGACCATGAAGAGTAATTTTTATTGGCAATAATCAACTTTAGATTTGGCATAACAACCTCTTTGGATCAGCTTTCAGAGAAATGTATCAGGTGTGCGGGACATACTATGATCAATAAATCACCCTTGTGCTACCAGCTGCTTTCTATTTGGCAGAACTTGTCGGAACTTTGTCATTATCCAACATCCCTTTTCAGTACCGAAAAAGCGCTCTACAATAAAATTTATGAAATGAAATAGATATTAGCCATACTAATTAATGTTTGATTATAGACAGCTTGCCACCCTTAACGCCATCCTGGAAGAAGGCAGCTTTGAAAAAGCCGCCCAAAAGCTCTTCATTACTCAGTCCGCTGTCTCACAACGGTTACGGCAACTTGAAGACAGTCTGGGGCAAACACTTGTTGTTCGCGGTACTCCCTTGACGGCAACCGCATCAGGTCAACGTCTTCTTAAGCACTATAAACAGGTAAGCCTGCTGGAAAACGAGTTGGGGGAAGACCTCAAAAACCAGAATAACGAAGGTTTTACAAACCTCACCATCGGCCTGAACGCTGATTCCATTGGCACGTGGTTTTTCGGCGCGGTTAAAAAATTCACTGAAACAAATAAAGTACTTCTGGAACTCAAAGTTGATGATCAAGAACAAACCCATCATCTGTTGCGAACGGGGGAAGTTCTTGGCTGTGTCAGTGGTAGCCCCCTCGCCGTTCAAGGATGTCGTTGTATCCCCTTGGGGCAGATGATTTACCAGCCTCTGGCCTCGCCTGATTTCGTAAAACACTATGCTCCAGAGGGCCTAAACAAGGTCAATGCGGCAAGTATCCCTGTTGCGGTCTTTAACCGTAAAGATCCGCTCCAACACCGCTATCTGGAACAAAAATTCGGGATTACAACATTTCCGCACCACCTTATTCCCGCTTGTGACGGTTTTGTTGATGCCCTGCTTAAAGGCTTTGCTTACGGCCTTATCCCCAACCAACAAGGACAACCTTTTATAGATAACGGCGATTTAGTTTCCATAGATCCCGGTCATAGAATCCCGGTCCCGCTTTATTGGCATATCTGGAATCTACATACCGATCTGATGAAAGAACTGACAAAAGCACTGGTATCGGAAGCCAAACGTGTTCTGACGCCGCTTCCTGATTGCTAGGTTATTTAGTCTTGCACCCTGTCATGATGTGCCACCATTATCACGGCATCTTTTAAATTACACTCAAAAGAATAAAGAACGAAATCAATGCAAGATCGAAAATTTTATACAGAAGCCAACCGCATTTCCTGGAACGAAGCTGCGCCACGGCATGAAGAGAAAAACCAGCAAAGGCTATTACAAGACGTCACTCAATCTGATTTCAATGCTCTGGAACCTGAACTGACTGAAACCTTAAGCCGTCTTGATCTTCAGGGGAAACGGGTTGCCCAGATTTGCTGCAACAACGCAAAGGACTTGCTGTCTGTTATTAAAATGGGGGCCAGTTACGGCCTGGGTGTTGACGCCGCTTCAGCTTTTATTGATCAAGGAAATCAATTGATCAAAGCCACACACTATCAAGACCGAATGGAATTACTTGTCAGTGACGTCTATGACATTCCAAATCAGTACAAAGAACAGTTTGATATTGTTCTCACCACGGTTGGCGTCATGAGCTGGATGCCAGATCTCTCGGCATTTTTTAAAGTCATTCACAGCCTGATCAAACCCGGTGGATACTATGTTGCCGAAGAAATGCATCCCGTATTGCTGATGTACGAAACAGATGATCAAGGCGTGTCTAGACCGCTCTATTCCTATTTCAAACAAGATCCATGGAAAGATACAGATGGGCTGGATTATTTTGGGCACGTCAACTACGAATCAAGCCCAAGTTACAGCTTCCAGCACAAGATGGATGATATTCTTATGGCAGGGATCAATCTGAATATGAACCTGAAATATATCCGGGAAATTGATCGGGATATTTCAAATTTCTGCATGGATCTCGAGCACCAAGAAGCAAAACCGCCCCTTGGTTTTAATATGATCATGCAAAAATCAGAATAATTTTTGCAGAGCTATTTCATAAAAAAGGTCTGTATCGGGAAAAGTCAGACAACGGGCCTTTTTAGTTTAGTTATTCTGCCGCGCAGGGTTTCTTTGTTTTACGCTTTCTTTCTGATTCAGACTTTAACTGCCCACAAGCTGCAAGTATGTCCTCGCCTCTTGTAGTGCGGATCGGTGCTGATACACCCTTTTCAAAAAGATAGTTTGAAAAACGTCGGATTTGATTGTTCGAAGAACATTCAAAAAACGATCCTGGCCAGGGATTGAAAGGAATTAAGTTAATCTTGGCCGGGATTCCCTTAAGAAGCTGCAACAATTTCTTCGCATCTTCCATGGAATCATTCACATCCTTGAGCATGACGTACTCAAAGGTAATACGACGGGAATTACTGACACCCGGATATTCCCGACAGGCATCCAGCAATTCTTTCAGCGGATACTTGTTGTTGATCGGCATGATCTTGCTTCGGGTTTCATCGTCAACCGCATGAAGGGAAATCGCAAGGTTCACCCCCAGATCAACCCCGCAGCGCCGAATTTCAGGTACAACACCAGACGTTGACAGCGTAATACGTCGTCTGGAAATGGTCAGACCTTCGCCATCCATAACGATATTCAAAGCCGCTTTGACATTTTCATAGTTATAGAGCGGTTCACCCATGCCCATCATGACAATGTTTGTCACCCGACGTCCGGGTGCAGAACTTGGCCACTCTTCCATGGCGTCTCTGGCATGGATGATCTGGGAAACAATTTCATTAGGGGACAGGTTACGAACAAGCGGCTGCGTTCCCGTGTGACAGAACTTACAGGTCAAGGTGCAGCCAACCTGTGATGAAACACAGAGCGTGCCGCGATCTTCTTCAGGGATAAAAACAGTCTCGACTTCGTTTCCATCGGGAAAACGAAGGAGCCATTTGCGGGTACCGTCAACCGAGATCAGATCTTCGACAATTTCCGGACGCCCAACAACATACCCAGCTTCAAGCTTTTCCCGAAAGGGCTTGCCCAGGGACGTCATTTCTTCGAAGGACGCAGCACCACGGTTATAAATCCACTGCCAAAGTTGTTTGGCGCGAAACTTCGCTTCGCCGAGACCGATAACTTCTGCTTCCAACTCTTCGCGAGACAGACCCACTAGAATCTTTCGACCATCAGCTGAATGCGACGCAGGTGGCGCAAAGGCTTTCGCGTGCCCCCGAGAGCCAGCATTGCTGTTCTGCGCTTGCTTAGCTTGCACATCGGCTGCATTCTCAGCTGTGGCTTCTGTGATTTTCGGTGCTGTGGTCATAGCTCATCAATCCTTATGGCAGATATTTTATCTGCGATTGAGGCTTAAATAAAGCGAGTCACTTCCGGGTTCAAGTGGATTCGCTCTGCAATAACTGCATAACAGCCGCTTGCATTGGTTTAGAAACACTCAATAGCCCCTAAGTGACTGCTTTATCCCAATCAAAACAGTCACAGAGAGAGCATCACCCAAATATCAAAGTATTATTTTTTACCGCATGCCTGATTAATGGCACGATAAGCTGCTGAAAAACCACTTAAAGAGTAGGTGTCTTTGGTTTTTGTTCCACGCCCGGAAACACCACGGACGATCAGCTTGGACCCTTTGATCATCGCGTTGATTACCTTCTGATCATCTTCTTGATTGTAAGCCCAGGCGCTATCCCCAGCCGTAAAAAATTTATAGCTACTTTTCCCGACACTGAGGGTTACTTGAGAATCCGGACGATAGCTGTAACCAGCTTGAATAGAGATTTCATCCCAGCGCTTTTCACCAGCTCTATGAGATACAACCAGATAGATATCACCGCGCTTATTGTACTTCCCTTCAGCTTTCTTGGGAACCGAGTTCATAAAACACACTTTATGCCCATTTTCGGTATAGCTGTAAGAAGTCCAGTCCTTGTGTTGTCCAATCGCTTTAATTCCCTGGGCGGAACTTGTCGTCGCGGTCAATGCGGACAGGCCAAAGGAAACAGATAGCATAAGGGCCATAGGAATGGCGGATTTCATTGACAATAGCTTACTCATTATCTTCCCAGTTATCATAATACTCTGCGCGGTTAATTCTCTTAATTCTCACCACTAAACCATAAAATAGGTGATTCTAAGGCAGGTCTTCTGATTTCACCAGACACTTAGTCTTTTTTAGTTCGAATGATCTGCCCGCCTTGAACATGTTTGGGCAATGGAACCGCAGCAGCCCTTGAATTAACAGGCCTTCCAGGAAACCGTCCCATAGAAATCAATCTGTCATAAAGCACGATTGCACCAGCTACACCAACATTCACACAGAATTTCATTGGAATTTTTACAATAAAGTCACAACGTTCTTGCATTTCCGGTGACAGAGACCCTTTTTCAGGCCCTAAAACATAAGCAGCCTGCATAGGGTGACGAAAGCTCGGAAGCTCGATTGATTCGTCTGTAAGTTCAACCCCGACCAACTGCACACCTTTTGGCAGGACCATTTCTTCAACATTGTCGAAATTATAAAGCGGCAAGGTCTTTGCAGCATCTGATGTATCAGATTGTTTGACCTGTTTTGCATCATAATGCGGCGCAACAGTAAAAAAGAAACTGGCCCCGAAACTATGGGCGGAACGAAGCAGATTCCCCAGATTCATGGGTTTGCTGCCGCCCTCGACCCCCATGCCAAAAAATCCTCTCATGGTTCTCTCTGCCATCGTCTTAATTCAGGTCCTTCTTAAGCCTGTTAATCGTCGTTATTTTGCGCCTATAATGCCAGCACAAAACAAGTGGGTGGTTGAGCCCCTCGGTTCAGAATAGTTCTGAATTGAGCCTCGTATACTTAATATAAGAGTTTTCTAGTGTCCGATTTAACAAAAAACAACAGTTCATCCTCTGGTGAGGGTCAAAATAACCCAATTATGGTCGAAGTAACCCGGGGAAACATGGTCGAAAGTATTCATCGGGCATCTTATGCCGTTGTTGATACCGACGGAAAGGTTGTTTTATCTGGTGGTGATTACGAAAAAATCACCTATGGACGCTCGGCAATTAAATGTATGCAGGCTCTTCCATTGATTGAAAGTGGTGCCGCAGATGCGTTTGATCTAACCGATGCAGAAATATCCATTGCCTGTGCCAGTCACGACGGGCAACCCGAACACGTTGAAACTGTCCTAAAATGGTTAAAAAAAATCGACTGTACCGAAGACGATCTGGAATGTGGATCGCACCTTCCCTACCATATTCCTTCGATGGTTGATCTCTTGAAAAACGGTGGTTCTGAATCGGCCCTGCACAACAACTGTTCAGGTAAACACACAGGTTTTCTGACTGTTTGCAAGCAACTTGGATATGACCTCAAAGGCTATGTGAAATATGAACATCCGTTACAACAACGTATCCTTGGGGCGATGGAAACCATGTGTGGAATGGATCTTGGCGATGCACCACGTGGCATAGATGGCTGTGGCATACCGGTTATCGGTGTGCCCCTTGCAAACATTGCACTGGCTATGGCCCGTTTTGCAGATCCCTCCGATCAACCAGAAGCCCGCCAGGAAGCGTGCCAACGCATTAACAATGCCATTGCAGCAGAACCCTTTATGATCGCCGGATCAGATCGCTTCTGCACAAAAATTGTTGAAGCAACCAAAGGGCGTGCCTTAATCAAAACCGGGGCCGAAGGTGTTTACACAGGCATTATTCCTGAACTCGGCCTCGGCATTGCACTCAAAGCTGATGACGGTGTCACACGCTCAGCCGAGACCGTCATCGGAATGATTTTAAAACACCTGAAAGTCATTGATGACGAAACAGCCCATACGATGAAGGACGTTCTGGAACCCCCACTGTTTAACCGTGCAGGCATTCAGGTTGGCCAGGTTCGCGCAGCCCAAAACGTCCGCTTCTAAAGAAGACACAAAACCTCCTTTCTGATTATTTCCTTTATAATGAGAGAGGAGGTTTCTCCAGAAGCGTTATATACCAAAACTGCAACACTCAAATCTGCTACCCGCAAACCCTTTTAGAGGAATCGGCTTAACCACAATGACCGTTCAGCCAGAAGTACAAGATCAATACGAAGCTTATCCCTATCCGTCCAGAAATCCTGCGGATGAACAAAAACGACTGATCACAGGATCGCCAAGTAATCTCGCAGAGCTGAACCACTACCTTTTTGCTGGAAAAAGAGATTTTTCCAAACCCTTTCGGGCTTTGGTTGCCGGGGGTGGTACAGGTGACGCAACAATCATGCTGGCACAACAGCTTGCCGATGCATCAAAAGATGGAAAAGGCCAAGCAGGACAGGTTACCTACCTCGATCTTTCTTCGGCATCGCGTGCAATTGTCGAAGCCAGAGCAAAAGCCCGCGGCCTGAACAATATAACCTTCCTGAGCGGTTCCCTGCTTGATTTGCCAAGTCTGGATTTGGAACCGTTTGATTACATAGATTGCTGCGGTGTCCTCCACCATCTCACCTCTCCTGCACTGGGGCTGAAAGCGCTAACTTCTGTTCTTAAGGAAGACGGCGGTATCGGAATAATGGTTTATGGGCAATACGGGCGTGAAGGGGTCTACCCAATGCAGGACCTTCTTCGCAGTCTGGGGAAAGAGTGTTCGAGTTTAGCTGAAAAAGTAAAATTAACTCGTCGCCTTTTGGAAAAGCTTCCCCCAACCAACAGCTTTAATCGCAATCCTTTTGTTATTGATCATAAAGCCAGCGATGCGGAACTTGTCGACCTGCTTTTACATAGTTGTGACAGAGCTTACACCGTTCCACAAGTTGCCGATCTAGTCGCATCATCAGGGTTAGAGCTCACGGCTTTTGTTGAACCCATTCGCTACAAAGTCGAAACCTATGTGAAAGATGCAAAGCTTCTTCAACATGCACATGCACTCCCCCCAATAGAACAAGCTGCTGTCGCGGAAAAACTGGCCAGCAACATGAAACTTCACGTGTTCTATCTATCGCGTCGAAAAGATACAGTTGCCGATCTATCCCAGGCAGAAAAGGCAATCCCGATCTTCCGCGAAATGCAACCCGATGTCATTGCAAAAAGCCTGCAGAAAACATCGGCACTAAAAAGTAATCTGGATGGCATCCCCCTGAATCTTCCTTTGCCCCGCCTGTCTTCTGCAATCGCAAAAAGATGTGATGGCAAAAACAATCTGTCCGATATTTTTGCAGAGCTAAAAGAACTGGACGCACGATTGGAATGGGACAAATTCCTGCAACAGTTCAAAGAGTTTTACCGTGTGTTCAATAATCTGAATCACCTGCTTCTCAGGTACGACGACAATTGAAATTATTCACTTAAAACATGACAAGCTCTTTTGGCTGCAGTAGGCTTTAGGTCCTCTCTGGCCGCCAAGGCATCTAAATTTATGTCCCGTTTCAAAAATATCCCAGCTCCTTTGCAAGGTGCTCTTTTAGTTGTTCTTGCCACTTTCGGCTTTTCAGTGATGAACTTGCTCGTTCGCATTGCAGCTGAAGAATTACCCCTGTTCGAGGTCACTTTTTTCCGTAATTTCTTTGCCTTTGTTTTTATGCTGCCCTGGATGCATAAGATTGGCTTTGGAGAACTTAAGACAAAACATCTGAAATTACATTTTCTACGTTCTGTCGTGGGCATATCAGCTATGGTGGTCTGGTTCGCGTCTGTAAGTTGGCTTCCAATGGCTCAGGCTGTGGCGCTGAACTTTACTGTTCCTCTTTTCGCAACAATTGGTGCAGCCCTTATTCTTAAGGAAGATGTCAAACTTCGCCGTTGGGGCGCAACAATTATGGGGTTTGTAGGTGTACTGGTTATTGTACGACCTGGCTTCGGCGACTTCAGTCCCTTGTTATTCCTACCCGTTTTAGCCGCATTATTGATGGCCGGATCAGTTATGATCGTAAAAACCCTAACCAAAACAGACTCTTCGAGTGTTACAGTCTTTTATACAACGATTTTCATGACCCTTCTCTCATTAGTGCCCGCCATTTTTGTTTGGAAATGGCCAAGCACAGAAGTCTGGTATGCAGTTATTGGTTTGGGTGTCATCGGGGCCATTAGTAATCTGCTGATCACCAAAGCGCTTTCGATTGCCGATGCTTCGGCGGTTATGCCATTTGACTATGCCCGACTTCCCTTTATGGCGCTTATGGCTTTTTTGGCTTTTGGCGAAATTCCGGATATATGGACATGGATCGGGGGCGGGATTATCGCGTGTTCGGCAATCTATATCGCACAGCGGGAAGCAAGCATTCGCAAGAAAGCGGCCGCCCAATTATCAAACCGGGATACAGTTAAACCCGCGAGCAATGCACCCCAAGGGACGCTCTAGCTTCTAGAATGTTAAAGATTGCTCTTAACTTGGGTTTCCCACTGACTGGCGCTGCCGAAGACGATCCAATGCATCTTGCCATTTTTGCACAACTTCAAGCGGAGTACTCTTAGAAAAAGCCAAATACATGTCATATTGCCCAATAAGAGCGATCTCACTCACCACATCCACGGAAATACCTTCTTCCTTAGCCATATAGGACATGTAAGCATCCGATGTTTCCAACAGGTCATAGCGGCCCTTGAGCAATAAGAACATCGCTTTGTTAACATTCACAATTTTATTAAGATTCTGGAACCTTAACGTGGTCAATAGCTCTTCGCCTGCACCGCCTAATTGAACAGCGATATTACCGACTTTCCGTGCTTGGTCTAAATTCTCTTCATTTGTACCTTGATACAGGTGTTTATTTGCTTTTTCAGCGTAAAGACCGATACGGACGGTATAGAGCGGACCAACCCAGTGAAAAACATCTTCCCTTTTAGGGGTTCTTACGATTGAAAAAATGCCAACCTCAGGGATTTCTTGCGCATATTTATATGCGCGCGCCCAAGGCAAAACAGTTATCTTGGGTTCTTCTCCTACTTCCTTTGAAAGCTCACGAATAATATTTGGGCCGATGCCTTTTAACTCTTTACCTTCCATATAGTTATACGGAGGGAAATCTTCAGTATAAAACTCTAGGGCACTTACATTACCAAGTGTCAGGAAGCAAAAAAGCCAGCCGCAAAACAATGTTTTTATCATATTTCTATTCCTGAGCAATCTCAGCGCGCAATACTATCGTATGCAATAAAGATTAGAAAAATACTAAAATTACACAAAATATATTGCGTAAATTTTTTTCTGAGCAAAGGCTAATCGTTCACATCCAGCCAAGCTTGCGCTTTTTCTACGTGCTGTTCAGTTATATGCTTCTTCACTGAATTTATAGCCGCAATAAGAACCGAGATGTCATCGGTAAAACCAAAAGCAATAATAAAATCAGGAATTAAGTCAGCCGGTACAACAAAATAAGCCAGCGCCGCCATCAATATGGCTTTTGCTTTGAGGGGCGTTTTCCGATCGGTCGCGCAGAAATAGGCCGCTAAAAGCTTTTCAGAAAAGGTTATTTTTAAAGCAACTTTCTTAAGTTTCTTCAAAAACCCTTTTTTAACAACTTTTTCATCAGCTGCTAATAGAGCTGGTTCCGCATCTTTAGGATCTGGCTTATTAAGTTGAATAAATCTCATACAACAAAGATGTGAAGATATAGGACTTATTGCAAGCCCCATAACTCTTTCGGCTATTTAAACTTTAGAAGCAAAGAGGTTCATTTTTTTGGCGAGTTGAACATCAAGCTCTGACAGGCCGTCACAATCATGTGTCGTCAGGACAATATCCACTTTATTATAAACATTGAACCATTCCGGGTGGTGCCCCATTTTTTCAGCAACAAGGGCAACACGGTTCATAAAACCCCAAGCTTGATTAAAGGTTTTAAAGGTAAAGACCTTACGGATAGCATCTCGGTCACTTTCCAGAGTCCAACCTACCAGTTCCTGAAGAAAGTCTGCTCTCTCACTATCAGACAGCTTTGTGGGAATTTTGCGTTCCGGCATATTGAAAATCCTGTTTTACTGAAATTTGTTCTTTTTTTAACAATAGCATAGAATAACTTTATCGATGAACGGTGATTATGAAAAAAGGATCTTGAATTTTCCACAGTCCCGCACTTTGGACTTTAAGATTGACAGCGCCTTTGAATCTATGCCTATTGCCGTCCTCGGTTAACTGGATAGAGAATATGGGCCAGCTTCATAACATAGAACGTTTTACGACTCCCCCAGAGATCAGTGATATTGAATCTCTGGCGCGTGAAGCCTATGCGCATATGCCCGATGAGCTCAGAGATGTCGCCAGTCAACTAAAGATAGAGGTTCAGGACTTCCCCTCAGAATACATGATGGAAGCCATGGATTGTGAAACACCTTTCGAGATTTTAGGTCTTTACCAGGGTGTTGATCGTCGCTCTATGACCCAGCAGAGCAGAGAACTGAACGAAGAAAAGGATACGGTTTTCCTGTTCCGTCGCCCTATTCTCGATTTTTGGTGTGAAAACGGTGAAGATCTTAGCCAGGTTGTCCGCCATGTCCTAATCCATGAGATCGGACACTATTTTGGCATGTCAGAAGATGACATGGACAAGATGGAAAGCAGAACAGTAAGTCTTTCCTAAATAGTCCGATTGGAAACACTTAGGCTTGTCATAGCAATTCTTGTACACGATTCCGCAATACGGGCAGCACATCGTTTTCAAACCATGGATGCTTTTTAAGCCACATAGCTGAACGCCAACTCGGGTGAGGTGTTACGAAATAAGCCGGTTGATATTCTCTCCATGACTTGACTGTTCCCGTCAGGGTTCTTTTCTTTTTCTTACCCAAGTAAAACTTTTGGGCATATTGCCCAACCAAAAGCGTGATTCGTAAATTAGGGAGAACACCAAGCAGTCTATCATGCCACAAAGGCGCACATTCAGGCCGTGGCGGAGCATCCCCACCTTTATCTAGCCGCCCAGGGTAACAAAAACCCATCGGCATGATTGCTATTTTTTCTGGATCATAAAAAAGCTCTTTATCAATCCCCAGCCAATCCCGCAAACGATCACCCGACGGATCGTTCCAGGGGATACCCGTTTCATGAACTTTGGTACCCGGGGCCTGGCCGATGATAAGAATACGGGCACTTGGGCAAATCTGGACAACGGGACGAGGCCCCAAAGGGAGATCATTGGCACAGTGCGTACAACCTCGTACATGCGCTAGCAAATTGTCCCAATCTTCATCCATCCTCGCCATTTTCCTTTTGCAAATAGCGTACAGTATATGCCCTTATAGCCTAAAGAAAGAAAACGGGCATCATATCAGCGTGAAGTTCTGGGTATAGACAGTTAAAGTACTTCCTTATTCAATCCCTAAAGAGCTTTCAAAACAAAGCCAGTAGAGGCTTCACCCCCCTCACCCCGTCAGACAAGAAGCGTTATCTAGGTTCCAGTCTTTTGCATAAATTCTAAGCGGTTGCCAAAACAGTCATGGGCAAAAAACCTGTTATACCCTTCCAGTTTATCATCCCATTGAACGGCGATATCATGATTAGCCAACTCTTTGGCAAGATGATCGAGATCTTTTAATAGAAAGGCCGGATGTGCCTTTTTCGCGGGCTGAAAGTCTTTTTCCACACCAAAGTGAACCTGAAAAGAATCTGTGCTGAACCATACACCACCTCTACCGGTCAAACTCTCGGGTTTCGAGACTTCTTTCCATCCCAGGATCGTGCCATAAAAGGCTCGGCACAAATCTTCTGCGCCCACAGGAATAGCCAATTGAATATGATCAAGTCCGAGCCAATTCAAACGATATTCTCCACCTTCAATTACCCAAAAGAAACACTAAACTGAGATATTATATTCCAGTCCGCTCTAATACTGACAGCCAATTTTCATGAGCGATTTTATGAATCAGCTTGTCGCCAAAACCCGATTGCCTAAAGCCCTCTATTAACTTCGGTAATCCTGTTGCATCCTTTATAACGTCCAGCACCAGACACCCATCAAAATCAGATCCAAGCGCAACGCCATCTTCCCCCAGCTTATCAACAAGGTATGCCGCATGCTGAACCAAAACATCAACTGCCGTGTTCGCATCATGAGCACCATCATCACGCAAGAAAGCAACGTGGTAGTTAATGCCGACAAGTCCCTTGCTTTCCTTAATGGCATCCAATTGCTTATCAGTCAGATTTCGAGCCGACGGGCACAAAAAATGCGCATTGGAATGCGATGCAACCAACGGGCGGGTTGATAAATTCGCGATATCCCAAAAGCCTTTTTCCGTTATGTGCGACAGATCGATCATAACGCCCATACGATTACAGTTTATAACCAGTTCGCGCCCCGCATCGGTCAAGCCAGTACCAGTATCAGGCGAACTGGGGAATGCCATTGGAACCCCGTCAGCAAAAATATTTTTGCGGCTCCAGACAGGACCAATAGAGCGAAGACCGGCAGCATAAAGAACTTCAAGTGCATAAAAGTCCCTGTCGATGGCTTCTGCCCCCTCAATATGCATGATCATCGCAAGTTTACCGTCGGACATAGCTGTTCGAGCCTCGGCAACTGTTTTTGCGATTACCACCTGACCTTCACTTTCCCTTACCCAACGTTGGGCCATGGCAAACATACGATTGGTAAAATTAAGGGCACCCGGCTGATCAATAGGGGCAAAATTTTCAGGATCTTCCGGGTCAAACGCACCCCTGGATGTATCGTCATATTTCGAAGGAACAAACATCGCAAAGAGGCCCCCTTGCAGACCTCCCTTACGCGCCTTTGGCAAATCAATATGCCCACGGTCATTTTCAGCAAAAAAAGATACTTCCTTTGCTGTTCCCTCGTTCATTACATGACGAAGTAACGTGTCATTATGCCCATCAAAAACGGGAACTGGTGATGCTGACATGAATCAATCCTGCTTTATAAATAACTTTAGGCCTCTGGCTGATAGCCTTCGCTCGCTTCGAGCAACTCACGGGTGTATTCGTGTTGAGGTTTTGACTGACGCATGGTTTCAACATCCATAACCTCAACTATTTCACCGTGGCTCATAACTGCGATTTCATCACACATATGCGCAACAACCGCCAGATCATGCGTTACCAGAATATAGGTAAGTTGGCGTTTTTTGCGAATATCAGAAAGCAAATTAAGAATTTCGGCCTGAACCGACACGTCCAATGCAGAGGTTGGTTCGTCCAACAGCATAATGTCTGGTTCCAACATCAGGGCCCGGGCAATCGCCACGCGTTGTCGCTGACCACCAGATAGCTGATGGGGATATCGGAATCTAAACGAAGTCCCCAACCCCACATCGATCAAGGCCTGATTCACACGATCATCAATGTTATCAAACTTGTGAAGCCGCAGTGGCTCAGACAAAGTCCGGTCAATACTGTGTCTGGGATGCAAAGACGCATACGGGTCTTGAAAAACCATCTGAATTGTCCGGCAATAGGACATTTCACGCTTTTTACTGATTGGCTCACCATTAACAGCAACCGTACCATCCCAGTTGGTTACCAACCCACTTACAGCACGAAGAACCGTCGATTTACCCGATCCGGATTCTCCAACCAGACCAAATGATCCACCTGCTTCAACAGAAATAGAAACATCTTTGACGGCGCGAAATTTTTCATGCCCTTCGCCAAAGTAAACATTCAAATTTTGAATATCCAGGGCAATAGGCGATTTGTTTAGCGTTGCATTATCAGAGGAAGGCATCGACACTTGGGTCCTCTATCCATTTCGGGTCACGTTCAAGGACCGATAGCTGATCTTTGGGCTTGTGAATATCCGGTAAGGCGTTCAGCAAGCCACGCGTATAAGGATGTTTCGCATTTTGCAGTTCATCGGCCCGACAGGTTTCGACGATGCGGCCACCATACATAATGATGACACGATCACAAAAAGACGCGACAAGATTCAAGTCATGGCTGATGAAAATCAGCCCCATGCCCCGTTCCTGCACCAATTTATCCATGATCTGTAATACCCGGCGTTGAACCGTTACATCCAACGCAGATGTTGGCTCATCGGCGATCAACAAATCAGGCTCAGGAATAAGCATCATAGCAATCATAATGCGCTGTCCCATCCCGCCGGAAACTTCGTGCGGATAGCTATCATAAACCCGTTCAGGGTTACGAATTTGCACAGCGTTGAGCATCTCAATCGATCTTTTCTTTGCTTCTGCCTTCGATGCATTAGTATGGATACGATACGCTTCGGATATCTGATCACCAACCTTCATCACCGGGTTCAGCGAAAATTTAGGGTCCTGCATCACCAGAGAAATTTTGTGCCCTCTGACATCCCGCATTTCTTTCTCACTCAGGGCCTGCAAATCCTGTCCATCAAAGTAAATTTTTTTGGCCTCGACTTCCCCCGGGTGACGAATCAAACGCAGGATCGATCGCCCTGTCATGGATTTACCAGACCCGGATTCACCAACAATCCCAACACGCTCGCGCCCCACAGAGAAGGAAATGCCACGAACGGCCTCTACAACACGCTTCTTGGATGCAAAGCGAACCCAGAGATCTTCAACTTCCAAAAGTGGTTTACTCATGACTGTGCCTTCTTTGGATCGAGAATATCACGCAGACCATCACCAAGCAGATTAAAGCCAAGAGAAACGATAAAAATAGCCAACCCCGGCATGGTCGCGATCCACCAGTGATCGTGAATAAACTGGCGGCCGGATGAAATCATGGCCCCCCATTCTGGGCTCGGCGGTTGTGCGCCAAGACCAAGAAAGCCAAGGCCCGCAGCCGTTAGAATAATACCGGCCATATCCAGCGTCACACGCACGATGAGCGAAGACATACACATGGGCCATATGTGCCCAAGAATGATACGCAGTCGACCAGCCCCCTGAAGTTGAATAGCCGCAATATAGTCACTGTTTCGAATGGTCAGTGTTTCCGCCCGGGCAATACGGGCATACGGAGGCCAAGCAGTTAAGGATATGGCCAAGATGGCGTTTTCGATACCTGCACCCAAAGCTGATACAAACGCCAACGCCAAAACCAGGCGAGGAAAAGCAAGGAAGATATCGGTAACCCGCATTAGAACAGTATCGACCCAACCGCCCAGATAACCGGAAACAGTCCCAACCAATAGTCCGAAAACAGGGGCTGTAAAAGCAACCAATGCCACAATAAATAATGTAATTCGTGACCCGTATATTATCCGGCTCCAGATATCGCGTCCGGAATCATCCGTCCCCAGAATATGCCCTTCCGTCAATGGCGGAAGCAATGTTGCTTTCAAATCCTGAATAGCGGGATCATGGGTTGCCAGCAAAGGCGCAAAGATTGCAACCAGAACCAACAGGACAATGATCATAAAACCCAAGAACGCCAGTCGATTGGCAACAAGAGACTGCCACCCCGCATAAAGTTGCACCATTTGGGCATGGAATCGTGATTCAGGGGATTCACTGTTCAACCAGCCTTTTAACCCCTGATTATACGATGTTGTATCTGTACTCATACTAACGGGCCCTCGGATCAACAACTTTGTATAGGAAATCTGACAGAAGATTCAGGCCTACAAAAATAAGGCCAACGACAACCGTCCCACCAATCACAGCATTCATATCGGCAGAAAGCAGAGCTGTGGTCAGATATGACCCCAATCCAGGCCAGGCAAAGATAATCTCTGTCAAAACAGAGCCTTCCAGAAGGTTTGCATAGGAAAGCGCAATGACAGTTATTAATGGGATCATCACGTTACCCAAGGCATGGCGCCAGATAACGGTCCGTTCCGAAAGCCCCTTGACCCGGGCCGTCGTAATATATTCCTGCGAAAGCTGCTCAAGCATAAAGGATCTGGTCATACGACTAATGTAAGCCAGGGAATAATAGCCAAGAATAGATGCAGGCAAGATGATGTGCGAGAAGGCATTCCAAAAAATATCAAGATCACCTTCGATCAGACTGTCGACCAGAATCAATCCGGTTACCACCGGAATCACATCTTCGTAATAGACATCAAGACGTCCCGGCCCGCCGACCCAATCCAATACGCCATAGAAAATAATGAGACCGACAAGCCCGATCCAGAAAATCGGCATGGAATAACCGAAAAGCCCGACAAAACGGACAACTTGGTCCTGCCATTTTCCTTCGTGTACCGCGGCCATAACACCCATTGGCACACCAAAGAGAACACCAAAAATAGTGCCGACGGTTGCCAGCTCCAGGGTAGCAGGGAAAACGCGTAAAATATCCTCGGAGACAGGCCTAGCCGTAAGATTGGAAATACCAAAATCGCCCACAGCAATCTGTTGTAAGAAGATCCCGAACTGAACCATTAAAGGCTTGTCCAAACCAAGAGATTTATAAGCCGCGTCATAAATTTCCTGTGACGCGCGTTCACCGACGATCGCCAAAACGGGATCGACAGGCATGACACGACCAATAATAAAAGTAACAAACAAAAGGCCAACTAAGGTGAGCAGCACAGTAAAAAGCACTGTGACCAAACTCTTAAGACGCTTTAGAAGCGGCACGGAAGATCCGCGCCGCTTCGGCGTCGCTGTATCAACAGCATTACTCATCAGATACTACTTTGTAACTGTCCAATAAACGACCTGAGAAACCGCAGATCCAGTATAGAAACCCTGAACATTGGCTTGACGGCCAGTTTGCTCATTCTTCTGGAACATTTCTACGAAAGGTGAGGTCATCTGATGCTCTTTTTGTATATCAATATACATCTGAGCACGTTTTGCACCATCAGTTTCCTGAGCAGCAGCAACTGTCATTGCTGTCATTTCTGGAATATCCCAGGAATTACGCCATGCGAGCTTACCAGTTAATTTTGCTTCATCGCGGTTATCCGGGTTAGATGCAAATGTATCGGCATTTGTATGCGGATCAGGATAATCCGGGCCCCATGCACCTACATAGATTTGGAAATCACGTGCACGATATTTGCCCAAGATCTGTTTACCAGTTCCCTGCGTTAGACTGACATTAATGCCTGCCTGCTTGAAAGTATTCTGAATGGACTGTGCAATCTGGATACGCTCTTGCGCATTACGCACAATGATTTCAACATCAAAACCATCAGCATGGCCCGCTTCGGCAAGAAGTTTTTTGCCTTTGGCCATATCCAGCTTGAATGGCTTGTCTTTTAGCTCACCCATATATGTCAAAGGCAAGAAAGCCTGATGCACAACGTACTGGCCCTTCAGGAAAGAATTAACCATTCCGTCATAGTCGATCAGATAACGCAGGGCTTCGCGTACTTTCGGCTTGGATAGAATAGGATCTTTCTGGTTCATGGAAATGTACATGATACGACCACGCAGATCGTTATCTACTGCCAGATCAGAATTACTGGAAATACCTTCGACATCTGTTGGGTTTAGGTTGCGCGCAACATCAATATCACCCTTTTCCAAAAGCAAACGCTGTGTTGCTGATTCTGGAATGTGACGAACGATTACGCTTTTCATTGTTGGCTTAGCTGCCCAGTAGTCAGCGTTAACTTTCAGGCGATAAGACTCGTTAGGCTTCCAGTTAATCAAAGAATAAGCACCGGAACCTGCTGAGTTCGTTTGCAGCCATTTATTACCCCAATCACCATCAACTTCGTGAGATTGAACCAGCTTAGAATCAACAATTGATGAAACAACAGCCGCAAAACAGTTCAACACGAAAGACGGCGCATATTTTTTATCAGTCGTCACAACCAGCGTATAGTCATCAGTCGCTTTAATAGTTGTTTCAACGTTATCGGCATCAAATCCAAACTGTGTCAGAATAAACGATGGCGTCTTTTTCATTACAACAGCACGGCGCAGAGAATATTCAGCATCGTGTGCGGTAATGTCGTTGCCTGAATGGAATTTACGTCCCTTGGCAATTTTAAAGGTAAAGGTTTTACCATCTTCGCTAATCGTCCAGCTTTCAGCCAAACCAGGTTGATAGCCTTTGGACAGATCAGCAGGATCAAATGTTACAAGCTTGTCGTAAACGTTATTGGAATAATCCGACCCGGCAAATTCAAACAGATCATGTGGATCAAGTGATGTAATATCATCAATACGATTGGCAATGACGAGTACGTTATCTGGTGTTCCAGCATAGGTAGCAGTCGCCGATAATGCAGAAACAGAAACAGCCGTGGCAAAGGCCAGACCTTTCAATAAATTCTTTATCTTCACTTTGGACTCCCTGTATTAGATGCGCCGCTTTTGGGAAAACCTTATTGGTTCTCAGCTGATTTTTATGCGCCGCTGACATAGCGTTGCCCCAATCGAAACTTTTGTCAACGCTCTGAAAACAAATTAACAGGATGAAAACTATAGAAAAACACCAAAATTTTGCCGCGTAAACTCAACCTGAAATTGAAAAATAAATCAATAAATCTTTTTAAAAACGACCCTTTATGTTCAACAACCACCATAACGGAATCAGAAAACAAGCGATATTGGCTGATTAAAAATTCTTTCAAAATTGCGCGCATGAAGTGCTTAATAAAATTGTGAGAAATATATATTCATATGTTTAAAACTTCCTCAATTGGTTCAACCAAATTATTTCTCACAGCTATTGCTGTCGAATATTTATTGTATACAATCCTAGCTGGAAAGTTGATCTTGCTAACAATTTAGTTGGTAGCAGATGAATCAAACCAAACAGATTTTATCCATAAATATAACAATCTGTTTTCTATAGCCGTACACTCCAATTTACCCAAACCTGCGCAATCGCAACCAAAAAACAGAACATTGGACGGGAACACCCAAAAGATGAAAAAGTATGCAGTTCTTTTTGTTTGCACGGGGAATATTTGTCGTTCGCCCGCAGCTGATGGAATCTTACGACACAAGCTGCAAGCAGAAAATCTGGATCCTTTTGTTGTAACAGATTCTGTTGGCACACATAGCTACCACATAGGCGAACCCCCAACCAGAACAGGTCTGAAGCTTGCCGCCAAAAGAGGGTATGATTATTCAGATCTAAGAGCACGACAGCTTTCAACTGCAGACTTCGAAAACTTTGATCTTATTTTGGCAATGGACTTTGGCCACTTGGAAATCATTCAAGGGAAGTGTCCCGAAAAATACCAAAATAAAATAGGCATGTTTCTGTATTACAGTCCTCTGGATGATAAAGAGGTAAAAGACCCTTATTATGGCGGACCGCAAGATTATGAAAACATGTTAGATGTCATTGAAACTGGTGTCTCTAACCTCGTGGACCACTTAAAAACACAAATCAACGACCACTAAGAACGGATGCATCTACCAAATGAGTACATCGTCAGGGACTTCGCAACACGCACACGAAGATCGAATCATTCTTGGAATCATTTTGGCGATTCTAATGGTCTTTTGCACATCTGTTATGGATGGAATTGCCAAATGGCTCACCGCATCCTATAGCATCATTAGCATCATATTGGTCCGCAACCTGTTCAGTTTGCCCCTGGCAATGGCTCTTGTTGCCAAAACGGGGGGGCTCGCCACCCTTAAATCTGATCGTCCACTGCTATTACTGGCACGATCATCTCTCATCATTTTTGCGGCCGGTACTTTTTATGCTGCCCTTCCCTTTATGCCTTTGGCAGAGGTCTTTGCCATAGCTTTCGTCGCCCCTCTATTTACAACCGTACTCTCCGTGATTTTCCTGAAAGAAAAAGTCGGATGGCATCGCTGGGCCGTTGTCTTCACGGGTTTTGGTGGCGTCCTTGTCATTTTACAGCCCGGGACTGATACCTTTCAACCCGCAGCAATACTACCTGTCATCGCGGCATTTGTTTATGCCCTGCTCATGATCCTGACACGAAAACTTCGCCATCATTGCAGCTCTTCCGGCATGACATTTTGGGGCACCGTTACAACAGTTTGTTTGGCCTCAACGTCCCTTGCCCTGCCTTGGGAAGCCTTTTCCTGGACCTTGCCAAGTAACACTGACTTGCTGATGCTAATGGGTATGGCCGCTGTTGCAACAACGGCACACTTTCTAACCGGGCAAGCCTATCGCTATGCCCCGGCTGCGGTTATCGCACCTTTCGATTACACCATGTTGATATGGGGTATAATTTTTGGATGGGTTTTTTGGGATGAAATCCCCGAAGCACATGTTCTACTTGGCGCAAGCATTATAATTGCCAGTGGTTTGTACATTATATATCGAGAGTCTCGGTCCACGAATAAAACGGTTCTGGATAGTCAGCCTCCAGAAAATAGCACGCCCCCGACGGTGTAAGTTTACTGGAATAGAGCCCAAAACTTTCCACCGTGAATTCAGGATGAGAGAAAAGATTGTTATCTCGTAAATAAGCCCCAAAGGCAGGCCCCGGGTTACTTTTGAAACGACAAAGAGTCACATGGGGCGTGAACTTTTCTCGCTCTAGCTTGATACCTGTAGATTGTGCAGCATATTCTACCTTACGCCTAAGGTCTGAAATTTCAGGGGTTTTCTCAACCCCTGCCCACAACATTCTTGGCCCGTTTTCTTTACCAAAAAAACCGACCCCACTTAAACGAACGGGAAAGGGGTTAAAATGCAACCGACTAAAAGCATCGTCTAAATCCCGGGCCTGAGCCCCGTCCAGATCCCCAAAAAAACGCAGCGTAATATGGAAATTTTCAGGGGCAACCCACCGTTGCCCCGGCAACCCATGACACAGTCCCAATAGCCGTAATCTTGCTTCTTCGGGAAGAGCAATGGCACTGAACAGCCTCATGGGTACCTCCTGTAAAACAACAAAGCCGAAAACCTAATACCTTTTTCATAACCGATACTTCAAATCATCGATCAAACAAAGGCAGCTATGGACAAGGAATAGTGTGTTTTCGACCAAGTTCTTCAATTTCCGCTAAAACCTCTTTTGACAGATTAATCTCTGCCGATTCAATATTTGCCTTCAATTGTGCCATCTTTGTGGCCCCGATAATCGGGGCCGTCACAAAAGGACGTGAACGCACAAAAGCCAGCGCCATTTGTGCAGGATCAAGATGATGACGTTCGGCTAGATCAACATAATCGGCAATCGCTGATTGACCCCTGTCCCCCATATAGCGGGTATTATCAGGAAAAAGAGTCATCCGCGCGCCCTCGGGACGTGCGCCCCCAAGATATTTACCGGTCAAACTGCCCGCACCTAATGGTGCATAGGGAAGCAAGCCAATATCTTCTCGCATGGAAATTTCAGCCAGACCAACCTCAAAACTTCTGTTCAAAAGGCTATAGGGGTTTTGTATGGAAACCATGCGTGGTCCCCGCCCTTGTTCGGCAAGCTTTAAAAACTGCATGGTTCCCCATGGCGTTTCATTGGAAAGACCGACTTGACGAATTTTCCCAGCCTTTACCAATTCATCCAGAATACTCAGTGTTTCTTCCGGTTGTGTAATTTGTTCTTGTTCACGATGTTCAAAGCCAAGCTGACCAAAAATATTGGAGTTTCGATCTGGCCAATGAAGCTGGTAAAGATCAATATAGTCGGTCTTTAATCGCTTTAATGAATTATCTAATGCTGCAACAATATGCTTTCGGTTAAAGCGTGAAACCTCGCCGCGAATATACGTTTGCGCCGGGCTGGGACCAGCCACTTTTGACGCCAAAACAACCTTGTCGCGATTACCACGCTCTTGAAACCAGTTACCAATTATTTCTTCGGTACGACCATAGGTTTCTGCCTTGGGCGGTACCGCATAAATTTCGGCCGTATCAAAGAAATTAATTCCTTTATCCAGTGCATAGTCCATCTGTTCAAAGGCTTCGTCTTGCGTATTTTGCTCTCCCCAAGTCATTGTACCCAGGCAAATTTCACTGACCTTAATATCTGTGCGGCCTAATTTGGTATATTCCATAACATCCTCAATTACTTTAATAAAAAAGGGTCAAAACCCCGGTATATCCATATAATCTATCATGAGATACTTCACCATTTGCATAGAAGCCAACTAATGGCATATCCCCGAATTCCTGACGCAGGACATTAAGCTCTTCCGAGTTTGGTCCAAAAAGCACCTGCCCTCTTCCCAGGCATGAGTAGTATAACCCAGCCTTGGGCGGACGTGGTAATCGTGCTCGGATATCATCCAGCAAACGGTTAAGATCTTTTCGCGCGGCCTCATTATCTCGCCGACAAAAAAAGATCGGCTGCCCAGCCATAACTTCTTCGGTGATGTTCAGGGAACCATCACTGGTATCAATACTCATCAGGTTCCGGACCAGATAATCATCACTGTCGCTGCCTTCAACCGGAAAGCCAACAAAGATATAACCACCAATCTTGCTCAAATCGCGGGATAAAAGTTCCCCGATATCTTCTTTGAGAACATCCAACGCCGGGCGGCCATCAATTGTATATATCTTCTGCTCGTCAGCCGATGTGATCATCCTTTTGGGACCAATGGGCGTACAGCCCTGGGTCAGGCCAGTTATCGCGGGAATAGAATCGTTAAAGAAAACACCAGACAAAGGACAATCCGTCACATGGTTGGCAATTTGCGGCAACTCACCACGAGATGAAGCCAATCCGCCAACAAGGTATGTTTCCAACCCGGCAGAAAGCGATGAAATTTGCAAAGGCAGATCATAATGACGGGGATCACCGTGTATCAGGCCAAGATAGGCACTATTCTGTTCCAGCCAACTTTCGACCCCTTCCCCTGTTACGACAAGCTTGATCCCTTCGTCCATTTCCGCCTGTCCCGATTCAAACACCTGAAACGTACCGGATGGAAAAGAACCGATCATGACGCATAATCCTGGTTCATCGTATAGTTCCACGGCAGAAAAGCGTCCAAGCTGATTAGCCGCGTTTGCTCCGACCCCAATTCCAACCGTACCTGTCCAATTTTCAAGGCCTGTTTTTGTTTTCAGAAAAGTCAGAATACTCGATAAATCATCTGCAAAAACATCCGTGGCATAGATAAAGCCCAGATTAGCCTGTGTCGGCAAATCCCCCATACCATTTAGAATTTCTGCGCAGGCCTTTGCCCAGTCTGGTGAGGACGAAAAAGCCGCCTTGAATCTGGGGTCTGCCCGTACCGTATTCATTCCGTGCCCTGCTCAAGAAACGGAACCAGATAGGGTAAAATATTCTGTACAATCACATCCACACCCTGGCGGTTTGGGTGAATACCATCCCCCTGATTCAATGACGGATCTAGTGCGACCCCTTCCAGGAAAAAAGGGTAGAAAGCGACATTATATTCTTCCGCCAGTTCAGGATAAATCCGATCAAACTCGGCAACGTATTCGGTACCCAAATTTCTGGGGGCCTGCATCCCGGTCAGCAGTACCTTGGCACCTGTTTTTTTGAAGCCGGCAATAATCTGACTGAGATTTTCACGGGTCTGCGATGGTTCCAGCCCTCTCAGCCCGTCATTCGCACCCAACTCAACGATGACAACCTTGGCTTCATCCATGAGCGCCCATTCCAGGCGCGAACGTCCGGATGCAGAAGTATCGCCAGAGTTTCCCCCATTAATCACCGTGACATTGTATCCGGCTTCGTGCAACGCAACCTGTAGCCGTTCAGGAAAGGTATCTCCAGCCTCTAGCCCATAGCCATGGGTTAGGCTATCCCCGAAAGCCAAAATCTTAACAGGTGTTTCTGCATAGGATAAATTAGCGGAAAGAAGGGTAAGGAAAAAATACGGGACGAGACGCAATAAACGCCTACAAAAAAATTTAATCATCATCTATAGGATCAATCATTTCCATAAAAAGCAATAACCATTACGTATTATACCCTGAAATATGTTCGATAGCTCATAGGAACAAGACCTGTTCACGATATCCTGATTTTCTTTTTGGAGAACCCTTTTGATTTTATCGTCGCTTCTTAAAATCTTCCTTACGTAACAACATTTTAAATCATACAAAAACGAATACACTAAATCTCAATGATTGAAATCCTGATATCGGCCACTATATAGGTTTCTGATCAAAGCTTTATGACAATACAGAGAAAGTCTTTCCTATCATGACCTCGGGCTCGAAAAATCTTGTTTGTCTTTCAAATGTCAATCTGACCTTGGGCTCATTGGCAGGAAAAGTTGATATTCTCAAAGATATTAATCTAAACATAAACAAAGGCGAGACCGTCTCTGTCGTCGGTCCGTCCGGTGCCGGGAAATCATCGATGATGATGCTGATGGCAGGCTTGGAAGCCGCAACATCTGGCAGTGTTGAAATAGATGGACACGACTTGGGCAAGCTGGACGAAGACGCCCTCGCACGTTTCCGCAGGGACGCCGTAGGTATTGTTTTTCAGGACTTTCACCTTATTCCCACGATGACAGCCCTTGAAAACGTCGCTGTTCCATTAGAATTCGCACGCGAGCCAGATGCTTTGAAACGGGCCCGGGAAAGGCTGGAATCTGTCGGCCTAGGTCACAGGCTGGATCATTTCCCCGGACAACTCTCGGGCGGAGAACAGCAAAGAGTAGCTCTGGCACGAGCCTTCGCTGCAGAGCCGAAAATTCTCTTGGCAGATGAACCAACCGGGAACCTTGATAGCGCCACAGGGGAAATGGTTATAGAACTACTTTTCAAACTGCAAAAAGACCACGATACAACCCTTATTCTCATCACCCACGACCCACGTCTGGCAGCTATGTGTAATCGCACCATCACCCTTCAGGATGGACAGCTAAAAGAAGAAAACACCAGTTCAACGGCCCAAAATCCCGCTCCTGCTGCAGCATCACAGGGCTAATCAACATGTCAAAACGCCTCCCCTTCTCTCTTGCTGCCAACTATGCCTTTCGCGAACTGCGTGGTGGTATAAAAGGCTTTCGCATATTTCTGGCCTGCTTGTTTTTAGGCGTTGCGGCCATTGCCGCCGTTGGCTCAATCTCTGCCGCCATTGAACAGGGACTAAGGAATGATGGTCGAAATCTGCTGGGCGGTGATATTGCGCTTAATCTGGTTCATCGCAAAGCTTCGGACGAACAACTGAACTGGCTTCAGGACAAAGGGGAAATTTCACTTGTTCGCGAAATGCGCACAATGGGCAAACAAGCCGTCGAAGGCGGCAAACGAACGTTGATAGAATTACGCGCCGTTGATGACGTTTATCCTCTCTACGGCGATGTGATTCTTGAGCCCAACATTCTCCTGTCAGACGCACTGGCCAAAACCGATAAAGGATGGGGTACCGTTCTCGCCCCCAATCTTATGCGAAAACTCGACCTAGAGGTTGGCGATCAAATCGTTGTTGGCAATGGACACTATGAAATACGGGCATCCCTGATAAAAGAGCCGGATCTCTCAACCCGCGCCTTTACCTATGGCCCGACGGTTATGGTATCCGGGGAAAGCCTCGAAGGTACAGGTCTTATTCAGCCCGGTAGTATGGTTCGATATGATTATCGCTTGGCCCTGCCCATAGAAACAGACCTCAAAGCTTTTCAGGAAACCATTACCACGACCTTCCCCGAAGCAGGGTGGCGGATAAGAAGTTCAGAAAAAGCGGCACCACGTATCAGTCAGTTTATTGATGTACTGGGGATGTATTTGACACTTATCGGGCTGGCGACATTGCTTGTTGGCGGTGTAGGCATTGCCAATGCGGTAAAGAGCTTTATGGATAGTAAAGTAGGTGTCGTTGCAACATTGAAATGTCTTGGGGCCTCATCAAGGCTGATTTTCCAAATTTACCTCATTCAAATACTTTTCCTGACCCTGATAGGCACTATCACAGGTTTGATTGCTGGCGCATCCGCGCCCTATATCGCCAGTGCCTTTGCCAAAGATATCCTGGGGTGGGAAATCGCCGCACAGTTTTATGCTGAACCTCTTTTGCTGGCCGCAGCTTTTGGCTTTCTGACTGCTTTCACCTTTTCGATTTGGTCCCTGTCCAAGGCTGGGAAAACATCACCTGCGCGTCTTTTCAGGGATTTAACATCCCCGATTACCGGACGCCCGACCCCAAAGGCAATGTTGGCTTTAACACTAAGTGCTATTCTCTTGGCACTGACGGCAATTGCCTTTGCAAGTAACCCTAAAATTGCCGGTTTCTTCATTGTGGGCGCAATCAGTACCTTCGCCATTTACAACTGTGTTGGCTGGCTGATAACCAAACTCACCAAGTTTTTGCCACGGGCAACACACCCCGCACTGCGCACCGCAATTGCGAACCTACATCGGCCTGGTGCGCCAACAACAAGCGTTATCCTGTCAATGGGGCTGGGACTTACCGTTCTTGTCATCGTTGCACTGCTAGAGGGAAATGTTCGACAGGCTGTCACACAAAGCCTGCCCGAAGAAGCACCCGGCTTTTATTTCATTGATATCCAACCTGAACAGGTTGAGGAATTTGACGCGCTTGTAAAAAGTACAGCTGGTGTCAACGAATTACGGCGGGTTCCCATGATGCGCGGCAGGATTACAGCTGTAAACGGCACCCCGCCTTCCGAGTTAGAGATTCCAAGTGAAATCAAATGGGTATTTCGTAGTGATCGCGGCCTGACATGGTCCGCCGAGATGCCAAAAAACACCAAACTCGTGGATGGGAACTGGTGGCCTGAGGACTATAACGGCAAACCTTTGGTGTCTCTCGACCAAGCTGTTGCAGAAGGGTTAGGCCTCACGATCGGAGATAACCTAACCATCAACCTCTTGGGACGCCCTGTTGATGTAGAAATAGCGAATTTACGAAAAATCGATTGGGGCGGGCTGGAAATCAACTTTGTTATGGTTTTTTCACCAGGCCTGATGTCTAAAGCACCACAAACTCATATCGCTACGGTCAAAGCATTACCAGAAATAGAAGACGCACTGGAAATCAAAGTCACCGACCAATTCTCCAACGTTTCGTCCATTCGCGTCAAAGAAGCACTGGAAGCCGCAACTGAGCTGCTCAGTCACGTTGCGCTAGCGCTTTCCGTTATTGCTGTCGTTGCCTTGTTGGCCGGCACTCTGGTTCTGGGGGGCGCTGTCGCTGCTGGTCATCGCCGCCGGGTGTATGATTCCGTTGTCTTAAAGGTCTTAGGCGCAAGCAGACGGTCACTTGCCGCAACTTTCTTTTTGGAATTTGGCATGTTGGGACTGATTTCAGCCATGGTAGCCGTCGTCATTGGCGGGGCGGCATCCTGGGCGATTACCGTCTATATTTTACGTCTTGAATTCACCTTACTTACCGAAGTTGTCCTCTTGACACCCCTGCTGGCTTTGCTTGCAACACTGGTCTGTGGCTATGCCGGAACATGGAGTGCCCTGCGGCAACGCCCCGCTGCATTGTTACGAAATGAATAAATTTTCAGTTGAAGAGGTAATATCCGACTAAAAAACCCGATTATAGTTGATTTTTAAACAACAAGACCCAATATTAGGGTCAGCTTTTACGTAAATACGAAACGAGGTTTCTTATGATCGACCGTTCCACACAACGCAGTGTTGGATATGGCCAGGCAACAGCAGCCGACATTGATGCTGGTCTGCGCAAATACATGCTTGGCGTATACAACTATATGTCAATTGCTCTTGTCATTACCGGACTTGCTGCTTTCGGCGTGTCTCAAAGCCCGGAACTTATGTATGCAATTTTTGGCTCACCTTTAAAATGGGTCGTTATGCTTGCACCACTAGGAATGGTTTTTTTCTTAAGCGCTCGTATTAACAGCCTTCAAGCTTCAACTGCTCAAATATTATTTTGGGTTTTCTCTGTGTTGATGGGAGTTTCAATCTCTTCTATCTTCATTGCATATGAAATGGGCTCAATCGCCCGCGTATTCTTCATCACAGCGGCCTCTTTTGCCGGTTTGAGCCTTGTCGGTTACACAACCAAAAAGAACCTGTCAGCGATGGGATCTTTCCTGATCATCGGTCTTTTTGGTCTTATTATCGCAAGTATCGTCAACATCTTCATAGGCTCTTCTGGGCTTGAGTTTGTAATTTCCGTTCTTGGTGTTCTGATCTTTGCAGGCCTTACCGCTTACGATACACAGCGCATCAAGCTGATGTATATGGAAAGTGACCATTCAGAAGTTGCCCAGAAAAAATCTATTATGGGCGCACTTTCACTGTACTTGAACTTCCTGAATATGTTCCTGTTCCTGCTACAGCTTTTTGGTAACCGCGAATAAGCTTTAACAGTAGAATTCCAAAACAAAAGCCCGGCGAGCTCTATCGCCGGGCTCAGACCGTTGACAAACCCCGTCGATTTTCG
>NZ_LANI01000023.1 GCF_000982415.1 Kiloniella litopenaei
CACTGTCAACATCGTCATTTGCTACTGGGACATCATCAACAACAGCAACTGTAACAGGCGCTGTTGCCGTATCACCGTCTGTATCTGTCGCAACAACGTTCACACCACTGATGTCAATCGTGCCACCACCAAGCGCATGTTTAAGCTCATCACTTAGTGTCGCTGTTACGGTTGCGGTACCTGTGTTTCCAGCATCTGCGGTTCCACCGCTTAGCGTCAGAACAATCGCAACACCCTCTGTGTCAGAGCCTGTCCAAGTTAAACCATCACTACTCAGAGACCAGGTTACACTCTCGCCAATTCCGGCAATACTTGGATTATTGGTACCATCAAACACAACAGTCTGAATATTATCTGAACCAGCCTGGAAGGTAATGGTACCACTGTCTTCCTCAGACGTATCAGCGCTATCGCCCAAACCAGTCTCGCTAACGCTCAGCGCCAACGGACCACTAGATGGATCTGTCACTTCTGGAACGCCGCCGTCGTTGATCGTAATAACCAACTCGGCAACGTCCGTATCACCATCGCCATCTGTGATTGTGTAGCTAAAGGTATCGGTAATCGGGTTTTCATTGTCCAGGTTGCCGTTCGCTACATAAGTGTAGCTACCATCTGCATACAGGGTCAGCGTACCATGGCTACCAACAATCGGCGTACCTACAGAACCTGTTGGTTCGGCACCGTTTTCGTCACCGGTACGAACACCTGTAATTGCAGGAGAAGCCTGACCATCAACACCAAAGTCATCGTTACTAAGAACACCATTAGCAGAAGTGACTAGCAGTGTCGTTCCTTCGGTAACGGTGCCTGCGTCATCTACAGCCAACAATGTATCATCGTTGACCTGAACAGTGATGATATGTGCTACGGAATCACCATCATTATCTGTAACGGTAAATTTGAAGCCAAGATCAAGAACATCAATTGGGTTCGCACCATCAAAGTGATCAATAGGCGCAAACTGCTCAAAGATATACTTACCTGTATCCTGATTATACGTGAAGCTATAGACAGGTGTCGCACCACCATCAATTGTTCCGTTAATGGTCCAGATGGTTTCACCGTCGACCACAGCGGACGTTGCTGCAGAAGCAACAATTGCCTGCCCGCCAGATTCAAGTGCTGTTGTCACACTGTAATCGTTTGCAGCTGTATCAAGTTTTGCACCAACGGCTTCAATAGCAAGAGACTGTAGTCCGTCAGAACCCGCGTTGAACAACACAGTACCTGTGGCAACTTCTTTAACTGTTACGGTTAGATTTGCATCATCGTAATCGTTATCACCACCGACGTTGATATCTTCCCAGTTCTGGTTTCCAGCAACATCTGTCAAATCGGTAAGGTGTTCTTTGTTGTTCGGGTTCAACGCCTGGTTATCAAACAATGCATCCGCACCACCAGAACCTTGCAGTTGAGTACCATTAACAAAAGCAACCCATTCGCCACCAACTTGAGCGAATGTAACATCCTGCCCTTCCTGAATTAGCGCAGCAGGGTTTTGTCCAAATCCATTCGGGATAAGGAAGAAGCCCATACCGGTCGCCCCTGCAGGAACATCAGTTGCCGTATCAAAGGTAACCGACCCAACCAAATCACCAACTGGTGTCGTGGATGTAACACTTTCTGCAACGATCGTACCGGTCATCGGTTCGCCAGCTGCATTAAAGAAGTAATATCCAAAGGTATTTTGATATGAAGCCTGCGTTAGACCTTCATTAACAATATCAACTTTCAGACCATCACCATGATCAACAAAGTTTACAGATGTAACCGGATCAATACTTTCATCAAGAGAGCTATCTTCCAAAACCGTAAAGGCAGGACCATCGTCCTCAAACTTGATCAGGTTACCAAGCTCCGCATCATCACTATGACTATCGCCATCACCATCCGTAACAGTTACCGTTGCCTCGATAAGGCCGGAAGTCATAACAGCTGAAGACACACCATCCTCATCATGATCATCAAAATCATCATGCTCAATCGCACGGGACTGCTGCACAGTCACAGAACCTGTCACCGGATCAATAGAAACCGTAAAGACCGTTCCACCTGTTGCGGAGCTACCTGTAATAACACCACCTGGTGTCGATTGAGAAAGCGTAATCGGCTCGTTCGTAACCGCATCAAGCAAGCCACTAGTAACTGGCTGCGCACCATTAAGCGTCAAGCTGTAAACCGTCGCATTGCTTGCTGCCGCACCGTCAGAACCAAACGCAGAGCTGTTGGTGAACAACGCTGAACCTGCAACAGTCACATCTGCTAGCAGACCATCAACAGCTGTATCATCACCATCATTCTCTGTCTCATCCAGACGGATCTCAGCCGCATCTTTCACAGAAAGATTTGCAGATGGACCATCATCCTTGAACGAAATCGCTCCGGAAAGATCAACGATCGCATCGTCCGTATCACCGTCTCCATCCGTCAGCGTACCCGTCAGGATAACAGAGCCGGACGCAAGACTGATCTCACTGTCATGATCATTACCATCAGCTCCGTGATCAACCGCACGAACCTGATCAAGCGTAACTTCACCGTCACTGTTAACACTAACCGTAAAGACCAGATCGCCACCAGTCTCCGTACGACCTTCAATAACTCCATTGTTATCTGTCAGAACAACCTTCTGACCTGTTGCTGTATCAACAATACCACTGTCAACAATACCTGTGACTGGATCAACCGCAGGAACACTCAATGCATAGGCAATACCTGCAGAACCATCTTCGCCCGCATCTGCTGTAAACAGACCAGAGAAATCAGTCGTGTCATTAACATTCAACGTCGTGTCATCAACCTGTAGGCTGTCTGCCGCAGCTGCTACGGCCGTCAGAACAGGACCATCATCCTCAAACTTGATGACAGATCCAAGATCCAGAGTATCAACCGACTGATCTCCATCTGCATCTGTAACCGTCGCGACCAGGTTAAGAATGCCTGAATTCATAATTTCAGGGCTGGAGGCCTCATCTGGATCATTGCTGTTATCATGCTCAATCGCACGGGTTTGTGTAACGGTTACATCACCAGTAGAAGGATTCACCGAAACACGGAAAACTTCGCCACCAGACGCAGATGACCCAACAATATCACCACCTGGTTCTTGCGTCAGAATAATCGATTCATCTGTTTGAGCATCGACCAAGCCACTGTTAAGAGGCTGACGACCTTCAATATTTAGTGAGAACTCAGTCGCCCCAGCGGAGGCAGCGCCATCCGCCCCAAATACCGAACTGTCTGTAAAGAGATTGGACCCCAGAATAGTTACATCGGCAAGAAGACCATCAACCGCAGTGTCATCATCATCATTCTCTGTTTCGTCCAGACGGATCTCAGCGTCCTGATTAAATTCAATATCAGCAACCGGGTTGTCATCTGCAACCGTTACAGTAAGGGTTGCCCCATCCTGATCACCATCTGCATCTTCCAGAACATAATCAAATGTCTCGTCTAGTGTATCAGGTGCAGTAGAAACAGAAACAACAGTAAAGTTATCACCAACTGCAGTCAGCGTCACAGACGTAATACCATCAAGATCAAGCTCTAATAGTGTATCACCAGGTGACGTCGTACCCGTTACTGTGCCTGAGGCTGTTTCTGCACTCCAGGCAACAACTTCCCCGGTGGAAGCGTCATCTATTGATCCAAGATTAATCGCAACATAATCACTGGAAACCGTACCGCCAGCATCAGAGAAAGATATTGTAATACTCTCAGCTACACCGCCATCATCAATCGCCGTTGAATCGCCACTTCCTTGTGGAACATTGGCAATTCCAAGACCGCTAAATTCAGAGGCAACAATCTTTACATCGACAGGATTACCGCCTTGGGTTCCAGCACCAGTCAAGGTAACGGTTACACCTGTTGCTGGGTTTGTTTGCGTATAGGTTGCACCATCAAAGCTGCCACCACCAAGCGCGAAATCTTCACCCAGATGCGTTGCAGGGCCTTCGTAACTGTAATCACCCAGATTATCACCAGCCATGTCCACAGTCAGGGTCGCGCCAGCTTTAGTCGTGATTGTCAGAACACCGGTCGCAGGATCAAAGCTACCACCGCCGCTGACAGATTGACCATCAGCTGCAAGCTCGTAAGTTACGCCATCATGGGTAATTTCACGGATTGTCCCCGGTTGGTCAGCACCAGCACTTTCACCAGCCTGCAACAGATTGCCTGTCACAACATTCCCTGCGGACTCATCAGTTACATTCAGAACATCATCCAATGCAACTGGAACATCGTCCTGTACACGGATCACAAAACCGTCGTCAACAGTTACACTATCGCCATCACGGTCTGTGGCAACAATTACAGAAGAAAGATCAAGATCAAGGAAACCCTCTGAATTATCCGCCGCATTGACCGGATGATGATCAAGCTGGTCAAGAAGCGTGAAGGTATAGCTGCCGTCTGATTCAACTTTTAACGTGAAAACGGATCCAGCCGTTGTTGACGCTGTCAGCGTATCCCCAGAAACAGCATAGGTAACAGCCAGGCCATTTGAGGTCAGTGTTGGCAGATTGCTCAGATCAGATGCCAAGCTGAACCCGCCACCTGAAGCCGCGCCATCGGAACCAAAGTCAACCAAACCGGCGACAGAACCGTTAGCAACAGTGCTCCCCGCTCCATCCTCATCATTTCCGTCAACAAGATTGTCTTCTTCAACCGTACCGGAAACTGTTCCTATTGTGTTAACAGGACCATCGTCTTTGAAATAAAGGGATGTTCCAAGATCAATAGTGCTATCCGCAGTATCACCATCACCATCAGTAACGGTCGCTGTTAAATTGATTTTCCCTGCGGGTATACCGACCACATCATCATGATTATCCGCATCCGGGTGACGTACAGCACGGATCTGATCTAGCGTAACAACGCCATTTCCATCGACAGTAACCTTAAAGACATCTTCACCAATTATACCACCGACACGTCCGACGACAGTACCAGCACCATCATCATATAACAAAACTGGCTTGCCAGAAATTGTATCAACCAACCCGCTATCTATACCACCAATGGCCGTGATAGCGTAAGTTGTCGGAGCTCCTTGTCCATCAGACCCGAAATCAGCTGTAAAGCGACCACTGAAATCAAGAGAGTCGTTAACACCCAAGTCAGTTTCATCAACAATCAGCGCCTGATTGATGCTGATATTATCAATATAACCACCTAAGCTTTCGCTGTTACCATCACCTTCGAATGCCAGGTTGTTCGTTCCAGCCCCTGCCGTAACAGTTACTGTGAACTGCTTCCAACCGCCTGGTGCATCAGTAGAAGTAAGGTCCTCGACGACAACACCGTTCCACTTAACAATCACATCATCGGTGTCTGTGCCATTATTAACACGTGGCTTGTAATGGAAGGTCAAGACATAATCTTCACCGGCTGTCATGCCGGCAATATCTTGCTGAGCAACAGAGTTTTCGTTCGCATCAAGCTCTAGTAGCGCATCGCCATGTTGAGCCGTTCCAGCAATATTACCATGCTGGATCTCAAACCCGGGCTGTCCTGCCCCGCCATTACTCCACGATCCATCACTAAGATTGTTGAATGTCCCGTAAGTTGCCCCGGAAAGTGTATGACCATCTTCGAAGCTGCCGTTCAACACGAATTCTTGAGGACCAGTTGACGTAACACTTGGACCATCATCTTCAATGGAAATCGAGCTATTTTCATCGTCAAACAGAACAACTGTCGCACTATCTGTTGCAGTATCATCGTCACCATCAGTAACGGTGGTTGTCAGCTTAAGGCCAACTTGAATACCACTATCCGCAGCAGTAAGTAGGTTAATCGCTTCATCATGCGTACCCCCTGACCCATCACCAGCATCAGGGTGATCAATCGCAACATACTGATTAAAGGTCAGATCTGCATTCGCTAGATCATCAATATCATCAATAGAAATACGGAACGCGATACCGTCCAAACCATTCGCACCAGCGGTCGCATCAAAACGACCAACAATCTCTCCACCCTCAAGGAAGAGATAAATCGCCGTACCTTCATAATCTAAAGCAGATGTACCCTGCGTAACACTCAGGTTCGTGGCAACACCGTTTACCGCTGTTGGCAACACACCAGAACCAAGCTCTGTCGTAACACCACCAAGCGTCAGTTCAAACTTGTGTTCAACTGATTTTTCACCATCAGTGCCAGCATCTTTGGTGATATTGAACAAATTACCAAGTGAACCATTATTAACGCCACTTGTAATACTACCAATAGCATTGCTGCCTGTCGGATCTGATACGGTATTACCTGTGTCGTCAGAAGCTGCATTCGGATCACCTGCATCAGCACCCGTGGATTCATCCAAAGTATCAAGTGAAAGTGTCGCAGCTTCAGCGTCTTCGCCCTGACCAACCGTCTTAACAGCAACATCAACAACCGGACCATCGTCTTCAATGGAAATTGAGCTATTTTCATCATCGAAGAGAACAACTGTCGCACTATCTGTCGCAGTGTCGTCATCACCATCTGTAACGGTGGTTGTCAACTTAAGGCCAACGGACGCACCACTATCAGATGTCAGAAGATTGATCGCTTCATCATGATCAGCCGGTGTGCCGTCAGGATGAGAAATCGCAACATACTGATCAAAGGTAAGATCTGCGTTTGTCAGACTATTAATATCATCAAGGGAAATACGGAACGCGATACCGTCAAGACCAGCCGCCGATGTTGCATCAAAACGACCAACGATCTCTCCACCCTCAAGGAACAGATAAATCGCTGTATTAACATAATCAGTGTTCGATGTACCTTGAGTAACATTCAGGTTCGTCGCAATGCCACCAGAAGAATCCGGTGTTCCCTCAAGCGTCAACTCAAACTTGTACTCAACTGATTTTTCACCATCAGTGCCAGCATCTTTGGTGATATTGAACAGATTACCAAGCGCACCGTTATTAACGCCACTTGTAATACTACCAATAGCATTGCTGCCTGTCGGATCTGACACGGTATTACCTGTGTCGTCAGAGGCCGCATTTGAATCACCGGTATCTGTGCCAATAGATTCATCAAGCGCATTAAGGGAAAGTGTTACTGGCTCAGCATCTTCACCTTCACCGACTGTCTTCACAGCAACATCAACAACAGGACCATCGTCCTCAAATTTGATCAGATTACCCAACTCAACTGATTCACTATCAGTATCATCATCACCATCAGTTAAGGTGACAGTTAGCTTGATAGCACCAGCCGCAATTTCCAAAGGATTAGATGCTTCATCATGATCATCTGTGTCACCATGCTTCAACGCACCGAACTGTTCGACAGTTATGCCACCTGTGGCTGGATCAACCGTAATCGTAAAGACTGTTTCACCATCAGCAACACCCGCGATCACATTACCTACCTGACTGAGGTAAACTGGATCACCCGAAGCTGTGGCAAAAAGACCAGAAATACTGCTATCCAGTGTTAATGAGAAGACGCGGGATTTTTCACCGTCTGTACCAGCATCAACAGCGATATCAATCAGGTCTGTGCCCGCAATTTTTGCGTACCCAATTGCGTAAGCTGAAGCACCGACGGCACTTTCGTCATCAGCATTACCATCAGCCGGATCAAAACCAACAGACTCATCAAGTGTTAGCTTGTCAGAAACACCTTCTTTAGTTTTGAAGGTCGTTATGCTTGGGCCATCATCCTCAATGGAAATCGAGCTATTTTGATCGTCGAAGAGAACAACTGTCGCACTATCTGTCGCAGTGTCGTCATCACCATCTGTAACGGTGGTTGTCAACTTAAGGCCAACGGACGCACCACTATCAGATGTCAGAAGATTGATCGCTTCATCATGATCAGCCGGTGTGCCGTCAGGATGAGAAATCGCAACATACTGATCAAAAGTAAGATCTGCGTTTGTCAGACTATTAACATCATCAAGGGAAATACGGAACGCAATACCGTCTAGACCATTCGCACCAGTAGTGGCATCAAAACGGCCAACAATTTCTCCACCCTCAAGGAAGAGATAAATCGCAGTATCAACATAATCAGTGTTTGATGTACCCTGCGTAACACTCAGGTTCGTCGCAATGCCACCAGAAGAATCCGGTGTGCCCTCAAGCGTCAACTCAAACTTGTACTCAACTGATTTCTCACCATCAGTGCCAGCATCTTTGGTGATATTAAACAGATTACCAAGCGCACCATTATTAACGCCACTTGTAATACTACCAATAGCATCACTGCCTGCCGGATCTGATACGGTATTACCTGTGTCGTCAGAAGCTGCATTCGGATCACCTGCATCAGCACCCGTGGACTCATCTAGAGAATTAAGAGAAAGCGTCGCAGGTTCTTCAGTTTCCTCATCAAAAGCGACGGAGACGTCAACACTCGGACCATCATCCTCAACCGTGAAAGTTACATTAGCAGTTGATACATCCCCTTCATCATCAACCACTTGATACGCTAGTTTAAACGAAATCGCTTCATCATGAGTATTATTAGAACCATCACCATCATCAGGATGATCAATTGGGCCATACTGCACAAAAGAAACTGTTCCTGAGTTACCCTCATTATGAAGAGTACCATCAATATAAGCTGCAAAAATCACAACACCATCTGCAACACCCCATACAACTTCAGGGTTAGCCGGGTCTTGCTGAAGTTCAATAGCAACCCCACCAGAAGTAAGAGGATTCCCATCCGTTTTAAGGATAGCACCGCTTACAGCCTCAAATCGAATGTCCTCAAGATCATCAAAAGTATTACTACTTTGACTTGGAGCATCAGTATCAGTCGAACCATCAGACCCATCGACTTCATCGTCAGAGCCGTCGCTTTTGAGATTATAGTTAATATCTACCTGAGCCCAGCCAACTGGAGCTCCCAGTGTTGCAGACGATAGCGTATCAAGAGTAGCAAAGAGTAATGTAGCTGCATCACTATCAATTACTTTATCATTCGATCCGCTATCCTCGCCTTCGGTTTCATCGTGGTTAAGTGAGACATCACTAACGTCAGGAACATCTTCCGTAATATCAAAGGTAAATGTTTCACTTGCCCTGGCGACATTGTTCTCCAGAGTCAATTCATCAGTGCCGACATCAGTTTCCTGTTCTGTCGCAATTGCCGTAACAGTTAAGTTGACTGGCTCACCTGTATTAATTTCTCCGTTAGAATCACGCCCAGTGCCGGGGTTAGCTGGATTTTCAGTTGTATAGTCATTGGTATTAAAGGCAATAACGCCGTTAATTGATGTCGGCAAAGGATCACCAGCTGTGTAAGTGATCGTATAGGTTACCAGCCCATCAACAACCTCACCTGCGACAGCAACCCATCCTGATGGCAAATACCCGTCGAGCAGGGTAAAGTCTTCTGGAACACCTGAAATTTCGAGCGAAAGAACTTCAGAGCCATCTACGTCCCTTAGTGCAGCGTTAAGCGGCACACAAATTGTGCTTTCTTCAGAAATGGCATCATTGCCCGAACGGGACAGCAGAACATGATTATCATTCCCTTCACCAGACTGATTTTGATCAGAAAAAGAGCTTAGGTCATCTGTGGAAATGACATCGTCACCAATACCGATAAGCGGCACATCAGCAACTGCATCAATAATCGCTTCACCACTAAATGGAAGCGTCGCACTTTCACCTGAATCCGGATCAGAAATATTTGCCTGACCAGAAACAGGAATGTCCTCATCACTATCATTAGGTGGAAGAATGAAGACACTATCAAAATCTTCTGGCGTTATTGTTACAGGAAAGCCCCCTGTGTAGAGGTTTGCAGGAGAAAAACCACCTATATACAGCTCAACACCAGCAGGAAGTGCATTAATCTCGACAGAATCGAGTGTCTCGTTATCCGCAGGCGTAAAATTAAACTGCACCTGCATTGGTGCGGCGTATAGCTCACCGGAAGTAAAGGGATCATCATCAAAACCAATATCGCCTTGATCTAGATGCTGATTTGGCAAAGCATCTTCAAAACCACCAGCAAAGGTACCTGAAATCCCACCTTCGGGGCCCTCAACATCAGTAGTGATAAAACTGACAGTAAAAGTTCCCTGCGCCGGATCGGTAATCTCATCCTGCCCTTCGAGCAGTCCAAACTGAAGTTCTGTCGGATCAATAACGCCTTGTGCATTCAGGAGATCAATCGCATTACCGAGATCATCACTATAAACGCTTCCGCCGCCACCAGCAGGGCCAGCGCCTGCACCGGCTGCTGTTTCAAGCGTTTCCCCTTCGGCAAGGGCCTGTGCCTGACCGATCAAAAGACCTGCGGATAATTCAACACCACCAATAACAAGAACAGGCGCATCAGCGCCTTGAGATTCTTCAACCAAATTCTGGAACACAATTCGACTGTCGGCTTCCCCATCACCGTTCGTATCGAATGTCAGGACAAAATCATTTCCCTCAACAATAGGCGTTGCGGCAGTTGCATCAAACGCCAGATTGGCAGTCTGACCTTTGACGAGCGTGACGTTAACGGTTTCGCCCTGGGCTGGCGCCGAAACTTCAACTGCCCCCGCAGCTTGTCCGACAAGCGTTTCACGCCCTGTTTCACCAACGACATTCACATCATTTGTATCAACCATTGCATCACCACCGTTACGATTAAGATCATCAGTCATTTGGAATCCCCCTTAAGGTTCCGATATCTTGTGCCCCTGTGTTGTACAAATTTGTACGGCACATATTTTTGTCAGACGTACCACGCCCATTAAACTTTGGAGTTATATTACTACGAAGCTTTTTCAACTCAAGTGATTCATTTTCAAAAACTACATTAATATATATGAGTTTATTTTCTTAATTTTATTTTAACCATTTTGAACCGCTAACAACACTACGTAATAACACTTACTTACAAATTTATAGGATACTAGAACTAACAAAGCGCTAATGAATCCTTTCCAGAATCTTACCAACAAAAAATGTCTGGATTATTTAACAAAAAAAGCCCTGCCGATTCGGCAGGGCTTTTAGATGACCCGCAGGTCAAATTTTAATTTGATTAGATCAGATTACTGAACCAGATCAATTTCCACAACGCGGTTACCTGGCTCACGAACGCCATCTTCAGTTGGGATCAGAGACTGTGTCTCACCAACAGCATCCGGAACGATACGTCCCACATCAACACCCGCACGCGCCATTGCTTCCATCACGACGGAAAGACGACGCTGAGAAAGTGCCTGGTTATAATCAACAGCACCAGAACGGTCAGCGTGCGCTACCATGCGTACAGTTGATGCATCGTTTGCCTGTGCAGCGGCAAGAGCTTCTTCCAGAGACTGGCGCCCGGCGTCTGTAGCAACAGTACTATCAAAGTTGAAATAGACCAGGAATGAGCTCGCCAACGGAGCCTCATCAGCAGCAGGAGCTGGAGAGATGTATGGCTGGAAGTCAGTAAGTTTGAAAGTTGCAAGAGCATCAAGGCCGTTCATTGCAGCATCAAAAGCTTCTTTACATTCAGCACCACGAGTAGATGGCTGATACTGAACAGAACGGCCAGCTTCAGTTGCTTCAATCCAGCAATCATAATTAACTTGTGCTTTAGCTGCCAACTGTGGCGCTACAACACGACCGCCGCGATCAAACGCCTTACGCATCCGCAACAACGCATCCGCGAACTCAGGCTTCTGATCATCACGCAACCAACGATCATCTGGTGCATCTGGCAAAACTGAAGATCGACGTGCCGCAGTACGCGCTTTGTGATTAAAGTGCTCGGCATCAACCAAGTCCCAGTTATCATCACGCTCTTCAGAAAGCGCAAGATACCCGTCGTACAAAGCATTGCTAAACTGAACGCCTTCTACTTCAAGTCCTTGAGCAGTATCAGTATCAAATAAACCACCGAACATAGCATCCAGCGGTCCAGCATTTGCCGGTGCAGCAGCGATCACAGCCGCAACAGCCCCGAACAGAAAACTTTTTGTTTTCATTGTCCACCCCTTAATGAGTGCTGCAACCCACAGCAGAAATAAATTCAGAGATATCTATACCGTTTCAAACGATTAAGAGCAAGCCATTGTATGTATTTTTCTCTACTCTCACGGTTGAATTCACCTAAAACGAGCTATCCGCAAGCCTAGACACCATTCTTATACGCAGAATTCAGACACCTATAGAGGGCTGAAATCATTAAGAATCGGTTAAAAAAAGAATCCCAAAATGGTCACACCCTTTTGCCATTGACCTTGATACTTTCGTTTCCAGCACAGGTCATCACCACAGCTTCACTGATTTTGTAATTATTTTAAAGAGTTCTAATTTTGCTTGCCCTTAAATCCAAGTCTTTCCTATTCGGAATCTCCTGCCTGTTATTTGCCACGACAGTCTTGTGCAGCTTACCCCAAGCCCAAGCATCATCATTCTATACCAAAGAAGGCACGCCCTCTTCCGGCTACAATCAGGTTAACAAAGGTACTGTCGATGCTCAGGTTTATCCGTGGAGTACTATTGGTCGCCTTAACATCGGGGGTAAAGGGCACTGTACTGGCGTCATGATCGGGAAAAAACATCTCTTCACCCAGGCAAACTGTCTTTATAACAAAGCTGAGAAGCGATGGTGGAATAACAATGAGCTTCACTATCGTGCCGCGTACCAACACGACCAACACATGGCATCGTCTAACGTTGCCCGCATAGAAATCTCTGATAGTTATAACCCGAAATCACCAGATAGCCTTGCCAGCATTGCGGGGGACTGGGCTATCGTGACGTTGAAAAAACCCATTGGCCAATACACAGGTTGGCTGGGACTAAAAAGCATGAACAAAGGAATGCGCCACCATCTAAGATCAGGCTCTGCAAAAATGTTTAACGCCGGATATCACAATGGATGGGAACACGCAGTGCGCCTTTCCAGTGGTTGCTCGCAACAAGTTTCCAAACAAAGATTGCCGAATGTTGGCGCTATTCCCTGTCGCGGAACAAATGTCGCGCAAAGATCATTGCCAACGTTCATTTATCAAAATGGCGCCTATCATCTTGTTTCATCAGCAGCCTTTAGTAAGAACGATGCCCCTAGAAAAAATGACAGCTGGGTTTTTGCCAGCTTGAAAAACGCGCACTATAAATGGGGTAACAGTCGCCGCCCATAATAGTTACTGTAATACTGTTTCTTCAATCAGTTTACGGCAAGATCATTTCTGGTGGGCTATAAACTGTAACGTCAGGAACCGGGCCTTCATACTTTTCAACCTCAACCAATGTGGAATGCGCTGTTGGCCCCTGTCCCAGCTCTGACGACCCTTCATCTCTTGTCAGAACATTCGGGTTGCCAGCGATATCAAGACTCCCGACAACGCCGGGTTCAATCGGATCATACCATGCCCCAGTAGGCAGTTGAATGACACCGGGCTGTAGAGTTGAGCTGATAATTACCCCTGCAAGGGTCGCACCGCGATCATTATAGACCCGGACCACATCACCCGCTTTGAGGTTTCTCTTTTGCGCATCATCAGGATGCATAGTCATTGCCTCTCGACCGGCAACCTTACTTTTTTGACTGGTTTTACCGTGATCAAGCTGACTATGAAGGCGCGTGGCTGGCTGATTTGATATAAGGTGCAAGGGAAACTTTTGAGTACGCGCAGATCCCAGCCACTCTTTAGGTTCAAACCACATCGGATGCCCTTTGCAACTTTCCAATTCGAAAGACGCGACGGTCCTGGAATAAATTTCAATCCGTCCTGATGGCGTTCTCAACTTATGCGCTTGTGGATTCTTACGAAAATCTTCCAGCAGGATTAAGTCTTTTCCAGCAGGAAGGGAATATTCCCCGGCCTCCCAAAAGCTGTCGAAATCGGGCATATCTATGCCGAAGCTGGCGGCGCGTTGACGATTTTTTGCGTGAAACAGCTTGAGCCAATCCATTTCATCACGGCCTTCACTAAAGCGATCCAAAGCCCCAATAGAACGCGCGATCCCGCAAAAGATATCGTAATCGTTTTTCGCCTCACCAATGGGTTCAACAACCTGCTTTAAGGCAAATATATCATCATCGCGTTTGGCACAGACGATATCATTACGTTCCGCTGCCATTGTCGCAGGCAGAACGATGTCGGCATGACGAGACAACGCATTCCAAGTCTGTTCGTGGACAATAATGCTGTCTGGCTTTTGCCAAGCCTTCAAGAGCCTGTTCAAGTCCTGATGATGATGAAACGGATTACCCCCTGCCCAATACACTATCTTGGTATCTGGATAGGTATAGTTCTGACCATTATAGGCAAAGGTCCCACCAGGATTTAACAGCAGATCGCTAATTCGTGCCACAGGTATAAAATCACGTACATTGTTGACGCCCTGATCAAGCGACGCCCAGGTGAAATTTCTGAACTGATGCCCTACGCCGTTCACACCAGCATAACCGAGCCCAAAGCCGCCGCCCGGCAAGCCAATCTGCCCCAGCATGGCGGCCAAAACAATTGTCATCCAATAGGTTTGCTCGCCATAATCAGCACGCTGAAGCGACCAGCTGGCCGTGACCATTGTACGTTTACTTGCCATCTCCACAGCAAGGTCACGGATGATTGATGCTTCTACTCCTGAAATCTTCTCAGCCCAGTCTGCATCCTTAGCCTGTCCGTCGGTTTCTCCCAACAAATAGGGAGTAAACTGGTCAAAGCCAACACAGTATTTACCCAGAAAGTCCTGATCATGAAGGCCTTTTGTATAGAGGTGATAGGCCAAGGCAAGCATGATCGCGACATCACTGCCAGGCCGTAGTTGATGGTGAACTGCGTCCAGAGCATCATCAACATCTTCTCGGATCGGGCCAAAGTTAACAAACTTTGTTCCCGCTTTTTTACAAGCCAGCAAGCCTTCCTTTGCCGAATGCCGCCCGACACCACCAGCGTTAATCTGTCCGTTTTTAAGGGCGACCCCGCCAAACATCACCATCAACTGGCAATGCTTTTCCAATACAGGCCAGGATGTATGCTGTGACAACAACCAATCCATAGACCCCACTACATGGGGTAATATGACTTCGGACGCCGCATAGCTATAGGTGTTTACAGATTTGGTGTAACCACCAATCGCATTCATAAAGCGATGAATTTGGCTCGGGGCGTGATGAAAGCGCCCAGCACTGGCCCAGCCATAAGATCCGGCGAAGATAGCCTGATTCCCAAAATCGGTCCGCACACGGTCCAATTCTTTGGCAACCAGATCAAAGGCAGTATCCCATTCAACCTCGACAAAGGGTTCTGCACCACGCTTATCGGTTGCCGCGCCCGGACCTTTTTCCAAATAGCTCTTTCGAACAGCTGGACGTTTCACGCGACAGGGGTGTTGTATACCATCGACAAAAGATTGACCGATGGCAGATGGATCCGGATCCATCTCATGAGGTTCAACAGCAGTGATCTTGCCCTGATCAACAGAAAGATAATATGTGCCCCAGTGGGACGCCGTTAATCTCTTTTCCATCCTACAACACTCTTGTTTCACCTGTTACGCAGCAAAGATAACGAAGCTCTAAGCCCAACAATCAAACGGACTTATTTTGGCGCTTGCAATCTGGGATCAGCGATCGCTTGTTCAACCAAGGCTGCATCTGATCTCATCGCTATGTGTCGGTTGGCAATAATATCATCAATCAATAGAATAAAAGCATTCCACTGAAATTCCTGCAAAGCCTCACCCTTCAGATTTTCTGCCCCTTTCTTCAGGCCAGCGGAAAACTTTTTGATGGTAGATCGCAAAATTGCCTTTCTATGAGAACCCTTGATGGAAATCTGATCTTCGATCTCCTGCTTAATCACAGAAGCTTTTAGCGGAATAACAACCTCACTGCCACGAAGAGTAACAGTTGCGTCCCATGAAAACTCTTCATCTTTGGTTTCGTTTTCGCTCATTTTTTTGTTCTTTATCTTATAAATACCACTTGTCTTTTTAGAGTGATTGATTAAAGCAAAGCCAATCAGTTCACTTATTTCTTTGCCTTGTTCTCACGGCGATAGGCTTTTACATAATCTTCCAGAAGATCAGCAACCAGTTCCGGATCCCCCAGAGAGTCCCAGATGGAAAGATCAATTTCATCATCATCTGTATAGCGCAGACCAAAAACGATCAGATCTTCCGCACCAAACTCGACCAGTTCATCTCTCAAGCCGTCAAGTAGTTCATCACTTTCAGTATTTCTTTCGCTCACGACAATATCCTCATTTTAATCTGATTGTTAGAAGCAGCAAAAATCAACCACCTCATTCTTGTCCCCCTTATGTCAGAGCCATCAGGATCATAAAAGAAAATTCGATCACGTTGCGCGTCTAGACATAGCCGTTCAGCATAATTTTACTTTTCAAAAGAGCCGATGCCCTTTGAAGAAAACACTTCAATTTAAAATAAACACAACAAAGATGAGAGCCGGAAAAGCAGGAACTTATTGCAAGGGGCCACACCGAGACCCCAGATAAGCTGAAATACTTGTCAAAAGAGTAATTAGAATGATCCTATTAGCGATAAACTCGCTCGATCGAGAACCAGCCCAACGTAAAAACTATTTAACGTAAGAACTACTTGCTGGGAAAATCGCGATTGCGAACATCGTTTGCATAGTTCTGAACCGCTTTTGTAATGTCTTCGTGGACCTGCGCATAGCGTTTCACAAAAGAAGGAACATACCCCGTTCCCTGCCCGATCATGTCTTCAGTGACGAGGATTTGGCCATCGCAATCCGATCCGGCGCCAATTCCAATTGTCGGGATTGCAATCTCTTCACTTATTCGTCGTGAAATTTCAGGTTCAGTACACTCGATTACCGTTGCAAAAGCACCTGCATCCGCAACAGCGTGGGCGTCAGCGAGAATCTTTTCTTCATCACGTTGCGTCAGAAAGCCGCCGACTCTGTTGGCATGCTGCGGCAACAAGCCCACATGAGCCAATACAGGTACCCCGCGCTCGACTAGAAAGGCAATAGTCTCAGCCATTTCCTGCCCGCCTTCAAGCTTAATACCCGCACAGCCGGTCTCGGACATAATCCGTGCCGCATTTTCAAAAGCCTGTGCCGGAGATGCTTGGTAACTCCCAAAAGGCATGTCAACAATCACACAGGCTTTCTTGCTACCGCGAACAACCGCGGCACCATGCGCAATCATCATCTCAACGGTTACACTCAGGGTATTGGGCATGCCATAAATAACCATCCCCATACTATCCCCAACCAACAGAAAATCGACATGCTCGTCCAACAGGTTCGCCAGCGATGCTGTGTAAGCGGTCAAGCTCACAATAGGGCGCTGCCCCTTTAGGCGCATAATCTGTGGAATAGTTGTACGTTTAGCCATTTTATCGATCTCTGTAGTGCCTGAAATAATGCTTGATAATGCTCTTGCCCAAAGACATGTAAAGCGCACTATAACCAGATCAATTGTGCACCGCAACAAAGCCCGTCATATAATTATAACACACACGGATTGTCGCGATACAAATCCCCCTGACATCAGGCCAACAATCCACGTTTTTTCGCCGTTTCCCGCAATTCACCCCGAAAATCCGGATGGGCAATAGCAATTAGAGACTCTGCCCTTTGAGACAGCGATAAGCCTTTCAGATCAACCATACCAAACTCTGTAACAACATGATGTGTATCCATGCGGGGATCAGTCGCGGGACCATCCAACTGCGATACAATCCGAGAAACACTGCCCGCTTTTGCCGTTGAATGCAGCGCGACAAAAGACTTACCGCCACGAGAAGCATAGGCCCCGCGAACAAAATCAAGCTGCCCACCCGGGCCACTAAACTCTCGCCCTTTCAAGTACTCGGCATTAATTTGCCCCGTTAAATCAACCTGTAACGCTGAATTAACCGAAATCATATTTTCATTCTGGGCAATAACGGTCGGATCGTTAATATACGAAGCCGGATATCCCGCAAGCGAGGGGTTGTCATCCATAAAGTCATAGAGTTCTTTGTTCCCCAGCGCCAAAGTAAAGAGGTGTTTTAATCTGTGTAACGTTTTACGCTGACCATTAATAACGCCGCTTTTAATCAGGTCCATAATCCCCGGGGACAACAACTCACTGTGCAATCCCAAATCGTTATGCCTCGCCAGATATCCAGCCACAGCATTCGGAACACCCCCAACACCCATTTGAATGGTTGCCCCATCGGGAATCATCTCGACAATCTGTTTGGCAATAATCTCGTCCACTTGCTGTGGGGCTGACGGCAATACTTCCTGAAGAGGTATGTGATTTTCAACGATGGCATCCACTTCTGAGATATGAATCAATGCTTCGCCAAAAACCCGTGGCATTTCTTTATTAACTTCAACGATCAGCTTCCCGCAATTACGCGCGACTGTGGTTCCATAATCACTATTTGTCCCAAGGCTGAAATAGCCATGCCGATCCATGGGGGAAACGGTCGCAATAAAGCTATCCGCACCCAACGTCTCACTCATGAGGCGGCCAACCTGATGAAAGGTACTCGGGATATATTCGAGCCAGCGTTTCCCCTTCTCCAATCCAAGCTTTTCAATCTGCCGATCATGACTACTCATAAAAAGTGAATGCGGTTTGATAACTGACATCACTTCAGGGCTAAGAATTGTTTGACTAGCGTGAGAACTGGCATGCATATAATAGGCATTTAGGCTACTGAGATCCCCACTAACAGCACGATCAGCAACAGACCGCATCAAAGCAGGAGGCATAGAAACCCCCATAGAAATCATCAGATTACTTTTATCTTTGATTTTTTTAACTGCTTCAGATGCGGTCATTAGTTTTTTTGAATAAAGCTCCTGGACCATCGGCATTATTTTTTTCCCAATAAATACTGTCTTCAAAATATCAAGTAAGAGTTACCTTGATAAAATTATAATTTGCAGACACTCAAATGAATTTAAAAATAAACAGTTAGTGCAAGGATCATATCCACATCAGTACCATTCTCGGCAAGCGGTAACATTATTCGTTCGATCGTCTTGTAATTTGGAATATGATACGAGGCAGAACCTTTACGATAGCTTGGCAATTTTGTCTCAACAATATTGATATAGTCTTGATCAAACCCGGAACGGGTAAAGTCAGGAAAAGCTTCGTCTATCCACATCCCCGTACAATCACGATCCATTGCCGCATAGTGAGCTGTTCCAAACAACCTAAAGCGAAATCTCAATGGATCTTGGACAACATCGACCAACCATATATTTGGTAACAGAGCGGGAATATCCATTGGATCGAGATGTTGCCGTCCAGGCAGCGTTGTCTTATCCGGATGGATTGATAACCAATACTCGTAAAGAGCTCGGTTTTTTTCTTCCCATACCTGACGCTCTTCTTCCGTGTATCGTTTCAAGCCTATAACCTGCGAAGCTAAAATGGCGAAATAATCTTCCCCAGAGAAAAAAGAGCATACACGATAGTTTCTACACTTAAAATCCGTTAGATCACTTCTCTACTCAACCAATCGATTGCCCTCTACCCCGTGATAAAAACCGTTAGAAAAAGGCGCAAAGTCCACAAATTCTGACAACATCTCCTGGGCGGCGGCGTCTTCTAGTTGACCATCCAACCGTTCTCTGAAAACTTTACTTACCTTCACCATATCCAAGTTCTGCGGCCACAATCGGAAATGTGTTGCCCCTAATTGTTTAAGATTATTCAGCTCATCTACCAGGTTTGTGATGGTATACGACATTGTCTGTGTTCCATTGACAGCAAGGAACGGCTCTCCATCCAAAGTCTCAACATTCATGCCGTTGGGATCTTGTTCACATACATACAAACATCCGTCCTTGCTTAAGCCATGAGATCTGGCGTGATAACAACGTGCAGACAAGGCCAGCGGAACACGCCCGAAAGCCTGTATTTCAATCTCTCTGTTTTGGTTGGATGCCAAAAGTCGCGCGATAGCTTTGCCCGACAACTCACATGGCAAAACAACTCGCTGTGCACCATCATGATAAAAATAGTTCAGCGTATCTTCATTATAGACGTTTACAAAAGGGCCAACGATATGCCCCCGCCCCTTGAGCAATCCAATGGCAGAAAGGTCGTTTGCTTCCAATAGCCAAGGGCTATCCTGGACGAGTTCATGCTGTTCCTTTCTCTCTCTTTTCGACATCACAAGGGATAGGGTTGAAATAACCACTTCTTTACCGGCCTGTTCCAGACGGTCACAAATTTCTGGAATAAAAGGCGTCAAGAACGGCGCTCTTTTAGAACAGGTGACTTCGCCAATATAGACAACATCAACGGGGGCTTCGTCAGCGATCTGAAAGTAAAAATCCCGTCTCTGTTCAGCTGGCCAGTTATAAAGAACGGGACCAAGTGTAAGTTTTGCGCTTGAATTCATTTCCTGTGAACTCATGAAATGTTATCTCCAGTTCTTTTCATAGGCACCTGCCGTTGAGCGCGTTCCTTCGGTGATATTTCCCATATCCACAAACGGAACCGGATCTCCTTTCATTGCGGCGTCAATTGCCTTTCGATAACCAGACACCACCTGATGAACGTACGCCTTCCCCCTCTGACGCCCTTCTATTTTCAGTGCTTTCACACCAGCCTGAATGAGTTCCGGCAACATCATCATGACATTCAGCGATGTCGGTTCTTCAAAAAGATACGAGGGATTGCCCGTATGCCCGACAAAGCGACCTTTGCATAACGTTGGGTAGCCCGCCGCTTCTTCATTGGGAAAGGAATTGATCGTAAATTCCCCAAGCCGGGAAACAAGTTTCCCCCGACGCTGTTCATATTCAACATGGCTGGCAGGTGAACACACCCCGTTCATGTTCGGGGACTTTCCCGTTGCATAGGAAGAAAGGGAGCATCGCCCCTCTGCCATCACGCACATGCCACCAAAGGCGAAAACCTCTGTCTCGACATCAATTTCCCCAATCAGTTCCGCAATCTCACGAACAGTTAGAACTCGTGGCAAGACAACACGTTGCACATCAAATGCAGAGCGATAAAAATTGATTGCCTCAGGATTGGATGCAGAAGCCTGTACCGACAGATGTCGCCTTAATTCAGGATGCTGACGCTTGGCATAGTCGAGTAAGCCAATATCGGCTAAAATAACCGCATCAACCCCAATCTTGGCTGCGGTATCAACGGCTTTATACCAGGGTTCCAGATTACCCGCCTGTGGATAGGTATTGATCGCAACATAAACCTGCCGCCCCATGTCATGGGCTTTTTTCAGACTTTCCGTCAACTCTTCCGGGCTAAAATTCAAGCCGGGGAAATTACGTGCATTGGTTTCATCCCTGAACCCCACATAAACCACATCGGCCCCGGCATCCAAAGCAGCCCGTAACGAAGCTGGTGTTCCAGCCGGACAAACAAGTTCCATTAACGCACCCTTTCCGATGACTGCAGTGTTTTTTTCAAGGATGCTTTTATCCTGACAAACTCCTTATCCACTTTCCCTAAACGATCTTCTGACCTGTCCAACTCTTTACCCACTTCATCCATCTGCCGCGTAAGCGGAAGTAAAATAGAACGCTGGACAGTGCCAAAATCCTTCTCAAAACATCCTAAAAGAGAGCCTGCCTTTGAAAGCAGTTTGTCAAACCCCGGCTTTATAAAAGGAACTCCGCCAGCCAACACATCACCAAGAGACACATCCGCACTATCGACCGCATTCCGCAGTGTCAAAACAGCCTCGGTATCCCCCTCGACGTTCAATGTTCTGGAAAAGAAAAGAGCATCACCATCGACCCGACCTTCCAAAAGCTTGATCAAATCCAGCATCGGGCCAGAAATAGCGGCCTGACACTCGTGACCCTGCGTATTATTATCTCCAACGTCAATCTGCACTTCGCCTTCTCTAACAGACAAATAGAAGCGGTAATGCAAATCGGTCGGGCCAATGAGGAAACTAATGTTGTCCAGGATCGCCAGCCGGGAAAAAATTTCCGGATACAGCTTTTTCATTCTCGCCAAAACATGTTTGACGACTGGTTTGAAAGTGACTGCCGGGATCGGGCGCATAAAAAATCCGGCAAACAACATTGGCGTGAAAGGCGGCACCCTAGTCGGTGCATTTTTGTCATGCATCAAAAGAAGCTCTGAAATGAAATCTAGAATTATGTTGGGATAGTGCAAAGCCTTTGCTTAGAGCACCTTGATCTTCATCAAGTACGTCACATCTTTAATTCATTATATAAAATGACAAAGCTGATGTTCCCTCGCCGATGCTAAACGACTGGGCCAAACGTAAGAGGGAAAATCAAGTATTCAAACAGGTTACCAGATGCAGGAATTTTTATGACCACAGATCAATCAACTTTTGCAAAAATTGGAATTGTTACAGTGTCTGATCGCGCCAGCCGCGGTGAATATGAAGATCTCGGTGGCCCCGCAATTCACAAAGAATTATCGCAAATTCTAATATCACCCTGGGAACCTGTGACACGGGTTATTGCCGATGATCAGGAACTTATAGAACAGACGTTAATAGAACTTGCCGATACAGAAAATTGCTGCCTTATTGTCACAACAGGCGGCACCGGGCCAGCCACCAGAGATGTCACCCCCGAAGCTACGGAAGCCGTTAGCGAAAAACTCATGCCCGGTTTTGGCGAATTGATGCGACAGGTAAGTCTGAAATTTGTGCCAACGGCTATTCTATCCAGACAGACCGCAGGTATTCGAGGAAAGAGCCTGATGGTCAACTTGCCCGGCAAACCATCGGCAATCAAAGACTGTCTGGATGCTGTCTTCCCTGCCATTCCCTATTGCATTGACCTTATCGACGGACCATTTTTGGAAACAAACAGCAATTATTGTAAAGCTTTTCGTCCAAAGAACAAATAACTGTCAGCAGTGGTAATCAGGGCTCGTCTATTCCCCTAACAGATGAGCAACAACCTGACGGTCATGTGCCATGGCACGATGTTCAAATAGATAAATCCCTTGCCAGGTTCCAAGTGCCAGCGAACCATGAACCATCGGAATACTTAACTGTACATCGGTTAATGCAGAGCGGATGTGCGCTGGCATATCATCCGGCCCTTCACAGGTATGGCGGTAAAGAGAAGGATTTTCTTCAACGACTCGGCGAAAAAAATTATTTAAATCATATTGTACATCCGGATCAGCATTCTCTTGAATCGTTAATGAAGCAGAAGTGTGCCGGATAAACAATGTTAGCAACCCACGAACAATGGCTTGTTGCCCTGCCCAAAAAGTAACTTCACGCGTGAATTCATAAAGGCCTTGCCCTTTTGTATGAATATCAAATATCGTCTGCGCCTGTTTCATTTTGTACCTCGGCAGTTACAGTCCCAACAAGCTTTCAAAAATGTAAAAGCTGTCATTTGACAGATAATTACCACATTTTTGTCGGATATTAACCCATGTTCGAATGAAACATGTTAAATACGGTGACCTTGCCGCAATCGCGTCTTATTCAAAGTGTATTCAGCAGTACTGTAACCATGGCAAAAACGTTTGATATAGTTAAAGTTATGGAAGTGACCGAACAGAATTTGAAGTCTGTCGCTCAAACCAATCTCTATCGCTATTGGCTGGACCTAAAAGCAGATAAAGAATTACCGCGCTGGTCTGATTTCAACCCTGGTACTGTACGCGAGGCTCTACCGAATATAATGCTTTTTGATGCATTGAAAGAAGCCAACTTTTTTGTATCGATAACGGGTGATCATTGCCGAGAAAACCTTGGTATAAAAGCAAGCCGATCCCCCATAGAAGAAACACTACCGGAAAATGCTGTCGCAGATGCCAAATCCCGTTTGACCCATGTGTATAACACCAGAAAACCACACCTGGTAACCAAACAGATGAAATGGGAAACTGCAGAAAAGCGAGAGCTTCAACAACAATCCTATACCGTGTTGTTTCTTCCCTTTGATATTGACCATGATAAAATCAAATTAAAAATCTTGAATTCCCTGTATTTCGGGTAAGTATCTATATCTGTTATCTCTGTCTTCACACGCAGGTTCTGCGAACTTTTTCAAATTCCATCCATTCCAATAATATATTTCTTCCTCTTCCCAAAAGGCTCTCTTGTACCTGTAGTGAAAAAGAAGATACCTTCCTTCTTTTCCAAAACACCAAAGGAACCTGAAATATGAAAACACGCGTAAAATGGATCGAGAACGTTGCCTTTATGGCTGAGAGTGGCTCGGGGCATGCTGTTGTTATGGATGGTGCCGTTGAAGGTGGCGGAAGAAACCTGGGTCCCCGTCCCATGGAAATGCTTTTAATGGGAATGGGGGGCTGTTCAGCCTATGATGTTGTTTACATCCTTAAGCGTGGACGGGAGAACGTCGAAGATGTCGATGTGGATGTCGAAGCAGAACGAGCGGATAAAGACCCAAAAGTTTTCACCAAAATTCATATGCATTTTCGGGTTAAAGGCGAGGGTCTGAACGAGAAAAAAGTCGAACGCGCCGTTGAACTTTCAGCGGACAAATATTGCTCTGCTTCGATTATGCTTGGAAAGGCTGCAGAGGTTACGCACAGCTTTGAATTGGTTAAAGAATAGAAGCTAGAAATAAAGTTTCAGCATTACGGAAAGAGTAAGTTAATGAGAGCAGTTCTACAGCGCGTAAGTGAAGCTTCTGTCACTGTCGATGACACCATCACCGGGGCAATCAAACAGGGACTGCTCGTTCTCTTTTGCGCAGAACATGGTGACCACGATGATGAAGCCGCCTATTTCGCCAGAAAAATCAGCAAAATGCGCATTTTTACCGACGATGATGGGAAAATGAACCGCTCTGTTCTTGATATAGGTGGTTCTGTATTGGCTGTCAGTCAATTTACCCTTGCAGCCAACTGGAAAAAGGGAAACCGCCCCGGTTTCTCAGGTGCAGCCGCCCCTGTGGAAGGAGAACGGCTTTACGAGTTTTTCTGCAATGCCTTAAAGAGCGAAGGGCTCACAGTCGAAAAAGGCGTTTTTGGTGCACATATGGATGTCCGGTTACTTAATGACGGCCCTGTAACAATTGTGATGGACTCAAAAGACAGCGCCTGAACCAGACAAGTTCATCACGAAGATATGGGAAGAGCCTGCGTAAATAGTTTACCGGGGGCCGTGCCCCGCCCCTCAACCCCGGCCAATCTCAACATATGCCAAATCAGCGCTAGATTACTCGAAATCACTGGCTTGCCAAGAATTTGCTCGGCTTCTTGCAATACCCCCAGTGTTCGCAAATTTGAGCAGGAAACAAAAACCCCTTCGCATTCAGATTTTTCCCCAACCTTAACAATCGCCTCCAGCGTCGAGACTTCGGCGATTCTGGAAACAATCTTTTCCTGATCCTGTTCAAAAGACCCAAAACTTGCAATCTCAAGGTCATTGTCTTCCAACAGACTTCGCATCGCGTTCGAGACCTCTGGAACATAGGGGGTCAAAAAACCCAATCTTTTTATCTCTAAAGCCCGGCAAGCAGCCATCACTGCCGTGATAGGATCAGTTACAGGGACACCCGGGTGTTGCGTGTGTATTTTTGCAGCAACTTCTGATGGGCCGATAACGGTTGCCCCTGATGTACAAGCATAGGCCATTGCATCAAACCTTGTGCTTTTGGGAAGTAATCCTGCAGCGGTTGGTAAATCTTCGGCCATTTGCGCTAAAGTTTCTTTGGTTACAGCGGGATGACTGGGGATGCGCAAATGCAAGAGAGAGACATTGAAATCCCGAATAACCCGTCTGAATTCATCTTCCAACGTTTCATCGGCCTGTAAAACGATCAGACCAAGGCAAGCTTTGGTTTGGTTTTCTTTATCGAGTGAAAAATCCAGCTTCATTTTTTAATCCTGTAACTCTTCTTCCAAAGAGCTCTGTCCAAAACCGGGAAGAACAAACCATTATCGTTATTGGATAATTGGCAACTCAGGAGCAGCCCGTTTGGTTAACAATACGGGTGCATCTTCTGTAATGAGGATATTTTCTTCATGGACCATTATTTTCCCTGCCGAAATTTCAAGGCTTGGTTCCAATGTCATCACCATTCCGGATTTCAGGACCGTATGGTCATGGGCATAGATAGATGGCCATTCTGTCAATTGCATTCCAAGTCCATGGCCATAGCGCCCGACATCCGAGGAACCGCCCCCTATAGCTTCGTGCATAGCATTGAAAAGATCGGAACAACGTGTACCGGAACGAGCATGGTTCATCCCGACTTCTGTTGCCTGCCACAGCTTCTCATAACCGCGTTTCGCCGCATCATCTGCATGGGAAATTGCAAAGTTACGGTCAAAATCGCAGAAGTATCCCTTCAAGGTTGCCCCCGTATCCAACATCAAGACATCACCTTCACGCAAAGGCGTTTCTGTCGGTGGAGAGATCACATCACCATAACCTCCTTGCCCGGCTGCACCAACAAGATAGGGCACGTCCTCGGCACCTTCTTGCAGAAGAGCTATTTTGAACTGACGGAAAACATCATCCAGCGCCTGTCCTGGAGAGAAGAGCTCCCCCGCTCTGACAAAGGCAGAACTGCCAATGTTACAGATGTTCTTGATGATTTTCAGTTTGGCCTCTGATTTCACCATTCTCAGGGCTTTGAGAAGGTCGGTGCAATCGACAAAGTCTGCTCCACAGGATAAACGCAATTCATCAAAATCACGAACAGGCATGCGCAAACTCGTCTCTGGCCCCATTGGCCAGCCAATACGCGAATAGTTTTTCAAGGCTTTCGTCAGAAGACCAATACCGTCATCGGTTGGATGCGGTGATGGCCATGTTCGAATATCCTTCACCCAGGTCTTCTGCATCAAATCTGCACCAATTGCCGGAATAACAGCTATTGGCTCCCCCTTTTGAGGGAGAATAAGAAACCAGGGACGTGTTGGACTCTGCCAAAAAAGTGTTCGAAACCCGGAAAAGTATCTGACCTCTGCTTCGGTAGAGAAAACCAGCGCATCAAGGTTGTTTTCACACATTGCCTTTTGCGCAAGTGACAGACGTGTCTGGTATTCTACTAAATCAAAATCACTCATGTATATTTCCTGAAACGAAAGGTCTTTTGAATTCGCCTCTCAGCCAAGAAACGATTCAGAAATCACAGTTTAGTAACTGTCTGGATACGAATTTCCTCATTTTCGAATACGGATATGAAAAATATAATACTATTTACCACGTCGATGCTTGAATTTAATCAACAATCAATTTCAAACTCAGTCACTTAACCTCGATACACAGATCAAGCGGTGTTTGGTAATCCCAAAAGACCCTAGTCGTTATGTATGCGACATTCCGGCTCTTTGACTTACTGTTGCTATAGGACTACAGCTTAATTGATAATAATTCCTATTCACAAATTATTCTTTTCAAAGATTCTAGAATATCATGCTGAACAGAAGACATTTTTTAAAAACCGGGTTGGCCACAGGCTCCGCAGTTCTTGGTGGAGGAACATTTGGATTACTAGCATCACAGGCAAGTGCAACACCGGACCTCGTTCTCAAACCAAGAATAATCGATCAAAACATTCTTGGGCATAATCCAACCAAAAATGTATTTTCGTACAATGCATCCGGTCCCGCCCCCATCCTTCGGGCGAAACAGGGCGAACTTTTTCATGTACGTTTGGAAAACAAGTTACCTGAGCCGACAACAATTCACTGGCATGGCTTGCGTTTATCCAATGCGATGGATGGCGTTCCTTTTGTAACCCAGCCCTATATCTATGAAAACGAGACCTTCGATTATATCTTCACGCCCCCCGATGCTGGCACCTATTGGTATCACCCCCATTGTAATACACTGGAACAGATGAGTTACGGGCTTACAGGCGTATTGATTGTTGATGAAAAGGAAGCTCCTGATTTCGACGCCGATGTTACCCTAAACTTGCGGGACTGGCGCTTGGGATCAGATGGTCAGTTCATTAACCTCTACAAGGCCAGAAAAAGTGCACGCGCAGGTACCTTCGGAACCGTAAAGACCACAAACTGGGAAGAAAACCCTGTTTATGACGTCCCCAGCGGCGGTATCATCCGCCTGCGCGCCGTGGTCAGTGATGTCACCCGGATTTTCAAACTTAAAACAGAGGGGGCCGACGCAACTGTCATAGCCCTTGATGGTTACCCCGTACCAAAACACTTTCCGCTGAATCATCAAGCGGTTGGTCCAGGTCAGCGCATTGATATCGCGCTTAGAATGCCAGACGAAGAAGGTAAAGAGGTCAAGCTTATCAACGCATCGTCCTCAAAAGCTTGGACGGTTGCGACGTTACGCTCACAGGGGGCATCCTTGAAACGTGACATACGCGATCTCAGACCTCTGCCACGTAACCCTGTACCCGTTCCCGACCTCAAAAATGCCGAGCACATTCCTTTTGAATTTACGGCAACTGCAGAATCAGCCCCGAAAAACGGATTTTGCGGTACAATCGGTTTTTCCTTCTGGGCTATCAATCGCAAGGCATGGCTGGGTGTTTCCCCAGATCCAATGGCACCACTCGCCGAACTAAAGCTGGGCAAGAGCTACGTCTTCAGCTTTAGAAACAGAACGCCCCATACACATCCGATTCACCTGCATGGACTTTCCTTCACTCTGCTTAATTCCAATAAACGACAGATTGATCCCTTTGTCACCGATACCGCCCTTGTCTTGCCTGATGAACGAATGGATGTCGCCTTTGTCGCTGACAATCCGGGTGACTGGCTTCTTCACTGCCACATTATCGAACACCAAAAGACCGGCATGAGCAGCTTTATCCGAATAACTTAGAGTTCAGGGGAACCGCATGTGAAATCAGGCGACAGACTTCTTCAATATCCGCCCGCATCTGCCCTGCTTCCTTTCTGACAAGCCAGTTTCCACTGGGCATCGCGAGTTCTATGGGCGACAGACGAACCACATCGCCACGGGACAAAGCTCCCTCACTTAAGGGGAGTGAGGCCAGCAACACACCGACACCTGCCTTTGCTGCGTCCAATGCCGTAATAAAACTATCAAAACGAATGGCCGTTTTCCGAGGGGGAGAGATCTTTGCTTCGATCGCCCATTCTGACCAGCCACTCCGGCGTCCGGCCAAACGAATACATGGCAAATTTTGCCACATATTCTTATCAATACCTTGCAACAGGTGCGGCGCACAGATCGGGGACAACACCTCAGAGAAAAGGTGTGTTGCAATCTTTCCTTCCCAGTTTCCTGTGCCAAACCTGATCTCAATATCCGCATTTATTGCTTCATAATCCGCAGGGCGATGAATAGATGCAATGGAAAGGGTAACATTGGGACGCGCTTCTCTGATCCAGGATAACCGAGGCACCAGCCACAAAGACGCAATGGATGCAGGACACGCGATCGTTATAACTTTCGCCCCCTTCTTGCCGAACAGATCTTCTGTCGATCTTGCCAGCGCATGAAGCGAGGATCGAACGGATGGCAGATAGGCATCCCCCTCTGCCGTTAATTCAACGCCACGTGCCAGACGATGAAACAGGGTTACACCAAGATGGGCTTCAAGCTTTCTGATCTGTTGGCTTACCGCAGCCTGAGTCAGACCGAGTTCCAACCCCGCTTCTGTGAAGTTTTCATGACGGGCCGACGTTTCAAAAGTTCGTAACCAGTCCAAAGGAGGTAATGATGCCAATAGGTTACTCCATAGCCATAAAAATAGTTAGGTCATAGCCATATATTATATTGATTGTTTTTATTTCTTATAACTGGACTAATCCAGTCAATTATAAAAATTCTGTCTTGGAGAGATAAAATGAAACTGGACACTGCAGCCATTCTAAATGATGGCAAGGTATTGCAAGTAAGCTGGCAGGACGGCACCTCTGCCCGTTTTCATGCCCTTTGGCTCAGGGATAATGCACTGGATGCCGCAACGCGATCAGAAGGAAACGGTCAAAGGCTGATCACCATTCTGGATCTGCCAGCAAACACCTATATTTCAAATGCGGAAATAGATGCTGAAGGTTCTCTTGAAATAACGTTTCAACCCGAGAATAAAACCGTTGTCTTCCCTAGTCACTGGTTAATGGAACATGCCTACGACAAAACTCATTCCACAGATAAGGGATGGGTCAGTGCGCGCGTAAAAACATGGGATTCCAGCCTCTCTAATACAGCCGGGATTCCAACTGTTGATTATGCGACAGCCCGGCAAAAAGGATCTGAGTTTGGCAACTGGCTGGAAGATGTAGAAGCCTATGGTTTTGCCATTATGACCGATCTGCCTCTCGAGAGTGGCTCCCTTTGCGATGTCGCAGAGCTTTTTGGCTATGTAAGAGAAACCAACTACGGACGTTTCTTTGAAGTCAGATCAGAAGTCAATCCGGTGAACCTCGCCTATACAGGATTGGGATTACAGGCGCATACAGACAATCCTTATCGCGATCCGGTCCCGACGCTTCAACTTCTCTCTTGTATGGAAAATTCTGCAGATGGTGGAGACTCCATTGTTGTTGATGGCTTCAAGGCTGCCGAAGTTCTGCGCCGGGAATCACCAGAAAGCTTTGAGCTTCTCGCCAGCTTTCCCGTGCGCTTTGAATACGCGGGAAGTGATGATGTAAAGCTGCAATCAAAACGCCCGACGATTGAGCTTGGCCCGGACGGGGAAATGCTTTCCATTCGCTTCAACAACCGTTCTTCTGCTCCATTTACGGATATTCCCTTTGACCAAATGGATGCGTTCTACACTGCCTATCGCAAGTATGCAGAAATCATTGAGCGCCCTGAAATGGAAGTCAGCTTTATGATGAAACCTGGAGACCTTTTCATCGTAGACAACACCCGTGTGATGCATGCGCGAAAAGGCTTCTCAGGCGCAGGAACACGATGGCTTCAGGGATGCTATGCGGATAAAGATGGCCTGCTATCAACCCTTGCATCCATCAAAGTCAAAGCAAAAATGCAGGAGGCAGCCCAATGAGTGCAGATAAATTCCAAACACTGAGCAAAGAAAACATTGTCGATTTCATCGGTGATATCTTCCATCGTCGTGGCGCTGACTCCTACCTTGGCGAAGATGTAACAATGTCCGAACATATGCTTCAGGGTGCACAGCTGGCGGAAAAAGCAGGGGCAGACGATGCCCTGATAGCTGCTGCGTTACTTCATGACATTGGACACTATACCAACGAATTTCCTGATGATGCCCTCGAAAAAGGCATTAACAATCATCACGACGAAGCCGGTGCCGCTGTCTTGGAAAAGTTCTTTCCCCCGGTGATCACGGAATGTGTTCGTCAACATGTCGCCGCAAAAAGATACCTCTGTGCAAAAGACGAAGCTTATTTTTCACGCCTGTCAGATGCCTCCATCCATACCCTGAACCTTCAGGGCGGGCCAATGAGCGACGCAGAGATGAAAGAGCTGGAAAAAAACCCACATCTGAAGGAAATTATTCAGGTTCGTTATTGGGATGACGAAGGTAAAGACCCCTCAGTCAAAACACCGCCCTATGAATACTACGCACCGATCCTTCAGCGCGTTGTTGACCGCTTTTGCGCTAAGGCATAATGGCGAGATATCAAACAGAGTAAGAAAATATGTCAAATAAAGTAATTCTCGTCATCATGGACGGTGTTGGTTATGACACCGCGCTCTCTCAATGTGGCTATCTGGAAGGAATGGTTGAATTGGGCCGTGCCCATCGCTGGAAAATGCGCACAGCGTTACCAACCATTTCAGCCGCAATGTATGAAACCATCCACACCGGCTTGTCACCTCTTGATCATGGTGTCAGTGGCAACGAAGCGCTGAGACGCTCAAACGTTCCAAATATCTTTGATCAACTACACCAGGCCGGACATAGCACCGCAGCTGTCGCCCATTCCTACTTCCACACCCTCTATAACGGGCCTTATGATCCTGTTGAGCATGTGGAAGTCGAAGATGAAACAAAGGCCATCCAGTACGGACGCTTTTATTCCATGGAAGGTTATTCAGCGGCAAACATCTGTGCCCCTGCGGAAATTGATCTCTGCGCACAGGCGACACGCCTCATCCGTCGCCACACACCGGATTATGTTCTGTTGCACAGTTCATCAGTTGACAGCCTTGGTCACAAATACACTGCGGACTCTGCACAATATCGTATTCAGACCTGGCACATAGACAATGCACTGGCTCGGACGATACCAATCTGGCGAGAGGCCGGATACGATGTTTTCGTTACGGCCGACCATGGCATGAATGCAGATGGTCATCACGGTGGTAACGAGGAAATCATGCGCAATGTTCCCTTTTACTACTTTGGCGCAGCAGAAGTTCCAGCAAAAGATCAGGTACTGGATCAACTTGCAATAGCCCCGACTGTCCTCTCGCGACTTGACGTTGAAATTCCCGATAGCATGAAACAGAAACCTCTGCTTTAGGGGTAACCATCGTTAGTAACAATCGTTACAAAGAAGATGCCTATTCAGGATTAATGATCTGAATTAATAGCCTAGGTCAATGGATGCTCAAGCCGTAAGGGCCACCATCCAGATACCCAAGATAGGCATCTTCTTCGTACCAATATTCCTGATCCAGTTCCTGTCCGTCTCTGTTGATATAAACACCTGTGTAAAACGGCAAATCGTAATACCAGTATTTAACTTGCTCTGATTTTGGATACTTCAGAGCCAGTGTCTCAAACCAGCTATGAAATTGCTTCTTGGGGATATCTTTCCAACGCAAACAATAACTGACGTTATTTGCGCCCTTGGCACAGAACAGCATAATCCGCAGCAGCCGGGCTCGTGCAGCGGTTGTTCCCTCATTATTTCCATAAAGCTCCAGAGCCTCTTCAAACATCTCAATTGGCGCTCGTGGTTGATCTTCCGCTGTATTTTCAGCCCAGACATCTTCTGCGGTTAAATGTATATAATGCCGTTTACAACCATCCAGATAACTCTCTACCAATCTGGTACGGGCATAACTACAACGCGGCGCGATATGATTTTCATAAAGAAAATACGCGACATCTGACAGTGCCTTGGCGCGGATCTCTTCTGTGGCTTTCCCAGAAGCAAGTGATGTTAAGCTGTTTTGAAGTTCGACATAGAGCTCTATCTCTTCACGTAATTTGCTTGATTTCTGCAATGCACTTGCCTGTAAAACCTTTTGCCAGTTCAGTTCTTGGGACAGCAATACTGCCCCGCGCCAGTCTTCCTGAATCATTGCTTCATCCAGATGTGGACGGATCAGCGCAAACTTTAACAAGGGACTATCTGTTCCCGAAAAAGCAGAAATAAAATCATTAGTACTTAAAAAATATCGAGATACCTGTTCATAAAGAACAGTATCTAAAATTCTGAGTTCAGAAAAATGCCCGTTTTCAGTAGAAGCATCAGTGATGCTATCTTCTAAAATAAAAGCGAGCGCCGCATTATTCTTTAGCCGCGCTTCAAGCTGTTTGGTTCGCAAAGCAAAAATATCCTCAAGCGAGGTGACGTTCTCAGCAAGAAGACTGCTAACGAGCATAGACGTCTTGTTAAACTCTCCTTGCTCCAGATTAACCATAGCTTCAAACGCCAAAGCGTGGCTATACAACGGCGTGCCTTTATATTTATCCCCCGCAGGTTTCTCTCCCTCGAGCAAATATTCACAAACCATTACACTATATCGAGAAACTTCTTCATACTTTGCCGAAACAACATCTGTCGTTTGCAAACAGAGGCTTTCCACGTCTTCGGGCTTAGACAAAATAGCCGCCAACAGAGTAATCCCGTCACGATGTTTAAGGGGGCGGGTGGCAATATCACCAATATTGGCCAGCAAGGCATTTATCGCTAAACGATCAAGCTGATCCACAGAATCAATATCGCTTGTCACCAACTCGTCTAACGAAACGCTTCTTAAAAGCTCAGTGTAATAACGATCACGATCTCCGTAATGCAGCCAAATTCCAGTCTCCATATCCATCACGTGACGTCGATATTCTGATTGGGGATAATCCATCAAGAAGGCTTCGGTAAAACTATTGAAAATAGCTGGCAAGAAAACCTCTTCCTGTCCTTCTCTACCATTGTGAAACAACGCTAATATTTCCATATAACGCGCAGTTTCAATCAACCAGCCCTTCTTCCTGCCCTGTGTTTCTTCGGCCAATGCAATCACAGAAAAACGATCGGCAGCCTCAGGAAAAAAACCATCGTGATACAAAGCTGCAGCTTCGATATACTGGAACCAGTTCTTGTAGGCACTTTGTTCTTTATCCATGAGTTCCTTAACCATCACGGATGATTTCATATAGTCATCTAGATTAAAAAGGCAGTTTTGTACAAGAGCAAGACGTAGCATGGCCAGATAGCGAACTTTATCTGGTTCAAGGTTGCTCATTTTCAAACCATCATAATAGCTATTAAGATTTGAAAAATCCCCGCTGCCATAACAATGAGTCTGGGTAAGGTACTCTCCCTTTCGAAAAATTTCCTCGTGCTCATTTCGAACAAAAGTGCCTAGCTCTTGTTCTACTAAATCACCGATCTCATAAGTTTGATGGAAATCTTTCACCTGATCAATTATCACAGGGGCCACTTCAAATGGATCAAAGTAATCAAGTAGTTCGGGTTGATAAGCACGAATTAACTGTTCCAAAAAGACCTTTGCACGACCTTCCTGGGGAACAAGCATATCAAGCTGGGTTGATGAACAATACCGCGATGCTATGGGCTGCTGGCAAGGGGGACCGCCCCCCGCTTCAAGATCACGAGGGAGCAGGCTCGCGATTAACATGACACTCAGCAGTAATGAATATTGCCATGCGAAACGTCCCATACTTTTTTTGCTCCTTTAAAAGACGATGCCATCTATCATCGTTACAGAGAAATCCATATCTGATGTTATTTACTTTTTTTATGGCATCAAGAAGATGATCTGTAATCGGCGTCTGTTTTTGTCGATAAAACATCAAGGAAACTTCCGACACAACCGCCGCCAACTTCTTGGCATCGCTTCGGTTATCTTCAAACCAGGTTGGTAACCCTGTTATTCGAACTGATATATCCGCGGGAATTTTCTTTTTTAGGTCAATTAACCAAGCTCGGTAAACGTCGAGTTTGGAACTGGGGCTGTCATAATCTATTTCTATCCCAATAATGTGCCGGCCTGCCCGCTTCCAAATATTAATATCGCGGTTGATAAAAGCTGATATTTCTCTGACATTAATTCGATTTTCCATACGATATGTCAAAATCAGTTTCTCGGTATCCTGAAAATATCGAGGGCTTTGATGGGGGATCGACTTATGGCTTGTTTGATGCCCCCAGGATCGCACAAGAACTCTGACTTCCCCCGCACGACAAGTTATCTTGAATATTTGACAGTTCTCTAGGAACTTTTGTTCTTGGTGATTTTTATCATCCAGTGTTTGGCCAGCCCAAACCCAATGATCAATAATCAGATCTTGCGTATTAGCAAAAGAAGGGAACAAAAAAACACAAAGGAATATACCAGACAAAATACTCTTTAACTTGCCTGAAACAATTCGACTCATAAATCTGTTCGCCTATCACTTTCTTAGCTCGTATCAGGCAGATTAACACAAAATGCAATGAATAAGACAAGCCTATGAATGCCCAATAGCGTCTGCTTCACAAAGAAAACACACGGCAAAATCACCAACAGGATAATCCCCTTAAAAAAACTCTAGTTGAGTGAATTTGTGCGCCAAATTTATCAAGGAGCTTTTGGAAGATCCAGTTCAAGGTCGTCTTTGTCACTGGTGATTTCAGCATGCATCAGAATCTTTGATGTAAAAGCCATCGAGGTATCAATGACCCATCGCACCTGCTTTTCACCGGCCTCATTTTGTGCGGCGACAACTTCCGGCAAGATTTGCTTTTGAAGAAACCCGGCAACACCGGCCAAAGCGCGAGAGCCCAACCGCAGATCCTGTGCCTTTAGTTTAAAAGCCGACTTTGTCTCAATTTGGTTCGCGATATCCTCCAGAATATCCATCATTCTGGAGACCTCTTCATTCACCCGTCCGGTCCGATTGGCAATAAATCTTAAATGACCAACGTAAAAAGTATAATCAGACATTCATCTAATCCCAATAAGTTGCCAATCCGTCTTCCCTGAACTCAAAAGACAGCAATTCTGCAGTAACCCCGAGCTGATCTATGACAGCAAAACCCGAGTTTCAACACTCAATACCCATTCACTCTAAAGCAGGCAACAGGATTATCGGTCTTCAACCTAACTTTGACCTGATCTATCTCATTGCCAATACCAGGCTTGGAGATAAATTATATTATGCAGCTCATGAATGCCGAAGAAATACACTTGGACAATATAGCACGTTGCATTCTTAAAACTGCTGGCATAGCTTAGCGACAATTACAGGATCAAGGGTTTAAAGTTGTGAGATTGATTTCGGCAAAAAGAGGGTTGTTTGCGCTATACTTCGCGCTGCTGCAGCTTTTTGTGCCGCCTGGTCTCATGACCGCCAACGGTTCAGATGGTATTGAAATTGTCATCTGTACCGCACAAGGCATGAAAACCATTGTGGTTGATGAAAACGGTCAACCAATCAAACCGGACCCAAAACAACAGCAAAATTCAGTCTGTAGCTTTGCAATTAGTGCAATAAAAGCAACAGCATACCACACGACGGATTTACCCGTTCCATCACAGGAACTTAAGGTACGTCTGTTGCCTCAAGATGATATTTGTCATCGTTGTTCTCCTCTTCTGACATCCTACCGCCCCCGGGATCCTCCTTCTATTTTGAGTTAACACCGCACTATTTCTCAAAATTCAAGGACAAGATCATGTCAGCATTTACCCACACGTTACGTGCAGGGAGTATCGCAATTGCCTGTTGCTTATTGCCACTCTCACCTTCAGCAATCGCAGAAGAATCAACACATCTTCGTATCGCCGTCAAAAAAGACCGTTACAGCGTTGATGCCAAAAAGTTCTCTTTCACAACCCGCCGCCCCTCTGCACAAATTGTAGAGACTGCGGTCAAGCCGGACGCAAACTTCAAACCTCAGGGTGTTCTTTTTAAAGACTGGGATTACAAAAACGGGGTTTATTCAATCAATGTCCGTGAAGGCATCAAGTTCCACGATGGATCAGACTTTAATGCCGAAGCCGCAATTGCGGCGTTAAAGCTCTATGATCAGGGAAAATCCGATTTCCTTCAGATTGACCAGACAAGCTTTGAGCAGACAGGCCCCTATAGCTTTACATTCAAATCTGAAATCGGTTCCGCACTGGTCATCGAAAATATGACCCACCGCGGCGCCTCGCTCTTCTCAACTACCGGGGATCGCAGTAAAAATCCCATTGGCACAGGCCCATACCTGTTGGAAGATTACCAACCGAAGCAATCCATCACGTTAAAACGAAATGATGATTACTGGGGTGAAAAGCCAGCAATTGAGAAAATTTCCTATCGCTTTATCGCTGATGATCAGGTGCGTCTTCTCGCCCTAAAAAACAATGAGGTCGATGTCATTGCCGAAGTTACCCCGCAGATGATGTTGGCCCTGCCTAAAGACGGTTCAATTGTTGTTCATCAATCTCGACCTATCCGTTACGTTGCCCTGCTCGCAAACATGCACGGCAAAGCCCCTTTTGACACGATGCAGGACAAGCGGGTCAGAGAAGCAATTGCCTATGCGATTAACCGTCCGCAATTGGCAGAGATCCTGTTCGATGGTCGCGGTGAAGTTGCCAAGGGCATATTGCCAAACTGGATGTTTGATCTGGGAGATGATCACGTTGACGGCTTTGCGTACGATCCCGACAAAGCAGGTGCTCTTCTGGATGAAGCTGGCTGGGTCTTGGGTGAAAATGGTATGCGCGCAAAAGATGGCCGCCCACTTAAACTCAGACTGGTTGCGGCCTATCCAAATGTCTCTTCCGTTCGCCCGATGCCAGAATTGCTGGAACAGATGTTCCGTTCCATCGGCATCGATATTGATCTGGTACAGGTGGATGATTCCGGCGTGTATGACGATACCTATCTCGCAACTGGTGAAGCTGACCTCTATATGGAATTTGCGTCCAACAACAATACAGACCCAACCTATCTGCTCTACAACCTGTTCCATTCAAAAACACCTTGGGGGTATCAATATACCGCCCCAGGAAAAACAGTAGATGCTTTGTTGGAAAAAGCCCGGGCGGCGCAAAGTCGTGAAGAAATCATCGACTATGTTCGCCAAGCACACAGATCGATTGTCCAAGATGAGCTGGCCGCTATTCCAATTCTCATGGTGCCTAATTTCAACCTGTCACGTCCCGGCATGGAAATTCCCATGTTTGAGCACGCTGACTGGATTGATTATGGTCGCGTAACAGTCAAATAGTTTGGCTTGTGAGTTCCGCAGGCTGATGTGTTGGCCTGCGGATCACAGCTTGAGATTACGCAAAAATCTTGAGCGAGAGGAGTACGCCACTTGAGAAGCTTCATTCTAAAACGTATGGCCACGGCAATTCCAACTCTGCTTGGTATGTCCATGTTGGGTTTCTTCATGGTCGCCTTGACCCCCGGCGATCCTGTCGAGATGGAATTGCGACGTCTTGGCGTTATTTTCACGCCGGATCAAGTGGCTGCCCTGCGTCAGGAATACGGCTTGGATCAGCCGATTTTCAAACGTTATCTCGACTGGTTAATACGGCTTCTTCATCTGGATATGGGACAGTCTATTGCTTCCGGGCGCTCCGTAATCGAAGAGTTTAAAACACACCTTCCCCTGACCCTCACACTGGCAGCTTTATCCCTCGCGCTGTCGATTTTACTCTCGGCCTTGTTCGGGATTACTGCCGCGTTAACCCGGTCAAAAGTTCTGGGAAGTTTCGTTCAGCTCTTTTCCATATTTATGGTTTCCATTCCCTCCTTTTGGCTCGCTCTCCTCCTGTTATTTATTTTCGCCCTGAGCCTTGAATGGATTTCCCTTTTGGGATCAGGGGCATGGTATGACTTGATCTTGCCTATTTTAACACTTTCTCTCGGCAGTGCAGCAACAATGGGACGCTTGATGAGAGATAGAATTTTAGCTGTTATGAGCGAAGATTATATCCGTTTGGCAATCGCCAAGGGTCTTAATCCTGCCCTTATCCTGCACCGTCACATTATGAAATCTATCCTGCCACCTTTGGTGACCAACTGGGCTGTAACCTTTGGCGCATTGCTGGGCGGATCCGTTATTGTTGAAAATATTTTCAACTTGCCCGGGCTTGGGCAAATGGCTCTACAGGCTGTCTTCGAACGCGATTTTGCTGTTTTACAGGCTTATTTGCTTTTCATGGGCTTGATTTTTTTTACCAGTAATTTCATTGCCGATCTCCTGAACTATTGGCTGACCCCACATTTCAGGGAACAGAGCAGTCCTCAGGGGGCTATCGAATGAAACTCTTGTCATTGCGTGCCACCCCTCTTGGCTTAAATACGGGTATTATCCTGATTGGATGTTTGCTACTGGTCGCCTTCTTCGGGGAAAATCTGGCCCCGCATGATCCCAACAAAATGGATCTTGTCCGTCGGCTCGAGGGGATGAGCTGGACCTATCCCTTAGGCACTGATCATCTCGGTCGCGACGTGCTCTCGCGTTTGATGTCCGGGACACTGCTTTCCCTTGGGGCCGCAGTAATGACCGCCGTAAGTATCCTTCTTATCGCTTTACCAATCGGGCTTATATCCGCGATGTTCGGCGGCTGGGTGAACCACCTGCTCATGAGAATAACCGATATTTTCCTCGCCTTTCCCATGATCATTTTTTCATTGGTCATTATCGGATTTTTGGGGGCATCGCTTAACTCAGCCATCATCGGCGTCGCGCTGGCCTGGTGGCCCAGCCTTGCCCGTCTGGTTCACACCCTGACAACAGATGCTCTATCGAAAGATTTTGTACTGGCATCGCGTCAATGTGGCATAGGTCCGGTTAAGCTGGTCACAAGACATATTCTCCCTCAAATATTACCTCCTTTGTTTGTTGTGATGAGTTTGGAAATGGCATCGATCCTGCTCGTGCTTTCATCTCTCAGTTTTTTGGGAATTGGAGCACAACCGCCCGAAGCTGAATGGGGGGCGATGTTAAACGAAGCACGCCCCTTTTTCACTGAGCGTCCGGGTCTGCTGCTTGCCCCCGGCCTGTTAATAAGTCTCGCCGTGATGGGATTTAACCTGCTCGGTGAAGGAATAAGGCACAAGCTTGATAACAGGAGCCCTTTCCGATGGTAAAGACACCTCTTTTCAAGCTGGAGCATTTAACAATCTGTCAACAGGGAACAGATCGCAAGCCGATTATTGATGATGTCAGTTTTTCTCTGGCACAAGGACAACACCTTGGTCTTATCGGACGGTCTGGCTGTGGAAAGTCAGTTACAAGTCACGCTATCATGGACATACTGCGTCCACCACTTTTCAGGAAACAAGGGCGAGCTATTCTACAAGGACAGGATATCTATACTCTTTCCGGGACAGAAAAACGTCGCGTCCGGGGCCAAGGCATTTTCTGTATTTTTCAAAGCCCGGGAAGCGCACTTCATCCTGCCCTGACCATCAAGCAACAGATGATGGAGATATCAACGGTTATCGATCAGGATCAAGCCGCGACGTCAGATGTTATTGAATACGCCTTTGACCGTATGCAATTGCCGATACGATGTCTGGAACAGTATCCGCACCACCTCAGTGGTGGCATGAAACAGCGTGTTTTAATGGCGATGGCTCTTTTATTGAAACCACGATTTTTGATCGCTGACGAACCCACAACGGGGTTGGATGTTTTAACGGAACGGGACGTTCTTGATGCAATGGAAATCATGCTGGAAGAAACCCAATCCGCCTGCCTGTTCATCAGTCATGACATCAGAATTGTCAAACGTGTCTGTCCTGATCTTTTGGTCATGCAAAATGGCAAGATCGTTGATCGTTGTACAAGGGACGAGCTCACCTATCGCGACCGCGCTGAAACCACCCGGGAAATTATTGATGCCATGGGGGTCGCCTAAATGAGTTTTCAGGTCGATAATCTGTCCCTGTCACTTGGCAGCGATAAAATCTTGCACGATATCTCGTTCACACTGGAACGTGGTCAGGTAACAGGATTATTGGGCCGATCCGGTTGCGGAAAATCCACCCTGGCCAAGGCAATGGTTGGCATCCATCAAGTTAACCAGCCCTGCCTGAAAATAGATGGCACGATATTTCAGCCCAGGTTCGGTAAAACCGGGCACAAGATCCAATATATGTGGCAAGATCCCCATATGGCGCTTAGTCCGTTTTTATCCGCTGTTCGCTCTGTCGAAGAAGCCATGGAAACACAAAAAGGAACGACAAAAACACTACGGTATGAAAAAGCGCAAGACCTGCTACATAAGGTTGGTCTCACCCCTTCTCTTATGCAAAAGCGGCCTCACGCCTTGTCCGGCGGTCAATGTCAACGCATCGCCCTGGCACGGGCTATCGCTGCCCAACCCGAATTTCTGATTTTGGATGAACCTTTTTCCGCACTGGATCTTGTGACACAAAAAAACATTATATCGCTATTGAGCAACCTGCAGCAGCTTTATAATTTCGGCTTGATGATCATTTCCCATGATCTTCGAACACTCTGGCGATTGGCGGATAAGCTCATATTGATTGATCAGGGACGCATTATCGAAGACAGACCAACGTCTGATTTCATCCATACCCCTCGTCACGCCTTAACGAAAACATTTGCCAGCTTCGCTCTGTCTGAAACTTAGGTTAATTTTTACCCAAGGCGTGAAGAGAGAAGTGTCAAAACTTACACGACGAACGATCAAACAAGGTATTAGAAAGCGTTAAGCCAAGTGACTTTTCTTGCTTAGAAGTCACCGGACAGAATTGCTTCAACCTTTTCCTGCACAGACAAGGCATCGGCAAAACTTGCAATTGAACAGTCTTTGCCCTCGTACCAAGCGATAAGATTATCCAGCCCGCGCATGTAACCATGTTGCCGCGCATCTTCGATCTCGGACAGTTCCCGCACCCAGGTGTCACCTGTCGTTGAATAGAGCTGATCCCACATGGTCAGGCGATAGGACTTTTTCTCTCCCCAAACCGTAAACTCAACAACATCGGGACCAACACCGCCCGCGCTAGCGTGAAAAGAAACAGGGATATTATCGCAAGCAAGCTGGGCCTGTACATTTGTCTCGCAGGAAACATCATCTTCCGGATAAATCGCGCAGGTATTCAAAAGCTCGGCAGTACCCAAAAGACGTTCGGTCAGGTAAATGAAATGTGATCCCACTTCGCGCACAAAACCGCCTTCTGCGCGCTGTGACAACCAGGTCGCATCCTGTTGCCAGTCCCGAGGCCAAGGGGCAAAATGAAGACGAATATCGACAGAGTTGATCTTGCCCAGCTTACCAGCATCAATCTCAACTTTCATCAGGTCAGCGGCCTGAGAATTGGCAAGCGGATAATTAACGGCATTTAAAACAGCTTTTTCCTTAAAGGCCGCAACCATTTCCTGTGATTGCTCAACGTCGATTCCCAATGGTTTCTCACAAAAGACTGCTTTTTCTGCCGCCGCAGCAGCCAAGGCATACTCACGGTGGGACGCTGGAGGGCTGGCAATATATACCACATCAACATGCGGGTGCTTGATGACTTCTTCGACAGTTCCAACGACTTCCAAAGCCGGATAGTTTATCCGAGCATCGGACCGCGCAACATCACTGGGGTCCCAGGCAGCAGCCAAATTAAATTCACCATGCACAGACATATTAGTCAGCATACGGTTCCCCATAATGCCCAAACCAATAAAACCAATCCCCAACGCCATTTCTCTATCCCGCCTGTATTTTCGAACCCAAAGAGTTAATTCGCCCCCCAAGAGTCCATTTTGAAAGAAGACAGATAATGCGTTACAAAAATTGGTTTGACCAGTTTTAAGTTTGTTAAATTATTCGTGACAGGAAAAACTGCAGTTTTATTGCTTTCACAAAATGGTTCTTTCAAGGAGGCAAAAAAAAAGGGGATGGCGCAAATACGCCCTCCCCAAGGTTTCCCATCCCTGAGGGGGTCCTCAAGGGGGGGGGACAAAGGACCGGCCCTAATTAATTGAGTAGGATTTTGGGCGTGTCACTTGATGAAACCCCAGCTCGGACAAAGAACAGCCCCGACCAGAATTCTTTACACCAACCCAGGCCAATGCAGGATCCAGATAATCACAACGGTTAACAAACACCGTTCCGGCTTGCACAGCCCGAGCCAGCTCAGCTGATACCGTTTTGTCCGTTGACCAAATTGAAGCAGACAGGCCAAACTGGCTGTCATTCATAGCACGCACGGCTTCTTCGTCGCTATCCACTGGCATAATGCCGACAACAGGGCCAAAAGTTTCCTCTGTCATCACCGGCATATGGTGATTCACAGTTATCAATGTCGTTGCTGGTAGGTAGAGCGAAGAGTTATCTGGTTCATTTATCCCTGTAACAATTTCTGCGCCTGCAGAAATCGCTTCTGCAATTTGCTTGCGAATACCATCTGCTGCCGACGCTGAAACAACAGGTCCCAGTGTAGTTTCACTCTTGAACGGGTTCCCCAGAATTTGTGTTTTGCGTGTCTCATCCTTAAATCTGGTGACAAATTTATCAAACAGACTTCGCGCAACATAGATCCGTTCAATTGAACAACAACTTTGGCCACTATTAAAGAATGCACCATCAACCAAAGAAGCAACGGTATGGTCCAGATCGGCATCTGCTCTTACATACGCCGGATCTTTCCCCCCCAGCTCCAGTGTGACTGGCAAAAATTTTCCTGCCGCTGTCGTTTCAATAGCCTTGCCCCCCCTTACTGACCCAGTGAACGCAATAAAATTGACCGACATTTGCGTGATCCATTGAGCCACTTGATGATGAGTAGCCAAAACCGACTGAAAAACGCCTTCTGGCAATCCGGCCGCCCGCAAGGCCTGGTGAATGCGCTCACCACAAAGCGCGGTTTGACCCGCAGGTTTTAAAATTACAGTATTCCCCGCCAAAAGTGCCGGTACAATTGTATTTATCGCGGTAAGGAATGGATAGTTCCAGGGAGCTATAACCAGACACACGCCGTGTGGAACCCGATCAATATAACGGGTTGAATTCTCACTCTCGATCTCAAGAGGATGCAATCCCTTTTGCGCCTTAGACACCATATAACGAGCGCGTTCCTCTAGCCCCAGCAATTCTTTTCCTGAGAAAGAAACCGGCCGCCCCATTTGCCAAGTAAGTTCTGATGCAATTTCATCCGACTTACGAAGCAGTTCATCAATAAACCGTTCACAGATGATTACCCTGTCCCGTAACGGTGTTGCCTGCCATGCCCCTTGTACCGATTGCGCTTTTATTATCGTTTCTGCCGCATCTTCATCGGTCAAATATGCAATGCACTTGAACTCAGAACCATCGACAGGAGAAATAAGCTTAAAATCAGTATTCATGATGCCGCCTCTTCAAGAGAGACTGCAAAATCTGAAACATGTTTCTCATTCAATTTGGGGGATAAAAGTACAGTTCGAAGATACATCTGGTCACGCCATTGCGAAACGCTTGTCCAAAGACCACCCTCTCGCGTCAGGTTTTTCTGAATCTCAATTGCATCCAGCTTGCCACCCGGACGAATGACCTGAAGATTAAGGTCAGGAACATGCGCCGGAGCTACTGTCTTACAATCCAGCAAGCACTTGTAAAAATTCTGCGTCAGAGCGATGGATGCATCAATCTGTTGGCCAATGACATCTGTTCCCAGCGCTTGTAACAAAGTCCACAAAACCACGGCATCAGCCGGCCTGCTACCTTGAAGCCCCCAGAAACCTCTGTGGGTCTCACCTGAAATCGAATAGGGCATGCTCACACCCAGCTTCCTGTCGAAATCATCTTTTCCGGAAATAAGTACGGCGGCAGAAACCCGTGGGACATACATCCATTTTTGTGGACCGACAACAACCGAATTGGCCCCGCTAAGACCAGCCAAAAGTTTCCGATGTGATTTAGAAAACATCAGCGCCCCACCATAAATGGCATCAACATGATGCCATGCACCGTACTTCTGACAAAGGCTGGAAATCCCAGAAATATCATCCACAGACCCGTGGATAGTTGTCCCCAACACACTCGTAACAACACAGTGTGCAGAACCGGCTTTACCACTTAGCGATTGATCAAGGGCATCAATATCAATTGCCCCGGCATCATTGCATTTGATCAAAGATATCTGGCTTTTTGGAATTCCTAAAATTGCAGCCGCTTTCTTTAGCGAGGCATGTCCGGACTCAGGTAACAGCATATGTACATTGGTTCGTTCAACACCCCCATCATAACCTCCAACAGCGCAAAAGAGAGCTGTTAGATTGGCGATAGATCCGCCACTTGCCCATGTCCCCCCCCAATCGCTCCCCAGATTAAGTCGATCAAGGAACAATTCGATCAGGCTTTCTTCAATATTACTTGCGAAGGGCGAAAGCTCTCGGAACAACATGTTCTGATTAAGAGCCGAAACAATCGTTTGTGTCAAAACTGCATAAGGATGAGGCGCCGTATCCATGTGCCCTGACATCAGTGGAGAATCCAGCCTTGTGGCATTTTCAAGAATAAGGTGCCAAAGCTTTGGCAAAGCCCCGGCACCTTCTCCAACGGATGGCACAAGAGGGAGTAGATCCACCCCGCCGGGCATCGGGCGAACTGCATGAAACAAGCTTTGCAGGATGCCACCAACCTCCTCGGCCAGATCACGCAGCTCAATATTCGACGGAAGGAAACTTGTGTCATTCGTCATCTTATAAATTCCGTTGTTCAAGCAGTGCTAAACTGCGTTTCATCGACGTCATCACCTGCATTCCAGCTGGATTGCCAGGCGTGTTGTTCACAGACCAGACCTTCGCGAAAATAGAAATACTCTATCCCACGTTCGAAAACAGTTTTCCCGGTATCGGGGTCGGTGTATTTGCTGTCCCAGGTTGTAACAATGCAATCGTTCGTATGAGCAATGTACTTTTTGTCTATCTGTAAATCAGTCGCGAACGAAAACCACTTCCCTGGTCTTTCCCGTAAAGCGTCACCAGACTGCACCTGATTCGCCCCCCAATGAAGTACAGCATCATCTGTATATCCCTTTGAAGCCGCGTCCCCATCATGTGCTTTCCATATGGCTTCCAAATCTTTAACCCACTGTTTGGGGTCTTTGGGCAAATGGGATTGTTCTGTCACATTTGACACGATATTTCTCCTTGTTGTTATTGGCTAGATATCAAGTAACAGCATACGCCGTTCGTAATCTGTCACAGCTGTACGTGCCGCCAGAACAGTCTGGCGCCCATAATTGGCATAGTGTTGCTGAAATGTTTCTCCAAACATTTTCCTGACAAAAGACGAGTTCGTGAATGCTTCCACCGCCTCGTCCAGTGTTTGTGGTAAGCGGGGAGCATCCGCCCCTTCGTAAGCATTACCAACAACAGGATCCCCAAGTGGCTCCAGCCTGTCTTCAATCCCCTTGATGCCCGCCGCGAGCATTGCTGAATAAGCGAGGTAGGGATTAACATCGGCACCCGGGATACGGTTTTCGATCCGTCTGGCATTGCCGCTGCCAACCAAACGAAAAGCGACCGTTCGATTATCTTCCCCCCAAGTGACGGTATCTGGTGCAAAGGTTCCTGGACGCAACCTTTTGTATGAATTTGTGTTCGGCGCAAAAAACAGGAACACATCACGTACAAAATGTGTCATCCCAGCTAAAAAATGTCGCATGATATCAGACGATTCACTACCGTCCGAACCCGATGAAAATGCCGATTTCCCGGCCTCATCTTCCAGTGACATATGTATATGACAGGAACTGCCCCCAAGCGTGTGATCAAGTTTGGCCATAAACGACGCAACAAGCCCCTGTTGCAGTGCGATTTCTTTTGCAGCATATTTAAGAAGCATATGGTCATCTGCTGCCTTGATAGCCTCTGCGTATTTTAATATGACTTCAACCTGACTGGCTGAATATTCTGCCTTGAACATCTCGACAGCAACACCCGCGGCTTCAAGGTGAGTCCTCAAGGGGCCAAGGTAATGCTCGTCTTCCGACGTACGCATTAATGTCTCTGGATGTAATGTCTGATGTTTTCCCTTAAGGTTTACGAACCCTTTTTCAAAGACGCTGTCCGGCGTTTCTTTCAGAATGTAAAACTCCAGTTCAGAAACGAAATTTGCCTTTAGGCCCAATCCATGAAGACGTTCATTCATACTCTTGAGCAATGTTCGTGGTCCAACATTGACCTCTGTACCATCTGCATCAATAACATCCCCCATGACAAATGCTGTTTTTTCAAACCACGGGTAAAGTGTAAGGGTCGACATATCCGGGCGCACCAGCATATTCGGATATCCGTTCTCCCAACTAGAGAGTTCATACCCTTCATCCAGCGAATGGTCGTGCCCCCAGGTCAGAACAACTGAACAAGTTCCGACACCGTTCTTCCCTGCCTCGATAAAATGCCGAGCGGTCATACGTTTCGCGACAAGGCGGCCTTGCATATCAGGTGTTGCAACGATCACAGTTTCTATTTCATTGGCCTTAACCAGACCTTCCAGTTCCTCGAGTTGCATTTGCCCTCCTCGCGAAATATTATAAGGTTTACGAATGTTATATGGTCTACTAAAAGGTATAAAAACATACCTTAAATAACCCGTCAAGCTGAAATGTGCGTCAGGAGTTCATAGATGAATAAACACAAACCTGAGGAAGCCAGCCGAAAGGAATCTTTCGCACAGACCATACTCGTCAAACGAACGCCCGGGGCAGCAAATCTCTTTGAAGAAACTGTAGGGCGACTTGGAAAGTCGATAAAACTCGGTCTGGTGTCCCCTGGTGAACAACTCCCTCCTGAACGAGAGCTTTCAGAAATGATGGGCATAAGCCGTACCACGGTCAGATCCGCTATTCAGGTACTTGTAGAGGGCGGTTTTCTAACAGTGAAACGCGGACGCGGCGGGGGAACATTCGTTGCAGAAAAACCACCCCAGTGGTCATTAGAAACTTCTCTGGATTCGCCAGAGTGGGATGAAGTACAGGTTAAACACTTTCTGGATAAGCGTTTTATTATAGAAACAGGCGTCTGCGAGCTCGTTTGCACACGCATTGATGACACTGGCATTCGTGCTCTTCGTGAAAAGGTAGGAGAGATGACCGAACTCGTTGGTGACTTCACCGCTTTTCGCGCCAGTGACATCCAGTTCCACATTCTTTTGGGGGAATTAACCGGAAATTCCGAACTTGTTCAAATGTGCATCGACACACAATCAGAACTAGATGAACTCCTGAATCTCCTCCCCCCCAGCAAGGAAGCGCTTTTGAATTCCAACCAGCAACATGCCGATATTGTCGCAAGAATTGCAAAGGGCGACGCCGTTGGCGCACGACAGGCTATGGGACTACATGTCTCTGGTACCACCTCATTCCTCGGCGGTCTCCTCCCCCGATAAAATACTAAAGGTTGCCACTTCCAATAAAAGGTATTATATCATACCATAAAAGGAGATAATGGTATGAAATCTGTACTCGTAATTAGACATGTATCTTATGAGGACCTTGATGGCTTCGATATAGAGTTCCGCAATGCAGGTTATAAAGTCGCTTACCATGATGCTTGGTATGACAAAGATCCAATAGATGCACTGGAACCAGATATTTTAGTGGTACTCGGTGCCCCTTGCGGTGTTTATGAAACAGAAAACTTCCCCTTCATACAAGAAGAGCTGAAAGCCGTCGCAGAGCGCGTAGAGGCTGGCAAACCTGTGCTTGGAATCTGCTTTGGTGCGCAGTTGCTAGCTCAGGCTCTTGGGTCAACGGTCTATGTAGGAGATTCGTTTGAATTCGGTTGGTCCCCACTGACACTGACACAAGCTGGTCGACATTCACCTATCAATCACTATGCGACCCAAAACCGCGAAGTTTTTCATTGTCATGGCGATACTTTCAAGCTTCCTGAAGGAGCAACGCTATTGGCATCAACCCCCTCTTACAAGGTTCAGGCTTTCTCGTATGGTCCGCATCTGGCGATGCAGTTTCACGGGGAAGTAACTGAAAGGGGCCTGCGTCGATGGTTCATTGGCCATATTGGCCGGATCCATTCGATGTGTGGTTTACCCCATCTTGTTAAAGAGACAGCCCGTGTAAGTCCCACATTGGAAGCTCTTCACCGCAGCGTTTTACAAGATTGGCTTGCTCAACATGAGAACCCCGAAATCCAGCAGTTTGTGGAAACCGCGTAAACGCTGAACAAGAAAGAAGATGCCGCCTCTGCCCACATCTACTGGATGTCACACCTAATGGACAATGCCACAATCCAAGTACCAGAGGTTTTTTTAGGGGATGATTTCAAGGAATCAACGGTATCGGAGGAGGGACTTGCCCCCGACACGCGGATTATGATTCCGATGCAATCTGAAACCAAAGGTACATTTTGAAAGAAGACAGATAATGCGTCACAAAAACTGGTTTAACCAGTTTTAAGTTTTTAAAATTTGAGTAAAAACAAAAAAGCCCTGGTGTTTACCAGGGCTTTTTTGAATTGGTAGCGGAGGAGGGACTTGAACCCCCGACACGCGGATTATGATTCCGCTGCTCTAACCAGCTGAGCTACTCCGCCATAAGGCTTTGACAGTGCCGTTTTGATTAACTGATTCGTCAACCATCCGCGCTGTAAGAGGGGTGATAATGCCATGACACAAAACTGTCAATAGCGGAGTGATGCGCTTTTTATTTTTTTTGAAAATTCACCCCTCTGCCCTAACCTACAATCTATACAAAGTCCCACAGACAACGAATGTAAAGAGCTGTAATATTAGCTTGTATCAGTCTTTCCAGATTACTAACCTCTTCCACACACCTTCTTGGGCGAAAGAAAAATCGTAGCAAAGTGATATCATGCGAAACATCTTCAAAATGTCGCAAAATACCTGGGAACACCATTCCAATCCTTGGTCTGGCTGGACCCGTGTAACCACAGGATGGCTCATATTTCCGGCAATATGGTCTCACGCAGCATGGGGCTGGACTGTCGCGGGTTTTCTTTTATGCCTCTTTGCCTTCTGGATGTATCTCAACCCTCGCATTTTCCCCAAACCCCGTCACACTGACTTCTGGGCTTCGCAGGTCACCTTTGGTGAACGCATCTGGCTCAAGGAAATTCCCTTCGACGGGCTGGATGAACTTCTTGATATGCACAGATCCCAAACACGCGCCTTGGGCATCCTGGCCGGGTTTGGATTTTTTGGCGGCATTATCACGGCCTACCTGAACCTGTTCTGGCCAACCATGTTTTTTGGTTTTGCCATGATCATCGGAAAGATGTGGTTTTGTGACCGTATGGTCTGGCTTTTTAACGACGCCATTGAAATAAACCCGAAGCTTGCCGAGTGGATTTATTAAGGCCTTTTTCCTCTAAGCTAGAAGTAAGATGATAGAGTTAACCTGACTTCAGATAATCATCTGCAAAGGTCAGACTTTCACAGCCAACAAAACGCCTGATCCGATCCAGTTCGGATGTTAGGGCACTCAAGCGTCCTTTGCTGGCCCGCACTTTGGGCTCAAACCACAAACCTTTGACAAACAGCTCTGTTCCCTGTCGTTTCATATCAATCCGGCCAATAAGATTTTCCCCTTCAAGCAAAGGGAAGACATAGTATCCATACTGTCGCTTTGCTTCTGGGACAAAGACCTCAATACGGTAGTAAAAATCAAAGAGACGTTCGGTCCGCTTTCTATCCCGGATCAAGGGATCAAAAGGGCTAAGCACCCGGACACGCTTCGGGGCAGTCGGCAAGCTATCCAACTGACTTGTAATGCCCTCAAAAGCATAGACTTTACGGGGCTTGCTGCCATCAGCAGATAACACTTCAACCTCGGCAAGCTCCTTGTCTAGTCTGTCTTCGCACCAGATCTTGGCTTCGGCAGGTTTAATGCCATCCCAAAAAGCAGCGAGTTCCCCCGGCGTCGCAAAACCGAGTTTCTCCATCGCGGACCGGCACGACCAGTCGATAAAGCTCTCATGGTCGATATCTTGGGAAAGGACTTCTGATGGAATAATTCTGTCCGTTACGTCATAAACCTTCTGAAAGCCGTCGCGCCGATCAACAGACAAAGCCCCGGTACGCCACAAAAATTCCAACGCAGTCTTGGAAGGATGCCAATCCCACCAGCCCTGATTTTTCTTTTTTGTATCCCCCGTATTTGGCCCTTTATCAGGTTTTGTCATATCCCGGGAACGGGTGGGGCCATTCACACGAATATGGTCCAGAACGGCCCGAAAACTTTCTTCAAAGCCTTCCCGACGCCACTTGCGCCACCGTTCCAGCAAATAAGCTTCTGTGCGTCCAAAACGGTATTTCCAATAGGGGTAAAAGAGCGTCGGGATAACCGATGCATCATGCGTCCAGTTTTCAAACAGCGAACGGTCTTTTTCCAAAAGCTGGTCAAAATGCTTTTTCTGATAGGTCTGGTTTCGGGAAAAGAGGATCATGTGATGCGCGCGCTCGACAGTATTGATACTGTCGATCTGCACAAAACCCATGCGTTCTATCAAGTCCAGCAATGCGGATTTACTCTGTTTCGAAGCAGGGTTATCGCATAAACCCTGTCGCTCCATAAACAGTCTTCGGGCTTGGGAATTGCTTATCTGAGAGACCATGCGCTGCTATTTCTGTGAAATGAAGAAAGAAACACTCCACAGAACGTAACAGGAACAAAATTGGATTTCCAGAAAGAAATGAGCCTATTGGCTCAACAATCTAAGCGGCACCCTGTGCTTCTTCATTCAAGGCTTGCTTTTCCGTAGAGACAATCCAGCCGCCGCCCAACACACGGTCGCCATCATAAAAAACAGCGGCCTGCCCCGGTGAAATACCATACAGCGGATCATGCAAGACGACACGGGCACCACCCATGCCCAATCCCTGCCCTTCGGGGTACACTGTGGCCGGGGTTGGTTTCGATGCAGACCGAAGCTTAACAGTGACTTCGCGACCACGATCATTCAAAGGCTCTGCCAACCAGTTTAGCTCATTCACAAGAACAACATCACGGGAAAGCGCTTCTTTCGGGCCGACAATAACCTGCTTTTTCTCTGCATCGAGGCGAATAACATAGATAGGATCACTGGTTCCACCAACGCCGATGCCACGACGCTGCCCAACCGTATAGTTAATAATACCGTCATGCTGACCCAGAACTGTGCCATCAAGGTGCACAATATCACCCTTGTCCAAGGCACCAGGACGCAGACGTTCGACCACACGAGCATAGGACCCGTCCGGCACAAAGCAGATATCCTGACTATCCGGCTTATCGGCAACGGATAGCCCCATTCGTTCAGCAATCTTGCGGGTTTCCGTTTTTGGCAAACCGCCGAGGGGGAACCGGAGGAAATCAAGTTGATCTTCGGTTGTTGTGAACAGGAAATAGGTCTGGTCTTTTGTATCGTCAAAAGCCCGGTGCAGTTCCGGACCATTTGGACCATCAATGCGCTGTACATAATGGCCTGTTGCCATCACATCTGCGCCAAGGTCCTTGGCCATCGCCAGCATGTCTTTGAATTTGACTTTCTGGTTACAACGCACACAGGGAATCGGGGTTTCACCGCGCATATAGCTATCAGCGAAATCTTCCATCACGTCCTGTTTAAAGCGTGATTCATAATCCAGAATATAGTGCGGGAACCCATAACGATCCGCCACTGTACGGGCATCATAAATATCCTGCCCGGCACAGCAAGCACCGCTTTTCTCCAAAGCAATTCCATGGTCATAGAGTTGAAGGGTAACGCCAATAACGTCATAACCTTCTTCTTTCAGCATACACGCGACAACAGAGCTATCGACACCACCGGACATGGCAACAACAACGCGTGTATCTTTAGGTTCTTTATCTATACCAAGAGAATTCATGAGTTCGCTTATCTCGTATAACTTGCGATGACGCCAACCGCCAAAGCCTGTCTGATGGCTATGTAAGGCCATCCCCAAGGGTAATCAAGTCTGAATTGATCAGTACCTATCGACTGTTCTCACCTTAAGCAGGATTTCGACAGTACTTCAAACATTCAACTTTTCTAAAAATTTCGGGCAACATAACAGATAACGATGATCTTGTTAATGCCCGGCCTCACAGATCACCTGTGCCATAATTGCATGCGTTATAACAACAATCATTGAGTTGATTAATCCGTTAGCTACGACGTCACCTCACACAATCGTCTTAAAACAATCGGATCGCGAACAAGATCAATTAACAGTGAAAAATGTCCCTTGCCACTTCTGAGAAACCTATTTTCCGGGGGAACCCGCCAACGGTTTGCAAGATCAAGCCCGCCTTTATAGGGCGTTAGCTTGTCTGCCTGCCCTAGCATAAAAATAACCTTTTCCGGTGGAACAACAGAATGCCCCGTTGGCTGTACAAAGGGCAGACACTTAAGATAATCAGCCTCGCGCCAACCCAATTCATAAAGTTTTTGAGGGATCCCAAGAGCTTGGGTCAAACATCCTTTTAGCAATACGTCCAATACATTTCCACTCGTACCAATTAAAAGAAGCGAGTCCGGTTTCAAATCATTACGCCAATTCCAGGCAACAGACGCATAAAGTTGAGCTGTTAATGCCCCTAAACTCACCCCACCTAAAACAACAGGACCACCCCGTTGTTGGCGCACCCAGTTCATCAACACGGAAATATCTGAGATCCACTGCCTGTAGAGCCTGATCAGCCCCATGGGGCCTTCGCTGAAGACCTGTTCCCCGGCATAAAAACCCGGTGTCTTTCGAAAACCATGACCGGGTTGTTGTATACGCAAAACGCGAAAACCAGATTCAGTCAGCGCACAAACGGGATCTTCCCTATCCTGAAAACAGTCCTGTTCAACTCCCAGACCTTGAAGGAAAATTATTGTCGGAGCTGACGGATTCAACCCTGTAAGTGGTTCATAACACCGTACCCAGTTTTCAGCACCAAATTCAGAATCATAATGCAACCAATATTCACGGCCATATACACCGTGAATTGAGTGTGACGAGCGAACTGCTGGCAGCTTTTTGGGGGGATGATAGAAACTTTCTACATCATCCAGATAATCGCCAAAAATTCCAAAGAACTCCTTTGGGGTTGGCAGTTGCCATCGAACAGGTGAAACTTCTTTGCGAATTTCCTTAAAAAGTAGAGAAGCTTCCAACAACCTTTGTTGTGTTTCCTGTCGACGCCTTTCAGCAAAAACACGCCCGGCAATACTCAGACCATCGCCAAACATGACGATTTTCCATCTCTCAAAAGCTGACATTGCAACGTGATGACGGATACAAACTTCGGTCAAGGCCTTGTCACAACTATCGGGCGATACCCGTTTCAGGCCAAGATCACTGATCAGTCTGCTGGCATCCCCTTCACTTGTAATCGCCGTCTGTAAAACGCGGGTCAAAGGGAATAAATATTTAACGATTAACCGAAGAGCCAAAGCATCGAACCAAGGACGAGCAAGGTATCGACCAACTGTTCCTCTGATCATTGGGTAGGTTTGGGGTGGAGGCAAACACTGAGCAGAACTATGGATACGTTCTCTGTTTACTTGCACTTAGAACATTCCTCTCTAGCCTGTGGCCTTGATTAAGCACACCCCCCAGAAATATAATAACAGAAACATAATAACACAGTTTTTATTTTCTAATCAGAACTTAAAGCGCTCTCACTTAGTATTGATCAATAAGATGGATATAAGATCCCATCACAGATCCACGTACACACCCCACCTGTCCTTTTTCCTGGCCCGCGGCATCCCTGACATCAAACAATGGGTTGTCACTCTCATCCCCGACAACGGTTGAGTAGTGGAATTCATGCGCTTTAAAAGTTGACCCTTTTCGACCGAGGAAACTGTGATTGAGTGTTGTAACATCGCGGTATCCCAAAGATCGTTGTCGAACAGCAAAAGACGTCTCAACGGGTAGTAATCCAGAAAGCTCATGATGGTTCCCACGGGTATCAACGAGACCCTTTCCCAAAACCATGTATCCGCCACACTCTCCATAAATCGTTTTGTTATTCTGCGCAGCCTGACGCAGGCCACCTAAAAAGGCCAGATTACGCCCCAACTTCCCCACGTGCAGTTCGGGGTATCCGCCGGGCAAATAAATCGCATCAGCCTGGGCACAGGGTTTTTCATCTGCAAGGGGAGAAAAAAAACTCAGCTCTGCCCCAGCGTTCTTCCAGCCTTCTAAGAGCGCGGGATATACAAAAGAAAATGCAACATCTTGGGCAATCGCAATTCTTTGCCCTATCGGCGGCACAAAACTGTGCATGTCATTGTGCGAAAGAACAGACAATCGCGCCTGTTTCAAAAGATCTTCACAATGAACATCACGTCCAACCTGCTCTGCCACCTTGTCGAGATAAACATCAAGTTCGCTATGTTCAATTGCCTGCACCAAACCAAGATGCCTGTTGGGCAAAACCAGATCATCCTGCCTTTTCAGGTATCCGAGAACCGGGATCCCAAGGGGAGTACAGGCTTCTTTGAGTAACTCTGCATGTCGCGGAGATCCAACCCTGTTGAAGATAACACCGCCAATGGTCACTTTTGGATCAAAAGAGGCAAAGCCATGTAAAATAGCCGCCGCCGAAGCTGACATCCCCTTAACGTCAATAACGAGGATAACCGGCCACCCGGTTTTTTTTGCCAGTTCAGCGGTTGACCCGGCACCACCGGCCGCGCCATCAAAAAGCCCCATCACGCCTTCGGTCAGGATCACATCAACATCTTGTCCGCTATGGGTAATGATCGAGGACAGACTTTCATCTCTCATCGCCCAAGGGTCTAGGTTAAAACAAGGACGCCCGGCAGCGGCAGCGTGATAGGCCGGGTCAATATAATCCGGGCCAACCTTGGCCGGGCTAACACGAAGGTTGTTGTTTTTGAAATAACGCAACAGCGCCAAAGTCAGCGTGGTCTTGCCACTGCCCGAAGAAGGTGCCGCAATAATCAGTCCTTTAGGGGGCTCTGCTTTTACAGAAGCGTCCTGCTGTTTGATACTTTGGGCACAATCTTGGGAAATCAAGCGTTCGCAACCTTATCAACATTTTTTGATAAATTAAGCGGGTCAGATGTCAGAACGCGACCGTTCATCGCCCCCATCCAGTCAAGCCCGGAACGCAAGCGCACAACCTCGCCAATCACCACAAGCGCAGGCGGCTCAATACCACTTTTGGCAACATCATCCACACAGCATCCCAGACTTGTTTCCAGTACTTCCTGCGAGGGTGTTGATGCACGGCTAACAATGCCAACAGGCTCATCCGCAGAACGGCCATGGGTCATTAATTTTTGCGCAATATCCCCCAGATGTTTAATCGCCATATAGATCACAATAACGGGCGAACCCTGTGCAAGCCCTTCCCAGTTAATGTTATCCGGCACAATACCACTGGCATTATGCCCGGTCAGAAAGGTCACCGCCGAATTGCAATCCCGGTGGGTGACAGGAATCCCGGCATACGCCAGACCACCAATACCACTGGAAATACCCGGAACCACTCGGAAAGGCACATTGGCTTCCACCAGTGCCAAAGCTTCCTCGCCGCCTCTACCGAATACAAAAGGGTCACCGCCTTTCAGGCGAAGAACTCTTTTTCCCTCTTTTGCCAACTGAATAAGGCGTTGAGAAATATCAGCCTGTTTTGAAGAGGGCTTTCCACCCCGCTTACCTGCGTATTCAAGAACACAGTCTTCACGGGCCATTTTCAGGACATCTTCGCCAACCAGCGCATCATAGACCAGAACATCAGCTGATCGCAGCGCATGCAAACCATAAAGTGTCAAAAGGCCAGCATCACCCGGTCCGCCACCAACAAGCCAAACCCAGCCGGGTTCAAAATTTGGAAGGTCTAGAGGCAGTTTATCCATTTATCACACTGTCCTTCTCGTGTAGCTTCAGTTAGAAGATATCTCTCTTTGGGAAGATAACCCAAACTATTAAGATACTTTGTTAACTGATGTTACTTTCTGTTTCTCTTTCAGAAGCAAAGCCGAACGATCTATAGAATAACGATTTAGTATTATACTGTCATGGCACGAAAACCCGAAGGAAAATTGAAAAGAGGCTGGACCACCGGTGCCTGTGCCACTGCGGCAACCAAAGCGGCCTATACAGCTCTTTTGACGAATCAATTTCCTGATCCTGTTACTATAACTCTCCCCAAAGGAGAGCAACCTGCTTTTGCCCTTAGCAGAGAAGAAAAAGACGATTGCTCTGCCATGGCAGCAATTATAAAGGATGCGGGCGACGACCCGGATGTCACCCATCGTGCCACGATAATCTCTCGGGTTCGACATGGCGTGCCTGGAAGCGGCATAGTCTTTCACGCTGGCGAAGGGGTTGGCATGGTGACCAAGCCGGGCCTGCCCATTCCGGCGGGAGAACCTGCGATCAATCCGGTTCCCAGAAAAATGATGATCGAAGTCATCACAGAAATTGCCCAAAAACATAATCTGCCCGGTGATGTGGAAATTGAAATATCTATTCCCGACGGCCAGGAGTTGGCTCAAAAAACATGGAATCCGCGATTGGGCATTCTTGGCGGCCTGTCCATTCTGGGGACCACTGGCGTGGTTATTCCCTTTTCCTGCTCATCCTGGATTCATTCCATACACCGCGGCATTGACGTTGCCATAGCCACCAATCGCCCCCACGTTGCCGGCTGTACAGGTTCAACATCGGAAAAAGCTGTTATGGACCTCTACGGTCTTGAAGATACAGATATGCTTGATATGGGCGATTTTGCCGGCGGGATGCTCAAGTACCTGCGCGATCACCCTGTCCCCAAACTGACCATTGGCGGTGGTTTTGGCAAGCTGACGAAACTTGCCATGGGACATATGGATCTTCATTCCGGACGCAGTCAGGTCGATATGTCGTGGCTCGCCGATAGATTACGTGAAATAGGCGCCCCCGAAGATATCATTCAAGAAGCACAAACCGCCAATACCGCCAACCAAATCCTTGTTCGCTGCCTTGGCGAAGGAATTCCGCTGGCGGAAAAAATTGCTCAACTTGCCCAAACCGAAGCCCTGAAGATTCTGCGCGGAAGCTCTGAAAAAAATAGTACCAGGAATCAAACAGAAGTAGAGATCATTATCATTGATCGCCCCGGAACCATTGTGGCCAAAACCGGATTTGCGACATGACCTCAACACTCACCCGAAAAACGACAAAGCAACCAAGCCATAACAAGGCTCAGAGACACATTTTAATTCTGGGCGGCACGACCGAAGCCAACCAACTTGCAGATCGCCTCGCTCTAAATCCCGCCTATCATGTGACGACATCACGCGCTGGCGTCACCACAGACCGTCAGAAAGTATCCGGCAACGAAAGGCTTGGTGGTTTCGGCGGCATAGAAGGTCTTATAGAATACCTAAAGACAAACACCATCGACATCGTTATAGATGCGACCCACCCCTTTGCCGCGACCATCACCGAGCATGCCTGGGCAGCATGTCAAAAAGTTAAAATCCCTCACCTTATTTTGCAACGCCCGGCCTGGGAAAAAGAAGAGAGCGACAGATGGATTGATGTTCCTGATATGCAGTCCGCACAGGATTATTTGCGATCTCTGGAGAATTCTTTGACTGTATTTTTAACAACAGGTCAAAAAGAGCTCAACGGTTTTACCGTACTAAAAAAGCATACCTTCGTGGCAAGAATGATCGAACCGCCTGCGACAGAGACAAAAGCATTTAACCTGAAAATCATTTTGCAACGTGGCCCCTTTTCAATTCACGACGAAACCCAGCTTATAAAAGAAAACAAAATTGATTTGATTGTCAGCAAAAACTCTGGTGGTTCCGCAACCAGTGCAAAGATTATCGCGGCCCGAAAGCTCAACATTCCTGTCTTGATGATCGCGCGGCCCTCCTTACCCCCTGTACAGGTAAAAACGACAATAGAAGATTGCCTGGAATGGCTCGGCACTCTCTCTTGAACTCAGCTTTAAATCCGTTCAAAAAAAAGAAAGTATTGAGATCATGCGCATCAAACTTGAAAAAGAACGAAGAGCCGACATTATCCAGGCCCTGATCAACTTCCACTACTCGGAATTTGACGAAGATATCAGTGAATTTCGCGCTGCAGAGATCGTCGATTTCCTGTTACAGAAAATTGGTCCATCACAATACAATCAAGGCATCGCAGATGCGCGAAAATATTTTTCCGAAAAACTTGATGATTTGGATACAGAGTTTTACGAGCCGGAAGAATAACTTGAGTTAAGATCACTCAATACAAATTCCGTTTTCTATTAATCTCGACCACGTACTGCCGGTAAAGAGAAATAAAAATCTGATCCATTGCCCAAGCTACTCTCTACCCATATCTGTCCTTTGTTACGATTGAGCAGGTCCTTACATAAAGGCAAACCTAATCCAGTCCCGTGTTCTCCGCCGGTACCAATTGTCGATGTCTTTTCATCCAAAGCAAAGATCCTCATCACTTGCTCTTCAGACATACCAACACCACGATCAGAGACCTTAACCTCAATCATATCGGCAACTTTTTGTGCAGAAACAGAAATACTATCCCCTTTCACTGAGAACTTCAGAGCATTGGCGAGCAAGTTCCGCAACACAGTCAAAACCATATTGCGATCACAAAAAACCTCGATGTTCTCTACTTCATTTATAAGGGCGATCCCTTTTTCCTCTGCAATAGGATTGAGAACTTCCAGACTTTCCTGTGTAACTTGTCTAAGATCTACGGCTTGCTTTTCCAGAGTGTTTTCCATCATTTGAAGGCGGGACCAGTCCAACAGATTTTGCAGAAGATCAAAGACCCGATTACCCGTCTCATTGACATCACGCGCATAGTCAACCAGCTTCTCTTTACTCACCTTATCCGCCATCTGAGACATCATCTGGGTCATACCCAAAAGCGACGTAAAAGGACTTCTTAAATCGTGAGCAATAATGGAAAAGAACTTATTTTTAATTCCGACCTCATATTTAAGCTGCTCATTCAAAACAGCTTCTTGTTCAGCCAACGTTGCGAGTTCACTTGATTGCACTTCTTGTTGCCGTCTGGCCATCTTGGCCTCAATCAGCATCATTTCCAGACGAGAGTGGAAAGCATTAGTTGCATAGAAAACAATAATCAGAGTCAGCGTAATAACCGCTACACCAATCAGTGAATTGGTCAAAAGGCCATCCTTTATAGCGCTTAAAGCCAGAGCCTCTTCCTGTTCCACAATAACATGCCATCCCAACTGTGGAATGAAGCGCGTATTTAACAACATAGCTTCTCCAGCGTTTTCATACTCAAAGAACCCGCTATCAGCCGCCATGATATCCTTGGCAACGACAGATATCCCATCAGCAAAATATATATTATCTTCTTCGATTGTTGCCCCTTCAGATCTGACCAGGATCTTCCCCGCATCATCGACAAAATATACATGCCGGCCATAAACTTTTTCGTAATACCCCACGACTTCAGCCACAGTATCCAGCTTGAGCCCTACGCCAACGGCTGCAAGAAAATTATTATCATAATCAAAAATTTTATGATTAATAAAAATGGTTGTCGTATTATTCTGAGCTTCGTTCAAATCAACATTTAGTTCGTATTCTGACACCCCATCTTTTATTCGAAAAAACCAAGTATCATTCTGATCATCTTCAGAGACTGACTGCGTTAACCCCTTGAAATGATAATAATTACGAGTTTTCTCAGAAACCAAGAAACTTGTAAAAAGATCGTATTTCGTTCTGATTTCATCCAGATATCGGGCAATTTTATCAACGTCTTTCTCTCCCTCAATCAACCAATCTTTAACAAAGATATCATTCGCCATAAGAGAGGCCACAAAGACAGGCTGTAACAAATCCTGCTGGATTTCTGAATATATATTGTTACTCGTCAGAGGGAGTTCATTATTAATCAGAGCTTCACGTAAGCTGTTTCTTGAAATTTGATAGCTGAGGAAATTTGTAATCAAAAAACCTACCATCAATACGAAACCGATCGTCAGGATAAGCGGGGCTCGAACTGAGTGAGGGTTATTCCACCAGCGCATATTGAAGTGATCCCTTTAGAAAAAGCTATATTGGGAGTTTTTTTTAAGAGTTGTTTTTTGAGCTTTTACCCCCTTATATCTAGCAAAACAAGATTGGTTTGACCAAAAGCTCAATTAACCCTATTTCATTTATACTTGCTTGTTTTCCAGAAAACGTCATCCTTATGGTAGATCACAACTAAATCAGAGACTTACTATGCTTCGCTGGGGAATTCTTTCAACTGCCAAAATTGCTGTAGAACACGTTATTCCGGCAATTTTAAATGCTGACAATACTGTGATCACCGCCATCGCCAGCCGAGATAAATCAAAGGCAGGTACCCTTGCGGAACGCTTTGCTATTCCCCATGCGTTTGGATCATATGAAGAACTCTTGGCAAGCGATCTTGTAGACGCGATCTACATCCCCCTTCCGACTTCACATCATGTAGAATGGTCGATCAAAGCAGCGAATGCCGGGAAACATGTTCTCTGTGAAAAGCCAATTTCATTAAAGGCATCTCAAATAGAAGACATCATTCAGGCCCGCGATAAAAACGGTGTTCTGGTTTCAGAAGCTTTTATGATCATTTACCATCCTCAATGGCATAAAGTTCGTGATCTAATCCAAGATGGTTCAATCGGCTCTCTTTCACATATACAGGCGACCTTTACCTACTTTAACAAGGATGACAGTAACATGCGAAACATCCCCGAACTCGGGGGTGGCGCATTGCCCGATATTGGCGTTTATCCAATCGTTGCAACAAGGTTTGCAACAGGAATGGAACCTGTCACCCTTTCTTCAAGAGTCAAGTACGACAAGGATTTTGCTACAGACATTTATGCTTCCTGCTGCGCAGACTTTGGCACTTTTGAAATGACGATGTATGTGGCAACACAGCTTGCCCACAGGCAGGAAATCACATTTCATGGGGACAAGGGATGGATTCAAGTATCTGCCCCCTTCAACGCTGGTCTTTATGACGCAGATACAGTGACGCTATACAACGCAAATCACACCCATAACGAAAAATTCCGTTTTCCCGGTGTAAATCAATACAAGTTGCAGATCGAAGCCTTCTCACAGGCCGCTTTAAGTGGTGATCCCTCTGATATAAAAAAAATATTTTCCCTAGAAAACTCATACAAAAACCAACGAATAATCGATGCAATCTATCTAGCCGGTCAAACAAAGCTTTGGGAAGATATTTAGGACCTGGTTCCATCAACAATTATGCAAACAATCAATCCACTAAAGTCAAAGCCTTGCTTTTTAGTATTTACACTTTATGGTTTTTATTCTTTCAAGCTGAATATGAGTAAATGTTTATAAAATATTCATAACCCAGTTTATAGAATTCCCGCCTATCTCGAATACTCGTCAATCCTGAGTACCAAAATGACAATTAAAGCTGTTCTTCAAAACGGAGACGAAATACAGGTCAATGGCCCTTTGATACTGATGGCCGAAGACGGACATATTGCCGTAAGTCCAGAATTGTTTTCCTGTGCCCAGAACGGTGAATTTATCAAGGTTCATATTGATAAACTCAGAAATGCAGATTTCTCTGAAGAAAGCCTTGATAAGGTTAAAGAAATCATGTCGTCAGAACTACCCAGCGTCAAAGCGATCTGGCAAGAGCTCCACAATCATCTGACAGAAAGCAAACATAGCTTTTAGTTTATCACTCTATCCAATGTATCACGTTCCCGGAAAGCAGTTCTAAAGACGCCCTCAGCACACCCTAAGATAGAAAAATTATGCCACGCCAAAACTATGTGATATAGTTATATAATATTTGATCACATACACAGGTGATTGCTATGCATCAAACCCTTGATGGGGTATCGCGCGCGGCTCTTTGTCGGTATGTTTTCTTAATTTTTTATGTGCTCAGTTTTATTTTACCTTTTAAAACGACTGCCGCTGCCGAGTACAATATTTATAGTTATCACAATACTCCGCCCTTTATCATTAGGGACGGAGAAGGACTTAGCTATGACCTCGTGCGCTATCTAAACAAATATGGCGATAACAGGTTTCAATTTAAGTTAAGCGTTCTTCCAAGGAAGCGCCTAGACATCCTGTTAAAGGCAAATAGGGATATGATTGTTCCGTGGGTCTCTCCCGAATGGTTTGGCATGGGATCCAGGTCACGTTATCTCTGGACCCCCTCCTTATTATCAGATGCCAATATCTATTTTTCGCGCAAAAGTGATTCTATCGATATTAAAAAGATGAAAGATTTGGAAACACTAATTTTAGGTGGTGTATTAGGTCATCAATATTCAGATATAGATCGAGAAATTGAGAAAGGCCGCTTAACACGAACAAACGCACCGCGCGAACGCAACCTTATAAAAATGCTTATTGGAAAACGAATTGATATAGCAATTATGGAAGAAAGTTCAGCCCGTTATCTTGTTAGGGCTGAAAAACTTGAGCAAGATATATATTTCAGTCCTCATAAGCACAGTCGATTTCAACGACATCTGCTCATTAACGGCTATCTGCCTGACGTCCATCAATTTTTGAATGAAACAATACTGCAAATGGCCGCTGACCCTGAATGGATTGCAATTAAATCACGGTATGAACTCTCCGTTGAGATCAATTAACTACCTTTATTATCAAAATACGCCCCCAAAGTTGCCATCACTTTGGCATAAAGATTGAATGTAATTAAACATAGGAAGGATAGTTCCCATGTTTAAAATTACATTTTTCCTCGTATCGTTGATAAACGGGCAACAGGAAATGACTATTGGGGGATCAGAAACCTACGCAACCTACGAAAGCTGCAAGGCCTCTGCCGAATTTGTTGCCCAGAACTCACCACAAGGTTACCGAACGATCTGGGAATGCACGAAAGCGGGATGATGCAGCTGAAAGAAGCCTTTTCTGGCTTTGTATTTCATACAAAAAAACAGAGAGAAGCAAAAGCCTCTCTCTGCAATATATCAGTCAACTTATGCCATTAGTTAGGCGGTGTATTGACCTTTAACTTCATAACCGGTTTGGGATCTGGTTCCGGTTCGACCGGGATCGCTTTGATTTTGTCAATTTTAACTTTGGGCGGCGCCTGTTTCAAAGTCGTTGGCGAATTGAATTTCGATTGCGGCTTACATTTCCAGCTGTAAAAACTCTCTTTTGATGTACTGCTTACTGGCTCAACAACCTCAACTTTCCAGGAACCATAGTTTTTGCCACCGGGTGCGTTTTTAAAACCATTCAAGTCACCATCCTGCTTGGAGTTGTTAATCGCAAGTTTGTTAACTTTTCCGCCAGATGGCTCCCCGATATGGCGCGTAAAGTCTATGATTTTATGACCATCATTATTAAAATGAACACTATTAACCGGACCTTTCGCCCCGAGCTCACTCACCAAACGGTACTTAACAGTACCTTTACCTTGTGCTTTAAAGGTCAATCGAAACCCAAGGTCAGCAGGACATTGACCATGATAATTTTTTACATGGGGAGCAACCTTCGCTTCTGTTAGAGCAAAGGGGGCAGCAAGATCATTTTTTGACACCTGTGCAGGCGAAGACTTCACCAAAGTCGGATCGCCTTTGAACTTGATACCAATTGGCACTGATGCCGTCACATAACCACCCCTGCTATCGGCATCTTTATTACAATATCCCGCAAGTGAAACCGGACGCATGACACTAAAAAACTGATCTTGTTTGAGGAAATCAAGTTCATCCCCACCACCATTTACGTGCTCTTCCAGTTTTTTATTAAACTCTTCAACCGGATCGACACGCACAGATGGATGACCGTTCTTGATATTGGCAAGCGGTACTTTAAAGGCCTCAGCATTTCCTGCCTCTGCTATCCAGCCACCAAAAACACCCGTCCACACTTTGAAAGTCGGATGATAGCTATCTTCATAAAGCGCATTCACTGGAACAATTTTATTTCCCTGTCGCTGTGCTGTACCAAAATACATTCTGCCCTTATCAAAATCGATCTTCTTGCTTTTGCTACACTGAACAAAGCCCTTCAGGGGAATGTTCATTACCGAGTTAACAGGTTGAACATTGACCTTGCTCAGCAGCTTTGAGCCGGACATATTTTTAAGTTCGATCATGTTCAAATTAATGCCGTCCATAGACAACGTTACATCTTTCACATAATCCGAGTTACTTCGTGGAGAGTTTGCAAACCCGGTTGAATCCAGAGCCGTTGCTGTAAGAGCCAGAAGGCTTGTTGTTAGAACAAATTTTTTCATCTCTATCGCCTCAACGTTTGTTTAGCAGCAATGATCTACTGCGGTTGAGAAATAGGCCGTTCCTACCCTGAATAGAGTTCAAAAAAAATCTAACCTCCTAAAATGAAAGACAAAAAAAGAGAGCCTCGAAAGTCTCTCTTTTAATTTATCAGACGAATGAAATTGAAAATTCGTCAGTCCAGCCCACCCGGCACATTGGCTTCGCGTTCAACAACTGCTGCTTTTTTCTTGTCCTTGCCAAGGCGCAGGACGTGCACAAAGTCCGGGTCGTAGAGTTTGCTGTCTATGAAGTCTTTATCATCCGCCAGCACGTGTCCGACAAGGATCAGGGCTGTGCGGGTGATCTTGGCTTCACGGGCTTTTTCGCGCACGTCTTTGAGGGTACAGCGAATAATCAACTCATCCGGCCAGGTCACGCGATAGGCAATCACCACGGGGCAATCTTCGCCGTAGTGCGGGATCAGGGTTTCCTGAACGTGTTTCAGGTTACGTACGGACAGATGGATCGCAAGGGTCGCACCGGACTTGCCAAAGGTATCCAGATCTTCGTTATTGGGCATGGCCGAAGATTTCATCGCTGTTCGGGTCAGGATAATCGACTGACTGACTTCCGGTAGGGTCAGCTCTTTCTGGATTACCGCAGAAGCCGCCGCATAGGCTGAAACGCCCGGCACAACTTCGTAATCAATACCCAACTGATCAAGGCGGCGCATTTGCTCGGCAACAGAGCCATAAAGGCAGGGATCACCGGAATGCACCCGGGCAACATCCTTGCCGTCTTTATGGGCTGTGTTGATATCCTCAATGATCTCATCAAGGTTCATCGGGGCCGTGTCTTTGATCAACGCGCCTTCTGGCGCAAAGGCGATCACCCCTTCGGGAACCAGCGACCCGGCATAGAGACACACAGGACATTTGGCAATGAGATCACGGCCCCGAATGGTAATAAGATCCGGCGCACCCGGACCAGCGCCAATGAAATAAACCGTCATGCTGCTGATCCTTCTGTGATCGTTTTGACTTCACCCGTCTCGTCAAAGTTTTCATAGAGATGGGCTTTCTTCTCATAGCCACGTGGTGTGTATACCCAGCATGAGCCATCAGATTTTTCAATCTTGCGCGAGGTAGATGACCCGACAAGGACAACTGTCAACATATCCACCTGATCCGGTGTCAGTTCATCAAGGCGGAGAACAGTCATGCTCTCGCCTTCCCGACCAAGATTGCGGCCCAGCATCACAGGCGTGTCTGCCGGGCGATGCTTGAGAAGAATTTCAACCGCTGTCGCAAGCTGTTTGGTACGACGTCTGGATACAGGATTGTAGAAGGCAATGACAAAATCGCCCTGTGCCGCGGCATTCAGGCGTTTTTCAATGGCTTCCCAAGGGGTCAAAAGATCAGAAAGAGAGATTGTGCAGAAGTCGTGTCCCAATGGCGCACCGATACGCGCAGAAGCCCCCTGCAATGCAGAAATACCCGGCGTCACCTGAATATCAACTCGGTTCCAGTCCGCACGATCCCCACGATCCAGCAGCTCAAAAGTCAAGGCAGCCATCGCGTAGATACCGGGATCACCAGAACATACCAACGCGACAGAACGGCCTTCGGCAGCAAGATTCAGGGCAATGCGCACCCGCATTTCTTCCTCGCCAAGCTCATACCCGTGACGGTCCTTGCCTTCGGCCAAGGGGCCCAGCAAATCAAGATAGAGATGATACCCGACCAAGTCCGTAACACCGCGCACCACACGATCCACTTCCGGTGCACGCCAGCTTTGATCCCCCGGTCCCAAACCAACAACAAAGAGTTTGCCGCGTGCCTGACCAAGAGTTGAGGTATCAATAATTCCTTTTGCCTGCCCAATGGCGCAAGTCGCGCGCTTGGACTTGTTCTTGGCAACGAGAAGCTTGCCTTCATCGCCAACAGCAGCCAGCGCAGATCCTTCGGACACCCCATGGCAGCCAACCTCGGCAAAGACAATGTCGGATGGTGTTTCCAGTCGCGGCGTCTGCTTCTCTAGTTCTTCAGCCGGGAAGAAGCGTGCGGGAACATCCAGTTCAGCGGCTAGCGCCTGAACAGCAGTTTCATCAGCTTTCACATCAATGGAAAAAACACCAGCAACAGCTTTAGGGGAAAGCCCGTCTGCCTTAAGTGTTTCATGGATAAGTTTTGAAAGCTCTTCTGATTCTGCATTGCGTTCACAGCCAACACCAAGCGAGAGTGTTGCCGGGTGCAGGATAAGCTCTTTCTCAGAACCCGCGAGGTCCTTCTCGGTTACCGTGATAACAAGCTCACCGTCGTCAGAGATTGGAAGGCTCCCCGCTTTTACCCATTCAGCGTCCCCATTGAGCTTTACACTCGCCCCGGCAAGAACAGCTGCGATAAAGGCTTTGTAATCACCCGGATTACCAAGTTTCCAGCCAATTGGCGGATTATCCAGGGCAATGCCGAAACGATTATCAGAAGCTGTGGTAATAGAAGCAGAAACATCCAACTTGGCAGAAAGATCCTTGGCAAGATCGTTTGCCCCGTGATGACCGCCAAGTAAGGGAACCACCGCAGAGCCATTTTCAGCAACAGCAATCACAGGTGGTTCAGCGCGCTTATCAGCCAAGAGAGGTGATAGACCACGAATCAAAACACCGGCGGCACAGATACCGACAATGGCGCGCCCTTCGCGGAAAAGCGATTGAAGATGCGAAATAGTTTCATCAAAGGCAACATCTGCATCTTCAACCCGGCCTGTACGGCCATGAACTTCACCAGCGCCAAAGGCATCACGAAGTTGAGCGGCAAGTTTGGCGCCTTCTGCTGTCAGGGCAACAAAGGCAGGGGAGTGATCAAATTTTTGCGTCATTACAGTGTCCAGGCCTCACCACGTTTGTGGACCAAAATCATTGAGAAGTAAGGTGCCTTGGCATCCCCCACTTCGCTTAAAGGCATTACTTTCTGGTTTTCCATTGTTGCGCGTTCCACATAGCGGGCACAATCAACCAAATCCAGTTCTTCAAGAATGCTGCGAATTTTTTCAAAATGGCGACCAACCTTGATGATCGCCGCTGCCTGCACATTGCGCAGGCGTTGTTTCATAATATCGGCATCAACCGGGCCGGGGATGATTGTCATCACGTCATTCCGCGCAGCCAAAGGAGCGCCAACCATTGCTGAACAGGCCATAAGGGACGAAACACCCGGTACGACCTCGACCTCGAAACGTTCCATCATGCGCCCAAAGAGATACATAAAGGAGCCATAGAAAAAGGGATCACCTTCGCAAAGCACAACAACATCCTGCCCGGCTTCCAGAAACTCGGTAATATCTTTGGCAGCCTGATCATAGACATCCTGTGCCGGGAAACGTTCCGTCACCATTGGTATGCGGATCGGGTATTCCGTTTGCCCGCCCGGTAAATGTTCCGCCACGATTGTCCGCGCCAGACTATCCCCGACATCCGGTGCAGGATAAGCCAATACCTTGGTCTTCTGGATCAGGCGAAGGGCTTTCAAAGTTAAAAGTTCAGGATCGCCGGGGCCAATGCCGACGCCATATAGTTTACCCGTCATATTTTTTCGTCACTGCATACTGGGTTACAGGCATCGCCGCCCGCCAGCCATGATAAGGTCCAATGGGGGATGCCTGACTAACCGCAATACGATTGAGCTCTCCCCCTACTTTTTTATGCCATTCGAAGAGCTTCATTTCGCCTTCCAGCGTCACAACGTTTGCAACAAAGCGACCTCCAGGCTTTAAAGCTTGCCAACAGAGATCAAACAACCCGTCGGACGTGGCCCCTCCACCCACAAAAATGGCGTCGGGGCGCTGCTCTTGTTTCATCAACTCGCCAAGGACAGAAAGCAGTTCGCCTTCTTTGATGGATAAAAAGGGCGTTCCCAAAGCTTGAGCATTCGCAGCTATGCTTGACAGACGTTCTTGATCGCGCTCGACAGCAACCGCCTTTGTTCCCCGGGCCGCACGCATCCACTCAATAGAGATAGAACCACAACCAGCGCCGAGATCCCAAAGAACCTGCCCCGCCATCGGCATCAAAGCCGACAGGGTTGCTGAACGCACAATCTTTTTGGTCAGCTGCCCGTCATGCACGAAGGCATCGTCGGGTAACCCGGGAACTGTCGGCAAGATTTCGGCACGGTGTGTTGCAATACACTCAACAGCAATCGTGTTAAGATCTGCACAGGCTGGATAAGACCAACAGTGGGCAACGCCATCCAGTACTTGCTCTTTCTCTCCGCCCATATGTTCCAAAACAGTAATCTTGCTATCGCCAAAACCGCGATCTGTCAGCAACGAAGCGACTTCGGCCGGCGTTGTTCCGTTTTCACTGAGCATAAGCAACTTTGCCCCAGGCTGAACATGGGGATGTAACAGGCTCAAAGGGCGCCCGTGCAACGTTAACATGTCCACATCCATCATCACCCAGCCAAGTCTGGAACAGGCCAGTGAATAGGATGAGATACCGGGAACAACAAGCATTTCTGAAACAGGAATACGCTTGGAAAATGTGGCCCCAACACCGAAGCACATCGGGTCACCCGACGCCAGAATACAAATATCCTCACCTCTGCGATCAAGGACCTTTTCGACCATCGATGAAAAAGGTGACGTCCAGGCCATCTGCTCGCGTTGGTCGTTTCCCAGCATTGCCAGATGACGCTCTCCGCCCACAAGTACCTTTGCCTGATCCAACAAACGTCGGGCAACGGGAGTCAGACTATCCAGCCCTTCTTCACCAATGCCCAGAATGGTCAGCCATGCGCCCTGCTCGCTCATCGATTATCCTTTGCCACCGCGTTTAGAGCCGCCGAAGCAATCGCACTGCCCCCGCGCCGCCCTCTCAGTGTCATATAGGGTACGCCGATCTTAGCAGCAATCAAGGCTTCCTTTGATTCCGCTGCACCAACAAAACCAACTGGGAACCCAAGGATGGCTGCTGGTTTTGGGGCTCCTTCGTGTAGGATCTCAAGCAGACGGAATAGTGCCGTTGGTGCATTCCCTATCACCACAACAGAGCCTTCGAGATGATCTCGCCAAAGTTCTACGGCCGCAGCGGAGCGGGTATTACCAATTTCCTTGGCAATGCCAGGTACACGCTCGTCAATCAAGGGGCAGAGGATTTCATTGTTCGCTGGCAAACGGTTTTTAATAATACCATCACGTGCCATTCGACAGTCAACGATGATGGGTGCCCCGGCGATTAGTGCAGCCCGCCCTTTAAAAGCAACATCATCAGTCCAGGCGAGATCTTCGACCACCTCGGGCATGCCGCAAGCATGAATCACTCGTATAGCGACATCCGCGACATCAGCCGGAAGAGCACTTAAGTCGGCAGCAGCTTCGATCTGCGCAAAAGACTCGCGATAGATCTCTTGCGGATCCCGAATGTAATCATATTCGACTGTCATCACCTTGGCCCTATCCCCGGATGTTATGCAATACCATCTTCTTTTTTCATGGTCACTGGCCCCAGCGGGTGGTCAGCATGCGGGTATGGATGGTGATGATGATCGTGATCATGTCCGTGACCATGCGAATGGCCATGGCTATGCCCGTGACTGTGATCATGGCTGTGACCGTGCGAATGCCCGTGTGAGTGATCATGAGAATGGCCATGATCGTGATCTTCTGCAGGACCTGTACCGATCCCTTCTACATGATGGTGATGGCTTTCCTGCGGCAGGCCAATTTCGGCCTCAAAGCCCAGAACCTGTTCTCTGTATTTACAGAGCTTACAGTTCATCACATTTGTTCCGTCCAGAATTTCCTGAACACGGTCAGCAAAAGCATCCAGAACCTGAGGATGGTCAGAAAGATAGGGGGCCTTGACGAAATCAATCTCTGGGTGGCGCTCAGCAACAAGATCAGTGTAGCTGTAGATACGCTTTACAAGAATCCCGGTGAAGAGGAAATAAGGGAAGACAATAACCCGCTTATAACCGAGCTTAGCAGCATGCTCGAGGCCAGGTTCAACAAGCGGGAATGTTACGCCGGAATAGCACACTTCCCCCCAGCCAAAGCCAAAACCTTCCCACAGAAGGCGCATCACCTTGCTGACATTAGAATTCGCATCAGGATCAGAAGCTCCACGGCCAACAACCATCAACATGGTTTCATTAATCGGCACGTCACCGTTTTCTTTATTGGCGCTATCAACAGCTTCCTGAATCCGGTCAGCCGCCGCCTTGATCAACTTGGTATCAATACCAAGCTCGCGCCCGTATTCAATTTTCATCCCCGGGTTTTGTGCTTCGTATGTACGCAACACGGATGGAATATCATTTTTTGCATGACCGGCAGCAAAAAGCATTCCGGGAATTGCCAAGACCAGATCGTGCCCAGACTCACGCAAGTTATCCAGACCCGTACGAATAATTGGCGTTGCGAATTCCAGAAAACCGCTATCAACTTCGTACTGAGGCAAGCGTTCACGAATACCCCGGGCAACGGATTCAAATTCACGGACGGCGCCTTCATCACGGCTGCCATGTCCACAAACCATTACACCAATCTTAGGACCGTTTTCGATCATTATACTCACCTCATCCATCATTTTTTAGCAACAGGGGGGCGTTGCTGCGATACACTTTTATCAAATTATGGCCTACGACTACTTGACCTGTAACAAGACTGCTAACATTCTCGCGTCATGTTGATGTCGTATTTGGTCCAAGAACCACTTTTTTTGCCAATCCTGATCCTGATTATTGCTATTTTCATAGATATCATAATCGGTGACCCTGCGTGGCTATATCGCTATGTTCCTCACCCCGTTGTCATTATCGGGAAGGCCATAGAAATCAGTGAACACCGAATGAATAATCCCAAGAACAGCCGGATGACCGGAATTCTTCTCGGGGCCTTACTCTCTATCGGAATCATTGTTCTGGCCGTTGCTGTCGGTCTTATACTCTCCCGAACGCTGGGGCAAGTATCTCATGGCTGGATCATCGAATCCATCCTCGCTTCCAGCCTTATTGCTTATCGGGGTTTAGGGACAGCGGTTCACAATGTATCAACCGCACTTGCACAAAGCTTAGGGGAAGGCAGAAAGGCCATCGGCCATCTGGTTGGACGAGATCCGGAAAGTCTTGATGAAGCAGGTATCTGTCGGGCGGCAATCGAAAGCATGGCAGAAAATTTTTCTGACGGTGTTGTCGCCCCTGTTTTCTGGTTTGCTCTTTTTGGGTTGCCCGGACTTTGTGCTTATAAGGCAATCAATACTTTGGACAGTATGATCGGGCACAAGAACGAACGCTACGAAGCCTTTGGCAAATTCGCTGCGCGTCTGGATGATCTTGTTAATCTGGTTCCCGCACGTCTGGCCGGATTGTTATATGTGCTTGCGGGCCTCTTGGTTCCGAAAGCATCAGCGGTCAGAGCCTTCAAGGTAATGCTCCGGGACGCAGGTCAACATCGTTCTCCCAATGCTGGCTGGCAAGAAGCAGCTGTTGCAGGTGCGCTTGGTTTCGCCCTTGCTGGCCCCCGAAAATACCCGGGGTATGTTGTCGATGACCCCTGGATGGGTGACGGTGGCCTTAGTGACCTTTCTGCGAAAGACATAAAGCTTGCTCTGAAACTCTATCTCGGGGCAGGCTTTTGGATGATCTGTCCTTTGGTTGCCTGCTTGGGAATAATGCTCTTCCAGTTTTAGGTTCTTTCAATTCCTTTTTTCTAAACAAGTCAGATGAAAGATTTGACTAAGCCCGAGATGGATAACACCATCAGGAGGATCAGAACCACATAGCGATAATGATTTGCTGAGCTACGCTGGAAAATATAATTGCCGAGATAAATTCCCAAAGTGACAGGAACGACAAGTAGAAGTGCCCTTGCAATTGTGACCTGATCCAGAAGCCCTGCGAAAAACAAAGTACCTGTGCCGTAGGCATCCAGAATTAAAAAATACAAATTCAGCGTTGCCCGAACCGCCTCGGCGGGTAGCGCAGCAGCCATCATATAGATCGCAACGGGCAATCCGCCCAAAGACGCAGCACCATTCGCTATACCTGAAACAAGACCGACGGAAAGGTTTTTAGAGCTGCTTTCTTTAACTCTAAATCGCGCCCCGAGAAACAACAGAATACTCGCAATCAAGACGCCCAACGAAATAGCAATACGCAGGGGATCTGCGGGCATTACTTTCAACAAAAAAACACCTGCCGGCACACCAATAGCTGCACCAACACAAAGCCATCGCAACAATCCCCAATGTATCGCTGTCCATGTCATTCGGGCCATGACCAAGCTGGAAATCATCTCAAGCAACAGGGCAATCGGCACGACCTCAACAGGTAAAAGCACCAGGGTTAATGATGTTACCACAAGCGCAGAAAGGCCAAATCCGGCAAAACCACGGCAAAGCCCGGCAATTGATCCACAGAACAAAACGTACAACAGATCAAAAGCATCTAGCTGAACTTGCTCTAATAAAAACGCCATCACCCCGATCCTGTTTTCTCGTTATGAAGCGGGCACACTTTTTATGCCGCGCATTTGCATCACCCTCATTTTCAGGCGCCGATTTAGGCAGAAGGCCGCACCAATTGAACGACCTCGTTTACAACTGAATAATCCTGATACCCAAGACGCGCCAAGGGCTTCATCTTTGTCGCGTCCACCATACCGTCCGTAAGATAGGCTTCGTCGATGTGCATTCCGACCACTTCGCCGAGAACCAGCGTATAGTGTTTTCCACTCTCATCTTTCGGCAAGTCGACAGTTTTGAAAAGCTTGCATTCAAAGTGAACCGGGGCACCCTTTACGCGGGGTGGTTTGACTATCTGTGAAGGAAGTTTTTCAAGTCCCGCCTCTTCAAACTCATCAACATCAGCAGAAGCAGGTTTAGAGCTTTCATTCATTGCGGTACGCTGTTCCCACGAAACAAGGTTGAAAACAAATTCTTTCGTTTCGACAATATTCCGAAGCGTATCCTTTATACCTTCTTCCCGGCTATCCGGGGCTATGCCCACACCAATAATTGGCGGCTCATCTGCAAAAGCATTGAAGAAGCTGAAAGGCGCGAGATTACAGACGCCCGAAATTGACTGCGTTGAAAGCCATGCGATCGGGCGTGGCAGGACACAAGCCTTAAAAGGATTATAAGGCAAACCATGATCTTTATGTTTGCCGGGAACAAAAAACATCGATGTCTCCGAATGAATAGCAACAATTAAAAGTTGCAACAAAGAAAGTAACGGAGCTTAGGACGTTCCTGTAAAAACCTAAAGCCTATAAATCGAAACCCTAAGAAAATCTACAGGCGGGTTTTATGAAATATCCAGTCCGGAATAGAGCGTATGATCAACATAATGACACCCCAAAACCCGGGTGTATAAACAACAGATTTCTTTTGATCCAAAGCCTTAACCACAAGCTTGGCAATCTGTTCCGGTTGCGCCCATAACGCCCCTTTGTCAAAAGCCGCTGTCATAGGTGTATCAACAAACCCGGGTTTAACAGTTAGAACCTGCACACCAGATTTGACAAGACGGTGCCGCAATCCCTGAAGAAAGATGGAAACAGCCCCTTTTGCAGCACCATAAACATAATTGGATTGCCGCCCTCGATCCCCGGCGACAGAAGAAATGACAGCAATTGAACCCTTTTTTTGCGCCTCAAAAATATTGGCAAAATATGTCAGGATAGCAAGAACACTGGTCCCGTTGATATCAAAAGCCCTTAGCGTATCGTCAACAGAAGCTTCACAGACCTTTTGATCTGGAAGAACACCATGGGCAACCAAAAGAATATCTATTCCATCAAGTTGCTTGAGCGCGCCTTCAAAATTCGCCATGTCTTGCTGCTCTAGTGCATCATATAGACCCGTGTAAACATCCCGCGCCCCACGAATCTTGAGATCATTAGCGATAACAGCAAGCCTTTCCTGATCCCGGGCGAATAAAAAAAGCGCATCACCTCGTTTGGCAAAAATCCTGGCTGTTGCCTCGGCAATTGCTGATGTCGCACCAATTATCATTACTTTTTTCATATACGCCTCAATATCCTAATGCTCAATATACTGGTATTTAAACATCCAGCCCCAAACGCTTGGACTGAAAAGAAGCAAAAGTTCCAATTGCGCCATACTTTTCTCTAACAGCTTGAAACTCTTCCCACTCAGGATATCCCCTTTTGAAAACCTGATCACTCATACGGGCATCTTTGGTCAGATAGATTCTCCCCCCATAGTCATGAACGATTGCATCCAGTTGATCCAACAATTCAAATGTCCGTTTGCTGACTTTAAAATCCAATGCCAGCGTATAGCCTTCAAAAGGAAAGGACAGAAAGCTATCATTCCCTTTGCCAAAGACTTTCAGAACAGAAAGAAAGGACCCGGCCCCGGATTGAGCTATCTTATCCAGAACACTGGTCATCCCCTCCAGGCCAGCGTCCTTTGGGATCACGAACTGGTATTGAACAAAGCCCTTTGCACCATAAAGTCGTGTCCAGTTTTCTATACCATCCAACGGATAAAAGTAGGGTCCATAGTGAACCCGACGTTTCTGTATTTTTTCACGCACCCGCCCGTAATAAAGACGGTTAAAAGCCCCCACAGAGAACCTGTTCAGACAAAAGATCGGCATATTAAAAGGAATGGAAGGCGTTGTTTTTTTCAAATCGACATACCCACCTGCTGAACTGTGTTTGCCCAGCATTAATAAAGATCGTCCCAGTTCTTTTCCGCGTTTTAAACAATCGATCCAGGCGACTGAATATGTCGCGGCGTTGTGTTCATCGAAAAGCGCCAGACATTCTTCTAGATTATCAGCTTTATAAGTGGTCTCTTCGATAAAGCTACTCTCTATCTTTTGTAACTTGAACGTCGCGTCGAGAATAAAACCTGTTAAACCCATTCCCCCACAACTAGCCAAGAACAAGTCTCGGTTTTCGGACGGCGAACAATTAAGAATATCGCCATTGGCAATCAAAATCCGAAACGACAAAACATGATCGCAAAAAGTACCAACATTATGATGGTTCTTGCCATGTACATCACTGGCAATTGCACCACCAACAGTCACAAACCTTGTTCCGGGTGTGACTATGGGAAACCACCCCTTGGGTACAAAAACACCAAGAATTTCATCCAGGCTAACGCCCGCATCACAACTAAGGACGCCCGTCGCGTCGTCAAAAGAATGAAAATGATTTAGATATCTTGTTGAAACAATAGTCGAAGAAAGAGAACTGTCGCCATAACTTCGTCCAAACCCACGAGCAATACAGGGTTTCGCGTCATTCTCTCTTAGACTGCGCTGTATCCCGTCCCCTGTAGAAGGGCTTAAAACGTCTGCCTCAACGCGTGGGTATTGACCCCATCCACTGATCAGCATTTTACTTCCTTCGAGATGAATACATACTTCTTATCCAGTTGGTATTTAATCCAGTATCCAATACCAAGGCCAATTATACCGCCGAGATAGCGCATCATTTTATCGTCAAAGATAAAATGAAATCCAAATTCAAACGCCCAAAACACAGCCGTCGTTAAAACCCCCATCATCGTATAAAGCATAAAAACTTTGCTTTCGTGCCCCATACCACTGGTTCGGTAACGAAATATATACCTTTTATCTAGCAAATACTTAGTAACAAGACCAACAGCTGTCCCAACACCTATAGACAAGACAAGAGCAAAAGGGCCGGAATAAGCTCTCAAAAATAAATCTTGAGAAGCTATATTCGCGATCGTCGCAACAATAGCAAAGAGACTGTAACTCACTAAAAGGTTCATGAAGGACTTCGGTTAAAAATAGATATGAATAATAAGACCCAAGAACAAAGCAAAAGTCACCCCTTTATCGGATTAAGCATTGCTAAGTTAATGCGTCCAAAGCACTGGATTAAAAATGGCTTTGTCTTGGCACCACTATTATTTACGGGATTATTTTCTGATCCTGATGCCATAACCAAGACGCTCACCATAACCTTTTTATTCTGTATCGCATCATCTGCTGTCTATGTCCTTAATGATATTAAAGATATAGATAATGATCGAAAACATCCTAAGAAATCGCAAACGCGCCCCTTGGCATCTGGCGCGATCTCCATACCACAGGCTTTAATTTTACTTGTCTGTCTCTATATCATTTTAATCGCTGGCTATTTCTTCTTGCCAGCGGCAACGCTTGTTCTCTTCGGCTATATCATTCTGAACATTGGATATAGCTTTTACCTCAAACACCAACCTGTTCTGGATATTTTCACCATTGCAATTGGTTTTGTGCTTCGTGTTTTTGCAGGTGCAACAGTTTTGCATGTGCCAGTTTCGGCATGGATGTTTGTTACCACACTTTGCCTGGCTCTCTTCCTCGCTGCGGTAAAAAGACGACAAGAGTTACAAGACCGTGGCATATCAGGTCGGGAAGTCCTGGGTGCTTATTCAATATCGCTGGTCAACCGCTTTGCTGAAATGGCCGCAACTGGTGCTTTGGTTTTCTATAGCCTTTTTGTTGTCACAACGCGCCCTGAACTGGCCATTACAATCCCCATCGTCTTGTTCGGGATATACAGATACTGGTACATTGTGGAAATGACAAATGCCGGGGAATCTCCTACTGAAGCGCTTCTTTCCGACCCCCAGTTAATGATCACGGTTGTCATCTGGATTATCGTTTCGGCCTATACAATCATCACAGGACAAGCACCCATATAAAAAGAGGCCACAAACGAGGGCCTCTTTCTCACGATACACAGGTTTCGATTTAGTTTATTAGAACTCAATCCCGCGCTGAGCTTTGATATTTTGATCTCTAAAGGGATGTTTAACCAAGGTCATTTCAGTGACCAGATCGGCAATTTCGATCATCTCTTCCTTGGCATTTCGCCCTGTAATGACAACGTGCAGGTCTTCCGGTTTGTTTTCAAGGAAATCAATAACCTCTTCCAGTTTCAGGTGATCATAACGAAGAGTAATATTCAACTCGTCCAAAACAACCATATCGTACTTCGGATTGTCACCGCGACAGGCATCAATCATCTCTTTGGATTTTGCCCATGCTTTTTCAGCCGCAGCAATATCACGCTCTCTGTCTTGCGTATCCCAGGTAAAACCCTCGCCAAGCGCATACATCTCAACCTGATCTGGGAATTTTTCCAGAACGTACTTTTCGCCTGTTTCCCACTTCCCTTTTACAAACTGGACAACGCCAATTTTCATACCGTTACCAACAGCACGTGTCGCCAAGCCAAAAGCAGCCGTGGATTTTCCTTTGCCCTTCCCCGTATGAACAATAATCAAGCCTTTTTCATTGACCTTGTTCGACAGCATCTTATCGCGGGCAGCTTTGCGTTTTTTTGATTTTTCATTCGCGCGTTCAAAATCTTCTGCGCTTTGTTGGTTCTCTGTATCACTCATTTAATCTTCTCCCCAATATCTTCTCTCATTATACAAGCAGCTAATTTATTTAGCTCAGTTTAGTCAACTGGCTACGATTTCGTCCAAAAGCGCCCGCGCAGAATTAGAACGTGCCTTCCAAAGATTCCTGTCCTGGGCTTCGATCATCCGTTCTGCCATTTCCCGCAAAGCAGCCGGGTTATTCTGTTCCAGAAATTCACGAACCTCGGCATCATCCAGATAGGCATCAAAAACAGCATCAAAGTGATGATCTTCAACTACTTTCGCGGTCGCTGCAAAGGCAAAAAGATAATCCACTGTTGCCGCCATTTCAAAAGCGCCCTTGTATCCATGACGCCTGACCCCATCAATCCACTTTGGGTTAACAACACGCGCCCTGACTACACGTCCGATTTCTTCCTGAAGCGTTCTGATCTGCGGACTTTCCGGGCGAGAATGATCATTGTGATAAACGGTTGGCTGCGCGCCGGAAAGATGACGAATAGCCGCGGTTATGCCACCTTCAAACTGGTAATAATCATCAGAATCCAGCAAATCATGCTCTCTGTTGTCCTGGTTATGAACAACCGCTTCCACATCTCTCAAGCGGCTCTCGAACAGGCCGTGTTCAGCTTCGCCGACACCGCCGCTGCCATAGGCATAACCGCCCCAACCTATATAAGCTTTGGCGAGATCTGCTTCGGTTTCCCAGCCACGCTCATCAATCAAGGCTTGTAAGCCAGCACCATAAGCCCCCGGTTTGGAGCCAAAAACACGATACCCAGCACGTTTGATCGCCGTCTTTTCATCCAACCCTTTTGCGATGAGATCAGCAGATTCTACCAAGACTCTCGCAGCCAAAGGATTCATTTTTTCTGGTTCGTCATCCAAGGCCGCCACCGCGCGACAGGCTGAATCGAACAAATCAATTTGCGCAGGGAAAGCATCACGGAAAAACCCCGATACACGTAACGTCACATCGACACGCGGACGGTCAAGAACAGACAAAGGCAGAATCTCGAAACCCACGACACGCCTTGAAGTCGGCTCCCACTTAGGTTGAACCCCCATAAGTGCCAGACCTTGTGCGATATCATCCCCGCCCGTGCGCATATTTGATGTTCCCCAAGCCGAAAGCGCCATGCGCTTGGGCCAGGATCCATTTTCCTGACGATAACGTTCAATCATCAGGTTTGCCGATTTCCACCCCAAGTGCCAGGCCGCAGGCGTCGGGACAACACGGGAATCAACAGAATAGAAATTACGCCCTGTAGGCAGAACATCAGGGCGCCCCCTCGTCGGTGCGCCAGAAGGGCCGGGTTCAACGAACTGCCCGTTTAATCCCCTGAGGGTTCCTTTAATCTCTTCGGCACCACAAGAGGTTACAATCGGTCCCATTCTAGTATTTATCTCGGCAAGAACCGGGCGTGTATTTTCCCATTCATCTGGTGCCTGCACCTCGCCGGATACCAGCTTTTGGGCCAATATTTCCAAGCGCTCAACAGTATCCCCATTGGTGCGCCAACTGCCTTCTGCGATTAGAATCTCTGGTTTTGGCCCAGACCACGTATCCCCAAAACGGCAATCCAGTGGATCAAATTCGATTGGGAAGTTCAAATCTTTCGCCAGTGACCGAATTAAAGAGGCATCGCCCCCCTTCCCTTCCCCACGCGGCAAGCGCGTCAGAGCAATAAGAAGATCATCCAAAAGACGTCCTTCCGGGGCCAGACCAAAGATATGCAAGCCATCGCGGATCTGCATTTCTTTCAATTCACAAAGATAGTTATCCAGTTTTGAAAGGGCAGCGTCTTCATCATCCGTTTGCTCAATACCACAGTCCTTGTCCAGACCAATTCGTTGCGTGATCTTGAGAATTTCGTCTCTCAAAACTTTCAACCGCCGAGGGTCAACCCCGGCAGCTTCGTAGTATTCATCACAAAGTTGCTCCAGATCTGCCAAGGGTCCGTAGGATTCAGCGCGTGTTAGCGGCGGTGTTAGATGGTCAATAATCACCGCCTGGGCACGACGTTTGGCTTGCGTGCCTTCACCGGGGTCATTCACAATAAAGGGATAGAGATGCGGTGTTGGTCCAAAAACAGCTTCAGGAAAGCATTCTTCTGAAAGTGCCAGCGACTTACCGGGCAGCCATTCCATATTCCCGTGTTTACCCATATGAATGATCGCATCGACCTTCTCTACCTGTCGCAACCATGCATAAAAGGCCAGATATCCATGCGGCGGCACCAAATCAGGATCGTGGTAGGTTTCTACGGGATTGATATTATATCCACGTGCGGGCTGAAGGCCGATAATGATTTTGCCACAATGAAACGCAGAAACTGCAAAGGCATCAGAATCTGCCATATAGAAAGGATCGTTTTCAAAAGCGCCCCATCTCTCCTCTACAGCTGCTTTCACACCAGCAGGCAACGCACCCCAGAACTGTCGATAGGCATCCAAAGAAATTCTGGACCTGATAACGCGTCCGTCAACGGCAGCATTGGTTGGCCCCTCGGCCATGCGCTCAACCAAAGCATTCCCGTCCACAGGAATATCGGAGACGCTATAGCCAGCATCTACCATTGCCCGTAAGAGCTGTATTGTACCCGCAGGTGTATCGAGTCCGACCCCATTCCCCATGCGCCCGTCCCTATTGGGGTAGTTCGCCATAACCACCGCAACCTTGCGCTCCGCTGCGTCTTTGTTTCTGAGCCGCAACCATCCTGCTGCCAAATCAGAAACAAAATCAACGCGGTCGGGTACTTCCTGATAACTGACAACAGAGCTTTGAGTTGCTTCGTCATAACGAGCTTCTGACTTAAATGAGACAGCACGAGAAAGGATGCGCCCATCAACCTCTGGCAAGGCAACATTCATTGCGATATCGCGCGCAGAAAGTCCACTAAGCCCCTCTCGCCATCCAGCCTCATTCCCACCAGAAAAAATAACCTGCAAAATGGGTGCATCAACAACATCAAAAGGTGTTTCTTTTCTGTCCGCACCGGGCGTTGAAATTGCAAAGCCCGTTGCATTCAGAATAATTCCGGTATCTGCATCTTTTAACAGCGTACTCACGATACCGGCAGAAATTGGTTCTTTCAGCGACGCACAATAAAGAGGTAAAGGATTAATACCCTTGTCCTGCAGCGATTTGATCAGCGCATCAACCGGCGCCAGATTGGCAGCCTGCAATAGCGCGCGATAAAAAACAATCGCAGCTACCGGCGCACCCGCTATCCAGTCATGACGCAAATCATCCAGTTCAGGATTGTCACGTCCGGGCCAATAGATGCCGGATCGTAATAAAGGCTTGGGCTCAACCCATTCAAAGTCATGGCCAATAATACCTGCAAGATAACACAGCAGATTTCGGGAATTGTCCGGGCCGCCGTGAATAAGATATTGCCAAACACGATGATATACATCCTGCGCAACCGTGGAATGGGCCGCAAGTTCAGCATCCGGCTGATCATCACCGGGAAGCAAAACCAATGGAATTTTCTTTTGCTTACAAATAGCCCGAAGTTGCTCTACCCCATAAGGCCAGTAACCTGCTCCCCCAAGTATCCGCGCGACAACCACCTTGGCATTGGCAATAATGTCATCAACATAGAGATCGACTGACATATTGTGGGATAACTGCATCAAGTTTGCCAACCGCAGAGACGGGTATGTATCTCCAATTACCTGTCTGGCCTGAACCAAGCTTGCCAGTTCTGTATCTGCCGCAGATACAATAACAATATCCCCCGGTGTTTGCCCCAGGTCGATTGCTTCGGATCCATCAGCGATTGCCCCGGGTTGGGCTTGTAACAGGTGCATAGAGTATTTCTCTTGGTTTGCGTTCTTGTTATCCCGACTTATCTCTAAGTTCCGGACTTATACTTATCTGGCTCGAGGTACAACACCGGGGCCTGACATATTATGTCCTCCCCCGGTGTTATATGGTTTTAGGCTGCAATTGCAGCACGAATGGCTGCTTCATCCATATCGTGATCACCAATAATCACAAGACGGGAACGACGCTCTATACCTTCTGACCATTCCTGATCAAAATAGTGTTGGAAACGACTACCGACACCCTGGATCACAAGGCGCATATCTTTATCAGCAACCGCAGCAAAACCTTTGACTCTAAGAATATCGTGCTCGGCCACAATCGGTAGCAATTTATCAATAAAGGCTTCCGGATTTGCGATCTCGCCCAACTCCACAGCAAAGCTTTCGAAATCATCGTGATCGTGTTCATGCCCGTCATCATGATGCGAAGGACGGGACTCCAGATCATCCTCGGCAGCAGCTTCCAGCCCAAGCAGAACTGCCGCATTAATTTCGCCATGAGAAATCTTCACGATCTTTACTTCCGGACGGATTTCCTTGCGAATTGCGGCCAGAACGGTATCCATATCCCCTTCGTTAAGTAGATCAAGCTTGTTCACAACAACCATGTCTGCACAAGCGAGCTGTTCTTCAAAAAGCTCCTCCAACGGACTTTCGTGATCAAGATTTTCATCTGCTTCACGTTGCTGTGCAATCGCTTCCGGGTTCGTCGCAAACAAACCATCGGCCACCGCTCTGCCATCAACCAGAGTAATAACACCGTCAACGGTTACGCGGGTACGGATTTCCGGCCAGTTAAAAGCTTTTACCAGTGGCTTAGGCAGGGCCAGGCCAGATGTTTCAATAATAATATGATCCGGGGGTGTTTCCCGATTTAACAGCTTTTCGATTGTCGGAATAAAATCATCGGCAACGGTACAACAAATACAGCCATTGGCGAGTTCCAGAACATCATCGTCATTGCATCCCTCGATGCCACAACCTTTGACAATGTCGCTATCAACACCGAGATCACCAAATTCATTAATAATAAGCGCAATTCTTTTACCGCCAGCCGTCTTCAAAAGATGCTGAATTGTCGAAGTTTTTCCAGCGCCGAGAAAACCTGTAATCACAGTGGCTGGAATTTTTGCTGCTTGAGACATACGTTAAAATCCTGCTTTTAAAATTTAGTCAGTCCTGTTGCAGATGGTTTAACCTGCATTGGCAATCCTGACACCATAAATGTTACGGAAGGAACGACTGCTGCAAGACGTTGATGTAAACGCCCTGCATAATCCCTGAAATCTCTGGACATCTTGTCCATGGGAACAATTCCTAAACCTACTTCGTTAGACACTAACACAACAGGACATGACAGCTCGGTCAAAGACGCGACCAGTTGTGCACCTTCTACGTCAGGATCGCGTCCTTCCATCATCAGATTTGTCACCCAAAGGGTCAAACAATCCACAAGAATGCTTGCATCAGGTCGTTGAATTCGTTGCAGGCATTGCACTAAATCCAACGGTTCTTCAAAGGTCGTCCATCGCTCCCCACGACGTTCTTTATGTTCATCAATCCGATCAGCCATCTCATCATCCCAAACTCTGGCTGTCGCAATATAAAAGCACTCTCCACCCTGCCGTTCGGTTAGCTGTTCGGCATAGCTGCTTTTTCCTGAGCGCGCGCCGCCCAAAATTAACGAATGAGCCAACGCAGTATTTTTTTCTGACATCACTCTGAACTCTTCATCTTAACAGATACCACACACATTTTCTTGAAACACTCTCGTAACCTTTTCTCTTGGACATACCATTGTTGCAAGGCAAATATCAAAAAGAGCCAGCATGAATAAAATCATCGACAGTTCGTTTTATTCCATGCAAATTCAAGAATAGACAACCAAGTGATGATTGGCCTCAAGTATAATGAAAAAACCCGATTTCAACGATAATTTCTGCGATAAATTGACCGAGCTTTTGGAATGGCGACGGGATGTTCGCCAGTTTAAAACGGATCCCCTCCCCAACGGTACATTGGACGAACTACTGGATCTTGCCTGTTTGGCCCCCTCAGTGGGTAACAGCCAACCATGGCGCTATGTATTGGTTGAAAGTGAAGCAAACAAAAAAGAGATCAAAGAAAACTTTGAGCGTACCAACGCAAAAGCACTTGAAGGCTATGACGGTGAAAAAGCGAAGTTATACGCCAAACTTAAGTTGTCAGGCATGGATCGCGCCCCGGTTCAACTAGCCGTTTTTGCACACGAAGAAACCGAACAGGGTCATGGGCTCGGCCATCAATCCATGCCCGAAATGTTACGATACTCTGCCGTATTGTCCGTTCATACACTTTGGCTTGCGGCCCGCGCAAAAGGCATCGGTCTGGGGTGGGTTTCAATCATTGATCCTGATGCCGTAAAACAAACGCTGGAAGTACCCGATGAATGGGCGCTTGTAGCCTATTGTTGTATTGGCTATCCGACCGAAGAAAAAGATACACCTGAACTGGTAACACTCGGCTGGCAAGAACGTTTGGGCGACTGCCGCAAGCTGCTGATTAAATAAAAAATGCCCGCTAAAACAGGCATTTTTTACGCTTCACAACATTATCTAATCTATGAAAGAGATTTGCCTAATTTACGAAAGGGATTTAGACGCAATCTCGTAAACATCATTAGAGAGATTTTCAGTATCCAGAATGCGCTGTAATTCAGCCTTCATCATTTTTTGATGTGTTACATTCATCCGACGCCAGCTGCCCAAAGGAGCCAAAATCTTTGAAGCAACCTGCGGATTTATACCGTTCAGATGAATAATACTATCCGCCAGGAAACGGTAACCCTCACCATCTTCCGCATGGAATCGTGCCGGATTTGCACCAGAAAATGCCCCGATAAGAGCCCTGACTTTATTTGGATTTTTATAAGAAAAGGCCGAGTGAGACAGTAGTTTTTTCACTTCGTCCAAGGCGTTAGGGATTGACGATGTTGCCTGCACGGCAAACCATTTGTCCATAACCAAAGCGTTATCAGCATAGCGTTTTTCAAACGCAACAAGTGCCTTTTCTCTTTCCTCACCCGGAATGTCAGCCAGCAATGATAATGCGGCCATACGATCAGTCATATTATCTGCTGTCTCAAACTGCTCGACAACCAGCCTCAAACACTCGGGATCATTTTCAATAACTGACAAATATCCAAGCGCAGCATTGCAAAGCGCCCGACGCCCAGCAGACGCAGAATCCGGACTATAGGCGACGGTCTCTTTACCCGCCAAATACAGTTCTTTGAATTGTTCGAACAAGGCCTTCGCAATACCGACCTTGAAAACCGACCGCACCTTTTCAACAGCAGCAAAGTCAGCAACTTCCATTTGTTCAGTAACATAATCAATAGATGGCAATGCGAGAATCTGCGCCAGAAACGCCGGGTCAAGCGACTTATCGGCGATATTTAATGCCAAAGCATCTGCATATTGATGATCAAATTCAACAACATCACCGTCTTGAACCGATTTCACCATCTTAAGCATCAATCTGGAAGCATAGGTTTGCGCGGCATCCCATCGACTGAAGGCATCTTTATCATGCCCCATCAAGAAGCGAAGATCTTCTGTAGAATATTTCGTTGACAATTTTATTGGCGCCGAAAAATTTCTATTTAAAGAAGGTACAGGGTGTTGATTCAGGTCGACAAACTTGAATGTTTGATGTTCCCGATCAAAACGAAGTGTTCGCTGTGTTGACGCATTCTCCACATTCTCCCCCTGAAGTTTCAAGGGTAACTCTTCGCCATTCTGTCCCAGCAGCCCGACGGTAAATGGTATCAGCAAAGGTTGCTTTAATTTCTGTCCAGGTGTTGGCGCAGTGATCTGATCCAATGTCAATGTAAGGCTTTGTTCTTTTTCATCATATGACCAATTGGCCTCGACTTCAGGGGTTCCGGCCTGACTATACCATAGACGAAAATGGTTAAGATCAGCGCCATTGGCATCTTCCATTGCGGCAACAAAATCATCACAGGTTACAGCCTGATTATCATGGCGGTTAAAATAAAGATCCAACCCTTTTCGGAAGCCATCTCTTCCTAGCAGCTCAGCCATCATACGGATAACTTCACCACCTTTCTCGTAAACGGTAGAGGTATAGAAATTATTTATCTCGATATAGGATTCAGGTCGGATCGGATGCGAAAGCGGGCCAGCATCCTCCGGGAATTGTCGGGCACGTAATGTTCGAACATCCTGAATACGTTTAACAGGTGCAGACCGCATATCCGCGGTAAACTCCTGATCTCGATAAACCGTTAAGCCTTCTTTCAAGCTCAACTGAAACCAGTCACGACAGGTAACCCGGTTCCCTGTCCAGTTATGAAAATACTCATGTGCGACAATCGCTTCAATACGCTCAAATTCCATATCCGTTGCCGTGTCAGGACTGGCGAGAATACATTTGGAGTTAAAGATATTGAGGCTCTTATTCTCCATCGCCCCCATGTTAAAATCACTCACTGCCACAATATTGAATATATCGAGGTCATATTCCAAGCCGAAGCGCTCTTCATCCCATTTCATCGAGCGAATAAGAGAATCCATAGCATAGGCACACTTATCTTCATTCCCATGCTCAACAAAAATCTTAAGCGTAACATCCTGGCCAGAACGTGTTTTAAAACCATCTTCGTAACAGGCCAGATCTCCGGCCACCAAAGCAAATAGATAACTCGGCTTTGGGAAAGGGTCATCCCAACGGGCCCAATGGCTTCCATCGTTCGACACACCTTGGTCAATCAGATTACCATTCGATAGCAGGATAGGATAACTTGTTTGATCTGCGTGCACCGTAACAGTGTATGTTGCCATGACATCGGGTCGGTCTGGATAATAGGTGATCCGACGAAATCCCTCGGCTTCGCACTGCGTACAAAAATTTCCACCGGACAAATAAAGCCCTTCGAGTTTTGTATTCTTAACCGGGTCAATATAGGTGACGACTTCCAACTCCCCCTCTGCCGGGAAATCAGGTATTATCAGAGAGAATTCCCCAAGCTGATATTCATCCGAACTCAGTTCCCTGCCATCAACGGCAACAGAGTCCAAACGTAATTCATCCCCATCGAGAACAAGGGGCTGTTTGTCATTTGAGTTTTGTCTGATTTTTAATTTTGAGTGAACTTTCGTTGCTTCGGACTTTAGGAAAAACGTCAAATCAACATGATCTACCAAGAAAGCTGGCGCGACATAATCCCTTAATTGCGTAGCTTTCACCTGTGCGTTTTTCATAATTCCTCACCACAAAACAACTATTATTTATAGAACATTCCTCTTGTCCCTAACATGATTAGGCACAAGAGGAAACAGCAACGTTAAAAAGGCTGTTCCAAATTGTTAAATAGCATATCTGGTAATTGGAATCATTTAATAATGAGCCTGAGCTCATCATGGATCTTCAGAAAAATATAGATGTTTGATTACCCATGAGATTGAGACGGCGATTAATCCTGGGCTATTTTCTCTCGCGATGAATGATGCTTATATGTCAAACACAAACGGGGATAATATAAACGGCCTATTCAGCTGCGAGATGTTTCATCTTTGCAAACTGTGCACTAAGGGATTTTTCTTCATCAAGCATGTCTTTGATATCGCATCCACACTTGCCGCACTGTGGAGCACAGTCCATCGCTTTATATACGCCCGCAACAGACGACGCGCCCATACCGACCACGTTTTTTACATCTTTTTCTGTAAATCCATTACATATGCAAACGTACATTTTTTCTCTCGCCGTTGAGAATGATTTTCATCCACGACTCATACATAGTGTAAATGAGAATTGATTGCAAATAGATTAATATCGTAATTTACATAAATTTCCCCTGACACCCTCTGGTAAAGAAAATTAAAAATAGGGTGTAAATACAAAGATTATCATTTATGAGAGCAATATAGCTTATTAGGAGAATACCTTGTCATTTCTTTTATCCCGAAAATCCATCGTCACCCAATGGATGGTTGACCCAGCCCCAAGCAAAGAAGACATCAACTATATGCTACGTGCCGCTGTCACTGCGCCTGATCATGGATGGTTACGACCATGGCGCTTTATCGTTATTGAAGGAGATGCAAGAAATAAACTGTCAGATCTTTTTGTAGAATCCCTCAAAAAAAGAAATCCCGAAGCAACAGCAGAACAGCTGGAAAAAGAAGGAAGCCGCCCCAAACTGGCGCCTCTGGTTATTGTTGTCTGCTCTGTTATGACTGACGAGAAACCCGGTGTTCCCAAAAATGAACGCGTTCTCTCGGCCGGGGCAGCGGCTCAAAATATCATGCTCGCCGCACACGAACGAAATTACGGTGCTATCTGGCTAACTGGAAATGCTGCTTATGACCCCAATGTCAAATCTGGCTTAGGCCTTGAAGAGAACATGGATATTATCGGGTTTCTCTATGTAGGCAGTGTTGAAAGGGACGTAAAAGAACGCAAGCGGCCAGATCCTGAAGACTTCACTATCTACTGGAAATAAACAGTTTTAATGTTTTAACCAATCAGACATCCAACAAAAAGCCCTCTCGAGTTAACAAGAGAGGGCTTACACAAAAAGAAAAAAAACGAAGGCAATACCAACATTTTTTCTGCTTTTACTCTTTGAATTATAAACTTTTAATAAAGACCAGAAGACCAGCCCCACCAGCCAAAATTATGGTAAGGAGAAGAAGTAAGACCCATAAACTTGGACCACTTTTCTTAGCGTTCTTTGGTTCTGTTTTTTGGCGGGGACGTTTTTTTAGTGGCTGACGCTCTGACCGATTGACTTTTGTAGCAGGTTGTCGCGCTTTGGCTGCCCGATTATCTCTATCGGCAACAGTGGTTTCATAAATCACCCGCTCACGACTAGAGTTACTATTTTCATCATAGGTTTCCTGAACTACCCTCACAGCTGAAAAGCGCTTGGAATCATACAGCCTTTTCGCTGTGGATAGAGCCATATCCTTGTCATCCAGGACACACTCTAAAACCCAACGATTATTCTGATATGTATCGACTTCGAAAGAAACAGCCTGAGACATCGTGGCGTTAATCCTTATTTATTCGTCACTTTTCGGCAATTTGCACCGCCAAAGAGTGCATCGACAAATTCATCGTCGGAGGATAAGGGCATTAACGTGCTTCGATACAAAAGCTTATCTCCGCCATCCAGGCACTCGCCACCAATACTGACAGGAACCCCAAGCTCCAGGACTCTCGGCATGAAGCGGGTTGCCTGCTTGATTAAGCTTTCTTCGGCGCAAGAACTAACTTCCTTCCCGACCAAGGGCGAACGATCTGTAGGCCAAATTAAAGAGCCCACATGATGAAAGGTTGCGTTTTCACCCTCATCACCCAGCAAAATCAAAAAGCACCAATCCCAGTCGTCACCCAACTCAGATGCTTTAATATCATCCAAAGCCGGCATCTTCCGACCGTTTTTCTTCTTTTCCCAATAATCAAGCAGACGGAAAACGAGGCGCCGTTCGATACCTTTATATTCTGCCATTAAGACAACCTTTTGATTTCATGACAATTTCGCACCCTTTCTGTGTAACATCGAAATGGTAAACAAATGGTCAAACATTCACTTTGAGGCCTGTTTGACTTAAGTTTGCCCCAGCGAAAGTCCGACTGAATGAATTGATATTGCCTAGATATCCGCAATCACTTACAACAGACACAAATTATATTTGACTTAATTCAGCTGGTACTATGACAGAAAATCCAACGATCAGTATTATTGGCCTTGGTTATGTTGGCCTGCCCCTCGCAATTCATCTGGCCAAACATTATAAAGTTACTGGCTTTGATATAAACCAAAACCGTATAGACGAACTCGCCCAAGGTTTTGACCGAACTGGCGAAATAGAAACATCCGACTTACGAAACTCAACACTTCGCCTGACAAGTGACACCGCTGAACTCGGTGGTCATAATGTCCACATCGTCACTGTTCCAACGCCTGTTGATAACAATAATGAGCCTGATCTTACCCCGGTCAGAAAAGCATCCGAAACCGTAAGTACTTTCTTAAAAAAGGGGGATATTGTTGTTTATGAAAGTACCGTATATCCCGGCGTGACCGAAGATATTTGCGGCCCGATACTCGCACAAGGTGCAGGCCTGAAATGTGGGCAAGATTTCTTTCTTGGTTACTCTCCCGAACGCATAAATCCTGGTGATAAAGAACATACCGTTGATAACATCACAAAAATTGTTGCAGGCCAGACACCCGAAGTCGCCCAGATACTTAAAAACATATATGGTACAATGAATGGCGATAAAATATTTTTAGCAAAAAATATTAAAACAGCCGAGGCAGCGAAAGTAATTGAGAACGCGCAAAGAGACATTAACATTGCGTTCGTCAATGAAATCGCCGTTATTTTCCAAAAGTTAGGCATCTCGGTTTATGATGTTTTAGAAGCGGCTGGAACAAAATGGAATTTTCTAAACTTTCAACCCGGCCTTGTCGGGGGACATTGTATTGGTGTTGATCCTTACTACCTTGCACATTGTGCGACAGCATCAGGGCACGACCCCAAAGTCATTTTATCAGGGCGTTCAACAAATGAAGCGATGAGTAAAGCTGTGAGTAATGCCATTCACAACACAATACTCGCCAGAAATCCAAACAATCACGCCCCTCGCACCCTTGTTCTCGGACTAACATTTAAAGAAGATGTACCGGACCTGAGAAATACCAAAATCACCGATATTATCGATGATTTGAAAGAATTAGGTCACCATATTGATGTACACGATTCAATGGCAGACCCTTTGGAAGCAAAAGAATTTTTCGACATTGACCTTCTACCATCTCTTGAAACCGATAAACCTTATGACTGCGTGATTGGCGCTGTTCCCCATAGTGGTTATAAAGAGCTAACAAACACCAACATTCAGCAAATAATCAAACCAGATGGTTTAATTGCCGACATGAAGGGAATGTGGCGTGATCGCAGCTTCGATAATGGTTACGGATACTGGTGCCTATAGAAAAGATAAATTAGGCACCAGTCCCAAAGAGGGCTAGATCTAGAGGCATTGAGCTATTCATCATGCACACCATGACGAGAAATCTTGATGTCTCTATGAAGCCACACTGACATGACAAGCCCAAGACCGACCATCACCGTCAACATCACCGTCCCCCCATATGATATTAACGGTAAAGGAACGCCGACGACAGGTACCAGCCCCATAATCATCGCGATATTGATAAAAACATAGAGAAACAAATTAAAGGTAAGCCCAATGGCCAATAATCGGCCAAACTGATTTCTCGAACGCAAAGAAATAGCCAGACCATATACCATCAATAGAATATACAGTCCCAACAGAACAAGCCCACCAACCATACCAAACTCTTCAGCAAGCATGGTAAAAATAAAGTCGGTTTGCTTTTCTGGTAAAAAGTTCAAATGGCTCTGTGACCCCTGCAAAAATCCCTTACCAAATACACCGCCGGACCCAAAGGCGATCTTGGATTGATGAATATGGTATCCCGTGCCTAAAGGATCTTGTTCGGGATTTAAAAAGATCAGAACCCGATTTTTTTGATAGGTGTGTAAAAACTGCCACCCTATGGGGATTGCGGCAAGACCCGAGACCAAGACCACTGCAAACTTCCAAAGACGAACACCCGCACAAAAGAACACTGCCCCGGACGCCATTACAAGCATACCAGTGGTACCCAAGTCTGGTTGCCTCAAAACAAGAACCGAAGGGGCAAAAACCATGATCAAAGGGATGATCAAGAAGGTAATGCGCCCAATATCCTCTTGGGAAACTCCATGAAAATAACGAGCCAGCGCAAAGACAATCGCAATCTTCATCAACTCTGATGGTTGGAGCTGAATAAATTTCAGGTCAATCCATCTTTGCGCCCCCATACCAACACTTCCCATAACTTCAACACCGACCAAAAGTATTAAAGCACCAAAATAGAAAAGATAGCTGACACGGAACCAAAATCTGATGTCAATAAGAGCGACAACAATCATCATCACAAAGCCAACAGCAAAACGAATTGCCTGTCTTGAGGCCCAAGGATCAAGGTTTGCATTCGCAGCCGAATAAAGCATCCCCAAACCGATTGATGCGATCATGCAAATAAGAACAATCATGCCCCAGTTAAGCTGCCAGAGCTTCTGCCCCAGGGTAATTTCAGGATTGTGTCGTCCAAGATAATGAGGCTGTTGACCCATAATTACGACTCTCCAGCCAAATTGGTTATTTCTGCACTCTGCTCCAGTGGTAGCGCAGGCGTTCGTGCAGGATCTCTTCTTTGCGTTTCCAGTAATATATCGCGCGCTATCGGGGCCGCACTTTTAGACCCGCCACCATGCTCGACAATAACAGCACAGGCATAACGAGGATTATCGACAGGGGCATAGGCCACAAACAAACCATGATCCCTGCGGCGCCATGGCAAATCTTCATTCTTGAAAATTCCAGCTTGTCTTTCCGCAAGTGTAATTCTGCGGACCTGTGCTGTTCCAGTCTTACCAGCCAACTCCCAACCTTCTTCCTTGATACGGTATTTATATGCCGTACCACGGGGATTGTTCGAAACAGCATCCATCCCCTGATAAATCATCTTCATGTGTTCTGAGGGAATTCCCAAATCCTCAAACTCTGGGACAGGGTAGGCAACAGTTTTCGCACCCTCCCTATATCCGCGAGCAAGGCGCGGTATTACCTTTTTTCCCCCAGAAGCTATTCTGGCCGTCATAACACCCAACTGAAGTGGCGTAGCGAGAACAAACCCCTGTCCAATGGACGTGACAAGTGTCTCTCCCCCTTGCCAAGGTTCCCCGATATTAGCTTCTTTCCATGCTTTTGTAGGAATAACACCAGAACGTTCACCGGGTAAATCAATACCAACCTTCTCGCCAAGGCCAAACTTGTTTGCCATTTCAGCAATTTTATCAACCCCGATGCGCCGAGCGACATCATAGAAATAGATATCGCAAGAATGCTGTAGCCCTTCGATTAAATTAACGGTACCGTGTCCCCCGCGTTTCCAGCAATGAAAACGTGCATTACCAAGCTTCATAAACCCCGGACAATAGGCCGTGTGACTCAGCGCACCAATACCTTCTTTCATTGCGGCCAAAGCAACAACCATCTTAAAGGTTGATCCCGGCGCATAAGTCCCGGCAATTGCCTTATTCGTAAGCGGCGTATAGGGATTATTAATCAATCCATTCCACTGCTTGCTACTAAGCCCCAGATTAAAGGCACTTGGATCATACCCAGGAACAGACCCCATCGCGAGAACATCCCCGTTTTGGATATCTATGACGACACTGGCAGCAGATAGCTCACTCATCAGCCTTTGCTGCACAAATGTTTGCAGGCCGGCATCAACCGTCAGGATCATTTCCCGACCGCTTCCACCTTCATTCCTAGAGAGCTCTCTGATAACACGACCATATGCGTTGACTTCAAATTCACTGGTTCCAGCCTGCCCGCGCATATCGTTATCATGATATTTCTCGATACCACTTTTGCCGATCCTAAAACCGGGAAGCTCAAGCAACGGATCCCCCGTCAACTCTTTCTCTGAAACAGCCGCTACATAACCCAGGATGTGGGACATATTAGCCCCGTACGGATAGAAACGGGTTTCACCAACTTCGATGCTCGCCCCAGGCAAATCAGCTGCATTCACTTCGATACTGCTAACCTGATCCCAGCTTAAATTATCTTTTACAGTAACGGGGACAAAACCTCGTTTACGCTTCACATCCCGTAAAATACGTTTGTAGTCATGTTCGGAAAGCTTAATCAGCTTAGCCAACGCATCAAGCGTTGCCATAAGATCCGGTGTTTGTTCTTTCACCACAACGACACGGAAATTCTGCTGATTATTTGCGACTTCTACGCCAAAACGATCCAGAATGTTGCCGCGTCTGGGGGGAAGTAACCGCAAATTAACACGGTTGTCCTCAGCCAGGGTTTTATACTTCTCGGCCTCAATAACCTGTAGATAATACATGCGGCCAACAAGCGCAGATAACAATGCAGCCTTTCCACAAGAAAGCATCAGTATTCTGCGTGTAAAACCTTTATGACGGTCCTGGTCTTCGTGAACCATCGGCATAAAATAAATCCTAATCCTTGAGTAACGTTCGCTGAATCAAGGCAAAAATCCATGAAAAAGCAGGGTATACAGCAACAGTTGTCAGGTTTTGAAAAATCACTGGCCTATAATCAGGAATACCCGGTTCCAACACGTATATTAAGACCCATTTAAACAAAAAAGCCAAACTGGAAAGAATAAAAAAATTAATCCAAAGCGCCGGAAAGGATGCACCAACCAGAAACTTGCGCTGACTATTTAAGGCTAGGCAAAACAGTAGAAGAATTAAAGGACCAACACCCAACAAAATACCGGATAAAAGATCATGAATAAACGCCAAACCAAACACGGCCCATATTGGCATCAAGTCTGGGCGATACAGTGTCCAATAAAAAACAGAAATCAATAGTATTGAGGGAATAACCTCAGCTAGATTTGGAATACGTAGAGGAACAAGAAATAGTATCGTTAGCAGAAGCGTAATCGTAAAGGGACAGGCAGAACGAGCTAATCCATCAATACGTTGCCAAAAAGTCGGGTTCACTTTTGTCTCTCGGCCCCACTATCCGAATAAAGGATATCCAGATTTTGCTTCAAACCGTAGTCTTCCAAACGTAAGAACTCCAGATTTCCCCAATCCGCATAGGGGCGGACTTTGATAGCAACATCCGTTAAAGAGTGCACGACCCCGATGGGTAACCCGGCAACAAAACCGCCACCCTGCCCCGAGGTATAGATCGCATCCCCTACTTTAACATCGGCGCCTTCATCCAGATAAAGTAAAGAAGGAGAAGGAGAATTATCTCCGGCCAAGATTGCTCTGGACCGAGACGAGCCAATAAAAACAGGAATACGACTACTCAAATCAGTAAGAAGAATGACACGAGAAGAATGACGGCCAACTTCAGCCACGCGGCCTGCCAGTCCCAAACCGGTCATCGCGGCTTGACCTTTGGTTATTCCGTCCAAGCTACCCGCATTGACAACAACAGAACGCACAAAAGATCCGCCCTGGTCCGCAACGACCATTGCTGTTGTGATATTCGGTGCACGTGTCGGTGCAAGATTTAACATTCCACGCAGGGAAGCATTTTCACCTTGCAGCTTGGCAGCCGTAATTTGCCAACGACGCAGATTTTCATTCTGACGCCGTAACTCTTCATTTTCCGATTTCAGGGCAACGTAATTTTGAGCTGTTTCAATCGTATCACTGATCATTACAACCGGACGATTGGCGATCTCCATCAACGGCGATACGCCGTCAACAACGGCTGTACGCACGCGCTCAACACCAACATTTCCTGTTTTTGCCAGAACAATCAATGCGATAGCAACAACGATCAAAACCGCATAAGCAGAACCGTGAAGCCACGCCTGAACAGGCGTTGTCACATGACTGATGGCTCCAATTCTCTTATTCAAGCTCTGCTCCTGTTACATTTAACATGAGATAATTGCCACAAACCTTTGAAAATATTCTATATACTATACACCAAAAAGTTAAAAAATAACTTTTAAATTGATGAAGATAAAAAATAACTTCAAATTTGAGGTTAATACATCTGAATGAGAACGTGCTGAAGTGTTTTCCAATCTTCCAGACAACGCCCTGTCCCCATAGCAACACAGCTAAGAGGGTCATCGGCGATTGACACAGGCAAACCAGTTGATGCACGTAAAACATAATCGAGATTACGCAGCAATCCGCCGCCACCCGTCAGGACAATGCCCTTATCAACGATATCAGCTGCAAGTTCTGGCGCAGTATGCTCAAGAGCAACTTTTACAGCTTCGACAATACCGCCTACAGGCTCTGCTAGAGCTTCGGCAATCTGACGCTCTGAGATAATCAATTCCTTAGGAACACCGTTCATAAGGTCGCGGCCTTTGATTTCCATTGTCATGCCTTCGCCATCTTCTGGCGGACAGGCTGATCCAATTTCCTTTTTGATACGTTCAGCAGATGCTTCACCAACAAGAAGATTATGATTCCGACGGATATAAGCAATAATTGCTTCATCCATCTTGTCACCACCAACGCGAACAGATCTGGAATAGACAATACCACCAAGTGACAGAACAGCAACTTCTGTTGTACCGCCACCAATATCAACAACCATAGAACCGGTTGGCTCTGTCACAGGAAGCCCGGCGCCGATCGCAGCAGCCATTGGCTCTTCGACAAGGTGAACTTCGCGTGCCCCTGCTGATTCAGCTGATTCCTGAATAGCACGACGCTCAACAGCCGTAGAGCCAAAGGGAACACAAACCACAATTCTTGGGCGCGCAAATGAACGGCGACCGTGTACCTTGTGAATAAAGTGCTTGATCATTTCCTCTGCGACATCAAAGTCAGCAATAACACCATCACGCAATGGTCTGATAGCCTGGATGTTACCCGGTGTACGACCAAGCATTAACTTGGCTTCATCACCAACAGCAAGAACTTGCTTCTTGCCTTTCTTTTCACCGATTGCAACCACCGAAGGTTCATTGAGGACAATGCCCCGACCCTTCACATATACCAAGGTGTTGGCGGTACCGAGGTCAATGGCCATATCGGTAGAAAACATGCCAAACAAAGAGACCATGAATTAGTTATCCCTAAATTTCAAACGTCATACACAATAATGCGAGGGATACTCTTGCAAAACAGATCTTGCAAGACACAACCCCGTAATGTTTGGAGAAAGTCACAAAATTCCCCCCGAAACAGAATGTCCCGATGGTCGGGTACAATAACACTTTTCACGCTTTGTGAAAGGTCGAAAATCGCAGTTTGTTTACTCTTTCGCGTTTTCCTAGTTATCACCCTGTATTTATATCTATTCCCCCACTGATATATCGTGCAAAGAAAGAGATTTAAAGATGGTTAACAACCCCCAAAAAAACACAAAAAAGGCGGGATAAACCCGCCTTTTTAAGAGATCAAAGAAAATTAGTTCTTTTCTTTGTCAACAAGCTTATTCGCGCCAATCCATGGCATCATAGCGCGGAGACGCTCGCCAACTTCTTCGATTGGGTGCTCTGCATTCAGACCACGAGTTGCTTTAAGCTCTGGCTGGCCAGCTTGATAGTCCAGAACAAATTTCTGTACAAAACGACCAGACTGAATGTCAGCAAGAACACGCTTCATTTCAGCTTTTGTCTCATCAGTAATAATGCGAGGACCAGTTACATAATCACCAAATTCTGCTGTGTTAGAGATGGAGTAACGCATGTTTGCCATACCACCTTCGTACATCAGATCAACAATCAGCTTCACTTCGTGCAAGCACTCGAAGTAAGCCATTTCTGGTGCATAACCAGCTTCGGTCAAGGTCTCGAAACCAGCTTTAATCAGATCACATAGACCACCACACAGAACAACCTGCTCACCAAAGAGGTCAGTTTCACACTCTTCACGGAAGGTTGTTTCAATAACACCGGAACGACCACCACCAATAGCAGAAGCATAAGACAGGGCAATTTCCTGTGCGTTACCAGAAGCGTTCTGATGAACCGCAATCAAACATGGAACACCGCCACCTTTTAGATATTCACTACGTACAGTGTGACCAGGGCCTTTTGGTGCAATCATGAACACGTCAAGATCAGCACGTGGTTCGATCAGTTTGAAGTGAACGTTCAGACCGTGCGCAAAAACGATAGCTGCACCTTCTTTGAGGTTTGCAGCAAGATCAGCGTTGTAAAGAGCTGCCTGATTTTCATCAGGGGTCAGGATCATAACAACATCTGCCCAAGCAGCTGCATCAGCTGGTGCCATAACCTCGAAACCAGCAGCTTCTGCCTTTGCAACGGAGCCTGAGTTAGGACGAAGTGCTACACGCACATCCTTAACGCCGCTGTCTTTCAGGTTGTTAGCATGGGCATGACCCTGGCTACCGTAACCAACGATTACAACCTTTTTACCTTTAATCAGATTTACATCCGCATCACGGTCATAATAGACACGCATAGCTTATTCCTTCCTTACTGTAGCTATTCATAGCTATATCAAACAGAAAATCTCGTGGGTTGTATCGCCTAGAGCGCCTTTGCCCCGCGGGAGATGGCTACAACACCTGTCCGACTGACGTCAATCAGCCCTAAGGGTTGCATTAGATCAACAAAGACATCCAGCTTGTCACTTTTGCCTGTCATTTCAAAAACAAAGTGATCATGACTGGAATCAACAACACGGGCACGGAAAATATCCGCTATCCGTAAAGCCTCAACACGTTTTTCACCTGCGCCAGCGACTTTAATCAAAGCAAGTTCTCTTTCAACAGAAGTCCCTTCCTTTGTCAAATCACGGACGCGATGAACTGGAACAAGACGCCCTAACTGGGCCTTTATTTGCTCCAAAATCTGGGCCGTACCAGATGTCACGACTGTTATTCTGGAAAGACCGTGTGCCACATCAACTTCGGTCACGGTCAAGCTTTCAATGTTGTATCCACGGCCTGAAAACAGACCAATAACCCTGGCAAGAACACCAGGTTCGTTATCAACAAGAACCGCTATCGTACGGCTTTCAATATTTGTATCCATCGGCGCCATGGGACGCATATCCTACTAATAGTTTTTGTCACAATTCATTTCACGCCCCTTTCAGCAAAGCAACGCGAACAACAAATCAATCCGATATCAGACGAGAACCATTCCCTCTTCGGAAATTGGCTTCGCCGCTGTATCTTCAGGGCCAAGCAACATTTCGTAATGTGCGGCGCCTGATGGAATCATCGGATAGCAGTTTTCTTCTTTTGCGACCTGACAGTCAAAGATAACCGGTTCGGGGCAATCAATCATTTCCTGAATCATTCGATCCAGATCTTCCGCCTTTTCACAGCGCATCCCCTTCAGCCCGAAAGATTCGGCCAATTTCACCAAATCAGGTAAAGCATCTGAATAGCTTTCAGAGTGACGGTTACCATGTAGCAGTTGCTGCCACTGGCGCACCATACCCATCCACTGGTTATTCACGACAAAGATTTTCACAGGCAAGCGATACTGAGCAATTGTTCCCAATTCCTGCATATTCATCATGAAAGAAGCTTCGCCGGAAATATCAATGACCAAATCTTCACGATGCGCAAGCTGAGCCCCGACCGCCGCAGGAAGGCCATACCCCATAGTTCCAAGACCACCAGAAGTCATCCATTTCTTGGGCTCGTCAAAATGGAAGTACTGCGCCGCCCACATCTGGTGCTGACCAACTTCAGTCGTGATGTAAGGCTTACGATCTTTCGTTAGCTCATAAAGACGTTTAATGGCGTGTTGAGGCTTAATAATTGGGCCGTCCTGTGTGTAACCCAGGCAGTCCTTTGCTCTCCACTCATCAATACGGCCCCACCAGGCTTTCAAGGATTTTTTGTCCAGAGAATATTTCTTTTCTTTCCAGATTCGAAGCATCTCTTCAACGACACGTCCCGCATCCCCAACAATCGGAATATCAACCATGACATTCTTGTTTATAGAGCTGGCATCAATATCAATATGGATTTTCTTTGAATCCGGAGAGAATTCATCGATGACACCGGTAATACGGTCATCAAACCGCGCCCCAACATTGATCATGACATCACAGTTGTACATAGCGAGATTGGCTTCGTAGGTACCATGCATACCGAGCATGCCAACAAACTGCTTATCTGTCCCTGGATAAGCCCCAAGCCCCATCAACGTGGTTGTACAGGGCGCGCCCGTCAAGCGAACCAATTCGGTCAAAACTGTTGAAGCAGAAGATCCGGAATTAATGACACCGCCGCCAACATAAAAAATTGGTCGCTTTGCATTTGCGATAAGTTCCATGGCTTCGTTAATATGATCAACTTCACCATTAATCTGTGGGCGGTAACTTCTGTGTTTCACATCTTCCGGCGCAAGATAGCTATCGATTTTACCTTGCTGAACATCTTTTGGCAGATCAATAACAACAGGACCAGGACGCCCATTTTGCGCCACATAAAAAGCTTCGTGCATCGTGCGAGACAAGGTTTCGATATCGCGCACCAGATAATTATGTTTTGTACAAGGGCGCGTAATACCCGTTGTATCAGCTTCCTGGAACGCATCGTTACCAATCAGATGCGTTGGAACCTGACCTGTCAGACAGATCAAGGGAATTGAATCCAAAAGAGCATCGGTCAGACCAGTGACAGCATTCGTAGCACCAGGACCAGATGTGACAAGGACGACGCCGACTTTACCAGTAGATCGCGCATATCCTTCCGCTGCGTGCACCGCACCACCTTCTTGACGAACCAGAACATGTTTAATGTCGTTCTGTTTGAAGATCGCATCATAAATCGGTAGCACTGCACCGCCAGGATAGCCAAACACGGTGTCCACACCCTGATCTTTCAGGGCTTTGATCACTATTTCCGCGCCGGTAAACTGTTCGGTCGCCATTGGTTTCATTCCTCTCAAACAACTGGCTTTTCAATGATGTGCAATCCTAACTCCAATGCCTGTAACAAGAAAAGGAGCAAAAGGCCAAGATTCTCTAGCCTTTCTTTTTGGTTGCGAGCGCGAAAACTAGCCTCTTAGCAGGAAGGGGTCAAGCCGCTTTGGCGAATAAAATTAAAAAAATTACCCTGTAATCTTTCCGAATATTTCTCATTTACGATTTTAGCGTCATTATATTGTGTTCTGATCCATGTCATCTGCCTTTTTGCATAACGACGGGTATTTTGCTGCGCACGCGAAATTGCGCTCTCCAGACTCGCTTCTCCCCGGATATATTCAGCAAGTTCCGGCACACCCAACGCCTTCATAATGGGCAGAGCGGGATCAAGAGATAAAGCAAGAAGGTCTTCCACCTCTTTCAAGCCCCCCTGATCCACCATGATTTCAAATCGTTTATTACAGTTATCGTAGAGATCTTCGCGCGGTGGCACCAAAGCAAAGCGAATAAAATCATAATCCGGGACTTGCCCCTCGGCTTCTCTTTGCCAATGCAAAAGCGATTTCCCGGTATGAGTGACAACTTCCCAGGCACGAGCCAGTCTCTGGCTGTCACCGGGATTGAGTTTCTCCCCCATTTCAGGATCAAGAAGAGACAACTCTGCCCGAAAAGCCTCTCCGCCGATCTGTGCCAAACGGGTTCGGCCTTTTTCGCGAATAGCATCGGGAATATCCGGGACCTCTGCGATTCCTTTTTCCAATGCCCGAATATACATCCCCGTTCCACCGACAAGAATTGGCATCTTGCCGCGTTCATGGACTTGATTAATTTCCTGTATAGCCAGGGTTCGCCACTGTTCGACAGAGCATCTGCGTGAACCAGAAATCGTGCCGTATAAATGGTGGGGAACTTTTTCTAACGACGCCTGATCCGGACGCGCCGTGATCACATCCAGCTCTTTATATATTTGCATAGAGTCCGCATTGATGATCTCGCCATCCAGCGTGAGCGCAGCATCAACACCCAGCGCCGATTTCCCACTGGCGGTTGGTCCCGTTATGACAATTACTTTAGGCTTATCGTTGATCACGTCTGACTTCTCTGCTTTAACAAGGTCTATCAGGTTCCTACTATAACCTGATCTGAAGAGCCACAAAAACAAATCAGAACCCACAACTCAGACCCGAGGTCACGTCCCAATGCGTTTTGTTGCCACCCTAGTAGCCCGCCCGAATAGCTCTCTGCTTGATCATGCGACTATTCAATCCATTTCGACATGCCTGACGGAACACGGCGCATCCTTGGAAGAACAGGATTGGCTCTCAGACGGGGAAGCTTGCGATATTTTTTTCTCGGGCCTCACAGTTAAAGAAGCCAAGGAACTAATATCACAGGAATTGTTGGGCAGTTCTTTTGATTTTGCTGTTCAGGAAACTGCTAATCGACGCAAGAAGCTCCTTGTCGCTGATATGGAATCGACCATTATTGGTCAGGAAATGATTGATGAGCTTGCTCTCCGCCATGGTGTCGGCGATCAGATAGCGAAAATCACCGAACGTTCCATGCACGGAGAACTGAACTTCGAAGAGTCCCTCCGGGAAAGAGTAGCGCTCTTGAAAGGTATCCCCGAAAGCGAACTCACCGAAATATCCGGTCTGATGAAATTAAACCCGGGCGCAGACATACTGGTCAAAACCATGCGTAAACACGGTGCCTATACGGCATTGGTTTCAGGTGGCTTCACATTCTTCACAGCCCAGATCCGGGATCTTTGTCAGTTCAACGAAGACCGGGCAAATACCCTTAACATTGGAAACGGAAAACTGACCGGCACAGTAACAGAACCCATTTTAGGAAGAGAAGCCAAACTGGAAGCGACAGAAGATCTGATCCAGAAGCTGAACATTAAATTGAACGACGTTTGTGCCGTCGGTGATGGCGCCAATGACCTCGCCATGCTCTCAGCCGTCGGTATGGGCGTTGGCTATCACGCAAAACCTATCGTACAGGACACAGCAGAATATCAGGTCAAGCACACCGACCACCTCGCCCTGCTTTATTATCAGGGCTATAACAAAGAAGATTTTGCTAAATAGTTCCCAAGATTACGAAAAAGACCACAAAAAAAAGGGCGTCACCGATAAACGGGACGCCCCAGACTGCTGACAAAGTCCTCGCAATTTGC
>NZ_LANI01000024.1 GCF_000982415.1 Kiloniella litopenaei
GTTAGAAACTTTCTACGATTCATTAAAATTGTCTCCCTGCTGAGATATTTCCATTTTAGGAATATTATGGATTAGTAACGAATAAGTGACGCACAGAATAAGCAAGTTAGTTCGCGAGTGCAATAAATCCTAGTGTTTTTCCTAAGAGTATTATTGCATAATCAGACTGAAATTTATGCATATTTTATATATATCAGATGGATAAATGGTGTTTTCTAATGTGAAATCGTAAGATTAATTGACTGTGAATATTACCGTGTTTGGTAAAGAAACAATAACAAGGCCTGCTATTTTTATTGATGTTTGTCTATTGTTGTTTCGCTGAATGGTGTCGGGAAAGATCTGATCAAATTAATTCAGTCCATACCCCGTCCTGAAAAGCTTCAAGCGGTGTGAATTTAGATTTATATGACATCTTTTGTGATTCCTTTATCCAATAGCCGAGATAAAGGTACTGCAATTTTCTTTGCTGAGATTCCTGGATAAGCCACAGGATCATATAGCTTCCCAGACCTTTATTGGAATGCTTGACATCAAAGAAACTATAGACAGCAGAAACACCGTCATTCACCCAATCGACCAGACACGTTGAAATGAGTTTATCTTCTGGGGTTCTAAACTCGATAATCTCTGTGTCTATGGGGCTGGTTTCAACCATTTCTTTGTAATCATGCCATGACATATCACTCATATCACCATCGCTGTGACGTTGCTCTACATAAGAACGGAAGAGTTCAAACTGTTCCTTGGTTGCTTTGGAGTTGTATGCCTTGGCTTGTAAGTTTTGGTTTTTATTCCAAATACGGCGTTGTGATTTTGTCATTTTAAAATCATCTGTGCGCACCCGTACAGAAAGACAATAATCGGAATTATTATACAGAGGACGGTACAGATAATTATGACTACGCCGAAATCCAGATTTTATAAGTAAATTATATTGTTGAATTGGTTGGTGGCTTGAAAATTCTGTTACCAGTTTACGTTCTTCTTCCCCATCTTTATAGGGGCAAGGCGAGGGAGGCGTTGTAAAGAAGAGTTGTGGCTTGGTGAACATCATGCACTAAAGTTTATTCGTAATTTTGGTGCTCAAGAATAAACAGGGCCGTTGTTCATGGTCAACGGCCCTGTCAGTTTTGCTGGTTTTGTTCCCAGTTATTGGGAAAGCCTATGCCAGTTTATCTGCCAACTTTACAAATGGACGGGTTAAAGCATCTGGCAAATTTAAAACTAAAACATCAGCCAATGTATTAAGGAAGCTCTCGGCCCAACGAACAGCTGGAATTGTAAAGGTTAGCGCCATAATCGGAAGAATATGAATTGCCCCGCCGACAACTAGGTCGGATAACCAATGGGCGCCTGCTACTGCTCGTGCTGTTCCGCCAAGTATCGCGATTGGGAGTGCGAGCCAAAAATATTTACGGCCAATAGCAAAATAAAAGAAGAAACCATAAATACCAGCAACAACAGCATGATTACCGGGGAAGCTGTCATCGGCACTTACTTTAGCTTTTAACCAAGGGACAAGTTCGTTCAAGTTATTGAATGTATCACTATAAATCAAAGAAGGACTAAGGGATTCATAGGATCGGAATGCATGTTTGGCAAAATAAACGCCAACAATAATGCCAATTCCCATAACCAGCATGTGCCCTAGTCTCAGACTAAGGGGTCTGCTTCGATCACCGATCACATACCAAAGGCAGGGAATTGCCATGATAAGCCCGTTCAGCTTATCAAATACCGGTGTATTTGAAGCAGCCCAAAAGACTTGCCAGGGTTCGCCCCAGGTTAAAGTACCATTGACGGCCCAGAAAAAATCAACACTAGCAGCGTGCCAAAGCTCACTTGTTGGTTCCCAGATATATGAAAGTCCGAAAAGAACGGCGAGGGTTATCAAAATGGTGAAATTTTTTATTCGCCACTCGGTTCCAAGTAGTTCACGCTGCATTTTTAATTTCTCAATAATAATCTGATACGAATTTTAGTCTTTATTACCGAGAAAAAATCGATAAGACCAGACTAAAAGATGACAGATTTATTATGCTTGAATGCGGCTAAATTATGAAGGGCGGCGATCTTATTCAAATCTGCCAGGTATTTTGTGGAAATATAAAGGTCGTTAGAGTGAAAACCCGTTATTTACTTTAGGATATTATCAATTGTTTCATTGGGAATTTCATCATTAACAACAACTGTATGAGTTAAAATATCATGCAAGGTTCTTTTCTCATCATTAAAAAAAGCGACAAGTAATATTAAGAAGCTTGTGGCTGGTACTGTCAGATAGAAAATAACCGTCGTCAGAAAAGCATGAACCAAGGTTACAGGCTTTCCATCCATCGTTATCATTTTGACACCCATTGCATTCATCCCCGGTGTTGCCCCTTGCTGTGACAAGAAATAGGTATGATAAACTAACGGAATAAATGACAGAAGCGCCAATAAAGGGGATAAAATTCCAAAAGACAGTATAGTTAAAACAAAGGCAATAAAACCTGCAACAAGGCCTAAAATTACTAATATGATAAAATCAATTACATAGGCAAAACTGCGATCAAAAATTACACCCCTTGTATCTGATGGGGTAATTCCAAATCTTAGTTTTTGCGCTACTCTGTTAAATCCTACGGCTTGTGTATCAGTCATTTCAATCAGATAGGGATGAAAAGCAATAATTCAAGATCTGTTTTATGTCGGGTCCGAGCTTATGGTATCGACATCAATGGATTTTCCTTGATCCATTTTTTTCTTCAGGACTTCATCGTCATCTTTTAGAAGAATGATTGAAATACGTCTGTTAATATCTGCTGTCGGATTTTCTTTGTCAAAGGGCTCTGTTGCGGCCAAGCCTTCAACAGAGGCGACACGGTCATTTGCCAGTCCCGCATCTATAAGGGCACGTCGGCTTGCATTGGCCCTTTCCGAAGAAAGTTCCCAGTTTGTATACCCGTTCGCAGCTTTATAGGGCGTGGCATCTGTATGCCCTTTGATTGCTATCTGTTGGTCAATATCTTTAATTGCATCTGCAACAAGGCCTAAGAGTTCTTTTGTATGGTCTAGCATATTGGATGTTCCGCTCGGGAACATAGAGGTGCCATTCTGATCGACAAGTTGAATTCTTAGTCCATCAGGTGTTTTATCTATCAACAAGTTTTCTTCTAGACCTGCAAGAGCTGGATTTTCTGCAATTGCTGTTTTTAGGGCAACGGCGGTTTCTTCGAATTGTTTTTGCTCTTGTTCGCGACGGAATTCTTCTAACTGTTCCTCATCTGCCTTGCCTTCGCCTTTTAAGGGGTCTTTTTCTGCGTTTGGATCTGTTTCTTCGCTGTCTTCTTCGGGGGGCAGTTGCATTTGCACACCAATACTTGAAAACTGAGACACTAAGGCTCCGTCTTTGGATATAGATTGCCCGCCTAATAGCCCGTCAGAACCACTTGTTGCTTTTGAGATGTTGGAAGAGGGAGCAAAATAGTCTGCAATTCCGTTTTTTTGCTCTTCTGTTGTGGCATTAAGCAACCAGAGAAGGAGAAAAAAGGCCATCATTGCAGTCACAAAGTCAGCATAGGCCACTTTCCAGGCGCCGCCATGATGTCCGCCGTGGCCGCCTTTCTTGACCTTTTTAATTATGACTTCGCCTTGAGCTTCCTCAGCCATTCTTCTTTTCCGAACTAACTAATATTATAAGAATATATACAAATTGGGGTGAAATTATGAGCCTTGGGGAACTTAAAGCGTTCTAACCCGGTGCAGGTAGTTCATTCGCAGCTTCTTCGACTTCGTAGAAGCTTGGGCGGACATGAGACATTAGGGTTTTGCGGGCGTACTCAACTGAAACGGTCGGCGCATTGCCTGCCATATGTGCGAGCAAGCCGGCTTTAAGGCACTCATAATATCTGGAATCTTCTTCAGCGACCTTGGTGAAGGCAGAAGCCATCGGCGAGACGAAGCCATAGGCAGCAAGAATTCCCGAGAAGGTCCCCACAAGCGCCGCACCAATTAGCTTACCAAGAATTTCCGGTGGCTCATTAATCGAACCCATTGTGTGAATCACCCCAAGAACCGCGGCAACAATACCAAGGGCAGGAAGACCATCACCCAATCCTGCCAAAGCACCGCCAACATTGGCATCCTCTAAATGGTGAACTTCGAGTTCTTGATCCATCAGCCCTTCAATTTCATGAGGGTTATCTGCCCCCAAACTCATCAGACGCAGATAATCACAAACAAAAGAAACTGCATGGTGATCGCCATGGAATTTGGGGAATTGAGAAAAGAGAGCAGATTCTTCTGGATTTTCAACATGCTGTTCAAGGGCTAACATGCCTTTGGTCTTGGCCAGTTTGAAAATTTGATACTGCAAACAAAGAAGCTCGAGAAAGTCTTCCTTTTTATAAGAAGGCCCCTTGATCATACGACCAAAAGCAGAGCCAATTCCTTTGAGTGTTGCTTTGGAGTTTGCGCAAACTGTTGCACCAACACCAGCCCCCAAGATAATTACGAATTCAAAAGGTTGCCAAAGGACACCCATGTGTCCGCCAGCCCCCATATAACCACCCACAACACAAGCTGTTACGACGATTAGACCTATAATTACTGTCATGACAGAAGTTCAATTCCTGTTAAAAGCCTTTTCTGCATCTTTGCGGAATAAGGTTAACAAGTCGTAATTATCTGTAAAAATTAGTTAAATAATCTTATGATTTTATAATTGTTTATTGACCTTAGCTATAATGCCTTCTCTTGCGGATCAGCATAGGTAAAAGCTCGACCATTAAAATAGCGCTTAAAATAAGAGCACAGCCAATTATACCGTTTGTTTCCAGTCGTTCACCCAATACGACTGCCCCGGCGATGGCGGCAAAAACTGTTTCCATACTTAAAATCAAGGCGGCATCGGCGGGCTGGGTATGAGCTTGACCAACAACCTGTAGGGTAAAAGCTATTCCCACAGATAGAATTCCGGCATAAGCAATCAGCCAAAAAGCAGACTTAAGTATTTCTAAGGTAATGGTTTCCATCGCAATAGCAAAGATAAAACCGATAACTGCCGAGACAGCGAATTGTATAGATGCAAGGGTTAAGGGCATGGACGTTCGTGATGCGACCAAGCCAACCAACAAGACATGTAGTCCCCAAAAGATGGTTGAGGTCAGAACAAGCGCATCCCCATAGCCCAGCTGTAAACTTGAATCAACGCCGCTTATAAGGGTGGTCCCTGAAAATGAGCACGCAATTGCAATCCAGGTAATCCAATGGGGTTTTTTGCGGAAAATAATAAGGCCCAGCAGGGGAACCATAGGGACATAAAGGGCGGTTAAGAAACCTGCGTTGGTAACGCTTGTATGAATTATACCGTATTGTTGAATAATTGTTGCGGTAAAGAGGATGACCCCAATTACCCCCATAAGGAAGAAATCTTTTTTAGATACAACAAGAAAAGGTTTCTCTTTTCGCACAGCTTTTTTCTTTTTCCATTCTCTCAAGGCGAGGGGGAGAACGACAAGAAATCCAAGAAAGAAACGGGCAGACGTAAAGCTCATAGGGCCAATAACATCCATCGAGACATGTTGGACAACAAAAGTTGACCCCCAGATAGCTGCAGCAACTAACAATATAAGGTTAGCTTGGATACGAGACATGGCCCTAAAACTCTCAACAACATAAACCGAATTCCGTTCAACTATCTGCTTTTGCATGCAGTTACAAGCATCGTGCGCTTTATAGATGGATTTTGTCGAAATTAGGAAACTTGATGATGAAAAAGAAGTCGCTTTCAGAATACTTTAGTATTTTCATGGGTAATATCTATCGATACAAAAAAATTCGGTTGTTTTTTCTATAACTTTGTTTGTAGGGTGCCGTTGCGTCCGCATGGGCCATGAATGCAGAATATGTAGAATACAGATTTATAGATAGAGTACTTGGGTATGGCATTTAACTCTGACGAGTTTCGCAAAGTATTGGGAAATTTTGCTACAGGTGTGACCGTTGTCACAACCCGGGATAAATCTGGTATTCCTCATGGTCTGACGGCAAACTCTTTTTCTTCTGTATCTCTTGAACCGCCTTTAGTGCTGTTCTGTATTGACAAGCGATCCAACTGTTTGCCTGCATTTAACGAAGCCGATGCATTTGCGATTAATGTCCTGACTGATGGTCAGAAAGATATCTCTGACCGATTTGCCTTTGCCGAAGAACGATGGGAAGGCGTCAAAACCTTTTCTATGAAAACGGGAGTACCAATTTTAGAAGGTTGCCTGGCTAATCTGGATTGCTCGATGCATGCACAATACGATGCTGGTGATCATGTTATTATTGTTGGTAAGGTAGAAGAGACATTGATCCAGAGTGAAGGTGATCCATTACTATATTTTCGCGGTAAATACCGTGGTGTCCATATTGAATAAAAATATCAAAATCTGCCGTTAGACACTTGATATTGTTATGTGAGTGCGAATTTAAGGTCGTTAATAAGATCATTGGAATCTTCCACCCCCACAGACAACCTTATTAAGTTATCAGTTATACCAATAGCCTGTCGGTGGGCGGAAGAGACCGCAGCGTGGGTCATCGATGCAGGATGCTCAACAAGGCTTTCTACGCCTCCCAAGCTGACAGCAAGAGCAAACAGATCCACACGCTCAAGGAAGCGCTTGCTTTCTGCCAAGCCCCCTTTGAGTGTGAAGGTTACAATACCACCCCCAGATTTCATTTGCTGTTTACAAAGTTCATATTGAGGGTGAGAAGGTAATCCCGGATACCACACTTTTTCAATTTGATGCTGTGTTTCCAAAAATCGTGCAATTTCTAGAGCGTTCTGACAATGGCGATCCATTCGTAATGCCAGCGTTTTTAACCCCCTGAGCGCCAGGAAGGAATCAAATGGTCCCTGAATTGCCCCCAAAGCATTTTGGAGATATTTAACTTTATCACACAGATCAGCGTTTTCTCCGACAACAAGTATCCCGCCAATCATGTCAGAATGACCGTTAAGATATTTTGTGGCAGAATGCATAACCATATCAATGCCCAGTTCCAGCGGGCGCTGAACCCACGGCGAACAAAATGTGTTATCACAAACGGTAATTATGCCTTGTTGCTTGGCAATTGCGGCAATCGCCTGAAGATCAACGAGTTGTAGTAGTGGGTTCGTAGGTGTTTCTATCCAGATCATTTTTGTTTCTGGTCTCAAGGCTGCCTTTAAGGCATCAATGGATGTCAGATCAACAAAATCAATTTCTAACCCCGCAGAACGTGGCCGTACATCACGAAATAGCCTGTGTGTTCCCCCATATAAATCATGCATGGCAATAACATGCGACCCACTATCCAATAAATCCAGCGCTGTACTTATTGCGGCTAGGCCGGATGCAAAAGCAAGTCCCAGTTGACCGCTTTCCAGATCAGCAATACAGCGTTCATAGGCCTGACGTGTCGGGTTTTCAGTACGACTGTACATGTACCCTTTGTTCGCACCCAAACCGTCCTGCACGTAGGTTGACGTGGCATAAATCGGCTGCATGATCGCCCCGGTACTGGGATCTGGTTCCTGACCTGCATGAATGGTACGGGTTGCAAAGGATAATCTATTGGGGCGTTTTACAGGGATATCAGACATTGGATAGCTTCGCTTATGATGATTTTAAATCGCTAACGATTTGAAACACTGCCTTTTCCGGGTTGCTTTGACAAGTTGTAAGAGTCTGCTCCAGAAGTGGTTCGATTGCTTCCTGATCAAAGAATGGTTTTTCTTGTGTCCCTGTTACATAACCATCTATCCAAAAGGCAAAAGTCATTAAATCATCCTGATCATCAAAGGCTGAACAGGGGACTTCTTTAAAACTTTGTTCAGATGCATTCACAGGTGAGCTTAGTAAATATAGGGGGAACAAGAACAAAGCCACGACGTGTTTGTAGTTGTGTGTTTTCATAACGAATACCTTTCAAAAAATGAAATGATATCGTTTGATAGCTGACATAATACTGATAAAAAAAGGGACCCGAAAGCCCCTTTTGATTTAGATTGAAATCACTCTTTAATCCGTTGATCTGGAAGATAATATTCTTGTGGAAATACCCATTTCCTGCAGGCGTTCAACGATCTCGTCAACATGTTCGCTATCACGGGTTTCAATGATAAAATCAATTTCGACCATTTTTGCCGGGACATCATAAAAATGTCTTTGATGCATGACGTCGATAATGTTGCCGCGGGCTTTGCCGATTTCACTAGAGATCTTGGCTAACAGGCCGGGTTGGTCGACCATTTCGGTTCTGATACGTACCAAGCGACCATCCCGCATCAAGCCACGCATCAACAATCCAGACAACATTCGGGCGTCTATATTGCCGCCACAGATAACTGTCGCAATTTTTTTACCCTTGAATTTTTCCGGGTTATTCAAGATAGCTGCAACACCTGTTGCACCAGCTCCTTCGGAAACAACTTTCTGTTCTTCAACTAGGGTCAGGATCGCTGTTTCAATCTGGCTTTCATCCACAAGAAAGATCTCTTCAACAAGCTGATCAATGATCTCACGGGTGATGACACCGGGCTCTTTAACGGCAATACCATCAGCCATGGTTGATCCGCCGGATGTGGCCGGTTGATGTTTTAAGGCCTGTGACATTGAGGGGAATAGATTTGCCTCAACGCCATAGAGCTCGATGTCTGGATTGATTGCGTTTGCTGCAAGCGAAATTCCTGACAAAATACCGCCGCCGCCAATAGGCACGATGATCGCGTCCAGATCGGGTTGTTCTTCCAGCATTTCCAGACCAATGGTTCCCTGACCGGCAATAACATGCTCGTCATCATAGGGATGAACAAAGGTCAAACCGTCTTTCGCGACGATTTCATCGACAACCTTGCGCGAATCATCCAGCGTTTCACCCGACAGAATAACCTTGGCGCCCAAAGCACGGGTGCGCTCTATTTTACTGAAAGGGGCTGTTTCGGGCATAACAATTGTGGCCGGTATGCCCATACGGTTGGCATGCAAGGCAACCCCCTGTGCATGGTTGCCCGCAGACATGGCAATAACGCCTTTTTCTTTTTGCGCATCCGTCAGGTTCTTGATCCGATAAAGTGCGCCACGATCCTTGAATGATCCACTAAACTGCTGACTTTCCAGTTTAAGGTAGAGTTCGCAATCCAGTATTTTAGAAAGCCGTTTTGCATGAACAAAGGGTGTTCGAACCACTTCACCGCGTATTTCATCCGCCGCCTGACGAATATCTTCAATTGTTACTGTCACCCTATCAATCCTAATATTTTTTTATTTAGTTTCGTTTGTCTTCTTTGCGCTCAACGTTAAGTGCTGTGCATTTTTTTCTACTTTTTTTCCATCAAGCTTCACATAATCTCCATCGCGCCAACGTAATAGAAAGTTACCGTAAAACTTTGACAGCGGGTTTCCCGATTGTCCTGTTGCGATCAGAAACCTTGAGTTATCAAGGTTATCCAGATCGTAAACAGCCCGGTAAGAGGGGCCATGAACATTCGGAAAACGCCATAAATCGCCATTTTTCATAGATGGACTGGCACGATTTATTGTGTCGTGTCCACCCGGCGTTGCGATTTTTAGTTTTAATAACTTACCTAAAATTGGAATTCTATCAAAAATTTGATGCTTGAAGCTTGTTGAGTGTAACTCTCCCCAGGTGATGTCTTTGTCCAGTTGCTCATAATTAGACGCAACTCTTCTGAGGCTTTCTGTCATCTGGGCGACACAGTTATCTTCATTGACGAGTTTTTCACCATATAAACACCAACTGTCAGGTCTTTCAGACAGGCGTCTTTGCAGCCGTAGTATGTTTGCTGTTTGGAAAGAACTGGCATCCGAGGGCAGACTTCCAAAAGCGGCCCGGTTTAACCAGTAAATCCAGTGATAGAAAATTGCAGGTTCCGTTGCGTTGAGAGAAAGCTGCCCATCCCACTCTGAAAGTTTTTGTTTTATGGTTTCACTCTCTGGGTCCGTTGTGGGTGTCTTGAGCAAAATTTCCAGAACTTCCAAGGCGGCAATTGATAGAGTATCCATTTGAATTGTCAGGTTATCTTCAACAGACAGTTTATCGCTTTGGTCAAGAAGTTGATGAATTCGACGGGCGCGATAGGAATTGGGCCAGTCCTTAGCGATCAAATAGGGATAATCATCACTGACGAGCTTATTATTTGCCGTGACCAGCTTTTGATCAACCGGGTTTAGGCTTTTGGGTAAATCCTTGTGTGGAATGATACCAACCCAATCATTGTCCCCGGTCCAGCCTGAAACCGGATAGCGTCCATCGCCTTGCTTACGAACAGGAACGCGTCCCGGCGCCATTAGTTGAATATTACCCAGGCGGTCAGCCATAACCAATGTTTGTTGCGGCGAATGGAAGTTCTTTACGGCGCGGGAAAAGTCCTCTGACTGTTTGGCGTAATTGATATCGTAGAGTGCCTGAGCTGTTAAGTCGTCTTTGCGTAACGCTGTCCAGGATAAAGCTAAAAGGTGCCCATCTTCTTTATTGGCCGTACCATTTAAAACAGGCGAAAGAATAGGGCCATGACGTGATCTGCGTACAGTAAGTTCGTGTGCAGGCTGATCCTTGATCAAAATTGTTTCTATGCTTTTCTCAAAATCTTTATATCCCTCTGGGGTTAAATACTGGTTTGGATCGTCGGGATTGAGCTTTTCTATAAATAAATCCTGTGTGTCGCTGTGTGTCGTCGTAAAGCCCCATGCAATATGACTATTATGTCCCAACACGAGAAATGGGACACCCGGCGACGTTGCACCGGCCCAAGTGTAATCTGGCGTTTCTATTCGTACCAGATACCAAGGCCCCGGGGCATCCAGCGCAAGATGCGGATCATTGGCCAGAATAGGCTTTCCCGTCGTCGTTTTGTTACCGGAAACAACCCATGCATTCGATGCGTCTTTGGGTGCCAGAGGCCAGGGCAAGGGGTGCTGCCCGGCAAAAATTCCTTGTGGTACGGCTTTCGACAAATCGAATGAGGCGATAATTTGCGGATCGTTTTTATCTTGAGGCCAAAAACGATCAACCTCTTCGGGTGACAGGTGGTTTAACAGTCTTTGCCGTAAGAGTTCGCGATTGAAATTGTCAGAAAGCTGGAGAGCCATAAGCCGCCCCCATAACAGAGAGTCCGTTGGCGTCCATTTTTCAGGTCGGTAATTTAACAGTTGAAATTCAGGGGAAAGCGTTGATGTGTGATTGTTAATATAGGCGTTTACACCAGCGCTATAGGCAACAAAGGCTTTTTGTACATTGGGGGAAAGAATTTCATAATTTTCTTCTACTAGCTTTTGAAAACCCAGGGTCCGCATAAACCGATCAATATTTAGCGTTGCTTCACCAACCACTTCTGACAGTCTTCCAGATCCTGCTCTGCGCATAAAGTCCATCTGCCAAAGCCTGTCTTGTGCATGTATAAACCCCAGTGCTTTGTACGCATCATATTTGTTCTGTGCCTTTATTGTTACAAGGCCTTGATCATCGCGAATAACATCAACCCTTTCCTGTAAGGCCTGAATTTGAATGTTACCGGTTAATTGGGGCAGCGATCCACGCATCCAAAAGAATATTCCTGTGCCAATAAAAAGAACAGTGAGGAGCATTCCGGCAAGACAGAGTATGGGAATTTTAATTTTACGAGACATTATAAACCCGAAAGAAAAAACAAATAAAATCCGATTGTTCAAGAAGGTGATTGAACCTTCTCACATGTTGCTTATTATGTCGCTTCTTATTTGATTTCTATTTCAGTATACGAACCAAGTCTGATAAAGGGCCACATTAAAATCAGGCCTTGAACTTGTTTGTGATTAAGGGGAACAAACATGGCCGGAAACTCTTCCAAAGTTGTCATCTTCGCAGCAATGGCCGGAAATGGTTTGATTGCGATAACCAAGGCGATCGCCGCTGCTTATACTGGTAGCTCTGCGATGTTTAGTGAAGCTATTCATTCTGCGGTCGATACCGGAAATCAAGGGCTATTGCTTTATGGGTTGCATCGGGCAAAGCGATCTCCGGATCAAAGACATCCTTATGGATATGGTCGTGAATTGTATTTCTGGGCTTTTGTTGTTGCTCTGCTGGTTTTTGCGATTGGCTCTGGCGTATCCATATACGAAGGCATCCACAAGGTTATGGAGCCTGAACCAATTCAAAACCCGATGGTCAATTTTGTTGTGCTTGGTGCTGCTCTCGTCTTTGAAGGAGCGGCGTGGTATATCGCCTTTAAAGAATTCAGGAGATCTGTTAAGGGGCGGAGTTATTTTGCTGCTGTCGCCGCGAGTAAAGACCCGTCAATTTTTGCGGTGCTTCTGGAGGACTCTGCCGCTATGCTTGGGCTTATGATCGCATTGATCGGACTGGGCCTGGGGCTATGGCTTGATATTCCTGAACTTGATGGTGTTGCCTCAATCGTAATTGGTATCCTGTTAGCTGCTATCGCGTGGGTCCTTGCATATGAGACGAAGGGACTTTTGATCGGTGAGGGGGCTGACCCCGAAATTGAAAGGTCAATCCGTCGAATTATCGCGCACCATTCCGAAGTTCTAAGAACCAATGAAATCTTGTCTTTGCAAAATGGCCCCATGGATATTCTGGTTACGCTGTCTTTGGACTTTAAAGACGATATTTCATCACAAGATATCGAAGCTGTTATTTCTAAAATGGAACGGCAAATCAGAACAACCCATGCCGATGTCAGAAAAGTATTTATCGAAGCGCAAAGCTGGCGCGGCCATAATCGCGCAGCCAATAGTAATTGATTGAAACTGACCAGTTGTTAGACCTGATCAGGATGCTTCAAAGTGTTGTGATTTTAAGCTTTCAATAAAACTTTAGGGCAATAACATAATCTTCTTACAATCTGTGTCGTACTATCTCTGGGTACAATTTAAAAATGTATCTCAGTTAGTCTTGACTTCATCATAAATGATATCACGTGTGACAGACTACATTCTGATATTTAAGGGTATTAATAATGACGAATGAAAACCTTGTAAGTGTTAGCACTTTATCACAACTTTCAGGCGCATGGCGTGATATTGCCCAGACAGCCGCGCGCAGTGTGGGACTTTCAAGGTCTGATACATCCGTTAGCACAAAAAATATCAAGAAGATGATGGACGAATGTCTAAATGGTCCGGGTGGCGATGTAGCGGCAAGAATGCGGACCGCAGATCTTGGGCGGGCCTATCTGGACCTGGATTTAGATGGGAAACGTATCTTTCTTAAAACACTGGCAGAGGATTTTTGTGCCAACGATGATCTGATTAAATCAGCAATTAATGAATATCAGACATCAAAAGATGAAGCAGAACGTATTATTGCGGCTTATCATCTTAGACAGGCGTCATCACCCGACCGTTTAAAGCTTTTAATGCAATTCAATGCGCTGCCAAATGGTGTTAAGTTTTTAGTCGATATTCGCGACGACCTTTTAAAGATAAAAGGCAAAGATCCTTATCTCAATGCTTTGGACCGGGATTTACAACAACTTTTGAGCTCTTGGTTCGATACGGGGTTTCTGGACCTTGTCGAAATGAACTGGAATACCTCTGCGGCTCTGTTGGAAAAACTGATCGCTTATGAAGCTGTTCACGAAATAGGTTCTTGGAATGACCTTCGAAATCGTCTTGATTCTGATCGGCGGTGTTATGCGCTTTTCCACCCGCGAATGCCCGATGAACCGCTTGCGTTTGTAGAGGTTGCGTTGGTGAAAGGGGTGGCCAAGAATGTTCAAGCGCTATTGGACGTAGAAGCCCCCCTTGGAAACCCGCGAAATGCTGATACAGCTATCTTTTATTCAATCACCAATACGCAAACGGGGTTACGTGGTATTTCATTTGGGGAACATCTGATCAAACAGGTTGTCCAACACCTTTCCCATGAAATGCCGTGGATAAAAACCTATGCAACCTTGTCACCTGTTCCCGGGTTCAGGGCTTGGCTTGCCGATCTGGATGCCAGTTTCTACGAAGATGCCGTTACGACGGACGAGATGGAACGCCTAAAGGCAAAAACCGGCGCAGATGTGGCCAAGACAGCGATCTTTCTCTGTTTTCAGGATCAGAACTGGTATGAAAATAAAGAACTCAGCGAACTATTGCGCGGCCCGCTTAGCCGTTTGTGTGTTGCCTATTTCCATGAGAAAGATCACAAAGGGCGCGCACTGGACCCAGTTGCCCGTTTTCACCTTAAAAACGGTGCACAGTTAAATCAGATAAACTGGTTGGGCGATACATCTGAAAAGGGAATTTCGCAAGCAAGCGGCATTATGGTCAACTATCGTTATGATCTGGCTGATATTGAGAAGAACCATGAAAGGTTCATGAATGACGGCTCAGTTGTGATGAGCTCACAGGTGCGGAGTTATTTAAAGCAACTCAGCGGTGAATTAGGTGAGGAAAGTACCTTTGCCAAGCTAAAGCGAACAATTGCGGGATAAAGCGCGTTTGATACCAACTTTGCTGCCTTCTGTACTCAAATAGCTCAGGAGTGAAAACCTTTTCTTAAAATCGAATCAATCTCATCATTGATGACTTGTTCAGCCTCTTTACGCCGCAGTCCCGCCCGAACAAGAACAAGAATACCCTGGTAAAAAATGAGCAAACGCGTAGCCGCTTGTTGTGGGGAAGGGGGTTTGGCTATTTGTCCTTTTTCAGCACAACGCATGATCTGTCTTTTGAATGCGGCCTCTAAAAGGGAAAATCCGGTATCAAGTTCTTGGGTGGTATGTCGCCGTCTATTGTTAAACTCGACTGCTGTGTTGGTCAACAAACACCCATTTTCCTGACCGTCGGCTTCATCCAGTAATGAATGGAAAAGATCTTTTATGCCAATAAGCGGATCATCTGCTTGATCCAGGAAAGTACTGATTCTATTTCGCACAACATTATTATTGTAGAAGCCAATCGCGATATCAAAGAGAGCTTCTTTTCCGCCAAAGGAATTATAAAGACTTCCCGATGTTAAACCCGTCGCCTTTTCGAGGTCTTTCACCGTTGTCGCTTCGTAGCCCTTTTCACGAAAGATATTTGCGATCTTCGCGAGTGTATCTTTTTCGTTAAATGACAGATTTCGACCCATATTATTCTCATAAAATTTTAGATTGATTATTTTAAAATAAATATTATAAAATAATTATTATCACAAGAAACTTATATTTTCTTTTGTTTTCAATTTTTAAGGGGAATGCGGAGTTAAAGAGAGACAAGTTTATTGGTGTCAAATTAGGCAAAAGAAAAATATGCAATTTTACCTATAATTTATGTCTGCTTCACCCTTACACGGTAAAATATTCAGAAAATGAACCAGATTGAGTCAGCTTCATGCTCGGAATTTTTGCAATCGCTTCTGTGGTATTTTTACTGCCAACAATTATTTATGTTAGCAGCGATGAAAAGATTCTTGGACGCCTGACTTACGTTTTCAGGATGCTGTTTTTATCTCTTTTTCTCTGGGCATTTCTGGTTATGAGCTTTACCAATGCCGTCTCTGTCGAAGATGTTTTAAAACTATTAAAAGATCCCATTGCTGATATTCATATTGAGGGAGGCTGGACTGTTTTGTCCGTTATTCTCGCCACAATGTGTACACAAATATGCTGGATGGTTCATCGTCTAAATCATATCGGTTGGCCCAAGTGGCTGGCGCTCTTGATAACAATCCCCGGTATCAACCTTGTTTTCGGTTTCTTGCTGACGACTATGCCCGGAAAAAGAATAGCAAGAGGGCGCTCATCTTTTTTAGATGATCACAACGATATCGAAACCGATTTTTCATTTGAAAATCCTTCTTCAAGCCCCGGTATTCATCGCCTGAATAAAGATCTATATGAATAAGAAAAGCCCGGCAAAATTACCGGGCTTTCTCATTATACACATAAAATTTTGTGTTTATTTATTGGGCTGTGGCGTCACACGCAGATAAGGTTTGTGTGCCACCCAGCCTTTCGGGAAGCGTTCTTTTGCATCTTCGTCGCTCAGGGCTGGAACGATAATTACATCATCGCCGTCTTTCCAGTTAACTGGCGTTGCTACTTTGTATCCATCGGTCAACTGCAATGAGTCAATAACACGCAGGATTTCATCAAAGTTACGTCCCGTGCTTGCCGGATAGGTAATGATCAGGCGTACTTTTTTCGCCGGATCAATGATAAATACTGAACGAACGGTCAGCGTATCGTTCGCGTTTGGGTGGATCATGTCGTAAAGATCAGACACTTTGCGATCAGCATCAGCCAAAAGCGGGAAGTTAAACTGGTGTCCCTGAGTTTCCTCGATATCGCCAACCCACTGTGTGTGATCCGAAAGGGGATCAACACTTAGGCCAAGAACCTTAACATTGCGTTTGTCAAACTCTGGCTTGAGTTTCCCGACATAGCCAAGTTCGGTTGTACAAACCGGGGTGAAATCTTTTGGATGAGAAAAAAGAACGGCCCAGCTATCACCAACAAAATCATAAAAATCGATTTTACCTTCGGTAGAATCCTGTGAGAAATCAGGTGCTGTATCACCTAAACGTAAAGTCATTGCAGCCTCCATTGAGGTGTCATAAGGAACGGAAAGAAATCCGCTGTCGAGATAAATATGAAAACTTGAAAAAGTTCCCGAAAAAGAAAAGTGATCTTACCCTGAAAAGATAGGGATTGGTAGTAAATATCCAACCCGTTTAAACCATTTTTTGTAATTGTTTCTTTATCTTTAAAACAAAAGACCTGAATTTTGCTTCAGGCCTTTTGCAATTTTTGTATTCCTTGGCTTTATTACGTAACTGGGATTTATTTTAGTAGCCGGGCGGCTTCGAGTGCAAAGTAAGTAAGAACAGCGTCTGTACCCGCACGTTTAAAAGCCATCAGACTTTCCATCATAACCGCATCATGATCAAGCCAACCGTTGGCAGATGCAGCCTTGATCATCGCGTATTCGCCGCTGACCTGATAGGCCATGGTTGGTACGCCAAAGGTATTTTTAATGCGCTGAATGATATCCAGATAGGCAATGCCAGGTTTTACCATAACCATATCCGCCCCTTGTTGAAGGTCATTTTCAACAAGTCGCAAGGCTTCTTCGCTGTTGGCCGGGTCCATTTGATAGGTTTTTTTATCGCCCTTCAAAGCACCCTTTGCACCGACTGCATCCCGGAAGGGACCATAAAAACCACTGGCATACTTGGCACTATAGGCCATGATTTTTGTATAGGTATAACCCGCTTCATCCAGTGTATCGCGGATTGCGCCGATGCGACCGTCCATCATATCCGAAGGACCTACATAATCACATCCGGCTTCGGCCTGTACCAAAGCTTGACGGCACAAAATTTCAACGGATTCATCATTCAGAATAACACCGTCCTTAACAATACCGTCATGCCCCAATGAGTTATAAGGGTCCAGCGCAACATCACCGATCAATGCGATTTCCTGATAATGTTTTCGGATTGATCGTGTTGCCTGACAGATAAGATTATCGGGGTTATATGCCTCGCGACAATCTTCTGTTTTTGTTTCAGGGTTGTTATAGGGGAAAAGCGCGATAGCCGGGATACCCAATTCAACAGCCTCGGCAATAGCATCAACCAAACAGTCAGGGCCGTACCTTTTAACGCCAGGCATTGACGGTACATCGCTGGTACCGTTGTTTTCTTGTAAAAATACGGGCCAGATAAAGTCATCAACAGACAGGCGGTTTTCGGCAACCATACGACGCGTCCAGTCATCTGTACGAATACGACGCGGTCTAACCACAAGATCCTGCCTAAAGGTCTTATTCAATTCTTTTCTCCTGATGAGATTCGTTTTGTGCTACCTTCTACCGAAGCTCTCGAAATTGCAAGTATTCGGCTTAAAGCGCGATGGGTCAGATCGTCGCAAACCCTTTAGAATAAAGAAAATAGTTGTCTAGAATAAATCTTACGATCCTCTGACAACATCCACCATGCTTTTGTCGGCTGTAAATTTTGTTTCATCGGGTTGTCACTTTTATGTCCTTGGAAAAAAGCCCTGGCCATGAGTAAGCTGTTTTGCTTAAGCATACATACAGGTGAGATTATGAAAAAAATTCTTTTAGCAGGGGCAGGGGTACTGGCCCTTGGGTTTGGCACGTCACATTCCTCAGAAGTTCAATTGCGCATACTGGAAACGACAGACATTCACGTTCATATCGTTGATTATGACTATTATAAAGATGCACCATCTGTTGCGGTTGGTCTGGCTCGTACAGCAACACTTATCAAAGAGGCGCGCCAAGAGGTTCCGAACTCTCTACTAATTGATAATGGTGATCTAATACAGGGTAATCCATTGGGGGATTACATGGCCAAAGAGCGCGGTTTACAGCAAGGGGAAGTACATCCCGTTTTCAAGGCCATGAACCTCTTGAAATATGATGCTGGCAACCTGGGAAACCATGAATTCAACTATGGTTTGGATTTCCTCAGTGAGACGTTGAATGATGCCGCATTCCCCTATGTTTCATCCAATGTTTTTATTGATGATGGTGATAAAGACCCAAGTAATGACAAACCTGCTTTCGATCCATACATTATTCTTGATCGTGAAGTTGTCGATACAGCAGGTAAAAAACACAGTATCAAAGTTGGTGTAATTGGTTTTCTTCCCCCACAGATAACCCAGTGGGACGAAGCCAACCTGAAAGGCAAGCTTGTTACCCACGACATTGTTGATACAGCTAAAAGGTATGTTCCGGAAATGAAAGAGAAGGGGGCTGATATTATCATTGCCGTTCCGCATTCTGGATTGAGTGATGTTACACCACAGGGGCGAGATGAAAACGCCACCTACTACCTATCCAAAGTAGAGGGGTTGAATGCCATTCTTTTTGGTCATGCCCATGCCGTTTTCCCGTCAGAAACCTACAAGGATATTGCTGGGGTCAACATTGAAAAAGGTACAATCAACGGTGTCGCTGCAACGATGCCCGGTTTTTGGGGAAGCCATCTTGGTCTTGTTGATCTGACTTTGGATGTAGATGACAACGGAAACTGGAAAGTTGTTGATAGCACAGGGTCAACCCGTGGTATTTACAAGCGTGATGGACGCAAAAAACATCCTTTGGTCAAAGCCGATCAAACCATCATAGATGCCGTGAAACACGAACACGGAGAAACAATCGAATTTATGCGTAAGGCTGTGGGCACAACATCAGCCCCGATTAATTCTTTCTTTGCTCTGGTTCAGGATGATCCTTCGATCCAGATCGTGACGAACGCGCAAAAATGGTATGTAGAGAAACTTATCAAAGGTACCGAGTACGATGGTATACCTGTTCTCTCGGCTGGTGCACCGTTTAAGGCCGGTGGTAGAGGTGGTGCGGACTATTACACCAACATTCCAAAGGGTGAAATTGCCCTGAAAAACGTTGCAGATCTCTATATCTACCCCAACACCCTGCGTGCTGTTTTACTGAATGGTGCACAGGTTCGTGAATGGTTGGAAATGTCAGCAGGGGCTTTTAATCAGGTTGATACAAAGAATATTGACGAGCAAATCCTGCTCAATCCAGACTTCCCGTCTTACAATTTTGATGTCATCGATGGTGTGGAATATAACGTCGATCTAACACAGCCAGCTCGTTACAATAAAGAAGGGCAGATCGTTAACCCTGATAGTCACCGTATTATAAATATGACCTATCAGGGCAAACCACTAGATGTGAGGGCACAGTTTGTTGTCGCAACGAATAACTATCGTGCTCACGGTGGAGGGAACTTCCCAGCTTTGGACGGTTCAACAGTCATTATTCAGGCGCCTGATGAAAATCGCACAGTTCTGGCAAACTACATCTTTGATCAAAAGAAAATTGACCCAAGTGCGGATAAAAACTGGAGCTTTGCGCCCATCAATGGGGACGTAAAGGTCACCTTTGAAACAACACCGTCTGCGAAAGACATTTTGGGCAGCAAAGACATTATTAGCTACATAGGTGAAGGCAATGATGGTTTTGGCAAATATCAAATCTCTTTTAAATAAAACGAGATTACAGATATCTCAGTAAAAAGGCGGCGTCCGATCAGAGCCCCCATGTAAATTGAGAGGCACGAACATTTGTTATTATGTTCGTGCCTCTTCTTCTATTATCTTTCTTCTTTTATTAATTGCCAGTTTTATTAACTGCCAGAAGCATCCAAAGCCTGGCTTAGGTCCGCAATAATATCGTCGATATGCTCAATACCGATCGACAGACGAACATAGCTTTCTGAAATTCCAGTCAATGCCTGTTCCTCTGCACTTAATTGAGAGTGTGTTGTGGTGGCTGGGTGGATTGCAAGGCTTCTTGCATCCCCAATATTAGCCACGTGGAAGAACATTTTCAGGCTGTCAATAAATTTACGTCCAGCTTCTTTTCCGCCTTTAAGCTCAAAGCCAAGCAGGGCACCATAGCCACCTTTTAGATATTTATCAGCAACATCTCGCTCGGCACCTTTTGCCTGACTTGGATGAATAACAGTTTCTACAGAGGGATGGTTGCTTAGAAATTCGGCAACAGCTGTCGCATTTTTGCAGTGTTCCCGCATACGCAGGGGAAGCGTTTCCATTCCCTGGATAAACTGAAATGCATTCATCGGTGACATAGCCGAACCTAGATCTCTCAATAGAACGACACGTGCGCGGATGATATAGGCAATAGGTCCAAGTGGTTTAACCGCTTCGGTCCAAACCGCACCATGGTAACTGGGATCAGGTTGGGTCAACAGCGGAAAGCGAGCAGCATTGGCTTCCCAATCAAAATTACCACCGTCAACAATCATACCGCCAATCGAGGTTCCATGGCCGCCAATATATTTTGTGGTAGAATAGACAACGACATGGGCCCCGTGTTCAATCGGGCGACAAAGGATCGGTGCAGCAGTGTTATCCATGATAAGGGGAACACCAACTTCATTCCCGATGTCTGCCACTTCCTTTATCGGAAAAACGCGTAAGCGTGGATTTGGCAGAGTTTCAGCGTAATAGGCTTTGGTGTTTTCATCTGTTGCACGGCGGAAATTTTCAGGGTCAGTCGGATCAACAAAACGGACCTCAATCCCCATATTTGGCAGTGTGTTGGCAAACAGGTTATAGGTGCCGCCATAAAGTTCAGTTGAACTAACAATGTTATCACCAGCTTTGGCGACGTTTTGGATGGCCAAAGTACTAGCAGCTTGTCCTGAACTAACCGCCAGTGATGCTGCACCACCTTCCAAAGCAGTTATGCGTTCTTCCAGGACTGCCGTAGTTGGGTTCATGATACGTGTATAGATGTTCCCGAACTCTTTCAGGGCAAAAAGGTTTGCAGCATGTTCCGCACTATCAAATTGATAAGACGTTGTCTGATAGATAGGAACAGCAACAGCACCTGTTTGCGGGTCATTTCTATAGCCAGAATGAAGAACCAGTGTTTCCGGATTTTTTGTGTCGATAGTCATAGCTTCACCCGTTTGTGTTATTTCCCATATGAGGGATTTAAAGTCTGGATGAACAACAAGCGGGAAAATGCGTAATTGTAAGTCGGATGGGTTTCCCCTCGATTTAGCTGCATTTTTTAAGCGCCCGCAAGCTGAGCTCCAAATCAGCGCTAATTAATGTTGTTTACCCTACGTTTATAAAACAACCAGAGCAAGAAAGAATTGCCTTTAATTACATGAAATAAGTGGAGAATATCGTTTGGGATCAATGATTTTATTTAATTTTTCTTTCTAAATTGGATTTCGGTTAATCCGCCGTTAACGCCTGTTGCATAAAATACCAACAAATTTCGTTAAAGTTTATGGTTATTGTGAGGACATCGTGAAGGCTGCTTATCTGCAAACAATTTCTTTGGTTGAACGCTTGCACCGCCAATGTCTGGAGGTCGTGAAAGCAGAATTAGATCGCCGTGGTATTCGGGATTTAAATAATATTCAGGCTCTGATCCTCTATAATATTGGGACAGAGGAACTTTCTGTCGGCGAGTTAACGCATCGTGGATATTATCTGGGATCCAATGTTTCTTACAATGTAAAGAAAATGGTTGAGAACGGGTATTTGATACAAGAAAGATCGCCGCATGATCGCAGATCATTCCATGTACGTGCTTCGGATACCGGACTGGAAATCTTCAATTCCATCTCTACGCTTTTTGATGCACATGCAGAACAAATAAGTGGCGGGGTCGTTTCTGACGAGGATTTGAAAGTCACAACAGCTACACTTCACCGTCTGCAATTGTTTTGGTCTTCCCCCATGCCAATGGGGGGCGGGGTCAATCCTGCTGCCTGATAGAAACAACGACATGTAATATCTTTGAAAAGATTGCTTGTTCTGCTATTTTTAAGGCCTCTGTATTAACAGGGGCCTTTTTATTTATGGTTTGATTTAATGCGATCACACGATCCGGGCATAATAATAGAATTTTCAAGAATGGGGGCCTATGTCAAAGTTAGCGCCTTTCACGAGGCCACGATGACAGAGGTCTCCATTGTCGGTGACCCCAGAGAAACCGAGCAAAGGCTTAAACAGACTGTCATAAAAAAATTAAACTATGTTCTCAACAAACAAAACGCCGATAAATCTGGGACAAAAAAGATAGCCAGAGATACTACCAGAGATACTAAGGGTGGTATCGTCGTTTAAAAACTTGGTTTAAAAAAGCGGGCTGTTGTTTTCAATCTGAAACTAAAAACAAAATAGAATCAGAAACCAGTTGTTAATGACAAAGCGGTTGAGACTTGTTTTTGACTGCGACAAAATAGCGCATAATTTTTATCAGGTTTTAAAAAAATACGAAAATTCAAATACTTATTTTTTCTTCGTATATTATATATGTGTCATCTATTCTGGTTTTAGAGAGTAATATCAGTGAGATACAGGCACCAACCGTAAATCAAATTAGATGATATGTTATGCCGATGAGTTGTGTCGGTACAATAATGCCGCAGATGTTCTACAAAATGTACGTAAATTGTCTAGTAAGTGACAAAAGAATCACATTATAACCTTTAACCAGTTTAAAGCCCGATAAGAATTAATGATAAACCTTGAATGCAGGAGAGAGACAGAACTCGGTTCTCGGGGATTAAAATTTATAGTAAATCACCTATAAACGAGCTCTTCTTATGTCACCGACTTTCGAGAACATGGCAGGTGTGCTATGTGATCCATTCGCCTTTTCGGGAAAACAAAAAAGTACGGACAAATGAGCAAAATTACCATTGCCCTCGCTGCGGACCATGCGGGTTATGAACTAAAGGATTTGTTGAGGGAAGACGTCAAAGCCCTTGGATTTGATGTGCTTGATCTTGGGACTAATGGTCCAGATCGTGTTGACTATCCGGATTTTGGTTCTGCGTTAGCAAAAGCAATTCAAAATGGTGATGCGCAAACCGGTATTCTTGTTTGTGGTTCTGGTATCGGCATATCAATTGCTGCAAACCGACACAAAGGTATACGGGCTGCTCTTTGTCACGACGAAACCTTGGCGCGTTTATCACGAGAGCATAACGATGCCAACGTTCTGGTTTTAGGGGCCAGAACAACAGGTATTGAGGTGGCGAAAGCTTGCCTTAAAACCTTTTTAAACACTGAGTTTTCCGGTGGGCGCCATCAAGGCCGCATCGAAAAACTTGGATAATTATCACCTTTACCAGAGAGTGAAGTTGTCATGAGCTTAGATACAACCACCTTCTTTAACGCCCCTTTGGCACAGACTGATCCTGAAATTGCTGCTGCAATTAACAAGGAACTTGGTCGTCAACAAAATCAGATCGAACTAATCGCATCTGAAAATATTGTTTCCTTGTCCACGATGCAGGCATTGGGAACCGTTCTAACAAACAAGTATGCCGAAGGTTATCCAAATCGTCGCTATTACGGTGGTTGTGAATACGTTGATGTTGTCGAAGAATTGGCAATCAACCGAGCTAAAGAGCTTTTCAACTGTGCATATGTAAATGTACAACCACATTCCGGTGCACAGGCAAACCAGTGTGTCACCTTGGCCTTGATCAAACCCGGTGACACAATTATGGGTCTTGACCTGGCTTCTGGCGGACACCTGACACACGGATCACGACCTAATCTTTCCGGTAAATGGTTTAATGCAGTCAGTTACGGTGTTGATAAAGAAACACATCAGCTGAATTATGATGAAATTCGTGATCTTGCTGTTGAACACAAACCAAAACTGATCATTGCTGGTGGTTCTGCTTATCCACGTGTACTGGATTTTGCCAAGTTCCGTGCTATTGCAGATGAAGTTGGTGCCTATCTGCACGTTGATATGGCGCACTTTGCTGGTCTGGTTGCTGCTGGTATTCATCCAAGTCCGATGGAACATGCACATGTTGTGACAACAACTACACACAAAACATTACGCGCTGGCCGTGGTGGTATGGTTCTTTCCAACGATCTTGATATCGGAAAGAAAATCAACTCAGCTGCGTTCCCAGGTCTTCAGGGCGGTCCGCTAATGCATTGCATCGCGTCCAAAGCCGTCGCTTTGAAAGAAGCACTGGACCCAGATTTCAAAATTTATGCGAAACAGGTTGTTAGCAATGCGCAAACACTGGCAGCAACACTTGTTGAAAATGGTTTTGCCATTACAACAGGCGGCACAGATACGCACCTGATGCTGGTTGATCTGCGTCCAAAAGGCCTAACAGGTGACATTGCCGAAGAAAGTCTGGACCGTGCTGGTTTGACCTGTAACAAAAACGGTATTCCATTTGATCCGGAAAAACCGATGGTAACTTCTGGTATCCGTTTAGGTACCCCGGCAGGTACAACACGCGGCTTTAAAGACGCAGAATTCAAGAAAATTGGTGAACTAATCACTAAAGTTCTTGATGGACTTGCTGCAAACCGCGAAGATAACTCCAAAATCGAAGCGGAAGTTCGTGAAGAAGTCGAAGCACTTTGCCGCGAATTCCCAATTTACAAAGATTTGGAAATCTAAGGTTTTATCCGGGTTATGATTTCCAAATTGTCATAACTCGGATCCCCTTTGGGGGAAACTGTGAGGGAATATGCGCTGCCCGTTCTGCAGTAGTGAAGATACTCAGGTCAAAGACTCGAGACCAACCGAAGATCACACCGCGATCCGAAGGCGGCGCCAATGCGCAGGCTGCGGGGCTAGGTTTACGACTTTTGAACGCGTTCAATTGCGCGAGCTTATTGTTGTAAAAGGGAATGGACAGCGCGAACCCTTTGATCGGGAAAAAATAGCCCGCTCAATGAATATTGCTCTACAAAAACGAGATGTTGACAGAGACCGTGTTGAACGCGTTGTCAGTGGCATTGTTCGCCGACTTGAATCTTCGGGCGAAAGTGAAATCGCCACTGATTTAATTGGTGAGCTTGTCATGGATGCATTGGCGACACTTGATCAGGTTGGTTATGTCCGTTTTGCTTCTGTTTACAGAGATTTTAAAGAAGTAAGAGATTTTGAAGAATTCGTCGGTAAACTGGGCGATGATCTCGACATCTTGGACCCAAATCCATCCGATTAATAATGCGTTGTTAATTGACCTTATTTCGTCTCAAACAGTTACAGAAAACGTGTGATGTCCACTGAACAACATTTAGTTGACCTCCAACATATGGATGCCGCGCTTGCTCTTGCTGCTCGTGGATTGGGAAGCACGAGCCCCAATCCATCTGTTGGCTGTGTTATTGTCAAAAATGGCCAGGTGATTGGTAGGGGACGAACGCAACTAGGCGGACGTCCGCACGCTGAAAGAGTCGCCTTGGACGAAGCTGGAACAGCATCTCAGGGGGCAACAGCATATGTAACGCTTGAACCCTGTTCACATCATGGAAAAACCCCGCCTTGTTGCGAAGCTTTGATTGCCGCAGGTATTAGCCGATGTGTTGTTGCTATGGAAGACAGTGATGCACGTGTCCAGGGGCGCGGTTTAAAAGCCTTGATCGATGCAGGGATTGAAGTCGCCGTCGGCATACGACAACACGAAGCAGAAGAACTGAATGCTGGATTTTTCAAGCGAATTCGACACGGGCGTCCTCTTGTAACCCTAAAAGTTGCCACCACATTGGATGGGCGCATTGCCACGAAATCAGGGCAAAGCAAATGGATTACAGGTAATGCTGCCCGGCGTGCCGGACATATGCTTAGGGTTCGGAATGATGCCATTCTTGTCGGTAGCGGTACGGCGGTGATCGATAATCCGAGGCTGGATGTGCGGCTTCCCGGACTGACAAAACAATCACCAACACGTGTTGTTATGGATGGCCGATTACGCCTGCCTTTGACACATGACCTTGTCGCGAGGGCAAAAGAACATAAAACGATACTGATGACTTTTAGGGAAAATGATTCATCTCGTCTGTCTGCCTATGAAGATGCAGGGGTGGAAATCTGTCTGATTGATAAAGATAAAGACGGCTACATCAGTCCCAAGGAAGTTTTAAAGGCACTTGGGGCGCAGGGTATCACAAGGGTTTTGGTCGAAGGCGGAAGTCATATTATCGGATCTCTTTTTAAAGATGACCTTGTCGATCGTATCGTCTGGTTCAGGGCGTCAAAGATAATCGGTGGAGATGGATTATCTGTAACAACAGGTTTTGGACTTGAGGACTTGTCTCTAGCACCAAGGTTTACTTTATCCAACGTTGCCAAACTTGGTGATGATATGATGGAAAGTTATCGACGTGATTTTTGACTTAATGATTAAATGCACAACAAAAGGCATTTAGATGTTTACGGGTATTATTACAGATCTAGGATCTGTTCAATCAATCTTGAATAATGGTGACAAACGCTTTGTCTTTAACACAGCGTTTGATATGGATACGGTCGACATTGGTGCGTCTATTGCTTGTTCTGGCGTCTGTCTGACCGTTGTTGAAAAGGGGCTGGGCTGGTTTAGCGCCGATGTCTCGGCTGAAACTCTGTCAAAAACGACTTTGGGTTTCTGGACCAAAGGCACGCCTGTCAATTTTGAACGTGCTTTACGCATGGGCGATGAGTTGGGGGGGCATCTGGTTTCTGGACACGTCGATGGTGTTGCATCTGTGGTCAGTATTGTGCCAGATGGGGATTCCAAACGTTTTACTTTTGAAGCGCCGGAAGAACTTGCAAAATTTATCGCACCTAAAGGCTCCATTGTTCTGGATGGTGTGTCTTTGACGGTAAATGAAGTTAACGGAAAGCAGTTTGGTGTAAATATTATTCCGCACACAGCAGAAATGACGACCCTTGGCCAATGGCAGGTTGGCAGTTTCAAAGCCGGAGATTGTCAGGTTAATCTGGAAATTGATTTACTCGCCCGTTACGTTGGACAGTTGCTGGAAAGGCAAAACAATGGCTAATGCACCTTCTAATGCTATAAAATCCTTCAGCGATATTCTTTCTCCGCCCGAAGAAATCATCGAAGAAGCACGCAATGGTCATATGTTCATTCTGGTGGATGATGAAAATCGTGAAAACGAAGGGGATCTTGTTATTCCTGCCCAGATGGCGACCCCGGAAGCTATTAACTTTATGGCGAAATACGGTAGAGGTCTTATTTGCCTGGCCCTTTGTAAAGAACGGGTAGAAGAACTTGGCCTGACACTGATGGCCCAAAAAAATGGCACACGGCATGAAACCGCTTTTACTGTTTCTATCGAAGCAAAGGAAGGGGTGACAACCGGGATTTCTGCACCTGATAGAGCACGCACAATTTCAGTGGCAACCGATCCGTCTGCTTCACCCGATGATATCGTAACGCCTGGTCATGTGTTTCCTCTGGTTGCACGGGATGGTGGCGTTCTGGTTCGAACCGGACACACCGAAGCCGCAGTGGATATAGCACGTCTTGCAGGATTGAATCCCGCTGGTGTTATTTGCGAAATCATGAATGACGATGGAACGATGGCACGTCGGGATGATCTGATAGAATTTGCGCAAATACATAAGCTTAAAATTGCAACAATTGCGGATCTGATTGCCTATCGAAGAAAACATGATCATCTTATCGAAAAAACGCTAGAAGATAAGCTGCATTCCAAGATTGCCGGTGAATTTAACATGGCTGTCTATGTCAACAACACAACATACGCTGAACACATCGCCCTATGGAAAGGGGACATTTCATCAGATGATCCCTTATTGGTGAGAATGCATGCCCTGAATGTTCTTGATGATGTGTTGATCGACAGCCAAAGTGGTAAAGCCGGTGATCTTCATAATTCGATGAAAATGATCGATAAAGAAGGTCGTGGTGTTATTGTTTTGCTCAGAGAGCCATCCCCAAAAAGCCTTTCTGATGCGATAAAAACCAGACTGGGGGAGCCTGTTGAAGCAAATCATGATCTACGGGATTATGGTGTTGGCGCGCAAATTTTACTTGATTTAGGGGTTCAACAGATGATTCTGCTCACAAATTCACAGAAAAACATTGTTGGGCTTGACGGATACGGGCTTTCTGTAGTTGAACAGCGTCCAATAGTTGAAACAGCCTGATCTTGTCGATTTGGATTAGGCACAAGACAGCATAGATTTATTAGGTAGCAAAGAATGACTGACAAACCCCACGTTCTGATTGTTGAAGCACGTTTCTACAGCGCCATTGCCGATGAAATGAAAAGTGCTGCTATTGCTGAACTTGAAAAAGACGGGTGTAGTTACGAAGTCGTCGCCGTTGCCGGTGCATTCGAACTTCCTGCCGCGATTAAATTTGCTTCACAACGTACAGATGGTCGTCAGTTTGATGGCTATGTTGCCCTTGGATGTGTTATTCGTGGCGAGACAAGTCATTACGACTATGTCTGTGTTGAAAGCGCAAGGAAGCTTCAGGATCTGGCCGTTGATAGTAACATGGCAATTGGCTATGGTGTATTAACCGTTGAGAACGAAGCGCAGGCATGGGCTCGGGCAAGAGCTTCTGAGAAAAACAAAGGTGGTGCTGTAACACGTGCCTGCCTTGATATGATCGCTTTAAAACGCCAGTACGGTGTTGCATAAGGAATTATGACCGTGACTGAGGAGAACTCAAAAGCGCCGAGTGCAAGCCTTAAGAAAAGCATGGCACGCCTTGCCCTTATACAGGCGCTTTTCCAAATAGAATTCAATCAAGGTAGTTCAAAAACCGTCTTGGATGAATTCTTGAACATGCGCCGAGATGAAGAGGTTGACGGCTTGAATATAGCCGCAATGGATCAGAAGCTTTTCATTGAACTTTACAAGGGCATCAACCAGGAACGTGAGCTTCTTGATGATATGCTTGTATCGGTTCTGGATAAATCATGGCCTATTCACAGGTTAGACCCCTTGTTGAGGTTGGTTATGGTTGCTGGTGCCTACGAAATTCAGCAGCGCACAGAAACGCCCGCAAAGGTGATTATCTCTGAATATGTTGATGTTGCTCACGCATTTCTTGGCGACAAAGAAACTGCAATGGTGAATGGTGTATTGGATCGTTTAGCGCATAGCCTGCGCAAAGATGAGTTTTAATATACAAAAACAGGATTTTTGATACGTGGACGGAACTGAATTTGATCTAATCAAAAGCTATTTTGCGCCGCTTACCCAAAACTATCCCGAAGCCTATAACCTTGAGAACGATGCGGCTCTAATTAACGAAGATGCTGATCGTTCCACAGTTGTAACAATGGATACTCTTGTCGAGGGTGTCCATTTTTTTTCGACTGATCCCGCCGATGATATTGCGCGTAAAGTTCTTCGTGTAAATCTTTCTGACTTGGCTGCCATGGGGGCTAGACCTAAAGGTTATACACTTTCTATTTCCTATAATGCATCTATTTCAAACGATTGGGTAAAGTTATTCACCCAGGGGCTGGCAGAAGATCAAAAGAAATTTCAATGCAATTTAATGGGCGGTGATACCGTCTTTTCTGTTGGTCCCTTAACCTTATCCCTTACCTGTTTTGGATCAGTACCCCGCGGGAAATGCCTATACAGAACGACAGGTGAAGAGGGGGATGATATTTGGGTAAGTGGAACCATCGGAGATTCTGCCGTCGGGTTGAAATTATTAAAAGAAGAAATAAACAGCAATTATCCTGCAGCAACATCATTTTTAATTGATAGATACAGAGTTCCTCAGCCCAAAACTGAGCTGGGCATTGCCTTATTAGAGCAGGGGATAAGTAAAACGGCTCTTGATATATCGGATGGACTTTTGGCCGATGTTAACCACATAGCCAAAGGATCTAATCTTCAAGCCAGAATAACATCATCCAGAATACCTCTGTCCAAAGCCTTTAAAGACGTTTTTGAAACTGCATTAGGTCCTGATATTTGCCTGGCCGCAACGGGTGGGGACGATTACGAGCTTCTTTTCACATCCCATAGAAAAAATCGACAGGAACTGATTGAAATATCAGATAAATTAAATACACCAATCACCCGAATAGGCGTTTTAGCCAAAGGCACTGGCGTCTTGTTGTTGGATGAAGAAAACCGAGAAATACCCGTCGATCAATATGGATGGGAACATTTTTAATTTAAATGTTTAGATTGAATATCCTTTGTTTAACTTAAACTAAACTTTATTATCACTATTACATTTAAAGTTATTTATCTCTGGTGTTTATATGAAAAAAATTATCATACTCATTGCGATAATATTGCTGCTTGGCGGTGGTGGTTTTGCTGGGTGGTGGTTTTTTCTGAAACAACCAGAAAGCGACGAAGAAGTTGTCGAAGAGATTCCCGAAATTCCATCTGCTTTTCTAGAGTTCCCGCCAACTGTAATTCACCTTATTAAAGAAGGTGTCGTAACACATCATGTAACTGTTAAAATAACGATTGAAGTTGCTGAGGGACCCGATCTTATTAATGCAGAGCGGTGGCAAATTCGACTGCAAAATGATTTTATGACAGAGTTACACTCTCTGTATTACTACAGGTACTTTACCCAGGATGGGTATGTAAGTGACAAAATCACTAAACGGCTGATCAATGTTGCTGATAAAGTTATGGGCAAAGGTGTTGTTCGTAATGTTGAACTTCTTGTAGAAGGAATTACGAAACCTTCGAACAGTTAACCGTTATCTGCCCCAATAATCTTTGAAAACAAAACGAATTCCCCTTGGAATTATCAATAAGCCCTGTGTATGGTTGCTTATATTGAAGTGAGTTAACCCTATATATGTCACACCACGACCCAACCAAATCCAATGTAATTTTTCTTGCAATCTGCCAAGCCTTGGGGATGAGCTGTAGCTCTATGCTCATTTCAATGAGTTCTCTTGTCGGCACGACGCTCGCAGATGATAAGTCATATGGAACATTGCCGTTATCTTTGCAGTTTTTAAGTATGATGGTATGTGCCTTACCCATTTCGTACTTTATGAAACATTATGGCCGTCGAGCAGGTTTTAGCCTTGGAGCTGTTTGCGGGGCCTTATCTGGATTTTTCTCTGCGCAGGCTGTTTTAGATAATAATTTTGAGCTCTTTTGTTTAAGTTCATTTCTATTCGGCGCCTTTACATCGACAGTTGCTTATTACCGATTTGCAGCCGCTGACACGGCAACAGAAGTATTTAAAAACAAAGCAATTTCACTTGTGATGGCCGGGGGCGTTATATCTGCCTTTGCGGGACCAGAACTTGCGAAGTGGTCCAAAGATATTGAATTTTTTGGACCAGTGCTTTTCGTCGGTAGTTTTTACGCGATTACCGCCCTCTGTTTGGTAACCCTGGTAATTGTACAGTTCCTGAGAATTCCTAAATTAGCCGTACACGAACGAAAATCTGCTGGTAGGCCTATCCTAGAGATTGCCCGACAGCCCGTTTTTTTTGTTGCTGTTCTTAGTGGCATTGTTAGTTACGCCTGCATGAACCTTGTTATGAGCATTACCCCGGCGGCCATGATTGCATGTGCTCACCCCTTTGATGCCGCGGCTTTTGTAATTCAATGGCATGTATTCGGTATGTACGCCCCATCTTTTTTTACAGGCTCTATCATCAATCGTTTTGGGTTAATCAAAGTTCAGATGACGGGTGCTATTCTTATCGCCGTCGCAGCAGCTATTAATTTAACAGGGGTTGAGCTTGAAAATTTTTGGTTTGGTTTGGTGGCCTTAGGACTTGGCTGGAACTTCCTCTATGTCGGGGGGAGCGCGATGTTAACTGAATCATACAGACCCGAAGAAAAAGCAAAAGTACAAGCCTTTAACGAACTTTTGGTTTTCGGAGTTGTAGCAACAACAGCTTTTGGCTCTGGCTTTGTTTTCGACCAATTCGGTTGGGCCGCTGTGAACACCCTGGCCTTTATTCCTGTGGGTATTTTTATTGCAGTTCATTTAATATACTGGCACCCACTAAGGCGCAGCTTATCTTCGGCGAAAACTATATAAGGTGAAAACTATATAGAGTGATTAATTCCCACCACCCGGCGTAAATTTACCCAGGTTACCAAGAAGCTGTTGAATTATGGTCAGATCCTGACCTTCTGTTGGTGTGATCCGAGTTACAGGATCAATAATGCGACCATCTTCAAGTGCAAACTGTCGTGATTCTTCCAGTTTTCCATCTTCGGAAAATTTCACCACAAGGATGCTTCGCTCCAGAACTACAGGGTCGTAAAACGCTGTCTTTTCAACTCTTTCACCGACGTAGTACCAGACCTGATCTTTAAAAGTCGAAAGGGTCGATGGCGATCCAAGTAACTCAGCAACGTCACGACGGCTAGAAACACCCGTTTCCAGTTTACTGACCTCTTCTGGATCTGGATAGTTTCCTCGCACATTCACCCGGCTTTCACAGGCGCTAATGGCAAAAGGGATAATCATTGCAGCCAGTAGCGTCTTGGCTTTAGAGGAAACTTTATGAGACATAATCGTAATCTGACCCTATTGATCTATATATGAGCGTAAGGCTATTTAACATATAAGCTGTTTTTGCTAAACCATACGCGTTACACAGGCACTATACTCGTCTATATACTTGTTTCGAGTCATAAATCCAAGCTGATTATATCAAGAGGTTCATTAGTTGTTCAGGAAGTTTTTTCGTCGCGATCGCGAATCTGATGCCGTACATGATTTGTATGCATGTCTTGTCGAACAGGCGCGCAAAACAGAATTTTATGAAAACCATTCTGTACCGGATAGTCTGGATGGTCGTTTTGATATGATTACCTTACATATGTTTCTGGTCTTGCACAGATTGAAGGCTGAAAAAGAAAGAACGGAAGCATTTTCCCAAAAACTTTTTGATCTGATGTTTTATGACATGGATCTTAGTTTAAGGGAAATGGGTGTCGGGGATGTAGGTGTCGGTAAACGTGTCAAAGCAATGTTACAGGGCTTTTACGGCAGACTGGCAGCCTACGAAGGGGCACTAGAACAAGGCGATACAGCTCTCGAGGATGCGTTGAAACGTAACCTCTATGGAACAATAGAAGCTGACGAAGCCGCAGTTCAATACATGCGAAACTATCTAATTCAACAGATTGAATACCTTAAAGACCAGGATATTTCAGATATCGTGTCTGGCAAAATTAAGTTTCGTTCCTAAGATTTGGTATGGCAACCCTGCAATAAAATAAATTGACCCCTAATTTTGCCTCGCTTATTGTGCGCGATCTGGAATTTAAGTGTTAAATTGGGTTGTTATTCATTCAAACTTACACCTAATAACAGAACTATATCGTTAAAATCTAATCAGGAGTTCAGCAATGGATACGCCGGGCGAAAATGAATTTTCGCGTCGCTACCCCGTTGATAAAGTTCAGGCACGTTCACAGGCTTTGAATATAAAAGCAAAACCAGATGAATGTGCGGCCGTTGCAAAAAGATTTGATCTCGTTGAATTGAGATCACTTTCGGCAACATTGGAACTTGACCCAAAAGGGAAGGGCACATTGCTTGGCGTAAAAGGCCAATTGAAAGCCGACGTTACACAATCTTGCATTATAACTGCAGAACCTGTGTCGACGACAATTGATGAGCCTTTTGATATACTCTACAGCTTTGAACCTATTCGGGAAACAGCTGAAGAAATCCTGATTGATATTGATGCAGAGGATCCACCAGAAATGGCTGATCCAACAGGAATTGATTTTGGTGAGGCTATTGTTCAGCAACTAGCTGTTATGTTAGACCCTTATCCGAAAGCACCGAATTCTACTTGGGATGGCGATTCTGTGGACGAAGCGCCAGATGAAGAAGAAATACAGGAAACAGCGAAAACAAGCCCGTTTTCTGTGCTAAAAGACCTACAAATTAAAAAGTAAGGTATCTTTACCTTAGTTAGGGCTTGCCGTCGGCGTTGTTATTCGTTAATAAGCGGCGAGTTTTTTATTAAAGCTAAATGCGAGAGTTAGAGCAATGGCTGTTCCAAAGAGTAAGATTAGTAATTCCCGCCGCGGTCAGCGTCGGTCACATGATGCGCTTCGCGCAAGCGTTTCACAAGAATGCCCAAACTGTGGTGAGCTAAAGCGCCCACACCATGTTTGTGCTTCATGCGGTCATTATGATGGTCGTGATGTAGCAGAAGCTGAAGCCTAAGGCTTGTCCAAATAGTCTTTTGTGATAGGCCGATCATTGTGATGGTCGGCCTTTCTTTTATGGATCAATTTGACAAGCGGGAAACCAGTGAGCGCTAGCATAACCATAGCCTTAGATGCAATGGGAGGTGATGACGCACCGGATATTGTTGTACACGGAGCAGAAATAGCTTCACAAAGATATCCTAACGTCAGATTTCTCATGTTTGGTCGAGAGCAAGAGGTTATGCCTCTGCTGGAAAAAACGACCCGATTAAAAGACGTCGTTGAGTTTATTCATACTGATGACAAAGTTCTCAGTGATGATAAACCGGCTGTTGCATTACGCTCTGGGCGGAAGTCATCAATGCGTCTTGCCATTAATGCTGTACAGGATGGCCGTGCGGACGGTGTCGTTTCCGCGGGTAACACTGGTGCACTTATGGCTATGTCAAAGTTTGTCCTTAAAACTCTTCCCGGTGTAGATCGGCCCGCAATAGCCTCTTTCTTTCCAACGTTACGGGGGGAATCCCTCATGTTGGATTTAGGGGCGAACCTCAGCTGTGATGCCGATAATCTGGTTGATTTTGCCGTGATGGGAAATGCCTTTGCCCGATGTGTTCTTGGTGTACAAGAACCATCTGTAGGTATTCTGAACGTCGGTTCTGAAGATGTTAAAGGTCACGAATATCTTCAAGTCGCAAGCTCTATGCTTCGCAAAGCTGACTTACCTGGCGATTTTATCGGATTTGTCGAAGGTGACGATATTGGTAAGGGAACTGTGGATGTGATCGTCACAGATGGCTTCACAGGTAATGTCGCTCTGAAAACGGCGGAAGGTACTGCAAAACTTATCACGGAATTCTTTCGTCAGACGTTCAAAAGCAGCATCCTGGCAAGTCTTGGCTACCTCTTGGCAAGCTCTTCACTAAATAAATTAAAGAAACGTGTTGACCCCCGCCTGTATAATGGGGCTATCTTTCTTGGTCTTAACGGCATTGCTGTTAAGAGTCATGGTGGTACTGATGCAATCGGTTTTGCAAATGCAATTGGCGTAGCCGTTGATATGCGCGATCAGGATATTGTTACCAAAATTCGTGAAGATTTCGATTCGCTGACACGTGAACCGATAAATGAGCAGGCTGGATTTGAATGATAGTGCGTGCAAAGATCAAAGGCTGTGGCTCTTATTTACCAGAGCGCATTCTAACAAATGATCAACTGGCCGAACGGGTTGAAACATCCGACGAATGGATTCAACAGCGCACGGGTATCAAGCACAGATATATCGCCGGAGAAAACGAATTAACTTCTGATCTGGCAACGAAAGCTGCTCTTGCAGCTTTGGAGCATGCAAACATCAATGTATCAGAAGTTGATCTCATTGTATGTGCAACTGCGACACCTGATGAAACCTTTCCAGCTACAGCAACTGTTGTACAGAAAAACCTTGGTGTGACCAAGGGCGCTGCGTTTGATTTACAAGCTGTTTGCAGTGGTTTTGTTTATGGACTTTCTGTTGTTGATAGTTTGATCCAGACAGGACAGGCAAAGACCGCATTGCTTATCGGGGCTGAAACTTTTTCCCGTATTCTTGACTGGGAAGATCGCTCAACTTGTGTTCTTTTTGGCGATGGAGCAGGGGCTATTGTTCTGCAAGCAGAAGAAGGCAATGGCGATACCAGCGATAGCGGAATATTAAGTACCCATATTTACGCAGATGGTCGTTGTCATGATGCGCTTTACGTAGATGGAGGACCATCTTCTACGGGTACAGCTGGCTTCTTGCGGATGGAAGGGAAAGAAGTTTTCAGGCAAGCTGTCACAAGAATGCCCGAAGCAATTGATGCCGCTTTGAAAAAGTCTGATTTGGGCCCTGAAGCAATTGATTGGTTGGTTCCGCATCAAGCCAATATCCGTATAATTGAGGCCATGGGGAAAAAATTGAAGCTCCCCAAAGAACGTGTTGTTGTAACTGTCGACAAACACGCGAACACCTCTGCTGCGTCGATACCATTAGCATTGACCGAAGCCGTTTATGATGGCCGAATTAAACGTGGTGACATGATCATGATGGCGGCAATGGGGGGTGGTTTTACATGGGGATCGGCCCTTTTACGTTGGTAAATAAAACCTATTGTGAAGGTTATCTCAGAACAGCTTTGTGAGATAAAACTTGTAATTTCCTGAAAAGTTTAGCAAAATCGCCTTGTATATCATTTGAGTTACTGGTTTTTCCGGGAAATTCGCATAACGATAACAAGGGGAGTGGAACTTCATTATGAGCACTACAGTCACTCGTGCTGATCTCAGTGAAGCCGTATATCAAGAAGTTGGCCTATCCAGAAATGAGTCTGCTGATCTAGTAGAATCTGTTCTAAACGAAATTTCTGACACCTTGATTAAAGGTGATTCGGTTAAAATATCATCTTTTGGTAGTTTTGCTGTTCGTGAAAAAGGTGAGCGTATTGGACGTAACCCGAAAACCGGGGAAGAGGTTCCAATTTTGCCACGTAGGGTTCTCGTCTTCCGAGCTTCTCATGTTTTGAAAAATAAAATAAATACGTCTCTTTCTTAAGATATCGTATTTTTGCGGAACGTATCAGTAATCTGCTGATAAAAATTTAAAAAAAAGCAGGAGTTTAATCTGCCAATGTCTGCTGCGGAATCCTCAACAAAATCTGCGGCTGCGTTCCGGACTATTAGCGAAGTATCTGGCGATTTGAATGTACCACAGCATGTGCTGCGGTTCTGGGAAACGAAGTTCCCACAGGTAAAGCCATTGAAACGCGCAGGACGCAGACGGTATTACCGCCCGGAAGATTTAAAAATACTACGTCAGATTAGAGATCTTCTCTACAAAGACGGGTATACAATTAAAGGCGTTCAAAAGCTCTTCAAAGAAGGCGCCTTTAAAGCGAAAAATTCTTTGGATACACAAAAAGTCAGCGATCAGGTAACAAAACCAGATGCAGATCCTTTAGAAAACATGCCCAAAGAAGCTCTTGATCAGAAGGAGCAAAAGCCCCTGACAGAGCAATTTTCGGGCCTCACTTTGGATCACCAACAAGAAATCCTGAACGAGTTAAAATCTATTCGCTCTCTTCTGGACTAATTTTTCATTTTTTTCTGACAAGGCCATTGCCTTGCACTTTTTGCGAATGTATATAGTGCCCAGAAATATTCTTAAACATTATATGCTTAGGTTTACTCTATCGGAGTATAGCGCAGTCTGGTAGCGCACTTGGCTGGGGGCCAAGGGGTCGCAGGTTCGAATCCTGCTACTCCGACCAAAACACGAAACCTCTGATCTATTTTGCAGATCAGAGGTTTTTTATTTCAATATCGGTATATGAATTCAATAGCTTATCAGGCTGGTATTATTGTTCGACTATGATAATCTTGGCCCGTATAATCAGAAGCTTGGGGGATAGATCGGTATGAATACCGGAACCAACGAAATCAAAACAGTTCTGGAAGTTAAAAGCCTGAACAAAAGCTTTAATGGTCTTAAAGCACTTGATAACGTGAGCTTCAAAACGCAATTGGGGGAAACCCTTGTTATCATCGGCCCGTCAGGTAGTGGAAAGACTCTCCTACTTAAAACCATGCTTGGTATAATACTTCAAGATTCTGGTGATATCTTTATTGATGGCCTTCCCAAAGAAAAGGTTCAGGAAACCGCACCGAATTTCCTGGATCGGTTTGGTATGCTCTTTCAACAATCCGCACTTTTTGATTCGATGACCGTCTGGGAGAACATAGGGTTTAAAGACCTAAAAAAACCAGATGCAGACAAAAATATCATCAAAAAGGAAGTAATAAAGCTGTTAGACAAAGTTGGTTTGGGGCCAGAAGTTGCAGATTTATACCCATCTGAACTATCCGGCGGAATGCAAAAACGGGTTGGTTTAGCCCGTGCATTTTCTGGAGACCCGGAATTTTTGCTCCTTGATGAACCTACTGCTGGCCTTGACCCAATTATGAGTAATTCAATTAGCCAGCTCATAAAGCAACAAACAAAAGAACACAAGACAACATCAATTGTAATTAGCAGTGATTTAGAATCTGCGCGGAAAATCTCTAATAATATTATGATGTTACATCAAGGGGCCATCGTGTGGCATGGACCGGCTTCTAAGCTGGAAGAGACAGAAAACCCATTTATCAGACAGTTTATTCACAAGTCCGCAAAAGGTCCCATCGCAGTTTTAACTGAATAATGTTCTATGTTGATAAAGAAAACTATACGGAAATTGACGAGAAAAAATCTCGCTTTATTTCCTATCTCATGCCCATTTCTTCTTTTGAAAATCGTTTAAACGAATTACGCGAAGAATATAAGAAAGCCAATCATCATGTTTGGGCTTTCAGAAGATTCAATCAATATGATCAAGTTGAAGAGGGATCGAGTGATGACGGAGAGCCAGCGGGAACTTCTGGTCCACCTACGCTTAAAGTCCTTCAGGGAAATTCTTTAATTAATACAGCCGTTATTACCGTTCGTTTTTTTGGGGGAACAAAACTGGGGACAGGTGGCTTGGTTCGGGCCTATAGTGAAAGTGTGAAACAGGTTATCCAAAACGCCACCCCCAAAGCCTATGTTAAGCTACAACAACAAACACTTTCGTTGCCTTTCAAGTCTATTTCCCATGCAGAATATCTCTGTGATCAAATTGGCATTAAGATTATTCATAAAGACTTTGGTGCTGACGGGGCAACTTTTCAAATAGAAGGGATAGAAGAGAAAATATCTATGTTATTGGAGCAACTTAATCTTCGATAATAGTATTCTGCACAGCAGACATTGCTTTTAATGACTTGGCCAGCGCAAGCAGTTCATTTCTGGCCAGCATCAGAGCCTCTTTATCCTTGGAAGAAAGGTTGTGTTGGGTTAACCGATACTGATAGATGCGATGTGCCTGTTTTGTCAAAACAGCCCACTTGCTATTTGGGTCATCCACCAAAGACAAATGCTTGGGCTGATCACGTTTAAGTGCAGCCGCAATATCTGTCGCGTTTTTTATGGCCCCCTGATGCATTAAGCTTGTCCCTGTACCTAAAGCTTCTTCATCTGCGTGGAATTTGGTTAACAGTCTCTTACTACAATTTAACTAAAATTGCTACTATAAAGCCCTTTATTTAAAGATTTGTATTACAGACCTGAAAATGATTAAAAGCCCCCTCTTACAAGAAGGGGCGATATTTAAGGAATATTGTTTAATTAACTATAGAAGTTAACGTCTCTCTAGTGAGGTTTTTGATCAGGAGCTAAAGGGGCCGGATTCAAATTTCCAAGTTCCTTGGCCTGGTCTATAATCGGAATCAAATCAGACATAATTGTATCAAACAATTGTTCGAAACTGTTAATGACATAATAGATCGGTTGATAAATATCTATGCGGTAGTTTGTTCTAAAGATATTCAAAGGATCAAATTCCATAATGGTTGGTTCATGGCTATCCATACAATAAACAGCTTCGCCGGATGATGATGCCAAGCCTGCACCATATATGCGATTTCCTTTGTCGGTCTTGATCAAACCAAATTCTACTGTAAACCAGAAAAGCCGCTGTAATGGCCACATATATTGTTTTTCGACAGAGAGAGCGAGCTTACCATATTCCTGCACATAATCTGCAAAAGACCGGTTGGTTAACATTGGGCAATGCCCATATATTTCATGGAAAATATCTGGCTCTTTTATGTAATCGAAATCCTCTCTTAAGCGAATAAATGTTGCGGCCGGAAACCGTCTGTTTGCCAATATTGCAAAAAAATCTTTGGGAGGAATGACAGCCGGAACAGATTCAACGCCAAACCCGGTAGCATCAAACAATCGTGCACTGATTTCTTTCAGTTGAGGAACCCTATGGTTATTGAGGCCCAAAAGATCCCTTCCTTTGATAAATTCATCACAAACCCGCCCCTCCAGAATTTGATTCTGTCGCGTGATTAAATCTCTCCAAATTTCATTCTCTGATCGGGTGTAGTGATATAAACCTTTAGAATCCGGTGTTTTCGATTCATAAGTCGAGCCTTGGTGTCCCATTTTTTACCTCATTAATAAATCCCTGTTTTATTTGCTTATTTTATCTTAAAAAATGGGGTATTATATTCTAATAAGTCTCTTTAATTAACTTTTGAAACTACTTTTATTCAACAATAATCAATATTTTAAAATGATTGACCTTGATGTTCTTGATGTAAAAATACTTAGTCTTTTGCAAAAAGATGCATCTCTCTCCACGGCTGAGATTGCTGCTGCCGTCGGTCTATCCCAGTCGCCTTGTTGGCGACGTATAAAACGTTTTAGGGATGAGGGACTAATCCGAAAGGAAGTATGTTTACTGGATCCTAAAGTTGCAGGTCTGGGCGTAACGGTATTTGCGACAGTAACGTTGGTTCAGCACAGCGAAGAACAAGTCAGGCAATTTGAAGATATTGTTGATCGTCGTCCAGAGATAATGGAATGCTACACCATTACGGGAAATCGGGATTACCTCTTGCGAATTGTGGCAAAGGATATTGAAGCTTATGACCGCATGCTCACTGAACAGTTTTTACACTTACCGATTATTAATTCTGTAAATTCTCGTTTTGCTCTGCGTAATGTAAAATATTCTACTGAACTGCCTATTTAAAATCAGAAATTATAAAGTTATTTTTCTCTCGATCTAACTGAACATAAATGACCAAAATCAAGTCAAGATATACGCTTGTCCAATAAACTAATCCTATCACGGATAAGTAAGTATTTTATGGTTTATCGCTTTATCAGCGTTCACGAGAAAATTATATGTTTTCATTTCAAAATACCAATTTTATTAACAAAAAATCCTATAAACAGAGACATAATTTCGACGTCATAAATTTTTTAATAATTACCAAAAATTTCCTCTCTTCATTTTGGAAAAAAGAAGCTTACCGATCTCACCCTGCTGAATTTATTTTGTATTTCCTGACTATTAGTGGATTGTTTTTATGGGATAAATTTGACTTATCCTGGAGCTTCCAACGCACAACTTTGACAATGCATATTTTAGTGTCATTAGTGCTTTTTCCTGTATTTGTTTTACCATTTTGGCTTGCTCATCGAAACGTGTTTTCAAAATCTCCAAAAATATTTTTACGAAGAACTGGTCGTCTTATCGAGTTTGGATTGATTGCCTTAACTTTAAGCGGCCTCTATTTATTTCTGTTGGGTAATCGTGGCGATTTTGCAGGCCAAATTGCCTATTGGACACACTTGTTATTGACCTTACCCCTTTTATTACTGGTCATACGTCATGCAATGCGTTGGTCTATTGTCAAAAACGTGAAATGGATGATCATTTTTTGTTTGGCATTATTGACATTAATCGGCTCTTCTTTTGCTGCGACCGAGAGCACTTCGCTAATCACTGGGGATAATGGTTCTAAACTTTTTAGTGCCAATTATGACGCAGGTTCCGTTTCTTGGATTGATAAAAAAACTGGTGAACGCGTCGGTGAGATTGAAATTGGCGGCGATTTAAGACGCATAGCAATGGGCCAAAACAACACGATTGCAGTTACTGATTACTCAGGTAAACGTTTGGTTTTGATTAACTGGCGTACAGCTAAGATAATAAAATCGTTTGATCTTGGGCTGCGCCCTTTCGGTGTTGTTTATGACAGAAAAAACAATGTCTTTTGGGTAACATTATTCGAAGCACACGAATTGGTTGCCGTGCATCCGGAAAAAGGTATTGTCCATACAGCTAAAACAAGAGATACGCCCCGTGGTCTCGCCTTACTCTCTGATAATCGGTTAATCGTAACTCATTCTCTGATCGGTGAGGTTTCAATCTACGATGCGCAATCAATTCCTCCTCTTCACTTAAACACAATCAAATTACACAAAAGTCAGGAACAAAACGAATTTCTTTCCCAAGGAGTTCCTCGTGTATTAGACGATATTGCCGTTAGTCCAGACGAAACAGAGGCTTGGTTGCCGCATGTATTATGGAACTTTGATCATCTATTTCAGTTTCAATCGACCATTTTCCCCGCGATCTCCCTTTTAGATCTGCGCCCGGGTCATGAACAAGAATTAATAGAACGTCGAAAACATCTATTCCAACAAATCAACTTAAAAAGTCCTACTCAGAAACGTTTTGATGGCTCTCCAAAGACACTCATCATGTCCAATCCACATGATGCGGCATTTTCGGACGATGGAAGTAAAGTCTATATTACAATGGCCGCGAGCGAGGATCTTCTGGTTTTTAACCTCTCAGGTCGAGACCCAATCGACAAGACTGATACTGAAATTAATGATGCCAAAGCGTCTGAGATTGTCAGACACCTTCCAGGGGCTAATCCCCGTGCATTGGTTGTCGACGACAAAAGAATTTTTATTCAGAATGCCATGAGTCTGGATATTACGCTCTTAAAAGAGAATAGAGCAGGGCCTGTGGTGCAAAAAGCAGTCTTTGCCCGTACTGTAAGCAAAGATCCTCTTGATCCGAGTTTACGGCGGGGGAAAACACTATTTCATAGTGCTAATACTGACCGATATCCCAATGCACCAATGTCCGGTGATTTTTGGATGAGTTGTCAGTCTTGCCACGTTGACGGTTTTAATTTTACGAACGGATATTTATACGATGATACCCCCATTGATAAATACCGCTATGCAAGAATTGGCCATGGCAATCTTTCCAAGATGATTGCTGGAGATTTTATTGGTGATTATCTACGCATAATTCAAGATACACAAGGCGGCATGGGACATGACGGCGAGGGTGTTGCAGAGCTAATAGACCCCGACGCCCCCTCAGATGAAGTAGTTGAGATGATGCTTGATCTGCATGAATATATTTCTTCTCGTGAAAATTTGCCATTTGTATCCAGTTGGTTACGACTAGATAACGAAAATCAGTCAGTTCATGAAAGTGAGTGGGTTAATTCAGCCACCTGTGCATCATGTCATACTGAAATGTTCGATCAGTGGGCTGATAGCCTGCATCGATTAATGGGTGAGTCAAATCCCTATTATATGGTTATGGAAGATGTCGCGGCTGCCACTGAGGGTGAGAATTTCAGGCAATGGTGCATGGGGTGCCATAGTCCTCAAGGTCTTCTTTCCGGCCAAACAGCAACAATGGGCCCAGGTCATATGTTCGAACAAGGTGGTTCATCACTCTTCGAAGCATTAGAACGTGACGAGCCTGATTTGGATGAAGGAACAGGATGTTTGTTCTGTCATCGTATTTCAAGTGTAGAAAATTCAATGAGTTCTAGTGCAGGAGGCAATGCAAGTCTAACGGTTAACTTGTCTGATCGGAAAACATATGTCTTCGAAAATAGCACGAACAACACTCTGAGCTTCTTAGGCAATCATGCGATAAATGCAAAGCCAAGTACTCATGCAAATTCTTATAGCCAAAGCTTTTATGCAGATTCAAAATTATGTAGTTCTTGCCATAATGAATTTGCCCCTGGTAGTGGATCGATAATCGTAAATACATTTGGAGAGTGGGAAAAATCATCTTTTAATAGACCTGATAATCCTGAAGAACATCGATCTTGCATCGATTGTCATATGCATGGTGATATTCAGCGTATAGGCCAAGACATCCCGGGCACCTCAACAGATGGAGGGAGGGTAAAACCTAATGTTGTCACTCATCAGTTCACAGGGGCTAACTACCATTTAGTCGGATTGCGAAACTCAAAACTAGAACAAATGAGTATTGAGCTTTTGCAAACGGCAGCAACCTTAAAGACAGACCTTACCGAAGACGGTAAATTAAACATACGAATAAAAAATATAGGCGCCGGTCACGCACTTCCAACTGGCGTTGCTGATTTTCGACAAATATGGCTTGATCTGAGTGTCTATTCTGCTGATGGCCGTGTGATATTAGAGAGCGGTAAGGTTGATGATAAAGGCTTCGTTGATCCTAATGCTAGATTCTTCCGTAAAGTCTTTGGTGATAAATATGGGAACCCTGTCGGCCTTAGATTTTGGCGTTATGAAAAAATGTTGGAAGATACAAAAATTCCAGCTGATGGCTTTCGAGATGAAGTATTTGATCTGCCAGATGATATACAGTTTCCTATTCAGGCTAACGTTAAACTTATGTTCCGGACTTACCCACAATTTGTAACTAATCTGGTACGCGAACAATATCCGGCACTTCCTGCCCCCAAGACCGTTTTAATGACCGAAGAGTCAGTTGTTTTGAACAAACTGAATTATAAAAATCAGAAATGAGGAAGCATGTATCAGCACTTTTTCAGGATTCTTTCGATAACCTGTCTATGGTATCGAAATTTTATATTAACTTTTATCATCGGTTTAGGAGTTATGTTCACGAGTAATCTCGTACATGCTGAAAACCATAGCATTGACCAAGTCATTGACCTCAATGCATTAACACCAGAGGAAATTTATCGATTTGATCCAAATTATTTATGGATAGAACCTGGCGATACTATCAGTTTTTTGAACTCCACTGGGAACCATACAGTAACGTCTATTAACGGGATGTGGCCCAAAGGTGCTCCGCTTGTAAAAATTGAACATAAATCAGTCGCAAATGTTACCTTTGATATTCCCGGGATCTATGGATTTAAATGTAAGGTTCATGGTCGACATGGGATGTATGCGTTGATTGTCGTTGGGTCACCTGATTCGAACATTAACGATCTTGAATTTTCAAACATTGGTAAGCTAGGGCGTAAAGTATTTGAAAATTTATTAGAAAGAATGAGAAAGGAAATGGCTAAGCGTTAATAATGAAACCCCTTTTTAATCTATATTTTGAAATATGCTTCCTATTATAATACCCGCTATAAACCTCAAATGGCATTATCTGAGTCAGGGTTAACTATTTTTATAAGGACCAAAATGCAAATCCGCAAAGAAGAGATCAAAGACCGCGCACAAGTTTTACAGGTCATACACGATGCCTTTGGTCAATGGGATGAATGCGATCTTGTTAAACAGCTATATCTCGATAACGATGTTCTTTTTGGATTGGTTGCAGAAGAAGAAGGAACGATTATAGGTCACATACTCTTTAGCCCAATGGAAATAGGCTCGCCTGACATACAGATTAGAACTGCGAGTCTGGCACCACTTGCTGTTTCGCCAGATCACCAAGGTAAAGGGATAGGAAAGCAGCTTATCGAGCAAGGAATACAAACCTGCAGAGATATCGAAGACCTCTCGGGTATTATTGTTCTTGGTGAACCTGCGTATTATTCAAAGTTTGGCTTTCAAAGTTCTTTAACAAATCACCTTGAAGCGCCCTTTTCGGGTGAGGCGTTTATGGGATTGGAATTTAGAAAAAACATATTCCCTAAAGGTGGAAAAGTGACCTATCCCCAGGCATTTGGCCTATGAGTTTAAGAGAAAATTTATCCTCGACTAACAACATTTTGGAAATGATTTATTCAGCTTTTCCTGGCTAGTACTTTTCAAATCATAATCTGAATCATCCAGAACGATATAGGCCTTTTTGCTTACATCAGATTTATTTTGATTTAAAACATTATCTTCCACCGTTTCATCATCAAAAACAGCTCTGTAGGCAGCACCTTCAAGATCATCATACTGCCCTGTGCGCAAAGACCACAAAAAAGCGATAAGCCCCAACAAGCCAAGAAGTAGGGCGATTGGAATAAGAAATGTAAGAGCTGTCATTTGCTATGCTCCTTTTCAGAAAGTCTAAGCCGTAAAGCGTTTAGGGTAACAACAACTGATGATCCCGACATCGCCAGGGATGCAATCAAAGGCGTCACATATCCACTCATGGCAAGAGGAACAGCAATCATATTGTACACGATTGCCAACCCAAAATTTTGAAAAATTAAATCACGCGCTTTTTTCGCAATCGTGATTGCCTCTATAATTGGTTTCAGCTTATTACCCTGAAAAATAAAATCAGCCGTTGTCTGACTGATATCAGAAGCCGTCGCCGGAGATGCGGAAACAAAAGCACGCGCCAATGCGGGGGCATCATTCAGACCGTCACCAACCATCAAAACCTTATGTGAATTATCGGATAAACCATCCAAATATAAGATTTTATCCTTAGGGTTCGCCTCGGCAGTCCATTTACTGATAGACAGTTGTTCTGCCGCCTGTTTAACCGCTCTTTTTCTATCACCAGAGAGTATTTCTACAGATTTAAGTGTCTTTTGCGCATAACCCACAGCGCTATGTGCATCATCTTTCAGCTGATCTTCAAAAGTAAAACGAACCTCTTTGCCAGAACTATCCGTTAGCCAAAGCTCACTTACTGTGTCATTCATCATATCATCGTTATCTGTAATACCGCACCAGCTTCGATTGCCGATACGAACTCTATTTTCATTAAGATAACATTCAAGTCCTTGGCCCGGTTCTTCATGTACCTTATCCAACGGTACAACAGGCCTATCCATTGCAGCAACCAAGGCTTTTGACAAAGGGTGCTTGCTAGACAAGGCAAGCGAGGCTGCTAAGGATAAATCTTCGCTTGAAATACTGTCCTTGTTGGTCAATACAGGTTGTCCCTTTGTTAGGGTACCGGTTTTATCAAAGACGACAACATCTGCATCTGCCAATCGTTCCAGCCCATCCGCAGCTTTTACCAAAATACCTCTGCGTAATAACAAGCCGCTAGCGACGACCTGAACTGTTGGTACTGCAAGCCCTAACGCACAGGGGCACGTAATAATCAGCACTGCGATTGCATTCATTAATGCAAAGTGCCATCCGTTATCACCAAGTGCCCACCATCCAATAAATGTTAGCGCAGAAAGTATATGCACAACCGGCGCGTAAATCTGAGCGGCTCGATCAGCAAGCCGAACATATTTTGCGCGACCTTGTTCAGCTGTTTCCATCAATTTTACAATTTCGGAAAGTAGTGTTTGATCGTCCTGTGCCGTTACTTCGACCTCAATAGGCGTGGAAATGTTCAGCGTACCAGCAAATACATCGTTCCCGACGGACACTTTCTGGGGAAGGGATTCACCCGTGATTAAAGAGCTATCAATTTCAGTAGTTCCATTGATCACGGTTCCGTCGACGGGAATTTTCTCTCCAACAGCAATGGCAACCTTCATACCTGGTTCAACGGCCTCTACAGGTAATGATGCGTGTGTCCCGTCATCTTTAATGATCGTTGCAGCAATAGCCCTAAGCGATAATAGATTCTGGGCTGCAGATTGTGCTTTGCTTCGCATACGGCGATCTAGGTAACGACCAATAAGCAGAAAGAACAGCAACATAACTGATGCATCAAAATAGGCATGTTGTGCGCTTTGCAGGGTTTCCGCAACGCTCATCCCCACAGCCAAAAGAACAGCAAGGGAAATAGGAACATCCATATTCAAACTGCGTGTTTTCAAAGCTGCAATTGCTGACCGGAAAAACGGCTGTCCAGAATAGGCAACTGTTGGCAAAGCAATAAGACCTGATATCCAATGCAACAGATCACGGGTTGCCGGCCCCATATCATCAGCACCTGACCATACAGCAACAGATAAAAGCATAACATTCGCAGCCGCAAATCCGGCGACACCCATCGCTTTTAAAAGTACTTTGTCTTCTTTTTCACTCGCATTACTCATAAGTGCGGGATTGTAAGGTGTCGGCGGAAAATCTAAATCGTCAAGCTTCCGAACAATTGCAGTTGCGGATGTTTTGGTCGCATCCCATAAAACATAAAGCCTTTTGGTTGATAGATTTACCCGTGCTGTTTCAATGCCATCCATTTTGTTGAGGTTTCCCTCAATCAGGCGGATACAGGAAGGACAATGAATTGTATCAACAATCAAATGAAGCTGTGAAAGTCCTGCATCGTTCTTATAGACATAAGCCGTGGGATCAATACTGGCCGACACCTCCTTAGGAGTTTTTATCTCCACAGGTTCTTCATGATTTTGATTTTTGAGATCAGAACAACACTTTGACATGATTAAGTTACTTTACAAAAAAACGCTTTTCTAACTGAAAAGGAGTTCCATCTGGAGCAGTTGCAGAAAGACTGACATGCCATTGCCCTTTGAGGGGAAGATCGACAACCGCCCCGTATTGGCCATAACTGCTTTCAGCCAGAACAAGTGTCTGATCGTATCCTTGAAGGGTGGGTCTGCCAATTTTTACCGTCACATCAAAACCTGACAAATACTGGTTGTTTTGGTCTTGTAATGTAAAAGAAACAAGCTTTTGCGTACCTTGTGGCAAAAGTTCCAGAGAGCTTTGCCAATTTAACTCTCTCTGTAACTTGGCGGCCTCAATCGTTTGATTATAATTCAGACCGTCAACATAGGCATTTTCCTTGGATAGTCCGGTCCATGTATTTGTCGCAAAATAAACAAATGCCATATTCATCCCGATGATAACGCCAAAAAAGGACAAGATAGAAACCAGGAAATGTTTTCCAGTAAATTTCTTCTCTGTTTGCGGGGCAGGGGCCTTATTCATTACAGATACGCTTTCTACAATACTCATTTGTTCGGACCTATAAACACATTATCATTTGAAACACTATAACCCGTCTCTTTATTAGTAACAGTGATGGTGATGGGTTCTGATGATGTTTTCAGTTCTTGGGCGTCAACGGATAGAAAGAGATGCACACTTCTAAGGTTGTCTGATTTAACGTCAACAATCGGGGCCGGACCAACATTTTCAATGTCGTTTATTTTAATCTCGTTAAAATTAAGACCTGTAACAGTCACCAGGAACTGTTGCGGCGCACGCTCTTTGTTTAGGATTTTAACGGTATAACCATTACGAATACTGCCGTCAGATAACTTCACAAACAGTGGATTACGATCACGCAAGACGTTGAGATCCAGAGGAGATCGACTGGCAAGCAGATAGACCATAAAGGCACAAACCGCAAAAATTGCTACTGCATAAAGAATTGTTCTCATACGCAAGAGGCTAAACTTTTGTGGTACCCCTTTTAGTCTTCGGGCCATATTGGCATCGGTATCATAGCCGATCAAACCACGAGGTGTGCCCATCTTGTCCATAATGCCGTCACAGGCATCAATACAAAGCGCACAGTTAATACATTCCAGTTGAGCGCCATCACGGATATCAATACCCATCGGACAAACGACAACGCATTGCTTACAATCGATACAATCTCCAAAAGCCTTGTCGTCTTGTGTTTTTTTAGCGCGGCCTCTTGGTTCGCCTCGATCTTTTCGATAGGTAACCTGAAGGGAATCTTCATCCATCATTGCGGCCTGAATGCGCGGCCATGGACACATATAGATACAGACCTGTTCCCGTGATAACCCGCCAAGTGTATAGGTTGTAAAGGTCAACAACGCGACAAAGGTATAGGCCATCATATCGGCTTGTAGCGTAAAGAGTTCGACCAAAAGGGTTGGCGCATCAGCAAAGTAGAAAACCCATGCACCACCAGTTGCCATACCAATGATCAACCAGATGGTATGTTTAAGAGTGTACTTCCATACCTTTTCAAAATTCCACTTGTGACGGTGTAACTTTATGCGGGCATTACGATCACCCTCGACCCAACGTTCAACAGCGATAAACAAATCGGTCCAAACGGTTTGTGGACAGGCATAACCACACCAAACACGTCCGAAAAGACTGGTGAAGAAGAAGAGCACGAGGCCAGCAACTATAAGAATACCAGTAATGTAGTAAACTTCCTGAGGCCAGAGTTCGATAAAAAAGAAATAAAACCGATTGCCCGGAAAATCGATTAAAACGGCTTGATCCGGGGCACCGGGACCACGATCCCAGCGAATAAAAGGAACTAAATAATAGATAGAGAGCGTGATAATCATAATCAGCCATTTTAAACGGCGGAATTGACCAACTGCCCGTTTGGGAAATATAGGTTCACGTTTTTTATAAAGAGGACGGTTCTCTTTTTTGTTAACGGCCTCCACCTCAACAGTGGCTTCCTTAACGATCTGTTCCAGCTTGGTGCTCATCTCTACAGACGTTCTTTTCTGACGTTAAGTTGTTTTTTTATGATACGGGAGAGACAAAGCCCTCCCGTACCTCATCAGGCCTTCGTATTATTCACCACCACCAAGGGAGTGAACATAAATGCTCAAGGCTTTAATCGTCACAGGATCCAAACGGGCTTCCCATGTCGGCATGACACCCTTTCGTCCATAAGCGATAGACTGAACAACAGTTTCTTTATCACCGCCAAAGAGCCACAGCTTATCTGACAGATTAGGTGCACCCATTTCACGATTACCAACGCCGCCTGGGTTGTGACAGGCGACACAGTTATCTTCAAAGATTGGTGCTCCACGTTGAGCAGCTTCACTGTCAGTAGATGTGCCAGATAAAGACAAGACATATTCCGCAACATCAGATATTTCCTGTTTTTCCAGGATTTCATTTGTAAGAAATGCTGTCATATCATTAAATCTGGTTTCATCATGCGTGGAACGAATACCATAGTTAATGGTATAGTGGATGTCTTCGAGTGATCCGCCCCATAACCAATGGTCATCATTCAGGTTCGGGTAACCCTTGGCACCCTGAGCACCACTACCGTGACACCCGGCACAGTTATCGCCAAAAGCGGCCTGACCAGCAGCAAGAGCATACTGATTAAGGTTCGGATCTTTTGCGATATCCTCCAAACTGGATGCCACAATTTTTGCTTCGATATCTGCACGTCCAGCTTTCACTTCGGCCAGTTCGTTCATAACCGTTTGGCGTTGAGAATAACCCAACATTCCTTTGGTATAATCACTTATGCCCGGCCATGCTGGCATCGCAATCCAGTACCCAATGGACCAGATTACAGATGCGTACAGCACCCATAGCCACCAACGCGGAAGGGGGTTGTTCAGTTCTTCAATGCCATCCCACTCATGACCAGTGGTATCGACACCAGAGATCTCGTCTTTTCTTGGATTTCCTGCCATGACTAGTCATCCTCTAATGGAATTTGAGCGGCGTGATCAAATTTGCTTTTGTTTTTGGGCCAGAGCGCGTAAGCCACACCGCCCAAAAACATCACAACCAGATACACAAGCCCCCAAGTTTGCGAAAAAGTAGAAATGTCGTTGTATTCCATAACTATCTCCTTATCGCAGTTCCGGACCTTCAGCCTTGTAGGCTGAGAAATCCACGAGGGTGCCAAGCATTTGCAGGTAGGCAATCAAAGCATCCATCTCTGTAATAACTTTGGCATTATCATCGAAGTTACGAACCTGCGCTTTGGGGTAACGTGCAAGCAGTCCATCTGTATCACCGTCCGGATCAACCTGGGCACGCAAGTCCTCTTCAGCCAACTCGATCATCTCATCGGTATAGGGAACGCCAACCATGCGGTTTGCTTCCAAGTGCTCTTTGATATCGTTAAACCGAAGCGGAGCATCAAGAAGGAAAGGATAACCCGGCATTACTGACTCAGGAACAATTCCACGCGGGTTAACCAAGTGCTCTTTGTGCCATTCATCAGAATATTTCCCTCCAACGCGGGCTAAATCAGGACCTGTACGCTTGGACCCCCATTGGAAAGGGTGATCGTACATTGATTCAGCAGCAAGAGAGTAGGGACCATAACGCTCTACCTCATCACGTAAAGAACGGATCATTTGTGAATGGCAGTTATAGCAACCTTCACGGATGTAAATATTACGTCCGGCCAATTCCAGCGGAGAATAAGGACGCATGCCTTTTACTTTCTCGATTGTACTTTCAAGAAAGAAAAGTGGCGCAATTTCAATAAGACCTCCGATTGAGACAACAATCAGAATCCCGATCAGTAGTACGATTGAGTTTTTCTCAAATACGTCATGTTTAATCATGATCTTAAAACCTCCTTATTCTGCAGCTACTGGGCTTGGAACAGCTTCGGGAGCGAGTGAACGGCTTTCCGTTCTTACGTCTCCACGGGCTGTCCGCCATAGGTTATAAGCCATGATCAGAGAACCGATCACAAAGAAGGCCCCACCGATTGCACGGATCCAATAGAAAGGATTCATCGCTTCGACGGTTTCCACGAAAGAGTATTCCAGGAAGCCAAGATCATCATAGGCACGCCACATCAGACCCTGTAGAATACCGGATACCCACATGGATGTGATGTAAAGCAGAATACCAAAAGTAGAGATCCAAAAATGATAATTCACAAGCTTTAGAGAATAGAGCTGCGTTCTGTTCCAAAGCCATGGCACCAGACAGTAAAGAGCGCCAAAACTAACATAAGCAACCCATCCCAACGCACCGGAATGAACGTGTCCAACTGTCCAGTCAGTATAATGACTTAGAGAGTTCACAGCCTTAATCGACATAACTGGTCCCTCAAAGGTACTCATGCCATAGAAGGCAATGGATACAACCAGCATACGCAATACAGGATCGGTCCGCAGCTTATCCCAGGCACCGGACAAGGTCATCAGTCCGTTGATCATGCCCCCCCAGGATGGCATCCAGAGCATAATTGAAAAGGTCATTCCCAGTGTTTGTGCCCAATCAGGCAGCGCAGTGTAATGAAGGTGGTGAGGTCCAGCCCAGATATACATAAAGATCAAGGACCAGAAGTGAACGATTGAAAGACGATAGGAATAAACCGGACGGTTTGCTCGTTTGGGAACAAAATAGTACATAATCGCCAGGAAGCCCGCAGTCAGGAAGAAACCAACCGCATTATGCCCATACCACCATTGTGTCAGGGCATCTTGAACACCAGCAAACAGGATATAGCTTTTTGAGCTTGTCCATGAAACCGGAACGGTCAGGTTATTGACAATGTGCAGCAAAGCAATCGTGACAATAAAAGCTAAATAGAACCAGTTGGCCACATAGATATGTGGTTCGCGGCGTTTCCAAAGGGTTCCCAGGAACACGAGCAGATAAACAACCCAGACAATCGTCAACCAAATATCAGTATACCATTCTGGTTCGGCATATTCTTTACCCTGTGTTGCACCCATCAGGTAGCCGGTCGCGGCAACAACAATGAAAAGCTGATACCCCCAGAAGACAAACCATGAAGAGAAAACACCAGGCAAGCGGGCTTTACAGGTTCGCTGTACGACATAAAAAGATGTTGCCAAAAGAACGTTACCACCAAAAGCAAAAATTACGGCTGATGTATGAAGAGGGCGCAACCGACCAAAGTTGAAATAGGATGTATCAAAGTTCAAATCTGGATACGCCAATTGAAAGGCAATTGTATCACCAGCTACAAAACCAGCTATTCCCCAAAAGACCGAGGCGATAACCCCGGCTTTAATAACCTTTAGATCATATTCGATCGGAGCATCTGCTGGTTGAGTTGCAAGGCTTTCTGAATTATCAAAATAAGCCTTAATTATGCCAAAAATCCCTAGTAAGAATGCACCTGCAAAGATATATGCATGCACAGACATTACCGGATCTTCGGTTCGCGCGGCTGTTAGTGTGGCATAAAACGTACCAATCACCAGTGCCGCAGCTATTACCCATCCGTCGAGGGGCATTTTCGCTTTTGCGGTAGTTTCCCGAGTCATTCCTGAAGTCGCCTTTTATCATAAAAAACGTGATAACACCGTAAGATAGAACACCTTACGGCACCCCGTAACCTACCAATCAAGTACAAAAGAGCATTGATCTAGGTCAATGGTACGGGATGACGCACCCTCAAAGAACAAAACGTAAACTTTGTTTTACGGCTTAGTGTTGTGTGATTGAATTTTGGTTTATTTTTTTACAAAGCCTGACTGCGTCACAAACATACCCTTTATTGATTAGCTGGTTCGGTATGGACTTAGTATAACCATTTTCAGGAATAATTGTATTCCTAATATCAATTGTTAGGTGTATCGCTTGGCACTCGCGTTCCACTGCTTGACTTTCTAACCATTCCAACAGCGTTTCAGAAATATCATTGCGTCCTAATATATCCGCAGTTACATAGTTTGTTACATCCATAACCACTTGATGTGTAACATCTTCTACAACCTTGTAACAAAGGACGCCCATGTAATATCCCGCGGTATTTTTAACCGTAATGATACCACATTCCCTACTATCCCTGCCGGTGAAACTATGCACATAATCCATCCATTGATCAGTTGTAATATCACTTTTCAATGTTTGAATTAACGGCAATACTTGAACAGTGTTAGATTGGTTTAATGGTTTGATGGCAAATTGCACGGCTTTACGATCCACATATGACTTTGTTAAGGTTATTGAAGTCTCCTCGGAAAAATAAGTCTTTGATGTAGGTCAATATGACGCATAGAAATAATAAGCTGAATTAAATTGTTACGTGTCTCTTTGGCATTCTTATAGTAAGCTCAATATATTACATAAAAAATTGTCAGGAATAATAAACGAATGAGAAGTGGTTCACACTTTGCCCAGACGGTTTCTTCCAGCCCTTTGGTGAACTCACCCTGTGAAAAGTGCAATGTTGCAGGAATGAGCTTATGTCATGCTCTTTCCTGTGATGATTTGAAAAAATTATCGTCTATTTCAACGGGGATAGAAGTCGGTAAAGGAGTCACAATCATCAATGAAATGGACCCAGCAGATTTTTTGTTTAATGTGACTGGTGGTTCCATCAAACTTTACAAACTGCTTCCCGATGGGCGACGTCAAATAACCGGCTTTCTTTTTCCCGGTGACTTCCTTGGCATTGCCATGAACGATTGTTATGCCTATTCAGCAGAGGCCCTTGAAGATTGTAAACTTTGTAGATTTCCACGTGCCAAACTTGAAGAGTTATTAAAAGAAATTCCAGACTTGGAAAATCGTCTGCTCAATATGCTTTCTAACGAACTGGTTCTGGCTCAGGATCAAATGTTGCTGCTTGGCCGCAAAACAGCCATAGAAAAAGTTAGTAGCTTTCTTCTATCGCTTTCCAAACGTACAAAAGCAAAAACTGGATCTGGAAATGTTATATCCTTACCAATGGGACGTTCTGACATTGGTGATTATTTAGGACTAACAACTGAAACGGTTAGTCGAACGCTAACCAACCTTAAGAAAAAAGGTATTGTTTCCATTCCGACGAATGGTCAGTTGGAAATCAATGACCTTGAAGAGCTTACAGATCTGGCTGAAGGGATGGATTAATTACGTTTGAATCCAAGCAATATTATTTATTGATTTGGCATTCAAAAAGATTAATTCCCTCAGGTTTATTTTAACTACCATCCTGTGTTATTCCTGTAGTTATATGTAAATAATGATTTTAGTGGCTTTGGGAAAAGGGGCCTGTACGCTGCTACTGAGAGCAATCTCAGTGCGCGATTGGGCGCACTTCCCAAAGCGAGCCGCTTATCACGCAGCTTGTAAGTCGTGATCTGGAACCTGGCAATAGTGTTCCAGGAGGATGCATTTCACTATGCATCCTCGGCAGGCTTGCTTCTTCACCCAGCTTTTAACTTAATTGAACTTTCCTTCTTTTCTTCTGTGCCTTAATCTCTCTACCAGACAATTAATTTGGTAAGCTCTTAGTCAGAAATACTTACTGTTACAAAAAAATGGATATCTATAATGGCAAGCCCACAACTCAAGAATAAACTCGGCGATCACCACCCCGTTTTTGGATGTTGGATTGATATGTTTAGTCCAATTGCGACCGAGATTATTGCTCAGGCTGGGAATGACTGTCTGATGATCGATCTGGAACACGGTCCGGGTTCCATCATGGATGCCATCACACAGATGCAAGCGGCAAAAGCCTATGGTCCAAAAGTTTATGTTCGGGTTTCAAGTAATTCAAATGCAAAGATAAAACGGGTTCTGGATGCCGGCGCAGATGGCGTCATGATACCATCGGTTTCCACAAAAGAAGAAGCAGAATATGCAGTAGCTGCAGCTCATTATGCGCCAAAAGGTAAAAGAGGGGTCGCCTCAACGATTATAAGGGGCGCAGACTACGGGGTGAACTCTCAAGGTTACTTGAAAAACTTTAACGACCAGATGCTTTTAATTTGTCAGATAGAAGACGCCGAGGGTGTTGAAAATGCTGCGGAAATCGCAAACACAGATGGCGTTGATATGATTTTCATCGGCCCTTCGGATCTTTCTGCAGACCTTGGGTATCCGGGTGAAACAGATCATCCCGCTGTTCTTGAATCTATTTATAAAGTTGAGCAAATTGTAAAAGAAGCCGGAAAATTACTTGGTGGGCTCCCAACGCCAAATAGAAACGCAGAATCACTCTTTAAATCTGGATACGACATGGTTCTGGATGGCAGTGATATTGGTTTTGTCGTAAAAGGAGCCAGAGAAAAAGTTGCTCAACTAAAATCAACCCTTGGTATTTAAGTTTTCAAATAAAACTGATTATAACTTAATAGGCATGCAATATTGTTTTTTGCGTTTAAAAGCCTCACAGGCTTTATTGGCATCTGACTTATTGCCAAAACCTACGCCCAATACCCTATAGAATGTGCCTTTTCCTGTGATTTTGATGGACTTGAGTTTAAGAGATAGTCCACTCGTTTCTTTGGGAAAGGCATTTCTTAAATCGGTCCACTCTTTTTCTGCATTCTGTTTACTTTTATTCGAAGACAGGTGAACCGCATAGTTTCCTGATGCCTTAATAACAGGGGGCTGAGCTATTTTTTCTGCGTTCTTGAGTGGGGCTGGGTTAATTTTTGGGGCCTCCTTGCTATTATCACTTGCCGAAAGCTCTGTTTTCTCGATTTGATCATTACTATTTTTTACAGATGAATCGTCACTTTCAGCAAGGGAATCAAGGGCTTTTTTGGTCGAGTTCGCAGCTTGTTTTGATCCTTTTTTAATATCTTCCCAAAGATCAACTCCCCATCCCTTTGTATCGTCATACACACTTTCACAGCCCCCCAATGTCAAAGATAAACATAAGGCCAGAACAGGTGTATAGAAATAACGTGAAATTGGCATGTGCGAGCACCAAATAAGGTTGGATATAGATTACATCCAACCTTAGATAATATATATTTATAAAAAGATAATTAATTCCAAGACTTAAGAATTTAAATTATCTATTATTTCTTTTCCTTGGGATGATGCTTTTCAATAAAGTCATTAATCACAACGGAAACACTTTCGCGCCATTTACGACCATTAAAAATACCGTAATGCCCGACACCCGCCTCAACGTGGTTTTTATGTTTATTTTTTGCAAGCGACGAGCACATTTCATGTGCAGCCTCTGTTTGTCCCGGTGCTGAAATATCGTCCAATTCACCCTCTACAGTAAGAAGCGCAGTCTTTTTAATTTTAGAGGGATCAACCAGTTGTCCTTTCCAGGTCATCGTGCCATTGGGCAGGCTTCTTTCCTGAAAGATGTGTTGAATTGTATCAAGGTAAAATTCGGCGGTTACATCCATCACCGAAAGGTATTCATCATAAAACTTTTTATGACTCTCTGCTGAATCCCCGTCTCCTTTAATCAGGTTGTTGAAATGCTGCATATGGGCATCAACATGGCGCATGGAGTTCATGGATATAAAGGCAGCCAGTTGCAGAAAGCCGGGATAAACACGGCGCCCGGAACCTTCGTATTGAAGAGGAACCGTTGCAGTTAAGTTATCCTTGAACCATGAAAGGGATTTACTGTCTGCCAATTTGGTTACTTCTGTCTCTGCCGCCCCAGGATCAATGGGCCCGCCCATCAAGGTCATTGTGCTTGGCTGTGCCGGATCATCATTCGCGGCCAGAATTGAAACAGCGGCAAGAACCAGTGGGGCAGGTTGACATACGGCAATAACATGTAGGTCAGGACCAAGCAGTTTTATATAATCAATCAGATATTCGATATATTCATCCAGCCCGAACTCACCATCCGATACAGGCACTTTGCTGGCATCTGTCCAGTCCGTGACATAAACTTCATGGTGCTCGACCAGGGTCTTTACAGTCCCACGAAGCAAAGTCGCAAAGTGCCCCGACATCGGGGACACGAGCAGAATTTTTTTTGGTGATTTTGCCAGATCACATTTAAACCTGATAAGGTCCCCAAAAGGTCTGTGATCAATCCTGGCGAGATCAATAGGGTGGATACCATCTTCACGATGAATAGCCTGAAAACCCCATTCCGGTTTTCCCCGGTGTCGAATAACGCCTTCGATAACGTCAGCACTCGCCGCCATTATTTTTCCCATGTAGGTTTGGGAAAGAGGAAACAGAGGATTGTTGAAATAGGTTTTCGTTAGCTGTGTCATGGCGCGCATTGGTCCCAACGCAGCGCTTTGCATATCAAAGTATGTATATAACACGTCATCTACCCCTAACAAATGAAGCAGCTTTATCGAACCAACTGCTAATTATGACCTTCTATTCAAATGAAAAATCGCCAAATGAAACCGTAATCAATTTCTGCGCGATGATCATCAGTCGGGTCTAATTCATCAAAACCACATTATTGTGCGCCGCACAATTAAGTCAAAAGCTAAGCGTCTTTGACCAAACAGTCAATGATTGTCTGGCTTTTCATAGATGTTTCATAAACGCGCCAACTACGAAAATCTATGCAGGTAAAAGTAAAGAACCTGAAGTAAAAGTTGTGGGAGAGGGGATTAACGTGAGGCAGAGGAGCAAAAATCTCTACCCCTTTTTGTAAGTTTGCAAACAATCCAGTCGGGCTTTAGGGCATTGCTGAACCACGGTTCTGCCCACCCATGGTCAATACAGGCACGAATAAGACGAGTATCATAATGCTGACCATGCTCATCAAAAAGGGGGAGTTTACCTCCTGCTTGATCAAGGCCGCGTTTAAGCCACTTAAGCTGTTTTGAATTTGGTTTTTTGGATTGCTTTTTCTTCTCGGGCATAATCGCAATTCTACCACAAGACGGATGGAATTGCCAAAGGTCTTACGAGCCTGACTTAAGCACCGAGTGAAACAGAGGTGTTTCCTTTGGGTTGTAAAAGACGCTTGACGATTTCTCTGTACTCGACGTCCCAAACCAGACGATCAAGATCAATATCGTCATTCTTGTCGACCTGAGGTGAAATGAACATGTTTGCTGACATTGACATTTTGGCCCGCATATCTGTGCGATGTATTCTATTAAAGTTTCCCATGACTCTAATATAAGGGAAAAAACAAAGCCGTGGTGGGGCAAAAAAGTGGTAAGAATGTGAACAGGATGGATGATGAAACGTCAACATGGTAAGATATGGCCGTACTATTATTAAAAAACAATACCTTACCATGGTTAATTAACGTTAATATCTATATCACATTAAGCTCTTTAACGGGCGTTTTATTGATAATTCTTTCCATGCCAAAGATAGAAAGATCCAGACTCTGATATTTTCCATAGACAATCAGTTCTGATAACGCGCGACCTATTGCCGGTGCCTGTTGCAGACCATGCCCGCTAAAGCCGTTGGCAAAGTACAGATTGTCAACATCCGGGTGCGTTCCCAGTATGACATTTTGATCCAACAGGTTGTATGCATAATGTCCGGCCCATGCATTGATTTGTTTGATAGATTCAAAGGCCGTTACCCGATTGGCAAGGGTGGGCCAGATGTGTTCGTCAAAAAGATTGTAATCCACATCATAGTCAAAACACTCGGGATCATGACCGTCCAAGGGCGAGGTTCCACAAATAAAGTGTTCCCCCTCTGGCCTGAAATAAACCCCGTTGGTATCTACGACAAGTGGGCTGTTGGCTATCTCTTCACGGCAATTAAAGACAAAAACACATCGCTTGCGACTTTCAACGGGAATATCAATGCCAGCCATAGCAGCAATACACGACGCCATAGGTCCCGCAGCATTAATAAAATAATCGCCAGAGATTTTTTCAACAGAAGCACTTTCAGGCGTTTTCAATTCAGCCGCGACAATCTTACTGCCGAATTTCTTGTTGCCGGATTTTTCAAAGCCTGTGACTTCGCCGTCTTTATATATAATACCAAGTTTTTTGTTCTTGGCTCTGAACAGTTGCAACAGGCTATAGGCATCAAACCATCCTTCACCGGAAAGCCCCAAAGACCCTAGCGCAAGATCATCACAGTTCATCCAGGGAAACAGCTCTTTTAAGAGGGCAGGGGTAAGAAGCGAGATATCAGCCCCGAGTTCATTTTGTATCTGATTGTTATAATGAAGTGTCTCCTGTCCCTTATCACTGGCGAGAAGCAAATACCCCCTTTCCTGTAATCCTATATCCAGTGCATTTGCGGGCTGTTGCTCTGTGTTTAATGCCAGATATTCAGAGAGGTTACGCAGGAACTCAATACCAAAGAGGGATATATTGATATTTTCAGGTGTTGAAAATTGCTGCCGAATTGACGCTGCGGACAAAGTTGTTGATGATCCTTGATAGCTGCTGTCTTTTTCAATGACGGTAATCTTCCCATTAAATGTCGTATCACTTGCCAGAAAGAAAGCTGCGGCACTGCCGATAATACCTCCACCGACAATCACGACATCTGATGTCTTGGTCATACATACTCCATATTTAATATTATATACGAAGCAGCATCTTTACGTGTCGTTCTTACGCAGACAACCGATTTGTTTCTTTTACTGAAAAAAAAGCATAAAATTATGGGGTAATATAATACCTTAATTTTAAGTAATTGTTTTTTATGATAAAATAAAATTCATGTTGAATATTTTTGTTTGACAGGGGGTATTCACTGTATTAGAACCCACCCACGCAAGAGCACAGATGTGTGTCTTGCCCCCTATGACAACAGTATGCAATGGCTCTGTTAAATGAAAACTTATTCTGCTAAACCCGCAGATATTGAGAAAAAGTGGTTCGTGATCGACGCTGAAGGCGTTGTTCTCGGTCGCTTGGCTGTTGAAGTCGCCAATATCCTGCGCGGTAAAAACAAAGTAACATACACACCACACATGGATTGTGGTGACAATGTTATCATCATCAATGCCGAGAAAGTCGCCCTTACAGGTAACAAACTCGCTGACAAAAAGTACTACTGGCATACTGGCCACCCTGGCGGTATCAAAGAACGTACAGCTGGTCAGATCCTTGACGGTCGCTTCCCTGAGCGTGTTGTTCAAAAAGCTATCGAACGTATGGTTCCAAAAGGTCCTCTCGGTCGTCAGCAAATGCGCAATCTTCGTGTTGTTGTTGGTCCTGACCACAATCATGAAGCTCAGCAGCCAGAAGTTCTGGATTTTGCTTCTAAAAACACCAAGAACAAGAGGAGCCAGTAACAATGGCTGAAGAAACCCTCAACTCTTTGAGTGATCTTGGCGGTGCCGCACCTGCAGTCGAAGACACAAGCGCAGTTGTTGCCGAGCCAAAACTGGACGCACAAGGTCGTGCTTATGCTACTGGTAAGCGTAAAGACGCGATTGCACGCGTATGGATCAAGCCAGGTACTGGTAAAATCACCGTAAACGGTCGTGAACAGGAAGTTTACTTCGCACGTCCGGTTCTGCGCATGATGATCGCACAGCCTTTCGAGACTGTTGAGCGCACTGGTCAGTTCGACGTTGTTTGCACAGTTAAAGGCGGTGGTCTTTCTGGTCAAGCTGGTGCCGTTCGTCACGGTATCTCAAAAGCTCTTACTTACTTCGAGCCAGGTCTTCGTCCTGCGCTTAAAGCACGCGGCTTCCTTACACGTGATGCCCGTGTTGTTGAACGTAAGAAATACGGTAAGGCGAAAGCCCGTCGTAGCTTCCAGTTCTCCAAGCGTTAAGCTTCGAAGAACAGAAGTTCAGAAATTCGAAAAGGGCTGCCAATTTTGGCGGCCCTTTTTGTGTTTGAACACTAACCCTTCTTCAGTCTTTTTGCGTGGTAAATACTGTCTCTATGCAAAAAGTAAATATAGGGCGACCGCAGCTAATCCTGTTCCCATAAATATATTGAACAGACGCAGGTGCTTTTCCGTTTGTATCAAAACTTTGGCTTGTCTTCCAACAACGGCCCAGGCGCCAACGCCAATAAAGCAAATCACAAAATAAAGACCACAAAAAAGGAAAAGGCTCGAAGGATCACCCTTTGTTGTGAAAGCCGTTACGCCTGAAATAGAGGCAATCCATGCTTTAGGATTTAAAATGTTGAGCAACATGCCCTGATAAAACCCGGGTTCTGTGCCTTCCTCGAGAGAAACAGTGCCTTTTGCAAACGCGATTTTATAGGCCATATAGAGCATAAACGCGGCACCGACATAGCCAATCGCCTTCATAAACTGGGGAAACAAGGTTGTCAGTTCTGCCGCGCCCAAGCCAATGGCAAAGAGCAAGAGGGTAAAACCAATTGTGGCTCCGGCAACAAAGGGAATGGTTCGGTAAATCCCATGGTTCAGCCCCGAAGTCATGGTAATAGCATTCACAGGTCCCGGTGAAATCGACATGGTCAGGGCATAGGTGCACATCGCGATAATAATAGACATAAGCTTATAATACTCCTTAGTTCAGAGACTATACCCCTGTCATGAACGGCGCACTATATGTTACGGTTTGATTTAACTATTCGATATTTTTATGTAATAAAAAATTTAAACACTTTGCTCAACTAGGGTATTTTCAGGACAATATCATCACCACTGACTGGCAATCTGCTTTGACAAGCCAAAGTAATCGCCGTCAGTGGTGCGTGTCATCTAATCCACAATATAGGTCTGTCCTGTCTGTATGCCTTCGACAGATTTACTATAGGCAAGGGCGGCTGTGTCTGCATCGACGGGAACGTAGCCCCGGAAGTAAGGGCCATAGCTGTCCATTGCTTCTGTGATAACCGTTGGGCTGACAGAATTAATACGAACCCGGTTTGGCATTTCCATCGCGGCGGCCTTAACAAAGCTATCGATTGCGCCATTGACCATTGCCGCAGAACTTCCCAGACGAATAGGATCGCGGTTCAATATACCAGTGCTCAAGGTGAAGGAACCTTCCGGGGCAATGTAATCACGCCCGATCAGGACAAGATTGACCTGACCCATTAATTTGTTTTTGATCCCGACCATATAGTCGTCGTCGTTCATTTCCATAAATTCGCCAAAATGAACCGAGCCGGTCGTGGAAACCAAGGCATCAAAAGTTCCAACAGATGCCAGTGCCTTTTTGATCGTTTCCTTATCCGTAATATCAATCTTTAAGTCTCCTGTCGAACGCCCAGCGGTTATAACTTCGTGGCGAACAGACAGTTCTTTATGAACGGCTTTACCTATTGTACCGCTGGCCCCGACGAGAATGATTTTCATGGTAGTCCTCTTATTTAATACGTTATCAATGGAAATAATTCATTCACTTCTGGTAAACATATTGTTTTTATTTAAGATGATAAGACCAACAATCATGAACATATTGTTTTCATATGAATACTAATTATCATCACTTAGAGGCTATGGCGGTTTTTACCGTTGTTGTGGAAGAGGGCAGCTTCACTCGCGCAGCAACGCGCCTTGGCTATTCGAAAGCTCATGTCAGTCAGCTTGTTTCCCGGCTGGAAAAACACTTTAACACTCAGCTCCTTTTCAGGACGACCCGCAAACTGGATCTCACCGAAGCCGGAAGTATTTTTTACGGACACTGTAAAGAAATCGCAGGAAGTGTGGAAAAGGCCCAAAAGGATCTTGAGGCCATAAAAGGGACTGTTTCCGGCTCTATTCGTTTATCTGCGCCCATTTCGTTTGGGGAAGCTTTTTTGAGTGATATTACCCTCGGGTTCAATGACCTTTATCCTGATGTAAGGTTTGAGCTGGAACTGGATAATAAAATCAGGGATTTGCAATCTGAAAACATCGACATTGCTTTTCGAGCAGCAGCAACGACGGAAGAGAACCTCGTGCCGATTAAACTGGGTAACTGGACAGAATATATCTGTGCATCGCCTCAGTATCTGAAAGACAAACCTGCGATCAAAAAACCACAGGATTTATTGACGCATCAATTATTGTTAAATGCGAGAAAGCTAGAACCAACTCTGTGGCGATTTCACGATGAAGAGGGGGCGCATAGTATTTCCATCGAAGCCAAGCTAAGCGCCCATCACTTTCCAATGCTCAAGAAAGCCATTTTATCTGGTGGCGGAATTGGCAAACTTCCATCTTACCTGGCAGAAGAAGAAATCGCCAAAGGAGAACTGATCCGGCTTTTAGATTCTTATGAAACAAAGCTCTATCCTATTTTTGTTGTTTATCCCTATCAAACACATCTACCAATCAAGGTCAGGAAGTTTATCGATTATGTGAAGAACTGGTTTTCTAAACAGGATCATTTTTTGAAATAGCCCAGATAAGAAAACAACAAGAGACGGATATTACAACGTCTCTTGCTGTTACATTCTTTAATCAGCAGCTTTCTTTAACCTTTGCACGTGACGGAATAACTTTCCAACCCAGATTGACCGCAGCAGCACTAACCAGAATAAAGACGATACCAGTAAATTGTAATGTGCTCAGTTGTTGGTCATAGAAAATATAATCAATAATCAGGGCAACAACTGGATAGATAAAGGATAAAACAGCAATAACCGGCGTCTGTAATTTCTGAAACGCTGAATAGAGAATGATGTACATGAAACAGGTGTTGATCAATCCAAGTGCCAATAGATAGCCCCAAGCCTGTGTATCAGAAAGCGTTGGGGCGGTTGAGAAATCAACCAAGGGGCTCAGCATGACAATACCCAGGGTTACCTGAATAAAGGCAATCAGATGGGGACGCATTCCCGTCAAGCGTTTGGTGATGATTGTTGTGATCGTATAGAGAATAGCGGCACCCAAAGCATAACCTGCGCCTTCGATCATAGAGGTATCACCCTGAAAACTATTGGCATCCAACTCAATAACAAAAATCAGCCCCAGAAACGCAAGAATTAACCAGACAAACTTGTGAAGGCTGAATGCTTCCCCCAGGAACAACGCACCAAAGAGAACAAGGAAGAAAGGCTGCGTATGATAAATAGCTGTATTGATGGAAATGGGCGACAGCTTGAAGGATGTGAAAAGCAGGATCCAGTTACAAACAAGCGCAAAGCCACTTAAAAGAGCAAGGGTTATGTTCTTTCTATTCAGAACATCAGCGGTAAAATAGCCCTTCCACCAACAAAACAGACCAAGCCCGATTGCCCCAAAAACACATCTGAAGAAAACAACATTAAAGGGCGTCTGCCCGGATTCAAAAACAAACAGGCCGATAAAACCGGACAGGAACATCGCCAAAGACATTTGGGCGACACCAACATTCGAACGAAAAGCCGAGGCCATTTTCTTAAACTTTCATAGACGATCAATTAAATTTTCCCGCTTTATCTCGCTATATGATAACAAAGCAATTTGCGGCGTTGTCTTCAATATGGGTTGATATATAATTTCTGTAAAACAAGAAGATATTAGGCTGATTAAGATAATCTAATGCTAAAAAAGAGAAAATTGCCGCCCCTAAACTCCTTAAAGGCTTTTGAAGCTGCAGCGCGTACCCGCAGCGTCAAGCTTGCCTCAGAAGAGTTAAGTGTATCTGCATCTGCTGTCAGCCAACAAATTAAAACTCTGGAACAGTGGATGGGCTTTAGGTTGTTAAAACGTGGTCCCAATAGCTTTACTCTCACCGACAAAGGCGAAAGATATTTACAGCAACTAACTGTTTTATTTGATAAACTGGACATTGAAACAGCCAAAGTTATTCATAACTTTAAAAAAACAAAGTTGCGGGTATCTACCCTCCAATCTTTTGCCGCTGAATGGCTTTCCCCCAGAATTAAAAGCTTTCGTGAAACCTATCCGGAAATACAGTTAGAGTTATTGACATCAGATTATCTCGCCGACCTTGCAAGCGAGGAAATTGATCTGGCAATTCGTTACGGGCCGGGTGGCTATAAGGGCGTAAATGAAGAAAAGCTCATGGATGAAATGATTGGACCGGCCTGCCATCCTGACCTTTTGAAATCGGGTAATGTCTTGTCTGATTACACTTTGCTCAGGGATTCCGGGGGGCCGGAGGGAATAAAACTTACTCTCGAGAGATGGCTAAACAAAACAACTGAGGGGCCGGGTAATCGTGAAGACAGTATAGCCTTTAGTGATACACACCTGTTGATTAATGCTGCGAGACAGGGGCAGGGGGTTATGTTGGGGCGTTCTGTTCTTATCGCAGATGATATTAGACAGGGAACCCTTGTCCCCGTCATGACCGACTGGCAACAATCTCCTTTTAGCTATTATCTGGTTCATTCAGATATTCGTGGGCTTTCAGAAACGGCAAAATATTTCCGGCGATGGCTGCTTAAAGAAGTCGAGAAATTCGAAGCGCAATTGCCTGCTTCCCTGGCAGTACCCGATTAAGTCAACTGGCGTGATTAATGCATAGTTTTTACTGCTTGTTCGCTTAACAAAGGAAATATGAAAATGTATGTGAAAATCATTCTGTTACTGCTTTCTTTTTCTTTAGCAAGTTGCGTCACAACACCCGCTGTAGATGACACGAAAACCTATTTCAGTGATCAAGAGCTGATCGCCGCAGGGGCAACACAGTTAATGGGTTCTGATATTGTCGGGGCCTTTGCTGGTAACACCCTTTACGGCAGATATGTTGATCATACCAACGCAGAACAAAACCCCGACGCAAACCGTTGGGTAGAGTTTGTGTCTGGTGATGGTCGTGTTGCCTATTACGATTTCACTCAACTTGTCCAGGGCACATGGCAAATTCGTACAAACCTGATCTGCTTTAACTACCAGTTTGAAATTCCCCAGCCAGAGAACTGTTTTGTTGTCTATGGTTTGGGAGATCGACACTTCTTTGTTTCAACCCGACAACAGACAACGGGTGATGTTGTAACAACTGTTCTGGGGCGAAAAAACGGCAACGCAGCTGGCCTGGAATTGGAATAATTTTCGATTGAATATTGTTTAATCAGAGCATCTGTAAGCTCATGACCTAAATTGGTAGGAAGTCTATGGTGACAAATTGCTCAACCCTTTGTTTTATGTTCACGAATATCCTAGTTTCTGTATTGAAATACAAAAAATAATGTGTAGTTATAGGGCACAGATTATTACTTATTGAGGTTAAACCAATGTCGACAGGCAAAAGAATATTTATTGATGGCGAAGCTGGCACAACTGGCCTGCAGGTCCGTCAACGCCTGGAAAATCGGCAAGACCTTGAAATTCTTTCCATTGCGCCAGAATTGCGGAAAGATGCCGCAGCAAGAAAAGAGCTCTTGAACTCTGCTGATCTGGTTATTCTATGCTTGCCAGATGCCGCTGCGATAGAGGCAGTATCTTTGATCGAAAATCCGGAAGTGCGCGTTATTGATGCCTCAACTGCATACCGTGTTGATCCGGACTGGACTTACGGCTTCCCGGAAATGACAGAGGGGCATCGGGAAAAGGTTGCCAACTCTAAACGCGTGAGTAACCCGGGGTGTTATCCAACAGGTGCTATTGCCCTGTTGCGGCCTTTAATCGAGCGCAACATTATACCCAAAGATGCCTTGATCAATGTACAGGGCGTTTCCGGCTATAGTGGCGGTGGTAAGGCCTTGATCGAAATTCACGAAAGTGGTGAAGTGGAGCCTTTTGGTACCTATGGGCTGTCTTTACAGCACAAGCATGTACCTGAAATGACCCAACATAATGGTTTGGTACATAAACCATTATTCATGCCATCAGTCGGTCACTATGCACAGGGGATGCTGGTATCAATTCCACTACACTATGCGCAGATGAAAAGTGGTGTGAATGGCACCCTGATTCAGGAAAGCCTTGCCAAACATTATCAAGAAAGCCGCTTTGTCAAGGTCAAAGACCTGAACAATACAGACAACCTTGAACGTGCAGCATTTTTAAGACCTGATGCCTTGAATGGCAGTAACGAACTTGAGCTATTCGTTTTTGCAAATGATGCAACAGAGCAAGCACTTCTGATTGCACGTCTTGATAATCTTGGCAAAGGGGCATCAGGTGCTGCCGTACAAAACCTCAACTTAATGCTCGGATTAGATGAGGACGCCGGACTTTAAGCCGGACTTTAAGAAGGTGGATTTTTAAAGTGATATCTCTGGAATAACATCGTTTTATTCCAAGGTAATAAAAAAGGACGGGAAACCGTCCTTTTGTTTTTTAATTAATGCCCAGTTTATCTTAACCGACGGGATACCATTGCTGACAAAGGCGAGGGCCTCTTGCCTCTTTATTTCCCTGTATACCAAACTGTAACATTTTCAACGTTCTGTTCGCTAATTCACGAATGTGAGATTCCGGAACACCAGACCGACTTAGCTTTGAACGTGATTTTTTTGCTTTTTCGTTATGAGAAGCTGATTTCTGAAGCTGGTTCACTTTAGTATAGGCTTTGGCAAGACAGACTTGCTGTTGATACCAACGTGGCTCGTTGAACTTTGCATAACTTGGGGTCGAAACAAAAAGTGAACTAATGCCAATAGCGGCAACAAGTGCAAAAATAACGGTACATTTGGTGCCTTTAGGCATATTTTCTGCTCTCCAGCATAGGTAAAAACTTTATCACAAGGTCTTATATATGGTTTCCAAGTGATTTAAAAATGGTAAAGATTAGACAAAGTAATTTTTTATATCGCACTTTTTTATTTTTGTTAACTAAATATTTTGCTTATGAATCTGAATAGAAAGCGAAAATACCGTGTCAGGCATCATCAAAAGTTATCAAGGAATTACACCCAAAATATCCAAAGATGCATTCATCGCTGAAAATGCCGTTATTATTGGTGATGTTGAAATCAGGGCAGGGACCTCGATTTGGTACAATTGTGTGCTTCGTGGTGATGTGAATTCCATTACAATTGGCGAAAACACAAATATACAGGATGGCACAATCATACATGTGAACCATGACCGAACTGGCAGTAATTATCGTGAAACAGGCGGAGGTATTCCAACCCGCATCGGCAGCGGCGTTACCGTAGGTCATATGGCATTATTGCATGCCTGTGAAATTGAGGATGATGCCTTTATCGGCATGAGATCGGTTGTTATGGACAAGGCCATTGTAAAAACAAATGCCATGGTCGCTGCCGGCGCTTTAGTTACGCCGGGTAAAGTCGTCCCAACCGGTGAACTCTGGTCTGGCTCACCCGCAAAAAAATTCCGCGATTTAAAGCCAACAGAGCTTGAGGAAATTAAATATTCAGCGATGAACTATAAAAAATTAAGCGAAAGCTATTCCTGATAATATAATCAGAAGTAGCTTTCGCTATGTGTTAATCAGCACTACGGTTACAAAAGGTAGTGTTAAATTGTAAAAACAGATCTTACTGAACGATCAGGTTGTCATTATCAAGCATGGAATTAACCAACTGCTGACTATCGGCAAAACCATTCAGAAGATCAATTCCTTCCAGCGCAATGGAAGTTGTTGTTTCCATGCCTTGTCCAAACTGATCTGGATCGACTTTGATCAAGGTATCACTGCCATCATAACTGATATCCAGATAATCATTTAAAAGTGCGGCCAGATCATCATTTTCCAGCCCATCTCCCAACGGTGCATTTTCAAATAAGTCTCTCAGATCAATCCTATCACCTTCATTTGGATCAAAGTCTGCAATAATATTATCAAAACCAAGATCTTCCGTGGTAAAGACAAAGACATCACTACCCGCGCCACCGATAAAAATGTCATCCCCTGCATTACCTACAAGGCTATCATTCCCATCACCAGCAATAAGGATATCGTTCTGATTTGATCCCGTTAGATCAGCGCCTTCCTGGATAATAATTTCAACAGACGCATTTTCTGTCTGATCACCATTTGCCACTTCATAGTCAAAAGAAGGCAAATCACCGGAATCATCCAGAGAAAAGTGAATAGTTTCAGACTGGTTATTGTGATTAACATCACCACCCTGCGCATTATCAGCATTGGTAATTTCATGATCTGCTTTCAATCCATCGTTCTCTAACAGAACATGATCCGGAATGATGATCTCATCAGTAATATTGGTGATGATTTTGTCATCAGCAGCAATCCAGGTTTTACCATTAATATTCAATATGGCCTGTGATGTATCACCGTCAAAATCCTGAACGGTATAGACAAAGCTTTCCGTAAAGGCCTCTGTAAATTTTTCGATATTATAGACGTACGCCCCCGTCAGGGTATTGACCTCCAGCTTTGCGTCTTCCCCGGTTAGAATCGTTATGATGTTGTCATCTTCCTGACCATCATCATTGTTATCTGTATAGGTCTGACCATTGTAAACAACTTCGGTAATGATCAACGGCTCATCTGCACCGGAAAAATCATTAGCAAAAAGGTTTCCATTTGCAGTGCCGCCATCTTGCTGATTGTTAATCAATGCCGCATTGAGGTCGTCATAGCTGTTAATGATAATTGGGGCCGCTTCGTCTTCCCCCGCATCGACTTTTTTAATGTGATCAAGATCATCACCGATCCCGACCCCAACAATATCGATGTTGTTGGAGACGAGGTAATCATTCCATTCATCATATTGCTGATCTGATGGAGTATTGTTTTCGCCCCATGGTTCACCGTCACTCAGGAAATAGATGCGATTGACCGCACTGGGGTCAACGACAAAATCACTCTGAATTACATTCAATGCATCAATGTAGTCTGTTGATCCGGATTCATAAACAAGCGCATCAATGAAGCTTTCGAAATCTGAATAGTTATCAAAAATTCCATCAAACTCTGCGTCTGAAGAGAATGTGAAAATTGATATTCTGGTCACACCATTATCGTAATACTGCTTTGCAGCATTCTTAACGGCATCTTTTTGCAGATCCCACTGTTCCTGACCGACACTGCCGCTTTCGTCCAATACAAACGCGATATTGTAATGAGCATCACCATCGTTGATCAGAACAAGGTCTTCATCGTCAACTGCCGCAGGAACATCATCAACGATTTTAAGATCAATAAAACCCTCGACATGATCATCATCACCATCCGTAGCGGTAAAGGGAATGGAAAGAGACAGAATGTTTTCACCCGCGATATCCGCATGGTCCAAAGCCTTGATCAAGGTGAACTCGAAAGTACCTTCTTCTGCATCAAAGCCGACAGTAAAGACGGCATCTCCATTCGCACTGGCCGTCAAAACGCCAGTGTTGGCATCAAAGCTGTAATCATCCAGATCAACGCCACCGGATTTCAAACCCAGTTGAAGTAAATCGGCCAGTTGCTCGTCTGAAAGATAAATCGAGCCAGCCTCATCTGTGCCAAAATCCACGTTTAAGTTACCAGAGACAACAACACTTTCTTTGTCCGGGTCACTACCATTGGGCAAGTCATCTTCATCAACCACATGGGCTGCCATCAGGCTGACGCCATCTATATAGGCACCAAGGGTATTTTCCTGTCCCGTACCAAGAAATGTCAGGTTGGTTGGCACGCCTGTACCCGCCACGACAACAGTGACTTTTTGCCAGCCATCATTGGCATCTGCAGAGTTTTTGACAATGACCTCCTGATCACCCCAAAGGACTTTGAAGCTGCTACTATCAGCCTGTCCATCGTTTGGGCGAGGGGCGTACCAGAAGGTTAGTACATAGTCTTCACCTACATCTGTACCATCGACGATCTGCTCTAATGTCGCATTACTGTCCGGTCCGTTGTGTCCATCCAGTTCAACTTTACTGTTACCTTCTTTGGGGGCAATGCCGCCGATATTACCTTTCTGTACTTCAAACGGATTTCCGGAACCATTGGTCCATCCTTGGATGGCTTCAAATGTCCCCCAACCGTTTCCATTCATAGGATTGGTTTCGAAGCTGCCATTTGTAATCAGTTCCTGATTTTGCACTGGTGTAAAACGCGGTGCATCATCTTCAATGGTAAAGACACTGGTTTCATCGTTAAACAGCAAAATATCTGCACTGTCCTCTGCCGTGTCATCATCACCATCCGTTACCTTCACCGTCAGTTTCAGCCCGACGTCGATCGCTTCTTCGGTCAAAAGGGACAGGGCTTCGTCAGTATCTGTTGTATCCGGGTGATCCAATGCCACGTATTGTTCAAATACGAGATCCGCATTTTCGGGATCGTCTGCATTCTCGACAAAAATACGGAAAGCAATGCCTTCCAGAATATCATCCTGATCGGCAAATTGATCAAACCTTCCAATAAGCTGCCCATTTTCAAGGAAGAGGTAGATTGTTGTACCCGCATAGTCAGGACCACTGGTTCCTTGCGTAACAGAGAGCATTGTTTCCAACCCCTTGGCTGCGGTTGGAGAACCGACAAGCTCGTTGGTTTGTCCACCAATCGTCAGTTCCAAGATCTGTTCAACAGTTGCGCCTTCTTCATCCGCGCCGATATCAAAGTTAATATTGAAAAGATCCCCTAGAGGTGTGTTGTTTTGTGTTGCTGAGATGCGACCAATCGCCTGTAAGCCTGTTGGGTCTGATAGAATATTGGGCAGGACATCATCAATCTCGGCATTCTGATCTCCCGGTGTTTCCTCCAGCGTTTCATCCATGACCGGGAAGCCTAGGCCAAGTAAATTTCCATCGGCGTCAATAGCGTTTTCAACCTCAACAAAGGGGCCGTCATCGGCGAAATAGAGGTTAAGTGACCCCGGATCACTGATATCACCTTCATCGTCGACAACCACGAATTCAAGATCCAGACGTATGTGTTCAAAGTCGATCCATGGATTGGGGTGATCCAGTGAAACAAACTGTTCCAGATAAACGTCAACAGCATTCAATCCATTCTGTAGATCGCTTGTTATATAAGCAATGAATGCGACTGTCGTCCCATCCAGACCATTGGCTGCATCATCACCGAAAACACCATAAACCACACTAGGGTTTTCGCTGGAAGAATAGAGGTAAATAGGATCTCCACCCGTTGTATGCATATGGTTCGCTGGGCCATTACTGACGGCGGGCTCACCATTATAGCTAACAAACTCGATACCTTCCTGATCATCGGTATCATTTTGCGGGCCACTCAGATCATCGTTGTTGACTGGGTTTACATCTGAAAGATCCAGTTCATCATCTTTTCCGTCACTGTACAGGTTTACTGCTGCGTTCCTTTTGACAAAGCCCTGTGTCAGGGCATTATCACGATCAACACTCAATCCGTCTGTATTGAGAGCAACATCCACGGCATCAATCGCCTCTGCTACACCAGCCACATTATTTGTGACATGGATTTCTGCGCCGCCCTGATCACCTTCTGTTTCATCAACCCAGATTTTGATGTCTTTTTCTACTGTCGGAACATCTTCATTGATATGAACAACAACTGTTTCACTGGCAACGGCCACATTGTTTTCCAGTGTCAGTTCATCTGTTCCAAGATCAGTTTCAAGTTCAGTCGCAACGGCACTTATTGTAATGTGTAAAGGGCCATCATTGTTGGCGGTACCATCCGCATCACGACCATCACCAGCGCTTGCATTATGCGTTGTATAATCGTTAAATTTCACCTCTGCGGTACCGGAAATGGATGTCGGCGCAGGGCCATTGCCGGTATAAACCACGTTATAGGTAATAAACCCATCAACAGGATCGCCCGGAACAAGTTCCCAGCCATTCTGTTGCACCAGTAGCTTAATTTCGGCGTCTTCCGGGACACCTGATATTTCTAGCGAAAGAGCCTCTGACCCATCTGTGTCTCTTAACGAGGCCTCTAGACGAAGTGATAATGTATCCTCTTCGTTTTTAAGAATAAAATTATCTTCTGGTAAATTTTTGATTATGAGTTCGGGTACATCGGCAACGGCATCAATAATCGCTTCTTCAGCAAAGGGAATGACAGAAGCCTGATTTGTATCCGGATCCACAATCGTCGCTGAACCACTTACAAAAAAATCCTGATCACTATCAGCAGGGGGCAAAAGAAATACCTGATCGAAATCCTCTGGGGCTATAACAACTGGAAATGGCCCAGGCACTTCGTTTGCCGGAGAAAACCCACCTACAAAAAGTTTTACGGCAATTGGAAAGGGATTAATCGAAACAGATTGAAGGACTTCGTTATCTTGCGGGATAAAGTTAAAAAGCAACTGTAAAGGAGCTGATTCTGTTTCGCCCGGCGTAAAGGGACTGTCATCATATCCGACATCACCACCAACCAGATGTTGATTTGGTAGAGTATCCTCAAACCCACCAACCAGCTCGAACCCAGGTGTATTAAAGCTTAATGAAAAAAATCCCCGGGCGGGGTCAGTATTCTCATCAATAGAACTGAATAATCCAAAAGACAATTCAGTGGGGTCAATAACGCCCTGTGCAATCAACAGATCAATAATATTACCAAGGTTATCACTATAAAGGTTGTTTCCACCTCCAGAAATCTCACCATCAGCACCAGCAGCCGTTTCAAGTGTTGTTTCTTGTTCAGACAGCGCAACAACTCTGGATAAAAGCTGATCAGCTGAAACCTCAATGCCACCGATGATCAAGGTTGGGCTATTATCACTATTGGCCTGTGCAACAAGGTTTCTAAAAACCAATTGGGCATCAGACGTGCCGTCATCATTGGTATCAAATTCAAGAATAAAATCATTTCCCTGAACGCTTGAACTGGCAAGACCGGGATCAAATTGAAGATCAAAAACATCCCCTTGATTGGTTGTAATTAATCTGATTTCACCTCTTGTAGGTTCCAGAATGCTGATCGTGCTTTGAGAAGCCTGACCAACAAGAACATGTTGTTCTGTTTCACCTTGTGCAACTGCTGACTGGTTAATGATATCAATAGTATCAGCTGTCGTTCTATCACTATAATTTTCAGTCATAATAACCCCCCTGATTAGCACCTGGGAAATGTGCATGTGTTTCCAAAATGTCTTAGGGTTTAGTAATTGAATTGACCCCAAGCGCGATTAACTTGGAAGTCAGTCGCAGGAGAAAACCAAAGGGTTCAAAATTTTTTAAAGATGGTTCATTTCACGATAATGTCTTGATTGGGAATGATTTAATATTTCGCACAACAGCGTAGTGTTTAAAGGGGAAGCTATCTGTAAATCAAAATTATCTAGTGATGAAATCGTAAGATGACTGATCTGAAAACTTCAATAAGACGATGGCTTCAAGTCGGGCTACACTGGGAAAATAACGTCCACCTGAACACCAATCATATCCTCTGGATCGCTTAACAACACTTCAGCTCTGTGAATTTCAGCAACACGTTTGACGATTGACATCCCTAGGCCTGAACCAGTTTCTTCTTCACCTGCGCCGCGTACAAATCGGTCAAAAATATAATCTCGCATGTAATCTGGTATAGGGCGCCCCGTATTTTTGATACGAAGAATAAGGTTTGAAGAGTTTGAAAATACCTCGATAGAAACGGTACCATTTTCCGAACAATACCGCACTGCATTATCTACCAAATTACGACACAGGACGCTAATCGCAGACACAAGTCCTTTAAGATTGCAATTATCAGAAAGAGATATTCTGAAATCAATATTCTTTTCACTTATTTTATTACCAAGCTCTGCAGAAACATTCTGAATAATATTACACAAGTTTACGTCCTTGAGTTTCTCTTGCGCTGTTTTGGGATCAAGCCGTGCCAGAGTAACCAGTTGTTCAACAGTATGTGTCGCCCGATCAACTCTGAGGGAAATGGCTGCAAGCCCCTCTTTTTGCACAGGATCATTTGTTTGACGCTCTCTTAGCTGTGCTTCAGATTTAATCGCTGCCAAAGGTGTAAGAAGCTCATGCGCAGCATTTGCCGTAAATTTCTTTTCACTTTCTAGCGATGTATTAAGTTCTGTTTCATTTCGCCGAATAACTTCATAACACAAATTAATTTCATCAATTAATGCTTTTATTTCTATAGGATTTTTCTTTATTTTAATACTAGAGGTATCGTTATCCACTCTGGCTTCAATCTTATTTGAAATCTCAATAATCGGCGAGATCGCCTTTTTAATCCCAAAAAAGAGGCTTATAAAACTCAGCGGAAGAATAATAAAAACATAGGGAAAATTTTCACCGATAAAAACAAAGATAATCAAAGAAAAAGGAACAATACCTTCAAAGGCAAGTTCCATGTCCTCGGTAGCTACAGCCCAGGCATCTTTCCCTTTAATTTTTGTTGCATGGGTTAACCAGACAATGTCCTCATCTTGAACATGATCAAAAAAAGAACTTGCCCCTTCTTGTGAAGGTTCGGGCATTGTGGGGCTAATATAGGATTTGATGATTACTTCACCATTATACCAAATTTGATAACTGCTATCAGAATCAATTCCAGTATCAACAAAGTCAGGCGGAGTTTGCGCAACCTGCTCCAGCCAATTGACTAAAGCGGGATCGCCTTCGTCAAAATAACTTAAGGGCAGGGCGCTTGCCAAAATCTCACTTCTGATTTCAAGCGCATCTTCGGTAAGGCTGATAACAACCGCTCTTAAACCAACGATTACTGCTGCAAGAACAAGTATCCAGGTCAGTGTCGTTATTGAAAAGGTATAGAGATAAAGCCGTGCTTTAACGGAAAAAAAAGTCATATACTTTCAACCTTATACCCCACACCACGCAAGGTAGAGATAATATCAGACCCAAGACGTTTTCTCAGTCTCGATATTTGCGCTTCGATCGCATTCGGCGTTACACAGTTATCCCACGTATAGGCATATTCTTCCAACTGGGATTTAGAAACATATCGTCCGGCATTTTCCATTAATTTTTTCAGAATAATAAATTCGGTCTTGGATAATTGAATTTCAGTATCGCCCAGTTTGACTTCGTGACGATCCGGACACAAGCTTAATTGACCGACTGTAATAATACTGGACGCGCGAACTTCCCGACGTCGTCCCAAAGACCGAAGTCGGGCAAAAAGTTCATCTAGATCAAAGGGTTTGGTTAGATAATCATCGGCGCCACTATCAAGACCTTCAATTTTTTCAGATGTTGCGGTTCGTGCCGTAAGCATCAGAACAGGTAAAGTAATACCTTTGTGCCGCGCTTCTTTCAGAAAATCAATGCCCTGTTGATCAGGTAACATCCAATCAAGAATAATAAGATCAAAAACGCTGACATCCAATGCAAGAGATGCATCCTCTGCAGACTTGACCCATTCACACACACTTCCGTCATGATGCAGTGCGCGTTCCAGTGTTGCCCCCAGTTGCGGATCATCTTCGACAAGTAAGACTTTCATACTTTAACTTTCTCACGCTGCGTTTATCACATCCGAGTTTGGATAGTTGATCTTGATTTATCAGGTTCCACACCATTTCTGAAGAATGAGATAAACCGAGAAATATCAAGACCTATTTCATAAAGAGAAGGGATTAACAACAAGGTAACAAATGTTGCCAATACAACGCCGAATGCCAGAGATATGGCCATAGGAATAACAAACTGGGCCTGGTAACTGGTTTCAAACAAAATGGGTAACAACCCTAAGAAAGTTGTCAGTGACGTCAAAACGATTGGTCTAAATCTCGAAATACTCCCATGTAAAATAGCCACAGAACTCTGCAAACCCTTTTGTTTCAGCTTATTAATCTGATCAATGAGCACAAGGTTGTCGTTAATCACGACACCTGCTGCGGCTAGAACGCCCATTATTGAAAAGGCATTTACTTCAAGACCAAAGAGGCTATGACCCAAAATAGCACCAACCAAACCAAATGGGACGGCAGTTAAAATAACAAAGGGCAACAGGTAGGAATTACTCCCAATAGCCAGGATGGCATAGATGACAAAAAAGAAAATAACGTACAGTCGGAATGACTCTGAAAGGAACTCATCTTCTTCCTCTGCATCTCCATCCAGCTTGTAACTAAAATTTGGGAATTCACTACGTATGCCTGGAAGATAAAGATCATTAATCACCCCCAAGAGTTCGAAACGTGTCCACTGATCTTCATCAAAATTAACATTGACTGTTGCTACTTGCCGGCCATTTATCCGCTCAATATAGCCCGGTGTTTGCGCATCTCTGAGTGTTGCAACACTTGATAATGGAACCAGATTTTCCTGATCCAGAATTTTCACAGGAAAGTCCTCAACACTTTCGACATAAAGTCTCTCACTATCGGGAAGGCGTAAATTAACATCCATGGTTTCCATCACCCCGGGTAATCGATCCACACGTGTTCCATAAAAAGCTTCAGACAACTGATTACTGATACTGCTTACATTTGCACCCAAACGTATGCCTTCGGGTAACAGATCAATAAGGAACTCTTTTTGTTCTGTTCCTTGAGTAACCGTGAAATTAAATATCCCGTTAGTACTGATCAGCTTTTGTTTCAACGCCTTGACGTGCAATGTTATTTGTTCAGAACTTGCGCCAAAAACTTTTAATGAAATGCTATTGGCATCACCATCTTCACTGGAAGCGAAACTAACTTTTTTTGCATTGGTAACGACACCTAGCTCTTTTTGCCATCTGGATTCAATTTCTTCGACAGGAATGGTTTTCAACGCATCGGAATCAAGCTCTACCAACATGTAAATGTCATTATCGACAATAAATGATGCTCTGTTTTTTATAAGCGATGATAATGATGCATTACCATCTTGCACTCTGTCATAATCAGATATTATAGCGGGAAGAACGGATTCAAAAGACTGCTCTAATCGCAACATTGTACTGTGCATTTCCTCAGCCGTCGTCCCACGGTTCATCGAAATGGATGTGATAATTTGTCCCTCGACCATGTTGGGGAAAAGTTGCATAGGAACTTTTCCCGATATGACCAAACCAGCAGATAGAACGGCAATCGATAGAAAAACTGACAGAGAGAAGTAACGCCAAACAACAGCTTTTTTAAGTAAAGGACGATAAATCATCAAAATAACCACACGCAGTCCTTTTTGAAATTGTCGGCGTGGCATTTTGATGATGTAACTTAATCGACTGTCTCTTCCTGGCTTATGTGTAACCAGATGGCATGGTAAAATCAGGAGTGATTCTATCAGTGAAAAACAAAGAACAGCAACAATAATAAACGAGATATCATAAAGAAAACTGCCTATAATACTCTTGAACATTAAACCGGGAACAGCGGCAGCAATTGTTGTTAATACGCCAAGGAAAACAGGTTTCCATACATCCTTTACGCCTAAAAATGCTGATTTTGCACCGGGACCATTTTTCTGCTGCCTGTTGTAAACACTTTCGCCAACGACAATAGCGTCATCAACAACAACTCCCAATATCAATAAAAAAGCAAAGGTAGAAAGATGGTTGAGGGAAATATCAAATGCGGGGAGAAGCCAGATACCGCCAGTAAAGGAAATAACAATCCCGGTACAGACCCAAAATGCAAGTTTAAGATTAAGAAAAAGGATTAAAACGAAAAATACCAAGCATAAACCAGCCAAAGCGTTATCAAGCAGCATGGTCAGACGTTGAGCAATATCCTTGCTATCATCCAGCCAAATGGTGATACCAACATTTTGCGGTAATCTGTTTTTTATCTCCTCAATTTTATGTCCGATTTCTTCCCTTACACCAAGAAGATCCTGCCCTTCTGAAATAAAAACCTCTAACCCCGATGCGTTCTCGCCGTTAAAACGGCTGATAAAATTCACATCTTTGCGGTCAAATTTGATCTCAGCTATTTCACCCAAAAGGATCTTTTCACCTGTTTTTTTGCTTACAACTGAAATGTATTCAAAATCATCCGGACGATAAGCTCTTTCGTTTCCTCGAATAGATATTTGATTACTACCATGTCCAATCGAACCTGCAGGTACATTTACCGAGGCAACCGAGATCGCATTGGATATATCTTTAAGTGTGAGACCGGTTCGCCGTAAATCATCAGCAGATACTTCAATTGATATTTCACGCTTAGGCGCAGAAAAGAGTTTTACATCACTCGCACTGGTTTCGCTTATAAGTCTGTTTTTAACCTCTTCACCGATACGGGTCAGTGCTTCCAAGTCAACATTTCCGTGGATTGCGATGTCCAGGATGCGGTCTCTGTCTTTTGTTTCTGCTATTTGGGGGCGTTCAATGCCTTTTGGCAAAGATCCTAGAGCATCAATTTTCCTTTTAATTTCAGATACTTTTTTATCTATATCTACATCAGAGTAAAAAAAGACCGTTGTTGTCCCGCTCTCTTCAACAGCAAAAGAATAGATGTTTTTTATACCCTCAATGTTTTTGAGCGCATTTTCCACAGGTATAGAAATATTGCGGGCAATAATTTCGGGCGTTGCTCCGTCGTATTCAATTGTTACATCCACAGCATTTAACTTCGCAGGGGGAAATATTTGTGTTTTAAGGTCAAAACTCGCAACGACACCCCCCAGTAATATAACTGCCATTAACAGGTTACTGGTTACCGGGTTTTTGACAAACCAATGGAGTATTTTATTCATTGATCAAGACCGCCTGATTATTCTTGTCGTCAAGATTGGAGGTGTTGATTGCCAGGCTTTTGATCGAATCTAATTTACTCACGGCACCATTGGAATTCGTTCTGATCTTCATGCCTTCGACAAAAATTTCAGGTGGTTGAGTTAAAATTTTTGTTGGTAAGTTTATATCTGCCGTAAAATAGATCTGTCCCGTATCTTTGTGATGAATATCAATTTTAAACTGGCGCACAAAATCATCATGATCAACCACAAGAATGCTATCCCTCATATACAGGGCACTTGCTGGTATGCGATACATATTTGATATAACTTCGGACTTTATTTCGGCAAAAACAAAGGTCCCGGATAACAACGGGTCCAAAGCAGGCTTTTTTTCGGATATAACATTGGCAATTAACATGTATTGATTGGTTTGTTTTTGGATTTCTTTTTCCATTCCAATAACCAGACCGGTCCAATGCTGATTACCTTTTCTCTGTGGATCTCGTATTCCTATAGTTTTTGATTGGATGTTTTGCTCGGTGAATGAAAGACTATCCAATTGACGGCGTGTTACAGGCAATCTGACTTCCAACAGTCGGTCAGAAAAGAACTTCGCAACGTTGGTACCAGCAGAAACATATTGCCCCACAGCAGCCAGCTTTTCTCTTATTGCTCCGTCATAGGGTGCAACAATTGTCGTTCTGGAAAGAGCAAGTAATGCTTTCTGCTGCTCGGACTTCGCCGCCTCCAGATTTGCCTTTGCCTCATTCAACTGTGGTATTCGTAACGTCAGGGGTGAGGGCGTTCCCTTACCATATTTTTCCCACTCTAACTTTGCCAGCTTTGCTTCAGCCTGTTCTTTGATCAGCTTCTGTTTTGCACTCGCGACATTGGCCTTGGCTGTTGCGAGCGAAAGTTCGTAATCACGGGCGTCAATTTGAAAGAGAAAATCCCCCTTTGCGAAACGGTCACCCACCTTAAGATCATTTGCTGTTTTTGTAACAAGTCCGGAAACTTCCGCCGTTAAAGTTGTTTCAAACTTAGGCTGCACAACACCTTGGGTTTTAATGGTAAAGTGTTGTTGTTTTTCAACAATATCGATGGTCGATAACTTTGGTAATTCCGGCTGTTTCTTTATCTCGGCAATGACTGGCCTCTCATTCTCAATCAAAACCATGGTCATAAATACTGATACTGCTAAAATCAAAATTGGAAAAATCAGTTTTAACAATAAAATCGTTGTCTTCTTTAGTGATAAATCAAAGGACATCACAAATTCCTGTTATCTTCTGAAAATTCTGGATCAGTTTGCATGATTTTTTGCAACGGCGTGTTATGCCCACCAAGGGCCAGGTAAAGATTCACCCGGGATAAAAGTCTTTGTTTTTGAATGTTAATCAGTCGAGATTTGCTCACAAAAAACCTTTGCTGAGCTTGCAACAAATCCAAAATAGGAATCAAACCACTATAATACTTTTGCCTTGAAAGGTTTTGACCTTGTTCAGCCATCAATGCTGCACGGCTTAACTCTTCTTCTTGTTTTTTGAGGTGAATTTCATTTCCAAGATAATTCTCAACCTCATCAAACGCCTTCAAGGCCGTATTCACATACTCGGCAATGGTTTCATCTTCAATCGCCTTATTCTGCGCAACAACAGCACGGCGCTGACCTCCGTCATAAAGTGGCTGAATAATATTGCCCGCGATAGATGTAACAAGACTATAGGGATCAAAAAGGTCACTTAGTTTTCGATTCTGATAACTTGTACTCTGCGTCAGAGATAACCTGGGTAATCGATTGGCTTTTGCCGCATTCAGATTATGATGCGCCGCTATGACCTTTTGCTCAGCAATCAACAGATCGGGGCGATTAACTAATAAATCAGAAGGAATACCAGCCGAGAAATCCGTTACAATTTTTGGAAATTCTTTAGCGCTTTGAATTTTTCCAGACGGATATCTACCAAGAATTAATTCCAATTTTCTAACAGCTTGAGAGTGTTCATTAACTTTTGATGTTAATGTTGAATCGGCATTTGCAAGATCAGTTTCCACGAGACGCAGATCAAGGATAGACCCAACTCCTTGTTGATACCTATCCTGCGTCCTCTCGACAATTTCGGTTAAATTACTCTTTTCCTGACGCGCGATATCCAACTGCTTTTCCAGGGCTATAAGTTCAATCCATTGCAACACAATGCGTGTCGCAACTGACAATTGGGCAAATTCAACATCGCGTTGTCTTTGTAACAATGAACTGTATGATGCCTGTGATTCAGATTCTAAACGCCCCCAAACATCTATTTCCCATGAAATCCTTGCTTCAGCCTTGAAAGAATTCTCATAGCTTTTAATTCGTTCACCATCTGGACCTTTTGATGAGCTTTTTGTCCGGCTGCCATCACCTGATAAATCTATCTTTGGAAAGAAAGCAGATTCAGAAACTTCGTACTGAGCAATCTGTTGTTCTAAACGCGCTCTTGCTGATTTTAGCTCTGGATTATTTTTTATTCCCTCAACAATAAATCCACTGATTCTCTGATGAAAATCTGGCGTAAACCATGTTTGGGAAACAGAAACGATAGAGCTTCTCTCAACCTCATATTCCAGTTGAGATGACCATGAATCAGCCATCTTGGGTAGAGTTGCTTTATAGTCAGGTAAGTCTGTTGATAAGACACAGCCTTGCACGGCAATGACACCCATTGCCGCAACAAAACCGTGAAAATAGATTTTAGAGAGTTTAATCCAATACATAGGCTCAAGATAAAACTTGAGCCTGACAAAACGCTGACGATGTAAACAGGTAATAAAATCAGCGTTTTGTTTAAAAAATGTACGATAAAAACAGAATAAATATCTGTCTTATCTAGACTTCACATATCGCCCCGGGGCAGGTTCGATTACCTTTAAAGATGATTTTCCCTTAGACGTTCCCATTCCAGGTATTCTGGCCGGAACAAGCTTTCCGCTTTTCTTCTGCGCCCATTTTGCCCAATGTGGCCACCATGATCCCGGATGTTCTTTTGCAGCTTCAAACCACTCATCAGGATCACTTGGTGTTTCCGAATTAATCCAGTGAGAATACTTCTCTGCAGCTGGTGGATTGATAATCCCGGCTATATGACCGGATGCTGCCAGAACAAACTCTTTATCACCAGAAAAATGCCGTGTATTGGCATAGGTAGATTTCCATGGGGCAATGTGATCTTCTTTTGCAGAGATCATAAAGCTTGGAACATCTATCTTACCCAAATCTATTGGTACCCCGTCCAGTGTAATACCACCTGGTTCAACGAGCTTGTTATCCAGATACATGTTGCGAAGATAAAAAGAATGCATCTTTGCAGGCATTCGCGTTGTATCAGAATTCCAGTAAAGCAAGTCAAAAGGAAAGGGGGTTTTGCCAAGCAGATAATTGTTCACAACAAAAGACCAGATGAGATCATTTGCCCGCAGCATGTTAAAGGTAGTCCCCATTTCTGCTCCGTCGAGATACCCTCGATCAGACATCTTCTTTTCAAGAACTTCCATCTGTTCTTCGTCAATAAAAACTCTGAGTTCACCTGCTTCGGCAAAGTCAGTCATCGTCACAAAGAAGGTACCGCTTTTAATACGCTTGTCTTTCTTCTCTGCCATATAGGCCAATGTAGAAGCCAGTAGAGTTCCACCGAGACAATAGCCAATTGCGTTAACCTCTTTCGATCCTGTTGCTTTTTCTATGGCATCAAGAGCGGCGAGGGGGCCACGTAGCATATAGTCTTCAAAGGAATAGTGGGCCAAACTCTCATCCGGATTTACCCAGGAAATCATGAAAACAGTGAAACCCTGTTCCACAGCCCACTTCACAAAAGAATTTTTTGCTTTAAGATCAAGGATATAGAATTTATTGATCCAGGGGGGGATGATCATAAGCGGACGAGAATAAACTTTCTCTGTCGTTGGTGCGTATTGAATAAGCTGCATAAGCTCATTTTCATAGATAACGCTACCTTGTGACGTTGCGATGTTTTCGCCCAGTGCAAAAGCATCTTCATCGGTCATTTTAATACGACCTTTTTCCAGATCAGAAATCAGATTTTCCAACCCTTGCAACAAATTCTTACCACCAGATTCTGCCGTTGCCCGCAAAATCTGGGGGTTTGTTATCAGAAAATTACTCGGTGAAACAGCATCAAGAAACTGTTTGGTATAGAAATCAACCTTGCGCGCATCGGTCTCGCTAAGTCCATCAATTTCTTTTACAGAGCTATGAATCGTATTCGCCGTTAAAAGATAAGACTGTTTAAGGAAATTAAAAAACGGGTTTTCGTCCCAGGCTTCATCCTGAAAACGTCGATCACTCTTTTTCTTTTTCTTACTTTGAGAAGATTGTTCAGACGATTCTTTCGTCGTGCCTGATTTATTTTCCCCCGCTTGATGTTCCGGGTTAAAGAAATTATGCGAGGCTTCCAACCAAAGAGAATTATATCCCTGCCATAAATCTGTTTGCAGCTTGATTGCTTTTTCAGGATCGGACCAAAATTGTTGAGACAATTGCCAGAAAGCCTTGCCAATCCGCATTGGATCAGGCTCGTTATCTAGCATTTGCCCGCTTTGTTTCATCAAAAAACGTTCAATCATTGCCTGAGATTTTTCAGAAATTGCTGTCATTGTTTCAGAAATTTCTGCGGGATCAGGTAGCTTTATTCCCTCGGGGTGTTGATCGACCATCCAGCTTTCCCTATGATCTCTTTAGTCTTTTTATAGAATAGTATATCGCCTTGTAGCTCTTTCAATGTTATACACCCATTGTTACAGCTGGAAGCGCAAAGAACAACAAGTGAGGTCAATTTCGTTACGGCATGCATCTAGTCAGTTGTAATTTTGATGTATGTGTTTCGATTTATTTGACGTTTGCATGGGGGAACGGTCTCTAAGTTATGGCCAAGGACAAATATATGCCAGAGTTGAGAAAACGTAGTGTATACCGCTTTGGGGGTAAGGGTCGCATCGTAGGAGCACTTGTGCTTCCATTAGTACTTGCAGCCTGTTCTTCTACACCCGATTGGGCGAACCCGGTAGCGTGGTTTGAAAGTGACGAACCAGAGCAACCGACACAGGTGACCAATGCAGAAAATGTCGTCCCTGCCGAAGGATTTCCGAATCTTTCAAGTGTGCCTGGCGAATCTCCGCAAACAACATCAAACGATTACAGATCACAGGTAACCGAAGGCTTGGTCGCTGATCGTAACAACGCAGAATACAGTGATCAGCCATTAACGGCCAGATCAACGCTTGTTCCCGCAGCTCCACCACCATCTGTACCACAGGCACCTTCTGTAGCACAGACAGCACCACAGGCAGTACCAGCTGCACCCGTCGTACCAAATACGGTCCCTGCATCACCCCAGGCTGTACCGGGTGCGTCATCACAAACAACCGTGATTTCATCACAAGGCGCAGCATTGCCACCGGCATTTCCAAACGGTGCACCAGCTTACGCCCAAACCCAATACACAGGGCCACAATACAACACACCCAGCTGGGGTTCGCCCTATGCCCCACAGGGGTATAATCAAGGATATACGAACCAAGCTGCATACGGATCACCCTACGCTGCGCAGCCTGGCGGTCAGCTTGTCGCTGTCATTTATTTCTCGCACGGCTCGTCAAACCTGAATAATCAAGATATTCAGGTTATTCGCGATGTCGCCGCACTTTATGGCCAACGTGGCGGTGCAATTACTGTGCTTGGACATTCAAGCTCCAGAACTCAGCTGACAGACGCATTGCGCCATCAACAGGTTAACTATGAGATTTCTGGACGACGGGCCGAAGCTGTTACCCGAGCTCTGCAAAACTCTGGTGTTCCAGCCCGTCAAATTATCACGGATGCACGTTCAGACAGTAATCCTGTTTTCCACGAATTCATGCCAACGGGCGAAGCAGGAAACAGACGTGTAGAAATCTATGTAAACTAAACAATCTATCCCGAGAAATTTTTAACATATTTCTCGGGATAAAAACGCATAAAACATTGGTCACGGAGCGAGTATTCTGCTATCTGCTTCGTGGCCTTTTTTATAGGGGCTAATCACCTTGGTCAGAACAAGACAGAATATTCTTCTTCCCTGACTAAATAAAGATAACCCAACAATTTCGAGTTGATAATGGACCAGGAATTTCACCGTATAAAACGTTTGCCGCCTTATGTATTTGCTGAAGTCAATGCATTGAAAGCAGCAGCGCGAGCGGCGAAAAAAGATATTATCGATTTTGGCATGGGAAATCCTGATCAGCCCCCACCACAACATGTTATTGATAAACTAACAGATGTTGTCCAAAACCCCAGAGTCCACGGCTATTCTACATCCCGTGGTATTCCCGGTTTAAGAAAAGCAATATCGGCCTACTATGATCGACGTTTTGGTGTTGATATAGACCCTGAAACAGAAACCATTGTTACCTTGGGGTCAAAGGAAGGGCTTGCCAATCTGGCGCAAGCTATTACCAGTCCGGGCGACATCATCCTGGCTCCCAATCCAAGCTACCCAATTCATGCTTTTGGCTTTATCATTGCCGGTGCTGCGATCAGATCGATGCCGATGACACAGGGTGGAAATATTATGGAACAGCTGGAAATTGCTGTTCGTCATTCTGTCCCCAAACCCTTGGCCATTATACTGAACTATCCGTCAAACCCCACAGCCGAAGTAAAGGATCTCGATTTTTACGCAGAGATCGTTGACTTCTGCCGTAAGCACGAGATCTATATTATTTCAGATCTGGCCTATGCCGAGGTTTATTTCAACGATACACCACCACCATCAATCCTTCAGGTTCCCGGGGCAAAAGATATTGCCGTAGAATTTCTATCCATGAGTAAAACCTACTCAATGGCTGGATGGCGCGTTGGATTCTGTTCCGGAAATAAAAAACTGGTCGCTGCCCTTACACGGGTAAAATCCTATGTTGATTATGGGGCCTTTACACCTGTCCAGGTCGCTGCCGTATCCGCACTCAATGGTCCACAGGACTGCATTGGTGAAATGCGGGATCGTTATCGCGGACGCCGGGATGTCTTGATAAAAGGTCTCAGTGCCGCAGGATGGGATATACCAAGTCCGCCCGCGACAATGTTTGCCTGGGCCCCCTTGCCAAAAGAATTTTCCCACCTGGGATCGTTGGAATTTTCCAAGTTATTATTGGAACATGCTAATGTAGCGGTTGCCCCCGGTGTCGGTTTTGGCGAGTATGGCGAAGGTTATGTCAGGTTGGGACTCGTAGAAAACGAACAACGTACGCGTCAGGCTGTAAAAAATATAAAGGCCATGATGCAGAAAAAAGACAATATTCTTGAACAAATTAGCAAGCGGAAATAAATCGTGAGTGAACCCCTTAAGATTGCGATCGCCGGATTAGGTACCGTTGGTACCGGAACCGTCAAACTTATTCAGGATAATTTGAACGTTCTAGCCCAACGCACGGGTCGTGAAATTTCTATCGTTGCTGTCTCAGCACGCAGTCGTAAGAATCGCGATTTTGATATGAGCAGCATGACCTACTATGACGACGCAGTGGACATGGCTGAAAACTGTGATGCTGATGTTGTGATGGAGCTAATTGGCGGTTCCGAGGGAATTGCGAAAGAAGTTGTCGAAGTATCAATCGCCAAGGGACGTCACGTTATTACCGCTAACAAAGCTCTGTTAGCGCACCATGGTACTGAGCTCGCCAAGTTGGCCGAAGAAGCCGGTGTTGCTCTGGCTTATGAAGCCGCGGTTGCTGGTGGAATTCCTGTTATCAAAGGTCTAAGGGAAGGGCTTGCAGCTAACTCATTTGATCTTGTGTATGGCATCCTTAATGGAACCTGTAACTTTATTCTGACCAACATGCGTGAAACAGGTCGCGACTTCGACGAAGTTCTCACCGAAGCTCAGGAACTTGGTTACGCAGAAGCTGATCCCAGTTTTGACGTAGATGGTGTTGATGCTGCACATAAACTATCACTGTTAAGTTCCGTATCCTTTGGAACCGAAGTTGATTTTGACGCTGTTTATATCGAGGGCATCAGAAATATCTCTGCACTTGATATCGTAAATGCTGAAGAACTGGGATACCGCATCAAGTTACTTGGTATTGCACGTAAAACAGAACATGGTATCGACCAACGCGTTCACCCCTGCATGGTTGCCAAAGATCAACCGATTGCCTCTGTCGAGGGCGTTTTGAACGCTGTCGTCTGTAATGGCAATCATGTTGGCACCACAATGTTCGAAGGCGCAGGCGCTGGTGGTGGCCCCACAGCTTCTGCCGTCGTTGCTGATCTCGTTGACATTGCACGTGGCACAATCTTGCCAACGTTCGGTGTTCCGGCTAACGCACTGGCGAAACCAATCGCCCAACCTGTAGAAAAACGCGAAGGTTCCTATTACCTGCGTTTACAGGTCGAAGATCGTCCCGGCGTGATTGCGGATATATCCAACATTCTCAAAGACGAAGATATTTCTGTTAAATCCCTCATACAACATGAATCCAACCCGGGTAAATCTGTTCCGCTTGTGATAACAACACAGGCAACAGTAGAAACCGCCATGAACAGATCACTCGAAAAGATTTCGCAACTCGATTGCGTACTTGAAAAACCAAATATGATCCGGATCGTCTCTCTTTAAAGAGCGATCTGAAAGCAATAACCGTTCACTATTGAACGATATCAAAGTCAGAGGACAAAGATATGGAACGCAACCTGGCCCTAGAGACCGTACGTGTCACAGAAGCTGCCGCATTGGCTTCTTCCCGTCTTATGGGACGCGGTGACGAAAAAGCAGCGGACCAAGCTGCTGTAAATGCTATGCGCGATGCCCTGAATGGCTTGGCAATTGATGGAACAGTCGTTATCGGCGAAGGCGAGCGTGACGAAGCGCCAATGCTTTATATCGGAGAGAAAGTCGGAAAAGGCGGCCCGGGCATAGATATCGCGCTGGACCCATTAGAAGGCACAACACTCACAGCCAAAGGCGGTCCGAACGCAATGTGCGTTATTGCCATGGCTGAAGCAGGTAACTTTCTGAACGCACCGGACACCTATATGGATAAAATCGCTGTAGGTGCTGGTCTTCCCGAAGGTGTTGTTGACCTAGATGAGACTGTCGCTAACAATCTAGCCAACTTGGCTAAAGCCAAAAAAACAGACATCAGTGATCTGGTTGTCTGCATTATGGACCGCCCGCGTCACGAAGAAAAAATCGCACAGGTTCGCGAATGCGGTGCTCGTATTGTCCTAATTGGCGACGGTGATGTCGCGGGTGCCTTGGCAACCAGCCGTTTTGATAGCGGTATTGATCTATTCATGGGTGCAGGTGGTGCACCAGAGGGTGTTCTTGCTGCGGCAGCTCTTCGTTGTACTGGTGGTCAGTTTCAGGGACGTTTGCTCTTTAGAAATGACGATGAAGTAGCCCGCGCGCGTCGCTGGGGCATTGAAGATCTCGATCGTAAATACGAGATCAACGAACTTGCCAAAGGCGATGTTATGTTTGTTGCAACAGGCGTAACAGACGGCAGCCTTCTTCGCGGTGTACGTCGTTACCAAGGCGGCGCAACAACACAGTCTGTTGTAATGCGTTCAAAAACCGGAACAACTCGCGTTGTTGATGCGACACATAATTTCTACCGCAAAACATGGTACGACAATCTGGGTGTTTAATACTTTACCCAATATATCAACAATAAATAAGGGGCGCCGTATTCGGCGCCTCTTGTTTTTTATGGGAAGCCCGCTAGGCTACCTCTATTCATTTAATCACTTGAATTGGTTGGTTCACGATTATGCAAGGCAAAGAGCAAGAAACTTTGCGAGATACTTTTTTGGGCATTGAAAGTTCTATTACAGGCAAACGTTGGGAAGAACGATTAAAGGATCACCGCTCGGCCCTTGCTCTCAGTCAGCGTTTGGGCTTGCCAGAAATTATCGGCAGATTACTGGCCGCCCGCGGTGTAACGCTGGATACAGCCGAAGCATTCCTGAAACCGACCCTAAGAGATTGGCTGCCAGACCCATCTGTTCTTAAGGGAATGGACGATGCAACAGCACGAATTCTCAAAGCGCTGGAACAGAAAGAAAAGATTGCAGTTTTTGGAGATTATGATGTTGACGGAGCAACTTCCTCTGCACTTCTCATACATTACTTTAAGTCAATTGGCGTTGAAATAGCTGTACATATTCCAGACAGAGTAAGTGAAGGTTACGGCCCTAATCTTCCTGCATTGCTAAATTTACAACAGCAGGGATGTTCACTGATTATCACAGTTGATTGCGGAACATCAGCTTTCGAAGCCCTTGAAGGCGCACAGCAAGCAGGCCTTGATATTCTCGTCATCGACCATCACGAGGCGGAGGCGCTGCTACCACCTGCTGTTGCTGTTGTGAACCCGAACAGGCAGGACGAAACACGTGAATACGGCTCTCTTGCCGCTGTGGGTGTGGTTTTCCTCGTGCTTGTCGCCTTGAACCGACGCTTGAGAGAAGCAAATTGGCTCGGCAAACAAAATATCAGAGAACCCAACCTTATGTCGCTACTGGACCTCGTTGCATTGGGCACAGTTTGTGATGTTGTTCCTCTATCTGGCCTGAATAGAGCCTATGTTAGTCAGGGCGTCAAAGTTCTGGCCAAGCGACATAACCCCGGCATTGTTGCATTATCTGATGTAGCCAAGCTATCAGAAAAGCCCGACAGTGGGCACCTGGGCTATACCTTGGGGCCACGGGTAAATGCAGGGGGACGCGTCGGGCAATCATGGCTCGGTGCGAAGTTACTTTCCACAGAAAATACAGACGAAGCATTAAAAATTGCCTTACAGCTGGAAGAATATAATTCAGAACGTAAAACCATCGAAACCGACGTACTTGATCAGGCTCTGGGAACAATCGGAAACGAAACAGAATTAAAAGGCATCGCCATTGCGTCGGGCGAGGGATGGCATCCCGGTGTTATCGGTATTGTCGCCAGTCGCCTCAAAGATCGTTACAACATGCCATCTCTTGTTATTGCATTTGATGAAAACGGGATAGGCAAAGGATCTGGTCGTTCTGTTCCGGGGGTTGATCTGGGCGCTGCGGTCATTGCCGCACGTCAGGCTGGCTTGCTTGAAAATGGTGGTGGGCATGCCATGGCGGCCGGCTTGACCGTTCATCAGGAAAACTACCAAGAGCTCTGCCAGTTTTTATCAGAACGTCTCTCCAAAGCGTTGTCTGAAGTTTCCTATACACCGAGCATAGGCATAGACGGCGCCCTTCAACCTGGTGGTGCCAGCACGGATCTTATCGACTTGCTGGATTCATGTGGTCCATTTGGTGTCGGCAACCCTCAGCCAAGATTCGTCTTGCCTTCTGTACGTGTTTTGCGTCCGGGTCTTGTTGGGGAAAGCCATGTCAGATGTATTTTAAGTGGCTCTGACGGCAAAACGATCAAGGGTATAGCCTTTCGATCGCTAGATAACGAATTGGGGCAACTGCTTTTGAATACCGGGGGGATGCCCATCCATGTCTGCGGCAAACTAAAACGTGATACCTGGTCCGGGCCAGATGGTGTACAAATAATTATAGAAGACGCGGCACCAATAAACGGGTAAGATAACAGAATGAAACAGTCGTTTTTTTCTTACAGACGCTATTCTATTAATTATTTTCGTTCCCTAGGCAGAATAGTTTCTGCCTTTTTTTTAATGCTTTTCCTCATACCCGTTTTCTTTCTGGAAAATAGAGCCTTTGGACAAGAAACTATTCAGGTCGACCTGGAACTTGTTCTTGCCGTTGATGCGTCGACAAGCGTTTCCGCACAGGAATTTGATTTACAGATGAGGGGCATTGCCCAGGCGTTTCGAGATCCTTCTGTTGTACAGGCCATTGCTGTTGCCGGGGATCGTGGTGTTGCGGTTGCTGTTATCCAATGGGCAAACAACCTGCTTCAAAAAGTTGCTGTGGATTGGTTCCTGATACGTGATCAGGAAAGCGCCGCCCAATTTGCTGACATTGTAGATGAAACCCCCAGATATATTTTCGGCGGGGGAACCTCCATCGGCGGCGCAATCCTCTATTCAACACGCCAAATGGAGATCAACCCCTTTATAGGTGCACGTAAAGTCATCGATATTTCCGGAGACGGGCGATCCAATCAGGGTGCACCACCAGAACTTGTTCGCAATCAATCCACAACTCAGGGCATTGTGATTAATGGTTTGACCATCAACAATGAAGACCCCTTTATTGATCGTTACTACGAAAAGTTTGTTATTGGCGGTACAGGGGCCTTTGTTCAAACTGCAACGACCTACGAAGATTTTGGTGCTGCAATGAAAGAAAAGCTGATCAAAGAGATCGGCGGTGTGCCGGTCGCGGCAAAACCCAATAAAATCAAGCTGGCGAGCCAATAATCTACACTTAATCAAAAAAAAGATTACAGAATCGAAAATACCTACTTGCCAAGGGTCTCTGAAATCGGTAAATCCTTGCTCACCGAAAGATGACCCCTTCGTCTA
>NZ_LANI01000025.1 GCF_000982415.1 Kiloniella litopenaei
CGCAAATTGCGAGGACTTTGTCAGCAGTCTGTAAGGGGCATTGCCCCTTTCTTTGTTGGAGCGGGTTGAAACAGATAAATTTAAAAGCCAAACTGATATCAACCAAATCAAATCCTTGATTTGGCAAACCCGCCAGAAACTATAAAGTGGGCGCCCGAGTTAATACGAGGAGAAGCATGCGCGGTGTTTGAGCGCAATACGTCCTCTTAAGGGACGGTACAAATCTTCTCAGTGGCGCTTGAACGATTATAAAAGGCCTTTTAATGAATCTCCCCACAAACACGGCACTTGTTGTCATTGATGTACAACGGGCTATTGATGAAGCTTTCTGGTCTCGGCATGGGCCTAGAAACAATCCTGCTGCGGAACAGGCGATGGCGGCTGTGTTGAAACACTGGCGCGATACCAAGCGTCCTATTTTTCATATTCGACACGATAGCGTAAATGCTGATTCTACCTATGCACCGGGAGCAGAAACTCATGTTTTTAAGCCCGAAGTTATGCCTCTATCCGGTGAAGTGGTCATTGGAAAGGCCGCGAACTCTGCTTTTATCAACACCTCGCTTGAACAAATACTCCGGGATCAGGGGATAGATAATCTGGTGATGATGGGGGTGATTACCAACAATTCTGTGGAAGCAACGGTACGTCATGCTGGTAATCTCGGTTTTACGACCTATCTCATAGAAGACGCCTGTTTTACCTTTGCCTTTCCCGACTATAGCGGCATCCTGCGATCTGCGCAGGATGTACATGATATGTCACTTGCCAACGTGGATGGTGAGTACTGTCAGGTTATCAAGGCAGCGCAGGTATTGGGCGTCTAGACACAGGCCTTGAATGCAAAAAAACAAAGCGGGGGAGCTATGAAAAACTATCTGATTAAAAAGCATGAAATTGAACAGATGGAGGGAACCGCCAAGACGCATTTCCTCAATCCCAATGCAATACGTACCAACAAATCCCTTGGTGATCTCACGGATTTGACGGGTCTTGGTTTTCATATCATAGAGGTCGAACCGGGCCGGGACACAACGGAATACCACGTGCACTATCACGAAGATGAATGCGTCTATGTGCTCTCCGGTACGGCAACGGCCTATATCGGCGATGAAGAATACCAGATCAGTGAAGGTGATTTTGTTGGCTACCGTGCAGGCGGAGAAGCTCACGGTATTACGAACACAGGCACAGAAACCTTTAAATGCATTGTCGTCGGTCAACGGCTCGCTTTTGACATGGCTGATTATCCGCACAAGGACAAACGTATCTTCCGCGAAGACGGCAAACCATGGCAACTGGTGGACAAAGAAAACATCGAAACGCCCACCGGTCCCCTGGGCAAAAAATAAAGGGGGAAGTCAGTATTTCACGCGCAGAACGACTTTTGAGCTTGATAGAGGAATTCAGACGCCATCGCCGCCCCGTTTCCGGAAATGATCTTGCGCAGGCATTGGATATCTCGATCCGAACCCTCTATCGAGATATCGCATCACTGCGTGCGTTAGGGGCTGGTATTGAGGGCGAACCCGGTGTGGGGTATGTGTTGCGTCCGGGTTTTCTATTGCCGCCGGTGATGTTTACGGCAGAAGAGGTGGACGCACTGGTTCTCGGGTCGCTCTGGGTGGCGGATAAGGCCGAAGCCCCTATGGCTGAAGCTGCGCGAAAGGCGATGGCAAGATTGACGGCGGTTATGCCGATCGAACTTGTTGATCGGGTGGAGGCCCAATATGCCGTTGTGGGGCAGAGTGAGCCATCCCATCAAGAGACAATCGATATGACGGTGGTGAGGAAAGCAATCCAAAACGAACGGAAGCTGCTTGTTCACTATCGCGATGGGGCAGGTAAAAGTTCCGAACGTGTTATATGGCCATTTTTCTTGATCTATTTTAATGGCGGACGTCTTATTTCGGCATGGTGCGAGCTCAGGGAAGATATCCGCCACTTTCGGACGGATCGTATTGAAACTCTCTCTGAAATATCCGCGCGATATCCCCGACGCCGACACGATCTTATAAAGCTTTGGCGCGAAGCTGAATCCTGTGAAAATTCCCCAAAATGACTACTGCCATTTTCTGACATGCCAGCGGGTTAGTGTTCTTTCGTAACCAGAGGAACGGACATGAAACCATTTGCATTTCAACGATTATTCTGCCTCGCGGCTTTACTGCTTGGCACTCAACCAATCTATGCGCAATCGCAAGATAGCCAGGAAAATAAAATTATGGAACACAATCAAATTCACACGATAATTGAAACCAATAACGCGGCTGTAGCGTCGGGTGACATCGAGGGAGTGCTTGTCACTTTCGAGCCAGATGGTGTTCTGGTGGGGGAACCAGGCATGATCGCAAAGGGCACACCTGCATTACGAGAAGCTTTCAAGCAGTTTATTGCCATAAACCCTAAAATAACCATTACCAACCATGAGGTCATTCAGGCTGACGATATTGCGCTTCATTCTTCGACCTGGACGCTGTCTGGACTGGCACCAGATGGTTCGCCCATTGAACAAAGTGGGTTTTCTGTTGTCGTACTTCGTAAACAGCCAGATGGAAGGTGGTTGATGGTGATCGACAATCCATTTGCAAATCATCTTTTGTCCAGAAATTAACGTTCTGAACTTTTTTGTTCAAGCGCTACTGAGGCTGGTCCTCACTTCGTTCCGGGCGCCCGGTCGGACTGGCCAGACCCTTTATAGGATCTGGTTGACGCAAGATTAGACAAATAAGAGCTACCACCAAATTGCTGGTGCAATTTGGCAAGCCCAAGTGGGCGCCCGAGTTAATACGAGGACAAGCATGCGCGGCGTTTGAGCGCAATACGCCCTCTTGAAGGGTGGAAATAAATCCAAATTATTTTCTAATGGCGGGAATAAAACGCGCTCTGCGTTGTAACCCTGACAGGACAAGGATTTCCAATGTCCTGTCAGGGTTTTTATTTTTACCGCATAAGGAACAGTCGGGTTATGTATTATCATCACACGCTCAAGGCATCATCACTTGCTAAAAAAAGCCTTTCAAGAAGCACATTTTTAAGCACATTACTTTTGGTAGGTGCGCTTGGGGTTTCAGAAACAGCACAGGCAGGGAGCAGTCTTTTCCAGAAGCTAAAGAACAATCTGGAAAACGAAGCTACTCAAGAGGTTACACAAGAAGCTGACAAAGCACTTCAGGCCGGGAAAAAAGAAGTGATTACGGGTGTTACGCAAACTGGGGCACCACAAAAGAGCACGACCCAGACATCCACATCATCTGCGACAGAAGTTGCGGCGACAAACCAGACACCCCAGTTGGGCGCGCCGTCTCAGGATCTGGTTAGCATGACCAAATGTGCTGCTTTAAAGCCCGAGAATATTACCATTGGAACACTGGGAGACTATACGTTTCAACAGGGCTTTAGCAATGAAAAGCGGTCTGGTTTGATCAACCGCCGTGCGGGGGCTTTGAGCAATGGGTGTATTCTGCCGTCCCTTAATTCTCGTGAAATTGCCTATATGGAAGTTGATGAAAAAAAGCTTAAGGCCTTGGGCAGTTCCAATGATTGGGAAATGCAGTGTATAAAATCGGGTAATCCGGGCGCTGGTGTTGTCGGGGCGAGTGAGCCAAAAAGCGAATATTCCTACACCGTAAATGTGCTAAGCGGCAAAGACATGATGCTGCACTGTGGTAATTCTGAAAATGTTGCGGAATGCGCCGAAGGCAGTAACAGCAGCCGTAGTTCTGCCTGGAAGAAAAAACTCGATGCAAGTGGCAAAACCATGCTGAGTGTCTTGGCCAATACCAGTACGCTAGCCCCTGCACAGGGTGAAAAACTCTATTGCCAGTACTACAACAAAAAATCCGGCAACAGTCTCTTTGCTTTTGAATACCTGAGGTTACAAAACTAAAGCTGGCTAGCTGATTTTCTGTACATGAAAAGGGCTCTGATATTTTTTATCAGGGCCCTTTTTGAATAATTATCTGCTGATCGTAACACCGATCATCTTGAGACCGGCAAAAACCAGTGCAGCGCCTGCACATTTATTCAGGGCGCTGGCAAACCATGTTTTTATACCGCCTTTCTCTCCGCTGCGGGTAATGCGTTCGCCCATATAGGCATAGGCGCTATAGATGGGAAGTTGCAGGGCAAAGGTTGTTGCCCCCATGATCAGAATTTGAGGGGCAATGGGGCGATCCAGATCGATAAACTGCGGTAGAATCGCGATAAAGAACAACATGGCTTTGGGGTTGGATGCCATGATGAACAGGCCTTGTAGGAACAAAGCTATGCGCGTTTTCTGTCCTCTTGCAGGGGCGATGTTTATAAGGGCTGATTTGCTGAATAAGGCTCTGAGACCAAGATAGAGTAGAAAAGCAACGCCGATCCATTTAATGGTCGAAAAGACAAAGGTGGATGGGAGAATAAGGGATGCTATCCCCGTGGCTGACAGGGTGAAATAGATCATGCCGCCAACGGCAATTCCAAGAATACCAAATATTGCCCGCCCCAATCCGTAGCTTGCCCCTTGAGAGATAACAAGTATAGCCGAAGGCCCCGGGGAGGAAATTACGATAGCCGTCGTCGTGGCAAAGAGGAGGAAAAGATGGAAGTCCATAATGTGGCGCCTGTCTGGAAGAACCCTATGAGAGGGCCTTGATGGAAAAATAACGTAATGAGTAACGGCCGTAATTTAACAGGTAACAAGAACGAGGATGCAAGTTTTTAGCTGTTACAATAGCTTGCCCATTGTCCGGGACTAATACCATAGGCTTTTTTGAAATGGCGATTGAGGTGGCTTTGATCCGCAAAACCAACCGTAAAAGCTATGTCGGCAAGGGGGTGTTTTTCTTCGATCATTCTGCGGGCAAATTCTAAACGTCGCATAATCAAAAAGCGATGGGGGCTGGTGCCAAAAGCTTTTCTGAAATGCCGAGACAGAGTAAAGCGATCCATACCCGTTATCTGTTCCAATTCTTCAGAATGTACATTGCGACAAGCATTCTCATAGAGAAAGTCTTTTGCTCTATCAACGGCAGAGGAATGGGTCTTGCGTACAGAGGGCTTAGAACTTTTGGCATGGGAACCTTTGGCATGGCGCACAAGGCAATGGGCTATTTGACTGATCGTATCGTCTCTTGCCAAATCGCTCAGGTTACATTCAAGTTCACCCAAAGCCGCAATCATCGCGGTTTGTAGTTCTGGATCATCAAGAACAGGCGTCTCGACAAAGGGGAGTGACACATATTTCTCCCCCAAGGCATCACGAATCAAAGATGGCTCAAGATAAAGCATACGGTATAGCAACCCTTCGTCGGTCCCGGATCCACCATCATGCAATTCATCAGGGTGCAGAACGATAATCTGCCCTGGCTGGCTGTACCGTCGATCTCCGCGATACCCAAAGGCTTGAATGCCCTGCATTGTCAAACCCAAGGCATAGGTGTCATGACGATGCGGTTCAAAAAAATCACCAATAAAACGTGCCTGTATCCGGGATAAACCTGAAACCGATGGAGACGAGATGATTTGCGCAGATGCAGAAGATTTGCACGAACGTTCAAGACGTAGATTTATGCTTTCGTTTATCTGGTTGTTTTTGTGCACATCAAGAACCCTGAAACAGAAAGATCATTATGTTTGATACAAAAATTGCCATTGTTTTGCGAGATAATTTACAGCCTTGGCAGGCCTTGAACGTTACCGCCTTTCTAAGTGGTGGGCTTGCGGGTGAAAACCAGACTATCATGGGTGAAGGGTATCGTGATCGGGTGGGGAATAACTACAATGCTCTGATCCGTCAGCCGATTATAGTTCTGTCTGCCTGTGAAAGCACCATACAAAAAATTCACCAACGATCCCTTACACGTGGCGTAAAGTCTTCGCTCTATATCGAAGAGATGTTCTCGACAGGTCATGATGCAGCAAACCGCGCTGTTTTTGCAAAATATGATCCTGATGATGCCAAAGTCGTGGGCATTGCCCTGCACAGTGATAAAAAGATCGTCGATAAAATTACTAAAGGCGCAAAAATGTACGGGTAGAAGCTGGTTTTGGGTAATCATCTGTAGATCAGTTATTGCTTGGTATCTGTCAGTTCTTCGTCAGCTTAAAACGATAGTGTCCTCTTTAATTAATACTCAAAAGCAGAGGATGTTAAAGAATGAAGGGTATGAACCGTTGGACTGGCCTGATCTCTTTGGGTGGGCTGGTCGTTCTTTTGGGCGGATGCAGTAATACCGGGGCGGATTATCGGCCGATTGTTGATGGTGGTGAAAGTGCGGCCTATGAAAGTGATTTAAGCGAGTGTGCCAAAGTGGCCGATCAACGTGGCTATCTGAATGGTGATGTTCAAAATGCAGCCTTACTCGGCACGGGCCTTGGCGCCATTGTTGGAGGGCTGAGCGATGGTTGGGGCGGTGCTTTGGTTGGCGGTGTTATCGGCGCTGCCGGTGGTGCAGGTGCAGAAGCCTGGGATACCCAAGATGAACGCAAGCAAATTGTGAAGAACTGTATGAAGGGGCGTGGCCACAACGTTGTGGGCTAAACCTTCCTCACTTTCGGGCTCTTTTGGAAACGCTGAATTACCTCGAACAGTGAATTACTGGCTGGCTAATAGTCGAATGTTTCAGTTTTCCCCCTGAAACAGCTGTCGATCTCCCATAGCTGCTTTTGCCAGATGATCCAGAAGGGCCCGAACCCGGGCATTTTTTTGTAAGTCTCTATGGGTTACCAGCCAAAGTTCTCCTTCTACATCTGCTAGGGGCGAAAAGACGGGCACTAATCCATGCCAATTTTGTCCTGTTAAGCAGGGCAAGAGAATAAGATCGCGACTGTTGATCGCGAGTTGGGCATTGGTCAGCATACTACTGCTTTCATAGGCAATATGAACAGCTGGGATATTTTTACGTAGCCAGTCGGTTGTTTGTTGTGCAAGTGGGCCGCCTGACCAAGCAATAAAGGATTTTCCCTCAAGGTTTTTCAGGTCAGGTATTTGATAGGGCTGATAGTGAGTTGTTGATCCGTATATCCCCCATTTCAGGGTTGATAGCTTTCGGCCTATTAAACTCTCTTCTGTCGGGCGTGTGGGGCGGAGGGCGATATCTGCTTCGCGTTCAGTCAGGCTCAGACGCTGATTATCACTGATAATTTCTATATAGAGTCCCGGGTATTCTTCTGTGAAGGATGGGATGTGCCGACTCAGAAAAGAAGCGGCGAGACTTTCTGTCGATGTGATTCGCAACCTTCCGGTAAGTTTTTGATCTTTCCCTGTTAAAGCGCGCTCGGCACTGAAAGCTTCCTGTTCAATTCGTTCCGCTGCCGAAATGATTTCCTGCCCTGCTTCGGTGGGGATATAGCCGTGACGATGTCGTTCAAACAGCTTCAGCTTGTATGCCGTTTCTATTTTTTCCAATCGTCTGAAAACTGTAGAGGTGTTTACCTTTAGCTGCTTTGCGGCGCTGGAAATGTTACCTGCGCGAGAGATTGTTAGTACGTATTGATAGTCGTTCCAGGAAATCATGGTTGCTTTTTCGCAAATTAAAACCGCAAACTAACAACTTTTATCTCATAATTGCATGTGATTTCCTAGCGATAAATGAAGATTAAAGACGTGGTATTTGACGGCGATAAAAACCACGAAAACTTTATCTCTCAGCAGGCTTTTAACGGTTGTAAGGAATCTGAAAAATGAAACACTTGGTTATTCTTGGCGGTGGTTTTGCTGGTCTCTGGGCGGCAATGTCTGCTGCGGGTGCACGGGCTGATAACAATGAAGTAAAGGTTGATATTACCCTGATCTCTAATGATGCACATTTGGTGATCAGGCCCCGCCTTTACGAAGGAGCGGGTGAAGACAAACGCGTTCCGCTAAAGCCACTGTTGGATAAGATTGGTGTTCGGTTTATTCAAGCAAAAATAGGGTCCATTGATCCTCGGCATAAACAGGTTTTTCTTTCAGATTATACCTTAGGCAAAGTATCATATGATGCGGTTATTCTTGCAACTGGTAGCCATCTTAAACGGTTAAATATCCCGGGTGTTGAACAGTACGGATTTTCAGCGGATACCTATGAAGATACTGAAAGGCTGGATCACCAACTAAACCGGATAGTTACAGCACAGGAAGAAGCCGCAAAAACACTTATTGTAATCGGTGCTGGCTTCACAGGTCTGGAACTTGCCACCGAACTGCGGAGCCGCTTGAAGAAAAAATCAGACAAAAAGTTCCGTATTATTCTGGTTGATAAAGAAGAGATCGCCGGGGCAGAGCTTGGGGTTAACCCGAAACCCTATATTGATGAAGCTCTACGATTACACGACATTGAGCTTCGCCTGGGAACATCAATTAAAGAGCTGACAGAAAACAGTGTTACTCTTGCTGATGATCAGGTGATAGCAACCCAGACAGTTGTTTTCGCCAATGGAATGGAAGCAAATAAGCTGGCGGCAAGTTTTGGTGATCCAGATGCTGAGGCACAAGGACGATTGGCTGTTGCGCAAGATCTCAGCATTTCGGGTTATGATAACGCCTATGGCGCTGGGGATGTCGTCTGGGCCTATACCGAACCCCAGCCATCTTCAGATAAGAGTAATCAGACGGCCTCTCTTACCGAAAATTTAACCTACGATTCTGATCGGCCGCGGACACTTTTTTCCTGTCAGCATGCGATCCAGCTTGGTCGTTTTGCAGGCTATAATGCCATAAGAAAGTTATCGGGACAGCCGGGAAAAAATTATGAACAGGCCTTTTATGCGACCTGTCTTGATCTCGGCGACTGGGGCGCGCTTTTTACCACAGGTTGGGATCGCACAGCCGATAAAACAGGTGTTGAAGGTAAGGAAATGAAAAAGATGATCAATACCCAGTGGATCTATCCACCTTCGCCTGAATTGTCTCTGGAAGAAATCCACGCCTTTGTTGCTTTTGAGGTTGAAGATACTGCAGCGTAATAAAGGTCGGGTCACTGATATATAAAAAGGCTACCAGAACAAACTGGTAGCCTTTTTGTCTCGTTGGAAAGCGAGATTCGTCTAGTGACGGAAGTGACGCATGCCCGTATAGACCATGGCAAGTCCTGCTTCGTCGGCGGCGGCAATGACTTCGTCATCACGCATGGAACCGCCCGGTTGGATCACTGCGGTTGCCCCGGCTTCGGCGGCGGCAAGCAAACCATCAGCGAAGGGGAAGAAGGCATCGGATGACACCACAGAACCTATGGTTCCGGCCTGGCTCAAACCTGCTGTCTCGGCAGCTTCTTTGCTTTTCCAGGCGGCAATTCGGGATGAATCAACCCGGCTCATCTGTCCGGCACCAATGCCAACAATTGCGCCGTTTTTCGCATAGACGATCGCGTTGGATTTTACATGCTTGCCAACTCTGAATGCGAAAATCATATCGGCGATTTCCTGCTCGGTTGGCTGGCGTTTCGTGACAACTTTCAGATCGTCAGCCGTAATGCGGCCATTATCCCGCCCTTGCAACAGGAAGCCACCGGATATGGTTTTCATTGTCATGCCTGCATCGGTCGGGTTTGGCATCTCGCCTGTCACAAGAACCCGCAGGTTTTTCTTAGCAGCGAAGATCGCTTTGGCGTCGTCATCAATTGCCGGGGCGATAACCACTTCCGCAAAAAGATCGGCAACTTGTGTCGCTGTGGCTGCGTCCATAGTTTTGTTGGTGGCGATGATGCCACCAAAGGCACTTGTTGGATCACAGGCGAGGGCAGCTTTGTAGGCGTCACTCAGATTGTCTGCTGTTGCCACACCACAGGGATTGGCGTGTTTGATAATGGCGATTGTCGGGGCATCGAATTCTGACACCAGCTCAAAAGCTGCATCAGTGTCGTTCAAGTTGTTATAGCTTAGTTCTTTGCCCTGTAGCTGTTGTGCTGTGACAACGCCAGGACGGGCATCAATGGACTTGTAGACTGCGGCTACCTGATGCGGGTTCTCACCATAGCGCAATGACTGTTTGAGCTTGCCACCCAAAGAAGTCTCACGAGGGAAGTCAACACCACATTCCCCTTGAAGCCAATTTGAAATCATAGAATCATAACGTGCAGTATGGCTGTAAGCTGTCGCAGCAAGCTTGCGACGGGTTTCATTGGTTGTCGCACCTGCGTTGGCAGTCATTTCTTCTTGAACAAGGGTGTAATCATCGGGGTCAGTTACGATTGTTACAAAGCCGTGGTTCTTTGCCGCAGCACGCACCATTCCGGGGCCGCCGATATCAATATTTTCTACACAGGTATCATAATCGGCACCTGATGTGAGCGTGGCTTCGAAGGGATAGAGATTCACAACAACCAGATCAATCGGGGCGATGTCATGTTCTGCCATGGCATCAGTATGTGTCTTGAGGTCCCGCCGGGCCAGAATACCGCCGTGGATTTTCGGGTGCAGCGTTTTAACGCGCCCATCCATAATTTCCGGAAAACCAGTGTGGCTGGAAACCTCTTTAACTGGAACGCCAGCGTCACTTAATGCGCGTGCAGAGCCCCCTGTTGAGAGAATTTCTACGCCTTTATCAGCGAGAAACTTACCAAATTCAACAAGACCTGTTTTATCAGAAACAGAAACGAGAGCACGACGGATGGTGTCAGACATAGCAATTCCTTGCAGCTATCTTCTACCCCGGTTGCCCGCCGGGGCGGGAAGTATGGATCATTTTTGTACGCTTTTACGTCAAGAACGATCAGTGTTGGCCGAAATTTTCTTAGGCAGGGCACTAATAAACCGAAGGGTCATATGATGCAATGTATATCGTGTGGTATAACCAATGACGCACGAATTTGTTGTGGTGTTCGGTTTTATAATCTGGTGATATGTTCTGAATTCAATCTGATTGGCCGAGAGTGTTTACTGAGAAAGAGCTTCGCCAAACTGTTGGGGAGGATGTTCTGCCCGCTTAACATCAGGTTTGAGTCGCCCGTTATATTCAGGGACAAGGTGACATAGCTGTTCAATTACCTTTTCACGGTCCCGTTGGTCGATAAGACTGGATAGATAATCCAGATCCCGGTTGAGTACATCACGGTCTGTTATTCTCGGCGTTGCCAACTTCAAGCTGTTATGAGTTGTGGGAAGAAGAGGCTCAGTTTCATGAAATAATTCTTCGTATAGCTTTTCGCCAGGGCGAAGGCCTGTGTACTGAATTTTGATATCCTTTTCAGGTTCAAATCCGCCTAATCTGATAACTTGCCGGGCGAGATCTGCAATTTTCACCGGGTCCCCCATGTCGAGCACATAAATCTTGCCTGCGTCTTCGCGTGCCATTGCGGCACCTAAGGTCATGGTTTGTAATACCAGCTCGACAGCTTCTTTTATGGTCATGAAATAGCGTGTGATATCCGGGTGGGTCACTGTCAGAGGTCCGCCAGCTTTCAATTGGCGTTCAAACAGTGGAACCACTGATCCCGTTGAGCCAAGGACGTTACCGAATCTGACCGTCACAAACCGGGTTTTATTTTCTTGTTTACCAACAAGGTCCATGGTCTGGCAGTAACTTTCGGCCAAACGTTTACTGGCGCCCATAATGTTAGGGGGGTTAATTGCTTTGTCTGTAGAGATCAGAACCATCGTTTTAACACCAACCCGTCGACAGGCATCGGCGGTGTTTTTGGTACCAAGAACGTTGGTATGAATACCTTCGATGGGGTTCGCTTCGACAAGGGGAACATGTTTCAACGCGGCGGCATGGAAAACAAGTTCGGGTTTGAAGCGGTCAAATATTTGATTCAGACGAGATTTATCCCGAACATCACCAAGAACAGCATCCCGTTTCAATTCCGGATAGTCTTCGGATAGTTCCATATCAATGGAGTAGAGATTGAATTCTGAACTATCTAATAGAATTACATGTGAGGGGGTAAAAGAAGCAATCTGTCGTGACAGCTCAGAACCGATTGATCCACCACACCCTGTGATAAGAACGCGTTTCCCCGATATCAGCTTTGCCATAGCCGGACGGTCCAGCTTGGCTTGTTGGCGGCCGAGCAAATCTTCAATAGCAATGGGTTTAACCTCTATTTCGCTACCAATATTGCTTTTGAATTCTGTGGGGTTGGGTAAACGCTCAATAAGTAAATTGTTTTGGGCTGCAACATCATTGATGTGTTGCATGCTGTCTCTGTCGATTACTTTTGAAATTATAATCCTTTGAGGGCGCCTGTTGCTAACAGCTACTTTGTCGAGAGCATCCTGAAGTTTTTCCAAGGGCCCCATAATGGGTAAATCGTGCATACGTCGGCCTGCTTCCTGGCCTGTCGGGTCAAGAATACCGACAACTTCATAGGCACTTGTGGGGTCCCTTGTAATATGTCTGAGAAAAGCTTCGGCAATATCATCAAAGCCGATCAAAAAAACTGGTACCCTTAGGTGACTGTCTTTTTCCATCAGCCTTCGCACGCCCTGATCTTTCCAGATGCGGTAGATCATACGGGGACCACCAAGAAGGAAGATGAGCACAAACCAGTTTATAATCAGAGAGCTTCTGGGAATGTCTTCGAGGCGATTCCAGAAAAAGAGAATGGGGAGGAACAATAACATAACAAGGCTTGAAGCCTTTATGATGTTGAGCAAATCATTCATCGAGGCATAACGCCAAGTGCCTCGGTAGAAATCGAGCATCCAGAATGTGCCAATTCCGATCAGGATAAAAAGAGCCCATGCAGGAAATAGACTGAGGGGCGGAATTGCAGCGGCGTCATTTACATCCATACGCAGTGCCAGGGAGATGGCAAACGAAATCGCCAACATGAACAGGTCATGCGAAAAAGCGACCAATGATTTGCTACGTGAAGTTACAATAAACTTCATTTAATATTTTTCCCAACGGCAATGTAGTGAATAGAATGACTTACTTAATTAGCTTTTACTTTACTGGCAATGACTAAGGTTGACCAGAAAGCTTTCATGTCGATGTGTTGATACTTTCTGGTTCTTATTTTTGATGTTTCTTTTTCAGTAACTTCATTGTGCTGAACACAAGAATAAAAGATATTGTCAGGCTGTACCATGGATAATCAGCACTGAGGAAGAGCGCCAGCGCTATTAAGACAATGTTGCATACCAGAATTGTTAGGGAAACGGCTTTGTGGCTCATTCCGTTTTGAACGCCAACCTGGTAATAGTGCTCCTTATGCGCTTCCCAAATTTTCTGTTTTCTTATTGCGCGCTTCAATAATGTAATAGTTGCATCACACAAATAATAGAGCGGCAGGATAAAGGCCGCGGCCCACATTCCTTTGGTTATTAAGAAAATCATAAACCACCCGAGAATATACCCAAGTGGAATTGAGCCGACATCGCCCAGGAATATGGCTGCGGGTTCCCAGTTCCAAATTAGGAAACCCGATGTCGCTGCAAGGATAAACAGGGGCAGGTAAAGAGCATCTGTTTGCCAGGAAAAATATGCGGCCATGAGAACAAGCCCTAGGGAAATTGAGGACGTTTCAACACCAGTGATGCCGTCAATGCCATCCATAAAGTTATAGAGATTGATAAACCACACCCATGAAAGGCCGATAAAAACATAATCAACCCACTGTGGGATGATTTCAGGAAACAATTTAATTGTTTGGCCGTCATGGTTAATTCCCCACAGGCTTGTGGCAACAACAATAATTTGTACCAGCAAACGAAATTTGGGGGACAGGTTTTTTAAATCGTCCAACCACGAGATGGCCATTAACGCTATCGCTCCGGCAAAGATAAACCAAAAACCGGGTAATGGTGTTAATGATGCTGCTCCATGTCCTACCCAGCCAAGCAGGACAATCCCCATAAGGGCAAGTCCCCCGCCCCGGGGTGTTGGAATTGTGTGACTACTTCGTTCGTTCGGATTATCAAGAATACTCTTTTTGACAAGGATTTTTCGAAGCATTGCCGTCGCCACGCAAGAGGCAAGCAGGAAAATTGCGAATATCGTCAGGATATGGAGAAGCTCTGTCATTGATCCCATAGATTAGATTGGTTATTTTTTTGTGCTGCTTTTTTTGTGTTTACTCTGACCAGTGACCAGTTGATTTCCGTGTTGTTTGTGCTTGTTGTTATGCCAGACAGAACAATTTGCTGACTGCGGCGAATCTCACCTGCTTTTCCCAGATAAATGCTTGGTTCCAGAGACAGGTTCGCCCCTTCGCAGGAAAACTGCCACCCCCCGCCTTTTTGCAGGCTTAATAGCACAGCATCGCCACCGTTTATAAGGGATGCTTTGACGTCGGAATGTAGATGGAAACGGGCTGCAAATTCTTGCCGTATTCTTTCTTCTAAATGATCAGAGAAACTTAAAACATCGCAACCTTCGATCCCTTCACCTTTTGCAAGGGCAATCAAGGTTCGATGATGAACAAGGCCCAATTTGTCTAGATAGCCATCGTGTGACATTTCCAGGCGAGCTTGACCGTTTTTATCTTCTTCTCTTCGGCACGTAACATTATCCGGACGCTTGGCAAGGCCGCCGTTTGGTGTCAGGTGGGCAGAATTTGTTTCTGCTAGTGTCATTGTTGTGTGTGCAGCTGTTGCCCGGGGTATCCAGCGCCATTGCGGATGATTTCTGTGAACGCCACAGTTTGTTATAAGCCGTTCTCGACCTACGGACACTTCAAAGCTGAGGGTTCCGGCATGAGCGGTAAGATCATAACCCGGGGGTGGAGGTGCCCCCGCATCAACGATAACTGTAATACGGCCGGATTGTAATCGTTGAAAACCACTTTGTGGGGCAGCAAGCAAAGGTTGTTTTCTGCCTTCTGCCCGGCGTAAAACCATATCAATCTGCCAACCGTGATCTTCGTTTGAATCGTTAAAAAGACAAAGCCCACCATCCCCGTGAAGAAACATTCTCAAGACAGGTGACATGGATTCAATCGCAGATATTATTGAACCGGGAACGTCTTTTTTTCCGGCGTGTAATGTTGCCCTTATGTCAATAAGATGCCTTAACACTTCCAAATGGATGTGAGGGCTTCTTTGTATATGGCCACCATCGGGCAAAATTTGCAGGGAAAGCTCTTTACCCAGCAGGTTTAATGCACGTTTCAGCCAAGCGGTTCCTTCGGGTAAGCAAACCCCCGCATAAAGAAGCCCCTTAATGGCACGAATAAGTTCTACGCCTGTAAGTCCTGCAGGCAAACAGGCAGACAGATATCGTGCTTGTTTGGCAAGGCTGTCGTGAATGCGTTGGCGAAGATCAATATCAGCAGAACTGCCAATAAATTCATAATGACCAAGCCAGTTATAGAGCCGACACCCCGTTATGGATGGCTCCCAGGTCAAAGGCCGCCATTGATTGTTATCCTGAATCCAAAGATTGAGCATTTCGCGGGCTGTTCGCCGGGCTTGGTCCCCAGCAGCAGCGCGCAAAGATCTTAGCCAGCTAAAGGAGTGAAATTCCCTAATCCAATCCGGTTCTGCCCCTATGGGATTCCAAAGCGGTGCAGGGTTGTTAATGACGTGCCCAGCAAGCTCGATTTGTCCTGCCAGAATTGCCCGGCCTTTGTTGGCGTCCCCCAGCCATGGATCGGTGGGGGTAAAAGCTAAATTGGGAATCGCTTTGCCACTGACGATCCAATCATGAACGGGACTTATAAGCAGGGGGTATTTTAATTTGTACCTGATTTTTCCCAAAATAACCGGATTGGGGAGCCTAAAGAACGAAGCCATACGTTCGGAAATATTGCTCTGGCCATTTATCCAACGGCCAGAGCTTTTTGGGGTATCCGATTTCTGAGTTTGGCTTTGGCCTTCCATAGGCTGATGCTCTTACTGCCCTTTTAATTTTTTGATGTTGTTTGCATAATTGTCTGGTCCCCCGCGAAAGGTTGCTGTACCCGCGACAAGAAGATCTGCGCCAGCTTCTACAGCAAGTGGCGCTGTATCAAAATTAATGCCGCCATCAACCTCAAGATCTATGTCTTTGCCAAGAGCATCAATTTTGTTTCTGAGGGCCGAAATTTTTCCAAGCGCACCAGGAATAAATGATTGTCCACCAAAACCCGGATTTACAGACATGACCAATAGAAGATCAAGGTCATCAATAACGTGATCCACGATATCTACAGGCGTTCCGGGGTTCAATGCCAAGCCTGCTTTGACGCCCAAAGATTTAATAAGTTGAATTGTACGATGAAAGTGTGGACCTGCTTCTGGATGAATTGTGATGATATCCGCACCAGCATCAACAAAAGCCTCGATATAGAGGTCAATGGGTGAAATCATCAAATGAACATCAAACGGCTTTTTTGTTACGGGGCGAACCGCTTTTGTTATAGAGGGGCCGAATGAAATATTTGGGACAAAATGTCCATCCATAATGTCGACATGTATGTAATCTGCACCGGCCTGATCCAGACGTTGAATCTCTTGTCCCAACTGGGAAAAATCAGCGGCAAGGATAGAGGGGGCGATACGTGTAGCTTTTTGCATTTATCCGGTTCTTTTATCCGAGGAAGCGAGGCTCTGCGAACAGAGATAATTTTCTTCACTTTGGTAGCAGTATAGCCTCATTTTCGCAAGCAATTGCCAGATAATGTCTGTTGTGGGTTAGCCAGAAATAATTTTGTCGTAGAGGGCTTTGTCTGTTGCACCTTCTGATCCGATCAGCAAGATCTGTGAAGTCGTGTTGATGCCTAGGCTTTTACGTAATCTTTCATCCTGAGAAATTGCAATGGTGGCAGCGAGTCCGGCCACAGCGGATTCCCCGGCGATTATGCCGGGGTCGTTGCCTATTGGTTTTGCGAGTAGCTTCATTGCAGGTGCAATAAAGATATCCGGTATGGATAGAAAATCAGATGCTTCTTCCCGCAAGATGCTCCAGGCTAGAGGAGATGGTTCGCCACAGGACAGGCCGGCCATGATAGTTTCTTCGGCTATATGAACGGAGGTTAGTGTGTCTTTTATCGCGCTTTTGTACAGACAGTTGGCTAGCTCTGGCTCTACAATAATAACCCGTGGAGAGTCTTTTCCCCATTTTTGTCGCAAGGCCGCACAAACAGAAGCTGCTAGTCCCCCAACACCGCCTTGGAGTAATACATGACTTGGTGGTTGTGAGAGTTCCTGGGTGATTTCGTTTGTCATAACCCCATAACCAGCCATCACATCAGTTGGTGGCTGCGTGTAGTTTTCCCAAGATGTATCCGAAACAACAAACCAGCCGTTTTCTTCGGCATTGGTTTTTGCAATACGAACCGAATCATCATAATCACCGTCTATGCGAATGACATCAGCGCCATAGCTTCTCATTGCTTTGGCGCGTTCCTCACTGACCTCTGCATGGATGTATATTTTGCAATCGGCACCGAATTTTTGCGCCCCCCAAGCCAAAGAGCGGCCATGATTTCCATCTGTTGCAGAGACAAGTGTGATGGTGTTTGTCAAAGAAGCATACTTGCCAGAGCGCAAATCCGAGAGGGATGCCTTTTCATTGAATTTATTTGTCAACTCTCGTTGTAGCACTTTGGCGGCCGCGTAGGCACCGCCAAGGGCTTTGAAAGATCCAAGACCAAACCTTGGTCCTTCGTCTTTGTAAAAGATATTTTGCAAATTCAGAGATTGAGCCAGGGTCTCTAAACGATAAAGAGGCGTTGGAACATATCCATCCCATGTCATGATTTCACTGGATGCATCTGCAAAACTTTGCGGTGCTATAACATTGTTAAATGCTTCACCTGTATGGCGATTATAGGAAGTGTGTTGAATGGCAGCAGAAGAAAAAATATCAAACATAAATTTATCCAAGCTAAAGTCGTGTTAGAAGTTATTCAGGAAGGCGATTTGCGACAAGCTGTGCCCAAAAGGCTGCTCCGATAGTCAGGGCATCATCATTAAAATCATAATCCGACGCATGAAGGGGCTTTCCATGAGCGCCTTCTGTTCCGTTACCCATTAACATAAAGCAGCCTGGCATTTCCTGGGAAAACAGAGCGAAGTCTTCTGAAAATGACATCGGTTCCCGATCGCCGTTGACGTTATCGCTTATTTTTTTTGCCGCTTGAATCGCAATTTGGGTTGGTTCTGCTGAATTAATCGTTTCGATGAATTCTGTGTTGAAGCTGAAATCTGCAGCAACGTCGTGACCTTGTGTTATGCCGTTCAAGAGCCGTTGCATATGGCTTTTAATCTGCTCTCGGTCATCTGGTGTTCTTGCGCGAACATCACCTTTGAGTATTGCCTTTCCCGGAAGGACATTTCTGCGGCCATTAGTAGTAAATTCAGTGATGGATACGACTGCCCCACACCCGGGATCCATTTTTCGTGCAACGATAGACTGGAAGGCCTGTACTATTTCAGCGCCAACAAGAATGGCATCGACCCCTTTTTGTGGCATTGCAGAATGACCTCCCCGTGCAGTGATCCTGATTTCGAACAGACTTTCGCTTGAGCAAATTGTACCAGATCTTGTCGAAAACGCGCCGAGAGGGGCGCCAGGTAAATTATGCAATCCATAGATTTCATCTACTGGAAATTTTTCAAGGAGGTTATCCTTCACCATGGCGGCGGCACCCAATCCATTTTCTTCATTGGGCTGGAAGATAAATACAACCGTGCCGTCGAAGCTTTTCTTTTCTGACAAGAATTGAGCTGCGCCGAGAAGCATTGCTGTATGACCATCGTGTCCACAAGCGTGCATTTTCCCGCTTGTTGTTGAACAATATTGATGAGAACTGGTCTCGTGAATGGGGAGTGCGTCCATGTCAGCCCTTAACGCTATGGCTTGATTCCCTCTACCTTTTCTTAGAATGCCGACAACACCTGTACCTCCAATACCCTCATGGACTTCCAAGCCATAGGATTTGAGTTCAAAAGCAACCTTGCGGGCGGTTCGATGTTCTTCGAAGCCTAGTTCAGGATTGCGATGCAAATCATGACGGATGTCGATCATTTTTTGTTTTTGATCCAAAAAAGCTTCTGGGGTGACATTGGTCATTGTTCATTTTCCTTTTATTCCTGTACATCAGGGTATAGAGAAAATTTTACTAAATTTATTTAATTGAAAATTTTATAGTATTATTTTCATAATAAATTGGCTTCTTTAGGATTAAGATAATAATGGATAGTTTTGATTATAAAATTCTTTCTCTCGTGCAAAAAGATAGTCGTATGACGGCCGAGAAAATCAGCTCAGAAATTGGCTTGTCACCTGCTGCGGTTCAAAAGCGCCTCAAGCGTTTAAAAGACAGTGGAGTTATCAGGGCAGAGGTGGCGTTATTGGATCCCAAAAAAATGGGGCACCCCATGACTGTCATTACAGAAGTTAGCCTAGAGCGAGAAAATTTGAACGTGCTTGATGGTTTCAAGAAACGAATGCGACAGGCCGAAGAAGTTCAGCAATGTTATTACACAACTGGCGAAGCAGATTTTATTATTGTCCTGCTGGTCAGGGATATCCAGCATTATGAACAATTTACCCGCGAGTATTTTTTTGGAAATGCTGAGGTAAGTAAGTTTAAAACAAATATTGTAATGGATTCAGTTAAGGTAGGAATGTCTATCCCGATACTTGATGTTAAAAAATAATATTCTTTTTTTTATTTGTGTAATTAAATGATTATATTTTTCTTGAAAATATGTTCGCTTAAAATCTCTCACTTCGTGTACTGGTTTTAACAAAGTATAAACAACATTAATGATATATTTTGTTTAACTAATTAATAGATTTAGGGTTTTATCAGTTTATCAGACTTTATTGCAGTTGGTTCTTTTTTTAAGTTCTTTTTAAGATTTTGTGCATATCATGGTATGCACGGTGATCGTTGAATAGCACATGTTCGATAAATTTGAGAACGGGCGGCTGTTTTAACATAAGGCGATAGGAGGGCCTTCGAGACGATGGAAATCTCTAAACTGTTCGATATTCGGATATCGAAAAAACTTCCAATTCTATTCATGGTTATTTCTGCAGTTTCTGTTGTTTCTGTGGGCGTGTTTAGCGTTTTCAACACATCGGCAAGCCTTATGCACCAAGAAGAACAAACATTGGTTGCGTTGGCTGAGGCTCGTAATTCAGCGTTACAAGATTATGTGAAATCAATAGAGGAAGACATTCTGATTTCTGCGGGGAATGGATATGTTCAAAATGCAATGTCTAATTTTGCCCTTGGGTTTCGGGATGAAGAGCGTCGCCATAAGGATCCGTTAAAATCTCTGCATGGTATCTATATCAACGACCCTACTGCCGAAGCGACAAATGCTGAGGGTAACCCGGAAAAAATTGGTGAAAAACATCTCTACAACGGTCCAGAGATTGAAGGATCTTACCATTCAGATCATCGTCGTTTTCACCCTTGGTTTCGTCAGATGCTTGCAGGTCGGGGGTATTATGATGTTTTCCTCGTCGATGTTGAGGGAAATGTTGTTTATACGGTTTTTAAAGAACTTGATTATGCAACGAACCTGAATTCAGGAAAGTACAAGGATTCTGGCTTGGCGCAGGCTTTTAAAGCTGCCATGAATAGTCAAAAATCTGGCTCAATTAGTTTCATTGATTTTGCGCCTTATGCACCGAGCTATGGTGCCCCGGCCAGTTTTATGTCAACGCCAATTGTTTCGGCAAATGGTCTGCAAGGCGTTTTAATATTCCAGATGCCCATTGATCGTATTAACGGTGTGCTGCAACAGCAAGCAGGTATGGGTGAAAGTGGTGAGACCTATATTGTTGGGCGGGACTATTTAATGAGAAGCGATTCCCGCTTTTCTGAAACATCAACAATTCTGAAAACTGAAGTCAAAACAGAAACAGTGACAAAAGCCCTAAACGGTGAGGTGGGTGTCGAAATTGTGCCGGATTACAGAGGCATAAATGTTTTGTCAGCTTATCAGCCATTGGATATTCATGGTGTCCGTTGGGCTTTGTTGGCAGAAATTGACGAAGAAGAAGTTCTTATTCCTTCACACAATGCCGCTTTTTACATCCTGATTATTGGTTTGGGTGTGCTTGTGCTGGTCGCGCTACTTGGGTGGTATTTTGCCCGTTCCATCAGTAATCCTATACGCCAATCTACATCTGAAATGCTGATGCTGGCCAATGGAGACAAGTCTTTTGATGTTTCGGGTGTTGGGCGCGCTGATGAAATTGGTGATATGGCCACTGCTCTGCAAACTTTTAAAGAAAATGCCATTAAACAAGATGAGATGGTCGAGAAAGAAAAAGAGTTGGTTGCTTTGCGTGAGCAGCGTACCAAACGTATCGAGGAACTGGTCGCACAGTTTGAAGCAGACAGTAACGAGATTCTGACAGGTGTTAGCGCTGCGGCATCTCAGATGAACACCACATCGGGTGAAATGTCTTCTGTGGCACAGGATACGGCGTTGCGGTCTAATACCGTTGCTGCTGCGGCAGAGGAGGCATCGGTAAACGTTCAAACTGTTGCGGCAGCTGCAGAGGAACTAAGTTGCTCTATTGAAGAAATTAACCGTCAGGTTAGTGAATCAAGCCAAATTGCCAGTGATGCTGTCTCTAAAGCGGACGCTAATATCGCTACTATCAAAGGTTTGGAAGAAGCTTCAAACCGGATTGGTGAGGTCGTCGGGCTTATTTCCGATATCGCTGAGCAAACTAATTTGTTGGCTTTGAATGCAACAATTGAGGCCGCGAGAGCCGGTGAAGCTGGTAAAGGTTTTGCTGTTGTAGCCAGTGAAGTGAAGAACCTGGCCAACCAGACAGCGAAAGCCACTGAGGATATCAGTGGGCAGGTAGATGAAATGCAAAGCGTTACTAAAACGGCTGTCGTTGCGATTGAAGCTATCGGGAAAACGATTGAATCCATGAACGAGATTTCAGTGTCTATTTCTACGGCGATTGAGGAGCAGGGCTCTGCAACGCAGGAAATATCCCGTAATGTTCAGGAAGCATCCGCTGGTACAGCTGAGGTTACATCGAACATGCAAGGTGTGAGTGAAGCCTCAACACAGACAGGCAATTCTTCACAGCAGGTACTTGAGGCTTCTGAAGGTCTGGCGCGTCAGGCAAATGATATGCGTAAGAGCGTAGAGGCGTTTATTCAGGGTATCAGGGCTGCTTAGAGTGATAGGCCTTTAGCCAAGGCAAACCTCTTAAGCAATTCTTCGAAGGCGGCAGGCGTAAAACCCGTCCATGCCGCCTTCGTCATGTCTGTGGCATGGTAAGCATCTTAGATCGCCTTCTTTTGTCAGTAACATTTCTAACCAGTCAGCATTGCCAAGTTCTTGGGGTTTAACCGGAACACGTTCAAAACGGGTTCTGTTTTTCTTGAGAAAACGTTCGATTTGATACTGACCTTCTTCAGGTTCCAGTGAGCAGGTTGCATAGACTATTGTGCCACCGATCTTCACCATATTCGCACAGTTTTCAAGCAACTCACGCTGTAAATCAGCCAAAGTTTTAATGTCGTCAGATCTTTTAATGCGTCCAAGTTCAGGGTGTTTGCGCAATGTGCCCGTGGCAGAGCAGGGTGCATCCAGAAGAATCGCGTCAAATTCTTCTTTGGGTTGCCAGGTTGTGGCATCGGCTTGAATGACTTCAGCGTTTAGTTGAAGACGTTCGAGATTTTCGTGAACCCGTGTTAAGCGCTTTGCAGAGGAATCTACCGCTGTTACCTTTGCGCCCGCTGTGACGAGTTCGGCAGTTTTCCCGCCGGGTGCGGCACAGATATCCCCAACCTTTTTATCCTTAACGGATCCAAGTAAGAGAGCAGGAAGGCTTGCCGCAAAATCCTGAACCCACCAATGGCCTTCGTCATAACCTTCCAGGAATACAGGATCACCTGTGCCAGCTGGTAGTCGAATGGAGTTGCCAGAGGTTACAACGCCACCGAGTTTTTCAGCCCATTCTTCAGGAGATTCTTTTACTGTCAAATCCAAGGGAGCTTCGGAAAGGTGGCTAAGTGAGATCGCCTTGGCTGTTTCTTCGCCATAGGTTTCTACCCATTTTTTCCAGAGCCAGTTTGGCAGGTTATCCTGACTTTCATCCATTTTTGCCAGCATGTCTTTGCCTTCACGGGAAAGACGGCGCAACACAGCGTTCATAACAGGCTTATTGCCACTGAGTTTCGGTCCTCTGGCAAGGTCAAGGCTGGTGCTGACGGCAGCATGTGGGGGTGTGTCGAGATAAAGAAGCTGAACGGCACCCAGGCGGATAATATCACGAACGTCAGCCATTTTGGCTGGCAGGCGCCGTTTCATGCAGGCGTTGATTGCTTTGTCAATTTGGCCAAGGCGACGCATCAGGGTTGAAATCAACAAGCGGGTAAAAGCTCTGTCACGTCTTTCCATAGATTCAAAATCTGCCTTGTTGTTGTTCAAGGCCTCATCAAGGGTTTGCTGTTCCCGCATGATGTTTTTCAAAAGGATCAGAACAAGCTTTCTCGGATTAACGGGGCGACCACCTTGAGGTTTGCCGCCTGTCCTGTTTTTTGATCCGGAATCTTTTGTGTGTTTGTTGTTTCTTTCAGTCATGGGCTAGGGTTTACCATGAAAGCAACGGGAAGAAAGAGCTATTTTTGCGTAGGTGCTATGTTCTTGATGAAATATTGATGGGGTCGGGGCAGGGTGCTTTTAACGCTGGCGCGACAAGATGCGTAATATCTTTTGGTCTGAAGGCTTGGCATTATCATCGTGACATGCCATATGAATAGCTATGACACGATCTTTTACGACACATACACCTCAACAAAAAGCTAGGAAGAATCATTTCCCGGCTCCGGGTGATATTACATCTGGTGCCAAGCGCAAGAAGGTGACGGCTGATGACCTTGATAAGGCTATGGAAGCCCGCCTTTTACGTGAAAAGCAATTGATGGAAGGCTTGGATAAAAAGCCTGAAATCGGTGGGCCGAGTGGACCGGAGCCAACACGCTATGGTGATTGGGAGCGCAAGGGTATCTGTGTCGATTTTTAAGCCTGATTTATTTGCATCGTTTTTAATTCTTAAAGTTGGAGTAACGAATAGTTATGGAGCTTCTTAGCCCTTATCGTCGGCGCATTGATGATCTTGATGATCAAATTATGGAGCTTTTTTCGCAGCGTTTTGCAATTATTCGCGAAGTTGCAGAGTTAAAAAACAAACATAATATTCCGGCAGTATTGCAAGACCGCGTTGATGAAGTTCGTGAAAGAAATGCTGCGACTGGTGCTGAAAAGGGTATTGATCCAGACTTCGTTCGTAAGCTCTATACCTTGATTATTGATGAATCCTGCGATCTGGAAGATCGTTTGATGGGGCATAAAAAATAACTGCCCCCTCAGCTTGGTCTGGTTCTCAAGCCAAGTCTTTTTATTGGCCTTAAATTTACCAAAGCTACACCGAACACGGTCATGGCCATACCGATCAGCGCGGTGGATCTGAAGGTTTCATCGTAAAGTACCCATGCCATCAGTGCTGCGGTTGGAGGCACAAGAAAGAACATACTTGAGACTTTTGACGCAGCGCCTTTGCGGATCAGGACATAGAGTAAGCTTATCGCCCCGACTGATAGAACCACCACTAACCAGAACATGGCAAAGATCATTTCCCCGGTCCAGTTTATGGTCATACTTTCGGTGAAATAAGCGAGGATGCCGGTGGGAATTGACGCGGCGGTATATTGAATCACTGCGCCCGTGCGCAAGTCCATCTCGCCACAGAAACGTTTCTGGTAGACGGTGCCTATTGAAATGCCAAACAAAGCAATAACAGCAATACTGACGCCAAGTGGCGTGCCTAAGCCATTTTCAAGTTTTGCCCAGACGACCAAGATTACGCCGCTGACACCAAGGAAAAGGCCTACCCATTGTCTGATCGTGATTTTTTCTTTCAAGAAAATGCCAGCAGTAAAGGCAACCAATAGCGGTTGAATCCCGACGATTAGTGCTGCGACACCCGCCTGGAGGCCCAATTCAATCGACGCAAAAACACCCCCCAGATAGAGCGCGTGCAGCAAGATGCCTGCCATGGCGATATGCACTGTTTGCATCAGAGTTTTGGGCCATTTTGCTTTCCAGATAAAAGAAATAAGCAAAAGAAGACCAACTGCGATGAGAAACCGCGTGGCCAAAAGGGTCATTGTTTCTGCGTAAGGCAGTGCCATTTTGGCGAAGACAAAGCCAGTTGACCAAATTAAAACAAAGGTGCCGGGCGCAAGTATAGCGAGGATGTTGTTATTTTCTTGCGGAGTTTGTGTCATGAGGCTCGGCTTTGTAGCAGGAAGATAATCTTTCATAGCAAAGATCTATGTCTTCTGCAGTACCGATATTGTCAGGGTTCAATTTGTCGGGATGCAAGCGGTACACATTCGCTTTGGGCGGTTGAAAAATATGACATTTGAAAATCGGTTCTAATGTTTTAATACTTATGTTTTCAACTATAAGGGCCAATTTTGAGGGTTAAGAATGGTTGGTAAGCCAATTAATACGCCATTACTAGATTTGGTTTTGGATAGAACCAGTAGTGATTCCCTCCAAAGTCAGCTTTTTTCTCAACTGAGAGAAATGGTGTTAAGTGGCCGATTGCAATCAGGGGAAAGGTTGCCGTCAACCCGTGCCTTGGCAAAAGAGTTGGCGTGTTCTCGAAATACAGTATTGGGGGCTTTTGACCAGTTACTTGCCGAGGGATATCTGGAAGGTCAAAGTGGTTCGGGCACTTATATTTCCAATGAGTTACCTGATGACATCGGGTTGGTGCCCGCAAAAACATCTTCTTATTCACAAGTACCCCCCAGCATTGGACAACGAGGGCTTTCCAGACGTGGGGAGCACTTGGCCATAATGCAAAAAGAGAAACGAGCTCATAAAAACTATCCGGCATTTTCTCCGGGGATGACGGATGTTGAATCTTTTCCTTTCCCGCTTTGGGCGCGTTCTCTTTCTCGTACCTGGCGTTATCCAAAGGATGACTTGCTTCGGAATCCTGATCCTTGTGGGTACATTCCTCTGCGGAAAGAAATTGCCGATTATTTACGTGTCGCCCGGGGAATAAAATGTGATTGGCAGCAAGTCATGATCACATCCGGTGCCCGGCAAGCTACTGACTTCATGGCACGGATTTTGTTGGATTCAGGAGATACGGCCTGGTTTGAAGAGCCTGGTTATCCGGGACTGAAGGGGCCTTTGCATTCCGCCGGAATAGAGATGGCCTTTGTCCCAGTTGATGATGAAGGCTTGTCTGTTCAAACGGGGCGTTCGATGGCAAAAAATGCCCGAATGGCAGTTGTTTCGCCATCTCATCAATACCCATTAGGGATCGTGATGTCGCTAAGACGACGGCTAGAGCTTCTTGACTGGGCCGAAGAAAATGACGCGTGGATATTGGAAGACGATTATGAAAGTGAATTCAGATTTTCCGGTAAGCCGATCTCTTCGTTGCAGGGACTGGAAGCAGAAAGAAGGGGGCATTTGAAAGGGGCGTCCCGGGTTGTTTATCTCGGTTCATTTTCCAAAGTGCTGTTTCATGTTCTACGTCTGGGGTATCTCGTTGTGCCTGATCATCTGGTTGATGCTGTCAGGTCTGCGCGGATGCTGATGGATGAACGTTCTTCTTTGTTGGCCCAACCTGCTCTTGCGGATTTCATGGCCGAAGGTCATTTTTCATCACATATCAGGCGTATGAGAAAGGTTTATGCACAACGTCAAAAAATGCTTGTTGATGGTATAGAAGAATATTTATCTGATTATCTGGAAATCAATCCAAATATTGCCGGATTACACATTACTGCCTATTTCACGGATAAGGCAGATAAAAGAACGACAGATCGTGAAGTTGTTGCCGCAGCAGACAAAATGAACATCTCGGCGTCTCCCCTGTCTCTTTTTTATAATAATAAATCAGTTGCCAGACAGGGACTGTTGATGGGGTATGGTGCATGCCGACAGGGCGAGATTGAATCCGGCTGTAAGCGATTGGCGTCGGTGTTTAAAAAGCTAACGGAGTAGGTTGAACATTTTATCGTTTTGATCATTTTGGCAATACTGTGGACCTATGCTTTTCTTTTTTTATTTCCCGCTGTACACATAAATGCCGACATAAATGTATTGGTATATTCTGGGGCGTGATTGGCAATCTTAGCCCTATCAATGGTGAACAGATGAAACCCTTAAGTGATTTTCCTCAGGCTGAAAAAAGCCAAATTCGTTACGTTCTGACAGACATTGACGATACAGTGACGACCGATGGTTTGCTGCGTGCAGAAAGTTACGCCGCTTTGGAGAGCTTGAACAAAGCGGGGTTTAAAGTTGTTCCTATTACGGGTCGGCCAGCTGGATGGTGTGATCATTTTGCCCGAATGTGGCCTGTGGATGCGATTGTTGGTGAGAATGGCGCATTTTACTTTCGCTATGACCATCATGCCAAAAAAATGACCTGTCGCTTTTGGAAAGAAGAAAAAGAGCGAGCAGAAGATCGCAAGCGTATTAATCAGTTGCGTCAGTCAATTCCCCTCAAAGTTCCAGGGGCTGGGATCGCATCCGATCAAGACTATCGGGTCGCCGACCTTGCGGTGGATTTTTGTGAAGATGTTGTTCCCTTGGGACAGGAATCAATTGATAAAATTGTCTCTCTGTTTGAAGAGGCGGGCGCGAAAGCCAAAGTTAGCTCAATTCATGTGAATGGGTGGTTTGGGAATTATGATAAACTGTCCATGACAGAAGTCTTGTTTCAAGAGGCTTATGGCCAGAAGCTGGATCAGGTTTTGGATCAGGTTATTTTTTCTGGCGATTCACCAAATGATTCCCCCATGTTTGCCCGATTCCCGCATTCGGTTGGTGTTGCGAATGTGCAAGATTTTGTTGGCAGGATGTCACATAACCCGACATGGATTACACGCGAACGAAGCGGTAAAGGCTTTGTCGAGCTGGCGAACATGTTGTTGGGTTGATGTCTGATTTTGATCTTGATCTTCGTGCGCTGGATATTTTTGTCACTGTTGTAGAAACGGGTGGAATGACAGCCGCCTCAGAGCACAAGGAGATTTCTCAGTCTGCTGTTTCCCAAGCTGTGGGTGCTCTTGAGCGAAAAATGGCCGTGCAGCTTATGGATCGCTCGGTGCGTCCTCCGGCCTTGACCCCGGCTGGGCGAACTTTGTTTGAACGCGCCAAATCCTTGTTGGACACAGCGCGGGAAACATCTTTCCTTGTCAGGGCATATCAACAAAGATCGCTACCAAGACTTAATATTGGAATGGTTGATTCCTTCGGGACGACGGTTGGCCCTCATCTTGTCAGGGGGCTTATGGATGAAGCAGTGGAATGGTCCGTTTGGTCGGGGCTGACAAAGCTTCATTTCAAGCGGCTTTTTACGCGCGAAGTTGATGTGGTCATAACCGAAGGTAGCATTCCATCAGATGAACGCATTATTTCGCACCGCTTGTTACAAGAACCGTTTGTTTTGGCGTTACCCGGGAATTATCAAAAGCCCGTTGAAAGTCTGAATCAATTGAATTTGGATTTACCATTGGTACGATATAGTTCTCGGTCATTGACCGGGATTAATATTGAGAATCATCTGAGGTCACTTGATATAATTGCACGGCGACGTTTTGAATTTGATACGGCAGATACGACCCTGGCGATGGTTGCCGTAGGCATTGGTTGGGCTATTACGACGCCCTTGTGTCTGTTACAGGCTAAAACGCACCTGAACAATATCCGTTGTGAACCACTGCCAGGTCCTGCTTTTTCGCGCAGCTTGATGCTGGCCACGCGTCGTCATGAACTTGAATCGCTGCAAAAGATGATAAGCGATATATCTCGCGATACTCTCACACAAAAGTGCATGCCGGAAATCGCGCAGTTTGCACCGTGGGTCATAGACGACATTGAAATAGGCGAAGCGTAACAACGCGAGAATCTTCAGGCTGACGCCTGGTTTTTATAAAGATACTCACAAACAGATAATAAGTCAGCGCAGGTGCTCTAGCCGGCTTCCCGCATGGATTTGATATAGCCAAGGGCGTAGTCAATACCGGACCATGCTGTCACAGCCGTTGCAATTGCCAATAGCCAGAACGATACCTGAACCGTATCCATATACTGGCTGAAAAAACCGCTTAGGGCATAGAGACCGACGGTCCAGACCTGTGCACAGGCCTGTACGATGGCTTTTATCTTGCCGCTGGACCTTGCGGCCATGGTAAAACCTTGCTGCTGGGCAAAGATTCGCAAATAAGAAACAACGATGTCACGGGTGATGATAATGGCGACGAACCATACTGGAATCCAGCCGATACCCAGAAAGCCGATAAAGACCATAGCACGATAGAGGCTGTCGCTCATGGGATCGATGATCATGCCAAGTTTGGTGACCTGACCATAACGACGGGCGATATGACCGTCTGCCATGTCTGAAATCTCTGCAATCATCATGACAACAATCGCTGCAAGTAAATATGCCTGCGTTCCCTGAAGGAGAAGATAAATGACGATAAAACCTGCGCCACTTCTAAACACACTAAGCCAATTGGGAAGATTCATGCTGTTGCTGCCCTTTGCATGAGATAGTTTTAAGGTCCTCTGGTTTCCGCTATCTCGCGAAAGGCGGATTTTTGTCCGTGGACTATAGATAATTTTGGTTTATAACAGTCGCTAAGAGCGGTCACAAGGACCATAAAAAAAGATCGTTAAAAAACGATACGAAAAAGGTGGTAACAGAGGGCGTTTGTAAAAAACTAAATGAGATTCTGGTTTAAGAAGAAAATTCACGCCCGAAATAAGAAGGAAACCATTGCTGGTTTGCTTCGTCTTCTCTATTTCCGTCTCGTAATCCCCGTTTTACGATCTGTTGACCAGCCCGAAATCGTTGCCCGAGGCGTTATGATGGGCTTGGCACTTGGCATGACACCAACGGTTGGTATTCAGCTTTATAGTGTTTTTATTGTCTGGTGGCTTTGCCGATATGTCGTCAAATGGCAATTTAGTCTGATTATTGCGATGGCCTGGTCCTGGCTTTCTAATCCCATTACCATGATACCGCTGTATTATCTTTATTATATAACAGGGCGCTTGATGCTGCTCGATTTTGATGGTGAGCAGGATTTTGAGAGCTTTTCGCGTATGATGGGGGAACATCTAACGCTGGAAGGTGGTATATGGGAAACTATTGTCGAGGTTTCTCACTTTATGCTGGAACAGGTCGGAACCTCAATTTTAGTTGGGTTTATACCCTATAGCTTGGGGTTAGGTGCTTTGGGCTATTGGATATCTTTTAAATTAGCGACACGCTATGCCGAGGCTCGTAAGAGGCGTCTTGCAGGATCCCGCGAAAAGCTTAAAAACTCTGAACAAGAGAACTAAACTTCATTCAAAAATGCCTGAAAAGAATAAGCCAACCCAGAAATGAATAAACCGATAAGGGGCGAATGGGGTTTGGTTTCGCTGACTTATCGGCTTATTCAGGTAACGATGTGTGCTTGTTTGCTCAACAAGCTGATAGATTAAGAAGCTGGTGCAATGTTTGTTACCAGATTTTTGCCTTCTTTCTCATCATAAGTCAGAACAACTTCTGTACCTGGCTCCAGACCTTCTACTGTCAGGCCGTTGACAAGCTCCATCACAGTACCGTTTTCAAGAATAATTGTGTTTGTTGCCGGATCTGCGGTCATTACACGACCTGTCATTTCAGCAGCACTTGCGATTGATGCAGATGCGATAAGACCAAGAGCAATAACACTGGAAATTAATTTTTTCATTGTCTGTTCCTTTGTTGACAAATTGATTGCGTCGATAAGCAAAAGTTAAGTTCTCGCCGGGCATTTGAGAAGGAACAAGAAGAGGACAAAGTTGGGTACATCTTTCGAGCATTCCTGTGTCAGAAAAGGGGTAAGTGTCTGAAATATGGCAACTATCGTCTATTGTCGCCACGATCTCTTCTGAAACAAGGCAGCGGGATGACATTCCATTAATTACTTGCCATAATTAAGTCACTTTTATTTTGCAAGTTAGTTGGGTATTTGATCAAAACCACACTAAAAGGAAATTTGAATGACTGAAAAAATCGAAGGTGGGTGTCTGTGTGGCCAGGTCCGATATCAGGCGAATTGTACAAAGCCGCTTTTTAAAGTGAATTGCCATTGTCGCGATTGTCAAAGATTGAGCGGGAGCCCTTATGTGGCGTTGGTGGGGGTGAAGGAAACCAGCTTTACTGTCACAGGGGATTTGAATTGCTTTGAGCATCAGGGCGGAAGTGGTGGTGCGATGAAAAGCTATTGCTGTTCGAAATGTAACAGCCGAATCTACGGGACCCCGGAAATTGCGAAAGGGATGGTTTTGATTATAGCAATGAGCCTGGATAAACCTGAATCCTATTCAGCTGACGCAGATATGTTTGTTAAACAGGCTGTGTCTTGGGATATAATGAATAGTGAAATTCCAAAGTTTGACGGCAGCATGTTTAAACGAGGGGGATAAAAAATGAGCACTGACTTTCCCGGCTTTCCCAAAGCAGGGTTTGAGTTTCTGGAAGATCTAAAAGAAAACAACACTCGGGATTGGTTCGCTGAAAACAAAGCGCGCTATCGGGAAACGTTACAGGATCATTTACTGGATTTTATTCAGGCAATGGTCGAGCCTTTAGCCGAAATTACCCCTCATTTTGTGGCCGATGCCCGTCGTAATGGCGGGTCGATGTTCAGAATTCATCGTGATATCAGATTTTCGAAAGACAAGCGGCCCTATAAAGAGCATGCGGCGTGTCATTTCCGTCATTCGTTGGGCCGGGATGCCCATGCACCGGGTTTCTATGTTCATCTGGCAACGGATGAAGTGCTGTATGGCGGCGGAATCTGGATGCCGCCAAGTGATGCGCTTTATATGATCAGGCGGGCAATCGTTGATCGTCCGAAAGAATGGGACAAGGTTTTATCAGATCCGGCGATCCGCGATGTTTTTGGCGAAATCGGTGGCGATGGGCTCAAGCGTCCGCCAAAAGGTTTTTCAGCTGACGAGCTACATATTGAGGATCTCAAACGCAAAACCTTTTTCCTGATGCACCGGACAACACCCAAAGCAGCTCAACGTCCCGAGTTTTTAAACGAAGTTGTTGAAGGCTTTAAAACGGCCGCGCCGCTGATGAGATTTCTGTGTAAGGCCGTTGACGTTCCTTTTTAGGTGGTATCAATCAGAATAGCTAGGTCTAACGAAATGCAATCATCTGTCTCAAACCATAATACTTGCGACTAATAAATCAGACCATGATTTATAGCTACTTAGTTCCATTAGCCGACGTTCGGCTATTGAATATTAATACCATAATTAGGGGGAATTTTTAATTTTATAAACTGATTATTTATTTTAAAGGGAGGACCAGTTATGTTGAATTATTATTATAAATCATTGAGTTAAAGCTGTATCAAAAAGCGGTAAATCTCGACCATAGCAAAGGTATCCATCTCACAGTATGAAAGAAGCGCTTTCGCTTGAATTTTAGTTTCTATTTCTGGAAAAGCAATCATTTTCTCCCATGCGTCCATAGCAGAAGTGCCATCTTGTATATTTAACTCCTTAAAATCAAGATGAGGACAAATAATAGGTAATACTTTCTTGATCGATGTCGAGCCGTCAAAATGTGCATCAACATAAGCTAATTTAAACACATCCTCCAGATTAACCAGCCGGGAATTTATGTCATTTAGGAAGTTACGTTTTTCGGGATACCATTTTGCCATTTCCTGATTTTGCTTTCTTTCGAATGATGCATGCCAAGAAACAATGCTTCCAGTTTCTCCAAAATCCTCTTCCATCTGCTCAATTAAATTTAATGGTAATTTTGCTTCATGTTGCAAAAAATCCTTATGAGTTAAAGTTCCATCTTTTTCTAGAATATGAAGTGAGTATTGGATTGGAAAATGTTTGTGTGGTGAAACTCCATCAATCAAGGGAACTGCGGAGGCATATGTTTCGTAGTCAAAAAAATACAGTGGATATTGATATTCCTTCAGGGTGTCCGATATTTCGGTTCTATCAATTTGAGGCTCCCCTGATTGTGCAGATCTTAATACGCGGGTTTGTATTTCCGACAGTAAATAATTAACTGGTACATCCTGTAAATTCATTATCCCTGCCATTAAAAATTCTTTCCGTTTTTTCGGGCTTAGCCTTGGCAAGTTATATATGGATTGATTTGATATATCCGGATTGAAATACTCAAAGGTATCACAGTGATGAGCTTTTGACTTGTAGATACAGCTACACCTTTTCAGGTCAATTTTAGCCTTAGCCAAAAGATGTAAAGCTTGATTTATTTCTGTAGAAGTTTCTGCGTAGATTTTACGCACCTCATCAGTTACATCTTCGAAGATGAGTAAAGATTTTGGATTTATAGCTCCTTTACGTACATATTTTCCATTTAAATAAATGAGAATTATCTTATCTATTTTTTGGCCACTTCTTTCAGCTGTAATAGTTTGGAAACAGGCGTCTTTTATATGATTATTATTTCCACTTTTCTTTATGCTAGTAGAGGACTTAACTTCATATAAACAAGTTTGACTCTTGGCATTAACCTCAAAACAGTCGATTTTTGTTAACAGGCCGTCATTCGACCGAAAGGTTTTATGATAACTTATAGTGCTATTTCTTGAGGCTTCGAAAAGAGTGTGTACGTACTCCATAACTTCGTCACTCTCGCGAGTCAGCTTTTGCATAAAAGCAGTGAAATTACCGTCTGGATAATTTTCATTATCTTTCTTGTACACCCAAAAGGATTTTGGACAGCTCAAGTAATGAATGAAATTTGTCTTCGTAAGTTCCATATTTTTGCTATCATTCGAATTAACATAAATCAGGCCACCCAGAATTTCTTAATTCTCCCTATTTTTAGTTAGGTAATGATTAGGCCCTTGTAAAATCAAAGCTGGGAAACTGCAAAAAAGGGAGTAAATATGCTTAAAGCGGCTCACCATGGCCGCTTTAATTGGTTATGCTGTTTTAATCCAGCAATACCATACGCATGTGTGTGAACTGTCTAGGACAATCCGTAAGTTAGGTGATTGCGTAAATTTAATATACCTCTTGGCTTTGCTTAGCGTCTAGCTCTTTTCCAAAATTGAAATTATCCCAATTGGTAAACCATAATTGTCGACGTCCAGATTTTGATTTGAAATTAATAATATCGTTTTGAGTAGAGAGTTCTGTAACATTGAAACTACTCAAAATTTTTTGTTTGGTTGATTTACTAACATATGGACATGAAATTATATCAAGAGCTAACATAGTCATTTCAGCCTCTTTGAAGCGTGTTTTCTTTTTTGTTTCGACTTTAAATAAAGCGATTTTCTCGATTTTCTTTCTTAAATGATCATATCTCTTTTTATTTCTCATATAAAATAATGATACTGTTATAGAGAAATAATCAAAGTTCCTTTCTACCTCTTCAATTTTTTCAGGTTCAAGGCCTAAATATTCAATTAATGCAGATTCCTCTAGCCAGAAATCTTTGCCTAATTGTGTTAAAGCAATAAGGAGGTAAAGAGTTTCAATTTGAGAATAGCCGATTTTGTTGTTCTTCTTTATAACGAAGGATATTTCATCAAAAATTAATTTGTGAATTTGATTACTATATTCTCTATTCTTCATTCCCAGGAGAAATTCACAAATTGATCTAATTACCCGGCATAACCTGATGGTTGTATTAACCTTTGGGGAAACTGTATAAATGAAAAAGACGAACTCAAGTATATGTAATAATGCATTAACTAACTGACGTTCACTATGCGTGGTTTTTTCTACAAAATGATAGTTATATAGTATTTTTTCAATTTTTTTCTCAATCACTGCAAATGTGTAATTGAGCATATCTTTGTAATCTACATTATTAGTTTTTATAATGGTTTTAAAGGTGGTTATAAGGCGGTTAGCATTAACAGATATTGAACCTACTGTTTTTATTTCACCGCAATCATCACTCACCTCTTCACATTTATATTGTAGACTTTTACTTAAAAATTTCGAGATTTGATTTTTAGCAATAGTGATGTCAGTAATAATTGGCTTATTAAAATCTTCTGCTTTATTTGAATTTAATGAAAGTTTATACTCTTTAAGGGCGATTTGTAGTTCATTGACTATTAAAGTCTTATCTTCAGCATTATTATAGAAAATGAAATAATCATCAACATAACGATATATTTCATAATCGTGTTTAAATTTTAATTTATTGGGTGTTTTCTTAAGTCTTTCTTCTAGATTACGGTCAACTCTTTGAAGAATGATTTCTGCAAAAACTCTCGAGAATTCAGGCCCGATAACTATGCCATTAGTTTCACCATAATGTAGGCGTTGCATTAGTTTATCGAAGCGACCACTAAAGCTATTATTGGCCTTAGTGATAAATTCCTTAGAAGCGCTTTTACCAATAACAGCCCAAACTATTGAGTGGGTATAAATACTATCAAAACACTTTGATACATCCAATTTTTCTAAGTTATCGTATCGCTTTTCACATTTGTGATATAAAAATGATTCATAAAACTTATAAATATTACTGATTTCTTTGTACGAAAAGAACGATTTTAAATTTTCGTGTTCTTTATTGTGCTCTTCAATAATACTATCGATTTCAGTATTCGCTAATCGGCTAAAATGAAGTCGATCTTTCAAAAATTTATATGTTGAAATTTTATTGGGTCTTCTTAAAGAAAAATTGCTAAGTGAGGTATAGTATAAAATTGTTTCTTTATGGCGATCATAAAACTCGATCACAGACATTTGGCTTCGCGGATGCGGTATGGTCAATTCTCTAAATTCAGACTTTTTGTGATTTATTTTGAAGCTAAACGGGGTTAGATTTGTATGTGCACTATCCCCTTTCCCAGGTGCACCATTATTGAATACCTCAAATGTGGTCTCAAAACCTTTAATTTCAATTTTTTTGTCAGCAACTTTCTTAGGATTCAAAGGTAAAGAAAAAAGAATATGCATCAATGAGTTAAGTGCTTTACTGCCTTTCTTCCAGCGAAGTGAAATGTTATTGTCAGCATTGATACATTCAATCTTGTTTTCTAAGACAAAGCTATAAAAATGGCGGTTTGAAAATGAAAGAGGCACTTCATAGGGTAATACATCTGACAGAAGTGTCCGTTCTTTCTTATATTTAATATTCAATTTTCTAGCGGACATATTTCCATACCTCCACTATTTGTTCTAATTCACTGGGCTTAAATTTATAGAATCTTATTTTTTCAAATCCTTCTATGAAAGATTGCTTAAAAATCGTTGATTTTAAATATTTAGACTGAAGCACTGAAGTCTTAGATTTGAGATGATCATCAAGTTCCTTTAAATCCTGAATTCCTTTTTTACAAATAAGAGGATTGGAGAAATATATCCCTGAAACTACATTTTTTTTGTTGTTTACAAGGCGGGTATTCGCAGCAAGAAATTTCAATCGATTAACTAGTAATTTTCGGGATTGTCGTTCTGAATTTTTTCGACTGTATAAATAATCACTAAAAGCTAAATTAATTCTAGTTTTGTATCGAGTTTTCTTCTTCTCACTTAACCCAATGGACACATTTCCTGCATCAACCTGAATTTTATACCCAAGATATTCAAAAAAAAATTCATTTGATGGATGCGATCTAATTAATCGTGTTTTTGCACTATTATATTCTAATTTAAGCGAAGAAATTTGAGTTTGGAAAAATCGCCCAACGTCAATTGGATTTCCATTAGCTGGTGGACAAAAAATGAAAATAATATCGTCGACATACCGCGCGTAATAAATGACGCCAGGAAAGCGATAAATCTCCATATCCAACTTTCTCATGTATAGCTCAGATAAATAAGCACTTAATCCTATACCTCGGGGTATTCCTTTTGGGCTTCCGGATAATTTACCGTATTCATACAGAACCTTTTTTATTATCTTCTTAGTACTAATCGATAGATATGGGTCACCATTTATTTTACTTATAAGCTGGTCTCTAGGTATGTTTTCATAAAATCCAACTATGTCTGTTTTTACAATATACTTTGGGAATTTATCGCTTAACAATTCACGTAATTGGCAAATTATATGATGGCGATTACTTTGTTTTACCTTATAGATTCTGCGAATATTGTATTGAACTTGCCTTAATGTAAAATATGAAACAGCTTTATCTTCTATTGTATAAGCGGCCTTCCCCATTCCAATATCAATTTCTTTTATTTTGATATCGAGATCAGAGTGAAGTGCTTCATCAGAAATTTTTTCTAGCTCTTCACCAATCTTTGCCTCTCTCTGTTCTTTAAGTTGCCTTAATTCTTCACCTAAAGCTTCAAGATCTTCGATATACTCTTCAGCTGTAAGTTCATTTTTTTTAGATTTGTGATTTTCATATTCGTTTTTTTTCCTTTGAACCTCTTGAGTAATCTCAAGCAATTCAGGAAAAAACCTTTTCTCCAAATAGTTACCTTTTCGGTTCTCTATATCGAATATTTTTCGAAAATTCTTTGGTGAAAATGATTGGTCAAGCATGAGTAACCCTGATCCTGTGCTCACACTTAACTGGCAAGAAGTATTCATCACTGTGAAAATTATTGTTCGAGTACAAGGTATCTACGCGACCCCACAAACATTTCTCTGTTACTGCAATATTCTCTACCTGCGCCATATGCTGTTAAATTCTTTCTCTTCGATCTATTTTTAAATCGGGCAATATGTCCGCTTTGGGTTGGTTGCGGAAGTTCGGTAATAATTCAAACATTATATAAAATTGACTGATGCACAACCTTTGGTGTTATTGCGTTTGTAAATTAATCGGACGTTTTCTTGACGCTGTAGTAGTTTCAAAAGCCCGATAAGTGCGGTTTGAAGCTCTGATGATTGCAGTTCATTCAAACTAGTTGATCAACCAGATGTTTCGTTCTCGGAAGTCTCTTTGTTCAACGCATCCAATGGTATCTTGGTGCCCTCAATATATTCCAGCCCCCAGGTTGTTACTTCGCGGATAAGGGGGCGAAGTGCCTGTCCCTTTGGGGTGAGGCGATATGCGTAGCGCGGCGGATTATCCTGATAGGACTTTTTCTCAACAATACCTGACTGTTCGAGGCGCTTGAGACGATCCGCAAGGATGTTGGTGGAAATTTTCTCGGGAGAACTCAAAAGTTCTTTGTATTGGCTTTTGCCAAAATGCATCAGATCGCGAATGATCAGAAGCGTCCAGCGATCACCCAGGATTTCCAGTGTTTGGGAAATGGGACAGCTTGATCGCATTGGTCACCTTCTGGTTGGTTATCTGGTGTGTTGGCAGAGAGAAAATCGCCACATTGATAGTCTATCATTTTATTGGATTCAAAATAAAAACAATATGCTCAGCAGCCTGTTCCAAAAGAAACCGTCTGCGTCTTTTTGTTTCTTGATTGACCTGAACAAGAAAGAGATAAGGGAGGTCTAATCTAAAGGGAGTTTTTGGAATGTACCTTGTGGCAGATGCAAGTGGCCCCATTGGACGCGCGGTAACAGAACAGTTGGTCGGACAGGGGCAACTGGTTCGGGTTTTGACTGCGGATGCAGCCTGTCGCGATTTGTGGCGTGGCCGCGGGGTTGATGTGAACGAAGGTGATCCCAAACATGCATCCAGTTGGGCAAAGGCGCTTTCCGGTGTGCAGACACTGATTGCTATCTTGCCGCCTTTTTTGAGTGAAGAAGGTTTGCTTGGGGCGGCGGATGGCTATCGTTCTGCTTTGGTTGAGGCACTTTCTTCCGGCGGTTCAGATTTTCGGGCTGATCATGCGCAAAAGATAAAAATCGTGCTGTTGTCAGCTATGGGGGCAGAGAAAAAAATTGGCTGGGCCAAAATACTTGGACAGTTGGAAAGCGAGCTTAAAAGCTGTTGCAAAAATCTGACGATCATCCGGACGGCTTTTATCATGGAAAATCTGGCGTCTGGTATGGCGATGGCCAAACACCATTCGGTATTCCCCAGCTTTTTTATTGAAAAGCAAAACTATGCCATGGTGGCACGAAACGATCTTGTCTCCGTTCTGGTTTCAGCAGCCCTTGATCCGCTTGATGGCTATAGCCTGTTAGAGCTTCACGGGCCGGAAGCTTACAATCTGGACGACATTGTTGAAGCCGGGCGGAATGTTCTCAACAAGCATATTGCATCTCTGTCATTACCCCAGAATGACTGGCTTCAGATTATGATTGATCAGGGGTTGGATGAAAATGCTGCGTTGATGTGGCGCGATTACTACACGCAGATGAATCTCGGAAACATTACAAGCGATCCAAGCGCAACCCCGATTGCCGGGGAAAGCAAGCTTTCGGATGCTCTTTTTCAGGTCTGGAAGTTGATGCGACAAAAAGAGCGTGCGGCAATCGACCCGGAAAAGAAAATATATGAAGGTTTGGTCTAGAAAGACCAGAGAAAAAAAAATGGTATGCCGATTGGTGGCATACCATTTTGTAATTTATAGTCGCTAAAAGTTCTCTAGCGAGTGAAACTTATGTGGCATGACTCTTGGTGCGGTGCCAAAACATCTATCTTCAAGCTGCTCATATCAATAAGGGCGATGAGGTTTTGCAAAGACTGTTTGTTTGCCATCAAGTCGTTTGATTTGTGGGCATCTTCTTTGGTGTCCCAATAGTAAATATCTATCCATAGGCCGGCATCATCTTTTAAGAGAGACTGATACCTAAATCCGGGTAGTTTTTCGAGGTCGGGAACCATTGCCTGAACAGCATCGATCATCTGTTGATCTGTCACGTTTGGCGCGGATTTCCAGCTCACAATCTCTACAACATACATCGTCTTGTCCTTTTGGCTTTTATGAATGACGGGGCATCATATTGCCTAAATAAACAAGAACAATTAGCATAATTGGTAATTGTTTATTCTCATTTTGGAACGAATATGGATTCCTTTCAACGCGCCTTGATTTTTAAAACGGTCGTGGAAAACAAGACAATGGCAGCAGCGGCTCGCATTATGAGCGTCAGTCCATCGGTTATCAGCAAGCGGATTACCGAACTGGAAACGGCGATGGGGGTACAGCTGTTAAGGCGAACTACTCGACGTATTACCTTGACCGAAGCGGGAAGTAATTTTTATCACCGTATGGTTTCTCTGCATGGTCAGTGGCAGACCCTTTTGGATGAAACACAGGATTTGGGGAAAAGTCCGCGAGGTCGTCTTACCCTTGCGGCACCGTCCCCTTTATTGAACAGAGTTTTGTTGCCCAAGTTGGGAGCATTTTTAAATCAAAACCCTGATATAGATGTTGAGTTTAAATCTGCTGCGTATGAGACTTTGCCTTTAGCCGGAGTTGATCTTTCGTTGGCGCGGCAGATTGATGACCTAGATTCCATGGCTTACGTTGGTCAGCGATTGTGTCGCTATTATAACCAGCTTTTTGCCAGTCCGGATTATCTGGCCGCGAGCAAACCTCTGTCTGAAAGCAATGATTTGCGATCACATGCATGTTTATTGTACGGAGAAAACACAAAGGCGACGACTTGGCATTTTCGATGTGATGATACTCAAGATGCCTCTGTTGACGTTTCCGGGCGGATTTCCAGTAATAATACAGAAGCTTTGATTGCCGCAGCTTGTCAGGGGCAGGGCATTGCCTATATCCCGGAATTGATTATCCAGGACGAAGTTAAAAGGGGTGGCCTTGTTCCGGTATTACCGCATTTAAGAAGTAAAACTTTTGAAATGTGGTTCTATTATCAGAAGCTTGATTTTGTCCCTTTGAAACTGCGTGTGTTACTAGATTTTTTGAAGCAACAATGGAAAGACCCAGCATGATAAAGGCGGCCCAAAGAAAAAGGCAGCTCTGGTAGAAGCTGCCTTTGATAAAGCGAAGAATGATTTATTTATTCATTCTGTTTTCAATCAGGTCATCAACGACCGACGGGTCAGCCAAGGTAGAGGTATCCCCCAAGCTGCCATAATCGTTCTCGGCAATTTTACGCAAAATACGGCGCATGATCTTGCCAGAACGGGTTTTTGGCAGTCCCGGTGCCCATTGCAGCATATCAGGTGTCGCAATCGGACCGATTTCTTTTCTGACCCAGGTCACAAGCTCTTTACGCAACTCATCACTAGGTTCTTCACCCGCATTCAGCGTTACATAGGCGTAAATGCCCTGGCCTTTGATGTCATGCGGATAACCAACCACAGCTGATTCAGCGACTTTAGCATGGGCCACAAGGGCTGATTCAACTTCGGCTGTTCCCATGCGGTGGCCGGAAACGTTGATCACATCGTCAACGCGTCCGGTAATCCAGTAATAGCCGTCTTCATCGCGGCGACAGCCGTCCCCGGTGAAATAAAGACCGTCATAGGTCGAGAAATAGGTCTGAACAAAGCGTTCGTGATCTCCGTAGAGTGTCCGCATCTGTCCGGGCCAAGAGTCAGAAATGCAAAGGTTGCCTTCGGTCGCGCCTTCCAATGGTTTCCCGTCGTTATCAACCAATAGCGGCTTCACGCCAAAGAAGGGCCGTGTTGCTGATCCCGGTTTCAGCGGTGTTGCCCCCGGTAAAGGTGTAATCAGAATACCGCCGGTTTCTGTTTGCCACCAAGTATCAACAATCTGACAGCGACCTTCACCAACAACCTGATGATACCACATCCATGCTTCTGGATTGATCGGCTCACCAACCGTACCAAGAAGACGGATTGTTGATCTGGATGTTCGTTTAACGGCTTCCAAGCCCTCACGCATCAAGGCACGGATCGCGGTTGGCGCAGTATAGAAGATATTAACCTTGTGTTTGTCACAGACTTCCCAGAAGCGCGAAGCTGTTGGGTAGTTTGGAACACCTTCAAAAACAAGTGTTGTTGCACCGTTGGTCAGTGGGCCGTAAACGATGTAGCTGTGGCCGGTAATCCAGCCGACATCAGCCGTACACCAGTAAATATCGCCGTCATGATAATCAAAGACGTATTTGTGAGTCATTGATGCATAGACGAGATAGCCGCCAGTTGTATGAAGAACGCCTTTGGGTTTTCCGGTTGAGCCGGATGTAAAAAGAATGAAAAGCGGGTCTTCGGCCTTCATTTCTTCCGCAGGGCACTCTTTGTCAGCTGCAGCACAGGCTTCATCCCACCAGACGTCGCGTTTGTCGTTCCAGTCGATATCACCACCAGTGCGTTTAACAACAAAAACGGTATCGACATCAGGACAGGACTCTAGTGCTTTATCGGTATTGGCCTTAAGGGGCACTTTGCGCCCACCGCGCAAACCTTCGTCAGCGGTGATCACACAGTTGGATTCACAGCCTTGAATTCGACCGGCCAGCGCATCTGGTGAAAAGCCACCAAATACAACGGAATGAACGGCACCAATTCGGGCACAGGCCAGCATCGCATAAGTGGCTTCGGGGATCATCGGCATGTAGATGGTGACACGATCACCTTTCTTCACGCCGCGGGCTTTCATGGCATTGGCGAAACGGCTTACGTTATCGTGAAGCTGTCCATAAGTGATGTACTCATGCTCGCTGGGATCATCACCTTCCCAGATAATTGCCGTGTCATCTTTTTTTGTCGGCAGGTGGCGATCAATGGCGTTATAGCAAACGTTTGTTGTGCCATCTTCATACCAGCGAATGTGCACATCGCCGGGGCCATAGTTGACATCTTTGACTTTGGTAAAGGGCTTAAACCAGTGAATGCGTTTACCATGTTCAGCCCAAAATGCTTCGGGATCTTCGATGGATTGCTGGTACATTTCAAGGTAGCGGGGTTCATCAACCCAGGCATTCTGGGCGAGGTCTTCCGGAACGGGGAAAACAGTGGCGTCCGACATTTTTCGGTCTCCCTATTATTATTTATTGTTGCGCTGCTTTATTTTTATCAGCGGTTTTTTGTTCGCAGGGATTATTTACGGAATTTCCTGATTTCTCAAGGGTAATTTGGAAATAATCGATAAGGTGTTGTCCTGTTAATGAAAATTATGTTGCGATGCAGCAACTGTTGTTGTTCACATCGGCCTTTGTTGTTGGACAGGGGCCAAGCCTGAGTAACAGAAAAAGGATTAAATTAAGTAAGGGGGGCAGGGAAAACCAAGATTATGATAGCAACAGATTTGAAGGCGGGTTTCAGGACCAACTCTCTGTTGTTTCACCACGACGCACAACAGTGCGTGGTTTATCGGGTTCTTCAAAAATACTGATATCGTTACAGGGACGGCCGAAATAATAACCTTGTCCGAAATCAACGTTGCAGTTGATCAATAATTTTGTGGTTTCTTCGTCCTCTACCATCTCGGCTACAGTTTCTGTTTTTAACTTTCGGCACAGATCAGCTATGGCTTTGAGTATGTGAGCCGATGTTTCATCTTCTAGGGCATCGCGGACATAGCTACCGTCAATTTTGAGTACATCAACCTGAAACTGACGAAGATATTGGAGAGAGGCCTCACCGACTCCAAAATCATCAAGGCAGACTTTATGACCGAGTTTGCGAAGGGTCTGCATTGCTTCATTGGCAATAAGCGGGTCCGGTATTCTTGTTGATTCGGTGATTTCGAATAACAGGGACTCTGGAGAGTCTTTCAGAGGAGTTAATAATGGTGTGAGCTGATTGATGAAATCAGCATCCCCGATAGAGGCTGCAGACAAGTTTATTGCGATTGATCTATTGAATTGCGTGCTGGGATTGTTCTGTATCCACTTGATTGCTTTGCGGCAAATCGCGAGGTCAAAACCTTTGATAAGATTCAAATCCTCTGCAGATCTTATAAATTCTTGTGGTGATCCCGTTTCGTCGTTTATACGCGCCAGAACTTCATAGTGATGAATTGCACGGGTCTTTAAATCTACAATTGGTTGGAAGACAATCATGAAGTCTTCACCCTCGGTGACCCTGATAATACGCTCTGCTGTTTTTTTGATGCGCGCTAAAATCTCTGGTAACGAATGCGCAAGATCTTCCAAACTAAAGCTTTCACTTTGATCGTGGGCAAATTGCTGAATCATAAAGCTTAGCGCCTGGGCTGCGTTGCCACCCGAAATACCGCTATCAGCAAGGGCAATACTGGCCTGTTCAACTTTTAGTCCAATTCCCTTAGGGTCAGCCGCTTTGACTTGTTTAGAAATTTCGTCAGTTAATTTGTCAATGTCCAGATCCGGGCGACTGATCAGCCCGTACTTACCGTTTCCGAATGATGCTGCCGAATTTGCCTCTGTAGAACTGGCTCGCAAATAGCTGTTGATTGTCTCAGATAACTCTTCTCGGGTATCCTTATCCAGCTTCTTTGCAAACTCATCGTAGTTTTCCAACTCGATAAATGTGAGTTTATCATCGGGATTGGTTTTTAGATGTTCTGTTGCTGCCTTGCCAAAACTCACCCTGTCATGAACAACGGTCCCCCCTGCTTCCCGTTTTGTTTTGGGGGATGTTGCAGATACGACAGTCGGTAGCTTACAAGACAGAAAGTAATGTTTTTCAAGGTCTTCAACATAATAACCCGTTAGCGAAAGCGGCTGGGATTTTCCTAATTTATTTTTAAAATCAATATTCATGGGGTTGGGTCTGACACCACCAACCATGCCGGAAAGAAGGTTCTTTAGCACAGGTTCTTCATGGGGCAGGACAAGGTCGTCAATAGACATGCCGATAAGCTCTTCTACTGCGTGCCCGAAAATGGCTTGGGTCGCCCCGCTGACAAAAACGATTTCCCGTTTTTCCGAGAGCTCAAGCAACAGATCCGCTCGGCAAAAAGCAAAAGCGAGAAAACGATCCCGTTCCTGTCGCAAGGAACTTATCAAACTGTCATTGCCCATTTGGCCCCCAGGTTTCGATGACTCTCTTATTTTGAGAGCGCAGTAGTAATTGTTTAGGGTAATGCCAAGAAGTTAAAGCAAGGTGAAAACAATTTTGCTTCGGGTATAGTTTATATCCTAATGTGAAGAGAAATTATAGCTCGCCTTAGATGTATTATAAAATCTAAGGCAAGGGATTAATTTGATTCAATTGGTGATTTGAATAACCACGAGTATAGTATTCATTATGAGTTCTGTTAAACGACATCTATTGGCATTGCTCGCTATTATAATCTTTTGCTTATTGATTATGATTGTGTTTCCCGGATCTTTAGAGGCTTTTGGTACTAAGTTCTGGGATGCAGCTTTGTGGATTGGTGGCTGTTTTTCATAGGTAATGGTTCAAATTTTTATCTCCCCCCTCAGTTGATAGAGCTAACTTTTATGGCTATTTCTGAAAAAAATATACCTTCCTCACGACCTATCTGGGTGGTTCTCCTGTCTGGTTGTGTTGTCCTTTGTCTGGCCTTTGGAATTCGGTCTAGCTATGGCCTTTTTGTGAAACCGATTTCTGACGAGTTGAATTGGGGTCGTGAAGTTCTTGCCTTTTCTCTTGCCATTCAAAATTTGCTTTGGGGTGCAGCACAGCCTTTTGCGGGCATGATTGCTGACCGTTATGGTGCTGGGCGCGTCTTGGCATTAAGTGCCTTGATTTATGCTGGTGGTATTATTCTAGGGGTGATGGATTATTCGCCAATAGCATCACATATGGGGCCGGGTTTTTTTGTTGGTATTGGTCTGAGTGGCACGACTTTTGGCGTTGTTCTGGCTGTTATTGGTCGCTCGGTTGCTGAAGAAAAACGGTCCTTGGCACTGGGTATTGCAACGGCATCTGCTTCTTTGGGGCAATTCCTTATTATTCCCCTTGGCAGTAGTTTGTTACAGAGCTTTGGGTGGCAGGATGCCCTGTTAATTCTTGCTGGGTTGTTGATGTTGATTATTCCCGCCGCTTATTTTTTGCGCGGCGTGTCATCTGCTCCGCAAGGCTTGGCGGACTCCGGGCTTAAAAATTCTGACTCTATGGTTGATACCTTAAAAGAAGCTGCTCGACATCGAGGGTATTGGTTGCTTATTGCGGGTTTCTTTGTTTGTGGTTTTCATTTGGCTTTTATAACAGTTCACTTTCCCTCTTATGCGATTGATAAAGGATTGGCTCCGGAAGTAGGGGCCTGGACGCTGGCTCTTGTTGGGTTGGCGAATATTTTTGGCTCTTATGCAGCGGGGGCGTTAGGCGGTGCCTATCGTAAAAAATATTTACTTTCCGGAATTTACCTAGCACGATCTGCGGCCATTCTTGCGTTTATTTTCATGCCAGCCACAACAGTGTCCTTTTTAATTTTTGGCTTTGTTATGGGGCTTTTATGGCTGAGCACTGTTCCTTTGACATCGGGTCTGGTTGCGCAAATTTTTGGCCCTAAATATATGGGAACTTTGTTTGGTTTTGTCTTTTTTAGCCACCAGGTCGGCAGTTTTATAGGGGTTTGGTTAGGGGGAATTTTGTATGATTCTACTCAATCCTATGATCTGGTATGGTGGATTTCAATTTTTCTGGGTGTTTTTGCTGCGGTAGTTCACTGGCCAATAGCTGATCAACCTTTACGCCGGTTTTCACAAGCTACTTGATCAAGGCTCTCAGAGTTAAGATCATCGTTATTTTAACCTTTAGATTGAATCTCTGAGCAGGATATTTTTCTTTGTACTTGATTAAGGTTTTATCCTGTAAACTTGGTGCTAGTATAGCCGAAACCTTAATCGTTTCGGAAATATACAGGAAGTAAAAGTGGAAGTGAAATTGCATATGCCGACGAACAATCTGAAGCCAAAGGTGCCGTCAGAAGGCGGTCCTGAACTTGAGGATATCGTTGAAAAAGCCGAAAATGCACTTTCAGAGATGGAGGGTGATTACGAGGTTCTTGTTGCGGATGAAATCGCCAACATTAATGAATTTCTTCTACAGGCAAAAAGCAATCACGATGAATGCGCAGATCGCATAATTGAAATCCATCGTATCAGTCATAATATCAAAGGTCAGGCAGCAACATTCAGCTATCCTCTTTTATCATTAGCTGCAAAATCACTGTGTCATTTTATTCAGGAAAATGCTGAAAGGGCAGGCGAACGACTTGATCTGATTGAAGCCCACGTGAACACGATGCGGATTATTCTGACGCAAAAGCTAAAGGGTGACGGAGGACAAGAAGGCCAAGGGCTGATAACCGCTTTGGAACAGGCCGTGGGGAAAATTCTGGCGAAAGACTGAATCGTGTATTGTTTTGGTCTGGGTATCTTGCGCTGTATTTAGCGAACCGATCTTAAGGGTATCTTGTTTAATAAGGTTTGGTATCGCCCATCTCACAAATAATCTGCCATTCATCATTACTTACTGGCATCACAGAAAGCCGTGATTGTTTTATTAGTGCCATATCTTGTAAATCGGGATGTGCTTTGATTTCTTCCAAGCTGACTGGTGATGTCATGGGGTAAAGCGTTTTGACATCGACCATGCCAAAGCGCCCGGATTTATCTGTATGATCGGGGTAGTACTCTTTGCATACCTCAACGATGCCAACAATCTTCTTTTCTTTTACTGAGTGATAGAAGAATACCCGATCTCCGATCTGCATCGCTTTCATATTATTTGATGCCTGATAGTTGCGGACACCGTCCCAGTGCTCAACGCCTTTGGCAACTTGATCGTCCCAAGACCAGCTACCGGGTTCCGTCTTCATCAACCAATATGCCAACGTGACCTCCTTTTATTCTGGGAATTCCTTGGTAGGAGAATAGCACTGCTCACCCAGTAAACAAGCAGTGCTATTGATATTTGGTAAGATGAGGAAGTTCCCCAATAGAGATTTCCATTGGTTTTGTTCTTATTTCGGCAGGGCCTGTTTCCAAGGTGTGATTGTGACCTGCTCGAAGAGGCCAGCTTTGTTGTAGGGATCGTTTAGGGCAAATTCTTGTGCAGCAGTGTCGTCATCAAATTCAAGGATCAGCAGGCTGCCTGTCATGCTTTCGTAATCAGCGCCCAGTGTTGGACCTGCGACGACGATATGATCAATAAACTGGTTGAGGTATTCCAAATGCGCAGGACGATTTTCGGCACGGACGTGCGCGTGATCTTTTTTATCTACACATGAAAAGATGAATTTCATTGGATGTATCCTAATCTAAGTGAAACATAGTTTTGAATGGTTATATCTCTGCCTTTTGAGGGCGGGCGAGAAGTTGGGCGATCGTTTCGTTAATATCTGCGTCGTTGTGCAGTATGTTACATACCGCATGACAGATCGGCATATCGATAGAGAGCTTTTGTGCAAGCTCTGTTACTGATTTGCTAGAGCTTAACCCTTCCGCAACGGTAATTCGCCCCTTGAGGTAATCCTGAATCGCGATACCTTGGCCCAAAGCTTTGCCAAGCGCATAGTTTCTCGATTGTGTGGCTGTGCAGGTGAGGGTGAGGTCCCCCATACCCGAAAGACCCATAAGGGTTTCTCGCCGCCCACCTTTTGCAAGGCCCAGTTTTACGATTTCTGACAGACCGCGGGTGATCAATGCGGCACGGGCATTGTCGCCTAGTCTTTTTCCCTCGACGATGCCACAGGCAATCGCGATTACATTCTTTACCGCTCCGCCAATCTCGGCCCCGATTGGATCCAGGGATTGGTAGATTCTAAAGGAACGGTTATTGAGCGTGTTTGATAGTTTTTTACCTAACACTTCGTCTGCACAGGCTAGGGTTACCGCAGTGGGTAGTTTGTTGGCCACTTCAATGGCAAAGGTTGGTCCTGAAAGGACTGCAATCGGGTTGTGCGGGAGTATTCTTGCGATCATTTCTGTCATCAGGAGCCCGCTTTTGATTTCGACCCCTTTGGTGCAGAGAACAAGCGGTGTTTCCGGGTTAATTTGATCTTTACAGGTTTCTAGAACGGCGCCTAGGTGTTGAGAGGGGACAACGAGAAGGAGGGCATCACAATCTTGTACAGCAGATATTTCCGTTGTCGCTATGATTCTAGGGTCAAGGTTTGCGCCTTTTAGATAGAGCTTGTTTTCATGGGCATGATTGATATCTGCAACAACGTTTTCGTTACGTGACCAGAGAATAACATCATTTCCAGCCTCTGCGGCAACGGCAGCAAGGGCGGTCCCCCAAGCACCAGCCCCGAGAACCCCGATTGTTTTAACGGGCGGTTTTGTCATGTCTTTACTGCCTCAACGCCCGTCAGTTGATCAAGTGGCCAACGTGGACGCGGAGCGAAATCCAGAGAGTCTGTTAACCCCAGACGGAGGCGTTCCAATCCGGCCCAGGCAATCATCACGCCGTTATCGGTGCAAAGCTTGACCGGCGGGGCCAGTAGGCTTGTATTATAGGTATCTGTCAGTTCCGTAAGACGAGCGCGTAGCGTCAGGTTTGCGGCAACACCGCCAGCAACGACCAATGGCCCCGGTTGGCCATAGGTATCCTGAAAAATATCCATTGCTTTTTTACAGCGATCAACAAGAACATCGCCAACAGCCAATTGGAATGAGGCTGCAAGATCCGCTTTATCCTGCGCGCTCAGGTTCGCAATATCGACTTCTGTGCTTTTCCCCTTGCTGGCACATTCAAGGATTTGTTTGCGTATGGCCGTTTTTAAACCCGAAAAAGAAAAATCACAGCCCGGACGCCCTTTCATGGGGCGCGGTAGATCAAAGCGTTTGGGGTCGCCGCTTTTGGCAATTTGTTCGATCATTGGACCGCCGGGATAGGGGAGTCCCATCATCTTGGCGGTTTTATCAAAAGCTTCACCGACAGCATCATCAATCGTGCCGCCCAATCGGGTGTAACGGCCCACATCTTCGACTGCGAGGAGCTGGCAGTGCCCACCGGATACGAGGAGGAGGAGATAAGGAAAACCCGCAGCGTTTTTTTCGGTGAGACGCGCAGTTAAAGCATGTCCTTCGAGATGATTCACAGCTAGAAAAGGGAGCTTTCGTGCAGCTGCGATTGCCTTGGCTGTCATAACCCCAACAAAAACACCACCGATCAGGCCCGGGCCAGCAGTTGCGGCGATGCCATCCAGTTGATCAAAGTCCAGATTGGCTTCTTCCAGTGCAGATCTTATCAGGCGATCAAGATGATTCATATGGCTGCGGGCGGCAATTTCGGGAACAACTCCACCATAGGGTTTATGCTCTTCCAATTGGGTAAGAACTTTGTTGGCGAGAATGTTGTGATCACTATCCACAATGGCCGCTGCAGTTTCGTCGCAGCTGGTTTCTATACCAAGTACCTTCATGCTTTTTAAATCGGCCATGTTTTCCAATTTGGCGTTTTCCAATTCAGCAGAGTTATGAGAACTGGGTTATGAGAGAGGCTGCACTTCATTTAACAGCCTTTCCCCAATATTTAAAATCTTGTCGTAGAAAATACCATTCACGGCATTTCGGCAAGGTTTCGCTATAGAAAACTTAGTTAATCAGCTTTTTGAAGGGTAAAAGCTATATCCCTTTTGAGGTTCATAACCAAAAGTTGTTTTTATGTGAGGTGGAAAAATTGTGAAGGTTGGCTACCTAGTAATCAATACTCTTTGTTCTGCTACTGTCGTAATCGGGGATTTTATGAGACGAATTGAAGCCCTTGTCGTTATTGTATTGTTGATAGGCGGTTTATTTCTCGCTTCTTTATCGCAAGCCGTGAATTTGAAAGAAGAACCGGGTTCTCCGGATTCTAATGTCAATGAAATCGTTTTGGACAGTGGACGCTATGTAATAGTGACGCCTGGGGCTCAAACAGGTGAAGAGCCTTATCCAACGTTATTTTATTATCATGGCTATGGGCAAAGTGCTGATCTTGTCCTGAAAAATAAAGCTTTGTTGAATCTTGCGTCTTCACGGGGTGTTATGCTGGTTATTCCTGATGGTCTCAATCGCAGCTGGTCCAATGTTGGTGCACCAAGTGAACGTAGGGATGAAATTGCCTTTACCCGTGATATCCTGAGGGATGTGAAATCTCGGCATGAGGTTGATGAGGAACGTTCGTGGGTTTCGGGTTTTTCCCAGGGCGGATCAATGGCCTGGGATGTTGCCTGCTATATGGGCGAAGAATTTTCAGCCTTTTTCCCGATCGCGGGTTCGTTTTGGCGCCCTCATCCCGTTGCCTGTGATGAACCGGTAAACATGCGCCATATTCACGGACTGTCAGACCGGGTCGTTCCCATGACTGGACGGCCTATTGGTGAGCGTTGGCATCAGGGGGATGTGAAAATAGGTGTTGGTATCTGGAAAGAAAGGAACCGTTGCGAAGCTAATCCTGAAACTGTCATTCTTCCCGATATGACCTGTGAGGTATGGCGTGGATGTGCGACGGGCAAAGAGTTGGAGTTATGCCTCCACAAAGGGGGACATAACATTAAAATGAATTGGTTAGCTCAAGGAATGGATTGGGCAGAAGGCTTAATCTAAACTATTAAATCATGTACTGATTACCTGTAAGTTTTCGGTCCTTCCGTGATTTTTGTCAGGTGGATAAAGCTGATGCAGGTTATCAAACTAAATGATGTTGCGATAAAATAAAAATTGCTATAGCCGATTAGATTGACAAGATAACCACTAATAATACCTGCTATAACGGCAATTGCTGTATCAGCGGATTGAAAAAGCGTAAAATCCACTCCAGCTTGGTGTTTAGAGCTAAGGCTCATCAAAATGGCGTAAATGATTACAAACCCCATAGCTGATGTATATGATAGCAACAATGTTGAAATAAGGATCCAGAGCTTAGGAGCTTCAGGAGTAAGGCAAATAAGGGTAATACCGCCTACAGTGATTAATTTACAAAAAGTTATAAATAATAAAGAGGTCCGTTTGGTCTGATTCTGAAGTAGTACACTCCCTGCTAAAGCTCCTGCCAGGCCGAGTAATGCTCCTCCAATCCCATTTACGAGGCCGATATAATAAAGACTAATTTTGCTGTCGACGAGTAGCGGCCCTATCATGCTAAGAGATAATCGATTACCAATGGCATAAATAGATATCATTATGAGGCCATAAATTACTTCTTTTCTCTTTAGGGCATAAATTAGGCTCGGGGTATGTTTTGTTTGGGCTGCTTTTGCATGTTCTTCTTTGATAAAACAAAGAGGAACCGAGAGTATTCCTAGCAGTAATCCAATAATTATAAAGGATTTCTCTGGATTAAAATAACTGACAAGGGTTACGAATAATCCGCCTCCAATTAAGATACCGATATAACTACTGCCCGTTTGTGCAAAACTCCCCCAATTTTGATTATTTCTCGGGACTTGTTCTATGGTTAGGGCATCGGCAGCGATATCTATTGTTGATGCTATAACCGCAATAAATATAAGAGCACATAATATCCATTTGAAATCATTGAGTTGGGAAATAAGGAACAAACAAAGTATTAAGATAAACTGCCCAATTAAAATTATGGCCTTGCTTCGTTTGGAGCCGTCATTTTTTATACGGTATTTTTCAACATAGGGTGCCCATAAGAATTTAAGTGACCAAGGTGCCATAGCAAGGAAAACCATGCCGATAAGATGATGATCATATCCCTCTGATCTCAAAATCGCAGGTAAACCAATAAATGTTAGACCACCGATCGCGCTTTGCAGTGCATAGATACTTGATATTGCTATAAGTAATTTAATAGTGGGCCAACGTTTCAAAGAATTGGTGTTCATTTGTGAAAGTGTCATGTTAATCAATTTTTTTCCTGAATACCGTTTTCAGAATCCATAATCTCAGATTGGATGTTTTTGAGGAAATAACGACCTAGAAGGTTTTCAGGTATGAGCTTCATGCTTAAATTTCTCAACCAGAAGCCGTAATGGGTTTTGGGTATAAAAATAGATGCAATTTTTCGACTTCTTTTTTGCAGGCGCAAAATTGATTTCCTTAGCTGATTTTCGTAATAAACCATACCATTTGGGAGACCATGCCTTTTAATACCTTCGGATAAAAGATATGCACCCGTTAAAGCCATGCCGGCGCCTTGGCCAGATAATAAAGACATGCAGTATGCTGCATCACCAATTACAACTTTGTTGCCTTGACTCCATTGAGGCATTTCTATCATTGCCATATTATCGAGATAGATATGAGCTTGTTGGGACTTGGCTAATTCGATCCTCTCAAGGCATATAGGATTGGCTCCCGAGAAGATATTTTTCAAATATTCAGCGCGGCTATTTTGTGGAATAGAAGATATATTGTTGTTTTGCCAACAGAGAATTGCCACTAATTGTTTTTCGTTGAGAGCATAATATTGACTTTGTCTACTAGGTTCTACATATGAGACAAACTCTGTTTGTAGAGTATTGGGGATATCAACTGTAAAGGCTGCTACGCTATATCCCATATGATGTATGAATTGGCTTTCATTTCCAAAAAATTTCGATCTCAAATCTGAATGAATTCCATCCGCTCCGATTATTAAATCGTACGATTTCCTCGACCCAGATTGAAATATGACTTCTGTCTGACCATGCGCATGGTCGCTGAATGATATTGCTTTTTCACCAAAGGTTATGGGGAGGTCATCCTTTGTGTGATTATAGATGGTTCGTACAAGATTAGTTCTTGGAAAGCTTAAAAACTCTAATTCTTCAAGTATTTTAGAGTAGTTGAGTCTATGCAGATGTTTTCCGGTTTTGCTTATGTATAAATTTTCTCCTATTGAGATATTTTGCTGTAGGAGGTCATTTTTTAAACCCATTTTTTCGGCAATATTAAGTCCTGGCCCTGAAAGGCCGATCATATATCCATTTTGCTTAAAATCTGGATATTTTTCGACAACTTCAACGTCCAAATTTTGTCGGTTTAGCCACCAAGCTGTAGCTAAACCGGCAACGCCAGCGCCACAAATTAAAACTTTCTTTTTTTGCATAAATTTTTTCCCTAACCTAGAAGCGACTGGTTAGAGATAAGCCTAAAAACCGTCCTTCACCCAGTTGGCTTTTGGTGCCTCCTGGCCCAAAATCAAAGGCACTAACCCTGTAATTTTTATCTGTAAGGTTTTCCCCAAATACTTTAAGAGACACATTTTCTGTTACGTCCCAAGTCGCAGAGGCATCAAAAAGCATATAACCGCTTTGAGTTATAGTATTGGCTTCGTCAAAGTATGTTTTCCCAATATAACGTCCACCGGCTTGTATAGAAAGTTCACCCGGTATGGATGAGATAGGCAAAAGATAATCAGCAGATAAATTGTATGTTTGATCTGGCGCGTAAGGAACCCGATTGCCACTATAATCACTTGTAGCTGTGGGGTCATTATAATCCTCGAATGTAGATTTTCCTATATGAGCGCTGCCTAAAAGCGTTAGATTATCACCGAGGTAGGCGCGAGCAGATAGCTCAATACCTTTACTTTCTGCAGTACCTACATTTTTTAAAACGCGAAATGGCTGAGTACCGACATAGATTTGTTTGTCATCTGTTTTGATGAAATAAGCTGCCGTGTTGAGTTCCAGATTATTATTGAAGAATGATGTTTTTGCTCCAACTTCAAAATTATCCGATATTTCAGAGTTGTAAGCGATGCTGTCATTAATACTGCTAACGGCTTTGTTAAAGCCTCCAGGCTTATAACCTTGGCTGTAAAGGCCGTATACCCGAACATTATTGAGCAGGTCGTAGCCAATGGCTAACTTTGGTGAGATATTGGTAAAACTTTTTTCACTGTTAAAGTTAAAATTGGTTGGAGATGTTTGCTCGAAATTTACTTCTGCTAAGTCGTAAGAAAAACGGGCGCCTGCTGTTAAGTCGAGCTTGTCCGTTAAAGAGTATGTTCCTTCACCAAAAACGGCATAGCTATCAATTTGATGTTTTCCTATGTTTGTGCCAGATGCCGAAACTGGTTTTCGTTCAAAATTTGTTCGTTGAGCATATATGCCGGCAACGCCATTCAAATTATCGCTGGGTTCAAAGGCTATTCTAATTTCTTCAGAATAAGATGTCTGGGTTTCTGGTAATTCGCTTCCAAATATATTCCTTTCTAGACCTCTGTCTTGAAAGGATGTAATCGACTGTAATTCTATTTTATCCCAGTTATAGCTTAAATCTAGGGATGCAGATGTTGTTTTTCTCTCTAATTCTGGTTTTGTGCCACCCTGTGCCACAATTGTGACTTCCCGGTTTTTCTCGTCGGAAGCGTTAACGTAGAATTCTTCGTGAGATTTGTAATCCTCATGTGTGAGGGATAACTCTGCCTCAAAAGGGTTGTCTTTTTCTGCGTAACGAAGCTTGCCTCTAAAATATTTGGTCTGGTTATCATCTACTTTATTATCACTGATATCTGTCGCAGTTAGCTCACCAGATTCATGCGATTTTTTGATGGAAAACTCTCCAAACAGTTTATCTTCAAAAAGAGGACCTGAAACGAGAGCCTGTCCGTATTGTTCTTTACCATCAATAGAGAGTTTACTCTCGAGTCTGAATTCGTCATCTGGTTTTCTTGTGATTATGTTTATGACACCGCCCTGAGCGTTTCTGCCATATAGCGTGCCTTGTGGACCTTTCAGAATTTCAACGTGATCGAGATTGAGTAGCTCTTGTGAGAAGACGGCCTGATCTTGAGGGCTACCATCTACATAAATACTGACTGAGGGGTTATAAAAATCTGAAGAGGAGAGACCGCGGATACTGATATTACTGTATGCTTTATTTCCTCGACTACGAATTTGAAGACTACTATCCAGTCGATCAAGGTCCTTGACGCTATCGATTCTGGATTTTTCTAGCTCTTCAGAATCATATACTTGTATTGAAGAATTAATTTCTTCAATGGTCTGGTCTCGTTTAGTAGCGGTTATGACGATTTCGTCTAATAAGATATCTGATGCATATGACCTTTCTATGGATAAAGTGCTCATTATTGTTATTGATGTTTTTAATATTTTACTTATTTGCATTGCCCCAAGTCTCATAGTTTATAGCGTTGCTTTTTAAGCATTTGATGTCACGCCGTTAATTTTTCATTTGGGCACACTTTATTGACATATAATTTTGAAACCACCGTGATCAGGGTGAAAATTGTTGCAATCGGAACTAATAATTAATAATGATTATCATTATTAATTATAGAGGGTATTTTGTTGACGAAAAATAGAAAATTTTCTGAGCAAAAATTACTTTTAAAAGTATTAGAGAATCATGAAATCCGTGCAGTTAATGAACCATCTGATGGTGGATTGGATTTTACTGATTGGATCCGGCGAGAAGATCTCGAAAGAGGGCTAAGTATTAATCGTATTGATAAGATTGTTGATAAACCAGTAATTATGGAAGCTGAAGGACCTCCTGTATTTTCACTGGTAACATTCTTTTCAGGGGAAGGTTACTTATCTATAACAGATGGTAAAAAGCTAAAATTAATACCTAACACATTGGTTTTATTTTACTCTAAAGCAATAGCTAATGGTCGAAATGAGTTCTATCCACCAAGTCCATTAAAATTTATTGAAGTAAGATTTAATATTGAATTTTTACAGAAAATAATTCCACGTGAATTGAATAAATTCACAGAACTGTTTGTTTCTGATTATTCTGTTCCCTCTAAAAATGCTTGGTTAAAATCAGTTCTAACGCCACCAGAAATTTTGCCAATTATGCAAGATTTATGGGATTTGAATTTACCTGATAGTGCTCTGAAGACGCTTTATTTAAAAGGGAAAGCATTGGAGGTTCTCTCGTTGGTTATACAATTTTTTGAAAAACAGAATAATTCAAAGAATAACGTATCTTTGTCACCATCTGACAAACGAAAAATATATCAGGCACGAGAGCTTCTAGAAAAAAAGCCTGATAAAGAATGGCAAATAGCTGAAATATCTCGGACAGTTGGTATTAATGAAAGAAAATTAAAATTTGGTTTTAGAAGTATTTTGGGGGCATCAGTGTATGCCTCTCTTCAACAGATACGAATGGAGTTAGCAATAAATTTACTTCTGGAAACTGAAGAAAGTATTACTGATATAGCCCTTACCGTTGGTTATTCAAATCCAAGCCATTTCTCGCAACTTTTTAAGCGTTATTACAAATGTACGCCAAAACAATATAGGTATAAGGCGTAGCAGTTCTCCTCGTTGTAAATATCCTCGATGCTTTCCCAAAATATACTTGTGAAGTGATAGACATCGAACTGCGTCGGTTCGTCGCGCGATTTATCAGCAGCATAGGAATTGTCGAAAGGTAACTGAAAGAGTAAGGTGCGATTGATTGAACACTCTCTGGATAAATTTATGCATCCAGACTTACAGGAACCTATGGCAATAATCTATGACTGATACTCCAATTCTTCGTCTCGGTACCCGGGGAAGTCCCCTTGCGCTCGCACAAGCTTTTGAAGTTAAGCGGTTGTTGCAAGAAGCACATTCTGATTTGAAAGATGAAGAGTCTGTCGAGATTGTTGTGATTAAAACCACAGGCGATAAGATTCAGGATCGGGCGCTATCTGCAATCGGCGGTAAAGGGCTTTTTACCAAAGAAATTGAAGACGGTTTGCAGGACGGTAGCATTGATATTGCCGTACATTCGATGAAGGATGTACCGACGTGGCTGCCTGACGGGTTGGAAATCTCTACTGTTCTAGAGCGGGAAGATCCGCGTGATGCGCTTTTCTCATCCAAAGCAAATTCGCTGGCAGACCTTCCCAAAGGTGCTGTTGTTGGTTCCGCATCGTTGCGCAGGCAAGCGCAGATCAAGGCTAAACGCCCGGACCTGGAAGTCATTACCTTTCGTGGATCAGTCCAGACCAGACTGCGTAAACTGGAAGAGGGGCAGGTAGATGCTACCTTGCTCGCCGTTGCAGGCTTGAACAGACTGAAACAGTCCGATTTGATTACGGCGGCTCTTTCAACCGAAGAAATGTTACCCGCACCTGCCCAGGGTGCCGTGGGGCTAGAGGTTCGAATTGGGGATGACCGGGTGCGTGCATACGTTGATGCCATTCATCATGAACCAACGATGCAACGTATTACCGCGGAACGGGCCTGCCTTGCGGAACTGGATGGATCTTGCCGGACACCTATTGCCGCACTTGCTGAAATTGAAGGGGACGAGCTTTATCTTCGTACAATGTTGGCAGCAACAGATGGTAGTAAAATTTTTACGACAGAAAGACGTGGCCCGATATCCTCGGCCGAGGAGATGGGACGATCTGCAGGTCGGGAATTAAAGGAACAGGCCGGAGAAGCGTTTTTCAAAACTTTGGAAGACCAGCAATCCTGATTTAACCTAGAGGTCAGTAATGATCACACACCTTGTCACGCGTCCCCAAGCGGATCAGGAGCCCTTTGCTTCGGAGCTTCGTCAATTGGGGCGCGAGGTGTTTTTGGATCCGGTTTTTGATATCGTGTTCCGGAATTCAGTTGGACTTGATCTTTCTGGTGTACAGGCTGTTATTTTTACCTCTGCCAATGGTGTACGTGCCTATCAGCTAAATAGTAAAGACTGTTCTCTGCCAGCGCTTTGTGTAGGGGAAAATTCTGCCATTGCGGCTCGTGAGAGTGGATTCGAACAGGTTTATTCTGCCAATGGTGACGTAGGCGATTTAGCTGAACTGGTTCGTAGAAAACTGAAGCCGGGATCTGGCACTCTATTGCATCCCGCGGCATCAAAAGTAGCCGGAGATTTACAGGCTGATCTTGGCCAGTGCGGCTATGCCTATCGTCGTGAAATTTTGTACGAGGCAACAGCGTCCAAAACATTGCTTCCGCAAACAAAAAAAATATTAAAAGAAAATAAAATCAAAGAGATAAGTTTTTTTTCGCCTCGCTCTTCCAAGGTGTTTTTGTCATTGTTGTCCCAAGAAAATCTATTGTCCAATCTGCAAGGTACAGCCATCTATTGTTTGAGCAAGGCAGTTGCCGATTGTTTTGGGCAAATGCCGGGGCTCAAGCTATTGGTTTCAGAGCTGCCGAACAGGGCAGATATGATAAAGTTAATTGCATCAAACAAATAAGTGTACGTACGTACTGGATTTTGCCTTAACTCTGGCGCATAGTTTCCTTAATGACGTGTTTTAATCATATGGATTAAACGCAATCTGGATGACCGAGGATACGATGGCCAGCAAACAGAGCGACAAATCAAAGCAACCGACAACGGGTTCTTCTGTACAGGACGAGAATAAATCGCTTGATAAAGAAACGATTGGCGAAAGCCCGACACAGGAAATTATTAACGCCTTTGGTGGTTTGAGGCCGCTGGCCAGTAAGTTGGGTATCGCTGTGAGCACTGTGCAGGGGTGGAAAGAACGCGATTCAATTCCCTCTGCCCGTCACGAAGATATTCTCAAGGCTGCCGCGAAAGCGAACATTACGCTTAATGTGGCGCGGGTTCGTGAAAGTGATCTTCTATTGTCAGACGAAGCTGATCAAGGTGCTTCAAATGACAAGTCTGATATAAAATCTACCCTGAAAGCAACAAGCTCAATCCCTGTCTCCGGATCAAAGGCGACGGTGGGTGACAAAGCGGTGCCAGAAAAAACTGATGCTGCAAAAAATAACGCTGATACAAAAAGTAAGGGTGTTAAACAGGCTCGTGATGTTGGCCATGACCAAAGCAAGGTCAATGAAGAACCGTCTGCTACGCAAACAGTAGCTGTTGTTAAAAGGGGCAGTAGCCTGAATAGCTTCTTTTACGGGGTCGGGTTCTGTGCGCTGGCAATGGCAGCGGCTGTTTTCTTTCGAAGCGAGTGGCTGCCTCTTGTCGAGAAGATCCCGACATTCGGTGCCGAGGGCGAGACAACAAGTGTTAGTGCGCTTGAAGAACGGATTGCAGGGTTGGAGCGGGATGTCCTTAATACGCAAAGCAGAGGTGTTGATCAGAATCGTTTTCTGTCGCTGGCCGAAACTGTGCGAACGCTAAAATTACAGCAATCCGAGCTTGAGCGGCAACTGAACGGCTTGACCAGTGGTGGTGTGGTTGTCACCTCAAGTGATGCTGATAAAGATCTGGTGGATGCCCTGCGAACTGAATTGGAACAAACCCGTCAACGTCTGGATGTTATCGAGAGTACAGGGCTTGCTTCCTCATCTGTTGGGGACAGTTTCAATGCAACTTCTGTTCAGCAGTTGGCAGCTATCCGTTCGCAAATGAATGCGCTGGTATCTGAAGTCGAGGGCTTGAAAGCCAACGCACCAGTTTCTTCCCCGACAGTAATCTCGGGAATTCCGAGTCCTGCTACGGGTGATGTTTATCTTGCTCTTGGTGTTTTACAGCTACGCGACGCCTTACGCGGGTCTGGTCCTTTTGTGAAGGAACTGGATCTTGTTCGAGCCGTTGCACCTGAAAACAGCACGATTCGCGAACTTGTCTCTCCGCTTTCATCCTTTGCTGCTGTTGGCTTGCCCAGTTTGACTGATTTACGGGCAAGTTTCCCGGCTGCAGCACGCGAGGCATTATCGGCTGATAAGATAGCGGGTGGACAGACCTGGGTCGACAAGGCCATTGGCCGTGTTACGGATGTGGTATCTATTCGCCCAATTGATATTCTTGATGGACAGGGCACATCAAGTGTTTTGGCACGGGCTGAAAACTATCTGAAGGATGGTGATCTATCGGGCGCTTTGCAGGAGCTTGAAAAATTGACCTCTGCGGCGACTTCCGGAATGGAAGATTGGCTTTTGCTGGCCAAACAACGTCAGGAAGGTGAGCAAATCAGTCAGCAACTTGCTTTGCTGCTGATTGGTGTCACGGCACAGGGTAGCGGTGCCGGAGGGATTGAATAATGAAACGGACGCTGATTTATTTTCTCAAGCTGGCGATTGTTCTGACGATTGTTATATGGATTGCGAACCGCCCGGGTCTGGTTTCTGTGGACTGGATTGGCTATCGCCTGGAAACAACGGTTGGGGTTCTCTTCCTTGCTGCGGTGGCATTGGCAATATCTGCGGCATTTCTTTACCGCTTTTGGCGCAGTCTCATCAACGCACCTGCTCTTTTTGGGCAAGCCCGGCAAGATAACCGCAAGAAGCGTGGCTATAAAGCCTTGACCCATGGCATGGTTGCCGTGGCCGCGGGTGAAGCCGATACAGCCCTTGCCATGGCCCGTAAGGCAGAAAATCTGCTTTCCGATGAGCCGCCACTCACTATGCTGTTATCTGCTCAGGCAGCACAGCTTCAGGGAAATGAAGAGGCCGCGACAAACTATTTCAAGGCCATGTTGGAAGACAAGGAAACCCGTTTTCTTGGGTTACGGGGGCTTTTGATGCAGGCCCAACGCCGCGGTGATTTTGCCGAGGCGCTGGAGTTGGCAAAGCAGGCCCATACCCTGAGCCCGAAAACACCGTGGGTTCAGGAAAGTTTGTTTGAGCTTTCTGAAGCAACGGGGCAATTCGCGATTGCGGATCAGGCTTTGAAAGAGGGGGCCAAGACAAAAAATCTTACCCCCGCAGAAGCGGCGCGGAAGCGGGCTGTGGTTAAACTTCAACAGGCTTTGAAAGCGAATGATCAGGGCGACGTTCAAGCCTCATTGGCCTTTGCCAAGGAAGCTTACAAACTGGCGCCTGATCTGGTGCCTGCCGTGGCTTTCCTCGCAGAGGCCTATAATCGTGCCGGGCGTATTAAGGATGCTGAAAAAACGTTGAAAAAAGCATGGGGTAAACAGCCCCATCGAGACCTTGCCCGCGTGTTTCTGACGCTATGGCCTTCTGAAAGCAATGTTGAACGCGCCAAACGTCTGGGGCAGATGGTTGCCCAGAACAAAGATCACTACGAAAGCCATATTGCACTGGCAGAGGCTAATTTGGCCGCAAAGCTTTGGGGTGAGGCGCGTCGTCATCTGAAACAGGCATCCGAGCAAGGGGGACCCAGTCGTTTGGTGTGCCGTTTGATGGGACGGCTGGAACAGGAAGAGCATGGTGACAACCGTGCTGCGGCTGAATGGTTTGAGAAATCAGAAACCGCGCTTATTGCCCATAACTGGGTGTGTGAGTCCTGTGGTGCGATTGCGGAAAGCTGGCAGGCCCATTGCGGGGATTGTGGCTCTTTTGACTCACTGGCGTGGAAGCGTCCGACAATTCTGACGGAAGAAAATGTTATCGGGTCAAAGACATTGGAGACCGTGGCAGGAACCGCACTTGTGTTGGAGAATAGTGAGAAGAACGAGATTGTCATCGCCAAGCCGACAGAGATTGAAGGCGCCGCAAGAGAAACAGGTGCGTGACGACATGGTTTCGTGAGGCTTTAATAAGTGCTCTAAAGCGCTTGTTTTTCAGGTGATATCGTATTTGAATTAAACATAAGAAGTTATTGCTGGGGGCGTAAGTCCAATGCAATGACTTCTTTTTTTGCCTCTTCATCGTCAATGCCAGACATGGCAGCCAGTAACATTGCCGCTGCTGTTACGCCTTCCTTGTGTGCCGTTAGTAGTGATTCACTTCTTGATAAGGCTTCTGTGACGGTTTCATAATAAGCCTCTTCGATCATTTCTTTTGTTGCTGAATCCAACGAAATTTACCTCTTACACGTCCCTAAAATGAAAGAGTTGTCGGCAATCTGTGTCTTTTTTCATTTTATAAAGTATCGTTTCACTAACTCTGAGAGTTACAGCTCGTTCATGTACCCCTTATAGCCGCTATATTAGTAATGAATGGGTTATATTTTATTAAATAGCGCCCTTTTCTTGAAATGAATCCAGAGCACTTGCGATAATCAATAGTGCGGTATGTGGGGGGTGATATGAGTGACCCGCCGCATGAGGCAGCGGGCCGCATACATCAAGACGGTATTATGATTCCGGGCAAGTCGTTTACCAGCATGAAGCAAGTCGAAAGCTGTGTTAATTTGTTCATGAGTCATGCTGTGAGTAATATAGGGGTCGACATCAAAGTCGCCTCGCAACCATTTGCTGAGTTGATAACAGAAGGAATGGTCACGATGCTGTCACTTTGTTGGGAGTGTCTTATCATCGGGCATATGATGCCCCATGTCTGAATGGTAGTGAGTGCCCATAACGATCACAGGAATCAATTATAAACAATCTCTGGCTTGTAGTCTGAGCCCGGATCAATCGCGAGCAACAGACGTGTTTCCCCGGTTCCGGCGATTGGTGGAGAGCGGTGCTGTATCGTGGTCTCTTCTTTTCCAGGCCAACGAGCACCACGCAATAATGTCGCATCCCCAGCAGACACTGTAACTGGTGAGCTTTCCGCACCCCGTTGCGCTATCTGGGTGCCTCTGCCGAGATAGGTGCAAAGCATGCGCGCCGTCATATTGTCGACATGGAATTTACGGCAAGCGTCTGTATTCACAACCTCCAGCCGAACATGAAGTAAAGGGCTTCCCATGATTTCGCTCATAATGAAGCCCAAAGCAGCGATATCTCCGGCCAACATGTCACGATGCTTCCCAGCAGGTGTATGTGACAAATCACAAGCTGCATGGACGCTATTTTCAAGTGCGTCTACGGTCACCAAGCTCCGGAATTGAGGTAAATTTTCCGGACTCAGTCCTTTGATCCAGTTCGAAAAATCAACTGATAGATCCCGTTGCCAAACAGTCGCAGCAACTCCAGGTTTCAGGATATGTGATAGTATTGATACGTCGCTCCCTTGCGCCATAACATCAGCTTCGGGGTAGACAGGGGATTCATTCAACTGCATTTACATGCCTCTCGCTCTGGCCCTTCAAGTGGCCGCGTCTTTCATTAATACTCATTATATAACGATATAACATAACATAATTTTTAAGCAAGATATCTAAATCGGCAAAATTTATCAAAATAATGTTGGTTCATCGGGGGCATTTAATGAAAGGAAATGAGTTAGATATTTTATTAATTATTAATATTTATCATTTGGTTATTAGGTGAAATATCTTCGAAAGTTATGACTGTGGCCAAGTCTCTTGTTTTATCTGTTCTCATTTTTGTGGGCGCATTTTTGAGTGTGTTTATAAATGCCTATGCAGATACAAATCTTGTCGTTCCTTTTACACAAAAGCTTGAGACTTCTATCAGTAACAAACGTGTGCTTTTGGTTAAGAGTGGAGAAGCGGTCACAAAATTTCGAGTTAAAGATCTTGAGCAGTTATCTCTGTATGAAGCCTCTGTCCCCCCCATTTGGGTAAATGAAGCTGGCAAGTATCAGGGTGTGCTTTTATTGGATATTTTAAAGGCCGCAGATATGGATGGTGTGAAGCGGGTTAAATTGGTTGCGTTAAATGGTTACGCAATTGATTTGGCACTTTCGAAGTGGCCTGGCAAATGTCTATTTATAGCAACAAGGCATCTGATGCGTGAAATCAGGGTTGAGATGAAGGGGCCAACGCGCCTTCTTATCCCTTGTATGATAGATCCGGACGGCAAAAATTACGCTGAAATTTCAACTGCAAACTGGATTTGGAATCTAAAAGAGATTCACGTGCTTGACTAATATCAAGCTAGGGAAATTCTGATAATTACCTATCTTATTTTAATGGCAAAACGCGGATAAATGCCTGTTTGATTGGCGGCGCTAATTAATAAGTGATTGTTTTCTTTTGGCATTAAGGGAAATAATTTTAAGTCCTTAAAATATATAAAAATTTACACAAAATTAGCCTAATAAATTCTTGTTGCGTAAGTGGTCTTCTTTGGCCTAAGCAGGGAACGTTACAGTGATTGTGGGCGGTTTGTAATAATGCTGTTGTTCCCAATCCATTTGCGCTTGAGCCGCAACTTTTCCCTTAAAAGACTGCTGGCTTGCGTACCGAGGGTCACCTTCCCCCGAAGGTGGCCCTCATTCATTTATTTTTTTAATATTTAAATTGATATTATAAATTATTTTTATGTGTAGTTCTTTGATACCAATAGGGTGAAAATTAATTCCCTAATTATTGGAGTCAGCAATGGAACGCACACTGCGCATCCGTAATGGAGAAAAAGTACAAGGCACATTTTCCAGAGTAGAAATGGAACGCCGTATCAGTAATTTGCGTCGGCATATGGCTGATAACGATATTGATGCCGTGGTTCTGACCTCTTATCACAATATCAATTACTTCAATGATTTTGTGTACTGTGCTTTTGGACGCCCTTATGGCTTGATTGTTACTCAGGACAAACATATTTCGGTAACTGCGAATATTGACGGTGGACAGCCGTGGAGACGCAGCTTTGATGACAATGTTATCTATACGGATTGGCAAAAAGATAACTATTTTTATGCGATCAAAGATGAACTGTCAGGGCAAAGCCTGGGGCGTGTAGGTCTGGAGTTCGACCATATTAACATTGATAATAAAAACAAGATGGCAGCAGCCCTCGGTAGTCCAGAGTTTGTGGATATTGGCGCGCCGACCATGCGCATGCGGATGATCAAGTCTGTAGAAGAAATCGAGATCATCAAGCATGGTGCAGCAACAGCCGATATTGGTGGTGCGGCCTGCGCAGAGGCTATTGCCGTTGGTGTTCCAGAGCATGAAGTTGCCCTGCATTCAACACAGGCAATGATCCGGCATATTGCAAAGACCTTTCCCAATGCAGAACTGATGGATACCTGGACCTGGTTTCAGTCTGGCATCAATACGGACGGTGCCCATAATCCGGTGACCAGTCGCAAGATTGAATCGGGCGATATTCTGAGTTTGAACTGTTTCCCGATGATTGCCGGATACTACACGGCGCTTGAGAGAACACTTTTTGCCGAATATGTGTCTGATGCGCATATGAAATACTGGCAAGCCAACATTGAAGTTCATGAAGCTGGGCTGGAATTGATCAAACCTGGCGTTCGGTGCTGTGATATTGCGCTTGAACTCAACGAAATCTTCAAAAAACACGATATGCTTCAGTACCGGACCTTTGGTTATGGCCACTCCTTCGGAACGTTAAGCCATTACTATGGTCGCGAAGCCGGGCTGGAACTGCGTGAAGATGTGGAAACGGTTCTGGAACCCGGCATGGTTGTTTCAATGGAGCCAATGATCATGATTGAAGAAGGTAACCCGGGCGCTGGTGGTTACCGCGAACATGATATCTTGGTTGTGGGTGAAAGTGGTGCAGAAAACATCACCAAATTCCCTTATGGCCCAGAGCATAACATTATCAGTCACTAAATATCTTCCCCTGTCTAAAATGAGTTCTATCTGAAAGTTTTCATCTATTGAAAACTCAGATGCCTCAAACTTTAAACCCGGCATGTTGGTGCCGGGTTTTCTTTTTGGTGAAGTATTTAAATAATAGATGTCACATTAATGGTTCACCAAGCGTCATATTCCTGAAAGCAACATCAAAAAGAACAAAGGAAATATGATGATGACAACTTCTTCCGTACCGATGACATCTGAAAAACCTGTTATACATGAAAAAAATGATCCCAAACTAATGGGATACCTAGGTCAGGTTCATGTGATGATGGCTGAGCGTGGTTTGGAACACTCGCTTTCTGCTCTCATTGAATTACGGGCATCTCAAATAAATCAATGCGCCTATTGCGTCGATATGCACATATCTGACGCGCGAAAAGCAGGCGTCAGTCAGGATAAGCTGGATAAAGTGATTGTTTGGCGTCATGTGGATATATTTAGTGCACCAGAGCGTGCTGCTTTGGCGTGGACCGAAGCATTGACAGCATTAGATAGACAAACAGATTATGCCAAACTGCGTTCTGAGTTGCGTAAACATTTTTCTGACAGGGAAATTACATTAATTACGACAGATATCGGGATGATTAATCTGTGGAACCGTATACAGATATCCAAGCATTGATATGAGAATGTTTATATGACGCTTGAGAATAAGACAGATGTATTTGAGCAAACGCGGCCCCGTCTTATGGGGCTCGCGTATCGTTTGTTGGGTTCTTTAAGTGATGCACAGGATATTGTGCAGGATACCTATTTAAAATGGGTCTCTTATTCCGGTCCGGAGATAGAAAACCCTATTGGCTGGTTGTCACGTGTGTGCACTAATCGTTGTTTGGACCAACTAAAGTCTGCGAACCATCAAAGGCTGGATTACATTGGTTCATGGATACCTGATCAAATTCAAACAGAGTTTGAAGCGAGCGCAGAAGAACAAGCTGAAATTGCGTCATCTTTGACAACTGCCTTTCTTTTGTTGTTGGAAAGATTGACGCCAAAAGAGAGAGCGGCATATCTGCTACATGATGTGTTTTCAATGCCATTTGAAGAAGTTGCCCGCATTTTGGATATGCAATCAGCAAATTGTCGTAAGTTGGCAGCGCGTGCCCGTGATTATGTCGCAAAAAATAATGTACGACATGTGCCGGAAAAACAGCATCAGGAGAAGCTGCTAAATGCTTTTCAGAAAGCGATAAAGACCGGAGATGTTGAAATACTGGGCAGCATGCTGCGGGCAGATAGTGATTTGCGTGCGGATAGTGGTGGTAAGGTGCAGGCTGTGCGGGATGTAATCGTTGGTCATGATGCAATTTGTCGATTCATTACAGATATTTTATCTAATGCATGGAGGCAAATGGAGATCAAAACACAAGTACTTAATGGTACTTTGGGGTTGGTAATTATTGATGAAGGTAAAATGCATGCCGCGCTGTCATTTGGATATGATGCAAAAGGGAAGGTAAGTCAGATATATATCATGCGGCACCCTGTGAAATTGAAGCAAATGATTTCAGCAAAAGGCATTGTGTCAACATCAGGAGCAATATCTTGGGGCTGATAAGCTCTTTATCAGGTCTAAAAACGGCTTACACTGAACAGACTTTGTTCCTGTTATAAAATATTGATAGGCTTTATCTTATCAATAAAACGAATTCAGATTGCCAGCTAATGTGTTTTCCGTGCCATGATTAATATCCCGACCGATCTCTTGCGTACCTTTTCTACTGTGAATGATTTGGGCAGCATAACCCGTGCAGCAGAGACACTGGGGCGTTCGCAACCAGCTATAAGTCTTCAGCTGCAACGGTTGGAAGATCTGCTGGAAGTATCGCTTTTTAGTCGAAGCGGACGAAAGATAACGCTAACGGAAGAGGGCGAAATTCTGCGGGGGTATGCCAAGCAGATTTTGGCGCAGAATGACGAGGTGATTTCCAGGCTGAAAACCCCGAAAGTGGGGGGTATTGTCCGGGTTGGTTTGCCGAATGACTTTGCTGTGTCGCTGTTGCCGACAATCCTTGGCGGTTTTACCAGTGCGCACGACGGAATCACCTTGGAAGTTGATTGCGGCATAAGCCGTGATCTGATTAAGGCGGTGGACAAAAATGAATACGATGTGGTCATCGCCCTTTGTTCGGATACCCCTTCTTCATCGTTGGCAAAAACTTGGTCTGATCGTCTGGCATGGGTCGGGAATGGAGATGCGGCGCTGTTGGCGCAGGATACCTTGCCATTAATTGTCTATCCGCAGGGCTGTATCTATCGACAACGCTCGGTAGATGCGTTGAACAGGGCCGGAAAGAAATGGCGCATATCCTATTCCAGCCCCAGTCAATCAGGTATCGAAGCGGCGGTGAAGGCAGGCTTGGGCCTGACCGTTTTGTCTGAAAAAACAGTCCCGGGTAGTCTGGAGATCGTGCCTGTGGAGAATGGTTATCCGGGGCTGGCAGATGTCGAGGTTGGCCTGTTTTATCGCCAAGGTGATTTAAGCGAAGCCGGGCTGCGGTTGGTGAACTATATCACGGCCTCAATGGACGAACTGCATCAGGAATGATTACAGAGGGACGGACTAAATTTTTGCTATTATCTGGATTATCAAGGTGCGCAAAAATACGCATTTATATGCCATCCCTTGACGGTTGGTGTGCGGTGCAGCATAAATAATCTCTAATCAAAAACGAACCATAAAAAGTATCAGGGAGCGACAGGCAAAATGACTTCTGTGACCAAACCTCAGTGGGTACCAAGCGAAGATCGTGTACAAAATGCGATTGTCACTGATTTTATGGCCTGGCTGGATCGACAGGACAGAACAAAGGTGAATAGTTTCGCCGAACTGCATCACTGGTCTGTGAAAAACATTGCTGATTTTTGGTCTGCGGCCTGGGATTACTTTGACCTGCCCGGGGAAAAGGGGGCGCATGTCTATACGCGCAATGATCAGGATATCAAAGCAAGCGCATGGTTTTCACAGTCAAAGATAAACTTTGCAGAGACCCTGTTGCGGTATCGCGGAGATCAGGAAGCTCTTGTTTTTTGGGGCGAAAAAGGACGTCAAAGATCGCTGAGCCGGGATGAACTATATAATGAAGTTTCCCGTCTTGCTCAGGCGCTGCTCGCACAGGGAATTGAACCCGGTGATCGCGTCGCTGGATTGATGCCGAATATGCCCGAAGCAATCATTGCCATGCTTGCGACGACCGCCATCGGCGGTGTCTGGTCTTCGGCCTCACCGGATTTTGGGGCTCAGGGAATTCTGGACCGCTTTGGCCAGATTGCCCCAAAAGTGCTAATTGCCCCGGACAGCTATGACTATAACCTGAAAAATCACGACGTTTTGGGCAAGGTGACAGATGTCGTTAAAGATATCCCTGCGATTGAAAGAGTTGTCGTTATTTCCTGGTCGGGCGCTGATCTGGATTTATCCGGGGTGCCAAATGCGGTCGACATGCGGGATTTTGTCGATCCTTACCAGCCGACAGAAATAACCTTTTCCCGACAGGGGTTTGATCATCCTCTCTACATTATGTTCTCTTCCGGAACCACCGGAGCACCCAAGTGTATCGTTCATCGGGCAGGTGGTGCACTGATGAAGCAGTTGGTTGAGCACAAATTCCACGGTGATTTGAAAGAAAACGATCGCCTGTTTTACTTTACTACCTGTGGGTGGATGATGTGGAACTGGTTTGCCGCCGGGCTGGGCTGTGGCGCAACCCTGATCTGTTATGATGGATCGCCATTTGCGGGCAGTCCGACAATTCTCTTTGATCTGGCAGAGCAGGAAAACGTCACCCACTTCGGGACGTCGCCAAAGTATCTGGATACCTTGAAAAAAGCTGGCGAAAGCCCAATTCAAAAATACAAGTTACCAGCACTTCGGGCGATTTTTTCAACCGGATCTCCGCTGTTACCCGAAGGTTTCGATTTCGTTTATGAGCATGTGAAGGCAGACGTCCAGTTGGCATCCATTGCGGGCGGAACGGACATTTTGGGCTGTTTTATGCTCGGGAACCCCATTGGGCCTGTCTATCGGGGTGAGATACAAACACCTGCACTGGGGTGCGCAGTTGCAGCCTTTAGTGATGAGGGCAAGCCCGTTGCAGATGATCGTGGCGAGCTGGTTTGTACGGAACCTTTCCCTTCCATGCCGCTTTGCTTTTGGGGTGATGAAGACGGATCCCGTTATAACAAAGCGTATTTTGAACGCTTTGATAATATCTGGACCCATGGTGATTTTCTTGAGGTTACGGAAAACGGTGGTCTCATTATTCATGGTCGCTCTGATGCAACGCTTAATCCCGGTGGTGTTCGTATTGGGACAGCCGAGATCTATCGTCAGGTCGAAACATTGGAAGAAATTCGTGAGGCGATTGTCGTTGGCCAAAACTGGGACGGGGATGTCCGCGTGGTCCTTTGCGTTATTTTGCAAGATGGCATTTCAGGTCTCAGTGAAGAGCTGATCAAGAAGATAAAAACCAGAATTAGAACGGGCTGTACACCGCGTCATGTTCCGGCAAAGGTTGTTGCGGTTGCAGACATTCCGCGAACGAGATCTGGTAAAATTACCGAGCTGGCCGTGCGTGATATTATCAATGGTCGCGAGGTGGGGAATAAGGAAGCACTTGCTAACCCTGAAGCCTTGGACCTCTACCGAAACATCCCGGCACTACAGGAAGATTAACTGTTATATAAAACAGGCCCCCTTTGTAAATGATATACAAAGGGGGCCTGTTCTCTGTTTAAATTTAACTGTTTAATTCTTGAAATTGCGAGGTGAAATCAAAGATCAACTTCAATATCGCTTTTTGCAAAGCTGCAGCAGGCGAGAAAGAGGTTGTTCTTTGTATCTTCCTCACTTAATCCCATCGCGTTTGGTGCTGTAATCTCACCGCTTTTCAGTTCGCTTTTACAGGTGCCACACAGCCCGCCCCGACAGCTATAGGGAATGTCAATGCCGGCGGCTTCAGCAGCATCCAGAACAGCCTGGTTTCCTTTTATCTCTGCAGTGACACCTGATTTGGAGAAGTGGATTGCATAGCTTGCGGCTGATCCATCTTCAGGGGGCAGGGTTGGTTCGATGGTAAAGCTTTCCTGATTGTACTGATTTTCTGGAAGGCCACTGTCCATCAGGTGCGCTTGTACGGTGGTCATAAATTGATCAGGACCACAGACGAACACATCACGTTCCAGATAGTCCGGGCAAACTTCCTTGAGTATTTTAGGTGATATCCGCCCCTTGATGCCATGTTCAACCAAACTGGAGGAAGGAACGCCTTGCGTTGTGTTGTAAGAGAGATTTAACCCAGAGAACTGTTGTGAGAGTAATGATAGCTCGGGCCAGGCAATAAGGTCATCAACAGTGTGAGCAGAATGGTGGAAATGGATGTCATAATCCAGACCTGTATCCGTGATGAAACGCGTCATGGAAAGCATTGGTGTTATGCCTGATCCGCCAGAAATCATCAGAACTTTTTTCTTCTGGTTTTCTTGTAAATGGAAAACACCGGCGGGGCCAATTGCTTCTAGGCTAGAGCCGACGGTTACATGATCATGCAGCCAGTTGGAAACCCGTCCGCCTTTGACACGTTTGACCGTAATCGTAACAGTGTCGGGGCGTGACGGCGTTGATGAAATGGTATAGCAACGGGTGACAACTTCGCCATTAATGGGAATATGCAGGGTTAAAAACTGTCCGGGCTGATAGGAAAAACGCCTTACCGGATCAGATGTGAATTTAAAGGTTTTCACATCCTTGGTTTCATCAATAACCTGCACACACCTTAGCAATATCGGATTTTGATCAAAGGTTTCTGACGACTTGGGTTTCAGATGTGCCGTGATACGAGACGATTTGGGTGTCCAGTTATCGATGTAATGCGGTTTTGTTTTTGTTTTTAGTATTTCGACAGGATCACCAACCTGAATAGTGCCTGTATTGAGGGGAATCATATTTTCCCCGAAAATAACGTCTTTACCGTCTTGAACTTGCCGGAACTGGGTGAGTGTTTTCAGAGGTTCTAGAATTTTATCTGCTGCATGGGCAAAGGGATCAACCGTTGTAAAAACGCAGCGCGCACAGGGTTTTGGTAACTCGAATTTGACATCACCAATCCTGATCAGGGACCACCCATCCTCTTCAAATGGCAAGGTGCCGCTGACGGTTATGTTGGGGCGGAAATTGGCCATGGAAACGGGAGCAAGCAAACGTCTGTTTAACTCAGCGAGTGAGCTTTCAGATGTTATCAAAAGCGGAAAGCCATCAGCAAAACCGACATCATTTTCGGGATGCTGTTTGATAAAACGTTCAGATCTGTTGCCGAAATAGAGCAGCTTCATTGGTTCGCCGAGAAGATCGCTTATCCATGCATCGGCCTGAATACCACATTCCTGCCCAATAAGATCCGTCCCCCAGACATTACTGCTTTGATATGTATCGGCAAAGCTTTCCGGGTCGAGCGTAATAGGGGCTCTATCTTCGTGAGTCAGGGTTAAAAGTGCGCCATGATAAGTGCTCTTGATCGCTGTGATCTTCGGGTGTGTTCGCCCGGTCACAAAAGTGCCGTCAGGTTTTGTGATCAGATATCGGCGGTCCCCGGCCAGACCAGCTGTCAAAACAGATGCCTTGGACATTGAGATACCGGCAACAGATTTAACGGGATAAATCAAGAGATCACTGACAACTGCTTTGGTCATTGTAGGGCCTTTTCTTGGATGGGAATTGCTAGGAATGTTTAATGATAGTGCGCTGTTTTGAAAGAGAACAGAGCAAGAGACGAAATATATTTTTTAAATATTTTTCGGGGCCTGATTTTCCGTGTTGATGGAAAATAAAGCCAATAAACGATGATTTGTCATCGTTGGTTGCCTAAGGTCAAAAAAGCTGTGCTTGTTGGATTTGGGGTTCATGGCAGGCAGGGCCTTCATTGCGCGCGTTATTTACGTAGCTTGTCACGGGTGTTGCTTTGAGACTGTTAATTGGAAGGGGTTTCAACAGATCGTGTCCTCCTTTGAAAAGCCATGTATTGTAATCTTTCCTTAGCACAATGACGGGCATGCGGTGGTGGATATGACAAATGTCGTGATTGGCTTCGGTTGTCAGAATCGCACAGGATTGTACTTCACTGCCATCGGCGCCGAGCCAATCATCCCAAATTCCCGCAAAGGCAAAGGGCGCATTGTTTGTTTGTGTGATGTAGTATCCTTGCTTTGCAGATGTTGTGGCCGCCTGTCCGGTGCTACGACTTTGCCACTCATAAAATCCATCGGCGGGAATCAGGCACCGTCTTCCGCGAAAAGGCCCCTTGAACGAAGGCTTGTCATTGACCGTTTCGCTACGGGCGTTGTGCATCGGGTTGTTGAGATTCGGTTCTTTAACCCAGTTTGGAATTAACCCCCAACGATGGAGGGTAAAGTGTTTCCTTTTGTCTGACCCCAAAACCACGACAGCAACAGGCTGAGTAGGGCAGATGTTGTATCGTTCTTCCAAATTTGGTCGTTCGGGAAAGTCCATAAGGTCGCTTAGATCAGCGATTGGGGTGGTTAAAGCAAAACGTCCGCACATGACTAAGAAATACTAATCCTTGAAAATTCGTGTCCAACTTACCAGCTTTTTTACGGGAAGAAACCATCTCTTGTGATGGGCAGTTGAGCCTTATTTTGTGATTGTGGAATGCCAGAGTTTCATTTTTGCGCTTCTTGATCTATACCCTTGCTTCAAACAAAGGTGTTTTTTGACGCAGGATAGCCTCTGCAACGAATTGTAATACGGGATCGAAACGATGATTTTTGGGTTTTTTGGGCGAAAAAAAGAAATCCATATGATCGATGACGGGTTGAAACGCACAGGTACCTTCAGTGCTGTTGTTCCCGATGCTGTTAAGCTGACGTTGTGGCGCCTGGCAAAGGATCGCGGTCTTCTTAAGGATGATTCGGAAGCGGCTCTGCATGATTTGGCGGGTTTCCTGAGTTACTGTATCCTGGGGCAGGAAGATTTCGAAGATTTTAACGGTCCCGAGGATGCAAAGGAAATGTTGCGCCGCTTGGAGATGGTGAAGATTTTCGAAGATGGTATTGATGCAGAAATTGTTCTGTTGACTTTACATGCGGGATTGGCGGATGAAACCACCGCCGGGCGCTATTCCATAGAAACCGAAGATGGTTTGGCAGATGCCAAGTCGAACTAAGGCAGTGTCTTCGCAAGGGCCTTTGCAGAATAAAATGGGAAGAATTGTCTTTGGCTAAGATTTTTTACTATTTGATGTGGATATTTTTTATCCCCTTTATTCTATTGCTTAATGTGATCGAAGGGAAAGGGAAGTACCCAGTGAAACAGCCAAAGCGTGCTGAAGCTTCAAAACCAAAAAATCAAACAAAGTAAAAGCAAATAAATGAAATTTACTGCCTAAGAGCCAGAATTGGCGTATACTGGGCAGCTTGGAAATAAATTAAAGGGAATTAAGACCATTAGTGAGGGATTTTCAGAAGCAGAGCGTATCAGGTTCCACAATCTTCTTCAGGTTGCGGCCCTAAGCCCTTATGACGGAGAAAGAGAGAATGCTCTTGCTGCGGCTAAACGCATGGCCGCAAAACATAATATGTCTTTGGAAGAAGCTGCAGAAGGTGGCCCGAGAGACGAACCTAAACAAAAGGCGCGTCGGGCTTCTTATAGTATGTCGGCGACTGAACGCGTTTTTGCCAATTCTCTTCATTTGATGGATTCCCACCTGGCACAAGAAAAGGCCCGTCACGAAGCCGCATTAAAAGCAGCCTATGAACGCGGTCTGGCAAAAGACGACAAGCCTCAAAAATCTTTGGGAAGCCCTGTAAAAGTCAGAAACAGAAAACCGCGTGGCATGCCCCCTAAAATTCATGCTGCAGTCCTGTTGAGAGAAACAGAGTTATCTATTCGTGAAATTTCAAGTATTACAGGCCTGGATGTGTACAAGGTCACGGCCTTGAAGCTTAAAAACAGAAAGCCAGCCGCCTAGAATAACAAGTTTATTAATGGATTTTATGTTCCCTAAAACCTTATAGGCTGAAACATAACAGCAAAGAATGTTCCTGTTTTAGATATTGGTAAAAAGGGCCCCTTGACGATGGTCGTGGACTGGGGGGGTATGGGGATGACCGTCTCTGAATTGAATACCGACACCATCCCAGGCATGCCGGACAACTGTGCCTGAATACCTGCCCAAACTACTTAAATCCAACTCGACAACAGTACCAATCGGCGGACGGCAAAAGGTTTCCAGAAAAAGGCCATTTCCTGAAAGGTTTTGAACGGAGCAAGGATGCCAAGAACCATCAATGCCTAATGAGGCGTTGTCCCCGGCGGCATACCTTTTATATTGGCGGTTTTCTATCATCTACTGCATTTGTACCTAATCTTATGAACTACCAATGATTCTAGGTACTAATCCTTACCAATTCCTTTCAAATAGAGGGCATTTACTCTGCAATTTGTGTGATTTTTGTGAACTTTGAATCCTATGATTGTTTAACTGATACTAATTCACAGTTTTGTGTGCATGGATCGCTTTTTTTATAACAGTTATATCTTGACCGAAAAGCATTGATGACAGATGTCTAATATAGAAATTTAAAGCCTCATTGTGACCTTTTGCTGTCGCCAAGTTTTGTTGATTGGTTTTGTCGCTTTCGTTGACAAATTTTGAGCCGAGACAACAAGCTGTCAACAGGTGATATTTCAGAATAGGAATAGCTTCTAATGTATAAACTGCACTATTTTCCAGGCAACGCCAGTATTGCTCCGCATATGTTGATGGAAGAGCTGGGTGTTGACTATGAACTGGTCTATGTGGACCGTAACAAGCAGGCCCATAAAAGTCCGGAATATCTTGCCTTGAACCCTTCTGGACGTATTCCTGTGCTTGAAGACGGTGCTATGGTTATCTCAGAGACTGCGGCGATTTGTTTACACCTTGCGGATCGACACCCCGAAGGTCGTATGGCCCCTGATATTGCCACGCCGGAACGCGCCAAGTTTTATCAATGGTTGATGTTTTTGACCAATACGATCCAGACTGAATTTCTGGTTTATTATTATTCTGAACGTTATAGCAGTGATTCGTCAGACGCACAGGCTATTAAAGAGGCAGCCGAGCAGCGCCTTATCGGTTATTTTGAAATTGTCGAAGCTCAGCTAGCAAAAAAAGGCCCTTATATGATGGGTAAAGCGGTCTCATTCCTGGACTTTTATCTTTTGATGCTTTGTCGCTGGGGGCGTTTTCTCTCCACAAAGCCAAGTGAGATGAAACACCTGGGAAAGCACATCAAATTGATAAGCAAGCACCCGGCTGTATTGCGAACTTTTGAGCAAGAAGGTCTGGAAGCACCCTTTGCTTAAATAAGAGCATCTAAATGCACGTTTCAGATGGTGGCCGATAATTGGACATCAGCCGCCATTATGAATCACGACCATTTTCGGGACGGAAAGATTAATCATTAAATTTTGTAAAATGAGGACCTATTTGCACTTTGTCCCGTTCAAGTGGCGAACAGAGAAACGAAAAGTCGCAACTAAGGTAGAATTATCTTAATAAATATTCTCTAGTGGTGGGAATGGATTTTGGTACCTGGTGCCTAAGGGAATAATAAATGTTATCAGCCATCACTAATTCGTGGGCACTTTTGCTCGGTATTGCTTTTCTTATGCTGGGCAATGGCTTGCAAAGTACAGTGTTGAGTGTACGTGGATCTATCGAAGGGTTCTCGACCGAATCAATTGGTGCTGTGATGACCTGTTATTTTATCGGGTATCTTGCTGGATCATTTGTGACGCCTAAGGTTCTTGCCAATGTCGGGCATGTTCGTGTTTTTGCGGCATTGGCTTCTCTGTCTTCTGCATCGGCTTTGTTACATGCTGTTTTTATTGATCCCTATACCTGGGGGGCGATGCGCCTAATTACCGGATTTTGTTTTGCTGGTTTATATATCGTTGCTGAAAGCTGGTTGAATGACAGCTCTACCAATGAAACCCGTGGACAGTTATTGGCTATCTATATGGTCGTTGTGTATGGCGCTATGGGACTAGGACAGCTTTTGATTAATATTTCTGACCCCGGTAGCTTCTTGCCGTTTATTTTAATGTCAGTGCTTGTTTCCCTGGCGCTTATTCCAACAACTCTTACGGTTGCACAGGTTCCAACATTTGAATCTCCAACACCTGTTGGTCTCAAGCGGCTTTTTAAAATTTCTCCATTGGGGTTTGTTTGCGCGTTTGGGGTTGGCGTTGTGCAGGCACAAATTTTTGGCGCAGGTGCAATCTATGCCAAAGAACTTGAAATGGATACGGTTGATATCTCTGTTTTTATGGCAACGATGTCTATTGGCGGGGTTGCATTACAATGGCCGATTGGCCGGGTTTCTGACCATTTTGATAGACGTAAGGTTCTAATCGTTGTGGCCCTTCTTGCTGGATTAATTGCCTTATCAATGGGCTTTTTCTCTGGCCCTCAAGCAACAGTATGGTTTCTGGGTAGTGCTTTTTTATTTGGTGCACTTTGTTTGCCTTTGTATTCATTGGCGATTGCGCATACCAACGACTATTTGGACGCGTCTGAGATTGTGGGAGCCACGAGTGCCCTGATTGTTATTGGGGGCATTGGGGCAATTGTTGGACCGATTATCAGCACGTTCTTGATGGGGCAGTTGGGGCCTAACGCCTTTGTCTATAGTATGTCATTGACGTTGTTGATGATTGTGGCTTTTGGCGTGTTCCGGATGACACAACGTAGTTCTGTTCCGATTGAGGAACAGGGTGATTATATCGCGGTGCCTGCGGAATCATCGACAATGGTTGTCGCGATGACCCCAGAAGGCGAAGAGTGGTACGAAGAAGTTATCGCCGAGGCTGAGGGTGATGGATCTGATATCACTGTTGGTGATGAAGACACCGAGTCCGATATCCTGGAAGACGGCCCCGCATTCTGGGAAGAAGATTCTTCTTCTGAAGAGGAAGTGATCAAGGTCGAGAATGCAGTTAAAAATGATTAGATTTTTGATCATCAAAAACGGGTCACAATAGTTGTAAATTATGACCTGTTTTCGTTGATTACCTCTAGGAAGATGTCGGCATAACGTTCGAGTTTACGTTTACCCACGCCCGGAACCTTTGCCATATCGCCCAGATCAACCGGGCGTGCCATGACCATTTCTAGAAGAGTCTTGTCATTAAAGATTACATAGGGGGGGACACCCTGATCTTTGGCCAGTTCAAGGCGCTTTGCTCTTAAGGTCTGGAACAGTGCTTCGTCGTTTGGATCGTCAATCGTCGCAGCCGGGCCAAATGACTTCTTATAATGACTGCGAAGTGATGCACGGGTTTTCTTTGCCGGGTCGCGGCGGAACCACACTGTTTTCTCGCCCCGTAAAACCGGGCGGCAATCTTCGCCGAGTTGGAAAGAGCCATGTCCTTCCATATCCACCTTCAGATAACCCAATGCAACCAGTTGACGGAAGATCGATCGCCATTCCTGCTTTATAAACTCTTTGCCAATACCAAAGGTGCTTAATTGGTCGTGACCCAATTTTTCAATGCGTTCGGTTTTTGCGCCCAAAAGTACATCGATGACATGAGCCGAGCCAAAAATCTGTCCCGTACGATAGACGGTCGAGAGTGCTTTTTGCGCGGCTTCTGTTCCGTCAAAGCTTTCAACCGGTGTTAGACATGTATCGCAATTACCACAGGGTTCTATTGGGTTGTCATCAAAATATTCCAGCAGCACCTGACGGCGGCATCTCGTTGTTTCACAAAAGCCCAACAAGGCTTCCAGTTTTCTGTTTTCAATCCGCTTTTGTGCTTCGGGTGCATCGGATTGTGACGCCATATGATAAAGCCGGGCGACATCGTTCATGCTATAGATCATCCAGGCTTCTGCCGGAAGGCCGTCGCGTCCTGCGCGCCCTGTTTCCTGATAGTAGGCTTCCAGGCTTTTGGGTAGGTCCAGATGAATGACAAAGCGAACATCGGGTTTGTCTATGCCCATGCCAAAGGCAACAGTGGCAACCATGATGACGGCATCTTCCTTGAGGAAACGATCCTGATTGCCCGCCCTGATGTCTTTGGAAAGACCTGCATGGTAGGGCAAGGCATTGAAACCCTTTTCACTCAGGGACTGAGCGATTTCCTCGACCTTATTTCTGGACATGCAATAGACGATACCGGACTGTCCCGCATGTTCGCGTTCCAGTAAATCAGTCAGCTGTTTTTTTGGGGCGGCTTTCAGGCCAATTTTGTAACGAATGTTCGGTCTGTCAAATCCGGCAACAAAGGCGCGGGCGTCACTTAAATGAAGGCGCTCTTTGATATCCTGTCTGGTTGGTCCGTCTGCGGTTGCCGTTAGCGCTATCCGGGGAACCCAGGGAAAGCGCTCTTTTAAAAGACTGAGTTGCAGATATTCTGGTCTGAAATCGTGTCCCCACTGTGAAACACAATGGGCTTCATCAATGGCAAAAAGCGACAGGTCACACTGATCTAGAAGGTTTAGAAAACCATCAGTGAGAAGTTTTTCCGGGGCCACATAAACCATATCCAGCTCGCCGGATCTCATGCCCCGTTCAATGGCAAGTATCTCGCCATAGGGAAGAGTAGAATTTAAGGCGGCAGCTTTGACACCAAGTTGTTGAAGCGCAGTAACTTGATCCTGCATGAGGGCAATTAAGGGAGAGACCACAATAGCTAGGCCAGAACGGCACAGGGCCGGAATTTGATAGCATAGGGATTTACCGCCACCTGTCGGCATCAAGACAAGCGCATCACCACCATCAATGACATGATCAATGACAGCTTCCTGGTCGCCACGAAAGCTGTTGTATCCGAAAATACGACTAAGAATATCTTGTGCAGATGCTATTTGAGGGGTGATCGAATCCATGCTTGGCTTATAGCCAAGTCTGCCGTGGTTGGTCAAAAAGAGTTTGTTAAGATGTTATGATATATTATGCGTGTATAATTTGGTGTTTTCACACTTTTTGAGTGTTGTGTGCGCGTAAGTTTGTTGCCGTAAACCCATGTAACCACGTTCTGTTATTTAAAAACATTACCATGTGAAGGGTGTTGAAGTGTCTGGAACAAGCCAAACAAATTATGCAGATGCTGAACTTCTCGAGCTTTATCGATCCGGGATAGAAGAAGACTTCTCTACTTTGGAGAAGATTCTGAGTGATATTGAACAGAATTCGGACAGAACATTTGAAGCGATGGATCAGGCGCGGTGTATTGTTCACAATATGAAGGGGCAAGGAACCAGTTTTGGTTTTCCCCTTATGACACGACTTGGTGACAGTTTTTACATGCTGCTGAAGCATCAAGTGGCACAGAGAGAACTTCATCAATCAACAACCAAACTTTATGAAGCACACCTCAAAGCGATGCGGTCTGTGATTGAGAATGAAATCTCGGGCGATGGGCCTGAAATTTTTCAACAGGTCGCAGCCTCTCTTAAAGAAAAGGTGACCCAGGTTGTTGATTAGTTAATTTTGGCGATTTATAGACAAAAGAAAAAGCCCGGCGATAGAGCTCGCCGGGCTCAGACTGCTGACAAAGTCCTCGCAATT
>NZ_LANI01000026.1 GCF_000982415.1 Kiloniella litopenaei
GTTAGAAACTTTCTACGATTCATTAAAATTGCCTCCGGTTAGAAAGAATAATCTCAAACTTGCAAGATTTCTTGTTTTTATTATGACGCCGCTTCTTTGACGGCTTGATTGTGCTGTATATTGTTGGGGACTGTCTATCAGGAACAGTCCGGGATTTATATTCGCAGCAGTCGGTAGTTAATCACGTTTTGTGGGGGGACGAAAATACCAACTAATACTGAGAGAAAAGCAAAAAGTAGCATGCTATAGTCAGAATTTAATGCAAATATCCCGTAATGTTTCAAGGTGAACGGAAAATAAGGTTATGAATTTAAAGCAGAAAGTGCTCTTGCTTGCAACCGTTCCCTTGATTTTGGCGATTTCGGCTATTTCTATTTTGGTAACCTATCAAACACAACGGTTATCCAATGATGAAATCGCGGCATTTGAGCGAAATATGCTGAATGCCAAGAAATTGGAGCTGTTAAATTATTTAAGTCTGGCTCAGACATCAATTCGGCATATTTATGAACCTGCCTTGGCAGATGATTCCGAAGCAAAAAGACAGGTTAATGAGATACTGAAAACCCTGACCTATGGTGAGGATGGTTATTTCTTTGTGTATGATTTTGAAGGCACAAATCTTGTCCATCCCAAACAACCCGAATTGATAGGCAAAAATTGGTGGGAGCTAAAAGATACCACGGGTAATCTTGTCATTCAGAATTTGATTTTCAGGGCACAAGAGGGTGGTGGTTTTCATCGTTACTTATGGGCGAAACCCTCTACCGGAGAGATTCGGGATAAAATCAGTTATGCAGTTGCACTTGATAAATGGAACTGGATGTTGGGAACGGGGCTTTATATTGATGATGTTATTGCCCAGGTGGCTGAGTTTGAGTTGGAAGTTGAAGAACGTATTCGGGAAACATCTGTCATTATTCTGATTATCACCTTCACCGCGCTTGGTGGTGTTTTTGTAACTGGGATTGCCATAAACCTTCATGAGCGGCGCGTTGCGGATGGAAAGTTAAAAGATCTTACACAGCGCATTATAGAAACACAGGAAGAAGAGAGAGGGCGTGTTGCCCGAGAGCTTCATGATGGAATTAGCCAAATTCTTGTTTCAATAAAGTATGCGCATGAAATAGCGTTGAAAAAAGCACAACGTATAACTGAAGATACCGAGGGGGTCGCCGGGGCAATTGAAAAAGGGGCAAACGCCTTGAACATTGCCATTAACGAAGTCCGGCGTATTTCCCGGGATCTAAGGCCAAGCCTGTTAGATGATCTGGGCTTGTCCCCAGCCTTGGAGAGTTTGGCCCATGAATTTTCCGAGCGAACGAACATTAAAGTTAAAATAAGTACTGTCACTTTCCGGAACTTGCTGCCAAAGGATGCAAAAACAACATTGTTTAGGGTTGCTCAGGAAGCTTTGACAAATATTGAACGCCATGCAAATGCGGATCTTGTCACACTTAACTTGGCGGCACATCATGGCATTGTAACATTAGATATCGTTGATAATGGTTCCGGTTTTGATATTCAGGGGTTGAATACTCGAAAAGACCCACTCGCAGGTATTGGGCTACGTAATATGCAAGAGCGCATGGAGCATCATGGTGGTGAGTTGGAAATTACGTCTTCCTCATCAGGCACAAGGATCGTTGCGACACTGCCGAAAGGTATTTTGAGGACAGAGGCCGAGGTCAAATCATGACGAATAAAAAAACAGTAATATCTGTTCTGCTGTGTGACGACCATCCTTTGGTTCGGGATGGCCTGCGATCCTGTCTGGAACTTTACGATAACATCGAAGTAATTGGCGAGGCCACGACCGGGGCCGAAGCTTTGGCAAAGGCCGAAGGGCTGAGGCCGGATGTTGTCCTGATGGATATTAATATGCCGGAATTGAACGGGCTGGACGCGACAGAAATATTTGCTGAAAAGTATCCAGAGATAAAACTCCTTATCCTGAGCATGCATAATAATCGTGAATATATATCAAGCGCTCTACGGTATGGGGCGCGTGGTTATGTGCTCAAAGATGTTCCTTCGCAAGAAGTAGTTGCTGCTATTGAAGCTGTGCATTTAGGGGGAACTTATTTTAGTTCTGGTGTTTCTAAAATTCTGATGTCTTATCAGGATAGTGATGTCGAAGGGCCTTTGACCACGCGGGAACAAACAATTTTGTTGTTACTGGCAGAAGGCAAAAGTAACAAGCACGTTGCCCTGGAATTGGATATCAGTGTGCGCACAGTGGAAACACACCGTAAGAACATCAAAAGAAAGCTGGATATAAGCTCAACCGCTGGTCTAACGCGCTATGCCATTGAAAATGGTTTGCTTTCACGCTGAAGAGAGAGACCTTGATAACCTTTGAGCGGGCTGGTTTTCCTGTATTGTATCTTGGTTAGCCACGCCAGAACCGGGGGAGGATCATCACCATAATAGTGAAGAGTTCCAGTCGTCCAAGGAGCATCCCTGCTGACATGAGCCATTTGGCACTGTCGGGTAAAGGTTGAAAGTTTCCGGCGGGGCCAATGGTTTCCCCAAGGCCAGGGCCAACATTTGCAATTGCAGTTGCCGCGCCTGAAATAGCAGTGATGAAATCCAATCCCGAGAAACCTAATCCTGCTGCAAGCAAGACAAAACTGACGGCAAAGAGGAAGAAGAAGCTCATGACTGAGTCTGAGACACTTTCCGGGATTGGGTTACCATTATAGGTCGGAAAGAAAATACCGTTGGGTTGGATCAAACGGTTGAGCTGTGCCTCGGCAGTTGAATAGAGAACCTGCAGGCGAAATATTTTAATGCCACAGGTCGTGGAGCCTGCGCACCCACCGACAAACATCAGGATAAATAACAAGGCGAGGGCAAAGCCACCCCACAAGCCATAGTCTGCGGTTGTAAAGCCGCTACCGGTCATGAGGGAGATGACGTTAAAGGCTGAAAGTCGTAATGCCGTAGCAAAAGAATAGCCATTGTCCGCAACCAGCCAATAGGTGATGAGCACAATTGATAACCCAAGGATAATCAGGAAAGTTTTTACCTGACTGTCCTTGATAAGAGATTTGAAATCCCCGCGTATCACGCGCAGGTAGAGAATAAAAGGAATGGAGCCAAGAACCATAAATCCGCTGATCGCCCAATGGATTTTAGGGTCTTCAAAATGCCCGATCGATGCATCGTAGGTCGAAAATCCACCCGTCGCTATTGAGGTCATTGCGTGCACAACGGCATCAAAGCCACTCATGCCTAACAGAGAAAGGATGATTGCTGCGCCGATTGTAATAAAGACATAGAAAATCGCGATTGCAGCGGCAATCTGGGCGGCTTTGGGAAGTACTTTATCTGCCTCGAAAGCTTCGACCCGGAACATTTGCATACCACCAACTTGCAGTATGGGAAGAATGGCGACGGCCATCACGATAATACCGATTCCGCCAAGCCATTGTAGAATGCCACGCCAGAGAAGAATTCCAGGGGGTGTTTCATCCAGCCCGACAATAATTGTTGAGCCTGTGGTCGTGATCCCGGACATGGATTCAAAGAAGGCATCGGTGATGCTGAGTTCCAGTTCTGAAAATGCCAAAGGGACAGCTCCGGCGATGGCGATCGTCAGCCAGGCGAGGTTCGTAATAACAAAGGCTTCGCGCAAACTAAAGGCTGTCCAGGTTGCGTTGGTTGCCAGAACCATTGATATGCCAACCGAAAGGCTGAGGGCAGAAGACGTCGCGAAAACGCGCCAGTCAGGGTGCCCGGCGGCTGCATCAACGATGGCAGGTATGATCATGGCAATGGCCATGATTGAAAGCAGTATTCCTGTGACGAAGACGACGGGACGGAACTTGATCATCTTCAAACCTTTTGGCCGAATAATGTTTTCAGGACCAATGAAAATCACCCGGAAACGAAAGCGGGAAAATCCATTGGGGCGCCAGATTGGCATCAAAAAGATCTTATATCTATTCCAATTAGGAAACTGACATAAGGGCGAAATTGCTGGGAGCGTATCAGAAAAATAAAGCTATTGGTATGCAAAAGCCCCCTATCCGCATTGCGGATTAATGGGGGCTTTGGACTTTTCGATTTCTTAAGACGCTGAAGAAGAAGGATTTCCAATGAGTGAGAGGAATTCACGTCTTGTAGATGGATTGGTCCGGAACAGACCAAGCATACGGCTGGTTACCATTGTTACGCCTGATTTATGAACGCCCCGGGTTGTCATACATTGGTGCGCAGCTTCGATCACAACGGCAACGCCTTTGGGTTGGAGAACCTCGTTAATGGCATTGGCCACTTGTGCGGTCATCTTTTCCTGAATCTGAAGCCGTTTTGCATAGGCCTCTATAACGCGAGCAAGCTTACTGATGCCAACAACGCGGTTATTGGGTAGATAAGCGACATGTGCTTTACCGATAATCGGTGCCATGTGGTGTTCGCAGTGAGATTCAAAACGGATGTCCCGGAGTAGTACAATCTCGTCGTATCCTTCGACTTCTTCGAAAGTACGCTCAAGTAATTCCCGAGGTTCTATATTGTAGCCAGCAAAAAACTCTTCGTAACTGCGTACGACACGATCAGGTGTTCCCAAAAGACCTTCGCGGGTGGGGTCGTCGCCCGCCCAACGCAAAAGGGTTTCAACAGCGGCCAGAGCTTCATCGCGTGAAGGGCGGATGACTTTGCTATCTTTGTCACTCACGGACTGTATTCCTTAAAGCTTCTATCGGATCCGAGATACCAATAGAAGAGTTGTTCTAGTTCGGACGCGCTATTTCGTAAGGGCTGTCCAGTGAAAAGGGTGGAACAAGTACATCGTAAAGTTCCCCGCTTGTGTCTTCCATTTCATAACTGCCACACATAATTCCAGAGGCAGTAGAAAGAGGTGTACCGCTTGTATATTCAAAACTTTCACCAGGTTTCAAGAGAGGTTGTTCGCCAACGACACCTGCACCTCTGACTTCCTGAATACGTCCCATTGAATCAGTAATACGCCAGTAGCGATTTTTCAGGGTGACGGCTTCGTTGCCGGTATTCTCTATCTGAACCTGATACGCCCAGACATAATGGTCATCAGTAGGTGACGACTGATCTTCAAGAAAAGTCGGTGTTACTGTTACCGTTATAGACCGGGTTGTCTGGCTATACATGAACGCTGGCTCCCAAGCTATCCCAAAACGAGACCGCTTTTATCTTGTTTTTGCCGCAAGAGCAAAATCAAGACAATATTTCTGTTATTAAAAAAATCTCATATCACTTTGTTAGACGACTGTTAATATAAATATATTAACAGAAAGCAATCCCTTCTGTGCATTATTCATGGAAATAATGCGAGAATTTCATTGGAAAATTGGTTCTATAAATCGGACATTTGAATAACTTTACCACCCGTAGATTGGGCGTCGTCCGGATCATGCGTGACCATAAGCGTTGGCAGATTGTTGGCTCGGGCATGTCTAAAGACAAAGTTACGAAAACGGGCGCGGAGTTCAGCATCAAGCTTTGAGAAAGGTTCATCAAGTAATAGGGCGCGCGGCTGTGAGAGGAGTGTTCTCAAAACAGCAATTCGTGCGCGTTGTCCACCAGATAGAGTTGCTGGATCACGATTTTCGAATTCTGATAGTCCTGCTTCATCAAGCGCTTGAGCGATTAAAGTATTCCTTTTTTTCTTATCTTTTATATGCGCTGGAATTCCAAACCCTAGGTTGTCGTTTACTGACATGTGGGGGAAAAGAAGATCTTCCTGAAAAAGCATACCGATGTGTCGTTCTTCCGGTGGCAGATTTATGAGATTTAGCTCATCCAGAAGAACCTGCCCCTCAAGTGCGAAATCTCTTTCCAGTGTTCCGCTGATAGCGGCAAGCAGACTTGATTTTCCGCAACCACTTGGCCCCATTATGGTGACAATTTCCCCAGGCGAAATACTCAGCGATAATTTTGAGAAGAGCTGCTGACTTCGCAAACTTAGCGCAAGTTCTTTTAAATGGAGAGAAGGGGCCGTTGCAGCAATTGCATCCTGCTGAAAGATTTTTTGTTGCATGGCGTGATTTAATGTCCTCACTTAATGATCTCGCTCAATGTTCTCTCAGGGTACGGCGATTGCGGAAAATAACATTCGGCAAAGCCAGTGCAGTAGCAAAACATAACAGGGGTAACAGGGCTTGAAGCAAGGCATAAACAGCAATAATACGTCTGTTACCGCTCGCGGAAAGATTAACAGCTTCGGTCGTCAGTGTGGAGAACCTTCCACCACCGATAAAGAGAGTGGGTAGATATTGGGCAACGGAAACAGCAAAACCGATTGCGAGGGCAAATAGCAACGGCCTGAGCAACATTGGTAACCGGATCCGCCAAAAAGCACGTGTTGGACTTACCCCCATAGAAAGAGCAACCTTAATATAGCGATCATCATGTTGTCGATAGGGATCGGTCAGAGATAAAAACACATAGGGAAGAACAAAGAGAAGATGGCCCCAGATCATGGCAAGCCAAGTGGCATCTATCCCAGCCTTGATTGTTAAAACCTGTACGCCAAAGAGGAAGGAAACCTGGGGGATCATAAGAGGTAAATAGACTAGCCATAAAGCTCCTGTCCCGGCGGATTTTTTCCGGCGTTTTTCATTCTCAAGACATGCAATGACAAGGATAACCGCAATCAAAGAGCTAATCAGGCCGATGATCAGGGTCGCAGAACTGCTCCACAAGAGGTTGTTTATATTACGATCCCAGCTTTGGATGCTCCAGACAGAGGGCAAAAAATCCGGATATTGCCATCGACGTGTGAAGGACCAGAAAACGATGACAAGCAGGCTGCCAAAAAACAAAACAAAAATACTATTCAGCGATATTCTGGAAAATATCCTGACAGGCGTTTCTGCAAAGGATCTTTTGCCATTTGCTAGCCAGCGTCTCGTCAACCGGGAGACAGCTTTTTCTGTCGCCCACCAGAGAAAGATTACGCCGACAACAACACCAAGTTGAAGCAACGCCCCGGCAGCGGCGATTGTCCGATAGCTTAAATCAGGGTCATTGAACCATCGAAGAACCAGTATGGATAATGTTGGTGGTGTTGTGGGGCCAAGGATAAGGGCAATATCAACGACGGAAAGTGAGAAAGCCAGCACGGCATAAATGGGCAGGCGAATTTGCTTGTAGATAACCGGCAGTACGCCCTTTATCCATGCTGAGACGGGATGATATCCCAAGGTTTTCGCGAGCTTCAGACGTTGCTTGGCTTGTGACTGATCCAACGCAGCCACGATCATCAGCAAAAGATAGGGGGTTTCTTTGATCATTAACCCCAGAATGAGAGAGAGGCCCCATTCATCATGAATAACGGCAATGTCTGGGGGGCGCTCCCATCCGGTTGCCCAGGGGGAAATCGTTCTCGTAATCCAGCCACTTGGGGCTATGAGGAACGCAAGGCCGATGGCAAGCGCCGAATGTGGAATAGCAAGGATTGGGGCAAGAAGTTGACGTGCTCTCTTAAAAGAGTTTGTTCCTTGCCATGCGGCAACAAAAGTTAGCGATAGAATGAGTGACAGGAGTGTGGCGATTATTCCACTGCTAACAGATGTCAGAAGGGCATTGGGGAGTGCCGGATGTGCAAAAAGCTGTGTCCATGCAGCCGTCGTGAAAGATACCTGCCCGATGGCGGGCAGATATCCAAAGGCTGGAAAAATGGTGCTGAAGAGGCCAGCAAGAACGGGGAGCAGAAAAACCATGAGCGTCAACACGGGAACAGTGCGCAAACTGAAAAGCACGCTGAGAGTTGAGCTGAAGGATTTTGCCATGGCGTTACGCTATCGTCGGCTTATACGGATAATAGAGCTTATTGTCCGTATCGTGTCAGCCATTCTTTTTCGATACGTTCCATCCAGCTTGGGTGTGGCTCGAGCAAGGTCGGCCCCAGATCTTGCGGAGACAGGGTGGCAACGCCCAATTCAATGTTAGCAAATATTTTTTGATCTTCAGGCGACAGTTTGGCGATAGAAAGTACGGTATCATCACCCCAGTACTGTGGATCCTGCTTTCGGGCCTGTGCTTCCGGGCTCATCAGGAAGTCTGCAACAACCATTGCTGCTTCTTTACTGGATGAATTGTAGGGGATGGCAACAAAGTGGGTGTTGCCAATTGTTCCCTTGTCAAAAACAAAGGTTCTCACGCTTGGGGCCAGTTCACCGGATTTGATAAGAGAAGAAGCAGCCCCCGGATTGAAGGAGAGATGAATATCGACTTCGCCGTCATCTAGCAGTTGCTGTTGAGCTGAACTGCTTGCCGGAAACTGTTTGCCATCGCGCCAGAGAGCTGGGTGGAGTTGATCAAGATAATTCCACAGAGCTGATGTTGCTTTTTCGAATTCAGCGTCGTTTGTTACTTCGTTACGCAGAACTTCAGGATCGTCAACTGTCTCGACCAGAACCTGTTTTAGAAAGGTAGACCCCAAGTAGTCCGGGGGGGATGGATAGGTGAAACGCCCTGAATTGTTCTGGGCCCAGATCAAGAGTTCTGCGCTAGAATTGGGAGTATTATCCACACGGGCGCTATCGTAAATGAAGTTAAACTTCGCCATTCCCCAAGGGGCTTCAAGACCATCAACCGGAATTGTGAAATCGGTTGTTGTCGTTGCTTTGTTTTCAACATCAACAAAACGATAGTTGGGAAGATTTTCGGTGAAGGGGCCAAACAGAAGCCCGTTTTTCTTCATAGAGGCAAAGTTTTCACCATTAATCCAGACGAGATCTACAGAGCCTTTGGTATTTTTACCCGCGGTTTTTTCGGCCAGAACCCGACTGACAACATCTGCGGTATCCGTAACCTTGACGTGTTTGAGAGTGATTTTATTGTCTTCCCATACCCGCTTGCCAACCCAGGCGATATATTCATTGATAAGTTCACTGCCGCCCCAGGCATTCCAGTAAAGGGTTTGCCCTTGGGCTTTGGCTTCAATTTTTGCCCAGTCTTGCGTTGGAAGGCTTTGGTCTTGGGCGACACCTTCTTGTGGTGATGTCACGCTGAAAACAAGCCCTGTAATAAGAACCGCAGAAGTGAAAGTATTTTTGATCCCCATAGATGCCCTCATTTACGTAATCAGTTGAAACTGATTCGTTCTGTTTCAGAAAGTTCAGGCAAAGGTATAGATCAAACCAAGCTTTGTCAGCTTTAAGAACCTGTGATCACGAGGGTTTTACCTCAATAGGAAAAGCTTGGGGCTTGTTGTGAGATAAAAACAAGCGTCGGGGATGATCCCGACGCTTGCGAGAGGCAACAGATAAACTAATGCGTAAGGGGGTTACGCGGCTTTATTCTTTGTTCCCTCAATTATTTTTTTAGCTTTACCCAGCAAATTCGCGGGTTGCCCTTGGGATATCTCAATCGTACGCGGTCTCTTTTCTTCCGGAATTTCACGGATGAGATCAATGGTGAGCAAGCCGTCTTTAAGATATGCATTCTCAACTTTGACATAGTCATCAAGTTGGAATTTTTGTTCAAATTTTCGGGTGCTCAAGCCGTGATGCAAATATTTACGCTCTTCTTTGGTTTGGGGGATTTCCCCTGAAACGAGAAGCATGTTTTCATGAAAACTGATATTGAGCATCTCTTGGGTGAAACCTGCGACAGCCATAGTGATTCTGTACTGGTCTTCGTTGACGCTTTCAATGTTATAGGGCGGATAGCTCAGGCTATTGTCTTTATAGTCTGGTATTTCATCCAGCATCCGTGCCAGGCGGTCAAACCCGACTGTTGAACGGAAAAGCGGTGATAGATCATAACGTGTCATAACGACATCCTCCTAAAAGCAATGTGATCATAACAAACGGCCATTAAGGCCTATGTTGCGGGTCTGATATCAGCCCCCGCTAGACAACATTTAGGAAGGCTTTCTTTGACGTCAAGAGCGCAAAAAGTAAAATTTTACCCTAAAAAATATTAGCTGTTTCGTTTGCTAAAAGTAATGGAGGCACGTCACATATATCTTGTCATATTATCGGGCAAAGGATACCACTAATGATCTTATATGTGCCAATCTGGCGCCTTGCTATAGCGGGTGTAGTTCAATGGTAGAACGGCAGCTTCCCAAGCTGCATACGAGGGTTCGATTCCCTTCACCCGCTCCAATTAGTCAGTTACCGAAGTTCTTTGGCTTGATTATTTTATAAAAGAAAGTTCCTTGATGAGTTCCCAAGAAAATAACAATGAAACGTCAGAAGTAATCAGGATTGCGGCAGCTGTGATCGGTAATCGGCATGGTAAAATGCTTCTTGTTAGAAAACGGGGCACATCTTTTTTTATGCAGGCGGGCGGAAAGATTGAACATGGGGAAGAGCCGTTGGCTGCTCTGGAACGTGAACTTGGCGAAGAGCTTGGTTTTACCTTTGATCGGGCGGACTGTCGTTTTTTGGGTAAGTTTACGGCACCGGCGGCAAATGAAGAACATGCTTCTGTAGAAGCAGATGTTTTTTATATTAAAAGTGATACCTCTGTTGGGCCACAGGCAGAAATTGAACAGGCAATCTGGATTGATCCACGCAATATGGGATCGATGAAGGTTGCGCCCCTGACACGTCAGGTTTTGGTTCTCAACTTTGATGATAGCAAGCCAATCGGGCAGCCAGTGGGGAATAGTTAATGACTTTAAGACAGGTGATAAGCAGGGCTTTTGTAATCCTTGCCGTTTTTGGGCTTACGCAACCGGTTGTGGCAGAAAATATTTCAAAACGATTTACTGATCTTGGTGTGGTAGAGAACTTTGATTTACAGGGGCATCGCGGTGCGCGTGGATTGGCGCCGGAAAATACGTTGGCTGGTTTTTCCAAAGCACTGGAGCTTGGGGTGACAACCCTGGAACTTGATACGGGTGTTACCCGGGATGGTGTTGTGGTTATACATCATGATCCTTATTTGAATTCTGATATCGCACGAGACACCAAAGGGAACTGGGTTGAGGCCAAGTCCCTTGTTTTGAAGGCGATGACTTATCAGGATCTAGCCAGTTTTAATGTGGGTGCGCTTAAACCCGGATCAAAGTACGCCAAAAGGTTTGCGCAACAAAAGTCTGAAGAATTTCAATCTATTCCCAGGTTATCTGATTTGTTTGATCTGGTCACAAAGTCAGGTAACAACAATGTACGGTTTAATGTTGAAACTAAAATAAATCCGTTAGCACCGGATATGACAGTTAATCCAGAGGCTTTCGTCGGGGCACTTTTGGCGGTTATCAATAAACATGGCATGTGGGATCGGGTAACAATCCAGTCTTTTGATTGGCGTACGCTTCAACTGGTACAGAAACGGGCACCGGACATTCCGACGGTTTATTTAAGCGCTCAACAAAAGTGGCTGGATAATATTGCTGTTGGACAAAAGGGAACCAGTGGTTGGACTGCTGGTTTTGATGTTGATGACTATGCAGGAAGTATTCCAAAAATGGTCAAGTCTGCCGGTGGAAGCGTCTGGTCTCCTTTTTATCGTGAGCTAACACCAGAATTGGTACAAGAAGCACATAAAGAGGGGCTGAAAGTCATTCCTTGGACTGTTAATAATCCAGAAGATTTTTCGCGGTTAATCAAAATGGGGGTGGATGGCATTATTACAGATTACCCGGACATCAACCTATCTGGCGGTTAGGCGAAAAAAACTTATACGTGCCTTAGGTTGGGTGCCTGAAAATAGTCGGGGCAGCATTTTTTAACTGTGTAACGTTTAATTGCAGGTACTGTTGTCATATACCCAACCTGTACCTGCAGAATTGCAACTTTCTTCTTGAGAGCACGCTTGGTAGAGTTCAATTGAATTTGTCGATTCTTATTTCTTCTAATAGAATTCGATAACAACTATTTGTTTATTTTGCAGGAGGCATATTGATGCTCTCGGTACAGACCGCTCATCCGACGTTGGGCCAGCAACTTGTGGGTTCTTATTCTAACCTTTTTACAAAAATGTTGATGGTGTTTGTCGGGTCCCTCGCTCTTTGGGCGTCGGCCAAGATTCAAATTCCTTTTTATCCCGTACCAATGACCATGCAAACCACCGTGGTCTTTATGATCGGCATGGCTTATGGTTGGCGCCTTGGTGGCCTGACAATCATGCTTTATCTTTTTGAAGGCGCGATGGGACTTCCGGTCTTTTCTGGTACGCCTGACAAAGGGCTAGGTCTTGCCTATATGATGGGGACAACCGGGGGCTACCTTCTTGGTTTCTTCTTTGCGGCTGTTTTACTTGGCTGGTTGGCAGAAAAGGGATGGGATCGAAATTATATCTCAACGGCTATTGCCATGATCATTGGTAATGCTGTGATTTATAGTTTTGGTTTGCTTTGGCTTGGTTCCCTTGTTGGCTGGGATAAGCCTGTTCTGGAATGGGGCATGTTGCCTTTCCTTATGGGTGATGCAGTCAAACTGGCTTTGGCTTCATTATTGTTGCCGACAGTCTGGAAACTATTGGGAAATCAAAAATAATTGATTTTTGCCATTTTGGGGCCTGATGTTACCCAGTTTTAGGCTTCATGTTACAAGGCGTTGTTTTCAAGAAAACAACGCCTTTATTGTTTTTATAAAAGCTTTGTTCATCTCGGCGTGGATTTGTCCTTGTGTTGATTGTTCTTGCCCTAAGAGCTGCCGGATTCTAGAAAATACCTGTTCTACTGTATTTTAATGAACTTGATTATAAATCGAAGCCCCTTTCAAGGTGACCGATTACGTGGGGAATAACATGGTTGGCCGCATTATTCAGATCATACTTCTTTGTTTTGTTGTCGGGGTGGTTCTTGCTGCTTTCAATACAGATGCGTTGGGGCTTTTGAACTGGGTTGTTGATAACTTCCAGAAGGTCGTCGATTCTACCGCTGAATTAATTGATTGGGGCGGGCATTACATACTTTTGGGTGCGGGACTGGTTTTACCTATCGTTGCGATTAATTTCTTGATCAAATATTTCAGAGATCGCGGGTCAAAAAAACATCCTGAATAGAGCCAGGAAAGACAAAGTAATATTTCGTGTAAAAAAAAGCAGTAAATAATCCTAATCTTTACATTCCAGTAAGAGTCACTTTGTTAGTTTAGAGAATGAAACGGAGTGGTTTTCTCAAGTTACCAAAACTGCTCTGACAGTGGTTTTTTGTACAATGGAATGGATGACTATTTCTGTGATGGTCATGAATAAAGTTTGAATACAGATATCAAGCAAATCCTGAATGCTCTGCCCGATCTTGCGCTTTTGGTGCGAGGCCAGAGTGTTGTTTTCTGCAACAAAGCGGGATGCGACATGCTTGGTTATGATAATTCTGACAATGATAATTTTTTACCTATTATTGATCTTATTGACGTCGAATATCACGAGGTGTTTAACGAGATTTGGCAAGGATTATTAGAAACTGGAAAAACAGATTTCCCTCTAAAAGTTATTGGCTTCAACAATAGTAAGCATGAGATTATGTTTTATGCCGATTCTGTTGTTGAGGCTGAACAGAACACCATTATTCTCTATGGTAAGGATTTCTCTCTTGCCAAGAAAAATGCGGCAGCTCTTGTCGAAAGCGAGATGTCACAGCGAATTTTGAAAGATGCGGCTTTGTCTTTCCTGTGTATCTGTGACGATAAAGGTATCAGCTACATGAATCCCGCAGGGCTAAAATTGCTCGAGGGAGAAAAAGAAGATGATGTCCTCGGCGAGGTGTTTTCAAGATTTGTCCATCCTGATTATAAGTCAGTTTTTAACAAGGATTTTAAGCTTTTATCAGCTGAAACACAGGCTTTTCCCTTAAAGCTAATAGGATTAAAGGGGGGCGAGCTGCGTGTTGAAATGTTTGTCTCTAAATTCCGACATGGGGGCCGAAGTGCCTATCTAATCGAAGCCAAGGATATCAATGATCTTTTGTTGCGACAGGAAGAGTTGCTGCGTATTCAGGGGGTCTTAAAGAAAAAGGTAGCAGAGCGCACACAAGAGCTTTCAAAGGAAATCAAGGCACGGATTGAAGCGCAAAAAACTGTGGAACATATGACTTATCATGATGCTTTAACAGGCCTTGGTAATCGTATCCAGTTTGTGCATGCTGTTGATCAGTACCCAACCCTTCTTAGAGGGACTGAGATCTACGAAGATGATGATCCCAGTGAGAAAAAGCAATATTGTGCTGTTCTTGTAATGGATCTGGATCACTTCAAGGACCTGAATGACATCTTTGGTCATGAAACGGGGGATCAGCTTCTTCGTAAAATTGCGGATCTACTCAAAGAAGAATTAATCCCCGGCGCGCATCTGGCTCGATTGGGGGGAGACGAATTCGCGTTGATGTTACCTGTCGAAGAAAAAGTTGATGCGGAATATTGTGCTCAGCGGCTCTTGATGCGGATGGGGAAAGCCTTTTTCTTAAGTGGCAAAGAAGTTTATTCAGGATGTAGTGTCGGGATTGCGATTGGTCCAGAACATGGGGAAACGGCAACTGAGCTTTTGGGGCATGCTGAAATGGCGCTCTATCAGGCGAAACATAAGGGACGGTCGACCTACACATTCTTTGACAGCAGTTTAAAAAAGAATCTTGAAGAAAGCAGCCGAATTGAGCACCTGCTTCGGGCTGCGTTGGATAAAGATGAATTTGAACTTTATTACCAGCCTCAGATCGAACTACAGACAGGGCGTTTAATCGGGGCTGAAGCTCTTATTCGTTGGCATAGCAGCGATGGAATGGTTAGCCCAGATCGCTTTATTCCTATTGCTGAAAAAACAGGGTTAATAGACCCAATCACCGATTGGGTTATGACAACCGCCTGTACACAGGCAAAAGAGTGGCAAAATATTTTGCCAGGTATTCGTGTCGCAGTTAATTTGTCTGCTATTTCATTCAGACAGGTTGATTTTGTCCATAAGGTCGCCGAAGTTCTGGAGTTTACCCAGGTCAGTCCGGGATGCCTTGAGCTAGAAATTACCGAGACCGCAATTATGGCCGACTTTAGAGAAGCTGATCGTATATTGAATAGTCTCGCTGAACTCGGGGTACACTTGGCGATTGATGACTTTGGTACCGGCTATTCCTCGCTTTCATACCTAAAGAGATTCCCGGTAAATAAGTTAAAGATTGATAAGTCGTTTGTTTTGAAACTAGACCAAAATCAGGATGACGCGGCTATCACAGCAGCAATCATATCCATGGCACATGCTATGGGAACAAAAGTCTTGGCCGAAGGCGTAGAAGAAAAATCCCACATGTTATTCCTCAAGGAACGGGGGTGCGAAGAAGCACAGGGGTATTTCTTTGCCAAACCGATGCCTGCTGAAGATTTCCTTAGATGGTGTAACCATGAAGGCGCGGGTAATCTTAAGACTGTTGCCGGTTAACTCAGGGCTATCCCTCTAGATCAAATCTTCACTCTGTTCCATAAAGGCTTTAAAGGTATCTTCGAACATTTCCTTTTTCAGGTCTTTAACGATAAAAACAATTTTTGATCGGCGATCTGAATCTGGCCAGTTTTCCAGCATGACGGGGGGATGAAAAACGTGCTGAACGCCATGAATAACGATGGGGTTCTTATCACCCTCGATGTTAAGCAAGCCTTTGATCCGAAGTAAGTTACTGCCGTACAGCGTGATCAGCATATCAACCCATGAATTAAGCTGATCCCAGTCGAGGGGCTTGTCATGTGTCAGGCAGAAAGCATGTACTTTGTCATCGTGTCTGTTGACGTCGTGACTATGGTCATGCCCGTGGTGGTGATGGTGCCCGTGATCATGCCCCTGATCATGTCCGTGCCCGTGGTTATTGTGATCATGTGCGTGAGAGTGGTTGTGCTCGTTATCAAAGGCTTCGGCTTTTAGCCAGTTCTGGACATCCAGCGATTTGGTTTCAGGATTATAAAGACCTGCGTTGAAAAGCTGGGCAGGATCAATTTGCCCTTTTGCTGTTTTGAAGACACTGGCTGTAGGATTCAGGTCTTTGAGGCGGGCCAGAAGGTCACTAAAATCCTTGTCTTGGGAGAGATCTGTTTTGGTCAGGAGAAGGCGATCAGCAACGGCTGCCTGTTTGACTGATTCTTGATGATTAGTCAGAGTTTCGGCGCCGTTAATGGCATCAACAGTGACGATAACGCCATCCAGTCTAAAGCGGTCGCTCAAAAAAGGGTCGGACATTAATGTCTGAAGAATTGGGGCTGGATCTGCCAGACCGGTTGTTTCAATGACAATACGGTTAAAGGCGGGCACTTCCTGTATCAAACGTTGTTTGTACAGCTTTCTGATTGTTTCGACCAAATCTCCGCGAACGGTACAGCAGAGGCAACCGCTGTTCATCAGAACAATGTCTTCTGTGGAGCTTTCCACCAGCAGATGATCGAGCCCGATTTCGCCGAATTCATTCACAATGACAGCAGTCTCATCCATATCGGGATGTTGTAGAAGTTCTTTCAGCAGGGTGGTTTTACCACTCCCTAAAAAGCCCGTGAGAACAGAGATGGCAAGCGGTTCATCGGGGATGTCCATATCGTGGACCTGAAATTTATAATCTGACATATCCAATAAACCTTAATAGAGAGCGGGATTTTTATCCCGGCGCACAACATAGAGCGCATAGAGACTGGCGGTAAGATACAAGAGGCCACCGGCCTGATGCATGGCTGCTAATGAGATGGGGACAACAAGTAAAAGAGTACTTATACCCAATATAACCTGAACGACGGCACTCAAGAGCAGAAGATTCATGGCAAGTGTTAGATCCGAAGACCGAGGTAAAAGAGCTGCCCATATCCATATAACCAGGGTAATGGTGAAGGTGGTAATGGCCAAAGCCCGATGATTGAACTGTACGCTTGCGATATTTTCAAAAATATTCAAATACCATGGTTCCAGCGCATGATAGGCATCGGGAATGATTTCCCCGTCCATCAAGGGGAAGGTATTGTAAATCATGCCTGCATTGAGACCGGCCACAAGGCCACCAGAAGCAATTGTTATGGTCACGAGTATGGGGGTGAGGTAAAGCGGTATGTGAAGCTTGGCACTTGATAGGGCCGAGTTTCTGCTTGGAATTGGGAACAGCAAGCCAATGGCTATCCAGAAAAGATAGGCATAAATGGCAAAGGCCATTAACAGGTGCGCGGTTAATCTGTACTGGCTGACATCTGTTCTGTCGGCAAAACCGCTGGCAACCATGTACCAGCCCAAGCCTCCCTGTAATCCGCCAAGAATAAACATCAGGATTAAATGGGGAATGAGTGGTTTTCTGATTTGTCCTCTAATCAAAAACCACAAAAAAGGTAACAGGAAAACAACACCAATAGCCCGCCCCCACAGGCGATGAATGAACTCCCACCAGAAAATACTTTTGAACTCGTCCAGGCTCATACCCAGGTTTTCTTGCTGGTATTCGGGGATTTGTTTGTAGATATCAAACATACGTTCCCATTCAGCTTGGTTCATGGGGGGGAGAACGCCTTTGAAAGGTTCCCACACCATGATTGACAGCCCTGATTCAGTTAGGCGGGTAATGGCGCCAATGACGGCCATCGCCAGAATCATTCCACAGCAAAATAAAAGCCAAAGGGCAATGGGGCGATCTTGTTGTCGTGTGTCGGATATCATGCAGTGCCTGCCAAAAACGATAGCTCTATAATAGGTGTTATATAAGGATTTTGATGGGTTTCAATAGCGAAATCACAAGATCGTCAATGCCCTGTTAAGAGGTTTTCCTAATAGAGGAACTCGGGGGCGAGATAATGGGTTACTTTGTTAATTTATCGGCAAGTGATAGAGGCATTTTGTGTGTGCCTGTCCTTCCGCACGTGTGACCCCTTCTTTTGTGGGATCAAGAAAGACAAAAGGATGCCTTATCTCAAATATGGGTGCGGGGACATGGAGGTGAAGTTTCTTTTGAAATAAAAAAAGAGAGGTTGTTGGCCTCTCTTTTATCAATTCAGAATTTTCAAATGCTAAGCATGCATATAGCGGGCACGGGCACCGCGTTCGATTGCCGCGGCTGCCAGACGTTCGATATCAAGTGTATGACGTAGGATTTCCAACAGACGTAATTCTTCCTGGCTGGCAATACCATCCGCAGCAACGACTTCTAGTGCAAGCGCATAGGCTGTCTCTCTGAGATGCTCTGGTAGCGCAGCGACAACTTTATCAAGGACGCGATCAATACCATCGTCACCCTCGAGAAGGTTAGCGCATTCGCGGGAATCCATAGGAAGGTCTTCCGGGTTGTAGCCTTTGAACACAGGCAGGAATTTTACGATTTCACCAATCGTTGCCAGCTCTGAATCAGTCATGTCGCTGTCAGATGCAGATGTAAGAACCATTACATAGACCAAGGCAGAACGATAATCGGTCATTGAGACACTTCCTTATGAACGTGTATAAACATTGTACGTAATATCTGAAATACAGAGCTTCTTACTTGTGAAGAAGCCCGATAAATTTCAATAGCTTTTCTATTACTATAACAGCCTTGGTGAATAAGTCCCTAGTGAAGTCTTGAAAAGTGGTGTTATTTTTCGCCTAAAGCTAAAGGTGGATGTTGTCGGGCTGTTTATCCGTTGATTGCGGTCAATATCATTATCATCAACGTTGAATAACAAAGTTCGTTTTGGTGTCATCAACTTGGCAGTCTGGGACGAGATTCTTTAACCAATGTGTAAGCCATATCGCCTGAGGCAGCGGGGATGCTTTTTCGTTGATCAAGAAACTCGTCCATAATGGTTTAAGACTCGGGCATCAAGGTTTTACAACATGCCAGACGCCTTTGAATTTATCTCCGGTGACATCGCCGGGCTTTTTGTCCTGCACCCAACCATAAAGTGGCATTCCTTTATATGCCCACTGTTGCGTCCCGTCATCACGGGTAATTTTTGTGTAATTTCCTTGTTCAGCAGCTGAAGATGAAGCGAGAAGAGGGGGCCAGGCTTTTGCACAACCGCCATTGCAGGCTGATTTCCCACTTGAATCCTTATCAAAGGAGTAGAGGGTCATTCCGTTGTTGTTAACGAGAATTTCCCCCAGAGATGTTTCGCTGGTGGTGACGATACCATCCAGATTTTCTGCAGATGCAGCAAGGGGAGAAACCATTATAAGTGTCGTTGCGGCGACGATTGTTTTTAGCAGTGTTTTCATTGCCTTCATTTCCTCAATTTAGAGATTTAAAAATATCCGTGTAGGTAGAAGACACTTCAACGTTGGTATTTATTCTCTGTATGTGAAAATAAATTGTACTGAATAAGAAAAATGCCGGATATTTCCGGCACTTTCTGGTGTTTAATAAGGTTTTGGGGATGAGATAACTCTATTTACTTGATGTGGCCAGAAGACCGCCAGCAGCAATGAGGAACGATCCGCTGGTCCGGTTCATCATTTTTTGCCCCTTTTGCGTTCTGGTCAGAAAAGCAAGCTGTTTTCCCGAGATTGCATAAAGGAATAAGGCGATAATTTCGAGAAGTACAAAGGTGATACCCATTGTTGCTATCTGAGGTAATATTGGAAGAACAGGGTCAATAAATTGAGGGAAGAAGGCTGTGAAAACCAAGATTGCTTTGGGATTACTGATTGCTACCAGAAATTCCTGTCGAATAATGGCATAGGGAGAGGCTTTTGATTTTTGTTGTCCTTCAATCGCTTCGGCATTCTCCGTTTTTGTGCGCCACAAGCGAATGCCAAGATAAACAAGATATATCGCGCCGCCGATTTTCAGAACGTAAAAGGCTGTTGTAGAGGCTGCCAAGATGGCGCCCAGTCCCGTGGCGGTGAGCACAATAAGGATTGCAAAGGCTGCCAGACGGCCCAATCCACCTATCATCGCATCAAACAGTCCATAGCGCAGACCATTTGTCATGGCGAGCATGTTGTTTGGGCCAGGCAAAATATTGATTGCAAAGGCTGCAGGAATAAACAGCAACAAGAGATCTAACGACATATCAGGCTCCAGCACGGGGGTATGAATTGGGTAAAAGCTTAGTTGGTATAGAGAGGGGCGTATAGGAAAAGAATGAAGTGCCAGACATTGTAGTGTTACAATGGCTTTTCCAAAGTGCTGGGCGCCAAAATGACAAAAGACCGCTCAAAGGCGGTCTTTGTGGTCAATTATTCTTTTTTGAATAATTGGTCGGGGAGAGAGGATTCGAACCTCCGACCCTCTGG